>NZ_JBGEDP010000001.1:2407858-3611788 GCF_041206865.1 Mycobacterium sp. HUMS_12744610
GTCGGGATGCAGGGAGGTCTCGGGTTCGTTCAGCACCATCAGCGACGGCGCTTGCGGGCTCAACAGGGCGGCGGCCCACAGCAGGAACCGCAATGTGCCATCGGACAATTCGGCCGCAAGCAACGGGCGCAGCATCCCGGGCTGCCGCAATTCGAGGTCGAACAGCCCGTCGTGGACGGCGACCGACACCTCGGCACCGTCGAATGCGTCCGCGACGGTGCGGCTCAGGTCATCGAACCCGGCCTCGAGGATCGTCTGAATCGCGGCTGCCAGATCGCCGCCGTCGTCGGCGAGCCCGTGGGCGCGGCGCACCAGCGTGGCGGGGTCCGCGGCACCGGCCCGGCGAACAACGCCTCCCGCTTGATCTGCGGGTCACGGGAGAAAGCGGAGTCCGGCCCGGCCGACTGCGGCAACCCGAGGTCGATCAGATAGCCGAAATCCTCAGCGGCAAAGCCCAGCTCGAGTGACCGGCCGGGTGCGCACCGTGCCCTCGGCGTTTCCGGTCCTTCGGGCCCCGGTCAGCTGCTCGGGACCGGCCCACAGCACCGACTGCAGCCCGCCTTCTCGGGCAAGTGAGGCGATCACCTCGCCGCGGCCGCAGTCGGCCAGCAGCCGCAACGCGCGGTACAGCGACGACTTCCCGGTGCCGTTGGCGCCGGTGATGACGGACAGCCCGCCCAGCGGCAGGACGACCTCGCGCAGTGAGCAGTACCCGCGGATCGCAACCGTCTGCAACATGGCGCCGACTGTACGGTTGGCGACCGTCAGGCGCGTCAGTCGCCGTCGGCGACCTCGAGGAGTCGAACCTCCTCGAGGTCCATCTCCTCCTGCAGCTCGCGCAGCACAATGTCGTCGATGAGGTTCTGGTTGCGCAGTGCGGTGATCTCCCGGCGCTTGTGTTCGAGCACCCCGAGGCGCACCCGCCGGACCACGTCGTCGCGCTCGACGAGCTCGGTGGCTCCCGAGCCGTCGTTGGCGAGCACCAGCGCGGCGCGTTCCTCGTAGTCCTTGCGGATGCGGGCCAGCAGGTCCTCGTCGACTCCGAGTTTGTCGGCGACCAGCGGCAACGCCGCCAGCGCGGCTTTGGTGCCGCGGCTGCGGGCCAGCTGCAACTCCGCTTCGAAAGCGACATCCTCGGGCATCCGGGCCCAGCGGACCACGGCGGGTAGCGTGCTGCCCTGCACGATGACCGTGACCAGGATCACGACGATCACGACGAAGACGAGCAGGTTGCGGTCCGGAAACGGGGCGCCGCTCAGGGTGGTCATCGGCACGGCCAGCGCCGCGGCCAGCGACACCGCGCCGCGGAATCCCGCCCAGGCGGTGACGAAGCGCATCCGCCAGCCGACGCGGCGGGCGCGTTGCAGATCGCGGCGATCGAGCAGACGGATGAGCACGGGGGTGATCTCGCCCCAGAAGATTCGGGACCCGATCACGACGCCGGTGATCGCGAGCGCGATGTAGGCGGCGTGTCGAAGTCCGCCCTCGACGCCGGCGATGCCGCGCAGCGCGCCCGGGATCTGGACCCCGACGAACACCCACAGCGAACCGTTGATCAGGAAGGTCGCGATGTCCCAGAAGGCGTATGACTGCAGCCGCGACCGCGCCCGGATCACCACCGGCCCGTAGTAGGTGAGCATCAACGCCGACACCCCGACCGCGACCACCCCGCTGCAGTGCAGCGACTGGGCCAGCAGGAACGCCGCGAACGGGGTGAGCAGGCTCAGGGCCCCTTCCTCGAGCGGCGCGTCGAGGCGGCGGCGCACCTTGGTGACCAGCCCGCCAACCACGATCCCGGACACGATGCCGCCGACGTAGGAGCCGACGAACCGCACGACCAGGTCCAGCGGGCCGACCGCGGCGCCGCCGATCGCGACGTGCACGGTCAATGCGAACAGCACCAGCGCGGTCCCGTCGTTGACGATGCTCTCGGCGCGCAGCACGGTCAGCGACCGGCGCGGCAGCCGTTTGCCCAGACCGGCGACGGCGGCGGCGTCGGTGGGGGACAGCACGGCCCCGAGGACGGCCGCCGCGTGTGACTCCATGCCCAGCGCCCGCGCCGTCCAGGACACCGCCACCGCGGTGGCGATCACCAGGGCGATGCTGAGGAACACGATGATGCGCGCGTTCTTGCGAATCTCCCGGAAGCTGGTGTTCAGGCTCTCCCAGTAAAGGATCGCCGGCAGGAACAGCAGCAGCACGATCTCGCCGTCGATCCGCACGTCGCCGAACCGGGGGATCAACCCCAGCAAACCGCCGAGCAGGATCAGCAGCACCGGCGGGCCGACGCGGTAGCGATGCCCAAGGACCGTGCCCACGATCACCGCGGACACCAGCGCAACGATGACGACGAGGCCAAACACTCAGTCCATCCTGCCGGAACCGCCCGGATCCCGCATGGCGGGTTGGCCGGGGTCGGCGCCGGGAGTTCTCCCGCCGCCCGCCCGAAGTCGCCGGCCGTTCACCTTCGCGAAGCCCGCCAGCCACCGAAACGGGCACCGTCAGGAGGGGTAGCAACCGCCGCGGCCGTCTCGGTACCCGGCTGCGGCTCGGCGCCGGGCGGCGATATTAGGCTGCAAGGGAAATGGGGGTACACGTGCTGCTGGCGAAGATCAGGCTGCTGGTGACGGTCGTCGTGCTCGTCTCATCAGCGGCTTTGGGCTGCTCGTTTCAGTCCAGGACCCCTTCGTCGGACAAAACTCTGCAGGTCTCGATGGACGACGTCCTGCACAAGGACAACATCACTCAGAACGTCACGCTCGGCGTCGGCAACACGCTCACGGTGAAGCTGGGCTCGAACTACTCGACCCCCTACCGGTGGCAGGCGGACGCACGCATCGGCGATTCCTCGATCGTCCGGCAATCGGGCCACCGGTACGTGCAGCCGACGACCGACCGGATGGGGGCGCCGGGCACGGAGGTGTGGACGTTCGACGCGCTGAAGCCGGGCACCACGACGGTCACCACCTACTACTCGAGCTTCGTCGGCAAGGACAGCAAACCGGCGTGCACCTATACCGCGATCGTGACCGTGCAGTAGGGGCCGGCGCGGCGGTCTCGGGCGACCCTCAGGCGGCGGAGACCTGGCGCCGCGTGGCGTAGACCTCGGCGAGGAACTGCTCGACGGTGACCGCCGTGTGCGCCGCGCGGGCCGAGCCGAAGATGTCGAAGGCGTGCTGGGTGAGGGGCAGCTCGGCGTAGACCACGGGCTGTCGGCTGACCGGCCGCAGCGCGCCGACGAAGGCACGTGCCTGTTCGACCGGAACGAGCGAGTCGTTGCGGCCGTGCAGGACGAAGAAGGGAGGAGCGTCGGCGGAAATGTGGTTGACCGGCGACGCCGTGCGGTAGATCTCCAGGTGCGTGGAGGGCCGTTCCTTCATCACCGATTTCACGAGGAGCCCCGGCATCATGGGGTGCATCGCGTCGTTGAAACGCGTGAAGTCGTAGACGCCGTAAAACGGCACGGCGGCCTGCACCCGGGTGTCGGCGTCTTCGAACCCCGGCTGAAACCGCGGGTCGTTGGGCGTCAGGGCCGCCAGCGCGGAGAGGTGACCGCCGGCCGAGCCGCCGGTGATGGCGACGAAGTCGGGGTCGCCGCCGTATTCGGCGATGTGCGCTTTGACCCAGGCGAGCGCGCGCTTGACGTCGACGATGTGGGCCGGCCAGGTGTTGCGCGGGCTGTGCCGGTAGTTGACCGCCACACAGATCCAGCCTAGCTCGGCCAGGTGGCTCATCAGCGGATGGGCTTGTCCGCGTTTGTTTCCCAACGTCCACGCCCCGCCGGGGATCTGGAAGAGCACCGGCGCCCTGCCGGCCGGGTCGAGGTCCGGGCGCCGCCAGATATCGAGGTGGTTGGCGCTGCCGTATTCGCCGTAGCTGATGTTGGAGTCGTGGGCGTAGTCGCGGTAGATGCGCATCATCCGCAGCACTCCCGGCGCCTTGGCGGTGCCGCTGCCGGCCGGCCGGCGCCACAGGTTGCCCGACTCGGTCAAACGGTCGGGTCCCAGCCCGCTGTCCAGCGCCGCGGCCAGCGGGACGTTCGCCTTGTGGCCGGCGCGGCTGAAGTTCAGCAGGCCCAGCGCCGAGATGGTCGCCACCACCCAAGCGGCCGCCCGCACGGGCCGGTCCAGGCGGCGGGCGGTCGCCACGAGCCCCCCGAGTTGGCTGACCAGGGTCTGCAGTGGCAGCTCGGTGACCACCAGGCCGAACATGAACGAGAACAGCGACAGATAGCCGCGGCGCGCCAGCGGCCGGTAGGCGTTGAGGGTGGACACGGCGGTCACCGCCGTCACGACCAACGACCCGATCTGCCTGAGGACGTGGACGACTCGAGCTTCGCGCATGCCGACACCATACGAGGCGGCCCGCGACCCCGGCCCCGGGTCCCGTCGTTTTCCGGGTCTCACACCAGCACGGACTTGGGCATCACGGTGGGCTTGACCCCGTACCGCGGGCCGCTGAAGCCCGGTGACTTCCCTGAGGTGGCCATGGCCGGCATGCCGGCCGGAACTGCCGTGGCCTCGGCGTCGGGTGCGACGGCCCAGCCCGATCCGTCCAGCGCCGCCGCCGCGGGCTCGGCGGGCGGGGCCGCCGCCGACCAACTGGCCGGCACCGACAGCGGGCCCACCGTGGACGCCTGCCCGAGCCCCGCCAGAATCGGCGGGCCGGCCATGCCCGTCGCCGCGGCCGGCTGTGCGGCGCCCACCAGAGCCGGCCCGCCCAGGCCGCCCGCCGCGGCCTCGGCGCCCGCCGCGGCGGCGGCACCCGACGAGGCGTTGAGGGTGTGACCCAGTGACACCGCGGTGGGGATGGCGTTCATGGTGAACCACGCCGACGTGTCGATTCCGCCGTTGATTGCGTTGGCTACCAACGGGATGCTCAGGAAGCTGTCGATCGGGCCGGCCTGCGCGGGTGTGGCGAGTGCGGCCATCGTGCGAGGTGCGGCCGAGATCAGCTGTACCAGCTCGGTCTGGGCGGCCGGGTTGGCGATCGCCGACGGAGAGGTCAGCGGGTTCAGGAACGCCGCCCGCGCCGACGAGGCGGCGTAGCCGTACATGGCGGCGGCGTCCTGGGCCCACATCTCGGCGTACTGGGCCTCGGTCGCCATGATCGCCGCCGTGTTGAGCCCCAGCAGGTTTGTCGCGACGAGCGCAGCCAGCTGGGTCCGGTTGGCCGCGATCTGTGGCGGCGGAACGATCATCGCGAAGGCCGTCTCGAAGGCGGCCGCCGACGCCGTGGCCTGCGCGGCCGCGTGCTGGGCGTGCGCGGCGGTGGTGTTCAGCCACGCCACGTACGGCTGGACGGAGGCGGTCGCCGATGCCGACGCCGGACCCGTCCATTGATCACCGGTGAGCTCGGCCATCACCGACTCGTAGCCGGCCGCGGTCGTGCTCAACTCCGCGGCCAGGGTGTTCCACGCCGACGCGGCGGCCATCATGGGTGCGGCGCCCGCACCGGCGTACATGCGCGCGGAGTTGACTTCCGGGGGTAGCGCTCCGAAATCCATTGTGCTGCGCTCCTTTCGATTTGCTTCGGTTGGCCTGGGTTTTCAGACGCCCGCCGGGCGTCCCATCACGGTGGGTTTGACCCCGTAGCGCGGGGTGCCCAGGCCGCCGGCCTTGCCGGACGCGGCGACCGCCGGCATCCCGGCGGGCACGGCCGTCATCGCCGCGCCGTGGGGCGGCGGGGCGGTCCAGCCGGCCAACGTCGCGGCGCCGGGACCGACCGGCGGGGCGGCCGGTCCCGCCGCCCAGCTGGGCGGCACCGACAGCCGCCCGACCGTGGCCGCCTGGCCGAGACCGGCCGCGATCGGCGATCCGCCGAAGCCCGCCGGGCCCGCCGCGGTCAGGGCAGGCCCCGGGCCCGCCGCAGCAACGGGGCCGGCGCTAAGGCCCCCCTCCTGCGTGGGAAGCAGCCCGCCGGCCGCCATGTTGAGCAGGTCCGACGCGGCGGAGGAGTAGTTGCCCGCCCCGATGTTGACGATATTGGCGAAACCACCCGACAATCCCGCGGGTATGACCTGCGCGCTGGTCCCGTTGACGGCACCGGAGACCGCCGACAGCGGCGACGCGGTCGCGACGGAGTTGGTGGACTCGGTGACCGCGTAGGCGGCGGCGCTGGTTCCCAGGGTTTTCACGAACAGCTCGTGGATCGCCGTGGCCTGGGCGCTGATGGACTGGTACAGGTTGCCGTACGCCGTGAAAAGCGCTGCCTGCAAACCGGATACTTCGTCGGTGCCCGCGGGCGCGAGGCTCGTGGTCGGGACCGCCACGGCGGTGTTCTGGTCGGCCAGCGCGGAGCCGAGGGTCTGCAGTTTGCCGGCCGCGTAGGTCAGCGCTTCGGGGTGGGTGATCACGAACGACATCGATGTCTCCTTTGTGCTTCCCCCGAGATCGTGGAGGGTTCCTTAAGCCGCTTCTGGCATCTGACAGTTTTCCCTGATCTCGTAGTTGACAGGCGATAGTCCGTCTGCGGCGCTGTGTCGACGCTGGTGGTTGTAGAAGGTGTAACACCAGTCGATGACCACCGCCTGAGCTTGAACAGTATCACGGAAACGGTTGCGGGACAACACTTCCCATTCCAACGAGGAGAAGAACGCCTCAGCCGCGGCGTTGTCGAAGCACGACCCGACCCCCCCATGGATTGGCGGATCCCCAGCTCAGCACACAGCTTGGTGAACACCCTGGCGGTATAAGTGCTGCCACGGTCGGTGTGGAAAATGACCCGCTGCTCAAGTTCGTCGCGCCAGATCGCGTCGCGGCCACCACGGGCCGCCACGGCCATCTTGATGGCCGCACAGGCCAGCTCGGCGTCTGGGTGCAGGCCCATTGCCGCGCCGAGCAGCCGCCGGCTGTACAGGTCGATCAAAGTCGCCAAATACAGCTTCCCGGAGTCGGTGGGAATCTCCGTCATGTCACTGACCCATTTGCAGTTCGGTGCATCGGCGGTGAAGTCCCGTTTGACCAGGTCAGCGAACTTCGGTGTGGTCTTGTCCTGCTTGGTCAACCCGTTGCGGCGCTTCTTGGGACGCGCCACCAGCTGCTGGCGGCGCATCGACTCGGCGACCGTGTTCACCGACACCGTCCAGCCCTCATCGCGCAGATCGTCGACCAGTCGCGGGGAACCATGCAAGCCCTTGGCCTTAGCGAACGCCTCGGCGACCGCCACATCCAGCTCGGCGCGGCGCCGATCAGTGTCGATGTGCAGCCCGTCGGGGTCCTCGGCGCGGCCCAGCCACTTGTAGAACCACGCCAGGCTGACCTGCAGCGCACGGCATGTAACATCATGTGGCACAAGATATTTGGTCCTCTGGTCGGCGATGAAGCGTGGCACGCTCACTTCGTCGCCTCCTTCACCCACAGGACCACTGATCGCTTGAGGACATCACGTTCCATCCGCAGCTCGGCGTTCTCCGCCCGCAAACGCTTCAGCTTGGCCAGATCGTCCTTGGACAACTCCCCACGGCCCTCGCGCTGCTCCTGATCCTGGGCAACCCAGTTCCCCAAGGTGCCCGGATTCATGCCCAGATCGCGCGCCACCGCCGCGATCGGCTTACCCGTTTCCCGCACGATCCGCACAGCCCCCATCCCGGAACTCACGGTCATACTTCTTCCATTTCTCTGACATCACTACCCCTTATAGCTGATGCCTCTACGGTCTCGGGGGAACCTCACCTTTTTATCCGGCCTTGCAGCGAAAACGGGACGGGAAGCGCACCGCCGGAGGCGTCGGCGCCTCACCACCGGTTGCCGACCACCGCGCGAGCAAATCCCGACGATTCGTATTGTTCTCGGCCGAATGCGGATTTGGCAGCTATTGCCCGCCGGACACGCGAGTTTTCGGGACGCGGGCTCGTCAGGGCCGTCGCGCACGCACAAAACGCCGACCTCTGACGACGTTGTCAGAGGTCGGCGCAGCCAACTTTCAGAAGAGGCCTGTTATGTTGCCTCGGCCCGGCTCTCCAGGGCTTTGACCGGGGCGGGGTCGTTCTCGGTCAGCCCGACCTTCGACGCCCCGCCCGGCGAACCGAGCTCGGCGAAGAAGTCGGCGTTGATCTGGGTGTACTCGCTGTACTCGGCGGGCAGATCATCCTCGTAGTAGATCGACTCCACCGGGCACACCGGCTCGCAGGCACCGCAGTCGACACACTCGTCGGGGTGGATGTAGAGCATCCGCGCGCCCTCGTAGATGCAGTCGACGGGGCATTCCTCGATGCATGCCTTGTCTTTGATGTCGACACAGGGTTCGGCGATCACGTATGTCACAAGAGGTTCCTTCCTAATCAGCGGAACGGCTGTCAGCCGTGGGCTATCCGCAGTAGCTCGGACAGGTTGGCCAGCTTGGCGCGGGGGCGACCGTGGGCCTCGCCGGCCTCGCGCTCGAAGCGGTCGATCAGCTGCCAGTGCTCGGCGGTGACCAGCTGCGGCTGACGCGAGGCCAGCCACTCGGCGAGTTCGTCGGAGTAGTCGGTGCCGTGCTCGGCCTGACCGGATTCGCGCGCCGCTTGCAGGTCGGCGAGCAGGGTGTCGACGGTCTCCTGCGAGCACTTCTTGTTGGTGCCGATCACCCCGGACGGGCCCCGCTTGATCCAGCCGGCCACGTATTCGTTGCGGCTGCCGTCGATCCGGCCGTTGTCGTGGGGGATCGTCCCAGACCTGTCGTCGAATGCCACGCCCGGGATGGCCACCCCTCGGTAGCCGACCGAGCGCACCACCAGCTGCGCGGGCAGCTCCTCGCGTGCGCCGGTGTCTTTGGCCACCATCCGGCCGTTGGCGTCGGTGACGAGCTCGTTGCGGCCCAGCACGATGCTCTCGACCCTGTCGGTTCCCTTGATCTCGATCGGAGAGGTGAAGAACCGCAACACGATTCGCCGCTTATCGGGATCGACCGTGCGGCCGGCGTACTCGCGCAGGATCTTGATGTTGTTCTTGGTGATCTTGCCGGCCGCGGCGGCGTCCTCGTCGGTGATGTTCTCCAGGTCGGCGGGGTCGACGACCACGTCGACGCCCTCGAGCTCGCCGAGCTCGCGCAGCTCCACCGTCGTGAACGCGGCTTCCAGGGGGCCGCGGCGGCCCACCAGCATCACTTCCTTGACGCCGCACGGGCGCAAGGTGTCCAGTGCGTGGTCGGCGATGTCGGTGACGGCCAGCACGTCGGGCTTGGTCACCAGCATGCGGGCGACATCGACGGCCACGTTGCCGTTGCCCACCACAACGGCGCGGGCCCCCGACAGGTCCGGCGCCATCTCCGCGAAGTACGGGTGCGCGTTGTACCAGCCGACGAAGTCCGTTGCGGCGACGCTACCGGGCAGGTCCTCGCCGGGAATCCCCAGCGCGCGGTCCGACTGGGCGCCGACGGCGTAGATCACCGCGTCGTAGCGTTCCGCGAGCTCGGCGGCCTGCACCTGCTCACCGACCCGCACGTTGCCGAAGAAGCGGAAACGGGGGTCCTCGGCGGTCTTCTCGAACTGCGCGCTGACGGACTTGATCTTGGGGTGGTCGGGGGCGACGCCGGAGCGCACCAGACCCCAGGGAGTGGGCAGCATCTCCAGCATGTCGATGGCGACATCGAAATTCTCGGAGCTGTCGGCGGCCTTCAGCAGCGACGCTGCCGCGAAGAATCCCGACGGACCGGAACCCACGATGGCGACGTGGTAGGGACGTCCCCGGTCCAGCGTCTGTGTCTGTGCCTCATTGGTTGGACGGGTCATGGTGTCCATGGTGGTAGTAGCGACAGGCCGCGAGTAGAGGTTTCGATGTTGTGGTGTCACAAGCTATCGTTGTGTCAACCATGCCGCTCAGCCCCCGCATGCCCGATCTGGCCTCGTTCGAGGTGTTTTTGGCGATCGCCGAAACGGGCAGCCTCGGGCGCGCCGCCCGCGAGCTCGGGCTGACCCAGCAGGCCGTGTCGCGGCGGCTGGCCTCGATGGAGGCCCAGGTGGGGGTGACGCTGGCGGTCCGGACCACCCGGGGCTCACAGCT
Source organism: Mycobacterium sp. HUMS_12744610 (assembly GCF_041206865.1). NCBI lineage: Bacteria > Bacillati > Actinomycetota > Actinomycetes > Mycobacteriales > Mycobacteriaceae > Mycobacterium > Mycobacterium servetii. The sequence goes on from NZ_JBGEDP010000001.1 coordinate 2,417,839, forward strand.
GACGCCGGCCGGTGTGATCGTCGCCGAGTGGGCGACCCGCCTGCTCGAGCTCGCCGGCGAGATCGACGCGGGCATGAGCTCGCTGCGCAAGGAGGGCCGCGAGAAGATCCGGGTGGCGGCCAGCCAGACGATCTCCGAGCAGCTGATGCCGCACTGGCTGGTGTCGCTGCAGGCTGCGGCGGCCCGGCGCGGCGGTGCGTTGCCGCAGGTGATCCTGACCGCCACCAACAGCGAGCATGCGATCGCCTCGGTGCGCGACGGCACCGCCGACCTGGGCTTCGTCGAGAACCCGGGCCCGCCCAAGGGGCTGGGCACCGCTGTGGTGGGCCATGACGAGCTGGTGATCGTGGTGCCGCCCACCCACAAGTGGGCCCGGCGGTCGGGGGCCGTCACCGCCCGCGAGCTCGCGGAGACGCCGTTGGTCGCCCGCGAACCCCATTCGGGCATTCGGGATTCGTTGACCGCGGCGCTGTGTCACGCGCTGGGCGACGACATGCGGCAAGCGCCGCCCGTCTTGGAGTTGACCTCGGCCGCGGCGATGCGCGCGGCGGTGCTGGCCGGGGCGGGCCCGGCGGCGATGAGCAAGCTGGCGGTGGCCGACGACCTGGCGGTCGGGCGGCTGCGCGCCGTCCACATTCCCGAGCTGGACCTGCGGCGGCAGTTCCGGGCCATCTGGGTGGGCGGGCGCACCCCGCCCGCGGGGGCGATACGCGACCTGCTCAGCCACATCACCTCGGTCGGGCCGAAAAAGTGACGTGGGGCGGCGGGCGTCAGGCCGCGGTTTCCTCGGCCAGCGCCTGCTCGTAGCGGTCCAGCAGCGTCTCGGCGACCAGCGGGTGCGCGCCCAGCGGCGCCGCCATCGGGATGCCGTTCTCGCGCGCGTAGGTCGACACGCGGTCGGTGATCAGGCCCGGCGCCAAAAACCACGGCGCCACGAGGACCCGGCGGGCGCCGCGGCGCCGCAACCGGTGAACGGCCTGGGGCACTGACGGGTCGGGCCGGGTCGCGAAGGCGATCGTGGCTCCGGCCCAGCGGGTGCCGGCGGCCAGCATGGCGGGCACCTGCGCGGTGCGCGCGTTGACCGCCGCGTGCGACGAGCCGATCGCGACCACCACGACGCCGAGTTCCTCGTCGTGCGGTGACACCCCCACCTCGGCGAGTCGTTCGCGCACGACCGACACCAGCCGGGCGTCCTCACCGAGCACGTCGGCCTGGCGCACGCCCAGCGCGCCGGCCTCCGCGACCTGCTTAGGGATGTCCAGCCGCGCGTGGTACGCGCTGGCCAGCAAGAACGGGCTGATCACCGCGTCACGGCCGTCGGGCAGGCCGGCCAGCACGTCGGCGAAGTGCGGCGCGTTGAGCTCGAGGAACCCCAGCCGCACGTCAAGCCCCGGCCGCAAGCTCCTCAGCTGTTCGGCCACAGCGTGCGCGTTGGCGGCCGACCGTGGATCGCGGCTGCCGTGCGCGGTGAGGATCAGCGTGCTCACGAGCTATGCAGCCCGCATTCGATCTTGCCCTGGCCCTGCCAGCGTCCGCTGCGCGGATCGGCGCCCTCGGCGGGCTTGGCGGTGCAGGGGGCGCAGCCGATCGAGGGGTAGCCCTCGTCGACGAGCGGGTTGACCAGCACGCCGTGCTTGTCGATGTAGTTCTGCATGTCCTCGTCGGTCCAGGCGGCCAGCGGGTTGACCTTCACCAAGCCGAACGCCTCGTCGAAGCTCACGAACGGGGCGTTGGCGCGGGTCGGGGCCTCCACACGGCGGATGCCGGTAACCCAGGCGGAGTAGCCGCTCAGCGCCTTACGCAGCGGAACGACCTTGCGTAGGCGGCAGCACTCGTTGGGGTCGCGGGAGAACAGGTCCTTGCCCAGCAGCTCGTCCTGCTCGGCCACGGTGTGCTCCGGCGTGACGTTGAGGATGTGCACGTCGTAGACGGATTCGACCGCGTCGCGGGTGCCGAGCGTCTCGGCGAAGTGGTAGCCCGTGTCCAGAAACAGGATCGGCACGCCGGGGCGCACCTGGGCCGCCAGGTGCACCAGCACGGCGTCCTGCATGTTGGAGGCGACGATGTAGCGGCTGGTGGACCAGTCGCGCGGACCCTCGGCGGGACCGAAGTGCTCGTCGGTCCAGCGCAACATGTCCTCGGCGCTGGCGCCGTCGAGCTCGGCCGCGCCGCGCTCCGCCAGCTCACGCAACTGCTCCTCGGTGAAGTTGTTCACCACTTCGGTCATTTCGTTGTGTCCTTCAAGTCGTGAAAAGTGGGCTGGTCGTCGTGTTATCGGAGGTCGGCTTCCTCGGCGCGCAGCGCCCAGTTGGCGAACCGCTCGCCGTCCTCGCGCTGCTCGAGGAACTTGCGGGTCACCCGGTCGATGTAGTCGCCGAGCTCTGCGCTGGTGACCTTGTGCTGGCGCAGCTTGCGGCCGAAGTTGCTTTCGTCGCCCAGGCCGCCACCGAGGTGGACCTGGAAGCCCTCGACCGAGGTGCCGTCGCCGTTGTCGATCCACTGGCCCTTGAACCCGATGTCGGCGACCTGGATGCGGGCGCACGAGTTCGGGCAGCCGTTGAGGTGGACGGTGATCGGCACGTCGAGCTTGTCGTTGACGTCGGACAGGCGCTCTTCGAGCTCGGGGACCAGCGACTGGGCCCGCACGCGGGTCTCGGCGAACGACAGCTTGCAGAACTCGATGCCGGTGCAGCCCATCGTGCTCTTGCGCCAGTTCGAGGGGTTCGACGGCAGGCCGAGCTTGTCCAGCTCGGTGACCATGTAGTCGACCTTGTCGTCGGGCACGTCGAGGATGATCAGCTTCTGGAAGGGGCTGAACCGGGCCCGGTCGGAGCCGACCTCCTCCATGAGGTCGGCCACCTTCTGCAGGATGGTGCCCGAGACGCGCCCGGCGATGGCGGCCACGCCGATGGCATTCTTGCCGTTCTTGATCTTCTGCACGCCGACGTGGTCGATCGGGTGCTTCGCCGGCTCGGGTGCCGGGCCGTCGATCATCTTGCGCTTGAGGTACTCGGTCTCCATGACCTCGCGGAACTTCTCCACGCCCCAGTCCTTGACCAGGAACTTGATCCGGGCCTTGGCGCGCAGCCGGCGGTAGCCGTAGTCGCGGAACACCGCGGTGACGGCCTCCCAGACGTCGGGGACCTCGTCCAGCGGGACCCACACGCCGACGCGCTGGGCCATCATCGGGTTGGTCGACAGGCCACCGCCCACCCACAGGTCCATGCCGGGGCCGTGCTCGGGGTGGTTGACACCGATGAACGCCACGTCGTGGGTCTCGTGGGAGACGTCCTGCAGGCCCGAGATCGCGGTCTTGAACTTTCGCGGCAGGTTGGCGTAGTCGGGGTTGCCCAGGAAACGGCGGATGATCTCCTCGATGGCGGGCGACGGGTCGAGCACCTCGTCGAGCGAGTCGCCAGCCAGCGGGCTGCCGTGGATGCCGCGGGGGCAGTCGCCGCAGGCCTCGATGCTGGACAGGCCGACCGAGTCGAGCCGGCGCCAGATCTCGGGGATGTCCTCGATCTTGAGCCAGTGGTACTGCAGGTTCTCCCGGTCGCCGATGTCGGCGGTCTCGCGGGCGAACTCGGTGGAGATCTGGCCCATGACGCGCAGCGTGTTGGCCGACATCGGCTTGCCGTCGGAGCGCACGCGCATCATGAAGTACTTGGACTCGAGCTTGTCGATGTTCTCGTCGCCGGTCCAGCCGCCGTCATAGCCCTGCTCGCGCTGGGTGTAGAGGCCCAGCCACTTGAAACGGAACCGCAGGTCGGACTTGTCGATGCTGTCGAAGCCCTCTTTGGCGTACTTGTTGATCACCCGGTCGCGCGCGTTCAGCGGGCCGTCGTCGTGCTTGATCTGCTCGGCGTCGTTGAGAGGGTCGCGGCTTCCCAGCGCCCACTGGCCTTCATCTCGAGTCCTGGCGGGACGGGCTGTGGTCATATCGTCTCCTTCTCGAACATCGCCGGCGATGGATTACCGGCCTAAACCGCGCGCCGCACAGGTGATCATTTGGGCTGCACACCCCGCAGCACGCGCCTAAAAGCAGGCTAGCTCGACTTCAACAATTATGTTTGTCGGCAAGAGTTGCCCGCAGGCACAACATTGGACCTACGGGTCACAACATTCATGGTGCGCCGGTCAACAGCAGTTTAGTAGAGGTGTCCTTGTTGTGAGCCCACAAACCGACGTTGTGTGTGCGGCTTCACGTTGACGTTGGGACGGTTGTGCGTGACGTTGATCGGGGGCAGCGGAAGCGTTTGCCGGGCAATCGTTTTCGGCGACCGTGACCGTCATCTGGTCTCGGCGTCGCCGGTGTCGCCGGGGGGCGATCGCCGCCCAGGGCATTACTCTTGGAAAATGGCACGGTAATCGACTCCCAGTAGGCTCGCGTTTTTAACGGGGACGTGGGCCCTGGCTGAAAGGTTCGTATGAGCGCCGACACTGTTCACGACGTGATCGTCATTGGTTCGGGTCCCGCGGGTTATACCGCGGCGCTTTACACCGCGCGGGCGGAGTTGGCGCCGCTGGTGTTTGAGGGGACGTCGTTTGGTGGCGCGTTGATGACGACCACCGAGGTGGAGAATTTTCCGGGTTTTCGTGAGGGGATCATGGGCCCGGCGTTGATGGATGAGATGCGCGAGCAGGCGTTGCGGTTCGGGGCCGATCTGCGCATGCAGGACGTCGAGGCGGTGTCGTTGCGGGGTCCGGTCAAGACGGTGACTGCTGAGGGGGTCACGCATCGGGCGCGGGCGGTGATCTTGGCGATGGGGGCTGCGGCGCGGTATCTGGGGGTGCCCGGGGAGCAGGAGTTGCTGGGCCGGGGTGTGAGTGCGTGTGCGACTTGTGACGGGTTCTTTTTCAAGGAGCAGGACATCGCGGTGGTCGGGGGTGGTGACTCGGCGATGGAGGAGGCGACGTTTTTGACCAAGTTCGCGCGCAGTGTGACGTTGGTGCATCGCCGCGAGGAGTTTCGGGCGTCGCGGATCATGTTGGATCGGGCGCGGGCCAACGACAAGATCCGGTTTTTGACCAACCACACCGTGGAGGCCGTCGAGGGTGGGGACACGATGACGGGTTTGCGGGTGCGTGATGTGGTCAGTGGGGCGGAGTCGACGTTGCCGGTGACGGGAATGTTCGTGGCGATCGGGCATGATCCGCGTTCGGAGTTGGTGCGGGACGTGCTTGAGGTCGACCCGGAGGGGTATGTCCTGGTGCAGGGGCGCTCCACGGCGACTTCGATCGAGGGGGTGTTCGCCTGCGGGGATCTGGTGGACCGCACCTACCGGCAGGCGATCACCGCGGCCGGCAGCGGCTGCGCGGCGGCCATCGACGCCGAACGCTGGCTCGCCGAGCACGTGAGCACCAGCGAAGCCGCAGACGGCGATGCGACCGAGATTCCGGACAACACGTTGACGGGGGCCCTCAATGACTGACAGCACGGTGGACGTGACCGACGCGTCGTTTGCCACGGAGGTGCTTTCCAGCGACAAGCCTGTGCTGGTTGACTTTTGGGCGACCTGGTGCGGTCCGTGCAAGATGGTGGCCCCAGTGCTCGAGCAGATCGCTTCTGAGCAGGGCGAGCAGCTGACGGTGGCCAAGCTCGACGTCGACGCCAACCCGCAGACCGCCTCCCAGTTCCAGGTGGTGTCGATCCCCACCATGATCCTGTTCAAGGACGGGCAACCGGTGAAACGGATCACTGGCGCCAAGGGCAAAGCGGCGCTGCTGCGCGAGATTTCGGAATTCGTGGGTTAACTGTCGATGACCGACACCGCCCGAATCGCCTCGGCGAGGATTTCGGTGACGACCTCCGGCCGGTGATCAGCGGCGCGTGATCGACCGGGTGTGTCCGCGTGTGGGCGTTCACGCATTCGGCCATGAACTTTTGGGTGGCCCGGTTGATCATCCGGTCTTCCTCGGCGATCAGCTACCAGGCGGGTAGCTCCTTCCATCCGGGTTCGGGCACCGGCGTCCGGATGTACGCCGCGGCGATGGGCCGCGGCGAGCACTGCGTGTTCCCGGTCGCCCGTGTGCTAGGCAAAGGCGTTAATGGAAGCCGGCTCAGCTCGACCCGTCGGCCCATGCTCCGTGGGCGAGGATAACAGTGGGTTGCGCAACCCATAATTCTGGCACGTCGCCGCCGGCGGGTCAATCGCGTGCCGGAGCGCATAGACTCGGGCGCCATGGCCGCTGTTCCGCTGGACATGCGGGAGCGTTTGGAGTTCTGCGACCTGCCCGACGAACTCGCCCCTCCGTTCCCGCCCTGATCGAGGGCTGGACCGCGCACGATCTGGCCGCGCACGATCTGGCCGCGCACGTGGTGTTGCGGGAACACGACGCCCTTGCCGGCTTGCCGGCCCGTGCCTCGTGCTGCCCGGTGCGTTCGCGCGGTTCGCCGAGTGCACCGGTCGGCGCTGGCCGCGCGCCAGGATTTCGCGTCGCTGGTTACGCGGGTCCGCTCCGGACCGCCCGTCGGGTTCTTGCGCATCGGGGTTAGTGCGTGCGATGGCGAATCTCAACGAGTTCTTCGTCCATCACGAGGACGTGCGGCGGGCGAACGGGCTCGCGCCGTGTCTGCTGGCGTCGGACATGGATGCGGCGTTGTGGCGCAACGTGGGTCGCGGCGGCCGGTTTCTCGGCAGGGAGGCTTCGCGGTGGTGAGCTCGAGGTGGTGTGGGCCGCTGCCGGCCGGCGGGTCGTGGCGCGGGTCGACGTCAGCGGCGCCTCGGAAGCCGTTGCGGCGGTGCGTCGTACGCACTTCGGCATGTGAGCGCAGTGGGCCAGGCCCGGTCACATCGGCCACACGTGCACCTGGCCGAGGCGACCGGCGTTTTGCCCGCCTCGGAGCGACAACCGCGCGGCGGCCGGATTTGTCGCTCCGAGGCGGGCACATCGGACAACCCGCGGCCAGGTGACGGCTGGGTCAGCCGAACAGCACGTCGGGGTTGAGGATGCCCGCCGGGTCGAAGCTCTGTTTGATGCGGCGCAGCAGGCCCACCTTGACCGGGTCTTCGAGTTCGAGGAAGTACGGCGTCTTGGCGCGCCCGAGGCCGTGCTCGCCGGAGATGGCGCCGCCCACTTCCATTGCGAGCGCGAAGATGTCGGTCATGAGCTTCTTGCGCGCCGTCGGCTCCTTGCAGAAGATCGCCAGGTGCACGTTGCCGTCGCCGGCGTGCCCGCAGCCGACCGCACCACCGCCCGCGGCCCCCGCCAGGTCCCGCGCGGCGGCAAGGAATTTCGGCATCGCGCCGCGTGGCACCACGGTGTCGATGATGTCGTCGGCGCCCATGGCCTTGGCCGTCCAGAACGCCTTCTCGCGGGCCTCGATGAGCTTGCGCGCCGAGGCTCCTTCGAGCACGTACGCGTCGGCGGCGCCGAGCTCGGCCAGCAGCTCGCCGGCCCGCTCGACGTCCTCGTCGAGCCGGTCGGCCGTCCGGTTTTCGAGCGCCACAACGAGATAGGCCTGGCAGCTGTCGCGGATCGCGTCGGGAACACCCAGCTCCAGGTGCTGGGTGTGGACGATCGCGGCCATCGTCATGTTGTCGACGTACTCGAGGATGTAGGGCCCGAGCCCGCTGGCCAGGATCGCTGGCACCGCCGCCATCACCTGGTCGAAGTCGGCGAACGGGGCCAGCACGGTGGCGCTGTGCTCGAGCCGCGGGTGCAGCTTGACGATCACCTCGGTGGCCAGCGCCAGGGTGCCCTCGGAGCCGACGATCAACTGCGTGAGGTCGTAGCCGGTGGACACCTTGGCGATCCTGCCGCCGGTGCGGATGATCTCGCCGGTCGGCAACACGGCCTGCAGTCCGACCACGTTGTGGCGGGCGATCCCGTACTTGACCGCGTTCATCCCGCCGGCGTTGGTGCCGACGTTGCCGCCGACGCTGGAGGACAGCTCGCCCGGGTGGACCATGTAGCGCAGCCCATAATCGGTGGTCGCGGCGTCCAGCTCGGTCAGCGTCACTCCCGGCTGCACGACGGCGACCTGGTTGACCGTGTCGACCTCGAGGATCTTGTTCATCCGCTCGAAGGAGATCAAGAGCCCGTCGGCCCGGGGGATCGCCGCGCCCGAGAGCCCCGTGCCCGAACCGCGGGCCGTCACGGGAACCTTGTTGTGCGTGGCGGTCTCGAGCAGCCGCGCGACCTCCTCGGCGCTCGACGGCTTTGCCAGGTAAGCCGGCTTCTGCGGCGGCTGGCCCAGGTCCTCGTCGTGGGCGTAGTCGTCGGGGATCGCGTCCCCGGTCAGCAGGTAGTGGGTCCCGACGATCTCCGCGAAACCCGCCGTCATGTCGTTCATGAACGCACTTTAGAACCCGCCGCTGCGGCGGGACGCAGCATCCGCCCAATGAGGAGCGCCGAGAGCTGGCCGGGCGGGAGCCGTCCGCCGGTGGCCATCACCCGGTAGCGCCACCCCGGCACGACCGCGGCGTGGCCACGGTCGAAGGCGCGCAGGCGGGCGGCCACCACGGGTTCGGTGGCGAGGCGCCGTAGATCGCGGTGTGCGAAACGTCCGAGCCGAGCGCGTCGACGAACCCGGTGCGGGTGGGCCCGGGGCACAGCGCGGTCACCGTGACGCCCGAGCCGCGGGTCTCGGCCCACAAAGCCTGACTGAGCGAGAGGACGAACGCCTTGGAAGCACCGTAGGTGGCCTGGTATGGGCCCGGCTGAAACGCGATGGTGGAGGCGACGTTCAGGATGCCGCCGCGGCCTCGCGCCAGCATGCCCGGCAACACCGCGTGGGTCAGGCGCACCAGTGCGTCGACGTTGACCGCGACCAGTTCGTGCTCGCGCCCGGTGTCGATCTCGGCGAACGCGCCGTAGGTGCCGAACCCGGCGTTGTTAACCAGGACGTCCATCGCCCGCCCGTCGAGATGGGCGATCAGGCCGGCGTTCCGGCGCCCAGGTCGCCGACGACCAGCTCCACGTACGGGCGCGCGCGGTCCCGTCCGGCCAGCACCAGCGGGAAGCCCCGCGCCGCGAGCTGGTCGGCGAAGACCGCGCCCAGCCCGGAACTGGCCCCGGTGATCACCGCCCACGCGTGATTGGACATGATTTCTCTTCGATTGCAACGGATTTGACACTCAGAGCGTGGCCGGCCAGGCCGATCGCGCCGCCCAGGATCGGCCAGATCGGCCAGAAGTACGTCGCGGCGGTCGTGGCGGCGACGGCGGCCCAGACCGCGAGCGCGACGACGGCCATGGCCAGGTAGGCGCCCGCGTGCAGGCGCACCCCGCGGCGCGCCGCGGCGACGCGGGCGGCGCGGCGGCGGGGATCGTGGCGGCGGATGCGCTCGACCGGCAGGTCGGTGAGGACCTGCCGAAGCTCGCCGGCGGTGTGCGTCTCGAAGACGGCCTGCAGCCGCGCGTCGTAGTCGGGCAGCTGCAGGTAGCCCTGGGCGAGGGCTTGGCCCAGCAGGTCGGCGGTCTTCTCGCGGTCGCGGTCGCCGGCCAGCAGTTCGAGCGGTGTGGTCATCGGGGGCTCCCTCCGCTGACGATGTGAATAGCATTAACATAGACTACGATGTTAATGTCGTCAACATGGCTCGGGTCGCGCGGCGCAACAGCTACCACCACGGCGACCTCAAGCGCGCGCTGACCGACGCGGCGCTGGCGCTGGTGGCCGAGAAGGGGCCGAAGGGTTTCACGCTCACCGAGGCCGCCCGGCGCGCGGGTGTGAGCGCCGCGGCGCCGTATCGGCACTTCGCCGACAAGGCGGAGCTGCTGGCCGCGGTCGCCGAGCAGGGCTTCGGTGACCTGCACGCCGAGCTGGCGGCGGCCGCCGAGCGCGTGGCGGAACCGCGGGAGCGCGTGATCGAGCTGGGCCGGGTGTATGTGCGCTGGGCCGTCGGCCATCCCGACCACTACCAGGTGATGTTCGGGTCGGAGTCGCTCAAGGCCGAGCGCCCGAGCCTGGCGACGGCCGCCGAGCGGGCGTTCGACGACCTGCTCGCCGCGATCACGACGTGTCAGCAGGCGGGCCTCGTCGACGGGGACGATCCGCGCGAACTCGCCGCGCCGCTGTGGTCGCTGGTGCACGGGATCGCGTCGCTGACGATCGGCGGCGAGCTGCGTGCGGTGGGCATCGGGCAAGATCCAGAGGAGATCGTCAAGGGTGTTGTGGCCCAGTTGCTCTAGCGGCCGTGGTGCGGGGCTCGTAGCATCTGCTCACGCTCACCGGAGAGCAGGTACGAGATGACCGATGCCCCCACCGGCGTGACCGACGTCGACAAATGGGACCGCGGCATGACCGAGCGCATAATCGCGCTGACCCGACCGATCGTCAAGCGCTACTTCCGCTCCGAGGTGCGCGGCCTGGACAACATGCCGCCGGGGCCGTCGTTGGTGGTGGCCAACCATTCCGGCGGCATGCTGACCTTCGACCTGTCGGTGTTCGCGGTCGACTACTACGACACCTACGGCTACGAGCGTCCCCTCTACGCGCTCGCCTTCGACACGGTCTTCGCCGGCCCGGCCGCCGACTTCTTCCGGCGCACCGGGGTGATACGGGCGACCCGCGAGAACGCCGCCAGGGCCCTGGATGCCGGTGGCGTCGTGCTGGTCTTCCCGGGCGGGGACTTCGACGTCTACCGGCCGACCCTGCGCGAGAACGCCATCGACTTCGACGGGCGAACCGGCTACATCAGCACGGCGATGGAGGCCGGCGTGCCGATCGTTCCCGCGGTCTCCATCGGCGGGCAGGAAAGCCAGTTCTTTCTGTCGCGCGGCCAGTGGTTGTCGCGCCTGCTCGGGCTCACCAAGTTCGAACGCAAGTTCTTCCGAACGAACATCCTGCCGATCACGTTCGGCTTTCCGTTCGGTCTCAGCGTCTTGGCGCCGGTCAACATTCCGCTGCCCACCAAGATCGTCACCGAGGTGTTGCCACCGATCGACCTCGCAGCGGTCGGCGTCGCTGCTGACGTCAAAAGGCTTGACGCGCATGTGCGTTGGGTGATGCAGAAGGGCCTGCAGGCACTGGCCGCCCAGCGTCACTTTCCGATTCTGGGCTGAGATGGCGCCGGGGCGAAGGTGACCGGCAGCGTGGCCAGCCCGGTCATGCTGGGGTTGCCCAGATACTGGCGGACGCCCTCGAGTTCGACGCGGTAGTCGGGAATGCGCTCGAGCACCGCGGCGACCATCACCTGCGACACCACGCGCGCCAGGTGCGAGCCGATGCAGCGGTGCGGCCCCAGCCCGAACGCGACGTGGCGGTTGGGTGCGCGGTCCAGCACGATCTCGTCGGGCCGGTCGAACTCCTTCGCGTCGTGGTTGGCCGAGAGCCAGCTGAGGACGACGCGGTCGTTTTTCCGCAGGTGTTGACCGCCGATTTCGACGTCGCGGGTCACGGTGCGGCTCAGGGTCTGGTTGACCGAGAAGTAGCGCAGGAACTCGTCGGTGGCGCTGCGGTGCAGTTCGGGGTGGTCGATGAGTTGTCGGCGCAGCTGCGGGTGGGTGCCCAGGTGCAGCAGGGTCAGCGCGGTCTGGGAGGTCGTGGTGTCCACACCGCCGGCGATGAGGTTCCACAGGATGTTGAGCAGTTGTTCGTCGGAGAGGCGCCGGCCGTCGAATTCGAACGCGATGAGGAAGCTGGTCAGGTCGTCTCGCGGATTGCCGCGCCGGGCGGCCGCGAAGTCGAGGACGCCCTGCATCAGGGCGGGCACCTGCGCGATGGCCTGTGCGTACTCGGTGCTGTCCTGCGAGAGCGCCATGACGGAGTGGAACAGGTTGGCGTAGAGGTGCCAGTTGTCGTACGGCAGGCCCATGAGCTTCATGGTGAGGATGGCCGGGACCGGGCTGGCGTAGTCGAGCACGAGGTCCATCCGGCCGTCGGCGATGCGGCGGTCGAGGAACTCGTGTGCCTTCTGCTCCATGAACGGCTCGAGTTTGTGCACGGCGCCGGGGGAGAGGAACGGGGCCAGCGCGTGCCGCAGCGCCTGGTGATACGGGCCGTCGATCTCGCCGATGCCCAGCGCCGGTTGGCCTTCGGGGCGCGGGACACCCATCTCGCCCTGGTAGTCGACGCCGTCGTCGGCGTCGGGCTCGTATTTGTGGGCGAAGGTCTCGCCATCGCGGGCGGCGCGGCTGACGGCGTCATAGCTGCTGAGGTACCAGAAGCCGCCGTAGTTGGTGTTCCAGGCGACCGGGCATCGTTGTCGGAGGTTGGCGTTGACAGCCAGTTCGTCGAGGTTGAATTCGTCGGAGTGATGGTCGAAGTCGACGATTGCGTCGTCGGTGATGCCGGGGCGTGTGACCATCGGGAAGCCTTTCACGGCAAGGAGATCTGGCCGAGGTGGGGATTGCGCGCGTAGTGGTTTGTCTGTGCATTATTACGCCTTCGAGCGGTGCGGAGATAGCGTTCACTGTCAGGTTTCGAGACCGGCCGGCCGCTGTTTGGTCGCGACGTAGAGGTGGACGCTGCCGAAACCACCGAGTTGCTCGTGGTGGACATCGAACCCGAAGCTGTCGAAGATCGCCGGCATGTCGCGGATCACGTCGCCCGCGCGCTTCCACAAGCCGGCCACGGTGCGGCCCAGCCGGTGGCCGTCGTCGGGATAGCCCACGTCGATCAATACCAGCCGCCCCTGATGCCTTAGCACGCGATGCATTTGGGTCATGGCCCGTTGAGCGTCGGGATAGCCGCTGAAGGACATGGTGTTGACGACGGTGTCGAACTGGCCGTCGGCGAAGGGCAGCGCCTCGACGTTTGCCTGACGCAGCTGGGCCGTCACGCCCGCCCGGCGCAGATTGTGCCGGGCGACCGCGACCATGCGCGCGTTGAGGTCCACCCCGCAGGTGTCGAAGTTGTTGGCGCAGCGGGTGAGCAACCAACCGGTTCCGAAAGAAACCTCGAGGACACGCGGGCCGCGGATGTGCGGGAGCGCTGCGCTGAGCCAATGCCGCCAGACCGGCAGCAGCTTGACCGCCAGGTCGTAGGGGCGGGCCCACCGCGTGTACATGCGATCGAAGTGTGCGGTGAATGCGCGGGCGTCACGCGGCTCCGACGGCCGGGGGCCATTCGACGAATCCTGCCGGCTCATCGCGGCTCCCTCTCGCGCCCAGCGTGGTTTTCGCCGGATTGCGGCGCGCCCGTGGCACCGGCGTCCGGTCGCTAAGCTATCACCCTGGGTGGTCGGCCATTCGCGGATTTCGCGGTCGGTGGGGCGCCGGTCCACAAGGCGCTGCCGGGAGGACTGTAATGGAAAGTCACCGAACGGTTTTCAACCATGTCGGGTTGTGTGTCGCGGATCGGGAGCGGTCGCGGCGCTTCTACGAGGGGCTGCTCGGGTTCGAGTTCTGGTGGGAGATCGAGCCGCCCGACGACCGCACCGCCCGGCTGGTGGGGCTGCCCGAGCCGCTGGGCGTGCACGCGACGTATCTGGTGCGTGACGGGTTCGTGCTCGAACTGATCGACTACTCCAGGCGCGACGTGCATGCCGGGCCCGAGCGCGTCATGGACCAGGTGGGGCTGACGCACATCTCGTTCTCGGTGTCCGACCTGCCCGGCGTGCTGGCCCGGGTCGCGGACTTCGGGGGAGCGGTGGTCTCCGAATCGGTGACCGAGGGGTCGGCGATGATCCGCGACCCCGACGGGCAGCTGCTGGAGCTGCTGCCCGAGGGGTGGCTTGCGGTGTTGCCGCCGCGGCCGTAGCGGGTATGTCGGCGGGTTGGTCCTGTTGTCGGTGCCCGGTGGGATCGTGTCGCTCATGGTGACGACGACCCGGTGGGATCGTGTCGCTCATGGTGACGACCCGGTGGGAGGCCGCGATGATCGCAGTGAAGTTGACGGGTGCGGCGGTGCTGGCGGGCGCCGCGCTGGGCGTGCTGACCGCCGCGCCGGCGCACGCCGCTCCGCCGTGCGCGCAGTTCGGCACCTGCCAGTACATGCCGAACCCCAATTACGACGGCCCGTTGCTCCCGACGTGGGACACGCCCGGAACCTACGGCGGCTGGACGAACCTGCCGGTGATGTGCGACCCGGCGGCGTATCGGTGTGAGCAGTACGTCCCGGTGCCGTGACCGCGCCGGGTGCGGAAATGCATGGCTGCTCCGTGTAGCACATTAAGTGCTACACTAGTCGCCATGGACAGCATCGGGATCCGTGAATTGCGCCAGAACGCCAGCGTGTGGATCGCGAAAGTCAAGGCGGGGCTGACCGTCCAAATCACCGACCGCGGTCGGCCGGTAGCGCGGCTGGTGCCGATCACGCCCGCCGAACAGGTGCGTGACCAACTCATCGCCCACGGCCGGTTGATCCCCGCTGCCGCGCCCCGAGTCCCCCTCGACAGGGCCGATCTGATCGAGGGCCCGCCACTCTCGTCCATACTGGATGAACAACGCTCCGATCGATGATCTACCTCGATACGTCGGCTACCGTGAAACTGGTTGCGGCTGAAGAAGAGTCCGCGGCCCTGATCGATTGGCTCAACGCACACCCCGACGAAAACCTCGTCACCAGCGCCGTGGGCCACATCGAGCTGATCCGAGCGGCCACACGAATCGGGCCCCAAGCTGTAGCGCTCGCGCGAAATGTCGCCGCGACGATCGACACCCTTGTTCTGACGGACGCTATCGCGGCAGCGGCGGCCACGAGCTCGCCTGCCGAGCTGCGGACCCTGGACGCAATACACCTGGCCACGGCGCATATCCACCGAAAGTCGCTGACCGCTTTCTGCGCCTACGATCGCCGGCTGCTCGGCGCAGCCGAATCGCATGGGCTGCCAACGGTTTCCCCGCGCGGCGCCGCAGACATCAGCTAGCCCGAAGTTACGACTGCTTTCGGGCGTTATCTGATTGTTGAACTGGGTAGATGGTTTTGAACCGGCGTAGATATGTAGTCAGAATATGCGGCGTGTCGCCTTCGCGGGAAGTTTGGAATGAAATATGATCGTTGTTATGCCGCGTCAGCAGGGCCGGGTTCACGTAGTCAGAGTCCGGAAGACGCACGTGGACAAGCAGGGCCAGCGCCGCCAGTACACGTCGGCCTACCTGCGGCGCACTTACCGAGACGGCGCTGCGGTGCGCAACGAGACCGTGGCCAACCTGTCGATGCTGCCGCCGGAGTCCGTCGACGCGATCGAGGCGACGCTGAAGGGTCAGACGCTGGTGCCGGCGGGCAGCGAATTCAGCATCGTGCGGTCGCTGCCGCATGGGCACGTGGCCGCGGTCGCGGCGGTAGCGCGCCAGCTGGGCCTGCCCGCGCTGCTGGGCCCGGCCGGGCGCAGACGCGATCTCGTCCTGGCGCTGATCGTCTCGCGGGTGATCCGGCCCGGCTCGAAACTATCCACGCTGGCGTGGTGGCCCGACACCACGTTGGCCACCGACCTGGGGGTGGCCGGCGCATCCACCGACGAGATCTACGCCGCGATGGACTGGCTGGCCGGCCGACAGGGGGCGATCGAGAAAAAGCTCGCGGCCAAACACCTCGCCCCGCAGGTGAATCCGGGCCGGATGGCACTGTTCGATTTGACCAGCGCATGGGTGACCGGCCGGTGTTGCGAGCTGGCCGCGCGCGGCTACTCCCGCGACGGCAAGAAAGGCTGCGAGCAGATCGAGTACGGGGTGCTCACCGATCCGGCCGGGCGCCCGGTCGCGGTGCGGGTGTTCAAAGGCAACACCGCCGACCCGGATGCCTTCACTGAGATCGTCACCGTCATCCGCAACGAGCTGGGCATCCAGCGGTTGGTGTTGGTGGGCGATCGCGGCATGGTCACCTCTGCGCGCATCGACGCGCTGCGCAAGCTCAACGACGACCCCGACACCGCCACCGATTTCGGGTGGATCACCGCGCTGCGCGCCCCGGCGATCGCCAAACTGGCCGCCGACGACGGCCCGCTGCAGATGAGCCTTTTCGACACCCAGGACCTGGCCGAGATCACCCATCCCGACTACCCCGGCGAACGGCTGATCGCCTGCCGCAACCCCGCGCTGGCCGCCGAACGCGCCCGCAAACGCAGCGACCTGCTCAACGCGACCGAGAAACTACTCGCCGCGATCGCCGACCGGGTCAACCGCGGCACCCTGCGCGGGGCCGGCAAGATCGGCGAAGTGGTCGGCGCGGCCATCGGGAAGTACAAGATGGGCAAGCACTTTCACCGCGACATCACCGACACCAGCTTCACCTACCGCCGCGACCAGGCCCGCATCGAGGCCGAAGCCGCCCTCGACGGCATCTACGTGCTGCGCACCAGCGTCGACGCCGAGGACCTCGACCCCGGCGCGGTGGTGCAAAGCTACAAGAACCTCGCCAACGTCGAGCGCGACTTTCGCATCATCAAAACCGACGATCTGGACCTGCGGCCCATCCACCACCGTCTCGAGGACCGCGTCAAAGCCCACGTGCTGATCTGCCTGCTCGCCTGCTACCTCATCTGGCACCTGCGCAAAACCTGGGCGCCAATGACATTCACCGACGAGCACCCACCCCAGCGGGATAACCCGGTCGCGCCCGCACAGCGCTCACCCCACGCCGATGCCAAAGCCACCCGCAAGCACGACACCCACGGCAACCCGCTGCGCAGCTTCCGTGGACTGCTCGACCACCTGGCCACATTGACCCGCAACCAGGTCCGCTACCCCGGCGCTAACACCGAAGTCCCCATACTGGCCGAACCCACCCCCGACCAACGCCGCGCCTTCGACCTGCTCAACACCCCGATCCCGCTCACCATCACCGCGTAGCCAGAACAACCACCCCCCAAACCAAACAAATCCCCAGTTCAGCCCAGGTATTCACCCATTTCAGCTACAGTAACTTCGGGCTAGCCGATTGCCCGGCACGGGTGTGCGCCTGGCAGCGACAACGTCACCGTCGCTGGTTGTCCTCGACGGAGACGACGAATTTCGCCCCGGTCAGGGCGGCCAGGACCTCGTCGCGGTGCTCGGGGCCGCGGGTCTCGACGGTGAGCCGCACCTCGACCTCGTCCAGGGCGAGCCGGCGTGCCGTGCGGGAGTGCACCACGTCGAGCACGCTGGCGCCGCTCGCGCCGACCACGTCGAGCAGGCGGCCGAGCGCGCCGGGTCGATCCGGGATGGTGACGGTCACCGAGAGGTAGCGCCCGGCGGCGCGCAGGCCGTGGGTGATCACGTGGGTCGACACCAGGGGGTCGATGTTACCGCCGGACAGGACCGCACACACCGGGCCGGACAGGGCGAGTTCGGGCGCCAGGGTCATCAGCGCCGCCACCGCCGCCGCCCCGGCCGGTTCGACGACGAGTTTTGCGCGCTCCATGCACAACAGCAGCGCATGCGACAGGGCGTCTTCGGTGACGGTGCGCACCGAGTCGGCGAACGCGGCGACGTGGGCGAACGTGACGGCCCCGGGCATCGCGACGGCGATGCCGTCGGCGATCGTCGACATCGACTCCAGGCGCACCGGGTGCCCGGCGGCCAGCGAGGCCGGCCAGGCCGCCGCGTTGGCGGCCTGCACGCCGACCACCCGGACGTGCGGCGCCAGATGATGTGCGGCCGTGGCGATGCCGGCGAGCAGTCCGCCGCCGCCGGTCGGCACCACAATGGTTGCGACGTCGGGGATCTGGTGCAGGATCTCCAGCCCGACGGTGGCCTGGCCGGCGATGACGTCGGCGTGGTCGAACGGGTGGATGAACACCGCGTCATGCCGCAGCGCGTAGTCGAGCGCCGCGGCCAGCGCCTCGTCGACGGTGTCGCCGACCAGGTGGACCTGGGCGCCATAACCCTTGGTGGCCAACAGTTTCGGCAGCGCGACGGTGACCGGCATGAACACCGTCGAGGCGATTCCCAGTTCGGTCGCGGCCCACGCGACGCCCTGCGCGTGGTTGCCGGCGCTGGCTGCGACCACGCCGCGGGCGCGTTCCGCGGCGCTCAGGCCGGCGATCCGGTGGTAGGCGCCGCGGGCCTTGAACGAGCCGGTGTGTTGCAGGTTTTCGCATTTGAGCCAGGTGGGTTGGCCGGTGTGCTCCGAGAGCACCCGCGACGCGATGACGGGGCTTGGTCGCAGCACCGGCCGGAGCCGGTCGGCCGCGGCGTCTAGCTGGTCGCACGTCAGCAGTGGTATGACCGGGTTGTTTTGTCTCACAGCGCTTCCCGAAGGAATCCCAGGACCGCCCCGGCCTCGGCGAACCCGCCGAGGTGGCTCTCGCCCGGACACACGACGAGGTCGGCGTCGGGCAGGTGCGAGACCGCCGACCGGGCCGCGGCGAGGGGCACCAGCGGGTCGGCGTCGCCGTGCCACCACCGCACCGGGGCCTTGACGTCGGCCAACCGGAAACCCCAGTCGCGCCCGAACAGGCGCAGGTCGTCGATGGTCGCCTGGCAGCCGCCCCTGAGGGAGAGCACGAAGTCCTCGACGAACACGGCCTCCATGGCGGGGTCGGCGAACACCCGCTGGTCGCCGGCGGGCTGAAACACCGAGTACGCGCGCAGGCCGTAATGCGCGGCGGGAATCAGGGGTGCGAGCAGCCCGAACGTGAGCGCCGCCAACGGCCGGCGCAGCGTCGACAGCAGCGGTGCCGCGCGGCGGGCGAGGCCGTCGACGGGGCCGGCGCCGGCCTCGGGCCCGACCGACGGGACCATGCCGCCCAGCACCGCCACGGCGGCCACGCGGGCGGCCGGCGGCGACACCGCGCCGCAGGCCAGGGCGAAGGGGCCGCCGCCGGAGAGCCCGACGACGCCCAGCCGTTGGGCGCCGAGGGCGTCGGCCACCTCGGCCGTGTCGGCGGCCCAATCGGCCACCGCGGCGTACGCGTGCGGGTCCGACAGGCCCGAACCCGGCCGCTCCACGACGACCACGCGCAGGCCGAGTCGTTCGGCGGCGCGCCGGCCGGGTAGCGAGAGCTGGCGTCTGCCACCCGGGGTGCCGTGGCACCACAGCACCACCTCGCCGCGGGGGTCGCCGTATTCGGCGAAGCCCAGGCGACGGCCGTCGGACAGGTGGAAACGCCCTTCGGCGCGGGGCTTTTCGACGGGTCCGACGCGGAAGGGGTGCCGCAGGGGATTGCTCAGTTTCATGGTCTGGGACGAGGGTAGGCGACCCGGGGCGGTGGGACCAGCAAAACGGCTGAGCGGGTTGGCTCGGTGGCCCGGGACAACGATTTCGATGCCCTCGAGCGTTGGCGCCGAGCTGACCGTCACCCGGGCCTGGTGCCTCTGGCCGAGTCGGCACTCTTTGTGCCCGCCTCACAGCGACAAGCGTTCCCGGTCGTCGGCTCAGGCGAGCAGTCCCCGGATGTCGTCGGCGGTGAGCGCCGAGCCGAACGCGTTGCCGTCGTCGATGACGCTGGCGAACAACTTGGCCTTCCGGGCGTTGAGGGCCATCACCTTGTCCTCGATGGTGTCGCGGGCAATGAGCCTGTACACCATGACGTTTCGCGTCTGGCCGATGCGGTGGGTGCGGTCGACGGCCTGGGCCTCGGTGGCCGGGTTCCACCACGGGTCGAGCAGGAAGCAGTAGTCGGCCTCGGTGAGGTTGAGCCCGAATCCGCCGGCCTTGAGACTGATCAGGAACACCGGTGCGGTGCCCTCCTTGAACCGCTGTATGGCGGCGGCGCGGTTGCGGGTTCGCCCGTCCAGGTAGCAGTAGTCGATTCCCTCGGTGTCGAGGCGATCGCGGACCCGGCCCAGGAACCGGGTGAACTGACTGAACACCAGCGCGCGGTGACCGCCGTCGACGACGTCGCGCAGATGCTCGGCGAGTACGTCGATCTTGGCGCAGGCCGGCGCGTCGTGGGCGGGATCGACGAGACCGGGGTGCAGCGCCATCTGCCGCAACACGGTCAGCGACTTCAAAATCGTGAACCGGTTGCGCTGCATGTCGTCGAGCAGGCCGAGCACCTTCTGTCGCTCGCGTGCGAGGCGCTTGTTGTAGAGGGCGCGATGCCGCGGTGGCAGCTCGATGTCGAGGACCTGCTCTTGTTTGGGCGGCAGTTCGGCGGCGACGAGCTCTTTGGTGCGGCGCTTGACCAGCGGCTTGATGCGGCGCCGGAACAGGGCCAAAAGCTCGGCGTCGCCGCTCTTTTCGATGGGTTTGGCGTAGAACTCGGCGAACTTGGTCGGGCTGGGGAACAATCCGGGGGCGGTGATCGACAGCAGCGACCACAGCTCCATGAGATTGTTCTCCATGGGGGTGCCGGTGATGGCCAGCTTGAACGGTGCGGCCAGCTTGCGGGCGCACTGGTAGGTCTTGGCGTGATGGTTCTTGACGTACTGGGCCTCGTCGAGGATCAATCCGGACCAGGCCCGGGCGGCGTGGGCGTCGAAGTCGAGGCGAAACAACGTGTACGAGGTGACGACGATGTCGGCGCCCGCCGCCAACTCGTCGAGGTCGGCGCCGGCGCGGTGCAGGGTGTCGTAGAGTGCCACGACCGACAGCTCGGGTGCGAACCGTGTGGCCTCGGCGGCCCAGTTGGCCACCACGCTGGCCGGTGCGACCACCAGAAACGGAGCCATGCCCGGATTGTGCTGGCGGGCATGGCAGATCAGCGCCAGCGTCTGGACCGTCTTGCCCAGGCCCATGTCGTCGGCCAGGATCCCGCCGAGCCCGTGGGAGTACAGGGTTGCCAGCCAGGCGAACCCGTCGGCCTGATACGGCCTGAGCTCGGCGCGCAGGCCGCCCGGCAGTGCTGCCGGTTCCAGGCCCTGCAGCGCGCGCAGCCCATTGACCTGGCGCCGCCACTCGTCGGCCTGGCGGGTCACGACCCCGAGCTCGGCCAACTCGTCGAACATCCCCACCTGGAACCGGCTGATGCGGGTCGGCCCCTCTTCGGCGTCGGTGAGCGCGCGGGCCTCGGCGATGAGCTGACGCAGCTTGACCAGCTCCGGCTTGTCGAGGGCGAAGTAGGCGCCGTCGGGCAGCAGCAGGTGCGACTGGCCGGATGCGAGCGCGGTGAATACGCTGACGAACGGAACCTGGTTGCCCTCGATACTGATCGTGACGCCCAGGTCGAACCAGTCCGTCTCGCCGGGCACCGCGTCCGTCGTCACCGCGATGACCAGCGAGCCGCCCGCTTCGCGATAGTGCACCGGATCGCCGAGAACCTCGAGGGTGATATCGGGGAGCTCGCCGAGCAGCGGTTGAATTTCGGTGGCGAATCGCATGGTGTCCAGGCCGGACAGCGACGTTCCGGTGAGAGTGCCGTCGGCGCCGCGGAGACCCACCTGCTCCAGCGGCGCGTCGATGCTCGACGCGAGCGCACTCTCGGCCGCCGGGTCGCGGTAATCGGCAAGCCGAAACGCGTCGACCGGAACGCGAATGTCGTTGTCGGCCAACCGGTATGCCCATTCCCAGGTCAACTCAAGCTGGTGGTCGTCCCGGTAGTCCGCGTGCAGGACCAGGGACGGGCCGACGATCGTGGGCGGCGTGAAGGAATCGTCGGAGGAGGTGATGGCCGCGATGCGGCGCAGCCTGGGGTAGTAGTCCGCGGCGAAGCGCGGCACCTCGTCGGCAGGGATGACCAGCGGCTGGTCACCGAGAGCGATGCGCTGCAAAGCCTCTGGCGCCGGCTTGTCCAGACGGGCCAGCCGCAAGCCACCGTCGTCGTACACCGCGCCGTGCCCCGAGGAGCCGATGAAGGCCAGGGGACGTGTCGTCGTGCCGTCGACCCGAAGCGCCGGCGTGACGGTCAGATCGCCGGAGTCGTTGGCGGTCACGTCCAGGCACAGCTGCCCCTCGACGTAGGGCGGCACCTCCCGCAGAGGTCGGGCCTGCAGCAGCCGCACCCCGACCCGGCGTCCCTCGTCGAGCAGCGACCACAATTGCGGGGACCCGAATCGCCGCAGCGAGATCGTCTTCCCGTCGTCGTACGCGTAACCACCGTACGAATAGCTGTAGTAGTCAGGCGAAGCCGAGTTCGATGCCCGGTAAGTGGCGTAGAGCTCCTGCAGCACCCGAACCTGGGCGTCGGGATAGTTGTGGCGCAGCGCGGGTAGCCTGGCCCAACTCAGGTCGCCGGCCACCCAGCCGCCGCGCTTTCCGGGCCGCACCAGCCGCGCGTCGAGAATCGGCGACGACCCGTTCACCGCCAACGTCAGCTCGACGGCCAGTGGTGTCCTGGTGTTGTCGTTGGTGAGGGGTGGGGGCAACAGCGCGTCCAGCGATCGGCGCCATGTCGGGGGAGCCGGCGGGGCCGGTGCATGGGCGGGCCGCAGCACCGTGGGCCCCGCGGCGGCGAGGACGACCGCCGCGACGTGTTTGCAGTCCTGCACCATCGGGCAGGTGCAGTCACCACCGTCGAGGGCGTACGCGTCGTCGCCGATAGGCACAAGTTCCGCCGTGGTCAGGTAGGTGCGGCCGTGGTTGCCGCGGACGGTGCCGGAAAGTTGCTCGGCGTCCGGGTCCCACAGGCAGCGCAGCACGCGTCCCTCGCGGGCATACGCCATGCCGCGCCGCCAGGTGTCGGCGTCGAGCATCTCGAAGGTGCTCTCCAGATCGATCGACGGATACATCAGTGACCGCATGAACGCACCGTAACGATCCGGTCCGACAGGAAGGCCGGACCACGCCGCGCGGCGGCCGAAGTGGGGCAGATGAGGTTTGTGAGGCTGCCGGACTCCGGCACTTGCGAACGTCGTCGCCGTCGGCGCGCGCAGCGCCAGGCCGGTGTCGGACCCCCGGACCAGACTCGCCTCAGTCGACGCGCCGTAGGTGAGCGCGTCAGTGGGCGACCAAGGGGAAAGCATGGGCAACAGAGCGAACTTCGTCGTTGTGAAAGATGGCGACTGGCAACTGTATTACTCGCACTGGGCGGGCTGCCGCATACTCGATGCGCTGATCGGCGGGCCCGACCTCGCGCTGCGCTACGCGCAGGCGCTACGGCGATGCGCCAGGGATCAGTGGGTCGATCCGCTGTGGGCCGACGGGGGTGCGGTGGTGGATCTCGATCGCCGCCGGGTGTTGTTCGTCGGCGACGAACTGATGGTGGAGATGGCCGAACGCCGGGCCCTGATGGAGGTGCTCGCGGCGGTGTGGCCCGGCTACTCGGTCGGCTGGGCCTACGACGGCACCACCGAACTGGCGGGCTACGTGGGCGCGGAGCTGCCGCCCTGTGCGTGGGATATGCGGCCAGGGCTGCGGCTCGCCCGTGATCGAAATGCGTTGTGTCATCTCGTCTCTGTCGTCGACGCCGCGGGGCAGATCCGGATGTGGCCGCTGTGGTGGCACCTCAGCAAGGCCTGGCATGGGCCCGCGCTGATGGACAGGCTGCCCGGCCGCGGGGTGCGCAGCTTGACGCGGGGCCAGATTCCCGAAGGTGGACTGCACATCGACCTGCCGCGAAAAATGTTGGGGGCGTGGCAGACCGCCGACACGATCGGTATCTTCCAGGCGCTTCCGCAGCTCTGGGACGGGTGGCAGACGGAGTGCTGGGAGGATCGCTTCGAGGAGCAGGTCCGCCGCTGCCAGGGGGCGTTGCGGGTCCCCGAGGTGGACTTGACCGCCGGTGTCGACAGGGCTCAGGCGCGGATCCGCGACAGGGTGTTTCAAGGCTTCGAGGACGGCCCGGCAGGACAGATTCTCGCACTCGCCAACCTGCTGAATCCGCTCCAGCCCGGTCTGGTGGTCAGCGCCGACGCCGTCGCCGACGGACTGGTTCGTCCAACCGAGGTCGAGTGGGACCGCTTCGTCGACGCGTGCGACCTACTGCGGAGCGCCGGTACCAAATCGGCGTGAAATCTGGCCGCGACGCATCGGTGCATCATGATGCAGTGATGCTAGGGTGGGGCGTGCGCACCACCATCGATCTGCCCGACGACCTGCACAGACAGGCGTTGGCGATTGCGCGGGACACTCGACGTACGTTGAGTCAGACCGTCGCCGACCTCGTTCGGCGCGGCCTCGCCTCCGGTGACACGGCCGCGATCTCCACAGACCCCAGGACCGGATTGCCGGTGGTGAGCGTGGGGACCGTCGTGACCTCCGAGGACGTGCGCTCGTTGGAGGACGAGGGGTGACGGTGCTGCTCGACGCGAATGTGCTCATCGCGCTGGTCGTCGCGGAGCATGTGCACCATGACGCCGCCGCGGACTGGCTGGCGGAATCCGACGCGGGATTCGCCACCTGCCCGATCACCCAGGGCAGCCTTGTCAGATTCCTGGTGCGGGCCGGGCAATCCGCGGCAGCGGCGCGGGATGTCGTCAGTGCGGTCACAGCATCGAAACGTCACGAGTTCTGGCCCGACAGTGTGTCTTTCGCCGACGTCGAGGTCGGTGGTGTGGTCGGCCACCGGCAGGTGACGGATGCCTACCTCGCTCAGCTCGCGCGAAGCCGCAACGGGCGGCTGGCGACCCTCGACAGTGGCTTGGCGCACCTGCACAACGATGTCGCGGTGCTGATCCAGCTGGAAGCCTGATGTCCAAAATCGGTCGGCGCCGCCGGCTCCATCAGAGCGCGTGGTATAGAAATTCTCCCCCCGGCAGGTACCCTTCTACCATGGGGCTGAATGTCAAGAACGAGCACACCGTCGCGTTGGTGCGCGAGCTCGCCACGAGGACCGGTCTGACCCAGACGGGCGCGATCACCGAGGCCGTGCGCTCGAAGCTGGCCGAGTTGGACCGCGATCACGACGCCCTCGGCACCCATCGACGCGGCGATGCGCGGCGGGCGAAGGCGCGCCGACTGCTCGACGAGTTGCACGGCTCGCTCACCGATGCGGAGCGCGTGCGGCTCAGGGAGGCGGAGGGGCAGCTTTACGACGGCGCCGGCCTGCCTTCGTGATCGTCGACACGTCGGCGGTCGTTGCGGTCGTGCTCGGCGAAACAGACGGCGAGCAGCTTGCCGAGATGCTCTTGGACGCAACGGCACCCAAGATGTCGGCGGCGACCTTGGTAGAAGTCAACGCCGTCTTGACCCGTCGGCTGCGTCCCGAGGATCAACGGAGGGTGGAGCGCTTATTCGCGGTGTGGGAGATCGACCTGGTGCCGTTCGATGCCGAGCAGGCCGAGATCGCAAGCAGGGCCTATCGCGATTTCGGGCGAGGCAGCGGCCACCCGGCGGCACTGAACCTGGGCGACTGCTACTCCTATGCGCTCGCTGAGGTGACCGGCGAACCCTTGCTGTATGTGGGTGACGATTTCGTCCACACCGACGTCACGGCCGCCTATCGGCGATAACGACTGCCGGCGGTGTGCAGCAGTTCCGCTGGCCCAGGCGGCGTAGCGCATGCTGCGCCAAGAACGTTGGCCGTCAATTCGCCTCGGCACGTAGCACTTCGGCCGCGGCGTCCTCTCCGGAGCGGATCGCGCCGTCGATGTAGCCGTTCCAGATCGTGGCGGTCTCGGTGCCCGCCCAGTGGATGCGCCCCACCGGGGCGCGCAACGCCGGGCCGAACCCCGTCCAGGCGCCGGGCGGCATCACCGCGGCGTAGCAGCCGCGGGTGAACGGTTCGGTCGACCAGTCCTTGTCGAGGTAGCGCAGCGGTCGCGCGGCCCGCGGGCCGAACAGCCGGGTGAAGGCGCCGACCACGACGTCGCGGCGCTCCTCGGGGGAAGCGGGGGAGAGCCGGCGCGCCTCGCGGCCGTCGAGGAACCCGAGCAGCACACCGGGTGACCCGCTGGGTGGGCTGTTGTCGAAGACGGCGCTGACGGGGCCCTCGGTGCTGATCGCCTGACCGCTGAGACCGTCGCGGCGCCAGAAGGGTTCGTCGTAGACGGTCATGCATTTGATGACCGAGCCCATGGGCATGCGCTGGGTGAGCTGGTCGCGGGCGGCGGGCAGCGCCGGCGCGTAGTCGATGCGGCCGGCCAGGGTGGGAGGCACGGCCACGATCACCCGGCGTGCGCGCAGATCGTCGCCACCGTCGGCGACGACGGTGACGCCCTCGTCGTCATGGAGGATGCGGCGCACCGGGCGCCCGAGCAGCACGCGCTCACCGAGTTCGCGGGCCAGCCGCTCGGCGAGCAGGTAGGTGCCGCCGACGACGCGGTCCTGCTGGGCGCCGCCGCTGGTGCCGATCAGGTCGTCGAGGCCGCCGGCGGAATGGATGTAGAACAGCACGTGCAGCAGCGACACGTCGTGCGGCTCGCACGCCCAGACGACCTTGAGGGCCGAGCGCAACAGGCGGCGCGCGTCGCGGGTTAAGACGTTGCGGGACAACCAGGTTGCGAACGTCATCGCGTCGCGGTGCTCGGCGCGGGGATCGGTCCAGGGCGCATCCAGTGCGACGCCCTTGGCCATGCGGTCCAGACGCACTTGCGCCTGCCCGAAGTCCGCCAGCACGAGCGGGTTGATCACGGGGATGTCGCCGCGGTAGCGGGTCAGTCGGCCGCCGCGGCGCTCGAGAAGACGCTGGCCCTGGT
Organism: Mycobacterium sp. HUMS_12744610; assembly: GCF_041206865.1. Classification (NCBI taxonomy): domain Bacteria; kingdom Bacillati; phylum Actinomycetota; class Actinomycetes; order Mycobacteriales; family Mycobacteriaceae; genus Mycobacterium; species Mycobacterium servetii. The sequence continues at coordinate 2,444,097 of NZ_JBGEDP010000001.1, forward strand.
CGTAGGTCGGGTGCAGCGCCAGGCCCAGCCGCTGCGCCAGGGCGCGGGCGCGATGCTGGGTCGGGCCCAGCCACTGCCCGCCCACCTCGACCACCTGCGTCGGGTCGGCCGGGTCCAGCGCCTCGTTGAGGACGCGGCCACCGACCCTGTCGCGGCCCTCCAGAACCAGCACCGAGTTGCCGGCGGCGATCAGCCGGTCCGCGGCGGACAGGCCGGCCATGCCCGCGCCGACGACGATCACATCAGCGTCTGTAGTCATCGCGGGCTTCCTTGTTTACCGGTGGTGGTGTCCAGCTTGCCCGTGTTCGGGTCGGCGGGGAACGCCTGGATTGGCATCATCGGCGATCTGCAGATCCGGCCGCGGCGTCGAGCGCGTCGTAGGCGGCGTCGAGGCGTTGTCGTCGGCGGCGGTTGGTTTCGTGGTTGGCTTCGGCGGCCATGGCGTCGATCAGGTCGTCGAGTTGTTCGTCGGTGACGGTGAGGATCGCGTCGCCGCCGTGGACGCGTATCCCGAACACCAGCCGTTCGAGTTCGGTTTCCAGGAGACACAATTCGCGCAGCGCGGCGGCCACTTCGTGGGGGACGACGATCTGGTGCAGGGTGCCGACGAGGGCCGGTCGTCGGCGGCGCAGATCGAAGTGGGATTCCTCCCAGCTGCTGATCACGCCGTCGTCGCCGCAGGCGCTGCAGCGCCAGTCGATCGGTGAGCCCGGCTCGCCCCGGTGCACGATGAGCCGACCGGGACAGCGGCGGTTGGCAGGTCGACGCCGACACGGCAGCGCGCTCTCCCAGGCGATCCGGGCGTCACCCGCCGTCGCCGCTCGCACGATGGCACTCAGGTGCTCGGCCAGTCGGCGGGCCGGCCCCGGCGCGTCGGGGGGCATGTCGAGGAAGTGCTGCAGGTCGGTCACGTACATTTCCGCGACGCTAACCGACGAGGGTTTCGTGGGGATGATCAGTTGTCCCTGGCGATGCCGATGGTCCGGTTGCCGGCGCGTTGCGCCGGACCAGAAAGTTCGCCGGGCACGCAATCATGCTTATGCGGGCCAGATTTCGGCGAGCATGGCGGCGCGGGGGAGCAGGGATCGTGCCGAAGCTCCGACGGTCCACGCGCGCCCGTCGGTGTCGTCGATCAGGTCGAGCCCGCTCATGATCAGGGACTCCTGGGCGATCGCGACCTGCACATCGACCTCGCTGATGGGTTGCCCGGCGCGTTGCCAGCCTCGCCCGAGCAGCTCATAGACCCGCGCGGCGAGCTGTCGGTGGCCGAGGGGCCCGTGCGCGGCCAGTGCGCCGATCGTCAGTTCGGTGATCTCGGTGCCAAAGGTGTTGGGGCTGAAATTCGACCGGAGCCGGCGGACCACGTCGAGATCGTCGCCGGCCGCGCGGGTGGGGGCGAGCACGCCGTGGCGCAGCCGCAGCAGCCCCACTCGGCGCAGGAGCCCGTGCAGCGCTGCCAGCGGTGGCAGGTCGTCCTCGATGGCGGCGGGCCGACCCAGCGGGTACCAGCGCGGCCGGTGCTCTTGCATGCTGCGCACGATCGTCCTCGGCAGCCGCCCGCCCGGGGTGAGCCGAACCCCGTCGGCAACGAGATCAAGCAGTAGTCGCACACTTTCGGGCACCTCACCGACCGCTTGGCGCACCCGCAGGTCGGTGGCCGCCCGGTCGAAGGGACGCAGCCGGTTGCCGACCCAGCCGCGCATGTGCTCGTGCTCGGGGTGGGCCGGGTCGGCGAGGACGTCGAGCAGTTCGGCGTAACCGCCCGGGCCGCCGCAGTCTTCGGGCGGGCAGGCGCCGTGCCCGTCGACGCAGCCCGGTGCCGGGCCGCCGCGGCCGAGCACCTCGACGTCGTGGGTCCAGCCGTCGCCGAAGTCGTAGAGGTATTCGAACCGGGCGCCGAGGTCGGCCAGGCGTGCGCCGGCCTCGTCACGTTCGTCGTCCGGCCAGACGTCCGCGCCGGGAATGTCCATCCCGTAGGTCGCGTCCGGCCCGACGAACTGGTGCAGGTGCGAGTCGGTCCACCCGATCGCGGCCTGCAGCACCTCGTGCAGCTCGGGCAGTGTCGCCGAGGCGGGCACGTCGATCACCCGGGTCACCGCCGGCTCGACATTGCACAGCACCACCCGAAGGCGGGCGGTCTTCACCGCTGTGGTTCCGCGTCGACGAGCGAGAGTGCGGCGCAACACTTCTTGTACTTGCGCCCCGACCCGCACCAGCACGGCTCGTTGCGGCCCGGCGGCCACGCGACCACACCCGGATCGCCGGCCGCCGCCAGGTGTGCGGCATAGGTGGCCCGGGCTTCCGCACCGGGTTGCTCTCCGTGTTCGGCGCACCACGCGGTGAACGGCGCCACCCGCACCGGCGCGACCGTCAACGCGCCCATGCCCGACTGCGCGAGCTCGACGAGCCGTTGCTGCATCGCCCGGCAGTACAGCGCGTGCGGCCGCGGGCCATCCGGGCCGGCCACCGGAGCGCCGGTGGCCAGTTCCGGCCACAACTGCAGCGCCTTTTCGTAGTCGCCGGCGGGCAGCCACGCCAACGCCACCGTATATCCCGGATCGGATGGGTGCTCCGGCGTCGGCTCCTCCGGGACAGAGGGCGCGGGCTGCGTCGCGCGGAGAAACTCGGCTGCTCGCTCCTGCAGCGCGTCGGCGGGCCGGCCGAGGTTGTCCAGGCTTTGTTGCCGTAGATCGCTGAGCTGGTCGACCAGCCGCTCGGGATCGTCGGTGCGCAGCGCCAGTTGCAGGCCCTGGGTCAGCCAGGCCAGCGCCGCCTCGTGGTCGCCGGCATGGGCGTATTCGAGCCCGGCGTTGTTGTAGAGCCACACGTCGTCGGGCGTGTCCGCGAGCACCGCGGACCAGATCGGTTCGGCCTCGGCGACCCGGCCCGCGCGCATCAGGATCTCCGCGCGCAGACACCGCGGGTCCGGGCTCGACCTGACGCCCGCGCCGACGGCCGCGTCCGCGGCGACCAGCGCGTCCTCGCCCCGCCCCTGTGTCTCGTATTCCATCGCCAGCTGGTAATACAGGTCGGGCAGGTCCAGGGCGTCGGCGACCCTCGGATCCTCGCGGCACGGCTTTACCGCGCGTTTCAGCACTGCGGCATACCGGGCCGAATCCCTCGGTTGAGCGCTGGCCGCCGCGTCCAACTCACGTTCCAGCCGATCCACCAAACTGGCCATGGCTTGCATCCTCTCGCATTGCTCCGGCAGGCACCAGCGTGGGGCGCACAATGGCCGGATTGCGCTGAGCCCCTTGGCGCTTCGCTAGTGTTGCCGCACACGGAATCCGGCGCCGCGCAGCTCGGGGCCGATTGTTTCCCGGATGACGAGGTAAACCTCACCCGCCACAGCCGTCACTGCAAGTTGGGGGTGGGTGTTTCTGCCCGCCTCGCAGCGACAACGCGTCGATGTCCTGTCGGCGGTGAGGAAGTTTTCGCGGTCCGGGCGGGCCATGATGTTGTATTCGACGGTCCGGCGGCTGGGATTCGTTGACGAGCCCCGCCCGTTGCGCTCTGAAGCGCGCAGGCCGCCAGCAGGCGCGCTCTTCGGCCCAGCTTTGAATTAGCTTGGTAGGGGTCATCACCGGATAGGAGCTATGGGCGACTAACCGTCACCTTCGGTAGACAGTCGTCCCTTCGGGCCCGAGCACGCTGCTGATCATCTTCGCGAAGCAGTGGTCCCCATCGAGCCCCTGTGCATCGCACCACCCGTTGGCTTGTTCGGGGGTGGGCATGGGCACTGCGACAATCGTGACCCACCAGTCCGGAGAGCTGAACGTTGTCCAGTCACCTGACCAGACCAGCCGCGCCGCAGAGAATCGCGGCGGTGATCTGCGTCGACCCGTTCCACGTTGTCAAGCTCGTCACCGACGCGCTCGATGCGGTGCGCCGCCAGGTGTGGCAGGCCGCCCGCACGCTGCCCGATCAGCGCATCGCTCGCACGTTCAAGGGTGCGCGCTGGGCGCTGCTGAAGAACCCCGCCGACCTCACCGACACCCAAGCCGAAACCCTGCGGGAAATGAAACGCAGCGGCGGGATCCTTTGGCGCGCCTATCAACTCAAAGAAGCGTTGCGCGAGGTCTTCGCCGGCGACCTCGACGCCGCCACCGTCGCCGAACTGCTGGATCGTTGGTGCTCGCGAGCCCAACGCAGCCGCATCCCGGAGTTCGTCAAGGCCGGGCGCACCATCCGCAAACACCGCGCCGGCATCAACGCCGCCATCGAGAGGAACCTGTCGAACGGACGCCACGAAGGGCTCAACACCAAGGTGCGTCTCCTCGTGCGCCGTGCCTACGGCTTCCACAGCGCTCAAGCTGCCCTCGCTCTCATCCTCCTGGCTTGCGGACCGGTCACCCTCGAACTCCCATACCACACCAGGGGCCACCCACATTCATGTCAATAGAGCCCAAATCTGAGACAGGGGAAACGTGGAACGGAATGAGCTGACGGCCGCCCTGGGTGTATGGCGGGAGAGCCTGGTCAACCTGTCAGGTGTCAACCGGCTCATCAAGTTCAAAGCCTCGAAATCTGGTGCAGTTGCCATAGATTCGCCCGAGCCTGATGTCATTTTGTCGGGGATTCTGTCCGGCGCCAAGTGGCTGTTCATGGGTACCGAGGACCACGAGCGGGACGAAGGCGCGGATGGATCCTCGTCTCGAGTGGCACAACTCGGAATGCTCGCAGCGAATGGCCGAGCCGGCGTGCTGCACACGCCTCGCCCGGAAAAAGAGCTCGGCACCGTGCTGCGCGGCTTGATGCGCCGTGCCAACGCGGAGTTGCTCGACCGGGGCCTGTCGGTGCTCTACCTCGCCTTCGGAATGTTGCATTGGCAAGATGTCGATGAGACCGCCATGGCCAGCCCGTTGTTGCTGGTCCCCGTGACGCTGATTTCTCGGGGCCCGAAAACCACGCCTGAGCTGGCGCCGGGCCAGGACGACGTGGTCGTGAATCCCAGCCTGAGCCTCCGCATGCGTGAGTTCGGCATCGAACTCCCGAAAATAGACGACGTCGCCGAATTGTCCGTCACGGACCTGTTGGCGCAGATTCGGAACGCGGTTTCGGCCGAACAAGGCTGGACGGTCGAGCCCACCGTCGTCTTGTCGACATTCTCCTTCCACAAGGAGGCGATGTTCCGCGATCTCCTGGAGAACGAAGCCACGGTGCTGGACCACCCGGTGGTGCGGGCGCTGGCTACGAAAGACCCCAGCAGTCAGAGTGGCGAATTCATCTTCGAGCCGATCGAACCTGCCGACATCGATCATGTCGCCCCGCCCGAAGACACCCCGCTGGTGTTGGACGCAGATTCCTCGCAGCGCGCCGCGATCGCCGCAGCCATCGCGGGCCGCAGCTTCGTCATGGATGGCCCCCCGGGAACTGGGAAGTCGCAAACGATCGCGAACATGATCGGCGCCCTGCTGCATTCGGGGCGCACGGTCTTGTTCGTTTCGGAGAAGGTGGCCGCTCTCGACGTCGTCCGCAATCGTCTGGCCGACGCCGGGCTCGAGAACTACCTGCTGGAGTTGCACAGCCATAAGGCGAGCCGCAAAGAAGTCGCGACCGCGCTCGCACACGCCCTGGACAACATCACCGTGGCGCCGCCCGGTATGGAGGCTCTGACCCGGTCGTCCCTCCTCGACCGTCGGATCCGGCTCAACGACTACGCAGCGGCGATGAACGAGCTGCGCGAACCGCTGCATCTCTCGTTGCACTACGTGTTCGGCGTGCTCGCCGAACTGAATTCGCTCCCCTCGGCGCCGATGCCGGAAACGCCGCCGGCGGACCTCACCCAGGCCCAATATCGAGCGGTACAGGAAATCGCAACCCAGTTGGAGCGCTCCTGGCGCCCCGCCGCGCAGGGGAAGTCCTACCTGTGGCGCAATGTGATCGACGACAGCTCGCTGGAAATCCCGCTCTACCGGGCCGAATCGGCATTGGAGGAACTTGCCGGCACCGTCGCGAGCAACAGCGAGGTGGCTGCCGCTTTCGCTTTGACCAAACCCAGCGACGCGACGTCGATTGTGTCGCTGGTGAACCAGCAACACGAGAACCGGCCCACCGATGCGCCTGACTCCTGGCTCATGGCAGATGACTGGGGCGCCGTTCTGGACGCCAGAGACCGCTTGGCCCTAGCCGTCAACGACATCCGCCGCACCGAGTCCGCCGTCTCGGAACGCACCGGTGTGGACTGGAGTGCACTGCCCGATCCCATGTCACTTCCCGCGCCGGCGCCGTTACCGCCAGGCCCGGAACAACTCACGTTGGGGCACGCGAGCGCCGCAGAATGCTCCGAAACGGCGGTGCGTTTCGAAGAAGTCGCCACCCGGCTCGCGCACCGACTGGACTCGCTAGCGGCAATGGCTCGACAGCTTGGGCTTGCCGATGTGGTCACCTTCGACGACGCCGACAGGATCCTGGCGCTCGCGGAACTCGTCCATGCACGCCACCGGCCGTTGCGCGAGTGGACTACATCGAACTCATTGGCCGGCGCTCGCGCCGCCGTCGACGCCCTGGAATCCAGTCTGCGCGAGCTTGCCGACGCCGAAACGTCGGCGACGCCGATATTTACCGGCGACGCGCTGCACGCCCCGGTCGCCGAGCTTTCCGACCGCTTTGAACACCGGCATCACGGCCTCAAAAAACTGTCCGGTGACTACCGGGCCGACAAGAAAGCGTTGGCCGCTCTTCTCGTGGCCGGCACGAAATTCAAACAAGGCCTTCACCAGCTGCCCGCCGCGGTTCGCTGGGCGGATGCCGCCCGCCGCTATGAAGCGGCCGTTGCGCAATATGCGGGGCTGTTGGGCCCCTACTGGCAGGGACGGGAAACCGACTTCGCATCGATCGCCGATGCGTTGGCAGCCGCAAATCGGATTCTCGAGTTGCTTCGTGGACAAGCAGTTCCACCCAGTCTCGCCGAATACGTCTGCACCAGCGAGCCGAACGCGGCGCACCGCAATCTGATCCAGGAGATCCGTCACGATCTCGCGGGTTGGAAATCCTCACTGGCCCCGGCGCCGGCGCTGCAAGGGCGGCCCGAACTGGTGCTCGAACCGATCGGCCGGTCCATCGTCTGGCTGCGTGCCCAACTCGAGCCCCTGCGTCAGACGGCGGCACGCATATCGGCGATCGACCACGTGACCGGGCGAGCGCATAGTCTGCTCGAGGCCGAGGAAATTCTCGCCCTGCGTGGTGCAGCGGCCGAGGCGCACGCGAACTTGCGTTCCGAGACGGCTACGTACGCCGCCACATTCGGCGCTTGCTTCGACGGAGCACTCTCCGATCTGGACCGCCTGAACGACGGCCTGAAGTGGGCCCAGGAAACCCGCGAGATCGCCGGGCGAGCACTGACCGACGCCCAAGTCGCGGCGCTGACCGCGTCGCGCCCCGTGCATCGCCTGGCCGCCGCGGCCGGGAAATGGGCAACCGCTGCCGATCGGATCATCGACGCCTTCCATTCCGACCGGCATGCGGAGCTCAGAACCGAACTTGACGATTACTCCAACGCCGCGAGCCTGATCGGTGATCTGAAGGACGACAGCACCGGGCAAGAGGAGTGGTTTGCGTACACAAGAGCCCGCGCCGATCTCGCCAAGCACGGCCTCGATACCGCCATCGACTTCTGCATCGAACAGCGCGTGGGAGCCCAACAAGTACCCCCCGTCATCGAGAAGGCGCTGCTGCGTTCATGGGCTGACTACACAATCCAGAACGACACGCGCATCCGGCCCCTACAGGAACGCGATCGGAGCGCGCTCGTTGAGGAGTACCGCGAACTCGACAGACAACTCATTCTGGCTGCGACGAGCGACATCATCCGCGCAGTGAACATGCGCAGACCCTCGGTCGCCGAGATCGGCGAACCCGGCGTGATACGCCGCGAGGGAATGAAGAAATCACGACACCTGCCGGTGCGCGAACTCATCTCCCGGTCCCGCAACACCGCGTTGGCCATCAAGCCGTGTTTCATGATGTCGCCGCTTGCCGTGAGCCAGTACCTGCCGGCAGACATGGGTTTCGACGTCGTCATCTTCGACGAAGCGTCACAAGTCACCCCGGGGGATGCCATCAACTGCATCTACCGCGGCAAATCGCTGATCCTTGCCGGAGACGACAAACAGTTGCCCCCGACCTCTTTCTTCGAACGCGTCGAGGCAGAAAGCGATTTCGATGAAAGCGACACCGACGCCGCCGATTTCCAGTCCGTCCTCGAGCTGGCGAAAGGTTGTGGAGCTTTCAACGACCTCCGGTTGAACTGGCACTACCGCAGCCGGCACGAAGACCTGATCGCGTTCTCGAACTACAAGTTCTACGACGGCAAGCTCATAACCTATCCCAGCTCGCACTCGGAAGGCCCGGATGTGGGCGTGCAGTTCTTCCACACCAATGGCGTGTACCGCCGTGGGGGCGGTGCGGACAATCCGCTCGAGGCCACCCGGGTCGCCGAACGGGTCATCGAGCACTTCACGACGCGACCACATCTCACTCTTGGCGTGGTGACGTTCTCCGTCGCCCAGGCAGACGCGATCATGGATGCCATCGACAAAGCGCGGGAGAGCCGCCGCGACCTGGACAGGTTCTTCGATGGCGACGACCGGCTTAACGCTTTTTTTGTAAAGTCGCTGGAATCGGTGCAAGGCGACGAGCGCGACGTCATCATCTTTTCAATCGGCTACGGGCCCGACGAGGCCGGCAAGATCACCACCAACTTCGGGGTGCTGAACAAACCCAAAGGATGGCGCCGGCTCAATGTCGCGGCGACGCGCGCCCGTCAGCGCGTTGAGGTGGTTGCGTCTGTGCGTGCCGGCGACATCCCGCCGTCGACAAACGAAAACGTCGAATATCTCCGCGCCTATCTGGATTACGCCGAGCGCGGCCAAGCTGCCCTGGCCATCGACTTGGGCGGCAGCGGGCTCGGCCCAGAAAGCCCCTTCGAAGAATCCGTCACCAAGGCAATCCGTGCATGGGGTTACACCGTCGAACCGCAAGTGGGAGCGGCTGGATTCCGCATCGACATCGGAATACGGCATCCCGCCCATCCCGGCCAGTTTGCTCTCGGTGTCGAATGCGATGGTTACCAGTATCATTCCGCCCCCGCTGCCCGTGACCGCGACAGGCTACGGGAACAGATTCTTCGCGGACTCGGCTGGCGGCTGCACCGGATTTGGGGAACCGCATGGTATCGAAACCGGCAGATTGAAGAGGACCGGCTGCGTGCCGCAATCGAAGCTGCAATCAACGCACCCGCGGACGACCGGATCAACGCTGACGACGGCAAGCTGCCGCGTCGAATCGTCGAGACAACCCAAGTGGAGACCTACGAAACGCCATCGTGGACGACGGAATACAGGGTGGCGGATGTCCAGCCGCTGCCTCGGTGGATCGACCCTTCCGAGGCCGGCGGCCACCATCACATGACCGACGCCGTGGTCGCCATCGCCGACATCGAAGGCCCGGTCCACATGTCCCTCGTCCATCAGCGTTTGAGGGAGGCGTGGGGCATAGGGCGCATCGGCTCCAAGATCAGCGAGAACATCGATCGAGCTATCGGCAGTCACGATAACGTCGATCGTGACGGCGACTTCATCGACCGCAAGGGCCGCCCAGTCGACCGTGTCCGGACACCGAATGGCGTGACCAGAAAAGTCGAACACGTCGCGCATAGCGAAATTCGCCTTTGCGCCACGCTGCTTCTCCGGGACACGGGAACGACAGAGAGAACCGAGCTCATCACAGCGGTTGCCCGTATCTTCGGTTGGACTCGTACCGGCGCAGACATCAAGAGCCATATCGACGGGGTGATCGAGCAGCTCGCGGCCGGCAATGAGATCGCCGAGGAAGAAGGATATTTGAGCCTTTCCGGTGGCCCCTGTTAGTCAAGCCACCGGCGCGTTCGTCGTCATCGTGATGGCCGGCAGCTAGGGCGGACCGGGACTTGCTCACTTGCCGGTCTCTCCGACCGCGGCGGCGGGGCCGGCACGCGGTGACTGGCCGGCAAGCACGAGCATGGATAAACTTCGGCCCATGCAGCAGCCACTGCGGGTGGATAGTGCTGGTGTGCAGGTGATGGCCGGCAGATGGGGCGCCACAGCGGGCGACCTCGAGGAAACGACTGCCCCGGTGGGGTTGGGTTTGTCGTCTCAGGCCAGCGCGGCCGCAGTGAACGCCGCCCACGCCGATGTCGCAGCGTTCACGGCGGGACTGGCCGCACGGATTTGTGTCCGTGCCGTCCACGTCGCCGAGGCCGATTCCCGCTATGTCGCCAATGAAGCTGACTCGGCCCACGAGCTGGCGGCCTTGGCCTCCCCGGAGGCCTGTGTCTAGCGATGCGAGCGCCCGCAGCGTCTGCCAGCCTCGCTCAACTGCTGGCCTGGCCCACCGAACACCTGACTGAAGCTGCCGACTACTGGCAGGCCGTCGGCGGACGCTGCTATGGGGTGGCCAATCAGGTCTGGCGGAAGCCTTTTCAATCGATTGGCAGGGTGAGGCCGCCGACAGGGTGCGGACCGCAACCCATTCCGACATGCAGACCACCAGTGCAGTGGCCGACCAGTTGCACGAGGCGGCCAAAGTCGCACGTAGCGGGGCCTCGGATTTGTATGGCGCGCGCTCACGGGTCCGCTATGCGGTGGAGGACGCCCGCGCGGAGGGTTTCGAGGTGGGGGATGATCTGTCGGTCACCGACCGCTCCCGCGGTGGGTCGGCCGTGCAGCGGTCTGCCCGGCACGCCCGGGCGCTGGTCCTGGCCGGCGATATCCGCGGGCGCGCGGCTCAGCTCGTCGACGTCGACCAACAAGTAGCTGGCAAGATCACCGCAGCGGTGGCCGGCATCCGCCACGCTTTCCCCCGAGATCCGGGCAAGACGGACAACGATGTCCATCCCGTCGACAACCACACCTTCAAAGAGCAGCCTCCGCCCCCCACGTACCCGATCAACGAGGTGATCGCCGAGGCCACGGACCTCGACGGCAACCATGTCGTTCTCCGGCGCGGCTACTACGACGAGAGCACACAACAGGGTTTCGGTTGGGACAAGGCGTACTGGCGGCACCACGTGGTCAACCCCAACGTTTTCCGGGATCTGATCTCACACAGTCGGCCCATAAGCAGCCAGGGCGGAACCCTTGTTTACGAGGTCCCGATCAATCGTGTGCACTGTACGCAAGGTCCGCTTGGGATCGCCGATTGCGAGGATACGGGCGAGAGCCTGACCATGAGGATCGTGGCGAACGTCAACGAAGGACGTCCGGGTATTCCCGATGGCGGACAGAAAGGGGTCATCTCGATGTATCCGCTCGCGGGGGGTAGTGGAGTGGTTGAAGTGGAACCGGGTTGGACGCTGACACCGCCATGGGTGAACAAAAATGTGCCCATCAACTGACGCTACCGACGCGCAACGCGAGTTTGCAGCCGAGGTGTTGCAAACCCTGTTGCGGCACATCGAAGTTGAGAACAACCGCGGTCACGGCCCCTACCTTGTCACGCACGCCTGGACCGAGGGCGCGACGATGTACTGTGTCTACACCGCCCCACCTTCGGATAGAACCTGGGGATTGGTCCGCGACACCAGAGAGTCGATCGTCGACCCGGGTCCCTGGCCGGATCTTTCCGAGGCGGTCCTCTACTACTACCTCTGCGATTTCGAGGAGAATCAGCCGTCCTCGTCGTCCCGTCGGCCAGGCGAGCCCGAGACCATCTGGTGGTTCGGCTCTCCGCGCGAACGCGTGCCGCAACGGCCGTCGGATATTCCCGAGGCGTACCGGTATACGTCGCCGACGGCAACGTCCGCGACGGAGCTCGAATCAGAACAGGGTCGGCCCGTGATCAACGAGCCTCGGCTGTACGGGAATCCGTCATAAGCGGCGCGACAGTTCCGATCGTCGTCCCCCGTGGGGCGAACGCCGGCAAGCTCGTCGTCAAGACATTTTGCCAGCGAGACCGCTCCCCGGTTTGTCGCTGAAAGTCGCTCTGAGGCGGGCATTTTGCGTAGTGGTTCTGTAGCGGTGGCCGCTGTGACAGATGTGGCACCGTGGTGCCGGTGCGCCCGTGTGGTCGGCCCGGTGAGGTAGAACTGCACCACCGCATTATCGCCAGCGAAAGGGGCCGCGTGGGCAAACTCGTCCGGGACAAGATTCCCGACATCATTCGAGCCTCCGGACGCACGCCCCGGGTCACGACGTTGGCCGCCGGTACGTACCGGGCCGCCCTGCACGAGAAGCTGCGCGAAGAGGTCGACGAACTGATCGCGGCGACGACAACCGAGTCCCTCATCGAAGAGGCCGCCGACGTGCTGGAAGTCCTTCAGGCCATCGCCGTCGAGCACGGCGTCACGCTCGCGGACATTGTCGACGCCGGACACCACAAGCGCACTGAGGCCGGCGGGTTCGGGAAACGGCTGTACCTGGACGGCGTCGACCCCTACCCCGCCGGTTAGTTTGTCCCACATCAGTTGTAGGCCGTGCTCCCTTCGACGGCATGTGCCGTGCTGATGAGCTTGGCGATGCAGTGGTCCCGGTCCAGTGCTTGGGCCCTGCACCAGGCCAGCGGACCGGCCGGATCGGGAAATGCCATGCCGAGCACGGTGACCCAGAAGTCGGGCGCCGAAAAGGTCGACCAGTCACCCGACCACAGCAGCCGTACGTCGGGATAGCGCTGCCTGAGGTCCAGATGCTCCTGCAGCGTCATGGTGTTGTCCCACACCACACCCTGGTCGACGACGCCGGGACGTTTGGAGCTCAGTTGCGGCACCCAATGGTCGGCGAGGTTGGCGGCCACGAATGGGCGGTCCTCGTCGGCGATTTCGCGCAGCTGCTGCTCGGCGTCCGGCGCGGCGGAGGTGGTGACCGTTTGCGGATAGAACGGCTGCGTGGTCGAGGAGGGCTCAGACTTGGGGATGGACACGCTCGGCGGGGTGTAGGCCAGTGTCGGCGACGGTGTCTGCGGTTCCGAATTGCGGGTGGCGAGCATTCCGACCGTCAGCACCACAACGCCGACGAGCAAGAGCGCGGCCGTGGCGATCAAGGCTGGCAACAAGTACTTCCCACGGTCTCGTGTCGTCGGGGGCGGTGGGGGAGAAGGGTAATGGGCGTTGAAGGGGGGATAGCTGCTCGGCGCCGAAACGGGTTGGGGCGCAAGCACCGTGGGTGCACCGGCCGCTGCCGCCTCCGGTGATAGGGCCCGCTTGGCGGCGCGGCCCAGCGCTCCGGCACTGCCGTAACGGTCGTCGGGGTGCTTGGCCATGCCGCGGGCGACGACGTCGTCGAACGACGCCGGCACCGAGGCATTGACCGCGCTGGGCCGCGGCGGTGGGGACGACAGGTGGGCCGCGATGATTTGGTCGCTGTGGCCGGCGAACGGCTTGCCGCCCGTCAACGCCTCATAGAGCACGCACGCCAGCGCATAGACATCGACGGCCGGTGTCGCCTCGGAGTCCCCAAATCTTTCCGGCGCCATATAGTCGAAGCTGCCCACTTGATAGCCCGCCATCGTCAGGCGGGTGTCGCCCCTGGTCTCGGCGATGCCGAAGTCCACCAGGTAGGCGAAGTCGTCGGGGGTGACGATGATGTTCTGTGGTTTCACGTCGCGATGGATCAGTCCTTCGGCGTGTGCGGCATCCAGCGCGGCGGCGATCTGGCCGACGATGTCGGTGGCTCGCTGCGGGTCCAGGGCGCCTCTCTTGAGCATGTCGTGCAGGGTCTGGCCTCGGACCAGCCGCATGTCGATGTAGAGGACGTTGTCGATTTCACCCCAGTCGTGGATCGGGATGACATGCGGCTCTTGAAGGATGGCCGCGGCGCGCGATTCGCGCAGGAAGCGGGCGCGAAAATTTTCGTCGTCGGCGTACTGCTCGTTGAGCAGCTTCAACGCGACCGTTCTGCCCTTGTCGGTGTCGTAGGCCTCATACACCTTGCCCATGCCGCCAGTACCGAGCAGTCGGACCACCTTGTACTTGCCGAACATTTCGCCGACGAGCGACTTCACCGCATCCCCTGCTTCCTTTCGCCACGGTCAGTATCCGACGAGACGGCGGGCAGCGCAGGCGTTTGCCGAGGAAGTCCTATCGGAGAAGGCGGTACTCGCCGGCTACTCCTTCCCGCAACAGCCGACGTCGGCGAGCCGGTCCAACTGCTCCAGAAATTGGTGGGCTCCGCGGTAGGCGGCGGCCGTGGACGGCTTTTGGCAGGGCATCTTGTGCAGCACCGACGCCGCCGTCCCGAGCCGCACCAGAACATCGCCGACGTCGGCTTCCGGGATGTCCACCACGGCGCCGCGGTAGTTGCTCAAGATGCACTGGATCGCCTTCGGCAACCGCTTGGCATCCGGGGTGATGCCGTCGGCCAACAGGTAGGGCAGCTTCCAGGTGTGCGTGTCGTTGGCGGCGCCGACATAGGCGAAGCACTGCATGGGGACCTTGTATTTCGGGTGCACGTCACCGGCGGCGCCGAGATCCACACCAGAACCCACGTCGCCGTCGCGCATCGACAGCGCCCCAAGCCCAACCGGCCGATCCGGGCGCAAACGGTAGATGCCGTGAACCGACAGCCACCACAGGTCCTCGGGGGCTTCGTCGGCTTCAAGCTGCAGCCACACCCGAGGGCGCAGCCCGCCGCCGACGATGTCGGCCGCGTACAGCATGATCGAGTCGCTGACCGCCACGGCCTTGACGCGCTGGTCGTCGGCGTAGCGACGGGCCTGGGTCAATGCGGCGTCGATCGCCACCTGACGCCCGGTCAGCCAGCCGTGCCGTTTGACCTCCAGGACGAGGTACTTCAGCCCCAGCCGCGTCAACACGATGTCGGCCCGTTCCACCTGCGGCCGGACGTTTTCGATCGGCCAGTCCAGGACGGTGGTAAAAAGGTTCTCCAGGATGTTCTCGGCGACCTTTTCCACGGGCTGCCCGCCTCCGCCTTGTTGCAGACGTCTCCGGCGCTCGGCGGCAAACGCCGGCCACGCCGTCTGTATACGTTCGGCGCACTTGCGGTAGGCGGCCAGCTTGCTCATGGAATCACCACCCGCTGCGGCGTTTACAGTTTCCTCCACGTCTGACTCCGGCATGCGTCGAGGGTATGCAGACCGCGGCCGCCAGTAAGGTGTTTTGGCAGAGTAATTGAAGCGCAACAGCCTGCGCCGACACTGGGCGCTACGGTGGACCTCATGACCCAACGAAACCGCCGCTTCCTGCTCCGCCAGCGCCCCACGGGACGCATCGACGCGGACACCTTCGAGCTCGACGAAGCCCCGGTGCCCCAGATCGGCGACGGCGAGGCGCTGGTGCGCGTCGACTGGATTTCGCTGGACCCGACCAACCGGGGGTGGATCAACGCCACCCCGACCTACCTGCCGCCGGTCGGCATCGGGGAGGTCATGCGCGGGCTGGGCCTCGGCGAGGTGATCGCCTCCAACAGCCCGGACTATCGGGTCGGCCAGACGGTGCAGGGCCTGGTCGGCTGGCAGCAGTACGCCGTCGCCTCGCCGGCGGCGCCGTTGATGCCGGTTGAGGTCGCGAGGGCGTCTCGCCGAGCGCGTACCTCGGTGCGCTCGGCATGACGGGACTGACGGCGTGGGTCGGGATCCACGACATCGGCAAGCCGAAGCCGGGGGAGACGGTCGTGGTCTCGGCCGCGGCCGGCGCGGTCGGCTCGGTCGCCGGCCAGCTCGCCAAGGCCGCCGGTGCGCGCGTCGTCGGCATCGCCGGCGGCCCCGACAAGTGCAAGCTGGTTACCGAGCGGCTCGGCTTCGACGCGGCCGTCGACCACAAAGCCGACGACTGGTACGCCCAGCTCGCCAAAGCCACGCCCAACGGCATCGACGTCGACTTCGAAAACGTCGGCGGCGACATCATGGACGCCATCTTCGCGCGCATCAACATCGGTGCGCGGGTGGCGCTCTGCGGGCTGATCTCCGGCTACAACTCCGCCGACCCGCCGCCCGGGCCGCGCGCGTTCGGTAACCTGCTCATCCAGCGCGCGACGCTGCAGGGCTTCGTCGTCCTCGACCATTTCGGGCAAGCCCAAGAGGCGATCACCGAGATCACCGGCCTGATCACCCAGGGCAAGCTCACCCCGCTCGAGACCGTCATCGAGGGTTTCGAGCAGTTGCCGACGGCGATCAACATGCTCTTCGACGGCAAGAACGTCGGCAAGCTCGTCGTCAAGGTTTAGCGCTCGAACCCAATTCGCGTGCCACCGCATCGAACGCCCGCAGCGTGTCCAACTGCAGCTGCGGGTCCCCGGAGTTGGGCTGGGTGGACAGCTTGGCAGCCACCACCTCCGCGGCGCGGTTGACGTAGATCATCTGCCCGCACATGCCCAGGCATAACGCAATGTTGTTGCCCAGATAGGGAATCCACACCTGGTTGCGGTACATCCCGCCGGGCATGTCGGTGCCCTGCGGGCAGGCGGCGAACGCCGCACGCGAATCCGGCCCCCCGGCAAGGGTGTCGGCGATCCACGCCTCCGGCACCACGTGCTCGCCTGTGAGCGAGACTCCGTCGCGCAGAAACAGCGACCCGAACCGGATCATGTCGGTCAGGCAGGCGCTGATGCCGCCGTCGAAAACCCCGGTACCGGCCGCGTCGACGCCGATGGTGGCATCGCCTGACGCGCCGATGCGGCTCCACAGCAGCTCCGACATCAGCTCGGGCATCTCCCGACCGGCGGCGGCTTCGCAGATCCAGCCCAGCACATCGGTTTCACACGAACGGTATTCGAACGCCCCGCCGTGCGGCCGCTTGCGCCGCAGCGTCAGCAGGTAGTCCCGCAACGTCAACGGCAGATCCGTCCTGGTCGGGCGCTGCCACCCGATCACCTGCTCGCGCACGTGGATCTCGGCGTCCGGGTCGTCGTAATCCTCCGAGAACAAGACCCCCGACCGCATGTCCAGCAGGTGGCGCACCGTCGCCCCGGCGTAGCCGCACTGCGCCAGGGCCCCAACGTAATCCGTGACCAAGGCGTCGACATCGAGCACCCCGGCCCCGCACAACGCGCCCACCACGGCCGCCACCAGTGACTTGCTCACCGAGAACAACAGGTGCCGGGTCCCCACACCCATGCCGTCGAGGTATTCCTCGGCCACCAGCACCCCGCGGTGCGCGACGGCCCACCCGTCGGTATGAGTGTCGGCCATCACCTCACCGACGGTGCCGGCCACCCCGTCGATTCGGGTCACCGCAATCTCGGCGACCGGCGCATAGGCCGGGGGCAACGAAGCCACCGGCCCGGTCCCGCGCTGGATCACCGCGGTCGCCATGAAGTCGTCGACGTGCTGGAAAGCCCAGTGCGCGTGGGGCGGTGACAGCCAGTTGTCCAGCGACAGGCCGGCCGGAACGCCGCTCACGCCCGCGCGACGAGCCGCGAGACGATCGGCGCGGCCGGCACCAACGGTGTCGAGACGAATTTCGCCCTCATGCCCTTGACCCAGCGTTGGCAGCGTTCGGTGAGCTGATAGTCGGCGGTTTGCAGGTGTCCGCGGGTGACGAGCACGCCGAGTTGGGCGCCCTCGGAGCGCAGGTCGCCGGGCGCCGCGACGCGCATGTAGAAGGCCTCGGACCCGTCGAGCAGCGTGGCCCAGTCGTTGGCGGTGCGCGCGAAGGAGACACGGCCGTCGTCGTCGATGCGCCACACCCCGGTGCGGGGTGTCGCGGTGAACAGCTCGATGTCCGGCGACGTCTCGTTGATGATCACCTGTCCCCAGACCTCGTCCTCGCCGTAGCCGCGCTCCCAGCGGGCGTTGATCTCCTCGATGTCGAGTTCGTACTCCACGTCCATGTACTCGAGCAGATGGAACAGGAACAGCGGGATGTCGGCGTAGGCCTCGGTGGTCAGGTTGGTCATCGGGCTGGCGCCGGACAGGCGCGGGTTCACCTCGCCGAGGTAGAGCACGTCGGCGTCCAGGTCGTGCAACAGGTCGACCTCGAAGTATCCGCGGTACCCCTCCCGGCGCATGATGTCGCCCAGCTTGCGAACCATCTCGCGTGCGTCGTGGGTCTGTGCGGGCGGCAGCACCTCGCGCCAGATGTCGTTGCCGCACCAGGCGCCCTTGTAGGGGGTGAGCTCCCGGTAGCCGACGAGGCTCGTCATCGCGGGGCCGATCACGGTGCCGTGGCGGGTCACCGCACCCTCGATGCACACCTCGACGTTGCGGATCCGCTTCATGACTTTGAGTTCCTGGGTGGCCATGTCGGCGGCGTGCTCGTCCCAGTCCTGCTGGCCGCGCACGAAAAACGTTCCGCTGCCGGCGTTGCCGTAAGGGATGGAGACGACGAGGTCGTCGCCGAGCCCGGCGTCGTGGGCGAGCGACAGCAGCTCCTCGTAGGATCCGGCCCGTCCGATGACGTGCGGCACGCTGGGTACGCCCGCCTCGTCGGCCAGGCGCGTCATGACGGTCTTGGAGCCCAGGCGATTGCGCAGCTCCGCGGACGGGTGCATCACCTCGAGGCCCGCCTGCCGGGCGAGCCCCTGGGTCTCCTCGTCCAGCATCACGAAGCAGGCCTTCCCCCCGGGCCCTCGGCCCGCGATGAACTCGAGTGTCTCGGGATCGGCCAGCAGGTGGTTGCACACGTCGCCCATGGAATCGAAATCGCGGCGGTCACGCCGCCGCGGCACGAACACGCGCGAATGCACGCCCTCGAACGAGTCGAAGTAGGTCAGGTAGAAGAAGTTCCGCACCCAGCGGTCGATGCCGAGCAGGTTGAACGGGGTCGGCGAGATGAAGTACAGGGGCACGGTGTTGGTGTGGAAGAACGCGCGCACGTCCGAGAGGCAGGTCAGCGGGCGGGCTGCGTCGGCGGGCATGCTCACGACGGCTGCGCTGTCGTCGGGGCAGTCGCGGCGGCATGCTCACGTGGTTGCATCCAACAAGTCTGCCCACGGGCGTGGGGAGTATCAAGTGCACCGGCGGGACGCCGCTGCCCGCGTCGGCGCCGCCGGCGCCAGGAGTAGCGTGCGACACACGCAGGGCCACGAATGACAAGGAGACCGATGAGTCACACCGACGTGCTCGACGCCACCATCGCTGCGGCTTCGCCGATCGAACAGGCGGTCGCGGTGTTCATGCTGCACCCCGAGACGTTCGCCGAAAGCATCGCCGCCGGCTACCAGAACCCGCTCACCGGATACGTCGCCGGCCGCGGCGGAGTGCTGGGCGAGGCCACCGGCGACACGGTCGCTTCGATCTTCGTCGCGTTCGAGCCCAGCTTCCTGCGCGGCCTGTGGGAGGAGGGCGTCGCAGTGCGCGGCGCGGCCGGCGCGGCCGAGGTGTACTGGGACCAGGCCGCCCGCTTCGCCCGCAAGCACCTGGCCGGCGCCGAGGGTGTGGACCGCATCGCGGCGCTGGGGGAGAAGATCATCGCGGCGGCACCGGACGCGGGCCTGCCGCTGTATGCCGGCTGGCGCACGATGCCGCTGGCCGACGACGCGCCCGCGCGGGCGCTGCAGGTCATGCACGTCCTGCGCGAGCTGCGGGGCAGCGTGCATTTCAACGCCCTCACCATTTCCGGCATCACGCCCGTGGAAGCGCACATGCTCAACAAGGGGCATCAGTACGCGGCGGTTCGGCTGGCCCGAGCCGTTCGCCGACGGCGCGGACAAGAAGGACCGCTACGCCGAGGTCGAGCAGGCGACCAACCGCCGGATGGCCGAGATCTTCGCGGCCGCACTCACCCCCGACGAGGCCGACGAACTCGCCCGCCTCAGCGCGAGCGCCCTGGCGTCGCTGAAGGCCTCTGCCACGCCCTGAAACGACCGACGGGGCGTGTGCCTCGCCGATATGCAGATCCGCGATGCGCGGTCAGCGTGCACGGTATGCGTCCGCGTGGCTGCACACCCCGACGACGGTAACGTGCCGACGCTCGTCATCGATTCTGTAGATCAGGCGGTAGGTGCCGCGGCGTGCGCTGAAGCGATCATGCAACGGCGGCCGGAGCCGCTTGCCCACGCGGTGAGGATTGTCGAGCAGTGGACCGATGATGAATTCATAAGCGGCGAACGACACCGATTCGGGAAGCTGTTCGGCCAGTTGTTTTCTCGCGGTCGGAGCGATTATCAGCTCGTAGCGCGAACCGGTCACTTCCTGGCTCGGGGCCCTTGCATTGCCGCGGTGAGGTCATCCTGGCCCTCCCCTTCTCCCCGGGCCAGCTCGGCATCGGCCTCACCGAGGGCTCGAAGCGCCTTCGCGTCGGACAGCGCCGCAATGGTTTCCTCGAGCGACTCGAGATCGTCGACGGCAAGAAGGACCGCCGCGGGCCGTCCATGCACCGTCACTGTGATCCGTTCGTGCCGATCGCCGACGGTGGCGGCCAACTCCGACAGGTGTGCCTTCACGTCGGCGACGTGAACGCATTTCGGGGATAGTCATAAATATGACCAATTGCTTCTGCTGTGTCCAGCGGCTGTGGGCTGAAAAGTCAGGCTCGAAGGTGGGCAAGTCGCAACATAGTTCCCGGCGGTGACCGCTGTGACCGGTGAGGCGCCCACGCGCTAGCCCGACAGTCGGCCGCCCACCCGCGCAGGCGAGGCAACGATGAGCGAAATTGCCGAGACCCCGATCGAGCTCACGGGTCTGCACCCCGTCGGGCGCGGCGTGCAGCGCCCCGAACACGTCGTGGTCGCCCGCGACGGCCACTTCCTGATCGCCAACTGGGGCGCGGGCGCGCTGCAGGACCTCGACCCGTTGACAGGTGCGATCGCGACGTCGCTCAGCGGACAATTCGAGGGACGGCCACTGGCGTGGCTGAACTTCATCCTGGTGGATTCTGTTGGCGCGCTGTGGTGTTCGGTGAGCACGATGGCCGAGGATCTCACCGACACCATCGCGCGCGGCACGCCTGACGGGTACCTGTTCCGGGTGGCACCGGATCGCCGAGCGGCACACGTAATCGCCGACGCGGTTGCCTTCCCCAACTGCATGGCGTTGGACCGCGACGAGGCCTACCTGTACGTGGTCCGCATGCTGACCGCCGACGTGGTGCGCTTCCCGATCCGCGGCGAACGCTCGGGCCCCAAGAGCGATTCGGCCCGCCGCTGGGGGACCGGCGCCCCGACGAGTTCGGCCCCGACACCGGCGGCCTCCTGGCCAGCGATTTCGACGCGTCGGCAGCGCTGGCCGCGCTGCGCGCCGCGATGAAGACGTACCTCGATACGCCGGCGCTGGTCAAGCTCGTTGTCGCCGAACGCGAGTCAGCAGCGCTCAAAGTCTACTTGCGCGCCGTCTCCGCCGACACGCTCTTCACCGCGGCTCTTGCCCGAACCGAGCTTGTCCGCGCCGTGGCCGGCGCGGGCGCCAGGGCGGTGACGCAGGCCCGCCGCATCCTGGATGGCCTCGACACCGTCAACATCACGCCGGGCCTGCTCGACGCCGCCGCCGACCTGCGCCCGAGCAGTCTGCGCAGCCTCGACGCCGTTCACCTCGCCGCCGCTCGGCGTGCCGGGACCGAACTGCGCGTCCTGCTCACCTACGACAACCGCATGGAGGCAGCGGCGGCCGACTTGGGGATGGCCGTCGAAGCGCCCGCGTAGCGACGCGCCGAAAACCCCTGGGGGCAGCAACACCACAGCCGCTTCAGGCGACCGTCACGCCTATCCGGATCGGTTCCCGGGATTCGGTGCCATCCGCGTCAGAACCCTGGCCCCGCAACGGCTCCGCCAGATGCGCGCGCAACCAGACGACCCCGCGGCCCACGACGGCTCAGCGTTTGGTTCTCGGTAACGCGGCCGCGCGCGCCGCCACCTCGTAGAGGACGGCGAAGTCGGACTTGCCGTGGCCGTGCCCGATCGCGGTCTGGATGAGCTGGTGCGTGGTCGCCGCCACCGGCATCGGCACCTCGAGTTGCCGGGCCGCCGCAAAGCCCAGGTCGAAATCCTTGCACAGGTTTTCGGTGGTGGACGTGGGCGCGTAGTTGCGGGCGCGGATCGCCTGGCCCATGTGCCGGATGAACGTCGAGCCCAGCACGGAGTCGTCGATGAAGTCCAGGAAGGCCGACGGCGCCACGCCGCCCTTCTCGGCCAGGGTCGTCACCTCGGCCAGTGCCTCGCTCACCATGCCCAGCAGCAGGTTGTGGCACAGCTTGGTCAGTCGCGCGGCTTCGCCTGTGCCGCAATAGTTCACATTGGGTGCGATGGCGCGCAGGTACGGCTGGACGGTTTCGAAGGTCGTCGCCGCGCCGGACACGATGATCGAGCCGCGCCCCTGGGCGACCATGTCGGCGTTGCCGCTCACCGGTGCCGACAGGAACGCGATGCCGCGCTTGGCGGCCTCGGCGCGGACCTCGGCGGCCGCCTCGGCGGACACGGTCGAACAGTCCACGACGATGCGCGGTGCGGGCTGTGCGCGGAACAGGCCACCGGGGCCTGCGGTCACCGAAAGCAGGTCCGAAGAGGACGTGACCGTGGTGAACACGATGTCGCAACGGCCAAGATCGCCGACGACGGCGGCGCGGGTGGCCCCCATCCCGATCAGCGGGCCGGCCTTGGGGGCCGTGCGGTTCCACACGGTCAGCATGGTCCCGTGGGCCAGCAGGCGGGTGGCCATCGCGCTGCCCAGCCGGCCCGTTCCGAGCCAGCCGATGTGATGATCCCCGGTCATGACGCTCCTTGAGTGACAACGGTTCCCCGCTGCGGGGGTACCTCGACGCCGAGCTCGTCGATTACGCCCACGCCGGCGAAGAAATGCGGCACCTCGGCGCGCTCCCCATCCCGATTCGCCTGATGGCGTGCGCAGGTTCCTTCGGCGATTTCGGCGAAGGTCAGCAATCGGACGTCGGCCATCGTCCCCCCCGGCGTAAGTGCGGCGTCTACATTACTGAACACTTGGGTGGTTTTGCTGTCAAATCCGATCGCTGCTGGTGTCCAGCGCCACAGTTGCCTGCGCTCGGCGCACAGTTGGAGACGAACTCGCGCAGCACCATTCGGCTGTCCACGGGCGTTCGCCGGGAGCGCCTCACGCCGGTGCGCGACCGGGTCGATTTCCTGGCATTCGACGCGGCAACGCCACCTCACCACCGCAACCCGTCAGCGTCTCGTCCGTCGTCGTCCACGACCCTCACGGGGCGGACTGAGCGCTGACGTTGCGGACGCCCCTGACATTGCGAAGACCCGAGCAGTTCACGCAGCCGACGCAGTCGACGCAGCGCACGCACCCCACGCAGGCCACGCAGCGGGTGCAGGCGATGCACGCCATACACGCCACGCATCCACGCGCGAGAACGCTCAACACCATCAACACGCTGCCGATCACCCCGACGCTGCCCGCGGTGGCGACCGACCCCGCCACGGCGAGGCTGTCCGACACGGCGATCGCGCCCGCGCCCGAGCCGTCGTCGAGCGTGACCGTCGAACCGCCCAGCACTGCCACGGACCCATCATGCCAACGCGGGCAGTCGATCGTCACCCGTGCGCGCGTTCGACGTCATCGGCCCGCCGACCGAGGCCCGCCGCGGCGCGAAAAACCCGTAACGTGGCACGACGTGACCGCCCGCAAGCCCCCGTCGACCCGGCTGTCGGTCGAGGACTGGCTCAAGGCCGGCGACACGCTGCTCGCCGAGCAGGGGGGTCGTGCGCTGAAAGTCGAGCGCCTGTGCCAACAGGCCGGTGTCACTCGCGGCAGCTTCTACTGGGACTTCGCGGACATCGACAGCTACCGGGCCGCCCAGCGTGAACACCTGCTCGACCTGATGCTGGCCGAGCCGACCTGAGGGTCCGGTCACACGCAGTAAGGCGCCGGTCGCCGAGGACGGCGACCGGCGCGGCCGATCGGGTTTTCAGTTGCAGCGGTGACTTCAGTCGCCGAAGCCGCCGCCGGTGGTGGCGCCGGCCACCGAGACCGGTGTCTGGGGGTCGGGGGTGCCGTTGATGCGGCTGGCGGCGAAGGCGGCGCCCTTGTCGATCATGCTGACGTCGTCGATGTAGGTGTTGTGGGCGGCGAAGTTGAGCCCGTCGGAGCACACCGGGTCGTCCTGGACGCAGACCTTGATGGTCTTGGCCTGATACAGCGGGCCGATGGCCAGCGGCGGCTCGCCGAGGAAGTTCATGGCGCGCTCGTTGGGGGTGCCGAACAGCACGACCGAGGAGACGTGGTCGGCGATCTCGGGGCTCAGGGGTTTGGGCACGCTGGTGGGGTCGATGCCGTCGGGTACGGCGGGGGAGGTGACGAAGCCCATGATGGCCGCGCCCTGGGAGTAGCCGCTGAGCACCATCTTGGTGTTGGGGCATTGTTGGGCCATGGAGAGGACGTGTGCCCCAGCGTCTTTGACGCCCTCGACGCCGGTGTCCCATTGGTCGCTGGCGGGGTAGTTGACCGAGTAGACGTCGAAGGACTTGCCGGCCACGCGGGGGCGCAGGTTGTCGATGAAGGCCTGCACGGTCGGGCCGGGGCCGGGGTCTTCCCCGGTGCCGCGGGCGGCGACCACCTGGACGTCGGGGCAGCCGGCGGCGGCGGCGAACGGGACGGCGGCGGAGGTGAGGGCGGAGGCGCTGAGTCCGGAGGCGGCGACGACGGCCGGACCGAGAAAACGAGCGATGTGGCGTGTGATCATGCGGCAATACTCCCCGTGCGAGCGGATCTCAAACCTACGAATTACCCGACTCGATTATTTTCCGCACAGGATCGGTGAGTCTGCAACCGGCATGCGCAAATTGGACTTCCGCCGATATCGCGTTCGACGCGCGTCAGTTAGATGCGGCGGCCCGGGGCGCCGGGTCGCTCACCGGAAACGCCTGCCGGGCAACGGCTCTGTTGCCGTGCGAGGTTGAGGCTTTGTCAGCCGCCCAGGTTGCGCACCGCCGAGTCCAGTTCGGCTTCCATCGCCCCCGAACGGGGAGCCGCCTGCGGCGCCGCCGACGCCGGGCGGGTTCGCCGGTAGCGGTCCGGCCCCGTCGCGTCGACCGACGTGACGTCGCCGAGCACCAGCGACAGTTGCGCGGGGTCACGCCAGAACCCCGCGACCGCCTCGACGGGGCACGCGATGGTGACCGCCTGCGCGGTGCCCCGGTGCGGCAGCATCTGGCACGACCTTGCCCGCCAGGTCGGCCACTTGGCTCTTTGTCGTGTCGAGCTAGCTCACCCCGCGCTCCTTTATCGTCGCGGCGTTGGGGCACCCGCCCACGTCGTGCCCAAACCGCCCGGTTCGCCGTGTCGGTGGGTCGGCATACGTTCCCGCCATGAGTGCATCCAGGTCCGGCTCGGGCGGCGGGTTCGGCGGCTTCGTGGCCGTTCTGCTGCTGATCGCGGTCATCATCAAGCTCATCTGGTGGATCCTCGGGGCGATCCTCCTCGTGGCACTGCTCTTTCTCGTGCGCGCCGTCGTGCGCTGGTACGGCAAGCGCGCGGCCGCCCGTGCTCGGGGTCGCCGGGAGTTGGCCGCCCGCGCCGATCAGCAGCACAACTGGGTGCTGCGCGGCGACGATCGCGGCATCTACGGCCCCGAGGGTGCCGCGCTCATGCACGACCTGTTCCCGGTGACGCGGCAGCTGCGGAGGCCGCCGTGACCAACCGGGTTGTTACCATCGCCCGGTGGGTGATGGCGCTGTTACCGGCCGGCCGCTTTCGCGGCGCGACCTGCTCAGATGCGCGGGAATGGCGCCGGTCGCGGTCGGTGTGGCCGCGTTGGCCGTCGCCTCGCGCGCGGCCGCCGCCGGTCCCGGGTTCGTCGTGCTCGACGCGGGCCACAACGCCGTCAGCGACGCGTCGTTGGCGCGGCAGGTGCCCAACGGACGAGGCGGTGCCAAACCATGCAACACCTCGGGCACCGCGACCGCCGACGGCTACCCCGAGCACGCGTTCAACTGGGCCGTCGTCACGCTGGTCAGTCAGTCGCTCAACCAGCAGGGGATCCGCACCCAGCTTTCCCGCGGGGGCGACGACGGCGTCGGGCCCTGCATCGACCAGCGGGCGGCCCTGGCCAACGCGGCGCACCCCGACGCGATCGTGAGCATCCACGCCGACGGCGGGCCTGCGTCCGGTTCGGGGTTCCACGTCAACTACTCCAGCCCGCCGTTGAACGAGGTGCAGGCCGGCCCCGCCGTGCGGTTGGCTCACACGATGCGTGACGCATTGGCGCAGGCCGGTTTTCACCCGGCCACCTACATCGGCTCCGACGGCCTCTACGGCCGCGACGACCTGGCCGGTCTCAACTTCGCCGACTACCCGGCGGTGCTGATCGAACTGGGCAACATGAAAAACGCGGACGATGCCGCGCGGATGCAAAGCCCCGACGGCCGGGCCCGCTACGCCGCCGCCGTCACGGCGGGGATCGTCGCCTTCCTGAACTCCTGAGCCGCGACCGGCGCCGGCGCCGAATCACCCTGCGGCATCGAGGAATTGATTCACCGCGTCGACGAACTCGGCGGGGCGGTCGCGCACGAGCCAATGGCCACAGGGCTCGAGGACGCGCAGCCGCCCGGTGGGGACCGCGTGCGCCGCCGCAACCGAATCCGCGACCGGTACCAGCTTGTCGTCGCGGCCCGCCAGTATCAGCGTCTCGGCTTTGATCTGCGGCAGCTTCGCTGCCAGCGACAGATTGGCGGGCCCGGCTAACGCCCATCGCTGGGTGGCCGTGAACGCCTCGCCGGCGCGCGGGCGCTTGCCGCTGACGACGAGCGCGTCGATCAGGTCGTCGGTCAGCGCGGACGGGTTGGTCATGCCGAGTCCGGCGCGCAACTGCAGGCGGATCAACCCGGAGCCCAGGCTTACGGACAGACGGTTGATTCGCCTCTGCAGCGCGGGGTGACGCATGACCCACTCGACCGTGCGCATGAACCTGAACTTCTCGGTGATGCCGCCCGGGTTGATCGCGACGATCCGGCGCACCACCTCGGGATGGTCGATGGCGACGGCCAGGGTGATCCAACCGCCGAGCGACAACCCCCCGAGATCGACCCGGTCGAAGCCGAGGGCACGGATCAGTTCGACGACCCAGTCGCCGTACCAGGGGATGGAAAAGTCTGAATCCGAAGGGAATTCGCTGTCTCCGTAGCCGGGCAGGTCCGGGGCGATCACCCGCCGGCACCGGCCCAGGGAACCTAGCGCCGAACCGTAGGACACCAGCGCCGAGTCCAGGCCGCCGCCGTGCAGCAGGATCAGCGGGGTGCCGCCAGTGCCCGGGTCGACCTCGAAGACCCGCGTGCGCACGCCCCGGACAGCGATGTCATGCGCGTTGATCCCGGCGGGAACCCGCACCGAGCGTGCACCGGCCAACAGATTCTCCTGACTCGACGACTGGGCAGACCAAGCTCACACCGGCTCGACGGTGCACACCAGAGCTAGTGCATCACACCATCGACCTTGCGGTGCCCGCAACGAGCCGGCCGGCGTCTGCCCTGTCAGGCTTTCTCGTCGGGTTCGGTGGGCAGATCGCCCACCGGGCACTCCGCGACGCCGACGGTGTCGCGGGTCATCGACTCCACGTTCTCCTGGGCCTTCTTCGGGTCGTTCACCCAGAGTTTGTAGAAGTCGAACGGGCAGTCGGCGACACCCTTGTCGCCGTCGCCGGCCGCGAGCACCCCGGTGTAGCCGCGATGCAGCAGCTTGAACAGGTGGTTCTGCGACTGCCCGGTTCGGCGCGCATCGCGGATCGCCGAGACGGACAGCTGCGCATACTGGATGCCGTACTCCTCGGTCCCGGTTTCGCCCAGGGTGCGGCCGTCGAACCCGATGATCGCCGAATGCCCGAAATAGCTGTAGACGCCGTCGAATCCGGCCGCGTTCGCCACGGCGACGTAGACGTTGTTGGCCCAGGCCATCGCCTTGGACATCAGCACCGTCTGCTCGGCGGCGGGATACATGTAGCCCTGCGAGCGGACGATGAGCTCGGCGCCCTTCATCGCGCAGTCCCGCCAGATCTCGGGGTAATTGCCGTCGTCGCAGACGATCAACGACACCATGATCCCCTTCGGGCCCTCGACGGCATAGGTGTCGGAGCCGGGATACCACGGCTCGATCGGAGTCCACGGAATGATCTTGCGGTACTTCTGCACGATCTCGCCGCGGTCGTTCATCAGGATGAGCGTGTTGTAGGGCGGTTTGTGGGGATGTTCCTCGTGCTGCTCGCCGGTCAGCGAGAACACGCCCCACGTCTTGGCGGCCCGGCACGCCTCGGCGAAGATCTGCGTGACCGGGCCGGGGACGGTGGTGGCGGTCGCATACATCTCCGTTTCGTCGTACATGATGCCCTGCGTCGAGTACTCCGGGAAGGCGATCAGATCCATGCCCGGCAGCCCCCGCTTGATGCCCACTACCATGTCGGCGATGCGTTGCGCATTGGCGAGAACCTCGTCGACGGTGTGCAGTCGCGGCATCTTGTAATTGACGACCGCGACACCGACGGTGTCCGGACTCGACGAGATGTCCCCGTGCCTCATGCTGGATCGGCCCTTCCCCGCGTGTGTACCCCCAGCGCGGCGCCGGCCGCCGACGGCGACTCCTGATGGCGTGGGGCGGAGCCGATATTTTACCACCAATAGCAATAGTTGCATAAGGTGGTGATTCGCCCGGGAAC
This sequence comes from Mycobacterium sp. HUMS_12744610, assembly GCF_041206865.1. Classification (NCBI taxonomy): domain Bacteria; kingdom Bacillati; phylum Actinomycetota; class Actinomycetes; order Mycobacteriales; family Mycobacteriaceae; genus Mycobacterium; species Mycobacterium servetii. Next base: position 2,472,577 of record NZ_JBGEDP010000001.1, read on the forward strand.
TGGCTTGGAGGAACGGAATTCCCCAGCTCTGTCGCCGGCACGAGGCGGGTTCGACGTGAACCCGCCCGGGCGAACCGGCATAGAGCCGCGAATTCTGGGAACACTGGGTAACGAGTTGTGGCGTGGCCGGGACACTCCCATGCCGGCGGGCGAGGCGAGTGGTTGTCGGCCAATCGACTCCGCCAGCGATGCATCAATACGGGAGGCCGGCCGCGTGAGTGAAGAAACCGTCGAACAGACACGGGAAGAAACCTGGCAACGCGTCACCGAATTGCCGCTGGCCGCCGTCGCCACCGCCTTCATCGCCCTGTACTCGGTGCACGTCCTGGGCCATCTCGGGCACGAAGCCACGCACCTGCTGTGGGTGTCGAGCTGGGTGTTCTGGTGTCTGTTCGTCGGCGACTACCTGGTCCGCCTCCGCCTGGCGTCCGACAAGCGGGACTGGTTCGTCCATCATCTGTTCGACTTGCTGGTGGTCGCGCTTCCGCTCATGGGACCGCTGCTGCTCCTGCGGCTGGTCGTGCTGGCCGGGGCGCTGCAGAAAGCCGTCGGTATGGCGGTGCGCGGCCGCATCCTCATCTACACCGTCACCGGGGTGTGCCTGCTGATTTATGTGTCGGCGCTGGCCGTCCTCGACTTCGAACGCGACCACGTCGGCGCCCGGATCACGTCGTTCGGGAAGGCGCTGTGGTGGGCCGTCACCACCGTGACCACCGTCGGCTACGGCGACTTATATCCCGTCACCGTCCCCGGCCGGCTCGTTGCCGTGATGCTGATGATCGGCGGCATCACCCTGGTGGGGGTGGTCACGGCGTCGCTGGCCTCGTGGATCGTCGAACGCGTGTCGGAGACCGACACCGCGAACCGGGCGACCTCGTCGGCCGAGATCGCCGAACTCCGTCATGAAGTTCGCCGGCTGGCCGAACAGCTACGGCGGGTCGCCGCGCACGTCGAACCGGAATCGCGGCGCTCGTTGGCGGCTACTGGAGCAGCTGGCCGATGGTCGTCACGACGATGAGCAGCAGCGAGGCCGCCCCGATGACGTACACCGGCCGCCGCGCGGTGATCGTGGCACCGACGGGCTGTTGCAGGATGCGCTGGCGGCGAACCGAGATGTAGTAGGTGAGCAACGCCACCGCACCGGCCAACACGGCCGGGATCACCCCGGCCGGCCCGACCGAGCCATGCAGGTTCCTGATCATCAGCAGCGCGCCGTTGACCAGGAACGCGAACGAGGTGCGTGACCAGGACAGCGCCGTCCTCTCCGCCTGAAGCCCGCGGTCGGACGGGGCCGGGGCGTCGCTCAAGCCAGTACCGCCTTGGCGACGACCAGCCCGAGCGCGATGAGCCCGACCAGGCTGAGACCCACCGCGAGGTAGAGCGGCGAGGGATGGCGGGGCGGGGGGTCGCCGCGGCGCATGGCCCGGTCCGCCTGGTGCCAGCGCAGCAGCCCCATCCCGCTGGTGAGGATGGCTAGCACCGCCAGGCCCACGCCCAGTCCGCGGCGTGCGCCGGGGACGGTCAGCTCGGGAACCAGCTGTACCAGTGCGACGGCGGCGGCGAGCAACCCCAGTGCGGTCCGCTGCCAGGCCAGGAATGTCCGTTCGTTGGCGAAGGTGAACCGGTAGTCGGGTTCCTGCTCTCGGGCGCCGTCGGCGTCATCGGCCACGAGGCGCATTGTAGATTGGCGCCCGTGGTGCGGGCGTTGCTGTTCGACGTGCAGGGAACGGCGACGGACTTCTTCTCGACGGTTTGCGAGGAGGCGCGGCGCATCGGCGCCGATGCGCCCGTCGACTGGCCCGACGTGGTGCGCCGTTGGCGGGCCGGCTACTTCGTGGCCACCGGCGCCGCGGCCGATCGGCGCGGCGGATGGGTGTCGGTGCGTTCGGTGTACCGCGAAGCGCTCGACACCGTGCTGGACCCCGGCGTCCTCTCGGTTGCCCAGCGCGACGAGCTCACGCTGGCCTGGGAGCGCCTGCGGCCCTGGCCGGACGTGGTGCCCGGGCTGACGCGCCTGAAGGAGGCATTCACGTTGGCGACGTTGTCCAACGCCGACGTCCGCGGTGGTCAACATCTCCAAACGGGCCGGGCTGCCGTGGGACGCGGTCTTCGCCGCGGAGATGGCCGGGGTGTTCAAGCCCGATCCGGCGATCTACCGCATGGCGGCGACCTATCTGAGGCTGGAACCGGCCGAGATCATGATGGTGGCGAGCCACAAGTACGACCTGCGCGCCGCCGGCGGTCTCGGTTTTCGCACCGCGTTCGTCGCGCGCCCGCTGGAATTCGGCTCCGGCAGCGTGGCCGACGTGGCCTACTCGGGGGAGTTCGACGTCAACGCGTCGGACTTTCTCGACCTCGCCGGGCAACTCGGCTGCTGACGTGTCAGCGGTGCGCCGATCCGGTCAGCGCCGAATCCGGTTTCCCCGACGACATCGACAACAGGCCGCGTACGCAGCGCGCCGCCAGCAGCCAGTTCGCCGGCCTCTTCATGTCCAGCCCGCCCAGCAGCTGTCGGACCATGGTCAGCGTGTCGAAGTAGATACGTTCGCAGACAAGCGTTTCGGACTCGTCGAAGACGAAATAGGCGGTCATGCGCACCCGGAACCGGCCGCCGGTGGGCGGCACCTTGCCCAGGTAGCCGCGATGGGTGCCCATCAACCAGAACTCGACGATCACCGCGTCGGCGCTGTGTCGCAACGCGATGATCTCGTGGTCCTGATCGGGGAACGCGGTGCGGGTCTCGGCGTAGTAGCCGCGCACCGCCTCGTCGCCGTCGTGGACGACCAGCTGCGGGATCAGCTCGTAGCGCGGATGCGGGAATGTCGCCAGCACGTCGTCCCAGGCGTGACGGACCTCGTCGCGGAAGTGGTCGAGCACGAGTCTCTGGCGCGCGGCCAGCACGTCGGGAGCGGGGCATGCGGGAATGCTCACGCGGCGAGCGTAAGGTGCCGGCGAGCAGACGCAAACTAGGGTGAGGGCTCGAGCGGGGCGCCGACGATCGCGCGGCTGGGTTGGCCGTGCACGTCGACGGGCGCCGCACCCATCAACGAGACCCGGTGCAGCAGCCGGTATTGGTCGTCGTAGTCGGCTACCGCGCGGTGCTGGGTCGCCCGGTTGTCCCAGATGGCGACGTCGCCGGGCCGCCAGTCCCAGCGAATGGTGTTCTCGGGCAAGGTGATTCGCCGCTGCATCAACTCCAGCAGCACGGTCGACTCGTGCGTGTCGAGCCCGACGATGCCACGCGCGAAGCTCCCGGCCACCAGGGTGCGCTCGCCGGTGTCGGGGTGCACCCGCACCAACGGGTGCTCGGTGTGGTATTCCGGCTTGTCGGTCCGGTTGGTGTGCACCACCCACAGATCGTCCGCGAGCCGCCGCAGCGGTTCGGGCAGCGCCTCGTACGCGGCCGCGGTGGACGCCCACAGCGTCGACCCCCCGTAGTCGGGCATGGTCACCGCGCGCAGCATCTCCACCCCCGGGTAGTTCGTGGCGAACGTGATGTCGCTGTGCCAGCGGTTGTCGTAGCCGTACCGGGAGTCGACCTGATGCACGAGCGGCGCGTTCCGCAGCGGGTAATACCCCGTTGACGGGTGGCCGACCAGCATGAAGGACAGGGGATCGCCCAGCAGCCGCGCGAACGCGACCTGACCGGCGTCGTCGAGGTGGTCCTGGCCGCGGAAGAAGATCACCTTGTGCTCCAGCAGGGCGCCGTAGATCTGCTCGGCCGTCTCGGCCGTCTCGGCCCCGAGGTCACCGCCGAGGCGCACGCCCTCGATGCACAGGCCGAGGTGGCTGCTCAGCTTGGTCACGGTCAGCGGTGTCGTCGCGGGCATGATCTTTCGAGACTAGCCGGGGCGGGTCGTCACCTCGGGGGAGTCCAGGCCACGGGCAGGCTCTTGATGCCATGGATGAACTGCGACAGCAGCCGCGCGGGTTCGTCCACCGCCACGATATCGGGTACCTCGCGGCGCAGCTCGTCGAAGACCACCCTGATCTCGCGGCGGGCCAGGTTGGCCCCGAGGCAGAAGTGCGCACCCCCGCCGCCGAACCCGAGATGCGGATTGGGCGTGCGCGCCACATCGAAAACCCACGGGTTGGCGAACGTGGACTCGTCGCGGTTGGCCGAGGTGTACCACAGCGCGGCCTTGTCGCCTTCTTTCAGCTTGGTGCCGCCGAGCTTGAAGTCACGGGTCAGGGTGCGCCGCATGTAGACCACCGGCGAGGCCCAGCGCACGATCTCCTCGACGGCGGTGGGCGTCAGGCGGTCGAAGTCGGCCCACCACTTGTCCCGCTCGGCGGGGTAGCGGGACAGGGCAAGCACGCCGTGGCTGATCGCGTTGCGGGTCGTCTCGTTGCCGGCCACCACCAGCAGGATGAAGAACGACGCGATCTCCGCCGAGGTCAGCCGTTCGCCGTCGACCTCGGCCTCCACCAGGCTGGTGGTCAGGTCGTCGTGGGGGTTGGCGCGCCGGTCCTCGGCCAGCGCGCTGGCGTAGGCGCCGATGTCCATCGAGACCTGCAGGAACTCGTCGAAGTCGGTGGACAGGTCGGGGTCGCCGAACCCGAGGATCACGTTGGTCCAGTGGAATATCCGCTGGTGGTCTTGTTCGGGGATGCCCATCATGTCGCAGATGACCTGCAACGGCAGTGGGCCGGCGAGTTCGGTGACCAGCTCGGCCTGCCCGTCCGGATGATCGGCGATCAGCCCGGCGACCAGCCGACGGGCCCGCTCGCGCACCGACGCCTCGATGCGCGCCACCACTTTCGGGGTGAAGGCCCGGCTGACGATCGAACGCAGCCGCTGATGCCGCGGGTCGTCGAGCACGATCATCGACCCGAAGTATTCGGAGATTTCGGGCAACTGGTCGCCGATCGTGATGCCGCCCGCCGAGCTGAAGATCTCCGGGTGGCGGCTGGCGAAGTGCACGTCGTCGTGTCGGGTCAGGGCCCAGTAGCCGGCGCCGCCCTCGAACCCCTCGTACTCGATCGCGGGCCAGAACGAGATCGGGGCCTCGCGGCGCAGCGTGGCGAAGCCGCCGTCGCGGAAGTCGTCGTCGCGGCCCCAGAACTCCAGCGACCCGAGATGGATTTCGGCCAAAGGGATCTCGGGCGGCGGCGCCCCGTTCGCCCGCGTCGCAATGCCGGTCTTGAGGCTCACCTACATCTCCTTCGCCGTTGAAGTGGTGGGAGAGAGCCTAATCCGTTGGCGCTCGGCGCGGCTAGTCCTCAAATAAGCGTGTCGGCGTCGGCGGGTTCCCAGGATTCTTCGGGATGTCGTTTCCGGTCGGCGGTGGGCGGCTTTGTTGGGCGGTGACGGTTGTCATCGGGTGTGTGAGCGGTCCTGGATTGGCTGGATTATCGCTGCTGCGTGGGTTTGTCGGGTGTGTGGACATGCGGGGACGATGCGCGGTGTTTCGGTTCGGGCGAAGAGGGCGAGTGTCGTGGGCGGGCGCGGCAGGGCCCGAAGGTCGGTTCAGGGTGCAGACGTCAGCCAAAGCGAGTGCGTTCAATGGTGGTGTAGGCGCTGAGGAATCGGTCCAGGCTGGGGTGGTAGCCGATGATCCGCACGGTGATGGCGCGGGCGTGGCGGATGATCATGGCGGGGATGAGGATCGCCTGGGTGGTGAAGCGGCGGAACTCCATGGTGATCCACTCGCGGCGGTCGGCTTTGCGGTGCAGCATCATGGCGAACCAGGACTTGATGTTCCAGGCCAGGGCGGCGATGACCATGTAGGCCCAGTTGGATACCAGGTCATAGAGCGGCACCCGTAACGCGTTGACACCGTTTTTGAGCTGCTCGATGACGTTTTCCTGGTCGCAGCGGTCGTTGGCGCAGGCCACGACCTGTGCGGGGGTCAAGTCGGTGCGGGTGGTGATGTAGAAGAAGTAGCGGATCTCCTCGATGAGGGCCGCCTCGCCGCGGGACTTGCTGATGTTCTTGCGCAGCGCGATCACCCGGTAGGGTCGGCGGCATTTGCCGGGCTGGTAGCTGAACTCGGCGACGTGCTCGCAGGTGAGTTCCAGGTTGACGTAGCCGCGTTCGGCGACGATGCGCCGCTTGTGGTTGGGCTCGCGCCGGCGCCGCTGCCCAGTCCGCGCCGGCTCGGGGTCGGGCCGGCGCAGCGGTGTCCAGTCAGCCTCGGTCAGGAGCCTGTCACGATTTCTGTGTAAGTCAGAGGTGATTTGACTACGAGTTGTATTCTAGCACAATGGGATTCGCCCAGGGAATAGTCTGGCGAGTGTGTTGAGCGCCACAGTCCAGTTGTGCGTTCCAGTACCCGAATAGCCTCCTCTCTCGCTGGAGATGTTGCGCAGCCCGAGGTACAGCAACTTCATCGCGGCGTCCTTGTCCGTGAAATGACCACGGTTCTTGGTGATCTTGCGCAACTGGAAGTTGATCGACTCGATCGCATTGGTGGTGTAGACGATCTTGCGCAACTCCACCGGATAGTCCAGGAACGGAACGAATTCCCCCCAGGCGTTGTGCCACACGTCAATTGCACCCGGATATTGGGCGCCGAATTGCTGGTCGAACTCCTTGAGTGCGAGTTCGGCTCCATCGACGGTCGGCGCACTGTAGATCGCCCGCATCGCGGTGGCGACCTTCTTGCGGTCCTTATAAGACACGAAGCGCATCGCATTCCTAATGACGTGCACGACGCAGGTCTGCACCACGGTATCGGGATAGATCGAGCGGATCGCATCAGGCAGACCGGTCAGCCCGTCGCAGCAGGCGATGAGGATGTCGCGCACCCCGCGGTTGCGCAGGTCGATGACGACCTTCTGCCAGAACTTCGCCCCCTCGGAGTCCTGGATCCAGCAGCCCAAGGCGTGTTTGCGGCCCTCCAGATCCACGCCAATGGCCAAATAGGCGACCTTGGTGGTGATGACCCCGTTGTCGCCGATCCGCAGCCGCAGCCCATCGATGTAGAGGATCGGGTAGACCTCATCGAGCGGGCGGGCCTGCCAGGCCTTGATCTCATCGACCACCACCTCGGTGATATTGGAGATCAACTCCCGCGACACCGACGCCCCATAGACCTCCTGCAGGTGGGCTTCGATATCGCGGGTGGTCATTCCCCGTGAATACAGCGACAACACCACCGAATTGATGTTGTTGAGCCGGCGGGTCTTCTTCGGCACAATCGCCGGCTCAAACGAGCCGTTGCGATCACGCGGCGCATCGATCTGCACCGGGCCGTTGACGGTGGTCACCGTTTTCGGCGTGGTGCCGTTGCGCGAATTTCCCGATCCGCGTCCGGCCGGATCGCCGGCCTCATAACCCAGATGGTGGGTTAGCTCCGCATTCAGCGCCCGCTCCAGCACGGCCTTAGTCAGCTGGTTCAGCAAACCGTCCGCGCCGTCGATCGGGGTCCCGGTCTTCACCGCATCCTTAATCAACGAGTCCAGCGTCTCTTCGGTGAACATCTCGGCCAGCCGCCGCGCCGCGGTCGTCTCCTCAGCCGGCATCTGCATGGTCTTGGTCACAAAACACTCCTTCTGTCCGCCCAACGGCGGTCCGATGATGGACCACCCCGGACTTACACAGATGGAATGACACGCCCTCGGTCAGCGCCTCGGCGCGCGAGCGCAGCGCGGTGTTGCAGTCCATGCCGAACACGAAATCGACCCGCTGGGCCCAGTCGTCGAAGTGCGCGGTCAACGAGAAGTCGGTGTCCCCGCGCACACATACTCGCTGGGCGTGCGGGGCGACCAGGTCGATCGCCTTGTCGATCCAGGCCGCCGCGCCGGCGTGGCTGGGCGCGTTGCCCGGCCGGTTGACCAGGTAGAGCACCTCCTTGGTGTTGGCCAGCGACACGATCAGCGGCGCATACCCCCAGATGCCCTTATAGGACATATCCATTCCGGCCTTGTGCTGCCCGTAGGTGGGGGCGATGGTGCCGTCGACGTCGAGGTAGGCGACCGGGCCGAGCAGCTCACGACCCCGGTGCGCCCACAGCTGCGGGCGCACCGCGTTGATCGCCTCCATCAACGTCGCCACGTCGGCCCGGCTGAACCGGCGACAGAAATCACCGGCCGTGGTCGGGTCCGGGATCAACTGCGCGCCCAAGGCGTTCATATAGGCGCTGTCGTGGCGCAGCCGCTCGATGTCTTCGAGCCGAGTGCCCCCGCACGCCACGTTGTAGGCCAGGTTGAGCACGTGGTCGGATTCGTGATAGGGCAGGTGCACCTTAAGCAACTGCAGGTCCTCGTCGATCCGCTCGACCAGCCCCAGCCGGGTCACCAGCCGGTGCAGCGCGGCGATGCCACCGAAAGCGGTGGCGTCGATGTTCGCACCGACCTCATAGCGCACCACACCCGTGTTCAGCATCGGCGCGGGCTGCGCGCCCCAACTCCCCGCCCGCGCGTGCCGCGCCGCCACCCTACGCCGCCGCGCGGCGATGTTCCGCCTACTCTGCTTATGGGTTATCCTCTTCACCACAAAGGCCTTTCCTGCCGGGCTGCGTTGAGACCGCAAAACCCAACCAGGATAAGGCCTTTGCCAAATTCTCACCCGCCGACACGCTTACTGAAGGGCTAGTGCGTGCAGACGGTCCTGCCGCCCGCCGACTGCGCGTCGCTCACCACGTTGCCGTCGAGCAGAATCCGGCAGCGCATCGGTCCGGGTCCCTGCGCGCTCAGCACGAACACCTCGCCGCCGAACCCCTGGAACTGTGTCGACCAGGGCAGCGCGGCGTCGACCGCATGCTGCTGGCCGGTGTCGGTCTGGTACGAGATGTAGTGGGCCACCCCGGGTCCGCTTACCTCGTAGCGGACCTGCGGGAAGCCGGCGGCGTGCGCCACGCCCGGGACTGCCGCACCCATACCGACGGCGAACAGGATCGCGAAACCGCTGAGACGACTGGTCATGGTTTCCCATCGTGACATCACGCGCGACGAGACGGAAGCGGTTTGGCCGCGCCGGCGAGCAGGACGACGGCGAACACCCCACCGGCCGTCCCCGAGATCAGCAACGGCAGCCGCCCGTCGGCGCCCCACAAAAAGCCGGCCCACAACCCCGCGGCCAGCACCGCGAACCCGCTCAGGCCCTGGAACAGCCCCTGGGCGCTGGACTGCAGCTCACCCGCGACAAGCGTTGAGATCCAGGCCTTCCCGACCCCGTCGTAGCAGGCGGTGAACATGCCGTACACCGCGATCAGGGCCCAGGCGGTCGCCGTGTCGGTGGTGCTGCCCAGCCCCAGATAGCCGACGGCGAAGAACACCAGCCCGACCCCGTAGATCACCGGCCGGCCGAAGCGGTCCGCCAACACCCCAGCCGGCAGGCTCGCCACCGCGTACACCGCGTTGTAGCCGACATAGGCCAAGATGACGCCGACGACCGAGAAGCCGATCTCCTTGAGCCGCAACAGCAGCAGGGCGTCGGGGAAGTTGACGACGCTGAATGCGACCAGGAACGAGACCACCCTCCAGTAGCGGCGGGGCAGCCGCCGGGCACCGGCGAAAGGCGAGGACCGGAACTCGTGCGACACCTGCCGCGACCGCTCCCGGACCCAGGCGATCAACAGCACGCTGAGCACCGCGGGGATCACCGCCAGATACAGCACCGGGCCGATCCGGTGACCGAACGCCTCGTAGCCGGCCAGCCCGAGTAGCGGGCCGATGACCGCGCCGAGGGTGTCCATCGTCCGGTGAAACCCGAACACCCGGCCGCGCTCCGCCGGCTCGACGCCGTCGACCAGCAGCGCGTCGCGCACCGCACCGCGCAACCCCTTGCCCAGCCGGTCGACCACGCGCCCGACCAGCACCCCGGGCCACGCCCCGGCCGCCGCGACGATGAGCTTGCCCAGCGCCGCCATGCCGTAACCGGTCGCGATCAGGGGGCGGCGGGCGAAACGGTCGCCCAACGGCCCCGACACGATCTTGGTGAGCGACGCCGCGCCCTCGGCCGCGCCCTCCACGGCCCCGACGACCGAGGGTGGCGCGCCCAGCACGGCCGTCAGATAGATCGGCAGCAGCGGGTACAGCAGCTCGCTGGCGGAGTCCTGCAGCAGCGACACCAGCGACAGTACCCATACGTTCCTGGTGAGCCAGGTCGGCTTCGTCGCCTCTTGCACGTGCCAGATGCTAGCTGGCACCCGTGCCGCGCGCTTAGTGTGTGAAGCCGGGCAGGGAGCCGACGGCAGGAAGGAAGAGTATGCCGAAGCGTGTGGTGGTCTGGGGTACCGGGTTCGTCGGCAAGATGGTGATCGCCGAGATCGTCAAACACCCGGCGTTCGAGTTGGTGGGCGTAGGCGTCAGCAACCCCGACAAGGTCGGGCGCGACGTCGGCGAGATCTGCGGCTTGCCCGAACCGGTGGGTGCCGTGGCCACCGACGACGTCGACGCCCTGATCGCGCTGAAACCCGACGCGCTGGTGCACTACGGGCCGACGGCGTTGCACGCCAAGGACAACATCGCGCTGATAACCCGCTTCCTGCGGGCCGGCATCGACGTGTGCTCGACAGCGATGACCCCGTGGGTGTGGCCGTCGATGCACCTCAACCCGCCGCAGTGGATCGAGCCGATCACCGAGGCCTGCGAGCTGGGCGAGTCGTCGTGCTTTACCACCGGCATCGACCCCGGGTTCGCCAACGACCTGTTCCCCATGACGTTGATGGGCCTGTGCTCGGAAGTTCGGCGGGTGCGCGCTTCGGAACTGCTGGACTACACCAACTACGAGGGCGACTACGAAGTCGAGATGGGCATCGGCCGCGAGCCCGAATACACCCCGCTGCTGCAAGACTCCAACATGCTGATCTTCGCCTGGGGCGCCACCGTCCCGATGATCGCGCATGCCGCCGGCATCATGCTCGACGAGATCACCACCACCTGGGACAAGTGGGTGACGCCCACCGAGCGCAACACCGTCAAGGGCGTCATCAAGCCCGGGCATGTCGCCGCCGTGCGCTTCACGATCAACGGAATCTACAAGGGCGAGAAGAGGATTCAGCTCGAACACGTCAACCGCATCGGCCGCGACGCCGCCCCGGACTGGCCGTCCGGCCACGACGACGACGTCTACCGGGTCGACATCGAGGGGGCGCCGAGCATTTTCCAGGAAACCGCGTTCCGGTTCACCGACGGCTCCGGCCGGGACGCGGCCACGGCCGGTTGCCTGGCCACCGGGATGCGGGCCCTGCACGCGGTTCCGGCGGTCAACGAGTTGCGGCCGGGGTGGGTCACCCCGCTGGACCTGCCGCTGATCGCGGGGGTCGGGAACATCCGCTGACCGGCCTCACCCTGTACCGGCAGCGCCCGCCCGAGGTCGGTTTCCCGGCGGAGAACCCCCGGCTGGACCAGCCTGTCCTGGTCGTCACCGACTTCGTGGACCGGTTCGGCCACGCCGACGCGCTGCGCGCACTGGCCTACGTCGCCAACGCCGGCCACTGCGCTGCGCCGGCTGGCCGAATGGTCCAACCGGGCGCAGCCGTTGGCGCTGCTGCCCGACGCCGCGGCAGCGCTGGTCGCGGCGCGCGCCGACCCGGGCGTGCCCGGCCGCGGCACCGTCGCGGTGTGCGACCCGTCGTGCGCCCTGCTGGTGGGTGCCTTGAGCCGGCTGCGGGCCGGCTGCCGAAACGTCTAGGAGCAGTTGTCCTCCGAGGCCGCTTCCATGCTGACCCACCGGCGCGCTGGGGTGCGCAGCGGCATGGAAAACACGTTGCGGCGCAGCGTGATTAGTAAACTGGTCGCGGTGTTTTCGCTGGGGGCAGGGCGAACACGCCAGCGGTCGTCACGGCATTGTCGGGCCGTTTCGAGGTCCCGGTCGTCACGATGCCGCGTCCGCAGCTGGGCGCCGCGTTGTGGGCCTCCCACCGCCCGGGAGGTCGTCCCGGCGAAACGGACGGCCACGACGCGGCCCCAGGCGCACTCCAGAGCGCGGCACCCGTCAAGTGACTCAGGGCCGATCCGGCTGAATCGACACGGCGCCTCAGTCCTTTTCGCCCTTGTTTTCCGCGGCGGCGGCTTCCCTGAGTTCGTCGTTGCGAGCCTTGTCCTTCTCGATCTGCTCGCGTTTGGCTTGCTCGTCAGTGCCCTCGCCCGTGTCAATGTCGCCGGCGTCGTCGTTGTAGATGGGATCGCCGTCTTCGGTGAGCCAGTCGTTGACCGCGGTGCCCGTGACGGTTCCGCCCGAACCGGGCAGCACCACGGTGGGCCGGTCCTCGTAGGCCTGCATCATCTCCGCGGCGGCCTGCTTGGCGCCCTGGTCCAATTCGAGTTTCTCGCTCGCCTGCTGATCGGGGTCGTCACCAGCAGATATGTCGTCCTGCTCGCTCACTGGACTACCTTCCTGAGGTCATCGCTTCTGGATGAAGCGTTGATGCACCCGAGGTGCCACCAGGTCACTGCCCTGCTCGCTTGACGCGGTTGATGTCCAGCATGAGATCTGCAGGCCCTGGTGGTTGCCCGGGGCGTGTCGACCGTCGATAGGGCTGAGCGCCAACGCCGCGTCTGGCTGCGAGCGCCGATCAGTGAGCGGAGCGGCAACCACGTCGCGGCACCAGCGGCAGCAGAAAAGATGGGTGCCTCCCCACTGGGACTAGCAGCGAGGAGGCTGACGTGAAGTCTGCCAGCAATACCCCGACCGATACCACCCTGCCGCAGGAGCCGCCGGGGGGTGTGACCGCCGGTCTGGACTGGGCCCGCGACGACCACGCGGTCAGCGTCGTCGATGACCGGGGCCGCGAACTCGACCGAGCCACGGTGCCCCATAGCGCGCCCGGACTGCGGGAACTCATCGCTTTCCTGCGCCGCCATGGAGTGGGTGAGGTCGCCATCGAACGTCTTGACGGGCCAGTCGTCGACGCCCTGCTGCTCGCCGGTCTGGCCGTGGTGGTGATCTCGCCGAATCAGGTCAAGAACCTGCGCGGCCGCTACGGCTCGGCCGGCAACAAGGACGACCGGTTCGACGCCTACGTGCTCGCCGACACCCTGCGCACCGACCGCGCCCGGCTGCGGGCGCTGATCCCCGATACCGACGCCACCGTCGCCCTGCGGCGCGCCTGCCGCGCCCGCAAGGACTTGGTCAATCACCGTGTGGCCGTTGCCAATCAGCTGCGCGCACACCTGCGCAACGTGCTGCCTGCCGCCGTCGGATTGTTCAAAGACATCGACTCCGCGATCAGCCTGGCGTTCCTGACCCGATTCGACACCCAGGACAAGATCGACTGGCTGACCCCCAAACGACTCGGCGACTGGCTCGCCAAGCAGGGCTACTCCGGCAAGGTCGACCCCGCCGTGCTGCACCACCGCATCCTTGACGCTGCCCCCGGCGCAACCGGTTCTCACGGCAGCACCCAGGCCCACATCACCGCCAGCTACGTCGCACTGCTGGGCACCCTGGTCGCACAGATCAAAGCGCTCCCGACCCAGATCGAGGCACAACTGGACACCCACGCCGACGCCCACATCTTCACGTCCCTGCCCCGCGCCGGACGGGTCCGCGCCGCGCGCCTGCTTGCCGAAATCGGGGACTGCCGTGCTCGATTCCCCACCCCGGAGTCGCTGACCTGTCTGGCCGGCGCCGCGCCCTCTACGCGCCAGTCCGGCAAATCCCGCATTGTCGGATTCCGCTGGGCTTGCGACAAACAACTCCGTGACGCCGTCACCGACTTCGCCGCCGACACCCGACTGGTCAACCCCTGGGCCGCCGACCTCTACGACAGGGCCCGAACCCGCGGGCACGACCACCCCCACGCCGCACGCATCCTCGCCCGCGCCAGGCTGCACATCATCTGGCACTGCTGGCAAGACAACCTCGCCTACGCCCCCGACAAACACCGCGCACTCCAACGAATCCTCACCCAAGACGAGGCGGCTTGACATAGGGCTTCTCATGCGTCCACTCCTTGCCGTCGGATTCCCGACCGTTGCGGACTACCCGCTGCTTCGGTGTACCGAAACCCTCACCGGCGGCATGGAAAACCTGTGCGTTCCAGGGCGTTTCTCAGCCCGGCTTCGGGTAGCTGACGCCGGTGAGCCGCTCGGACAGCTCCCACAGTCGTCGGCATGCGGCATCGTCGCGGGCGCGGGCGGGCACGTGGGCCGGCTTCACGCCGCCACCGGCAGCCTCCAGCAGCCCGAGCGGCCCGTAGAAGGCGCCGCCCGCCGCACCCGGCGTGGCGGCCGCGTACAGCGCGGGCAGGATCCCGTCGTCGATCTCCTGCCACAAAAACGGCGTCCACCGCCACGACGCCTTGTAGAACCGCTCCATTAGCGACGGCTTGTCGCGGCCGTGGGAAGGCCCGCTGATCTGGAGGTTCGTCATGGTCAGTCCGGGATGGGCGGCGTTGGATACGACACCCCAGCCCGCCCGGCGGCTCCGGCGGTCCAACTCGCGCGCGAACATGAGCACGGCCAGCTTCGACTGGCCGTAGGCCGCCATCGCCGAGTACTTCGTGGCGAACTGCGGGTCGTCGAAGTGAATGCGGCCGTAACGGGCCGCCAGGCTGCTCAGCGACACCACCCGTGCGCCGTCGGCGGCGCGCAGCAGCGGCAGCAGGTGTGCCGTCAGGGCGAAGTGGCCCAGATGGTTGCTGCCGAACTGCAATTCGAAGCCGTCGGCGGTGGTGTCGCGCTTCGGCGGCGTCATGACGCCGGCGTTGTTGATCAGGATGTCGATCGGACGCCCCTCGGCGTTGAGCTGTTCGCCCAGCGCGGCGACCGCGGCCAGCGAGGACAGGTCCAGGGACTTGATGGTCAGCTTCGCGCCGGGCACGGTGGCCCGGATCTCCTCGATCGCGGCCTCACCCTTGGCGCGGTTGCGGATCGCCATGACGACGTCCGCGCCGGCCGCCGCGAGCCGGCGGGCGAGCCCGAATCCGAGACCGCTGTTGGCGCCGGTGACCACGGCCAGCTTCCCGGAAAGATCCGGCACGGTGGCGGCGAGGAGTTTGCTCATGGGTCATAGTGTGCCCCCTTGCCCGCGAGCGTGCGTGTCGGTGCGGCGCCACGCCGCTGTGGCCGGCGATCTGCGCACGCTCGCGCGGCCGGGAAGCGTCAGTGCCCGCGGGCCACCCACTCCTCGTAGTGCACGATCTCGTCGCCGACGGTGGTGCTGTCGCCGTGGCCGGTGTGCACGACGGTGTCGCCGGGCAGCCGGCCGAGGCGCTCGGAGATGGACCGCAGGATCGTCGGGAAGTCGGAGTAGGAGCGCCCCGTCGCACCCGGGCCGCCGGCGAACAGCGTGTCGCCGCTGAACACCACACCCAGGTCGTGCGAATACCAACACACCGATCCCGGGGAGTGGCCCGGGGTGTGCAGTGCCCGCAGCTCGGTGCCTCCCACGCTGAGCGTCTCACCGTCAGCGATGGTGCGAAAGTCCTTGTCCGGATGGGTCATTCGCCAGAGCACCTCGTCGGCCGGATGCAGCAGCACCGGGGCGTCGAGGGCCTTGCCGAGCTCCGGCGCCACGGTCACGTGGTCGTTGTGTCCGTGGGTGCACACCACCGCGACGACATGGCGGCCGGCCACGGCCTCGACGATGGGTGCCGCCTCGTGGGCGGCGTCGAACACGACGACGTTGGAGTTGTCGCCGATCAGCCAGATGTTGTTGTCGACTTCCCAACTGCCGCCGTCGAGTTCGAAGGTGCCGTGGGTCACCACGCGTTGGATGTCAACCATCAGAGCATCACCACCGAACGCAGCACCTTGCCGCCGTGCATTTTGTGGAACGCCTCCTCGACGTCGCCGAGCCCGATGCGTTCGGACACGAACCGCTCCAGCGGGAGCCGGCCCTGCAGGTACAGGTCGATCAGCGTGGGGAAGTCGCGCTCGGGCAGGCAGTCGCCGTACCACGACGACTTCAGTGCGCCACCGTGGGAGAAGAAGTCCACCAGCGGCATGTCCAGACGCATGTCGGGCGTCGGAACCCCCACCAGCACAACGGTTCCCGCGAGGTCGCGGGCGTAGAAGGCCTGCTTCCAGGTTTCGGGCCGGCCGACGGCGTCGATCGCCACGTTGACCCCGAAGCCGTCGGTGAGGTCCTGGATCGCCTGCACGACATCGGCCTCGCGGGCGTTGACGGTGTGGGTGGCGCCGAAGCTGCGGGCCCACGCCAGCTTGGTGTCGTCGGTGTCGACGGCGATGATCCGCCGTGCCCCGACCAGTGCGGCGCCGGCGATCGCGGCGTCGCCGACGCCGCCGCAGCCGATCACCGCCACGGTGTCGTCGCGGGTCACCTCGCCGGTGTTGATCGCCGCGCCGATGCCGGCCATGACGCCGCAGCCCAGCAGGCCCGCGACGGCCGGGTCGGCTTGCGGGTTCACCTTGGTGCACTGGCCCTCGTGCACCAGCGTCTTGTCGGCGAACGCGCCGATGCCCAGCGCCGGGGTGAGTTCGGTGCCGTCGGTCAGCGTCATCTTCTGCGCGGCGTTGAAGGTGTCGAAACACAGGTGCGGCCTGCCGCGTTTGCAGGCCCGGCACTGGCCGCACACCGCGCGCCAGTTCAGCACCACGAAGTCGCCCGGCGCCACCGCCGTCACACCCGGCCCCACCGCCTCGACCGTGCCGGCGGCCTCGTGGCCCAGCAGGAAGGGGTACTCGTCGTTGATGCCGCCCTCGCGGTAGGTGAGGTCGGTGTGGCAGACCCCGCAGGCGACGACGTCGACCACGACCTCGCCCGGGCCGGGGTCCGGGACGACGACGTCTACCAGTTCGACGGGTTCGCCCTTCTTACGTGAGATCACGCCGCGCACTGTCTGACTCATGGCCCCGACCCTACTGACGGCCACCGTGTGCCCCGCGCCGGGTCACAAAGCCGGTGTAGCGTCCAGAACGTGACGGCAACGAACAAAGCCACCGAGACCACCTCCGAGACCACCGAGGAATTCGTCGGGCGAATCGTCTCTGCCATCGACGGCGCCAGCCTGGCTTTGCTGTTGAGCATCGGGCACCAGACCGGCCTGCTGGACACCATGGCCGGGCTGTCGAGCGCCACCAGCGCCCAGATCGCCGAGGCCGCCGGCCTCGACGAGCGCTACGTGCGGGAATGGCTGGGCGGCATGACCACCGGGCACGTCGTCGCCTACGACGCCGACTCCGGCACCTACTCGTTGCCCGCCCACCGAGCCGGCGTGCTGACCCGCGCGGCTGGCCAACACAACCTGGCGCTGGCGGCCATGTTCATCCCGCTGCTCGGCGAGGTCGAACAGAAGATCATCGACTGCTTCCGCCAGGGCGGCGGCCTGCACTACAGCGAATACCCGCGCTTCCACACGCTGATGGCCGAGCAGAGCGCCGCGGTGTACGACAACGCGCTCGTCGACGTGGTGCTGCCCCTGGTCGACGGGCTGGTCGAACGGCTGCGCTCCGGGGCCGACGTCGCCGACTTCGGCTGCGGCAGCGGGCATGCGATCAACGTGATGGCCAAGGCGTTCCCCGCCAGCCGGTTCACCGGCATCGACTTCTCCGAGGAGGGCATCGCGGCGGGCCGGCGGGAGGCGGCCGAGCTGGGCCTGACCAACGCCGGCTTCGAAAGCCATGACCTGCCCGAACTCGACAAGGCTGACGCGTACGACGTCATCACCGTTTTCGACGCCATCCACGACCAGGCCCACCCGGCGCGGGTGCTGGAGAACATCTACCGCGCGCTGCGGCCCGGCGGCGTCCTGCTGATGGCCGATATCAAGGCCTCGAGCCGGCTGGAGGACAACGTGGGGGTGCCGATGCGCACCTACCTGTACACGACCTCGTTGATGCACTGCATGACCGTGTCGCTGGCGCTGGACGGCGCCGGTCTGGGCGCCGCCTGGGGAGAGCAGCTGGCCACCTCGATGCTGGCCGACGCCGGATTCGGGGACGTGCGGGTGGCCGAGATCGAGTCGGACCCGATCAACAACTACTACATCGCCAGGAAGTGATGGCCGCTCGCGGCGCGCTGGCGGCGATCGCGGACTGGCCGGTTGCGGCTGCCGCCGCCGCGGTGGTGGGCCCCGCCGGTGTGCTGGCCGAACACGGCGACACCCGGCGCGTGTTCGCGCTGGCCTCGGTGACCAAGCCGCTGGTGGCGCGGGCCGCCCAGGTCGCCGTCGAGGAGGGGGTCCTCGACCTGGACACCCCGGCGGGACCGCCCGGTGCCACGGTCCGCCATCTGCTGGCGCACGCGTCGGGCCTGGCCATGCACTCCGCTCGGGTGCTGGCCAAGCCGGGCACCCGGCGGATGTATTCCAACTATGGCTTCACCGTGCTGGCCGAGACCGTGCAGCGGGAGTCGGGCATCGAGTTCGGGCGCTATCTGAGCGAGGCGGTGTGCGAGCCGCTGGCCATGGGCGCGACCCGGCTGGCCGGCGGTGCCGCCGAGGCCGGGTTCGGTGCGACCTCGACGGTGGCCGACCTGGCGTCGTTCGCCGGTGACCTGCTGCACCCCGTGGTCGTCTCGGCGCAGCTGCACGCCGAGGCGACGGCGGTGCAGTTCCCCGGCCTGGACGGCGTGCTGCCCGGCTACGGCGTCCAGCGGCCCAACGACTGGGGCCTGGGTTTCGAGATCAGAGACGCCAAGTCGCCGCACTGGACCGGGGCGCGCAACTCGGCGGGCACGTACGGTCATTTCGGCCAGTCGGGGGGCTTCATCTGGGCGGATCCCGACGTGGAGCTGGCGCTGGTGGTCCTCACCGACCGCGATTTCGGGGAGTGGGCGCACCAGCTGTGGCCGGCGATCTCCGACGCCGTGCTCGCCGAATACCACTGATCGGGTTTGAAGACTAGCGCAACACGGGCATCACGGGGCACAATAGACACGCAAGACACAACAGCATCAGCACAGCATCCCGCTTATCGGGTCCGCCAGGTCGTTGGGGAAGACGTCCCTCGTGGAACCGAAGGAGCAAGAGATGCGTGCGACGAATCAATTCGCCGACGTGACGGCTGGCGTGGTGTACGTCCATGCCTCGCCCGCGGCGGTATGCCCGCATGTCGAGTGGGCGTTGTCGTCGACGTTGGGCGCCAAGGCCAACCTGACGTGGACGCCGCAGCCGGCCATGCCGGGACAGCTGCGCGCGGTGACCAACTGGGTGGGTCCGGTCGGCACCGGCGCCCGGTTGGCCAACGCGCTGCGCTCCTGGTCGGTGCTGCGGTTCGAGGTCACCGAGGATCCCAGCCCCGGCGTCGACGGGCAGCGGTTCAGCCACACCCCACAGCTGGGCCTGTGGAGCGGGGCGATGAGCGCCAACGGCGACATCATGGTCGGGGAGATGCGGCTGCGGTCATTGATGGCGCACGGCGCCGACGCGCTGGCCGCCGAGCTGGACACCGTGCTGGGGACGGCGTGGGACGACGCGCTCGAGGCGTACCGCGACGGCGGCGACGCCGGCGAGGTGACCTGGCTCAGCCGGGGTGTGGGCTAGGACGCAGCACCCGCAGCGCGCCCGGAACCGCGGAGATCTCCGCGGGCAGCGGGCACGCGAAGTCGCCGTCGGCGTACACGTTGATGCCGGGGCATTGGACCTGAATCGACCTGGCGCGCGCCGTGCTCACCTCGTCGAGGTCGACGTGCGTGCCCTTCATGACGGTGGGGAACAGCCGGACCAGCTTGGTGCGCGACGCCTCGTGCACCATGGTCAGATCGAGCAGGCCGTCGGAGTGATCGGCGTGCGGGCAGACCAGCATCCCCCCGCCGTAGCTGCGGGTGTTGCCGAACGCCACCAGCGTGAGATCTGTGTCGATCTCCCGGGTTCCGTCGAGCACCATGCGGAACGGCAGGAGCCGCAGCTGGGACAGCTCGGCCAGCATCGCCAGGTAGTAGCGCGCGCGGCCGTGGGGCCAGCGCATCCGGTTGGCCCGGTCGGTCACCAGGGAGTCGAACCCCGTGGCCGCCACGGTGCCGAACCACTTGCTCTGGCCGTCGCCCCACGTGATCCGGCCCAGGTCAACGGATTCCGTCCACCCGCCGGCGACGACGTCGGCCGCCGCTTCCGGAACGACGGGGATTCCGAATTCGCGGGCGTGGTCGTTGCCGGTCCCCGCCGGCACGATGCCCAGCGGCACGTCGGTGCCGGCCAGCGCCTGCAGCGCGTTGGAGACGACGCCGTCACCGCCGGTGGCCATCACCGCGTCGGCGCCCTTCTCCAGCGCGGCGCTGACCAGATAGCGCGCGTCCCGGGCGTCGTCGCCGATGACCTCGACGACCTCCACGCCTTTCTGGTGCAGCCGCGCGATCGCGAGTTCCGCCGCGCGGATGGCCGCGCCGTGGCCGGAGACGGGATTGGTCAGCGCGATCACCTTGCCGATCTCGCGCTTGGCCACGGTCATGGAATCAGCTTGCCGGGGTTGAGGATTCCGGCCGGGTCCAGTGTCGCCTTGACCGCGCGCAACACCCGCACACCCAGGTCGCCGACCTCGTCGCGCATCCAGGGCCGGTGGTCGGCCCCGACGGCGTGGTGGTGGGTGATGGTCCCGCCGGTCGCCATGATCGCGTCGCACGCCGCCGTTTTCGCGGCCCGCCACTGCGCGATCGCGTCACCGCGCTGCCCGGCGACGATGGTGAAGTACAACGACGCGCCGGTCGGGTAGACGTGCGAGATGTGACACATCACCAGCGCCGGCGTGCCCGATGCGGCCAGGGCGTCGGTAAGCGCTTGGGTGACGGCGGTTTTGAGGGCGGGGATGTTGGACCAGTCGGTCGCGGTCTCGAGGGTCTCGCACAGCGCGCCGGCGGCCAGCAGCGAGTCGCGCAGGTAGGGCGCGGCGAATCGCCCCCGCTCCCACGCCTGCGCCGGTCCTTCGCCCAGCGACGTGCCGCCGTGGGCCCTGAGCAGGGCGCTGGTCTCGGCGTGTCGGCTCTCGACGTGTTCCGCGGTGCCCTCGAACGCGGTGATCGCCAGGCAGCCGCCGGTGATCTGGTTCTCGCCGATCGACTCGGTGGTGGCCAGGTTGACCCCCGTCTCGACCTCGTCGGAAAGCCGGATGACCGTTGCGCCGGTGGCGGTTTGGGTGACCGCGCGCAGCGCCGCGGTTCCGGCCGCGAAGTCGGGGAAAGACCATGCCTCGTGGCGGACTGCCTCGGGCTTGCGGTGCACGCGCAGCCGCACCTGCGTGATGACGCCGAGGGTGCCCTCCGATCCGAGCAGCAGCTGGCGCAGGTCGGGGCCGGCGGCCGAGGCCGGTGCGCGGCCCAGGTCCAGGGTGCCCGCGGGGGTGACGACGCGCAGCCCGCGCACCATGTCGTCGAACCGGCCGTAGCCGGCCGAGTCCTGGCCGGACGACCGGGTGGCCGCGTAGCCGCCGATCGTGGCGTATTCGAAGCTCTGCGGGAAATGGCCCAGCGAGAAGCCGTGTTTGCCGAGCAGGCGTTCGGCGTCGGGTCCGGTGACGCCGGCCCCGAAAACCGCCTGCCCGGACACCTCGTCGAGGGCTTCGAGCCGGTCGAAGCGGCGCAGGTCCAGCGACACCACGGCGGATAACCCGCCGCGGGCGGGATCGAGCCCGCCGACGACGCTGGTGCCGCCGCCGAACGGGACGACGGCGATGCGCTGTTCGGAGCAGTGGTGCAGGATCGCGGCGACGGTGTCCTCGTCGCCGGGCAGCAGCACGGCGTCGGGGGCGTCCTGGACCCCGGAATCCTTGCGGCGCAACAGGTCGAGGGTGGACTTGCCGCCGGCGTGCAGCAGCCGGTCGCGGTGCGCGGTGCGGCAGTGGTCGGCGCCGACGATGGCGGCCAGCGCGTCGACATCGGCCTGCGCCAGGGCCGACGGGCGCAGGTTCACCTGGTCGGGGTCGAGTTCGGGCCGGCCGGGATCCGCGAGGCCCACGGCCTGGGTCAGCAGCGCCCGGATGCCGCCGGACAGCGGCGTGGCCGCATCGGGATCCCCCCACGCGTTCCATTTCATCGGCGGCAGGAGTTCCTCGGGTTGCACCATGCGTTACAGTATTACAGATGGTGTCAACCAATAATGCTGCGTCGGATACCGGGGAGCGGATCCTGGCCGCGGCGGCCAGTTGCGTCGTCGATTTCGGCGTCGACCGGGTGACGCTGGCCGAGATCGCGCGGCGCGCGGGCGTGAGCCGGCCGACCGTGTACCGGCGCTGGCCGGACACCAGGTCGATCGTCGCCGACCTGCTGACCCGGCGCGTCACCGACGCGATGCGCGAGGCGCCGCTGCTCGGCGAGGACCGGGAGTCCCTGGTGCGCCAGATCGTGACGGCGGCCGACCTGCTGCGTCGCGACCGGCTGGTCATGTCGGTGCTGCACTCGGAGCTCGCGCCCACCTACATCACCGAGCGGCTGGGAACCAGCCAGCGCATGCTGATCGACACCCTCGCCGACCGGCTGCGGACCGCCCAGCGCCACGGCAGCGTCCGCGCGGGCGATCCCGTCCAGCTGGCCACCATGGTGTTGCTGATCGCCCAGTCGACGATCCAGTCCGCGCAGATCGTGCACCCGATCCTCGGCACCGACGCGCTGGCAACCGAACTCGCCCACGCGCTGAACGGATACCTGTCGTGACGGCGCTGAACGCGGCCCGGCGCGCGGCCGACCTGAGCGCGCTGGCCGAGGGTGCGGCGCTGGACGTCCTGGTGATCGGCGGCGGCATCACCGGGGCGGGCGTGGCCCTGGACGCGGCGTCGCGCGGCCTGCGCGTGGTGCTGGTGGAAAAGCACGACCTCGCGTTCGGCACCAGCCGCTGGAGCTCCAAGCTGGTGCACGGCGGCCTGCGCTACCTGGCGACCGGCAATGTGGGCATCGCCCGGCGCAGCGCGCTGGAACGCGGCATCCTGATGACCCGCAACGCCCCTCATCTGGTCCGCGCGATGCCGCAGCTCGTTCCGCTGCTGCCGTCGATGGGTCGCGGCCAGCGCGCGTTGGTGCGGGCCGGCTTTCTCGCCGGCGACGTGCTGCGGATGGCGGCCCGGACACCGGCCGCCACGCTGCCCCGCTCGCGGCGGGTGGCGGCGCGTCAGGTGGTGGAGCTGGCCCCCACCGTGCGGCAAGACGGGCTCGACGGCGGCCTGCTGGCCTACGACGGGCAGCTGATCGACGACGCCCGGCTGGTCGCCGCGGTCGCACGAACCGCCGCGCAGCACGGCGCCCGGATCCTGACCTACGTGACGGCCTCCGAGGTCACCGGCGCCTCGGTGCGGTTGACCGACGGGCGCTCGGGGCAGTCGTTCGACGTGTCGGCGGCCGCGGTGGTCAACGCGGCCGGGGTGTGGGCGGGGGAGATCGACGGGTCGTTGCGGCTGCGGCCCAGCCGCGGCACCCACCTGGTTTTCGACGCGGCCGCATTCGGAAATCCCGTTGCGGCGCTGACCATTCCGATCCCCGGCGAACTGAACCGGTTCGTCTTCGCCATGCCCGAGCAGCTGGGCCGGGTCTATCTGGGGCTGACCGACGAAGCCGCGCCCGGTCCGATTCCCGACGTGCCGGAGCCGTCGTCGGCGGAGATTGCGTTCCTGCTGGACACGGTCAACACGGCGCTGGGGACCGCCGTCGGGCGGTCCGACGTGATCGGCGCCTACGCCGGGCTGCGGCCCCTGATCGACACCGGCGAGGGACGCACCGCCGACGTGTCGCGCGAGCACGCCGTGGTCGAATCACCGTCCGGGGTCATCAGCGTGATCGGCGGCAAGTTGACCGAATACCGTTACATGGCAGAGGATGTCGTGGACCGTGCGGTGGAGTTGCGCGGCCTGCGCGCCGGGCCGTGCCGGACCCGTGAGCTGCCGCTGATCGGCGCACCGACCAATCCCGGCCCGCCTTGCGGGCCGGTCGCCGGGTTGCCGCCCTCGCTGGTGGCGCGCTACGGCGCCGAGGCGGCCAACGTCGTGGCCGCCGCCGGCTGCGAGCGGCCGCTCGACCCCGTCGCCGAGGGAATCGACGTGACCCGCGCCGAGTTCGAGTACGCGGTCACCCACGAATGCGCCCTGACGGTCGGCGACATCGTGGACCGGCGGACCCGGATCGGCCTGGTGGACGCCGACCGCGAGCGCGTCGTCGGGGTGGCCGAGGAGTTTTTGGCATGCTGAGATTCCCGGTGGTGCTGGCCGCCGCACTGGTGGTCGCCGGATGTTCCACGCACGCGGCCGGCCCGGGCCCGGCTCCGTCCTCACCGTCGGCGACCGGCGGCCCGGCAACCCGGACCGTCGACGTCGTCGCCGTCGATGCCGGGGGCCGGCCGGTCAACGGCTATCACGAAATCACCGGCGGCGGGGCCGTTCCCGACCAGGCGGACTGCACCGAGCCGTCGCCGGCCGCCGTCGGCAAGAACAGCTACCGTTGCTGGCCGGCCTACTACGCCGCCGACGTCTGCTGGCCGGCCTCGGGCCGGGACCTGTTGTGCCTGAACGACCCCTGGGCCAAGGAGCTGCACCGGATCCGGTCGCGCGCCCCGCTGGCGCCGGTGAATCCGCCGGCCCTGCCGACGCCGATGGCCCTGCTGCTCGACGACGGCACCCACTGCCGGGCGCGCAACGGCGGCGCGTGGGGGCACCGCTCCGACGACCTGCAGGCCTTCTACGGGTGCGGCGATCGTCCGGGGCTGACCGTGCTGGCCCCGCCGGACACCTATCCGATCGACCGCTCGCTGCCGGTGTGGACGGTCAAGGTGGGGCCCGACCAGGCCCCGGAGCCGTCGTCGCCGGCACCGGTCAGCACCCACCGGGTGCAGACCGCCTGGTTCGCCGGCGACTAGAGATCGCGACGCCGATCGGCCCGGATCGAATCAGAAACTGGTGGATTTGTGCGCCGAATTGTGTTTCGGTGAATCTGATTGCATCTGGCTGTGAGTACGCACTGTGGTGTGGGTTGCTGCGACGTCACGGAGGTGTGTGGTGAATGCTCGGCGGCGGGGCGCGGTCCGGGTGGCCGGCGTTGGGGCGGTAACGGGTGCGTTGGCGGTGGCGGCGATGACCCCGGGGGTGGGAATGCCCTCGGCGCGTGCCGATGTCCTGGATCTGATCATCGATCCGTTGGTGAATGCGGTCGGTACGGGAGTAGCGGGTGCCCTGGATGCCGGCGCGGTCGACGCCGGTGTGCTGACCGCTGATCTCGGTGTGGCGACTGCGGACGCGACGGCCGCTGGGGCGCAACTGAATTCGACGTTGGTCGAGGTGAGCAATCAGCTCGATGTCGCGTTGAATGCGGCGGGTCAGGATTACCTCACCGGCCCGGTGGGCCAGACGGTGGATCCGGCCGTCAACGGGCCGACGGTCTTCTTGTTCGGGCGGGACCTGATCGGTAACGGCGTCAACGGATTCAGCGGGCCCAACGATTCGGTGTTCGGCGGCTCGGGGCAGTTCGGCAATCTCGGCGACGGCGGGTTCCTGTTCGGGAACGGGGGCGCCGGGGCTTCCGGCGTGGCCGGTGTCGATCACGGCATCGGGGCGGCCGGCGGTTCTGCCGGGCTCATCGGTAATGGCGGTCTCGGCGGGGCCGGCGTGGACGGCGGTGCCGGTGGGGCCGGCGGGGCCGGCGGATTGCTGATCGGTGATGGCGGTCCGGGCGGCTTGGGCGCCGACGGTGTGGCCGGCGTCAACGGTGGGGCCGGCGGGATCGGTGGTGTCGGGGGCGCCGGGGGCTTGTTGATCGGTAACGGCGGCGTCGGGGGCGAGGGCGGCGCGGGTGCCGCCGGTGGGGCCGGTGGTCCCGGTGGCGCGGGCGGGGCCGGTGCGGACTGGCTGGCCGGTTTCGGCGGTCTTGGTGGCGCCGGTGGTGACGGTGGTACCGGTGCCGCCGGCGGTGCCGGAGGCGATGGCGGCAGCGCTTTCGGGTTGTTCGCCAGCGGCGGTGGCGGCGGCGCGGGCGGCAACAGCGGGGCGGATGTGTCCTCGACGGTATTACCCGCGCTGGGCGGCGCCGGTGGTAACGGCGGTCTGTTCGGTGCGCACGGGATGGTCGGTGATTTCGGCACTCTGACCGGCGTCTCCACGGGCGGCGTCACCGCTCCGGGCGGCATCACCTCGTCTCAGATAGCCAACAGCGACCTGCTGACGATCGGGACCACCGGGGTGTGGCTGACCAACAGCGACGGCCAGGTCGTCGAACTGCACGGGTTCAACCTCGTCGACAAGCTCCCCCCCGGTGAGCCGTCCGCGCTGGGCTTCGACAATGCCGATGCGCAGTATTTGGCCGACCACGGCTACAACGTGGTGCGGCTGGGCATCATCTGGTCCGACCTGGAACCGGAGCCCGGTGTGTACAACGCCGCCTATCTCGACTCGATCGACCAGACGGTGAAGACCCTGGGCAACAACGGCATCTACACGATCATCGACCTGCACCAGGACGCCTACAGCAGCACGTTCGGCGGCGAGGGAATGCCGGTGTGGGCGACCCAGACCGGCGGGCTGCCCAACCCGCAGCTACCTTTCCCGGCCAACGAATTTCTCGACCCGGCCGAGTTGCATGCCTGGGATGCGTTCTGGTCCAACGCCGCTGCCCCCAACGGCATCGGTCTGGAGGACAACTACGCCCAGATGGCGGAGTATGTGGCAAACAACTTCAACGGCAACCCGGATGTGGCCGGAATCGAAATCATGAACGAGCCGGAGCCGGGCGCGCAGTGGCCGCTGGCGGTGCTGGGCGACCCGTTCTTCGAGCAGCAACAGCTGACGCCGTTCTATGACCAGACGGCGATGGCGATCCGGGCCGTCGACCCGAACACCACGATCTTCTACGATCCCAGCATCACCGCCGAATTCGGCTCGCCCGTCCACCTGGGCACGGTCGACGTCCCGAACACCGCCCTGTCGTTCCACGACTACTGCCAGTTCATGCTGGGCCCCGTGGGGTGCATTCCCGACATCGGTCAGATCGCGACGAACGCCGTGCAGTACGCGCACGGCCAGGGCATCCCGGCATTGATGACCGAATTCGGGGCGACCAACGTCCAGTCGAACATCGCTGCCGTGATGGGGGTTGCCGACAAGAACCTGGTGGGGTGGGCGGAGTGGGCCCTCACCGGGCAGAACGACATCACCGGCTCGCCCAGCACGGAATGGTTGATCAACAACCTCTCCGAGCCGTTGACCGGTGCCAACGTCAATACCGCCACGCTGGACACCCTTTCGCAGCCGTACCCGCAGGTGATTTCGGGCACGCCGGAGTCGTGGTCGTTCGTCAACGGGGTCTTCGACTTCACCTACTCGACTGCCAAGGCCGACGGTCTCGGCGACTTCGCCGCCGGTTCGAATACCACCATCTCGGTGCCGCAGGTGGAGTTCCCCGGCGGGTATACGGTGGCGGTCACCGGCGGGCAGGTCGTCTCGGCCCCTGACGCCGCCCAACTCGTCATCGCCTCAGACGCCGGTGCCGACACCGTCAAGGTCGTCGTGAGCCCGGTGACCCCGGGTGGCTGAGCAGACGCAGAATCGCACGCGGAAGGCTTTCCGTTTGCGATTCTGCGTCTGCTCGCCGTACTCAGCCGGGTATGCGTGCGCGGTTGAGGTGGCCCGCGATCCGAGTGACCACGCGGTCGGGTGCGCGCCGTACGTCATCGGCGACGATGGGGATGACCGTCCAGCCAACCTCTTGCAGGCTTGCCAGCCTCCTTTTGTCGCGCAGCATCTCGTTCCGCCCAGCATGCCAGGCGATGCTTTCGTATTCGGCGGCCACATGTGCCTGCGGCCATGCAAAGTCGACGCGCCACATCTCGTCGTCGCGGCCACGAATCAGGTACTGGAGCTCCGGACGCGGCAGCCCGCCGTCGATCATGACGAGTCGGGCCTCGCTTTCCATCGCCGACTCCGCCCGCCCGTCGGCGAGCGGCAGAAGGGCGCGCACAGCGACGATGCCTCGCCGACCTCGCTGCTCAGCGAGAGCGCGGGCAATGTCATCGTGGGTGAACCCCATTGGGCGCAACACCGCATCGAGTGTCGCCAGTCGTGGACGTCGCAACTGCCGTGCGACTTCCACGGCGGTCCATGCGGGCGTGGTCGCCAGACGGTCCGCCACCCGCTGCAGCGCTGCACCCTTGCGTTGGTGTGGACCATCAGACCGACCGTCGGACGCATCCGTACCCCCGGATCGAGAACGTGGACGGTAGTCGTGTTTTCCGTGTCGAACCCGTGCAGCGCGGCGGCGGTGCCCAGGCAGGCAACCGCATGCCCACCCATAAAGACGTCGAGTGCTGCCAAGCGCCCCAACAGATTTGGGTTCCTGGGCGGCGTAGATGCCATACCATACGCGGACAAGTCCGCCGGTCTTGACTTGAACGTCGAGTTGCCGACGGTTCACGACCCTCAACAGTTGTGCGGTTGTCGCAAACCCACCGGCTTCAGCGAGGACCTCGAGCGTGTCGGTGTGCACCGCGCGATCATGCGCAGGCTGCCGCGCCCGGGCCAGTCACCGCTGGGGATAACACTCTGCGTCTGCTCGCGGTAAAGAGGTGACCTACAGCGGGATGTTCTTGTGGCGGCCACGCCGTGCCGGTGCCTGGGCGAGCGCCTCGGTGAGCTTGCTGCGGGTGTGCGACGGGTCGATCTTCTCGTCGACCACGCCGATCTCGATGGCGCTGTCCACCCCGCCGGCGATCCGCTCGTGCTCGTCGGCCAACTGGTTGTGCAGCGCCTCGCGTTCGTGCTCGGGCGCGGCGGCCAGCTTGCGCTTGTGCAGGATCCCCACCGCGGCTTTGGCGCCCATCACCGCGACCTCGGCGTCGGGCCAGGCGAACACCTTGGTGGCGCCCAGCGAGCGGGAGTTCATCGCGATGTAGGCCCCGCCGTAGATCTTGCGGGTGACCAGCGTGACGCGCGGCACCGTGGCCTCGCCGAACGCGTGGAGCAGCTTGGCGCCGCGGCGCACCACGCCGCCCCACTCCTGGTCGACCCCCGGCAGGTAGCCGGGCACGTCGACGATCACCACGAGTGGAATGCCGAACGCATCGCACAGGCGCACGAAACGCGCTGCCTTCTCGGCGCTTTCGGAATTCAGGCAGCCGCCGAGGCGCAGCGGGTTATTGGCCAGCACGCCGACGGTGCGGCCCGACAACCGGCCCAGCCCGACCACCATCGAGGGCGCCCACTTGGCCTGGAACTCGTCGAACGGCGTGTCCGCATCCAGCACGGCGGCCACGATCGGGTGCACGTCGTAGGCCCGCCGGGGCGATTCGGGCAGCAACGCCTTGATGTCGGTGTCCCCGGCCTCGGCGCTGCCGCGGTCGAAATGGCCCTGCTGGCAGAACAACCCGACGAGCCGGCGGCCGCGCTCGTAGGCGTCGAGCTCGTCGTCGGCGACGATGTGGCACACCCCGGACTTCTTGTGGTGGGTGTCCGGTCCGCCGAGCGAGGCCATGTCGACGTCCTCGCCGGTGACGCTGCGCACCACGTCGGGCCCGGTGACGAACACCCGGCTCTCCGGCGCCATCACGATGACGTCGGTGAGCGCGGGCCCGTAGGCGGCACCGCCGGCGGCGAAGCCGACGACCACCGAGACCTGCGGGATGTAGCCCGACGCCCGGATCATGGCCTCGAACACCTGGCCGACCCCGTGCAGCGCCCGCACGCCCTCGGCCAGCCGCGCCCCGCCGGAGTGCCAGATGCCCACGATCGGGCTCTGCTCCTCGATGGCGGTGTCGTAGGCGTTGACGATGTGCGCGCAGCCCTCGACACCCATCGCGCCGCCCATGACGGTGCCGTCGGTGCAGAAGCCGATGGTGCGGACGCCGTTCACGGTCCCCGCGGCGGCGAGCACGCCCGAGCGGTCACGTTCGTGCAGCAACTGCACGCTGCCGTCGTCGAAGAACGTGCTCAGACGCAGCAGCGGGTCGCGGGGGTCGAGCGACTCGCCAATCGCCTCGGGGGCCGTGATTGTCATCGCGTTTCTCCTGTTCCGGTGATGCGTCGAGGGAGGTCAGTACCGCCCGAACGTGATCGCGACGTTGTGTCCGCCGAACCCGAACGAGTTGTTGATGGCGTAGTTGTATTCGCCGGGCCGGGGTTTGCCGGCCACCACGTCCAGGTCGATCTCGGGGTCGAGGTTTTCCAGGTTCAGCGTCGGGGGCACGATCTGGTCACGCAGCGCGAGCACGGTCAGGATCGACTCGACGGCGCCCACGGCGCCGACCGAGTGGCCCAGCGCGGCCTTGGGCGCATACACCGCAGCGTGGTTGCTGCTGCCCAGGGCGTTGTTGATGGCCTTGCTCTCGGCCAGGTCGCCGACCTGGGTGCCGGTGGCGTGGGCGTTGACGTGGTCGATGTCGGCGGGGGTCAGGCCCGCCAGTTGGATGGCCCGGGTCATCGCGTGCCCGGCGCGTTCCCCGTTGGGGTCGGGGGCGACCATGTGGAACCCGTCGGAGGTGATGCTGGCGCCCATGATGCGGGCCAGGATGTTGGCTCCGCGCGCCTTGGCGTGTTCCTCGGTCTCGATCGTCATGAGCGCGCCGGCCTCGCCGAACACGAAGCCGTCGCGGTCGCGGTCGAAGGGGCGGCAGGCCCCGGGCGGGTCGTCGTTGTTGGTCGACATCACGATGCGCATCGCGGCGAACGCCGCGATCGGCACGGCCTCGATCCTGGTCTCCACGCCGCCGCAGATCGCCATGTCGGCCTCGCCGAGCACGATCTGCTGCCAGGCGCGCGCGATGGCCTCGCACCCGGACGCACACGCCGACACCGGCGTCATCACGCCGGCCTTGGCGTGCCGCTCAAGGCCGACCGCCGCGGCCGCACCATTGGGCATGTACTTCTGCACGCCCAACGGCGAGACCGCTTTGATGCCGCGGGCCCGCATGTCGTCGTAACTGAAGACCATCTCCTCCGACGACCCCAGACCGGTGCCGATGGAGACGGCCAAGCGGTTGGTGTCGACCTCCGGGTTGCCGGTGTTCTCCCACACCCGGCGGCCCAGGATGGTGGACATCCTCTGCAGATAACCCGTGCGGCGCAACTCGACACGGGTCAGCTGGCTGTCGAACTCCTCTACGAGGTGCCCGCCGATGCGCACGGGCAGGTTGAACTCCTCGACAAAGGGGTCCTCGAGCGTGCGAATACCACTTTGGCTGTCCTGCAACAGCTTCCACGTGGTCTCGGCGTCAGGCGCCAGCGCGGTCGTCATGGCAACTCCGGTGACGACCACATTGGGAAATGCTTTCCCGGTAACCAGCTCGGTCATGGGTCCTGCGAACTTTCCTTTCGTGCTTGGTGGTGATCACAATCCCGGCGAGGCCGGGTGAAGCGGGTCACCACCATTCAGTTTCAGTAGCGTCCGAACGCGAGCGCCACGTTGTGACCGCCGAACCCGAAGGAGTTGTTGATCGCGTAACGGAACTCGCCATAGCGAGGTTCGCCCGCGACAACATCCAGGTCGATCTCGGGATCGGGGGTCTCGTAGTTGAGGGTTGGGGGTATCACGCCGTCCCGAAGGCTCAATACCGTGAGAATCGACTCGAGGGCACCGACCGCGCCGATGGAGTGACCCAGCGCCGACTTGGGCGCATAGACCGCCGCATGCTCGCAGCCGGCGACCCGCAGGGCGTTGGCCTCCGCGGCATCCCCGATCGGGGTCGCGGTGCCATGCGCGTTGACGTGGTCGATGTCTTTGGGGGACAAGCCCGCCAGCTCCATCGACCGGGTCATCGCCCGGCCGGCGCGTACGCCGTCAGCCGCGGGCGCCACCATGTGGAAGGCGTCCGAGGTGATGCCGGCACCGAGCAGCCGGGCCAGCGGCTTGGCGCCGCGGGCCTTGGCGTGCTCTTCGGTCTCGATCAGCATGAGCGCCCCGGCCTCGCCGAAGACGAAGCCGTCGCGGTCCTTGTCGAACGGACGCGAGGCACGCTCGGGCTCGTCGTTGCGGGTCGACATGGCCCGCATCATCGAGAACGCCGCGATCGGCAGCGCCTCGATGGGGCCCTCGACGCCGCCGCAGACGGCGACGTCCGCGTCGCCCATGACGATCTGGCGCCACGCGTGGGCGATCGCCTCGGAGCCCGACGAGCAGGCCGACACCGGGGTCATCACCCCGGCGCGGGCCC
This sequence comes from Mycobacterium sp. HUMS_12744610, assembly GCF_041206865.1. Lineage (NCBI taxonomy): Bacteria > Bacillati > Actinomycetota > Actinomycetes > Mycobacteriales > Mycobacteriaceae > Mycobacterium > Mycobacterium servetii. Next base: position 2,504,469 of record NZ_JBGEDP010000001.1, read on the forward strand.
CGAGCTGCAGCCCCACGGTCGCCGCGGCGCCGTTGGGCATGATCATCTGAACGGCGAGCGGGGACACCTTGCGGGGGCCGCCCTCGTTCATCAGGTCATAGCTCTCGACGATCCGCTCCGCGCCGCCCAGGCCGGTGCCGACCACGACGGAGAACCGGTCGGGGTCGAGCTCGGGGTTGCCGGCGGACTCCCACAGGCGTCCGCTCAGCAACTTGCCCATGCGCTGGACATACGACATGCGCCGCATGTCCAGCCTGCCCATCTGGGCATCGACCGGCTCCTTGAGGTGGCCGCCGATCTTGACGGGCAAATCCCACTTCGTGACGAACTCGTCCTCGAGCACGCGGATGCCGCTCTCGCCAGCCAACAGACCCTTCCACGTGCCTTCGATGTCCGGCGCGATGGAAGTCGTCGCCGTGACGGCGGTCACCACAACGCTGGGGTAACCGCCATTAGCAGTGGAAGGCTTGGTCACTTGCTGTCCGCTTCCATCCTCGCCTGGACGTTGGCCACGGCCTCGGGGTTCTCCGACTCGAGCTTGGCCCGCAGCGCCTCGGCGGCCTCGGGGTTCTCTTCCTCGAGCTTCTGGATGTAGGAGACGACGTCACCGACGGTACGCAGACCGGCGAGGTCCTCGTCGGGGATCTTCACGCCGTACTTGTCCTCGGTCTGCACGGCGATCTCGACCATCGACAGCGAGTCGATGTCCAGGTCGTCGACGAACGACTTCTCCGGGGTGACCTCGGACGGCTCGATGCCGGTGACCTCTTCGATGATCTCGGCAATACCGGCGATGATTTCTTCTTGACTAACGGCCACGGCCATTCCCTTCGTAATGTGTTGTGTGGTAATCGGATTGACGTGCTATCTGGTTGCAGCGGCCTTGAAGCCGGACGAGCCGGCCCTCAGAGTTCCACCAACGCGTCCAGGTCTGCGGGTGATTTGACGGCGCGGACCGTGACTCCCCGAAGTTCACGCTTGGCGATACCGGTCAGAGTGCCCGCGGGCGGGAACTCGACGACCGCCTGCACGTCGTGCTCACGCAGCGTCTGCGTGCACAGGTCCCAGCGCACCGGCTGGGTCAGCTGGGCGACCAGCGTGTCCATCCCAGCGGCCGCCGAGGTCACCGGCTTCCCGTCGTGGTTGGACAGCAGCGTGGCGGTGGGCTCGGCGGTCGCGATCGCGGCCGCCGCGGCGGCGTAGCCGTCGAGGGCCGACGCCATGTACTTGGTGTGGAACGCCCCGGCCACCCCGAGGGCGCGGACCCGGGCCTTGGCGGGCGGGTCCTCGGCGAGCTTCTCCAGCGCGGTCAGCGCGCCGGCGGCCACGATCTGCCCCGCGGCGTTGCGGTTGGCCGGGAACAGGTCGAGCTGCTCGAGGCGGGCCAGAACCTCGGCCTCGTCACCGCCAAGCACCGCGGACATGCCGGTGGGCTCGGCGGCGCACGCCTTGGCCATCTCGGCGCCCCGCGTGGCGGCCAGCGACACGGCGTCGTCGGCGCCCATCACCCCGGCGATCGCGTAGGCCGCGATCTCGCCGACGGAGTGACCGGCGACGATGAACTCCGCACCGGCGAGCAGCCCGCGCGTGGTCAGTTCCTGGTGGGCCAGCAGTGTGGCCGCGACGATCAACGGCTGAGCGACCGCGGTGTCGGTGATCTCTTCGTCGAGGCGTTGGTGCCCAGCCGCACGAGATCCAGGCCGCTGGCCTTCGACCACAGGGCCATCTGGTCGGCGGCGCCTGGCAGCTCGAGCCACGGCAACAGCATGCCCTCGGTCTGTGAACCCTGCCCGGGCGCAAGTAATGCGATCACGTGTCTAAGAGAACACTGTGGAAACGGTTTTGGCGGGTGTAACAGATTATGAACCTCGTCTTAGGTTTTTGTATGGAGGCTACAAAACCGCTCTTGAAGCTATGTGTTCGAGACCGTTCCGAGACCTGTTGCTTGGGTCACTGTCTCCCGCCGGGGGCTCACGCCGGCGGCGCACCGGTCCGGACCGGCAGCGGAACCTGAGTCACGGCGCCGCCAGCTACGCCGGCCGGATGGGTGGGGTAGTTCAGCTGGCCCACCGTCGCCGCCACGCGCAGCACGTACGCGTCCCTGGGCTGGGTGGGATCGCGCCCGGTGAAGTCGGTGATGCGCTTGAGCCGGTACCGCACGGTGTTTGGATGAACGAACAACTTCCTGGCACAAGCCTCAATCGCCCCGCCACAATCCAGGTAGGCCTCGAGGGTTTCGATCAGCGTGGGCCCGGCGTCGGCCAGCGGTCCCATCACGTCGGTGTGCAGCGCCACGATCGCCGACGCGTCGCCCATCAGGGCGCGCTCGGGCAGCAGTTCTCGTGCCTGCACCGGCCGCGGCGCCCCGCTCCAGCCGGCGACGGCGTTCATTCCAGAGATGGCCTCGCTGGCGCTGTGGTAGGCCGCGGTCAGCATGGGCGCCGTCGGCCCGATGACCACCGGGCCGTCGGAGAACGCGTTCAGCAGGTCGGTCAGGAACTTATCGGTCGGCGACAAGTGGCCGGACACGACCGCCACCAACCAGGTGCCGTGCACGTCGGTGAGCGCCGCCCGCCCGTGCCGGGCGGCGATGTCGCGGACGTCCTGGCTGGCGCGCTCGCTGCCGGCCGGATCGCCGGTGCCGGCCGGGTCGACGCGACCGGGTGCGGGGGTGCCGACCACCACCGTCGCCGGCGCGGTGGTGTCCCAGTTCAGCGCCGCCGCCCGGGACAGCAACTCGGGGCCGGTGTCCCCGCGCACCACCGCGTCGACGACGCTGGCCTCCATGCGGCTGTCCCAGGTACCGCGCGCCTCGGCCGCGTCGGCGTAGGCCGTGGCGGCGGTGAACGCCAGGTCGCGACTGTACTTCAGGATCCCCACCGTGAGGGCGGTCAGCTGCTCCTCGGAGCGGGCCAACAGCGGCACCACCTCCTCGAAGAACTCCATGGTGACCCGCACCATGTCCACGCTGTGGCGGAGCGGCATTCGCCGGGCCAGGTCCTGGGGTACCAACTCGAAGGCCTGCGCGGTGTAGCTGACGTTGCTGTGCGGGTCGCCCATCCACTCCACGAAGTTGACCACCGCCGTTTGCACGACCAGCGCCACGCTGGCACGCTGGGACGCTTCCAGCTCGGCGAAGAAGGGCAAGCGCTCCTGCATGGCCGAGACGGCCTCGGTGGCCAGCCGGCCGGAGTACTGCTTCAACCGGCGCAGCACGGAGTCGGGAACGGTGTTCAGCAGCTCCAGGGGCGACCGGGGATGCTTGGCAAACGGACCGGCGAAAGCGTTGTCGTTCACCCCTAAAACCTACGCCTTTTTTTAGGAAGTTTCCGCCAAAGCGGTGCGCCCTCAGGCCACGCCGGGGTCCGACGTCTGTTCCGGGGCGGCCTGCACGTCGTCGATGCGGTACTGCCGGGCAGCCGCGACCGCCACCGACGGGTCGATCTCGCCGTCGCGCGCCAGCGCCTCGAGCACCGCGACCACCTGCGACTCGGCGTCGGTGTTAAAAAACCGCCGCGCGGCGGGGCGGGTGTCGGAGAAGCCGAACCCGTCGGTGCCCAGCGTCACGTAGGTGTTGGGCACCCACGGCCGGATCTGCTCGGGCACCCCCCGCATCCAGTCCGACACGGCGACCACCGGCCCGGTGGCCCCCTCGAGCGCCTTGGTGATGTAGGGCACGCTCGCGGGCCGGTCGGGGTGGAGCAGCCGGGCCTTCTCGACGGCCACGCCGTCGCGGTTGAGCTCGCCCCAGCTGGTCACCGACCACACGTCGGCGGCGACGTCCCACTCGGCGGCCAGCAGCTCCGCCGCCTTCAGCGCCCCGGGCATGGCGACCCCGGAGGCCAGGATGTGGGCCTTGTTGGCCCGCTGCTCGGTGGCGGTGTGGTAGCGGTAGATGCCCCGCAGCACGCCCTCGGGATCGAGGTTGTCCGGCTCGGGCGGCTGGACGTAGGGCTCGTTGTAGACGGTGATGTAGAAGAACACGTTCTCCGGGTCCGGCCCGAACATACGGGCCAGCCCGCTTTCGACGATGTAGGCGATCTCGTAGGCGAACGCCGGGTCGTAAGACACCACCGCGGGATTGGTGGCGGCCAGCAGCAACGAGTGCCCGTCGGCGTGCTGCAGACCCTCGCCGGTCAGCGTGGTGCGGCCCGCAGTGGCTCCCAGCAGGAAGCCGCGCGTCATCTGGTCGGCCGCGGCCCACATGCCGTCGCCGGTGCGCTGGAAGCCGAACATCGAATAAAAGATGTAGAGCGGGATCATCGGCTCGTTGTGCGTCGCATACGAGGTGCCGGCCGCGATGAACGACCCCACCGACCCCGCTTCGTTGATGCCCTCGTGCAGGATCTGCCCGACTTCGCTCTCCTTGTAGGCCAGCATCAGGTCGGCGTCCACGGCGGTGTAAAGCTGGCCCAGCCGGTTGTAGATCTTCAACGACGGAAACCACGAGTCCATGCCGAACGTGCGCGCCTCGTCGGGAATGATCGGGACGATCCGCGGCCCGACTTCCTTGTCGCGCATCACCTCTTTGAAGGTGCGCACCAGCGCCATCGTCGTGGCGACCTCCTGGTTCCCGGACCCCTTCTTCAGCGCGGCGTAGGTCTCGCGGCCGGGCAGCCGCAGCGCCTTGGTCTTGGTGCGGCGCTCCGGCAGGAATCCGCCCAGGGTGCGGCGCCGGTCGAGCAGGTAGCGGATCTCGGGGGCGTCGGAACCGGGGTGGTAGTAGGGCGGCAGGTAGGGGTCCTCGTCGAGCTGGGCGTCGCTGATCGGGATCCGCATGGAGTCGCGGAACCACTTGAGGTCTTCCAGCGCCAGCTTCTTCATCTGGTGGGTGGCGTTGCGGCCCTGGAAGTGCGCGCCCAGCGAGTAGCCCTTGATGGTCTTGGCCAGGATCACCGTCGGCTGGCCCTTGTGCTCGACGGCGGCGCGGTAGGCGGCATAGACCTTGCGGTAGTCGTGACCGCCGCGCTTGAGGTTCCAGATCTCCTGGTCGCTCATGTTCTGCACCAGCGCCTTGGTGCGCGGGTCACGCCCGAAGAAGTGGTCCCGCACGTACCCGCCGTCGTTGGCCTTGTAAGTCTGGTAGTCCCCGTCGGGCGTGGTGTTCATCAGGTTCACCAGCGCGCCGTCGCGGTCGGCGTGCAGCAGCGCGTCCCATTCGCGGCCCCACACCACCTTGATGACGTTCCAGCCGGCGCCGCGGAAGAACGACTCCAGCTCCTGGATGATTTTGCCGTTGCCGCGCACCGGGCCGTCGAGGCGCTGCAGGTTGCAGTTGATGACGAAGGTCAGGTTGTCCAGGCCCTCGAGCGCCCCGACGTGCGCCAGGCCGCGGCTCTCGGGTTCGTCCATCTCGCCGTCGCCCAAAAAGCACCACACGTGCTGGTCAGAGGTGTCCTTGATGCCCCGGTCGTGCAGGTAGTGATTGAACCGCGCCTGATAGATGGCGTTGAGCGGGCCCAGGCCCATCGACACCGTCGGGAACTCCCAGAAGTCGGGCATCAGCCGCGGGTGCGGATAGGATGGCAGCCCACCGCCGGGGTGGCTGTGCTCCTGGCGGAACCCGTCGAGCTGGTCGGCGGTCAGGCGCCCCTCCAGAAACGCGCGCGCGTAGATCCCGGGGGAGGCGTGGCCCTGGATGAACACCTGGTCGCCGCCGCCGGGATGCGACTTGCCGCGGAAGAAGTGGTTGAACCCGACCTCGTAGAGCGCCGCCGAGGACGCGTAGGTCGAAATGTGGCCGCCCACACCGATTCCCGGACGCTGGGCACGGTGCACCATGATCGCCGCGTTCCACCTGATCCACGCCCGGTAGCGACGCTCGACGTCCTCGTCGCCGGGAAACCACGGTTCCAGCTCGGTCGGGATGGTGTTGACGTAGTCGGTGGACGTCAGCGCCGGGATGGCCACCCGCTGCTCGCCGGCCCGTTCCAGCAGCCGCAACATGATGTAGCGGGCCCGCGCCGGACCCGAGCGCTCCAGCAGCTGGTCAAAGGACTCCAGCCACTCCGAGGTCTCCTCGGGGTCGATGTCGGGCAAGTAGGAGGCCACACCTTCGCGGATCACCCGAACGCGGTCGGGTTCGCTTGCGCTGCTTGGGTTTTTCGCCAGATCGTGGCGCGCGAACTCGGTGGTCAACGCACTGCTCCTGTGTTCTGCGGGACGTGTGGCTTTGCGGTGCACCGCACCTGGTCTCCCTATCGTGCCGCACCGGCGTTCGGGGCGGGAACCCGCCGTCCATCCGCCGCGCAACGTTCACCCGGCCCGGCGATCCGGTGCGTCGGGAGGTTGCCGAATGTCGTCACCCGGTAACGTCAGCACCCGTGCTCATCGGATGGCGCGGGGTCCCTCGCGCGCGCGTGGGGGACCTGCGCAGGCGGGGTGCCCTGGCGCTGGGCTGCGCGGCGGCGGCCCTGATGGGCGTGCTCGGTCTGGTGGCCGGGTGCACCACGGTCACCAACGGCACGGCGACGCCCGACACCAACCTGGCCCCGGCCTACCGGCAATCGGTCTCGGCGTCGGTGTCGGCCTCGCAGGCGACCTCGAGCAGCCGGGAGTCGCAGCGGCAGCAGTCGCTGACGACCAGGGCGGTCCGCAGCTCCTGCGATTCGCTCGCCACCGCGAGCAAAGACGCGATCGACAAGGTGAACGAGTTCGTGGCCGCGTTCAATGCGGGCCGCAGCACCGGCCCGACCGAGGGACCGGCCATCGCGGCGCTCAACGACAGCGCCGCGAAGGTCCTCGACAGCTTCAACGACGCGCTGTCCCAGCAGCTCAAAGACGCCTTCAACGCCTACGCCGACGCGGCGCACGCGGTGGCGAACGCCATCGGGACCCACGCGCCGACCGGCGAGTTCAACAAGCGGGTCGACCAGCTCAACGACGCCAAGACCAAGGCGCTCAAGCTGTGCCTGGCCTCGTTCTGAGGGGTTCTGAGAAGCTCCTGCCAGCCGATTCCCAGGGCAGCTCCTGAGTAGAGGTATGGACCCGGTGCCGGCTGTGCGACGATAATCCCCATCGCACGGCGCGGACGAATACAAGGAGGCTCCACGGTGGTCGCGGCGGATCACGCTCGCAAATTGGGCATCCAACGAGACCAAGTCGTCCAGGAGTGGGGTTGGGACGAAGACACCGACGACGACATCCGCGCCGCGGTCGAGGAGGCCTGCGGCAGTGAGCTGCTCGACGAGGACACCGACGAGGTCGTCGACGTCGTGCTGCTGTGGTGGCGCGACGGCGACGGGGACCTGGTGGACACGCTGATGGATGCCATCAGCCCGCTGGCCGAGGACGGGGTGATCTGGGTGCTGACGCCCAAGACCGGCAAACCCGGTCACGTGCTGCCCGCCGACATCGCCGAGGCGGCGCCGACCGCGGGCCTGATGCCGACCTCGTCGGTCAACCTGGGGGACTGGGCCGCCAGCCGGCTGGTCCAGCCCAAATCCCGGGCCGGGAAGCGTTGATGCTGCCGGTCGGAGCCACCGCCCCGGATTTCACGTTGCGTGACCAGAATCAGCAGCGCGTGACCCTCAGCGGCTACCGCGACGCCAAGAACGTCCTGCTGGTGTTCTTCCCGCTGGCGTTCACCGGGATCTGCCAGGGCGAACTGGACGCGGTGCGCGATCATCTGCCCGACTTCGAGAACGACGACCGCGCGGTGCTGGCCATCTCGGTGGGCCCGCCGCCCACACACAAGATCTGGGCGATCCAGAGCGGGTTCCTGTTTCCGGTGCTGTCGGATTTCTGGCCGCACGGCGAGGTCAGCCAGGCCTACGGCGTGTTCAACGACGACGCCGGCTACTCCAATCGCGGCACCTTCGTCGTGGATCGGTCCGGGATCATCCGGTTCGCGGAGTGCAAGCAGCCCGGCGAGGCGCGCGACCAGCGCCTCTGGACCAAGGCGCTGGCGGCTTTGCAGGATTGAGGTTCCGGCGAGCGCGCGTGTCTCTGTACGGCGACACGCCGCGTGGGGCGTACAAGCGCGCCCGCGCGCCGGGTTTGGGTACTTGCGCTGGGGGCGTGTAGCCTCCGGCGGGCATGGGGGCGCGTAGCTCAGTGGTAGAGCTCTGGTTTTACACACCAGCGGTCGGCGGTTCGATACCGTCCGCGCCCACCAAGAAATACCTGCTGGGGGCAATGGATACGCCGCCCGCAGTTATCGCCGATGTTCGGCTTCGCTCGCCTGGTGCAGGGCAGCCATGATCGCCTCACGAGTGGGTAAGTCGAGTCGGCAAGATCGTCCAATCGGCACTGCGCCAGCGCGCATTACGTCGGCGCCGTTGACGACAACCGACGGTGACGGGAAGTCCCCGACGTGTTCGGTGATCGGCACGTCGATTCCCAGTGAGCCGAGGCACTCGGCCAGGGTCTCGCGTGTGGCGGCGGCGTTTGGGCATCCGGGATGGCTGAGAAGCTCGATTTGCATGGTCTGGTGGCCCCTTCCCATCTCACGGCCAAAGCGGTCGTCCAGTCAAGGATGCCAGGACGCGGGACTCCGCAGCTACGGATTCCAGGCGATTATCGACGGTGGGAACACTTGAACGAGCCGACCCCCGTTGGGCCGAAAGCGCCAGGCAGGAAACGACGGGAGCGGTTTTCGATCTTCGTCGTACCGGCTCTTGTCGGCGGCACTGAACGTGGCGATAAAGATTCACACACCAGCGGTCGGTGGTTCGATACCGTCCGCGCCCACGCGGGTTGACGCGGCGTCGCCGCGACCGATATGGCAGTCTCGGGGACGTGGACGAGCATCCGGATTTTCAGACTGCCGGTGCGGGCCGGACGGCGGCGCCCGTGCGGCCCGCTGTCCCAGGCCGGAACCGATGGACATGGTCCGGACGCTGATGGCCGACGCCCACCGCCGCGTCAGCGACCTCGAGCGGGCCGGCGGGAAGGCCGGCCACCGGCCGCGCTCCGATGATGACGACTGGTGACACGGTGAAGCCGTTCCACATCGACGTATCCGACGACGTGCTGGGGGATCTGAGCTCGCGCCTGGCGCGCACCCGCTGGCCCGAGGCCGAATGCGTGGACGACTGGAGTCAGGGCATCCCGCTGGACTACACCCGCGTGTTGGCCGGCTACTGGGCCGACGAATACGATTGGCGCTCCCGCGAGGCCGCGCTGAACCGCTTCGACCAGTTCACCACCGAAATCGACGGGCTGGACATCCATTTCATCCATCAGCGCTCACCGCACCCCGATGCGTTCCCGCTGCTGATCACGCACGGCTGGCCCGGCTCGATCGTGGAGTTCCAGAAGGTGATAGAGCCCCTGACCAACCCGGCGTCCGGCCGCGCCGAAGACGCGTTTCACGTTGTGTGCCCGTCACTTCCGGGCTACGGCTTCTCCGGGAAGCCCACCCGCACCGGGTGGGGCGTCGAGCGGATCGCGCACGCGTGGGAGACGCTCATGGGCCGCCTCGGCTACCAGCGGTACGGCGCGCAGGGCGGCGACTGGGGCGCGGCCGTCACCACCCAGATCGGCCGCAACCGCGGACGCTGCGCGGCCATCCACCTGAACATGCCGATCGGGCGCCCGACCCCCGAAGCGCTGAAGAACCCGACCGAAGAGGAACAGCGGGCCCTGGCCGCGCTCGCCGCACACCGCAAGTGGGGCACCGGCTACTCCAAGCAGCAGTCCACTCGGCCGCAGACGCTGGGCTACGGGCTCGTCGATTCGCCGGTGGGCCAACTGGCGTGGATCGTCGAGAAGTTCTGGGCCTGGATGGATTGCGACGGCAACCCGGAGAACGTGCTGAGCCGCGACGAGTTGCTCGACAACGTGATGGTGTACTGGGTGACGGGCACGGCCACCTCCTCGGCCCGTCTCTACTGGGAGAGCTTCCGGGTGTGGGAGCAGCAGGACAGGGTCGAATTGCCCACGGGCGTCGCGGCTTTCCCGGGCGAGCTGATGAAGCCGCCGCGGTCTTGGTGCGAACCGGCCTACAACATCACGCGCTGGACGGCCATGCCGCGCGGCGGGCACTTCGCGGCCTTCGAGCAGCCAGAGCTGTTCGTCGAGGATTTGCGCGCGTTCTTCGCCACGGTGCGGTGAGCGGCCCGTCCGCCCGCCGGCACGATATGGCTGTATGGCTGAGCTGATAAGGTCAGCCATATGAAGACCACCGTGAATCTCCCGGACGAGCTGTTCCGCGAGGCGCAAACTCGCCCGCCGGGAACAGACGACGTTGCGGGAGTTGATCGAGAGCGGCCTGCGCGCGGTGATCAAGCAGCGCTCCGGCGCCGAGTCTTTCGTACTCACCGACGCCAGCGTCGACGGGCAGGGCTTGCAGCCGGCGTTCCGCGGCGCCTCGTGGGAGAAAATCCGCGACGAGATCTACGCCAACCCGGCATGATCGCCGTCGACACCAATATCTTGGTCTATGCCCATCGGCGAGACTCCGAGTTTCACTCGGCCGCGTCCGCACGCATCAAGACACTCGCCGAAGGCAAAGCCGCGTGGGCGGTTCCCTGGCCGTGCCTGCACGAATTCTTCGCGATAAGCACACACCCGAAGATCTACAGCCCGCCGAGTTCGCAGAGTCAAGCCATCGCACAAGTCGATGCGTGGCTGGAATCGCCTTCCCTGTCCGTGCTCGGCGAGCCCGCGGGCTACTGGGAACGGCTCAAGACGATGCTCGCTGCGGGGAAGGTCACCGGCTCGCTGGTGCACGACGCGCACATAGCGGCATTGTGCGTGGCGCACGGCGTACGCGAATTATGGTCCGCTGATCGAGATTTCGGCAGGTTCGGCTCCGTGGTCGCGGTGAGGAATCCGTTGGTTGGCTGACGGCAGAAACCCGCGGCAGATGCGGCCGACCCGCAGTGCCGGCGTGCTGGCCGGCTACCTGGCCGACGTCGTGCTGGGTGACCCGAAGCGGGGTCATCCGGTCGCGCTGTTCGGCCGCGCGGCGGCCCGGTTGGAGCGGGTCACCTACCGCGACAGCAGGATCGCCGGCGCCGTGCACGTGGGCCTGCTGGTGGCCGGCGTGGGCGCGCTGGGTGCGGCCGCGGGCAGGACCGCCGACCGCGGCGGCCGGGCCGGGCCGGGCGCGGTCACCGCGGCGGCCACCTGGGTCGCGCTGGGCGGAACGTCGCTGACGCGCACCGGCCTGCACATGGCACGGCTGCTGGAGCGCGGCGATATCGACGCCGCGCGGCGGCTGCTGCCGTCGCTGTGCGGGCGCGACCCGGCCGCGCTGGATCGGGCGGGCCTGACGCGCGCGGCGCTGGAGTCGGTCGCCGAGAATACCTCCGACGCCCAGGTCGCCCCGCTGCTGTGGGCGGCGGCCGGCGGCGCGCCCGCGGTGCTGGCCTACCGCGGCGTCAACACCCTGGACTCGATGATCGGCTACCGCTCGCCGCGCTACGCCCGGTTCGGTTGGGCCGCAGCGCGATTGGACGACGCGGTCAACTACGTCGCGGCGCGCGCGACCGCCGCCCTGGTGGTGATCTGCGCGCCGCTGGTGGGAGGATCGCCGCCGGGTGCGGCGCGAGCCTGGCGTCGCGACGCCGCCGCCCATCCCAGCCCCAACGCCGGCGTCGTCGAGGCGGCCTTCGCCGGGGCGCTGGGGGTGCGGCTCGGCGGGCCCACCCGGTATCGCCACGAGCTGGAGTTGCGGCCCACCCTCGGCGATGGCGGCCCGCCCGGCGTGGCCGACCTGCGCCGCGCGGTGGCGTTGTCGGCGGTGGTACAGGTGGTGGCCGCGCTGCTCGCGGGCGGATTGTCCTACCCGCGGCGGCCGTAGCGGTCGGCGAGCTTCTCCTCGACGGTCTGCGGGGGCGGCGGGGCCTCGCCAGCAGGCGGCGTCGCCTGCTGCTTCTCCCGGCGGCGGGCCCGGAGCTCGGCGTAGGCGAAATAGCCCAGCCCGATCGGGGCGAGGATGCCGAACGAGATCCACTGGATGCCGTAGGACAGGAACGGCCCGGCGTCCAGGTGCGGAATGCCGACGACGCCCAGCCCGCCGGGCTGGTCCTCGACCAGCTGCAGGTACGAGCCGGTCAGCGGGACCTTGGTCAGCGTCGAGACCTGTTCGGTGTTGATCGAATACACCTGCTCGAAGCCGTCATTGAGGAACGGCTCCTTGTCCTGGGCGGCCGGCTCGGAGTCGCGCAGCCGCGCCGTGATGGTTACGGTCTGCTGCGGTGCCGGGGGGATCGGGGGCACGTGCGAGCCCTGCTCGGGTCGCACGTAGCCGCGGTCGACCAGGACGGTGGGCCCGTCGTCGACGGCGAACGGTGCGAGCACCTCGAACGCGGGATCGCCGTCGACGACGCGCAGCCGGGCCAGCACACGAACGTCGGCCAGGTAGTGCCCGGTCGCCGTAACCCTGCGCCACTGCGCGTCGGGTGCCGACGAATCCTGCTGCGGCAGCAGTGTTCTCAAAGGCACCGGGGCGGTGTTGAGGGACTGCTCGATCTGGTGGTTCTCCCGGGTCGTCCTGGTGTTCTTGCCCAGCTGCCACGGCGCGAGCACGGTGAAGCACAGGTAGGTGAAGGCGATGACCACCAAGGCCAGAGCTATCCAGCCCGGCCGCAGCAGGAACGCCAGGCCCCGCACCGGACGAGGCATCAGCCCGTTCCGTTCCGCTCGAGTCGGTCGTCGACCCAGTCGTGCAAGCCGGGCAGGGCGGCCGCGATGACGGTGTAAACCGCCTCGAAGTCCTCGTGTTCGCCGTAGTAGGGATCCTCGACGTCGGGCGTGTGGGCCCCCGAACGCGGGTCGAACGACCGCAGCATCCGCAGCCGCTGGGGGTCGACGCCCAGGTGTTGCAGCATCCGCAGGTGGTTGCGGCTCATGGCCACCACCAGGTCGGCCGCGAGGTGGTCGGCGCCGACCTGGGCGGCGCAATGGTCGGTGGGGATGCCGTGGTCGCGCAGGACGCGGGCCGCCCGTGCGTCGGCGCTGCTGCCGACGTGCCAGTCGCCGGTGCCCGCACTGCTCACCCGCACCGCGTCGCCCAGGCCGCGGCGCCGTAGTTGGTCGGCGAACATCTTCTCGGCCATCACCGAGCGGCAGATGTTGCCGGTACAGACGAACGTGACGTGCAGCGGCTCGCGATCAGACACCGAGCACCCTCCGCAAATCGGCGACCGTGGCGGCGTGCGTGGCGCCCTCGCCGAGCCCGTCGGGGAAATCGGCCTGCCCGTAGCCCCAGCCGACCACCACGGTGTCGATGCCGTGTTCGGCCGCCCCGACGACGTCGTGGCTGCGGTCACCCACCATGAGCACCCGCTCGGGCAGCGGCGCGAGCTGTGACAGCGCGTGGGCCAGCACGTCGGCCTTGGTGCTGCGCGAGCCGTCGGTGCCGGCTCCGGCGATCACCTCGAAGTACCCGTCGAGCCCGAAATGGGCGAGGACGCGCCGGGCCGTCGGCTCGGCCTTGGAGGTGGCCACGGCCATCCGGACGCCGGCGGCGCGCAGGTCGGCCAGCAGCGGCTCGATGCCGTCGAACAGCCTGTTCATCGCCCAGCCCCGCGCGGTGTAGTCGTTGTAATAGGCCGCGATCGCCTCCTCGGTGTCCTCGCCGAGGCCCAGCGTGCGCAGCGTGAGGTGCATCGGCGGGCCCACGAGCCGGGCGATCAGGTCACCGTCGGGCACCGTCGCGCCGACCCGTTCCAGGGCGTGGCGGAAGCTGGCCAGGATCCCCTCCGCGGAGTCGGTCAGCGTGCCGTCGAGGTCGAAGATCACCAGCTGCGCCGTCACCATGCTGCGTGTCACCAGACCATTGTCCCCGACGTTGCTGTGGCCGGCCCCCGACGGCCCACTAGTGTTTCACGGATGGCGAGTCTGCAGCCGAGCCCGCCTGCGGCGGCGCGCTACCACGGTGACCAGGCCGTTGCTCCCGGGATGCTCGATTTCGCCGTCAACGTCCGCGACCCGCGGCCGCCGGAGTGGCTGATGCGGCGGCTGGCCGAGCGGCTGGGTGACCTGGCGCGGTATCCCGGCGCCGACGACGTGCGCCTCGCGCAGGAGGCCGCGGCCCGCCGGCACGGCCGCGCCCCCGACGAGGTGCTGCCGCTGGCCGGCGCGGCGGAGGGCTTCGCGCTGTTGAGCAACCTGCGCCCGGCGCGGGCGGTGGTCGTCGCGCCCTCGTTCACCGAGCCGGCCGCGGCGTTGACCGCGGCCGGGGTGCCGGTGCACCACCTCGTGCTCGAGCCGCCGTTCGGCCTGGACGGCATGCGGCCACCGGAGGACGCCGACCTGGTCGTGGTGGGCAACCCGACCAACCCGACCTCGGTGCTGCACACCCGCGAGCAGCTGCTGGCCTGGCGCCGGCCCGGGCGGGTCCTGGTGGTCGACGAGGCGTTCGCCGACGCGGTGCCCGGCGAGCCGGAGTCGCTGGCCGGCGAATCGCTGCCCGACGTGCTGGTGCTGCGCAGCCTGACCAAGACGTGGGCGCTGGCCGGATTGCGGGTGGGCTACGCGCTCGGCGCGCCGGGGCTGTTGGCGCGGCTGACCGCGCAGCGGGCACACTGGCCGGTGGGAACTTTGCAGCTGACGGCCATCGCGGCCTGCTGCGACCCGGCGGCGGTTGCCGACGCCGCGGCCGCGGCGGTCCGGCTGCAGGCCTGCCGCGCCGACATGGCGGCGGGGCTGGCGGCGGCGGGTGCCGAGGTGTTCGCTGGCCGCGGGCCATTCGTGCTGTTTCGCCACCCGGACGCCCTTCGGGTGCGAGAGGCTCTGAGAGACAAGGGGATTGCCATCCGCCGCTGTGACACATTCGTCGGCTTGGACGACCGTTACCTCCGTGCGGCGGTGCGCCGCGAGTGGCCGCGGCTGGTTCGGGTCATCTCAGAGGCGACGACGAACGGGGACCCGAGGTGAGCGCGCGACTGGCCGACGTCATCGACGTGCTGGACGAGGCCTATCCGCCGCGGCTGGCCCAGTCGTGGGATTCGGTGGGGCTGGTCTGCGGCGACCCCGACGACGCACTGGAGTCGGTGACCGTCGCGGTGGACGCCACGCCCGCCGTCGTCGACGAAGTGTCCGCGGGCGGCCTGCTGCTGGCCCACCACCCGCTGCTGCTGCGCGGGGTCGACACAGTGGCGGCCAGCACGCCGAAAGGTGCGCTGGTGCACCGGCTGATCCGCACCGGGCGTTCGCTGTTCACCGCCCACACCAACGCCGACTCGGCCTCGCCGGGGGTGTCCGACGCGCTGGCCGACGCCCTGGGCCTGACCGTCGAATCGGTGCTCGAGCCGGTGGCCGACCGCGCCGATCTGGACAAGTGGGTCATCTACGTGCCGCGCGAGAACGCCGAGGCGGTGCAGGCGGCCGTGTTCGGGGCCGGCGCGGGTCGCATCGGCGACTATTCGCACTGCAGCTGGAGCGTCGGCGGCATCGGGCAGTTCCTGCCGCACGAGGGCGCCTCGCCCGCGATCGGCAGCGTCGGCGCGGTCGAGCGGGTCGCCGAGGACCGGGTCGAGGTCATCGCGCCCGCGCGACTGCGGGCCGGTGTGTGGGCGGCGATGCGTGCCGCCCACCCGTACGAGGAGCCGGCGTTCGACATCTTCGCCCTGCAGCCGTTGCCGGGCAACACCGGGCTGGGCCGGGTGTGCGCGCTACCGCAGCCGGAATCGCTGCGGCGCTTCGTTTCTCGCGTCGGTGACGCGCTGCCGCAGACCTCCTGGGGCGTGCGTGCCGCGGGTGACCCCGACCTGGCCGTGTCGCGGGTGGCCGTCTGCGGCGGTGCCGGGGACTCGTTGCTTGCCGCCGCGGCGGGCGCCGGCGTGCAGGCCTACGTCACGGCCGACCTGCGGCACCATCCGGCCGACGAGCACCGCCGGGCCTCGGGTGTGGCCCTGATCGACGTGGCGCACTGGGCCAGTGAGTTCCCCTGGTGCGAGCAGGCCGCGGGCCTGTTGCGCTCCCGGTTCGGGGCCGCGCTGCAGGTGCGGGTGTGCGGCATTCGCACCGACCCCTGGAACCTGGGGCATCTTGGCGACAAGGCCGGAAGGGATCAGCCATGAAAGCCGAAGTGGGACAGCAACTGTCGCTGCTCGAATTGTCGAAGCTGGACGCCGAGCTGTCCCGGCTCGCCCACCGGTCCACCCACCTGCCGCAGCAGCAGGAATGCGAGCGGATGCAGGCCGAACGGGACGCCGCACGGGACCGCGCCGCCGCGGTCACGATTGCGCTGCAGGACGTGGACGCGCAGGTGGCCCGGCTCGAAGCGGAGGTCGACTCGGTGCGGCAGCGGGAGAACCGGGACCGCTCGCTGCTGGCCTCGGGTGCCACGGACGCCAAGCAGCTGTCGGATCTGCAGCACGAGCTCGAGACCCTGGAACGCCGGCAGGCGAGCCTGGAGGATTCGCTGCTGGAGGTGATGGAGCGCCGCGAGGAGTTGCAGGCGCAGCTGGACGCCGAGACGACGACGGCGGATGCGTTGCAGGCCGAGCTGGCCGGCGCCGAGCAGGCCCTCGACGCCGTGCGCGCCGAGATCGACGCGGCCCGCCGGGTTAATGCGTCGCGCCGCGACGAGCTGACCGCGGCGCTGGACCCCGCCCTGTCCGCGCTCTACGAGCGGCAGCGCGCGGGGGGCGGGCCGGGTGCGGGGCCGCTGCTCGGACGGCGCTGCGGTGCATGCCGTCTCGAGATTGACCGCGGCGAGATGGCACGCATCTCGGCCGCCCCCGAGGACGAGCTGGTGCGCTGCCCGGAGTGCGGGGCGATCCTGCTGCGGGTCAAGGGAATCGAGCAGTGAAGGTCGTCATCGAGGCCGACGGCGGGTCGCGTGGCAACCCCGGGCCGGCCGGATACGGCGCGGTGGTGCTCAGCGAGGACCGTTCCGCCGTGCTGGCCGAGGCCAAACGGGCGATCGGCCGCGCGACCAACAACGTCGCCGAATACCGGGGCCTGATCGCAGGTTTGGCGGATGCCCTGGAACTGGGCGCCACCGAGGCCACCGTCTTCCTGGACTCCAAGCTGCTCGTGGAGCAGATGTCGGGCCGGTGGAAGGTCAAGCACCCGGACCTCAAGGAACTGCACGCCGAGGCCCGCGCGCTGGCGTCGAGGTTCGACCGCATCCGGTACACCTGGGTGCCGCGGAAGCGCAACGCGCACGCCGACCGATTGGCCAACGAGGCGATGGACGGTGCGTCCGACCCGCCGGCCGCCGAGCCCGCGAAAACCGCCGAGCCGGCGAAAACCGCCGAGCCGGCGGCCCGGGCCCCGAGCGCACCGCGATGGACCGGCGTGCGCGGCACGCCGACCAGGTTCCTGCTACTGCGGCACGGCCAGACTGAGCTGTCGGTGCAGCGCCGGTATTCGGGGCGCGGCAATCCGCGCCTGACCGAGGTGGGCCGGCGCCAGGCCGGGGCCGCCGCGCGATACCTGGCGCAACGCGGCGGGATCGCGGCGGTGTTCTCCTCGCCGCTGCAGCGGGCGTACGACACCGCCGCGACGGCGGCCAAGGCACTGGGCCTGGACGTGACCGTCGACGACGACCTCGTCGAAACCGACTTCGGGGCCTGGGAGGGGCTGACGTTTTCCGAAGCGGCGCAGCATGATTCGGAGCTGCACCGGCGCTGGCTGCAGGACACCGGCACCAGCCCGCCGGGCGGGGAGAGTTTCGAGGCCGTGCTGGACCGGGTGGCGCGGGCGCGCGGGCGGATCGTCGCCGCGCATGAAGGGGACACCGTGCTGGTGGTCTCGCACGTGACCCCGATAAAGATGCTGCTGCGGCTGGCACTGGACGCGGGGCCCGGGATCCTGTACCGGCTGCACCTCGACCTGGCGTCGCTGAGCATCGCCGAATTCTATTCCGACGGCGGGTCTTCGGTGCGTCTGGTGAACCAGACCGCCTACCTGTGATCAGGCGCGGCGCAGCACGTAGTCGGCGCGGTCGCCCAGCATGGCCGCCCAGCCCAGCCCGCCCCCGGCCAGGGTGATGTTGAGCCCCGGGCACCGCGCCGGGATGCCCGACCACAGCATGTCGGCGCAGGCGACCAGGCCGTTGACCGGGAACAGCGTGGTGATCGTTTCGAACGGCGTGTCCGGAGCGGGGATCGGCGGCCACTGCGCCGAGCCGGTGTGCAGGCACACGACGGTGTCGGTCTGCTCGATGGCGGCAAAGAACGGGTGGGGCGGCGTTGCGGCGCAGCTCCTCGGGTGCAGCTCCGGGTCGGCCAGCCAGGGCAGCTACAACGGGATGATCCGGTCCGGCTAGCTGGCGGCCCACACCTCCAGATGCCAGTCGTTCCAGCCCCGCAGCGCGGCCCGCCCCAGCCCGGGGTCGTCGCTCTTCCAGAAGACTGCCTGCGAACCCGGCGATCAGCGACTAGAAGTTCAGCGATGCCCAGATGCCGGCGAGGTCCATGTCGGCGATGCGGGCGTCGATATCCCAACAGCCGCAACGTATTTCGTCGAAGCTGGCGGCCTGCATGCTCCACTCCTCGTGCGGGCGACCGATCACCGCGTTGAGGCCGATGTTGGGCTGCTCCCGGCCCTCGTACCGCCACACCTGACGACCGTCGTCGGTCTCGACGACCTTCGGCGCGCGGTCGGCCAGCGCGGCGGGGAACCGGCCGGCGAACACGTCGGGCGGCTCGATGACGTGGTCGTCGACCGAGATCACCACGTGCTCTCGCCGCCGGGGATCGGGGTCTGGCAGCAGCGCCATATCTGTTGACGTCGTCGGTTTTCGGGCGGTGTCAATACTTCCCCGGGGCGGACCTTGCGGGCGGCCGGCAGGCGGATCACCGCTTCGTCGACCCCATCTGTCACACCAGCACCGTGGGCGGACCCATCACATCATCGTCAAAAGCGATATCGCATGCGATAGCGGATCCGAAAGTCACTCGTCGTGTCTGCGCGAGGAGACGCTTCGAACCCGGGGGCAACGGAGAGCCGTTACCACGGCGGCTGTTACGCGCCGAGCCGGCGCCCAGTGACGGTGTGCCGCACGATCTGAAGCCACATGTTGTGGATGCCTTCGGCCCAAGGTCTCGGAAAGTGGCCGTCCATCGTTCGCAGCAGGGCGGGAACCCGGTCCGGGTCGACCTCGGCCCCGGCGCCCCGCACCAGGACGCTCAATCCGGACTTCCCGTCGTCGTCGACGTGGTCGACCTCGAAGGCGAGCATCGGTTGCTGCATCGCGGCTCGTTTCGCGCCCCCCTCGATGCGGAAAACGATGCCGTGCCCGGCCAGGCCGTAGTTGATGGGCACCGCGAGCGGTCCGAGGTCGTCCTGATAGACGAGTCGCCCGAAGCTAGCGGCACCGAGCAGGCGGAAACATTCGTCGGAGGAGAGTTCTTCGAGCTCACGTTGCGTCATGATCGGATCCTCGCCAAGGCGCACCGGCGCCGCGACGGCCGAAGGTCCCATATCCAGGTGATGCACGGATGAGCACCCAGACTCGCGACCGCCTGGCCGCCCAAGCCCGCGAACCAGGGATCTCGATTTCCGCTCTGCCCACCGAGCTGGCCTCCCAGGCCGAGCGGCAGGCGATCTTCCGCGCCGAACGCGAGACCACCCGCGCCGAAGCGACCGCCGACGCCGTCCGCGAGGAGGCCCGCGACTGGGAGGGCACGGTAGGCAGAGACCTTGACTGAGCTGCGACGGGGAGACCTCTGGCTGGTCAGCCTCGGCGCCGCTCGCGCCGGTGAGCTCGGCAAACACATCGTTTCCGCTGACGAGCTACTCGAATCCGAGACGCCATGGCCCTCATTCTGGGCTACCGCGGGACGGCATGCCGCACGAACGTCCAGGGCCACCGGATAGGTCCCCACGGCCCCCGCTGTGGCCGGCCGTCGATGGTCAGCACCGCTTCCGTAGGTAGCGCTTTCGCGGCTGTGGTCGTCATGGCCCGTCTCCTTCCGATTAGTGGCCTTGACCCGGTGCGGTCCTGCCACCATCGTAGGTCGGTATGACGTGGATCACAGCGGTGGCTGCATGAGGGCGGTTGCGCTGCGGCAGGCCGGGCAGCCCACGTCCGTCGAAGAGTTGGCGCTGCGGCCCATCGGCGCGCACGAGGTGCGGGTTCGACTGCACGCCATCGGCCTGTGCCATAGCGACGTGTCGCTGCGAGACGGGGCCATCCCGACGCTGGTGCCGTCGACCCTCGGCCACGAGGGCGCGGGGGTCGTCACCGAGGTGGGCTCCGAGGTCAGCACCGTCGGCGCCGGTCAGCACGTCGTTTTGACCTGGAACGTGCCGTGCCGGTCCTGCCCGCACTGCCTGCGCGGCGAAGCCGAGCTGTTCTCCTCGGCCAGCGACGCCACCCCCATCCCCGGCCACACCGGGCCGCCGGCGGCTCTCGGCGTGCGGGCCGCCGTAGGCATGGTCGTAGCCGTGCACGCAAGTTGGCCACCAGGCGGTTCGTGGCCGCGTCCTCGTAGAAAGCCTGCCAGTCCTGCATCCGGCCGATGCGGTCGTAGCCCGAACGGGCCCGGTTCGGGCTCAGCGCCGCGGGCGTCTACTCATCACGCGGTTGTCGAAGTACGCGACGTTCGGGCCGTGGTGACCCCGCAGCCCAGCAGCGCGGCCAGGTCCAGTGGCAACGACTCGTCGATCGGCACGACGGCCGCAGCCGGCAGCAGCGTGCCCTCGATGACGGGCAGACCATATTCGACCTGCTCGACGCGGACTATGCACGGGACGTGCTTGCCGACCTGCGAAGGATCCTCGCTCCCGACGGTCTGATCTGCATCGCCAGCCTGACATCCAGGGACCGGCCACTCGAACGGGCCGTTTCGCGGGCGTGGACGGGGTTGTGGCGAGTGGCGCCGCAGTTGGTGGGCGGGTGCCGTCCCATCGCGGTGAGCGCACTGCTGGATCACCACTGGCAGGTTCGGCACCACTCGCGCGTCCATCGGTTCGGACTCGTCACCGAGGTCTTGACGGCAGCTCCCGGCCGGCAGTGACCTCTCGGCCATGCCGGCCGGGCCGGTCAGCCGGTCAACGTGATCGCGCCTTCGGGGCAGTTGCGCGCGGCGTCGGCGGCCTGCGCCTCGAGGTCGCCCGAGACCTCCTCGGCCAGCACCGCGCAGTGGCCCACTTCATCGGCGTCGAACACCGCGGGCGGGGGATGGCCCTCCACGTCGGCCGCGATCATCGCGGACAGCACGTCGTCGCGCGGGTGGGCGACGTGGTCGTCGATGGCGCGCTCAAAGTACTCCTAGACGTGCTCGGCCGCGGACGCCGCGGCGGACCCCGTGCTGCTCGTAGTTGCGGGCGCCGTCCGGGCGGATGATGCCGTCCTTCCACTCGAGAACTTGTCCAGTCCTCCAGCGGAGCCCGAGCAGCTGCAAAAACACCGTGTACGGAAGCGGCACGGCGAACTCGGCATGAAAGTCGCATTCGTCCCGATCGGCGAAGGCGTCGATCATCTCGTTCACCAGCTCGCTGACGCGCGGTTCGCGCCGCGCCATCTCCCACGACACGAACAGGGGATCGAGGACGCGGCGGTACTTGGCATGCTCGGGCGGGTCGATCTGCGACGGGATCAGCGGCCGCACATTGCCGAGGCTGACCGCATCCATGTTCGACGAGAAGAGTTCGGTGCGCTCGAGCGCCGTCTCGATGTCGGCGCGGCGGGTGAGGAAGACCGCTTCCGGCAACCGGAAAACCGGGGCGGATTCGCGCAGCGCCTTGTACATCTGCTGCGGCTCCGCCAGGCCCTTCGTCGTCTGCTCGACAAATCTTTCGGTATCTGTTGTGCGGTCAGCCTGGCACACACGGCCCCGTGGGCAATGCCATCCGGGGCCATCGCGGGGCCGCGTTTCGGCTTGGCAATCTGGCCGGGTGTCGGCATGCTCGCTGTATGACCCACTCACACGACGACGACGGATCCGACGACGCACGCCAGTTCTGGGAGGAGCGCTACAGCTCCTCTGAACGGACGTGGAGTGGGCGCGTCAACGCCCAACTCGCCGCGACGGCCGCCGACCTGACACCGGGCCGGGCCCTGGACCTCGGCAGCGGCGAGGGCGCCGACGCGCTGTGGCTCGCCGAGCGCGGCTGGCAGGTGGTGGCCGTCGACGTCTCCGACACCGCGCTGCAACGGGCGGCCGAGGCGGCATCTCAGCGAAACCTGCTGGACCGCATCGAATTTCAGTGCCTCGATCTCAACGAGAGCTTCCCGGAGGGGACTTTCGACCTGGTGTCGGTGCAATATCTGCACTCACCCGCGCGACTGGAGCGCGAGGCGGTGCTGCGGCGGGCGGCCGACCACGTCGCGCCCGGCGGGGTGCTCCTGATCGTCGACCACGGCGAAGCCCCGCCCTGGGCCAAACAGCACCTGCACCGGTTTCCCGGGATCGAGGAGGTGCTGGCGTCGTTGCAGCTGGATGAGACCTGGACGCGGTTGCGGGCCGAGCAGGTCGAGCGGGAAACGCTCGGGCCGGACGAACAACCGGCGACCCTGGTCGACAACGTCATGGTGCTGCGCAAAGCCGCATAGGCCGGGGCGGCGGTTGCTGGCCCCGGCCTTGCGCAGCGGGTACCGTTGATCGTCGCGGACGAGTTGGCCGGGCGGCCGCGGAGCGCCGCAAGGCGGTTCGAGGAAAGTCCGGACTTCACAGAGCAGGGTGATTGCTAACGGCAATCCGAGGTGACTCGCGGGAAAGTGCCACAGAAAACAAACCGCCACCCTCGCGGTGGTAAGGGTGAAACGGTGCGGTAAGAGCGCACCAGCATCCCGGGTGACCGGGGTGGCTCGGCAAACCCCACCCGAAGCAAGGTCAAGAAGGCCGCACCGCAAGGTGCGGCCGCGCAGGCGTTCGAGGGTTGCTCGCCCGAGCCTGCGGGTAGACCGCTCGAGGCACCCGGCGACGGTGTGTCCAGATGGATGGTCGCCGCCCCGCCGCCGTTGGCCACGCCGCGGCGGCGGGGAACAGAATCCGGCTTACAGGCCAACTCGTCCGCCCGTCTTCGCGGCTCAGCGCCGCGCTTTGCGAACCGACTTGTCGAGTTGACGCAACGCGTCGTCGACCTGCCGCTCGCACATCTTGGCCAGGTCGACCTCCTGCTGGTAGAGCAGGCCGTAGGTGAAGGTGTCCTCCCCGGCGGCATGCGCGGCGGCGGCCTGCTGCAGCAGGTGCGCCTGGCTGACCACGCTGTCCTGGTGGTCGCCGAGCAGTGTCTGGATCGCCTTCGCCCGCTCGGACACCTCCGCCGCGCCGGTCGCGGCCGCGGTGTAGCGGAGCCGCTTCGCGCGCTTGCGGATCCGGTGCAGCGCTTCGTCGCGATGCTCCTCGGGCGCCCGGGCGGCGGCCTTGGCGCCCCGGCGCACCTTCTGGTAGGCCGCGTCGATGGTCACCGGCGGCGCTTCCCGGCCGGCCGCGGCCGCCGGGGGATGGGCCACCACCGCGTCGAGGGCGTCGAGCAGGCGGAAGTAGCGCTGCGACCGCATCGCGGCCAGCGATCGCCGCAATCCGGCCTGGTAGCGGCGTCGGGCGCCGTCGACCAGGCGCTCCCGGACCCTACCGCGCACCAGTTCGGGTGGCAGCGCGTCCAGCGCCAGCCGGTACCGCGCGCCGAGCACCTCGGCGTCGCGGGCGCCGCCCAGCACGTTGCCGAGCTCGCGCAGTTCGTCGAGGATCCACGCGTCGGCGGACGACACGAACTCCGGCGACTCACCGAGCAGGCTGCGGATCTTGCGGATGGTCACCCGCATCTGGTGCACGGCGTCGTCGGCGTCGGCCCGCACGGCCCGATCCCACACGAGCAGCGCACCGACCTGCTCGGCCACCGCGCGCTGCACGGGGTCGGCGGGCGGCCGGGTGTCGTTGGGCTGCACGGCCGGGCCGAGCACCCGGGCCAGCTTGGAGGCGTGGCCGGCGGGCGCGGCCCCGGCGTCGAGCAGCCGATTGGCCAGCCGGGTCAGCAGCTCGGCGTCGGCGGCCTGGTTCGTCGTTCTCTCACTCGCCGAGAGCTCGAGTTCCCACTCACGCCACTCCTGTTCGACCGGCTGCTCGTCGGGCGACGCCCCGATCGCCCACGCGGTGACGTGGTCGTTGCTGAACTCCGCCAGCGCCGTGCCGTCGACGCCGTACAGCACCTGGGTTTCTCGTTCGGTGGAGATCCGCGCGACCGGTTCGAGGGGGCGATCGCGCACGATGGCCAGCACCACGTCCAGCAACTCGCCTGGAACGACCCCCCCTCCGGGGACGCCCTCCGGGGCATCCAGTGGCATCCGGACCTCGGTGCGGGCGTCGGGCCCGGCGGGCAACTTCAGGTGCCAGCCCGCGTCGGACCCGCCCGTGCGGCGCCGCAGCGTGATCTTGTTGCGGGCCAGGTCCTGCCCGGGGGTGTCGAAGTAGGTGGCGTCCAGCGACTGGGGCGGCGACTTCTCCACGCGCGCCACCGCGGCGATCCCGTCGAAGGACGGCGACACCGCCGAGTCGACGACGTCGAACTTGCGCTCCACCTCCAGGTAACGCGAGGGTTTGGACGCATTTGCAGGCATGTCGGCTCCGTGGCGGGCGCGGCGGCGCCGTCGGGTACGTCGTGGACGGTGCTGAATGTACACGCCGCCGACGGGCTGCAGGGGGTCCAGTGGCCCGGCATCCGCGGCCGCGGGCAGCCCGTCGGCGGCTACTGGCGCAGGTGCATCGCCAGCCCCGACAGCCGGCGAATCGTCTGGATCTCGCTGTTCCGGAAGGGTCGTCCGTCCGGCCGCAGTAGGTCGTGGAACCACACTTTCGGGACGGCCGGGTAGGGGTGGTCCCAGGAGTCCCAGGGGAAGTAGGTCTGGGTTTTGCCGGCGACCAGGCCCCAGTTGTAGGCGCCGACGTTGTGGCGTTTGGCCACCGGCAGGATGCCCTGGACGGTGCTGCCCTGGGTGCGGGCCATGTACTCGGTGCACAGGATCGGTCGCCCCTGCGGGGCGAGTTCGGCGATGCGGCTCTCGAAGGTCGCCGGCTCGGCGTAGGAGTGGAAGGTGATCACGTCGGAGTTGTCGACCTGGATGCCGGCGACGGCGCTGCGGCCGGCGTCCGACCAGTGGCCGTGCCAGACCCCGCTCGTCAACGGCTGGCTCGGGTCGACCGTGCGTGCCCACCCGAACACCTCGGGGAGCAGGTCGGCGACGAGTGCCCGCTTGTCTGCACGTTCGACCGAGCGGTACTGGTTTGCGGGGTTGTCGGGCTCGTTCCACAGGTCCCAGCCCAGGACGCGGTCGTCGTTGCGGAACTGGCTCAGCACGCCGGTGACGTAGCCGCGCAGTGTCCGCCGGTAGCCGCGGTCACCGAGGTGTTCGGCGCCCGGGCTCTGCACCCACCTCGAGTTGTGGATCCCGGGCCGGGGCGCGGGCTGCGGGCCCGGCTTGGGGTGCGGGTCCCAGCAGGAGTCGAACAGCACGAACAGGGGTTTGATGCTGTGGCGCGCGGCGATGGCGACGAATTGCGCCAGCCGGCCCTGAAATCCGCGGGCATCCTGCGCCCAGAGCAGGTCGTGCAGGAAGACCCGCACCGTGTTGAACCCGGCCGAGCGCGCCCAGCCCAGCTCCGTGTCGATGCGTCGCGGGTCGTAGGTGTCGGCGGCGAACATCTCGAGCTGGTTGACCGCATTCGACGTGATGAAGTTGGCCCCGACGGGCCAGGGCAGCGACCGATACCAGCGCTGGGCGCGGTCCGGTGACCACCGGGTGGGGTCCGGTGAGGCGTTCGGCGGTTGTGCGGCCGCGCGCGGTGCCCGGGCCAGTGCGGAGCCTCCTGCCAGTAGCGTCGGCAACTTCAGAATCGTCCGGCGTGCGGCGTGCGCACCCTTGCCCACCCGGGGATCATGTCTGGGAGTAATGGTTACCATCCTGTCACACAACGGTTTTCGGCGTTATGTAACAGAATTGACAGTTACCGGCGGACCAAACGTGGCGCTTTGGACCGATGCGGCGATCTTGCGATCTGGCACCGAATGCGCTCAGCGACAACTACTTTCGCGGCCGCAAGCCGAGTCCGTAGACCAGTCTGCAGGAGTCGGGCGCTGCGCCGGTGGGTCGGCGTCGGCTGGTGCTCAGAAACTGTGTTCGTCGGCCGGGAAGACTCCCTCGGCCACCTCTTGGGCGTACTGCATTGCGGCACGACGCAACTCCGCTCCGACGTCGCCGAACCGCTTGACGAATCGGGCCGTCTTACCGCCGCTCATCCCGGCCATGTCCTGCCAGACCAGGACCTGGCCGTCGCAGTTGGGGCCGGCCCCGATCCCGATCGTCGGGATGGTCAGCTTGCCGGTGATCTGGGTGGCTAGCTCGGCCGGCACCATCTCCATGACCACCGAGAATGCGCCCGCTTCGGCGACGGCGATCGCGTCGGCGACGGTCTGTTCGGCGGCGTCCCCGCGGCCCTGCACCCGGAAGCCGCCGAGGCCGTTGACGCTCTGCGGGGTGAAACCGATATGAGCCATCACCGGGATGCCCGCCGCGCTCAGGCAAGCGATCTGCTCGGCGACCCGCTCGCCGCCCTCGAGCTTGACGGCGTGCGCGCCGCCCTCCTTCATGAAGCGGGTGGCCGAGGCCAGCGCCGCGGCCGGCCCCGCCTCGTAGCTGCCGAACGGCAGGTCGGCGACCACCAGGGCGTGTTGGGCTCCGCGCACGACACCGCGCACCAGCGGGATCAGCTCGTCGATCGAGACGGGCACGGTGGTGTCGTAGCCGTACACCACGTTGGCGGCCGAGTCGCCGACCAGCAGCACCGGGATGCCGGCCTCGTCGAAGACACGGGCGGTCGAGTAGTCGTAGACCGTCAGCATGGCCCACTTGTGGCCTTCGGCCTTCATCTTCTGCAGGTGGTGGGTGCGGATCTTGGTGAGCGGCCGGGACGGCCCGGGAGAGCTTGCACCGTAGACGTTCTGCTCAGACATCGTTGTCCCCAAAGGTGGTCGGGTCGATCCTCGTGGCCCTGGTCGCTTGCGGCGCCGGTGGGTCCCCGGGTTCGTCTGACTCTGGATATTCTGCCATTTCTTTCCCGCAGTCGCACCGTTCGCGGTGTGTGAGACATACCATGCTGCGATGCAGCGCCTCACCGGCCTGGACGCGAGCTTCCTCTACCTGGAGACCCCGTCGCAGCCCTTGCATGTTTGCTCGATCCTCGAGCTGGACACCGCCACCATGCCGGGGGGCTACACCTTCGACCGGCTGCGCGACGCGCTCGCGCTGCGCATCAAGGCCACGCCGGAGTTTCGCGAGAAGCTGGCCAACAGCCCGCTGAACCTCGACCACCCGGTCTGGGTGGACGACGACGGCTTCGACATCGACCGTCACCTGCACCGGATCGCGCTGCCGTCGCCTGGCGGCCGCGCGGAGCTGTCCGAGATCTGCGGTCACATCGCGTCGCTCCCGCTGGACCGCCGCAGGCCGCTCTGGGAGATGTGGGTGATCGAGGGTGTGGCGGGCACCGATTGTCACCGCCTGGCTGATCCGGGAGGCCGCCTGGCGGTGATGACCAAGGTGCACCACGCCGGGGTGGACGGGGTGACCGGCGCCAGCCTGATGGAGAAGCTGTGCAGCACCGAGCCCGACGCCCCTGCGCCGGACCCGGCCGAGGGGGTCGGCGGGGCCAGCGGCTGGCGGATCGCCGCCGGCGGATTGCTGCGGTTCGCCACCCGGCCGTTGCAGCTGGCCGGTGTGGTGCCCGAGACCGTGTCGTCGATGGTCACCACGCTGCGCAAGGTGCGTGACGGCCAGACGATGGCGCGCCCGTTCGCCGCCCCGCGCACCCCTTTCAACGCCACCATCAGCGGCCGCCGCAACATCGCCTACGCCGAACTGGACCTCGACGACGTCAAGACGGTGAAGGACCACTTCGGGGTCAAGGTCAACGACGTGGTGATGGCCCTGGTCTCCGGGGCGTTGCGCCAGTACCTGGGAGAGCGCAGCGGCCTGCCCGCCGCGTCGCTGGTGGCGATGGTGCCCGTCTCGGTGCACGGCAAATCCGACCGCCCCGGGCGCAACCACGTCTCGGGCATGTTCGCCAGCCTACACACCCACGTCGACGACCCGGTCGACCGCCTCAAGGTCATCGCCGAAGCGAATACTGTTGCCAAGCAACATAGTTCGGCAATCGGCGCCACGCTGTTGCAGGATTGGTCGCAGTTCGCGGCCCCGCGTGTCTTCGGGATCGCGATGCGCCTCTACGCCAGAACCAAGCTGACCGAGAGCATGCCGGTCCACAACCTGGTGGTGTCCAACGTCGCGGGTCCGCAGGTCCCGCTGTACCTGTTGGGCTGCGACGTCAAAGCGATGTACCCGCTCGGCCCGATCTTCCACGGGTCGGGTCTCAACATCACCGTGATGTCGCTGCGCGGCAGGTTGGACGTCGGGCTCATCTCCTGCCCCGACCTGCTTCCGGACCTGTGGGATCTGGCCGGCGAGTTCACGGTGGGGATGGAGGAGTTGCTCGCGGCAACCGGCGGGCGCCGCTAACCAGCAACTTGACTCGCCTCTGGCAGCATAGGTGGGCATGAGCCTGTCTCGCCGCGACAAGGTCGCGCGCACGCTGCTGATCTGGACGACGATCGCCGCCGTGGCGCTTCTTCTCGCCGGCTGCCTCCGTGTCGTCGGCGGGCGCGCGGTCATGGCCGGCCCGAAGCTGGGCCAGGCGCTCGAGTGGACTCCGTGCCGCACGGTGGGCGGGAAGGTCAAACTCCCCGGCGGCGCGCTGTGCGGCAGGCTGGCGGTGCCGGTCGACTACGACCACCTCGGCGGCGACGTCGCGACCCTGGCCATGATCCGTTTTCCCGCGACGGGGGACAAGATCGGTTCGCTGGTGATCAATCCCGGCGGCCCCGGCGAGTCCGGCATCGATGCCGCGCTGGGCGTGGTCCAGTCGCTGCCGAAGCGGGTCCGCGAGCGGTTCGACCTCGTCGGGTTCGACCCCCGCGGCGTGGGATCCTCGCGTCCGGCCATCTGGTGCAACTCCGACGCCGACAACGACCGGCTGCGCACCGAACCGGACGTCGACTACACCCCGGCCGGTGTGGCCCACATCGAGGACGAGACCAAACAGTTCGTCGGCCGTTGCGTCGACAAGATGGGCCTGAACTTCCTGGCGAACGTCGGCACCGTCAACGTCGCCCGCGACCTCGACGCCATCCGCGCGGCGCTGGGCGACGACAAGCTGACCTATCTCGGCTACTCCTACGGCACCCGGATCGGCTCGGCCTACGCCGAGGCCTACCCGGAGAACGTGCGGGCGATGATCCTCGACGGCGCCGTCGACCCCAACGCCGATCCCATCGAGGCGGACCTGCGCCAGGCCAAGGGGTTTCAGGACGCGTTCAACGACTACGCCGCCGACTGCGCGAAGAAGCCGACCTGCCCGCTGGGCACCGACCCCGCCAAGGCCGTCGAGGTCTACCACGGTCTGGTGGACAAGCTGGTCGACCCGAAAGACCCGATGATCGGCCGGCCGGCCCACACGAAAGATCCGCGGGGGTTGAGCTACAGCGACGCCATCGTGGGCACGATCATGGCGTTGTACTCCCCGACGCTGTGGCACCACCTGACCGAAGGGCTGACCGAACTCGAGAGCGACCGCGGCGACACCCTGCTGGCCCTGGCCGACATGTACATGCGGCGCGACTCGCGCGGCCACTACTCCAATGCCACCGACGCGCGGGTGGCGATCAACTGCGTCGACCAGCCGCCGATCAAGGACCGGGCCAAGGTCATCGAGGAGGACCGCCGCTCGCGGGAGATCGCGCCCTTCATGAGCTACGGAAAGTTCACGGGTGACGCACCGTTGGGCACGTGCGCGTTCTGGCCGGTGCCGCCCACGAGTAAGCCCCACACCATCTCGGTGCCCAACCTGGCGCCCACCGTGGTGGTGTCCACCACCCACGACCCGGCGACGCCGTACAAGGCCGGCGTCGACCTGGCCAACGAGCTGCGCAGCTCGCTGCTCACCTTCGACGGGACCCAGCACACCGTGGTGTTCCAGGGCGACAGCTGCATCGACAACTACGTGACGGCCTACCTCATCGGCGGTGACACGCCACCGCGCGGCGCCAAGTGCTGACGCCTTCGCCGAACGTGAACTGACGGCGAGATTTTCGCCGATTTTTGGCGCTGAGTTCACGCTCGGCGCCCGGGATAGCGAGACCAAGGCGTAATCCTTTCGCGCCGCCACGGGTATCCGCGGCTGCAACGATGACTGCCATGTCGCGCCTGAGATCATGGAGCTCGGCGCTGCTCTCGTTCGGACTGCTGCTCGGGGCGCAATCACCCGCGGCGCTGCCGGTCGCCGGTGCGGCACCGGAGCCCGGCGCCGGCCAGACCCCGAGTCCCGCGCCGCCGCGCGCCGCGGCGGTACCGCAGAACTGGGGCAGTTGCAGCCTGTTTCTCCACGGCACCACCGACGTTCCCGCCGGCGCGCGGTGTACCACCGTTGCGGTACCGGTCGACTACCGCAATCCCGGTGGGGCGCAAGCCAAGCTGGCGGTGATCCGCGTCCCCGCCAGCGGCCGGCGGATCGGCTCCCTTTTGGTCAACCCCGGCGGGCCCGGGGCGTCGGCGGTGGACATGGTGGCCGCAATGGCCTCGGACCTGGAAGACACCGACATCACGCGCCACTTCGACATGGTGGGCTTCGACCCGCGGGGGGTGGGCCACTCGACGCCGGCGCTGCGCTGCCGGACCGATGCCGAGTTCGACGCGTTCCGGCGCGAACCGATGGTCGACTACAGCCCGGCCGGTGTGGCGCACATCGAGCAGATCTACCGGCAGCTGGCCCAGCAGTGCGTGAACCGCATGGGCACCGAGTTCCTGGCCAACGTCGGCACGGCCTCGGCCGCGCGCGACATGGACATGGTCCGTCAGGCGCTGGGCGAGAACCAGATCAACTACCTCGGCTACAGCTACGGCACCGAGTTGGGCACCACCTACCTCGAGGCATTCCCCGCCCACGTGCGGGCGATGGTGCTCGACGGCGCCATCGACCCGACCGTCGGCCCCATCCAGGAAAACATCGGCCAAATGGCCGGATTCCAAACCGCTTTCAACGACTACGCCCTCAACTGCGCCCGATCGCCGGCCTGCCCGCTGGGCACCGACCCGGCCCAGTTCGTGAACCGCTACCACCAGCTGGTAGACCCGCTGGTGTTCAAGCCGGGCCGCACGGCGGACCCGCGCGGTCTCAGCTACGCCGACGCGTCCACCGGAACCATCAACGCGCTCTACACCCCGGCCCATTGGAAGTACCTGACCAGTGGCCTGCTCGGGTTGCAGCGCGGCACCGACGCCTCCGACCTGCTGATGCTGGCCGACGACTACGAGGGCCGCGACCGCAGCGGACATTACGGCAACGACCAGGACGCGTTCAACGGGATCCGCTGCGTGGACGCGCCCACGCCGACGGACACGGCGAGCTGGGTCGCCGCCGATCAGCAGATCCGCCAGGCTGCCCCCTTCCTGAGCTACGGGCCGTTCACCGGGACCGCCCCCCGCGACCTGTGCGCGCTGTGGCCGGTGCCGGCCACGTCGGCCCCGCACGCCGCGAGCGCCGCCGCTCCGGGCAAGGCGGTCGTGGTGTCCACCACCCACGACCCGGCCACCCCGTACCAGGCCGGGGTCAGCCTCGCCCGTCAGCTGGGCGCGCCGCTGATCACCTACGGCGGCACGCAGCACACCGCGGTGTTCAACGGTGACCAGTGCGTGGACACCGCGGTGGTGCGTTATCTGCTCGGCGTGGCCCTGCCTCCGCCCTCGCTGCAGTGTCGCTGAGGCCGGTCCGCCCGCGTGTCTGCGCTTCGCAACGGTTCTGAGCGGGCATTTAACGACGGTGGTAACACAGAATTAACAGGGGTTGCATACTGTGCGAGATATGGATCGGCAGAAGGAATTCGTCCTGCGCACGCTCGAGGAACGGGACATCCGTTTCGTGCGGCTCTGGTTCACCGACGTGCTCGGTTTCCTCAAGTCGGTCGCCATCGCCCCGGCGGAACTGGAAGGCGCCTTCGAGGAGGGCATCGGCTTCGACGGGTCGTCGATCGAGGGGTTCGCCCGGGTGTCGGAATCCGACACCGTGGCGATTCCGGACCCGTCGACGTTCCAGGTGCTGCCCTGGGCGAGTCCCGCCGGCCACCACCACTCGGCGCGGATGTTCTGCGACATCACCATGCCGGACGGGTCGCAGTCGTGGGCGGACCCGCGGCACGTGCTGCGCCGTCAGCTGCAGAAGGCCAACGACCTGGGTTTCTCCTGCTACGTGCACCCCGAGATCGAGTTCTTCCTGCTCAAGCCCGGGCCGGACGACGGGTCGGTGCCCGTCCCCGTCGACAACGCCGGCTATTTCGACCAGGCGGTGCACGATTCGGCGTCGCACTTCCGTCGGCACGCGATCGACGCGCTGGAGTTCATGGGCATCTCGGTGGAGTTCAGCCACCACGAGGGCGCGCCCGGCCAGCAGGAGATCGACCTGCGTTTCGCCGACGCCCTGTCGATGGCCGACAACGTGATGACGTTCCGCTACGTCATCAAGGAGGTGGCGATCGAGAACGGCGCGCGGGCGACGTTCATGCCCAAGCCGTTCGCGGAGCACCCCGGTTCGGCCATGCACACCCACATGAGCCTGTTCGAGGGCGACGTCAACGCATTCCACAGCACCGAGGACCCGCTGCAGCTCTCCGACGTCGGCAAGTCGTTCATCGCCGGGATCCTCGAGCACGCGTCCGAGATCAGCGCGGTCACCAACCAATGGGTCAACTCCTACAAGCGGCTGGTGCAGGGCGGTGAGGCGCCGACCGCCGCGTCGTGGGGGGCGGCCAACCGCTCCGCCCTGGTGCGGGTGCCGATGTACACGCCGCACAAGACTTCCTCGCGGCGGATCGAGGTGCGCAGCCCAGACTCGGCGTGCAACCCGTATCTGGCGTTCGCGGTGCTGTTGGCCGCCGGACTGCGCGGGGTGGAGAAGGGGTACGTGCTGGGCCCGCAGGCCGAGGACAACGTGTGGGACCTGACCCCCGAGGAGCGCCGCACGATGGGCTACCGCGAGCTGCCCACCAGTCTCGACAGCGCGCTGCGCGCCATGGAGTCCTCCGAGCTCGTCGCCGAGACGCTCGGTGAGCACGTCTTCGATTTCTTCTTGCGCAACAAGCGCACCGAGTGGGCCAACTACCGCAGCCGGGTCACGCCATACGAGCTGAGCACCTACTTGTCTCTGTAGCTCAGTTGGCCTGAGCGGCGCGCGGGTTGCGCTACGGTCGTGGTCGTGACCAAACCCGCAACGCATCGCCCGAAGCTGCCCAGCGTGGGCCGGCTCGGGTTGGTCGATCCGCGCGCGGGTGAACGGCTGACGCAGCTGGGTTGGTACGACCACGACGACCAGGCCCACGTCGACCTGCTGTGGGCGTTGTCGCGCGCGCCGGACGCCGACGCCGCGCTGCGCGCCCTGGCGCGGCTGGCGGAGAACCCCGACACCGGGTGGGAGGAGCTCAGCGCAGCGCTGCTGAGCGAACGTGCCCTGCGCGGCCGGCTGTTCGCGGCGCTCGGCTCGTCGCTCGCGCTGGGTGATCACCTGGCCGCGAACCCGCAGTCCTGGAAGCTGCTGCGCGGCAAGGTCAAACTGCCCGCCCGCGAGGAGCTGTGCGCGACGTTCGTCGGATGCGTCGACGAGTCCGACCCCGACGCGTCGGCGGGGCCGGGTTCGGCGGTGCTGCGGTTGCAGAACCTGTACCGCGACCGCCTGCTGGTCCTGGCCGCGCTCGACCTGGCCGCGACGGTCGAGGACGAGCCGGTGGTGCCGTTCACCGTGGTGGGCGCCCACCTGTCGGACCTCGCGGACGCCGCGCTGGCGGCCGCGCTGCGGATGGCCGAGCTGACCGTGTGCGGTGATCGCACGCCGCCGCGGCTGGCGGTCATCGCGATGGGCAAATGCGGTGCGCGCGAACTGAACTACGTCAGCGACGTCGACGTCATCTTCGTCGCCGAGCGCGCCGACCCGGTCAGCGCCCGCGTCGCCGGGGAGATGATGCGCGTGGCCTCCACGGCGTTCTTCCAGGTGGACGCCGCCCTGCGGCCCGAGGGTCGCGCCGGCGAGCTGGTCCGCACCGTCGAGTCCCACGTCGCCTACTACCAGCGCTGGGCGAAAACCTGGGAGTTCCAGGCGCTGCTGAAGGCCCGGGCGGCGGTCGGCGACGCCGAGCTCGGCGAACGCTATCTGACCGCGTTGCTGCCGATGGTGTGGGTCGCCTGCGAGCGCGACCACTTCGTGGTCGAGGTCCAGGCCATGCGGCGCCGCGTGGAGCAACTGGTGCCCGCCGACGTCCGCGCCCGCGAGATCAAACTCGGCAGCGGCGGGATACGGGACGTCGAGTTCGCCGTGCAGCTGCTGCAACTGGTGCACGGCCGCAGCGACGAGTCGCTGCGGGTGGCGTCCACCGTCGACGCGCTGGCCGCGCTGGGCGCGGGCGGCTACGTCGGCCGCGAGGACACCGCGAACCTCACCGCCTCCTACGAGTTCCTGCGGTTGCTCGAACACCGGCTGCAGCTGCAGCGGCTCAAGCGCACCCACCTGCTGCCCGAGTTCGACGACGAGGAGGCGGTGCGCTGGCTGGCGCGCGCGGCCCACATCCGGCCCGACGGCCGCCACGACGCGGCCGGGGTGCTGCGCGAGGAGCTCAAGCACCAGAACCTGCGGGTGTCACAGCTGCACGCCAAGCTCTTCTACCAGCCGCTGCTGGAGTCGATCGGCCCGCCCGGGCTGGAGATCTCGCACGGCATGAGCACCGAGGCGGCCGAGCGGCGGCTGGCCGCGCTCGGCTACGAGGGGCCGCAGACCGCCTTGAAGCACATGTCGGCGCTGGTCAACCAGAGCGGCCGGCGCGGCCGGGTGCAGTCGGTGCTGCTGCCGCGGCTGCTGAACTGGATGTCCTACGCGCCCGACCCCGACGGCGGGCTGCTGGCCTACCGGCGCCTGTCCGAGGCGCTGGCTCAGGAGAGCTGGTATCTGGCCACGCTGCGCGACAAGCCGGCGGTGGCCAAGCGGCTGATGCACGTGCTGGGTACCTCCACCTACGTTCCCGACCTGCTGATGCGCGCGCCCACGGTGATCCAGAGTTACGGCGACGGCGCCAACGGCCCCAAACTGCTCGACACCGACCCCGCCGCGGTGGCTCGCTCGCTGGTGGCCTCGGCCAGCCGCTACACCGACCCGGTGCGCGCGATCGCCGGCGCGCGCACGCTGCGCCGCAGGGAGCTGGCCCGCATCGGTTCGGCGGACCTGCTGGGCATGCTGGAAGTCACCGAGGTGTGCCGGGCGCTGACGTCGGTGTGGGTGGCCGTCCTGCAGGCCGCGCTGGACGCGATGATCCGGGCCAACCTGCCCCCTGACGGGCCCCGCGGGGGGACGGCGCCGGCGGCGATCGCGGTCATCGGGATGGGCAGGCTGGGCGGCGCCGAGCTGGGCTACGGGTCCGACGCGGACGTGTTGTTCGTCTGCCAGCCGGCCCACGGCGTCGAGGACGCCCAGGCGATCCGCTGGTCGACGTCGGTAGCCGAGCAGACACGCACGCTGCTGGGCACTCCGAGCGTCGACCCGCCGCTGGAGGTCGACGCCAACCTGCGGCCCGAGGGCCGCAACGGTCCGCTGGTCCGCACGCTGGGCGCCTACACCGCCTACTACCAGCAGTGGGCGCAGCCGTGGGAGATCCAGGCTCTGCTGCGCGCGCACGCGGTCGCCGGCGACGCCGAGCTGGGGCAGCGGTTCCTGCTGATGGCCGACAAGATCCGCTATCCGGCCAACGGGGTGTCGCCCGAAGCGGTCCAGCAGATCCGCCGCATGAAGGCCCGGGTCGAGTCCGAGCGGCTGCCGCGGGGCGCCGACCCCAACACCCACACGAAGCTGGGTCGCGGGGGACTGGCCGACGTCGAATGGACCGTGCAGCTGCTGCAACTGCGGTACGCGCACGAGATCGAAGCCCTGCACAACACCTCGACGCTGCAATCGCTGGACGAGATCGCCGCGGCCGGGCTGGTCCCCGCCGAAGACGTGGACCTGCTGCGTCAGGCGTGGCTGACCGCCACCCGCGCGCGCAACGCCCTGGTGCTGGTCCGCGGCAAGCCCACAGACCAGCTGCCGGGCCCCGGACGCCAGCTCAACGCGGTCGCCGTCGCCGCGGGATGGCCGACCGACGACGGCGGCGAATTCCTGGACAACTATCTTCGGGTGACGCGGCGGGCGAAGGCGGTCGTGCGCAAGGTGTTCGGAAGTTGAGTCAGGAGGCCCGCGCGTTGGACGCCACATTCGAGGTTCTCAGCGCGACGGAAGCCGACCGGGTCACGGCCCTCTACGCGCCGCTGGCCGACGCCGTGCGCGAGCTCGTCGACGCCACCATCCACACCGAGGCCGACGAGGACGTCGTCGTCGACGCGCGGTCGGCGATCGAGGCGGTCACCGCCTCGTTGCGGCAGCGGACCCGGCCCGCCGGGGTCAGCTACCGGGTCGACGGCCGCGCGCTGCCGCTGGGCAACGCCGCGGTGGGTGTGTGCAACCCGATCGCCCCGCCGGTCGTCGTCCACCACGAGGGCGGCGGGCGCTGCTGGAGCGAGTTCGTCCTCGGCTCGGCGTACGAGGGTCCGCCCGGCCTGGTGCACGGTGGGGTGAGCGCACTGGTGCTCGACCACATGCTCGGCGAGGCGGCCAGCGAGGGGCTGTCCAAGCCGCGTTTCACCGGAACCATCACCGTGAAGTACCTGCGCGGCACCCCCCTGGGCGCGCTCCGCTGCGAGGCCTGGATCGAGGGCAGGGAGGGCGTCAAAGTGTTTGCACGCGGTACCATTTCGGATGACGCGGGCGTCACCGTGGAGGCCGAGGGCGTGTTCATCGAGCCGGCGTGGGCGCGGGATTCCGCGCAATGAGGTTCTACGTCAGCAGCGCATTTCTGGACACTCGCGAGATCATCGAGATCGCCAGGGCCGCAGACGAACTCGGCTACGACGGGATGGGGATCCCCGACCACGTCGTGAACCTGGAAACACTGGACACGCCGTACCCCTACACCAAGGACGGGCAGCGGCGCTGGCAGCCGTTCACCGACTGGCCGGACCCGTGGGTGCTCGTCGGCGCCCTGGCCCAGGTCACTACCCGGCTGCGCTTCGTGACGACCGTCTACATCCCGGCGATGCGCAACCCGTATTCGGCAGCCAAAGCCATCGGCACGGCGGCGGTGCTGGCGTCGGGCCGGGTGGAACTGGGCATCGGGGTCGGCTGGTGCCGCGAGGAGTTCGCCCTGATGGGGGAGCGGTTCGAGGCCCGCGGCAGGCGCACCGACGAGATGATCGAGTTGATGCGGGCGCTGTGGCAGCCGGGCTGGACGGAATTCGAGGGCGAGTTCTATCCGACGCCGCGGCTGGAGATGCAGCCCACACCGCCGCCGATCCCTGTCTACGCCGGCGGGCTCAGCGAGGCCGCCCTGCGCCGCGCCGCGCGCAACGACGGCTGGATCGGCGACCTGATCAAGACCGAACGAGCCATCGAGGCGGTGGGCCGGTTGCGGGAGTTGCGGGCCGAAAATGGTTTGACGATGGACGAATTCACGATCCTCACCCCCCTCACCGACGCGTTCACCCCCGTCGACTACCAGCGTGCCGCCGACGCCGGTATCACCGGCATCATCACCATGCCGTGGATGTTCTACGCCGGCCCCGACGCCACGCTGGCCGACAAGATCGACGGCATGGCGCGCTTCCGCAAGGACCTCGGGCTCGACGGGTAGCCGCGGCGCGGCCCAGCCTCGCGGGACCCCGCGACACATAAACGGTTGCGACGACACGCCGACACGGCCCGCAGAGGTTTATGTCTCGCGTAGGGGGAGGCTCGCCGGCGGAGCGCGCTCTCACACGGGCGCGGCGGTCATGTTCATGTCGATCGTGCCCTGACACGGGCCGCTGGCGATCTCGGTGTGCATCGTGCCGGCAAGCGTCCCGTCGGGTTGGGGCGTGTAGCGCACCGTGGCGTGGGCGGGACTCCACTGGATCGTGGTGTCGGGCAACATGCAGTCCCACTGGAAGTCGCTGGCCTGGGTCCACGACGAGCCGTCCCAGGTGAATTTCGGTTGCGGAGCCGTCGGGTTGCTCGGCGGTGGGCCGTCGACGATCGTGGCCGTGCACGTTCCGTTCGTGCAGCTTGAGCGGAACGTGTAGACGTCGGTGTGCTGTTCCTCGGGGTCACCGGCCGCCAGGCTGGTCCCGGACTTCGGGCCGACCATGAACGTGATCGCGTACTTGCCGTTCCACGAGGGAGAGTCGGCGGAGGCGATCGGGACGGCCGGCGCGACCGCGAGCGACGCGGCGCACAAACCCACGAGACCGCTCAGGCGCCCCGGGGTCATGTCAGGGTTTGGGTGTCGGGGCCGCGGTTCCATAGAGGCAATCGTGAAGTTCCTGACTACCCGGGTCGAAGTCGAATCCGCAGTTGCACTCGCGAACTTCCTGCGGGGTGCCGAGCCCATCGCAATAGGGGGTGCCGGCCGACGCCGAGGGTGCGGTCCACACGACACCGGCGGCCAGGGCCGCCACCGCGGCGCCGACCGTGGCCATCAAAACTCTCGCCTTCATGTTGGGATCCTTCCCTCCGGTTACAGCCGGCCGCGCTTCTCGGCGGCATGCAGGGACGATAACGCCGTCGACCGTGGCTCGCCCGGCAAAGACGAAACCACCCGCGCGGCAATCGGGGGGTGATCGCGGCGCGGGTGGCGTCGTCTCGACGCCTTAGACGTCGTAGTAGAGCGCGAACTCGTAGGGATGCGGCCGCACCTGCACCGGCAGGATCTCGTTCTCGCGCTTGAAGGCGATCCACGTCTCGATCAGGTCGGGCGTGAAAACGCCGCCCTCGGTGAGGTATTCGTGGTCCTCTTCCAGCCGGTCGATCACCGCCGACAGCTGGGTAGGCGCCTGCGGGATGTTGGCGGCCTCCTCGGGCGGCAGCTCGTAGAGGTCCTTGTCGACCGGCGCCTGGGGCTCGATCTTGTTCTTGATGCCGTCCAGGCCCGCCATCAGCATCGCCGAGAACGCCAGGTACGGGTTGCCCGACGAGTCGGGGCAACGGAACTCCAGCCGCTTGGCCTTCGGGTTGCTGCCGGTGATCGGGATGCGCACGCACGCCGACCGGTTGCGCTGGCTGTACACCAGGTTGATCGGCGCCTCGTACCCGGGGACCAGCCGCTTGTAGGAGTTGACGGTCGGGTTGGTGAACGCCAGCAGCGACGGCGCGTGGTGCAACAGGCCGCCGATGTAGTGGCGGGCGGTGTCCGACAGGCCGGCGTAGCCGGTCTCGTCGTACATCAGCGGGCTGCCGTCCTTCCACAGCGACTGGTGGGTGTGCATACCCGAGCCGTTGTCGCCGAACAGCGGCTTGGGCATGAACGTGACGGTCTTGCCGTTCTGCCACGCCGTGTTCTTGACGATGTACTTGTACAACTGCATGTCGTCGGCCGCGTGCAGCAAGGTGTTGAACTTGTAGTTGATCTCGGCCTGCCCGCCGGTGCCCACCTCGTGGTGGCCCTTCTCCAGCTCGAAGCCGGCCTTGATCAGGTTCTGCAGCATCTTGGCGCGCAGGTCGACGTAGTGGTCGACGGGGGCGACCGGGAAGTACCCGCCCTTGGGGCGGACCTTGTAGCCGCGGTTGGGGCTGCCGTCAAGTTCGTTGGGCGAACCGGTGTTCCACCATCCCGAGATCGCGTCGATCTCGTAGAACGAGCCGTTGGTGCGCGAGTCGAAGCTGATCGAGTCGAAGATGTAGAACTCGGCCTCGGCGCCGAAGTAGGCGGTGTCGGCCACCCCGGTGCTGATCAGGTAGTTCTCCGCCTTGCGGGCGACGTTGCGCGGGTCGCGCGAATACGGCTCGAGGGTGAACGGGTCGTGCACGAAGAAGTTCATGTTCAGCGTCTTGGCTTCGGTGAACAGGTCGACCTTCGCGGTCGCCGGGTCGGGCAGGAGCAGCATGTCGGACTCGTGAATCGACTGGAATCCGCGAATCGACGAGCCGTCGAAGGCCAACCCGTCCTCGAACACGCTCTCGTCGAAGAACGACACCGGAATCGTGAAGTGCTGCATGATGCCCGGCAGGTCACAGAACCGGACGTCGACGAACTCGACGTTTTCGTCCTTTACGAGTTTGAAGACGTCGTCGGGCGTCGTTTCCGTCACAGCTTGCTCCTTTACTTGGTGAAATCCGCGGCCTGACGCTATGAAGCTGATGTTGCCCGCCGGTCAACCCCGTGTTGCGCGCACGTTACGTGCCCACGCCGCCCGCAAAAGTGGCCGGGTCGGCGCTATGCGCCGGGGGCTCTATTGTGGGGCCATGGACCGCAAGATCGTATCTGGTCCGGCGTGTGGGCGCACCGCAGTGCCGCGCTTACGCGTCGGGCAGCCGTGCCAAGACCGCGCCCGATGACGCCGGGATCGCGATCCGCCTACCCGGGTGAGGCGCTCGGATTGCCCGAGAGCGGTGCGGGTTCGCTGGCGCCGATGGGGCGCCGCCTGGCCGCGCTGTTGATCGACTGGCTGATCTCCTACGGCCTGGCGGCGCTGGGCCTGACATTCGGCCTGCTCTCCCAGCGGAGCCTGGCGACCGCGGTGCTGGTCGTCTGGTGGGTGCTCGGCGTGGTGGCGGTGCGGCTGTTCGGCTCCACCCCCGGCCAGTTGACGCTGGGCCTGGGGGTGGCGGCCGTGGACGGACGGATACCGGTGGGCGTCGTCCGGCTGGCCGTGCGCGGCCTGCTCGTCGCGATGGTCATCCCGGCCCTGTTCACCGACTACGACGGCCGCGGCCTGCACGATCGCGTGACCGGCACGGCCGTGGTGCGGCGCTGACGGTCGAGGGTGCGGAGATGCCCTGCCGCTACCGGCGGCGCACCGTGCGCTGCACGCCGCGCATCTTGCCGGCGTTCGGCTGTGGCCCCTTGGGCATGACCCCGGCGCCCGCCCGCGACCCGAGCGCGGCCATCCGCGACTCCAGGCTGTCCATCTGCTTGACGGTGATGTTGGCCGGCAGGCGGGTCAGGTGGCGCTCCAGCTTGCCCAGGGGCACCTCGCCCTCGCCCTTGCCGACGACGATGTCGTAGATCGGTACGTCGCCGACCAGGCGCGCGTGGCGCTTCTTCTCCTGCGCCAGCAGCGGTTTGACCCGGGCCGCCGACCCCTCGCCGACCAGGATGACCCCCGGCCGGCCGAGCACCCGATGTACGGCGTCGAAGTGGCCGGTCGCGGCGACGCCGGGGGTCACCCGCCACTTGCCGCGCATGTTGTCCAGCACCCACGCCGCGGCACCCGCCTGGCCCTCGGCTTTGCTGTAGACCGATTTCTGCGCCCGGCGGCTGAATATGATGAACGCGACCAACGCGCCGAGCAGCACCCCCAGCGGGATCAGCGTGATCATGGTGAGCCCGCCTGCCCAGAGGCCGACGGCCACCGAGGCGGCCACGATCAGCACGAAGGCGCCGATCATGTACGGCAGCAGCCGGTTGTCCTCCTGGCGCTGAATGTTGAACGCCTGCCACAGCTGGGCGCGGCGCTCCTTGGCGGCGGCCTTGCGGGCGGCCTGTGCCTCGGCCCTGGCGGCTTTGTTCTCGGCGGCTTTGCGGGATTTAGCCATAATCACCAAGGATATGCGGTGCCGGTCAGGGCGCCGAGGCCTCCATGCTGTCCGGGCCGCGGGCAGCCTGCTCGTAGAGCCGCCCCGCGCGGTACGACGAGCGCACCAGCGGCCCCGCCAGGACCCCGGAGAATCCAATTTCTCTGCGTGGCAGGCCAACTCGGTGAACTCACTGGGCTTGACCCAGCGCTCGACGGGATGGTGGCGCGCCGACGGCCGCAGGTACTGGGTGATGGTGACGATGTCGCAGCCGGCGTCGCGCAGGTCGGCCAGCGCGGTGCGCACCTCGTCGGGCGTCTCGCCCAGACCGAGGATCAGGTTGCTCTTGGTCACCAAACCGGCCTCGCGTGCGGCGGTCAGTACGTCCAGGCTGCGCCGGTAGGTGAACGCGGGTCGGACCCGCTTAAAGACCCGCGGCACGGTCTCGACGTTGTGGGCCAGCACCTCGGGGCGTGACTCGAACACCTCCGCCAGGCGGGCGGGGTCGCCGTTGAAGTCGGGGATCAACAGCTCGACCCCCGTCGTCGGGTTGAGCTCCTTGATGGCGCGTACCGTGGCGGCGTACAGCCAGGCCCCGCCGTCGGGCAGGTCGTCGCGGGCGACGCCGGTGACCGTGGCGTAGCGCAGGCCCATCGTCCGGACGCTGTCGGCGACCCGGCGGGGCTCGTCGCGGTCCAGGTCGGCCGGCCGGCCGGTGTCGATCTGGCAGAAGTCGCAACGCCGTGTGCATTGGTCGCCGCCGATCAGGAAGGTGGCCTCCCGGTCCTCCCAGCATTCGAAGATGTTGGGGCAGCCGGCCTCCTCGCAGACCGTGTGCAAACCCTCGCGCCGGACCAGGGCCTTGAGCTGGGTGTACTCGGGTCCCATCCGCGCGCGGACCTTGATCCACGGGGGCTTGCGCTCGATGGGGGTCTCGGCGTTGCGTACCTCGAGCCGCAGCAGTTTGCGGCCTTCGGGAGCGACAGTCACATCGCCGATGCTACGCGGGCGACGGGATGGTCCCGCACCGGCAAGACCCCATCCAGGGCGTCGCACACCGCGACCGCCACCGCCGCACATACGTCCTCGACGCGCACCGTGCGTCCCAGTTCGGCCGACACGGACGTCACCCCGGCGTCGCTGATCCCGCACGGCACGATGGCGCCGAACGCCCCGAGGTCGCAGTCGCAGTTGAGCGCGAACCCGTGCAGGGTGGTCGCGCGGGACACCCGTACGCCGATGGCGGCGACCTTGCGTGCGGGTCGTGCCGCGTCGCCCGGCACCCACACGCCCGAGCGGCCCGCGACGCGGACGGTTTCCAGGCCGAGGTCTGCGCAGACCTTGATCAGCGATTCCTCTAGCCGCCGAACGTAGTTGACGACGTCGAGCGGTTCGGCCAGCCCGATGATCGGGTAGCCGACCAGCTGACCCGGGCCGTGCCAGGTGATCTTGCCGCCGCGGTCGGTGTCGACGACGGGCATGCCGTCCACGGGTCGCTCGTGCGGTTCGGTGCGCCGCCCCGCGGTATACACCGGCGGGTGCTCCAGCAACAGCA
This sequence comes from Mycobacterium sp. HUMS_12744610, assembly GCF_041206865.1. Classification (NCBI taxonomy): domain Bacteria; kingdom Bacillati; phylum Actinomycetota; class Actinomycetes; order Mycobacteriales; family Mycobacteriaceae; genus Mycobacterium; species Mycobacterium servetii. The sequence continues at coordinate 2,547,531 of NZ_JBGEDP010000001.1, forward strand.
ATGCGTCGCGGCCGCCGGCGGACCGGGCGTCGGCCAGGTCACGCTGCAACTGCCAGGCGGTGCCGTAGTCGAGCGTGCCCAGCCGGCGGACGTCGATGGGGGCCGGCTGCGCCCTGATGGATGACCTGATGGGTGCGGTCACGGTGGCGACGGTACACCCCCGGCACGGCCGCGGATCTAGTCGCGTTCCCGCCGGGCGGTCGCGTAGTCGAGCGCCTCGCCGATGGTGTTGTGGTGGAACTGGAAACCGGCCCGTTCCAGCGCCCCGGGGATGGCGCGCTGCCCGATCAGCAGCGCCTCGTCGGCGAACTCGCCGAGCGCCGCGCGCACCGCTACCCCCGGCAGCACCAGCGGGGTGGGACGGTTGACCGCGCGGCCTAACGCGGTGGTGAACTCGGCGTTGGTCACCGGCGCCGGACCGGTCATGTTCACGGGCCCGGCCAGCGCGCGATGCGACATCGCGAACAGCAGGGCGCGCACCTCGTCCTCGAGGCTGATCCACGACATGTACTGACGGCCGCTGCCCAGCCTGGCGCCGAGGCCGGACGAGAACAGCGGCCGCACCTTGCGCAGCGCCTGGCTTGCCGCGCCCAGCACCACCCCGGTGCGCGCCAGCACGACGCGGACCCCGCCGTATTGGGCCGGCAGTGTGGCGGCCTCCCAGTCCTGGCACAGCTGGGCCAGGAAACCGCTGCCGGCCCGGGCGTTCTCGTCGACCACACGGTCCCTGGTGTGCCCGTAATAGCCCACCGCGCTGGCATTGATCAGCGTTTCGATTCCGGCGTCGGCGACGGCCTTGGCCAGCACCTCGGTCGGAGTGATGCGGCTGTCGCGCAGGCTTTGCTTGAACGCCCCCGACCAGCGCCGCCGGCCGATGTCGACCCCGCACAAGTTCACCACGGCGTCGACGTCGTCCAGGGCGTCGGGATCGAACTTGCCGCTCTCCGGATTCCAATGCAGCTCTTCGGGATTCGCCGGTGCCCTGCGCACGATGCGCAGCACCCGGTGGTCGGCGGCGCGCAGCGCGGCAGCCAGCGCGGAGCCGATCAGGCCGGACGAACCCGCGATCGCGACGACGGCCTTGTCACCAGCCCGGGCCACGCTCTCACAGCCCCAGGTCGGCCTCGAACGCTCCCTCTTCGAGCCGGTTCTTGATCGTGGTGAGGAAGCGTCCGGCGTCGGCCCCGTCGATGAGCCGGTGGTCGTAGGTCAGCGGCAGGTAGCAGACCGAGCGCACGCCGATCGACTCGTTGCCGAATTCGTCGACGATCACCCGGGGCCGCTTGACGATGGCCCCGGTGCCCAGCATCGCGGCCTGCGGCGGCACCAGGATCGGGGTGTCGAACAACGCCCCCTGGCTGCCGATGTTGGTGATCGTGAAGGTGCCGCCGGACAACTCGTCCGGTTTGAGGTCGCCCGAGCGGGCGCGCGCGGCGATGTCGGCGATCGCGCGGGCCAGCCCGGCCAGGGACAGATCGCCGGCGTTGTGGATCACCGGGGAAAGCAGGCCCTGCTCGGTGTCGACGGCGAACCCGAGGTGCTCGGCGTCGTAGTAGGTGATCTCCTTGGTGTCCTCGTTGTAGCTGGCGTTGATGTTCGGGTGGGTCTTCAGCGCGTCGATCACCGCGCGGGCGATGAACGGCAGGAAGGTCAGGTTCACCCCTTCGCGTTCGGCGAACGCCGCCTTGGCCCGCGCTCGCAACCCGACGATCCTGGTCATGTCGACCTCGTGGGTCTGGGTGAGCTGGGCCGTCGCCTGCAAGGATTCGCGAGTCTTGGCGGCGGTGAGCTGCCGGATACGGCTGGCCTTCTGCGTGGTGCCGCGCAGGTGCGCCAGCGCCGGTGCCGGGGTGGGTGCGGGCCGTCGGGACTCCGCGGCCGCCCTCGGCGCGCCGGCGGCGGGAGCCGGCGCGGGTGCCCGGGTGGCCTGCTTCTTCTGTTCCGCCGCGGCGAGCACGTCCTGCTTGCGGATCCGGCCGCCCACGCCGGTCCCGGTGACCGCGTTCAGGTCGATGTCGTGTTCGTTGGCCAGCTTGCGCACCAGCGGGGTGACGTACGGCGTCCGCTCCGCCACACCCTGGCCCTGCGACTCCGCAGCGGGCCGCGCCGGTGCCGGTTCGGCCTTCGGCGCGGGCTCGGTCTTGGGCTCGGGTTTGGGCTGGGGCGCCGGCTCGGGCTCGGCTTTGGGCTGGGGCGCCGGCTCGGGCTGGGATGGCTTGGTGGGGGCGGACACCGCGCCGGCTCCCGAGCCGATCCGTGCCAACTCGCCGCCGACCGGAACCGTGGCGTCCTCCTCGGCGGTGATGCTGACCAGCACACCGGCCACCGGCGAGGGAATCTCGGTGTCGACCTTGTCGGTGGACACCTCCACCAGCGGCTCGTCGACCGCCACCGAATCGCCGACCTTCTTCAGCCAGCGGGTGACCATGCCCTCGGCAACGGACTCGCCGAGTTCGGGCATCAGCACTGGAGTGGCGTCGCCGGAAGCCCGGTCAGGTTGCGGGGCCTGCGCCTGCGCGGGCTCCGGTTCGGGCTCGGGCTCGGGTGCGGGCTCGGCCTGGGTCTCGGGCTGCGGGCGGCTCGGCGCCTGCGCGCCCGCCCCGCCGTCCTCGGCGGCGTCGCCGATGACGGCCAGCTCGCCGCCCACCTCGACGGTGTCGTCTTCCTGGGCGACGATCTTGATCAGCACCCCGGCCGCGGGGGAGGGGATCTCGGTGTCGACCTTGTCGGTGGACACCTCGACGAGGGGCTCGTCGACTTCGACCGTGTCGCCTTCCTGCTTGAGCCAGCGCGTGACCGTCCCCTCGGTGACGCTCTCACCGAGTGCCGGCATCTGGACGGAGAAGGCCATCTTTTCTGACTCCTCGAATCGCTGGTGGTTCGGCGCAGGTCGAAGCCCGGTGGTGTAACGGCGGGAAACCGAGTCGTCCTCGGAACTCTCCCATTCGCTATCTTGTCATCGCCGCGGGAACGGCACACATTCAGGGCTGCCGCGCGCCGATGCCGGGGCGAGGGTCAACCCGCTTGCTACGGTGTGGCCACTGCTGGTCACGTTGCCAGTCAGGGGCAGGCGGAGCACATCGGGGGTGGCGGAGTTCAGATGGCGGCAACACAGCAGGTTTCCCAGCATTTCGTCGACAGCACGGACGGGGTGCGCATCGCGGCCTACGAAGAGGGCAACCCGGAGGGCCCGACCGTCGTCCTGGTGCACGGCTTTCCCGACTCGCACGTGTTGTGGGACGGGGTCGTGCCGCTGTTGGCCGAGCGGTTCCGCGTCATCCGCTACGACAACCGGGGGGTGGGCGGCTCGTCGACGCCCAAGCCGGTCGCCGCGTACACGATGGAGCGCTGCGCCGACGACTTCGCCGCGGTCACCGGTGCGCTGTCGCCCGGCCAACCCGTGCACGTCCTGGCCCACGACTGGGGGTCGGTGGGCGTGTGGGAGTACCTGAGCCGGCCCGGCGCCGCCGACCGGGTCGCCTCGTTCACGTCGGTGTCGGGCCCCAGCCAGGACCAGCTCGTCGCCTACATCTTCGGCGGGCTGCGGCGGCCGTGGCGACCGCGCACCTTCGCCCGGGCGATCAGCCAGGCGCTGCGGCTGACCTACATGGTGTTCTTCTCGATACCGGTGCTCGCGCCGCTGGTGCTGCGGCTGGCGCTGCGGAGCAAGGCGGTCCGGCGCCACATGGTCGGCGGCATCCCCGACGACAAGATCCACCACTCCGCCGGCCTGGCCGGCGACGCCGCCCGCTCGGTGAAGACCTACCGCGCCAACTACTTCGCCGCGTTCGCCAGGAAGCGGCCGATCCCGGTGGTCGACGTGCCGGTGCAGTTGATCGTCAACACCGACGACCCCTACGTGCGGCCCTACGGCTACGATGACACCGCGCGCTGGGTGCCGCGGCTGTGGCGCCGCGACATCAGGGCCGGTCACTTCTCCCCGATGTCGCACCCCCAGGTGATGGCGGCCGCGGTGCACGACCTGACCGACCTGGCCGAAGGCCGGCAGCCCAGCCGCGCGCTGCTGCGCGCGCAGGTCGGCCGCCCCCGCGGGGACTTCGGCGACACCCTGGTCGCGGTCAGCGGAGCCGGCAGCGGCATCGGCCGGGAGACCGCGTACGCCTTCGCCGCCGACGGCGCCGAACTCGTCGTCAGCGACATCGACGAGGCGTCCGTCAAGGAAACCGCGGCGGAGATCGCCGCGCGCGGCGGCGTCGCGCACAGTTATGTGCTCGACGTGTCCGACGCCGACGCGGTCGAGGCGTTCGCCGAGCGGGTCAGCGCCGAACACGGTGTCCCCGACATCGTCGTCAACAACGCGGGCATCGGGCACGCCGGCGGCTTCCTGGACACCCCCGCCGAGGAGTTCGACCGCGTGATGGACGTCAACTTCGGCGGCGTGGTGAACGGCTGCCGGTCGTTCGCGCGGCGGTTGGTCGAACGCGGCACCGGCGGGCACATCGTCAACGTGGCGTCGATGGCCTCCTACTCACCGCTGCAGTCGCTGAGCGCCTACTGCAGCTCCAAGGCGGCGGCCTTCATGTTCTCCGACTGCCTGCGGGCCGAGCTCGACACCGCCGGCGTCGGGCTGACCACCATCTGCCCCGGCGTCATCAATACCAACATCATCAAGACCACTCGCATCGACGCGCCCCAGGGCAAGACGGAGCAGGTGGCCGGTCGCCGCGGACAGCTCGGCATGCTGTTCGCGCTGCGCCATTACGGCCCCGAGAACGTCGCCAACGCGATCCTGTCGTCCATCCGCAAGAACAAGCCGATCCGTCCGGTCGCGCCGGAAGCCTACGCGTTCTACGCCCTTTCGCGGTTCGCGCCGCAGGCGCTGCGCAGTACCGCGCGGTTGCGGGTGATCTAGCCGGGGCCGGCCCAACGGTCGGCGAACGATCGAGTTCAGCGACCGCCGAGAAGGCGCTGCTTCTGTTCGACGAACTCCGTGTCGGTCAAGGCGCCCCTGTCGCGGAGTTCGGCGAGTCTCCCCAGCACTTCGGTGATCTCGCGCAGCTCGGTAGTGGTACCGGACGGCCGGCCGCTCGAGGCCGTGCGGGACCGTTGCTCGCGGTCCCCGACGGCCGCCCCGGCACGTACCCGGCTGCCCGGGGCTCCCTCGTCGACCGGCCGGTCTTCTCGGGAACCGGATGCGCCGCGCGAGGGAAACGCCATCAGCGGAGTCCCACCGAAGAGGGGCATGTCGCCGAACGGGCCAAGGCCCGAACGTGGGCCCGGGACGGAACCGGCGATCGGCGATTCGACGGCGGCCAGACGCATCTCCGGGGCAGCCGACGTCCAGCCCGCCGGCACCGACAACCGGCCGCGGGAGCCTCCACCGCCCATGTGGGCTGAAACCGAGGTGGCCGCCGCGTGCGGGCGCGCCGCCTTCCCGGTCCCCGCCGGACGTTGCGGCGCGGCCGGGGCTTTCTCCCCGGCCCCCGGCCCCACGGCGTTGTGCTCGGCCTCGGAGATGAACCCCGCGGCGCCCGACACCCCGATCAGCCCGAAACCGTTGCCCAGAAATTCGGAGCCGAGTTCCACCAGGTCATAGACATTCGTGAAGTCCGAAAAGCCGGTCAAACCGAAGGGTGCGGCCCAGCGCCCGCAACGCATTCGGCACCGCGGACATCAGCGTGCCACTCGCCAGCGCCGCCTGTGCGTGGCCGGCCGAGGTGGCGGCGGCCCGGGCGGCCGCGGCGCTTTGTGCGATGACCCCGCCCTGGTCGGTGGCCGGCCGTGGCGGGTCGAACGGAGTCACCTCCGCGGCCGCCCGCGAGGTACCGGCATAGCCGTACATCGCGGCGACGTCCTGGGCCCACATCTCGGCATAGGCGACTTCGGTGGCCGCGATCGCCGGGGTGTTCTGGCCCAACACATTCGTCGCGATCAGCGACATCAGCTGTGCACGGTTGGACGCGATCACCGGCGGAGGCACCGTCATCGCATGGGCGGCCTCGTATGCCGCCACGGCAGCCCTGGCCTGGGCGCTGGTCTGACCCGCCTGCGCGGCGGCGATATTCAGCCATGCCACCTGCGATGCGGCCGACGCCGCCATCGACGCCGCGGACGGGCCCTCCCACGGTTCGCTGGTGAGCTCCGAGACCACCGACTCGAGGTTGGACGCGGTGGTGTGCAACTCGTTGGCCAGCTCATCCCATGCCCACGCGGCGCTCAGCATCGAACCCGCACCAGGACCCGCATAGATGCGCGCGGAGTTGACCTCCGGCGGCAAAAACGCAAAATGCATGTGTGCTTGGCTATCCCCTGCATCCCCGGGGGCGTCCTCGGCGGCCTCCGGTCATGTCCCCTTCGTACCACGCGCCGCCGATCCCGGATCGGGCCCGGTGTCAACGCCGGGTGATCCGCACTGCGAATCCTGCTCGGCAACAAGCGCTTTCACCCAACGCGACGATCACGGTCACGGCTCACCGGCATCGATCGACGGCACGCGGGACGAACGGAGGGCCCTAGACGGACGGGGACGCGCCCTCGGACCGTCGGACCAGGAACGCGCCGGCGACCGCCAAGACCCCGACCACCGTCAGCGGGATCGTCCAGGCGCGCCGGCTGCCCACCGCCGAGTTGCACTGTGCCACGTAATTGGGCGAATGCGGGGCGAACTGGCCGACGATCGGGATGTTCGCCCCGGTCTGGTTGTTGGTTGTCTGCGTCGCGTTACGGGCGCCCTGCGTATTCTCCGCCACGGCGTTCCCGCAGCCGATGGAATTTCCGTTCCCGTCGGAAATGGAAACCGGCACCAGCAAACCGATCACCCCGGCCAGCAACAGCACGGCGCCCACCGCCATGATCAACCGTCGTACCGTCACGATCTCGCCTTTCTCGTCAGCGAATGAAAACGCTGGAAGATTAGCCACTGGGGGCGGCCAGTAAACCTGCGGTTCGCCAGGGTCGGGTGCTTGGCTCCCGGCCCCGGGCGGGTACTCGGCGGCGGTAACCCGAGCAGCGAGAGGATTTGCCGTGATCATTGCGACGCGGGGCGTGGCCGTGCCCTGCCAGCGGGTCTGGGACGTGATGGCCGACGGGTGGACCTACACGCAGTAGGTGGTGGGCAACCGCCGCATGCGCGCGGTCGACCCGAACTGGCCGGCACCGGGCACCATGGGCTGGTCGCCGCGGCGATGCTCGCCGACGCGGGGTGGGACGGGCTGGTGCTGGAGGCGCAGCCCGAGCCCGGCGGCGCGGTGCGCAGCGCCGAGCTGACACCGGGCTACGTCACCGACCTGTTCAGCTCCTAGCACTCGATGACCTGCCGCCCGTCGACGTGGTCCCGGCCGGACTCCCGCGCGGTGCTCGCAATGCTGACCAAATGAGCCGGTCAGCCGTTCTCGCAGATGTCTTCCAGCACCGCCCAGATCGTGCGGGTCGGCACGCCCGTGGCGCCCTTGGGGCTGTACCCCCACGGGCCGCCGGTGTTGTAGGCCGGGCCGGCCACGTCGATGTGCGCCCACGCCACCCCGTCGGCGACGAACTCGCGCAGGAACACACCGGCCACCAGCATGCCGGCGAAGCGCTGGCCGCTGACGTTGGCCAGGTCGGCCACTCCTGACTTCAGTTCTTCCTTGAGCTCGTCGGGCAGCGGCATCGGCCAGCCGTTCTCGCCGACCCGCTGTGAGATCCCCGCGACCCGGTCGCGGAACTCGTCGCTGCCCATCACCCCGGGGATGCGCGAGCCCAGCGCCACCGTCTGCGCGCCGGTCAGCGTGGAGGTCTCGATCAGGTAGTCGGGCTTGTCCTCGCAGGCCCGCACGATCGCGTCGGCCAGGATGAGCCGGCCCTCCGCGTCGGTGTTGAGCACTTCGACCGTCGTCCCGCCGTACTGCGTCAGCACGTCGCCGGGGCGCTGCGCGGTGGCCGACGGCATGTTCTCGGCCATCGGCACCGTGGCGATAACGTCGATGGGCAGCCGCAGCTGCGCGGCCAGGGCGACGGTCGCCACGACAGCGGCCGCCCCGCCCATGTCGGAGGTCATGTAGTGCATCGACGCCGCCGGCTTGATCGAGATGCCGCCGGTGTCGAACGTGACGCCCTTGCCGACCAGCGCGACCTTCTTGGCGTTCTGCGGTTTGTTGGCCAGCCGCGACCCGCGGTGGATCAGCCGCACCAGCCGCGGTGGGCGCGACGAGCCCTGGCCGACGCCGATGATGCCGCCGTAACCGCCCTTCTGCAGGGCCTTTTCGTCGAGGATCTCAACGTCGAGGCCGACGGATTCGCCCAAAGCCTTTGCCCGTTTGGCGAATTCGGCGGGGTACAGGTGGTTCGGCGGGGTGTTGACGAGGTCGCGGGCGGTGGCGACCGCGGTCGCGACGGCCGCGGCGTGTGCGGTCTGCTTGTTGGCGTTCTTGGAGCCGGACAGCACGGTGATCTTGCGCAGCCCTTTGTCTTTCGGCGCCGTCTTGGCGCTGCGGAAGTCGGTGAACCGGTAGCTGCCCAGGATCAGCCCCTCGACCGCGGCCGCGCAGACGCCCTCGCCGGGCAAATCGGCCAGGGTGGTGAGCACGGTCTCGGCGTTGCCCAGGGAGCGTGCCGCCACACCGGCGGCGCGGCGGACCGTGTCGGCCGGCCACTCGGGTCGGGGTTTGCCCAGCCCGACGGTCAGCACGCTGCCCACCGGCAGCGAGTTGACCACCAGCCGGTGAACCTGTTCGCTGCCGCCGGTGGCGTCCAGGGCACGCAGGCCGGCCTCGATCTCGGCGACCGCGTCGGCGGGCAGGAACGGCTCGGCCGACGCCACGACCGCGCCCGGCTTGTCCTCCTCGCCGGCCGACACGACCGGCACCAGCAGGACCGAGGCACCCGCGCCGCGCTTCGGCAGCGAGGTGGCGACGTTGACGGCAGGGGATCGGTAGCCCGGTTCGGTGGTCACGGGCAATCACCCTAGTCACCTGCGGCGGGCCCAGGCCCCCTGCCCCGACGTGGCGATGGCGGCGCCGATTAGGGTGGGATGGCGTGAGCGACGGGCCAGAGCTGCTGCACGGACCACTGGAAGACCGCCATCGCGAGCTGGGCGCCAACCTCGGCGAATTCGGCGGGTGGCTGATGCCGGTGTCCTATGCCGGCACCGTCAGCGAGCACAACGCCACCCGCAACGCCGTCGGCCTGTTCGACGTCAGCCACCTCGGCAAGGCGCTGGTTCGCGGACCGGGCGCCAAGGAGTTCGTCAACTCCGCGCTCACCAACGACTTGAACCGCATCGGCCCGGGCAAGGCGCAATACACGTTGTGCTGCACCGAATCCGGTGGGGTCATCGACGACCTGATCGCCTACTACGTCGCCGCCGACGAGATATTCCTGGTGCCCAACGCCGCCAACACCGCCGCGGTCGTGGCGGCGCTGCGGGCGGTCGCGCCGTCGGGCGTGACTGTCGCCGACGAGCACCGCGACTACGCGGTGCTGGCGGTGCAGGGGCCGCGGTCGGCCGACGTGCTCGGCGAGCTGGGGCTACCCACCGACATGGAGTACATGGCCTACGCGGACGCCTCCTACTCGGGGGTGCCGGTGCGGGTGTGCCGCAGCGGCTACACCGGCGAGCACGGCTACGAGCTGCTGCCGCCCTGGGATTCGGCGGGGGTGGTGTTCGACGCGCTGGTCGCTTCCGTGCGTGCCGCCGGCGGCGAGCCAGCCGGCCTGGGCGCCCGCGACACCCTGCGCACCGAGATGGGCTACCCGCTGCACGGGCACGAGCTCTCGCCGGACATCTCCCCGCTGCAGGCCCGGTGCGGCTGGGCGGTCGGCTGGAAGAAGCCCGCCTTCTTCGGTCGCGACGCGCTGCTGGCCGAGAAGGCCGCCGGGCCGCGGCGGCTGCTGCGGGGGCTGCGCATGGTCGGACGCGGGGTGCTGCGCCCCGGGCTCACGGTGCTCGCCGGGGACACCCCCGTCGGGGTCACCACCTCCGGAACGTTCTCGCCCACGCTGCAAGTCGGCATAGGTCTGGCGTTGATCGACACCGACGCCGGCATCGAGGACGGCCGGCGCGTCACCGTCGACGTGCGTGGCCGCGCCGTCGAATGCGACGTCGTGCGGCCACCTTTCGTCGCGGCGAAAACCCATTAGCCGCCATTTGAGTTCGGGTCGCGTTCCCCGGCCGCAAAAGCACCATCGCATCCGGAGATACAATCGGCGCCATGACGAGCGGCTCCCCTGAATTCACGGTTTCACGCTCGCCACACCCGGCGACCGACGAGGAACGCCAATCCATCCTGGCCGAACCGGGTTTCGGCAAGTACCACACCGACCACATGGTGTCGATCGACTACACCGACGGCCAGGGCTGGCACGACGCACGGGTGATCCCGTACGGGCCGATCGAGCTGGATCCCTCGGCGATCGTGCTGCACTACGCGCAGGAGATCTTCGAGGGGCTCAAGGCGTACCGGTGGTCCGACGACTCGATCGTGTCGTTCCGCGCCGAGGCCAATGCCGCCAGGTTGCGCTCGTCGGCTCGGCGGCTGGCCATGCCCGAACTGCCCGACGAACTGTTCATGGGCTCGCTGTGTCAGCTCATCGGCGTCGACAAGGCCTGGGTGCCCGCCGCCGGCGGGGAAGAGGCGCTGTACCTGCGCCCGTTCATGATCGCCACCGAGCCGGGCCTGGGGGTGCGGCCGGCCAAGCAGTTCCGCTACCTGCTGATCGCCTCGCCGGCCGGCGCCTACTTCAAGGGCGGCATCAGCCCGGTCAGCGTCTGGGTGTCCACGGAGTATGTGCGGGCCTGCCCGGGCGGCACAGGTGCGGCCAAGTTCGGCGGCAACTACGCCGCCTCGCTGCTGGCCCAGGCCGAAGCCGCCGACAACGGGTGCGACCAGGTGGTGTGGCTGGACGCCGTCGAGCGCCGTTTCGTCGAGGAGATGGGCGGGATGAACATCTTCTTCGTCTTCGGCAGCGGCGGCTCCGCGCGGCTGGTCACCCCGGAGCTGTCCGGCTCGCTGCTGCCGGGCATCACGCGGGATTCGTTGCTGCAGTTGGCGATCGACGCGGGCTTCAGCGTCGAGGAGCGCAAGGTCGACATCGACGAGTGGCAGAAGAAGGCGGCCGCCGGCGAGATCACCGAGGTGTTCGCCTGCGGCACCGCCGCCGTCATCACCCCGGTGTCGCGGGTCAAGTACGGCGACGGCGAGTTCACCATCGCCGACGGCGATCCCGGCGAGGTGACGATGGCGCTGCGCGACACGTTGACCGGAATCCAGCGCGGCACCTTCGCCGACACCCACGGCTGGATGGCCCGGCTGGGCTAGCTTTGCTGTCCGCTCACCCCTGGAAGCCGGCCAGCGTCACCGCGCCGACCGTCGTCGTCAACTCGATGGCGGCGCCCAGCACGTCACCGGTGATACCGCCGAACCGCCGCACGCAGTGCCCCGCCAGGACCGCCCCGCAGCACGCCGCCACCAGCACCGCCACCGGCCCCTGCCACGGCCGCGGAGCGGCCGGCACGGAGGCGGCGAGCAACACCGCGACCCAGGCCGCCGCCACCGCCGCGGGCTGGCTGCCGGCGACGCGCGCGCCCAGGGCGCTGCCCTCGGCCGCCGGGACCGCTCGGCGACAGGCCAGCACCGCGGTGACCCGGCCCGCGACGACCGCCACGACGATCCCCGCCGGTGCCAGGGCTGCGAACGCGAAGCCCTGCAGCGCGATCGTGAGCACGACGGCGGCCACGCCGAACGCCCCGGTGGACCCCTCGCGCATCACCGCCAGCGCGCGCTCCGGTGGCCCGTAGCAGCCCAGCCCGTCGGCCGTGTCGGCCACGCCGTCGAGATGCAGGCCGCGGGTCGCGAGCAGCAGCACCGCCACCGCGAGCAGCCCGGGCAACGGGCTGGCCGGCCCGAACACCGCCGCGCCGCCCCGCACGACGGCCGCGGCCAGCGCGCCCAGGGCGGCGCCAACCACCGGCAGCGCCGTCATGGCGCCCCGGCCCAGCGGGCCGGTCGCGGCGCGCGGGACCGGCAGCACCGTCGCGAACGCGAAAGCCGTTGCCAGCGAACGTATCACGGGGACGGTCGGTCGGAGACGCCGGCCTCGCCGAAGGTTGCCATGGACGCCAGCGTGGCCACCGCAGCGCGCAGCACCGGCAGCGCCGTCGCCGCGCCGCTGCCCTCGCCCAGCCGCATCCCCAGCTCCAAAATCGGCTCCAGCGACAGGGCCGCCAGGGCCAGCGTGTGGCCCGGCTCGGCGGAGCGGTGACCCGCCTGCCACCACTGCCGGGCGCCCGGGGCCAGGCGCTCGGCGACCAGCGCCGCGGCCGTGACCGCCATGCCGTCGAGCAGCAGCGGCGTGCGCCGCACCGCCGCCTGCGCACAAAAACCCGCCAGGGCCGCGAGGTCCGCACCGGCGCAGCAGCGCAGCAGCCCCACCGGGTCGGGCAGCACCAGCCGCGTCCGGAACAGTGCATCGCGCACGGCGGCCGTTTTGCGCACCCACGCGGCGTCGTCGATCCCGGTGCCGAAGCCGACGGCCGCGACGGGCTCGGTGTTGGTCAGCGCCGCCACCAGCACCGTCGCCGGGGTGGTGTTGCCGATGCCCATGTCGCCGGCGATGAGCAGGTCGGCGCCGGCGTCGACCTCTTCGTCGGCGATGCGCCGGCCCGCGTCGATCGCCGCGACCGTCTCCTCGTCGCTCAATGCGTCCTGCACGCTGATGTCGCCGCTGCCGCGGCGCACCTTGTGGGCGCCGATGCGCTCGGAGGCAGCGTCGGCGTCGACCGCCAGGTCCGCGACCCGCACCGTCGCCCCCGCGATCTCGGCCAACACGTTGATCGCCGCGCCGCCGGCCGCGATGTTGGCGACCATCTGCGCAGTGACCTCCGGCGGATACGCCGACACCCCGGAGGCGGCGACGCCGTGGTCGCCGGCGAACACCACCACCCGGGCGCGCCCGAACTGCCGCGGCGGGCACTGCCCCTGGCACGACGCGGTCCAGACCGCCAGGTCCTCGAGGCGGCCGAGGGCGCCCCGCGGTTTGGTCAGAATGTCCTGACGGGCGCGCGCGGCCGCGGCGACGGCCGCATCCGGCGGCGAGATCGGCGGGAACTCCATCAGATTCCCGCCGACGGATTGATCGGCTTGATCGGCACCGCTTGCCCGGCCACCACCAGCACCACCCGATCGCACAACGCGGCGACGCGCTGGTTGAGCCCGCCCAGTTCGTCGGCGAACCGGCGTCCGGCCGCGGTGGCCGGCACGACGGTCAGCCCGACCTCCGGGCTGACCAGCACCAGCGGGGCGGCGAACGCAGCGACGGCGGCCAGCATGTCGTCGATCATCTCCTGCACCGGCTCCGCCGGCGAACCGGCGTCCCACGCGTTGTTGCCGTCCAGTACGGCCGTCAGCCAGGCGCCGAGATCGTCGACCAGCGCCGGGGCGTGCGGCGACTGCCGCAGCTGGGCGGCGACCTCCCCGGTTTCCACCGTCGCCCAGTGCGCGGGCCGGCGGCCGCGGTGCCGCGCGACGCGTTCCGCCCAGGCCGCGTCGGTCTCGTCGACCTGGCCGGGGGCCAGGTAACGGACGGGCTCGCCGGGCGGCAGCGACCCGGCGATGGCTTCCTCGGCCCAGCGCGACTTGCCCGACCTGATCCCGCCGAGCACCAGCGTGCGCACCGGGTTCAGGCGGCTTTCAGGCGACGCTCAGCCGACACTGCTGCCGCGCTCGACCTGGGGCTTGGGCGCCCGCATCCGGCGCATCTGGGAAGCCCGACTGGCGGCGTAAAGGCCCAGCTTCCAACGGCTTTCGGTGTTCTTCGGGAACTTCGCGTCGACCATTTTGGTGACCTTGCGGCCCAGAATGAACGCGTCGACGGCCATCACCGCCATCAGCACCAGCATCGCCGGGGACATATAGAGCTGCACCTGGGGGACCGCGAACATCACGAACAGCAGGAACAGCGTCGCCGGCATGAACAGCCCCAGCAGGTTGCGCCGGGAGTCCACCACGTCGCGCACGTACCGGCGTATCGGCCCCTGGTCGCGCGGCAGCAGGTAGCCCTCCTCGCCGGCCATCATGCGCTCGCGGCGTTCGGTCATCCGGGCCCGGCTGGCGGCCTTGTCGGCCCGGCGCTCCTCGCGGGTGAGCTTGGGCTTGGCGAGCGACTTGCGCCGGGCCCGCGCCTCCGACGCGGTCATGGGTGCGGGCGCGACCGGGCCCTTCTTGGCGCTGCGCCGGGCGTCGTTGCGTTTGGGGGTGGGCCGGCCCTTGGGTGCGGTGCGGCGCGACTCGCCGCGGTCTGCGTCGCCGGAACCGGAGCCCGGCTCCGGCGCGCCTTCGCCGAGGTCGTCTTCGTGGCTCTTCCTGCGGCCCAGTAGCTTCACAGCCGCCAGGTTACTTCGCGGCGGACCCGACACGGAATCGCCCCGGAAAGCATTGCTATTAGGCATGCGCCGGCGATGAGGATGGCCCTACGCTTAGCCCTGTGCTGAACGGCTGGCTGTGATGGACGATGGCTCGATGGCGTCGGGTGGTGGCCCCGCCGGCCTCGCGCCAGGTCGTCTCCAGCTGCCGGCCATGCTGGTTCTGGTGGCCCCGGACTGCTACGGCGACAGCCTGTCGGCCGTGCAGGCCGCCGCCTCCATCGCGACGGGCTGGACGCGGTCACGGCCGGGCGACCGGTTCATCGTGGCCCCGCAGTCCGACGGCGGCCCGGGTTTCGTCGAGGTGCTGGCCAACAGGCTGGGGCAGAAGCGGCGCCTGAAGGTGTCCGGGCCGCTGGACACCACGGTCCGCGCCGACTGGGTGCTGGATGCCGCGTCGTCGACGGCGTACCTGGAGTGCGCCCAGGCGTGTGGCCTGGCCCTGCTGGGTGGCCCGCCGACCCCGGAGACCGCGCTGGCGGCCCACAGCAGGGGCGTGGGGCAGCTCATCGACGAGGCGCTGTGCTACGGGGCCAGGCGGATCGTGGTCGGGCTGGGTGGCAGCGCCTGCACCGACGGCGGCCTGGCCATGATCGCCGAGCTGGGCGGGCTGGACGTCGCGCGGCGGCGACTGGCCGGCGTCGAGCTGATCATCGCCTCGGACACCGAATACCCGCTGACGGGCCCGTGGGGGGCCGCCCGCGTCTTCGGTCCGCAGAAGGGTGCCGATACGGCCACCGTCGCGGCACTCGAGGTGCGCCTCGAGGCGTGGGCCCTCGAACTGGAAGCGGCGGCCGGACGTGACGTGAGCTCCGAGCCGGGAGCGGGCGCCGCCGGCGGTATCGGCGCCGGCTTGCTGGCGCTCGGCGCCCGCTGCGAGTCGGGCGCCGCCATCATCGCCGAGCACACCCACCTGGCCGACGACCTCGACATCGCGGAACTGATCCTGACCGGGGAGGGGCGGTTCGACGAGCAGTCGCTGCACGGCAAGGTGGTGGGGTACCTCGCCGACGAGGCCCGTCCGCGGGGCATCCCCGTGATCGTGCTGGCCGGGCAGGTCGAGCTGGACAATTCGGCAGTGCGCACCGCGGGCATCATGTCCGCCTTGTCGATCGCCGACTACGCCGGCTCGGCGCGGCTCGCGCAGGCCGACGCGGCCAACCAGCTGATGGGATTGGCCTCACAGGTGGCGGCACGGCTCGGGAATAGCGGTCCGGCGAGGTACCGTTGAACGTGTGGGTTTTCCGGAGCCGATCGGGCCCTGCTGAAGCCGACCCACCCAAGTACCGATGAGGCATGTAGGAGAAGCAATGACGGTGCAAAACGAGTCGGACGCCAAGACCCACGGCGTGATCCTGACCGAGGCCGCCGCCGCCAAGGCGAAGTCCCTCCTCGACCAGGAGGGCCGTGACGACCTCGCGTTGCGCATCGCGGTCCAGCCGGGCGGCTGCGCCGGCCTGCGCTACAACCTCTTTTTCGACGACCGGACACTGGACGGCGACCTGACCGCGGAGTTCGGCGGCGTCACCTTGACGGTGGACCGGATGAGCGCGCCCTACGTCGAGGGTGCCTCCATCGACTTCGTTGACACGATCGAGAAGCAGGGCTTCACGATCGACAACCCCAACGCCACCGGCTCGTGCGCCTGCGGGGACTCCTTCAACTGACCCGATGACGACCCGCTGACCGGGTCTACGGTGCGCGGGGCTAGTACGAGCCGCCGGTGCGTAACACGTACGAGCAGACCATGATCTGGCCGCGCTGGAAGAGCAGCTGCGCGATGCCCTGCACCTGTCCGCGCATCGGGCCACCGGTGGCGGGGGAGACGCGCATCGTGAACAGCGCCTGAGCCTGATACTGCGACAGGTACACGATCTTGTCTATAGAGGTCACCTCGACCTGGGAGAACTGTTTGCGGAACGCGTCGCTGGCGAGCCTGGCCAGCGCCAGGTCGGAGCGTTTGTCGCGCACGCCGTCGTACATGCCGCACAGCGCGTTGCGGACGACGAAGTCGAGCTCGCGGTGGTCCAGCGCGTTCAGATACTCCTGAATCGCCGTCTTGGCCGCTGACTCCGAGAACGTCGCGCCGGTGTTGGCCCCGTTGGTGCGCACCCCGTACACGATCGCCACGGTCGTCACGGCGGCCAGCGCGATGGCCACCAGAACGCTGACCAGCAAACGTCGCTTGGACCGTCGCTGCGGGTAGCCGACGGGCGCGGGCGGCGGACCTGCATAATTGGGCGGCGGGGGTCCCGCGGGGCCCCCGAAGACCGGGTTGCCGGCGGCGCGCCCGTCGGGATACTCGAGCGGCCGGGACTCCGGGTGCGGTGCTGGACGGTCGCTTCCGACGGTGTGGTTCGGCGGGTGCGGACCGGCCATCGTGGTTCTCCTACGGTGGTAGTTGGGGCGCCCGGGAGGACGTCGGGGGCGGCAAACGCCCGCGCTCGGGTCTGGGCAAGGGTCTCGCGACTGGTCAGGTTTGTAGGCAGGCTAGCGCACCGGCTCCCGCAGACCGTGGACGCAACGGCGGTCGATGCGCGTGAGTAAGCTAGACAACCTTAGTAATGAAGGGTGGAGATTTCGTGACGATCGCGGTGACTGGTTCGATAGCGACCGACAATCTGATGCGGTTCCCCGGAAAGTTTTCCGAGCAGCTGCTGCCCGAGCATCTGCAGAAGGTTTCGCTCAGTTTTCTGGTCGACGACCTGGTGATTCACCGCGGCGGCGTGGCTGGCAACATCGCGTTCGCCATCGGGGTGCTCGGCGGTGATGTGGCCCTCGTCGGTGCCGCCGGCGACGACTTCGCCGACTATCGCAAGTGGCTGCTGGCCCACAACGTCAACTGCGACCACGTCCTGATCTCCGACAGCGCGCACACCGCGCGCTTCACCTGCACCACCGACGTCGACATGGCCCAGATCGCGTCGTTCTACCCCGGCGCCATGTCGGAGGCCCGCAACATCAAGCTCGCCGACGTGGTCTCGGGTATCGGCAAGCCCGAGCTGGTGATCATCGGCGCCAACGACCCCGAGGCGATGGTCGTGCACACCGACGAGTGCCGCAAACTGGGCCTCCCGTTCGCGGCCGACCCGTCCCAGCAGCTGGCCCGGCTGTCGGGAGACGAGATCCGCAAGCTCATCGACGGTGCGGAGTACCTGTTCACCAACGACTACGAATGGGACCTGATGCTGTCCAAGACCGGCTGGACGGAGGCCGACGTCATGGCGCAGATCGGGCTGCGGGTCACCACGCTGGGCCCCAAGGGCGTGGACGTGGTGCAGCCCGACGGCACCAGCATCCACGTCGACGTCGTGCCCGAGACCAGTCAGGTCGACCCCACCGGGGTCGGCGACGCTTTCCGCGCCGGTTTCCTGACCGGGCGCAGCGCCGATCTGAGCCTCGAGCGCTCGGCGCAGCTGGGCTCACTGGTGGCCGTGCTGGTGCTGGAGTCCACCGGCACGCAGGAGTGGACGTGGGACCACGAGGTCGCGAAGACCCGGTTGGCCGGCGCCTACGGCGACGAGGCGGCCGCCGAGATCACGGCGGTGCTCACCTAGGTTTGCGCTCGTCCCTCAGAGCTGCACCGGGTAGACCGGCTCGCTGATCCGCGGCACGACGCTGTGCTCGACGAAGATGGCGTGCCACAGCATGAAGATGAGCACCGTCCACAGCCGGCGGCTGTGATCGCTGACGCCGTTGCGGTGCTCGTCGAGCATGCGGCGGACGGTGGGCAGGTCGACGAGGCGCCCGGCCTGCGAGGAGTCCACCATCGCGTAGGCCCACTCCAGCAGCTCGCCCGCGCGCAGCCAATGGCGGATCGGCACCGGGAAGCCCAGCTTGGGCCGGTGCAGCACGTGGGCCGGTACGACGGGCTCCAGCGCGCGGCGCAGCGCGTACTTGGTGGTGGTGCGGGTGATCTTGGCATCCACGGGCAACCGGGACGCGACGGCGAACACCTCCGGGTCCAGAAACGGCACCCGCAGCTCCAGCGAGTTGGCCATCGTCATCTTGTCGGCCTTGACCAGGATGTCGCCGCGCAGCCAGGTGAACAGGTCGAGGTGCTGCATACGGGCCACCGGGTCCCAGCCGGCCGATCGGGCGTACACCGAGGCGGTGACGTCGGTGTGCGTCCAGTCCTCGCGGAAACCGGGCAGCACGGCGCGCAACTGCGCGTCGGAGAAACTGCGGGCGTTGCCGTAGTAGCGCTCCTCGAGCGTCAGCGATCCGCGGTACAGCAGGCTCTTGCCGCGCATGCCCTCCGGCAGCGGCCCCGACATCTTGCCCACCGACCGCCGGACCGGTCGCGGCAGATAGTCGAAAGGCTTCAGCGACAACGGTTCCCGATAGATGGTGTACCCGCCGAACAACTCGTCGGCGCCCTCGCCGGAGAGCACCACCTTGACGTGTTTGCGGGCTTCGCGGGCGACGAAGAACAGGGGCACCAGCGCGGGGTCGGCGACCGGCTCGTCGAGGTACCAGACGATCTCGGGCAGCGCGGCGACGAACTCCTCCGGGCTGACCACCTTGGCGATGTGGCGGGCGCCGATCGCCTCCGCGGAGGCGACCGCGACGTCGATCTCGGAGAATCCCTCCCGTTCGAAACCCGTGGTGAACGTGATCAGCCGCGGGTTGTGGCGGATGGCCAGCGCCGCGATGGCCGTGGAGTCGATGCCGCCGGACAGGAAAGCGCCCACCGTGACGTCGGCGCGCATGTGCTTGGCCACCGAGTCCTGCAGCACCGCGGTGATCTCGTCATAGCGGGCCTGCTCGGTGTCGCGGGTCAGCGGCTCGGCGGAGAACCGCGGGACGAAATACCGGGTGACCTCCGGTTGCCGGCCGGGACGGATCCGGGCGTAACAGCCCGATTCCAGCCGGCGCACCCCGCGGTGCAGCGTCTCGGGCTCGGGCACGTACTGCAGGACCGTGTAGTGCTGCACCGCCCGCTCGTCGATCCCGGTCTCGAATCCCAGCAGCTCGACCAGGTCCAGCAGGCACTTCTTCTCGCTGGCCACCGCGGTGCCGCCGGCGCCGGTGGCCATGAACAGCGGCTTGATACCGAAAGGGTCACGCGCGCAGAACAATTCGCGCGTCATCGTGTCCCACAGCGCGAACGCGAACATGCCGCGCAGGCGGCCCAGCACCTCGGTGCCCCAGTGGTGGAACCCGGCGACGATGGCCTCGCCGTCGCCGTCGGTGGCGAACGCAGCGTCGTGGCGGGCGGCCAGTTCGTCGCGCAGCTCGAGGTAGTTGTAGATCTCGCCGTTGAACACCAGCACGTAGCGGCCGGGTTGCTCGGGCGGGCCCCAGCGCAGCGGCTGGTGCGAATGGGCGATGTCGATGATCGACAGCCGGTTGAAGCCGAAGACGACCGCGCCGTCGGCGCTGGGGTCGGTCCAGGTGCCCGGCTCGTCGGGACCGCGGTGCCGCATCAGCCGCAGCGCCGCGGTGACGGCACCGTCGACGTCGGAGGCACCGGCGCCGTCGCCGGCCGCCGGGTCCGCGACAAAAGCCAGCAGTCCGCACACGGCGCCCCAGTATGCCGCACTCGGGCGGCGCGCGTGGGCGCCGCGCGTGACGCGCCCCGATGGGCCCGTGACGTGCCGCGCGGCCCGAGCGGCCGGGGTTTCGTCGCCCGCGTCAGCGCCGTGGTCTACGCTGCGTAGTATTCGATATCCGAGCATGGAGGCGCCGACGTGACACCTCGCGAGCAGGTCCGTTCGCAACGTTTGTCGCAGGGCAGGTTTCAAGGGCTTTTTGGCCGCCTTCCCGTGAGTGTTCCGCGGGTTCCGGTCCGCCGTCGCCGGCCGTTGGCGCTGGCCGGGACGCTGGGGCTGCTTGCGGTCACTCTGAGTGGCTGCAGCTGGTCGGAAGCGCTGGGGATGGGCTGGCCGGAAGGCATCACCCCGGAGGCCCACCTTAACCGGGAGCTGTGGATCGGCGCCGTCATCGCCTCGCTCGCCGTCGGCGGCATCGTGTGGGGACTCATCTTCTGGTCGTCGGCCTTCCACCGCAAGAAGGCCACAGACACCGACCTGCCCCGCCAGTTCGGCTACAACATGCCCCTGGAGCTGGTGCTCACGGTGATGCCGTTCCTGATCATCTCGGTGCTGTTCTACTTCACCGTGGTGGTCCAGGAGAAGGTGCTGCACATCGCCAAGGACCCCGAAGTGGTGATCGACGTCACGGCCTTCCAGTGGAACTGGAAGTTCGGTTACCAGCGCGTGGATTTCAAGGACGGCACCTTCACCTACGACGGCGCCGACCCCGCCCGCAAGAAGGCCGCAGCGCCCAAGCCAGTGGGCGTCGACAAGCACGGCGATGAACTCGTGGGGCCACCCCACGGTCTCCACGGCGAGGACCTCAGCTACCTGAACTTCGACAAGGTCGAGACCCTGGGCACCACCAGCGAGATCCCGGTGCTCGTGCTGCCCGAGGGCAAGCGCATCGAGTTCCAGCTGGCCTCCGCCGACGTGGTGCACTCGTTCTGGGTGCCCGAGTTCCTGTTCAAGCGCGACGTGATGCCCAACCCGAAGGCGAACAACTCGGTCAACGTCTTCCAGGTGGAGCAGATCAACCGGACCGGCGCGTTCGTCGGTCACTGCGCCGAGATGTGCGGCACGTATCACTCGATGATGAACTTCGAGGTCCGGGTCGTGTCGGCGAACGACTTCAAGGCCTACCTGCACCAGCGGATGGACGGCAAGACCAACGCCCAGGCGCTGCAGGCGATCAACCAGTCCCCGGTGGCGGTGACCACCCACCCGTTCGACACCCGCCGCGGTGAATTGACCACAAGCCAGTAGGTGAGGACCCCCAATGCATATCGAAGCGAGGCTGTTCGAGTTCGTCGCCGGGTTCTTTGTCATCGTCGCGGTGCTGTACGGGGTGTTGACGTCGCTGTACGCCACCGGTGGCGTGGAGTGGGCGGGCACGGCAGCGCTGGCGCTGACCGGAGGCATGGCGCTGATCGTGGCCACCTTCTTCCGGTTCGTGGCACGCCGGCTCGACACTCGGCCCGAGGACTATGAGGGCGCCGAGATCAGCGACGGCGCAGGCGAATTGGGCTTCTTCAGCCCACACAGCTGGTGGCCGATCCTGGTCGCGCTGTCGGCGTCGGTGACGGCGGTCGGCGTGGCGCTGTGGCTGCCCTGGCTGCTCACCGCCGGGGTGGTGTTCATCCTCGCCTCGGTGGGCGGGTTGGTCTTCGAGTACTACATCGGACCCGAGAAGCACTGATTTCGCACCCGAAGGTCACAATCGGATCACGTGACCGGCGGCCGGTTCGCCAGGACGTTTTTGCCGCTTTCGGTTCGGTAGGGTTTGTCCAGGCAGGATGAGAACTTGTGAAGTGCGCGCGCAACGATGTGACCGTGGAGCCCCGCGCGCTTGTTACGCAGTTGGACAGGGCAGGCAAAGATGAGCGGGCCGAACCCCCCGGGATGGGAACCTGAAGAACCGGATTCCGTCAGCAAGCTCAGCCCCGAACCGGATACTGACAGCGAACACGGCGACGAAGCCGGGCCGGTGGAGGAGCTCGAACCCTTCGACGACGCCGAGATGGCGGCCTCGGAGCGGGCCGGCCAGACCGACGCATACTCCCGGGCCTATTCGGCACCGGAGTCCGAGCACTTCACCAGCGGCCCCTACGTGCCGGCCGATCTTCGGCTCTACGAGTACGACGACTACGACGAGTCGCCCGAACCGGACGATGAACATCGCGCCCCGCGCTGGCCGTGGGTGGTCGGCGTCGCCGCGATCGTGGCGGCGATCGCGCTCGTGGTGTCGGTGTCGCTGCTCGTCGCGCGTACCGACACCAGCAAGCTCGCCAACCCCGCCACCACCACCCCCTCCATCCCGCCGATCCAGGATCAGATCACCACGACGAAGCCCCCGCCGCCACCACCACCGCCGCCGCCACCCACCGCCACGGAAACCCAGACGGTGACGGTGACCCCGCCGCCACCGCCGCCCCCGCCGGTGAGCACCTCGGCGGCGCCGCCCGCCACCTCGACCGCCGCGGCGCCCCCGCCGACGACAACGACAACAACCCCGGCCGGTCCGCGGCAGGTCACCTATTCGGTGACCGGCACCAAGGCGCCGGGGGACATCATCTCGGTGACCTACGTCGACGCCTCCGGTCGCCGGCGCACGCAGCACAACGTGTACATTCCCTGGTCGATGACCGTCACGCCGATCTCGCAGTCCGACGTGGGCTCGGTCGAGGCGTCCAGCCTGTTCCGGCTCAGCCGGCTCAACTGCTCGATCACCACGAGCGACGGCACCGTGCTGTCCTCGAACTCCAACGACGCACCGCAGACGAGCTGCTGATGGTCAGCAGATACTCCTATCGGCGTGGCTCGGACACCGTTCCGCCGGACGCGATCGACCGCCTCCTGATCGGGGCCTGCGCGGCGATCTGGCTGGTGGTGCTTGGCGTGAGCGTCGCCGCGGCCGTCGCGCTGGTGGACCTGGGCCGCGGCTTCCACAAGACGTCCGGCAGCAGCACGCACACCACCTGGGTGTTGTACGCGGTCATCATCGTTTCCGCGCTGATCATCGCCGGGGCCATCCCGGTGCTGTTGCGTGCTCGCCGCACGGCCCAGGAGGAGCCGCCCGCCCGGCCGACCGCCGGGGCGGCGCGCGGCCCGGTCGGTGGCGCCGCGCTGCGCACCGGTTTCTCCGCGACGGCGCGCACGATGGGGGAGCGGACGCGCCAGCCGCGGGTGCAGGCGGCGGATTCGGCCGCCGAGTGGTCCGGCGAGGCGGTGGATCGCGTGTGGCTGCGCGGCACCGTGCTGCTGGCGGGCACGATGGGCGTCGCGCTGGTCGCCGTTGCGACGGCGACCTACCTGATGGCCGTCGGCCACGACGGCCCGTCCTGGATCGGCTACGGCCTGGCCGGCGCCGTCACCGCGGGGATGCCGGTGATCGAGTTCCTGCATGTTCGACAACTGCGCCGCCTGGTGGCCGGTTCCGAGTAACCGGCGGCGCCGCGGACCAGAGCTGGTCGTCGGGTCCCGGCTTGGCCGGCTCGCGGCGGGAGTTCGGGTTCTCTCAGCAACAGAGCGGATCTGGTCCCTTGACACCCTTGATCCGGAGGCGGGGTTGTTGGAGTTCGGGCGGCTGGTGAGCGAAGTGGCCGGCGTCCTTGGCGACGCAATTCGGTTTCGACGTCAAAGGATTAGGTGCCGTAGAAGTTGATGTGGTCGTGCTGCGCGGGTGTCAGGTGCGCGGTGGCCTCGTCGGTGACCGGGTGGCCCTCGGAGCGCAGGGCATCGAGGGAGTCACCAAGGTAAGCGGTGGTCCACAGTACCGAGGCGTTGGTGATCAGGTTGAGACACAGCGCCTGGTCGACCTGGTCATCGAGGTGTCGGCGCCGGACATGGCCTTGATGGGCGAAGAGATCACGACGCAGAGCGTGCAGGCTTTTGCCCTTGTTGAGTTGGCGGTGCAGGCATTGCGGTTCGTGCTCGACTTGTGAAGGTATTCGTTCGCGAGCGACAACCGAACCGTGCACGACGTGTCACAAAATCGATGTGAAGAAGGTGGATATCGCGCTCGGTGAGAGCCGGTGTTCCGCTGTGGGGTGAGCCACTGTTCCGTTGGCGGGTGAGCCACTGCGACGTTATCGGGTGAGCCGTGGCACCGTTATGCCGGTCGAGGTTCGAGTATGCGCGCAGCATCAGTGTTGGCGTGGGGACCAGCGTCCGGCGGGACGCGTGGCGCCCCGTCCCGCCGGACGCTGGTCAGCCGAGTTGGCTGAAGTGCTTGCGCATCGATTCATCGCAGGTCAGCACGGTGGCGTGAGCGTTGGTGGTGATGCGATCGATGATCGCATCGGCGAGAATCTTTTCCTCCATGCGGTCGTGCCATTGGCCGGGCGGCAGTTGGGTGCAGTAGATCGTCGACGCCGTCTTGTGGCGCCGGTCGATCAAGGTGTGCAGCTGCTGGATCTGCTGGCGACTCGGCGTGGTGAGGAACCAGTCATCGATGATCAACAGCTCCACTTTGACCAGGGTGTCCAGGCAGCGTTTGCGCTCCCCGGTGCGTTCGGCGATGGTGAGGCGGTCGAACAGTTCACCGGCCGGCAGGTAAAGCACACTGCGGTACTGCTGGCAGGCCTTGTTGTCCAGCGCGCAGGCCACGTAGGTCTTCCCTGCGCCGGTCGGGCCTTGCAGGATGACGTCCTGATGGGTTTGCAGGTAGTTGCCGACGGCGAGCCGGGTGATCAACTCGGTGTCCACACTGCGACCAGGCATGGCTTTGATGTCGGCGATGTCGGCAGCAGGTTGGGCCAGTGCCGCGTGTCGGCGCAGCCGGTGCAGCTTGCTGTTGCGGCGCCGCTCGTATTCCCAGTCGATGGCCATCTTGACCATCTCCGGGCCGGTGGGCCGTTGCGCACCGGTGGTGGCGGCGAGGTTCTCGAAGTACTCAGCCATGCCGGACAGGCGCATCGCCTTGAGCCTGGCCAGGGTTTCGGTATCGATCATGCCGGGCCCCCGTCCTGGCCGTAGTAGTCGGCGCCGCGCACGAACCCGGCGTCGCCGAGGGACGCCACCGGCGGCGGATCGGCGGGTTCCCAAGTGGCCCATAGTTTCTTGATCAGCGTGTAGGACGGCGCCGATGTGGCAGCCAAGGCCCGACCGCAGCTGTCTTCCAGCCGGGCCGTGCCGCCTTGGCGTTTGGCCAGCGACATCACCCCCAGGCAGGACCGGTAGGACTGCTCGACGATCTTGCGGGAGGCCAGGATCGCCTGGATCGCCGCCACGGTGTTCGGGCCGATGGTCGCCGCCCACTGCTCGAAGCGTTGCGCGCTCCAGTCGGCCAGCCGGTGCCGATGCCCTGCAGGCATGTGCTCGGCGACGGTGGAATACCGCCCGCGCACACCTTTTGTGGCGCGACTCTTTGGGTGAGCACGGCGGGGTGGTGGTGCGTCATGTGGGTTGAGGACGGGCTGGGCGTGACGCCGACCGGCGGGCGGGTTGTGGGTGGTGCTGTCACGGTGAGGACGGTCGGTTTAGGGTCCGGGTGATCTTGAAAGTCGACGGCCCTTCCCACGTGCTTTGACTGGGCTACTGGGAAGGGCCGTCCGAACGCCCGGAGGCGTCGTTGCTCAGTGTAGGTGTCGATCCTGTTGTTGTTGAACGTCAGTTGCGCTCGGGCGTGCTGAGCTGCCCGCGGTGCGGGCAGCGGTTGGCGCCGTGGGGGCACGCCGCGCCGCGGTTTGTGCGTCGTGCGACGGCGGTGGTGGAGCGGATCTGGCCGCGGCGGGCGATCTGTTCGAGCGCGGCGGGCTGTGGCCGCTCACACGTGCTGCTACCCCGGTTCTGTCTGGGCCGGCGGGTCGACGCGGTTTCGGTGATTTGGGCGGCGCTGCTGGCCCGGGCGGCGGGTTGGGGGTGGCGGCGGATCTGCGCGGCGGCGGGTCGCCCGGCCTCCACGGTTCGGGGCTGGCTGTCGCGGTTTTGCGTGCATGCCGAGTCGATCCGGGTCGGGTTCGCCCGGCTGGAACGCCACGCCAATACCGGCGCCGACATGGATCGTCTGGCTCCTGCGGCAAGCCCGGTCGCCGATGCGGTCGCCCAGATCGGTGTGGCGTGCGCGGCGGTGCGCCGGGTGGCCGGTTCGGCCGTGTTCGAGGTGTCGGCGGCCGAGCTGGTGGCGGCGTGCTCGGGTGGCTGGCTGTTGGGGTCGGGGCCGCCGGCGGTGGCGGCGTTGTCGATCAACATGAGCCCGCGTCTGTGAACGGCCGCCTCGGCGCGTCAGGGTCGAGCGCGTCACTGCCGTCGACCGTGGGAAGCGTTGAGGTGCCAATAGATGTCGAAGAAGAAGTCGCGGGCCGAGCGGGCGCGCGATATCGCGCTGTACCGGTATGCGCTGATTAGGCCGCTGGCCGATCCGGGCCTGTCAGCGACCGAGCGGGGTCGGCTGGTGCGGGAGCTGGCCGCCCAGGTGCATCTGGGCCCATCCGGTGAGCCGGTGACGGTGTCCCGCGCCAGCCTGGACCGCTGGATTAGGGCGTGGCGGGCCGGCGGGTTCGACGCGCTGATCCCGGGCGTGTCATTCCATCTGTGTAAGTCCGGGGTGGTCCATCATCGGACCGCCGTTGGGCGGACAGAAGGAGTGTTTTGTGACCAAGACCATGCAGATGCCGGCTGAGGAGACGACCGCGGCGCGGCGGCTGGCCGAGATGTTCACCGAAGAGACGCTGGACTCGTTGATTAAGGATGCGGTGAAGACCGGGACCCCGATCGACGGCGCGGACGGTTTGCTGAACCAGCTGACTAAGGCCGTGCTGGAGCGGGCGCTGAATGCGGAGCTAACCCACCATCTGGGTTATGAGGCCGGCGATCCGGCCGGACGCGGATCGGGAAATTCGCGCAACGGCACCACGCCGAAAACGGTGACCACCGTCAACGGCCCGGTGCAGATCGATGCGCCGCGTGATCGCAACGGCTCGTTTGAGCCGGCGATTGTGCCGAAGAAGACCCGCCGGCTCAACAACATCAATTCGGTGGTGTTGTCGCTGTATTCACGGGGAATGACCACCCGCGATATCGAAGCCCACCTGCAGGAGGTCTATGGGGCGTCGGTGTCGCGGGAGTTGATCTCCAATATCACCGAGGTGGTGGTCGATGAGATCAAGGGGGCGTGTCATTCCATCTGTGTAAGTCCGGGGTGGTCCATCATCGGACCGCCGTTGGGCGGACAGAAGGAGTGTTTTGTGACCAAGACCATGCAGATGCCGGCTGAGGAGACGACCGCGGCGCGGCGGCTGGCCGAGATGTTCACCGAAGAGACGCTGGACTCGTTGATTAAGGATGCGGTGAAGACCGGGACCCCGATCGACGGCGCGGACGGTTTGCTGAACCAGCTGACTAAGGCCGTGCTGGAGCGGGCGCTGAATGCGGAGCTAACCCACCATCTGGGCTATGAGGCCGGCGATCCGGCCGGACGCGGATCGGGAAATTCGCGCAACGGCACCACGCCGAAAACGGTGACCACCGTCAACGGCCCGGTGCAGATCGATGCGCCGCGTGATCGCAACGGCTCGTTTGAGCCGGCGATTGTGCCGAAGAAGACCCGCCGGCTCAACAACATCAATTCGGTGGTGTTGTCGCTGTATTCACGGGGAATGACCACCCGCGATATCGAAGCCCACCTGCAGGAGGTCTATGGGGCGTCGGTGTCGCGGGAGTTGATCTCCAATATCACCGAGGTGGTGGTCGATGAGATCAAGGCCTGGCAGGCCCGCCCGCTCGATGAGGTCTACCCGATCCTCTACATCGATGGGCTGCGGCTGCGGATCGGCGACAACGGGGTCATCACCACCAAGGTCGCCTATTTGGCCATTGGCGTGGATCTGGAGGGCCGCAAACACGCCTTGGGCTGCTGGATCCAGGACTCCGAGGGGGCGAAGTTCTGGCAGAAGGTCGTCATCGACCTGCGCAACCGCGGGGTGCGCGACATCCTCATCGCCTGCTGCGACGGGCTGACCGGTCTGCCTGATGCGATCCGCTCGATCTATCCCGATACCGTGGTGCAGACCTGCGTCGTGCACGTCATTAGGAATGCGATGCGCTTCGTGTCTTATAAGGACCGCAAGAAGGTCGCCACCGCGATGCGGGCGATCTACAGTGCGCCGACCGTCGATGGAGCCGAACTCGCACTCAAGGAGTTCGACCAGCAATTCGGCGCCCAATATCCGGGTGCAATTGACGTGTGGCACAACGCCTGGGGGGAATTCGTTCCGTTCCTGGACTATCCGGTGGAGTTGCGCAAGATCGTCTACACCACCAATGCGATCGAGTCGATCAACTTCCAGTTGCGCAAGATCACCAAGAACCGTGGTCATTTCACGGACAAGGACGCCGCGATGAAGTTGCTGTACCTCGGGCTGCGCAACATCTCCAGCGAGAGAGGAGGCTATTCGGGTACTGGAACGCACAACTGGACTGTGGCGCTCAACACACTCGCCAGACTATTCCCTGGGCGAATCCCATTGTGCTAGAATACAACTCGTAGTCAAATCACCTCTGACTTACACAGAAATCGTGACAGGCTCGATCAAGGCCTGGCAGGCCCGCCCGCTCGATGAGGTCTACCCGATCCTCTACATCGATGGGCTGCGGCTGCGGATCGGCGACAACGGGGTCATCACCACCAAGGTCGCCTATTTGGCCATTGGCGTGGATCTGGAGGGCCGCAAACACGCCTTGGGCTGCTGGATCCAGGACTCCGAGGGGGCGAAGTTCTGGCAGAAGGTCGTCATCGACCTGCGCAACCGCGGGGTGCGCGACATCCTCATCGCCTGCTGCGACGGGCTGACCGGTCTGCCTGATGCGATCCGCTCGATCTATCCCGATACCGTGGTGCAGACCTGCGTCGTGCACGTCATTAGGAATGCGATGCGCTTCGTGTCTTATAAGGACCGCAAGAAGGTCGCCACCGCGATGCGGGCGATCTACAGTGCGCCGACCGTCGATGGAGCCGAACTCGCACTCAAGGAGTTCGACCAGCAATTCGGCGCCCAATATCCGGGTGCAATTGACGTGTGGCACAACGCCTGGGGGGAATTCGTTCCGTTCCTGGACTATCCGGTGGAGTTGCGCAAGATCGTCTACACCACCAATGCGATCGAGTCGATCAACTTCCAGTTGCGCAAGATCACCAAGAACCGTGGTCATTTCACGGACAAGGACGCCGCGATGAAGTTGCTGTACCTCGGGCTGCGCAACATCTCCAGCGAGAGAGGAGGCTATTCGGGTACTGGAACGCACAACTGGACTGTGGCGCTCAACACACTCGCCAGACTATTCCCTGGGCGAATCCCATTGTGCTAGAATACAACTCGTAGTCAAATCACCTCTGACTTACACAGAAATCGTGACAGGCTCCTGATCCCGCCCGAACGCCAGGTGGCCCCGCGCACCGACGCCGAGGTGTTGGAGCTCGCGGCGCGGCTCAAGCGCGAACACCCCGCCCGTACTGCGGCCCACATCGCCCGCATCGTGGAGGCCGAGCAGGGGTGGGCGCCCTCGGCGCGCACTTTGCAACGCCACTTCGCCCGGCTCGAGCTCAACACCCGCCCGGACGGCAACCCGCCGGCCGCGTTCGGCCGATTCGAGGCCGAGGCGCCCGACCAGATGTGGATCAGCGACGGGCTGCACGGCCCGATCGTCGCCGGCCGCCGGGCGGTGTTGTTCGCGCTGCTTGACGACCACTCCCGCTACGTGCCCGGGCACCGGTGGGGCCACGGCGAGGACACCCTGGGCATGCAGGCCGCGCTGCACGACGCGGTCAAAACCCACGGCTGCCCGCGAAAACTGTACTGCGACAACGGAGCTGCCTACGTCAGCGGTCAGCTGGCCTGGTCGGCGGCGGTGCTCGACATCGCGCTGGTGCACAGCCGGCCCGGAAAACCGCAAGGGCGGGGCAAAATAGAACGCTGGAACCGCACCGTGCGCGACCAGTTCCTGGTCGAGATCGAGGCCGCCGGGGAGGTGGCCTCGCTCGAGGAGCTGAACCGGTTGTTCACCGCCTGGTGCCACCAGCACTACCACCGCAGCGTGCATTCAGAAACCGGCGCCACCCCGCTGGCGCGCTATCACGCCCAGGGCCGCACCCCGGCGCCGCGCCCGGACGCGGGGCTTTTGCGGCGCGCGTTTTTGTGGCGCGAGCAGCGCAGGGTCACCGCCACCGCCACGGTGTCGTTGCACGGCAACCGCTATGAGCTCGACCCCGCCCTGGTCGGCCGTGTCGTGGATCTGCTGTTCACCCCGTTCGACCTGACCGTCATCGACATCGAATACCAGGGCAAGGCGATGGGCCGGGCCATTCCGCACACCATCGGCCGCCACACCCACCCCGCGGTCAAACCCGACATCCCCGCACCGGTGCAAGCCACCGGCATCGACTACCTGCACCTGCTGGAGCAGGCACATCAAGCCGATGTGGGTCAGGCGATCAACTATCTCGCCCTGGCCGACAGCGACATCCAAGCACCCCGCCACGACCAAACCGGACCGCAAAACCCTTAAGCAGCAACGCTATCCACCTCGACCACCGTGGCGAGCCCACGGGGAACGGACCATCATGCTCGACAAGATCCAATCCTATTTCGGTTTGACGACCATGCCCTTCGGCCGCGCCCTGGCGCCGGGCATGCTGTTTCCCAGTGCCGACCACTCCCAGGCCGCCGCCCGCATCGGCTACGGCATCGCCACCCGCGGTATCACCGTGATCACCGGCGAAGTCGGTGTCGGCAAGACCGTCGCCGCCCGCGCCGCGATCGAGCGCGCCGAACCGGCACGTCACCACCTGATCTACATCCCCGACCCCACCGTCGCCGCCCGCGGCATCTACCACCACATCGTGACCGCGCTGGGCTGCCGGCCCAGCTTCCACAACGCCGCCCTGGTTCCCCAAGCCCGCGATGCGCTGGCCGCCGAAGCCGCCGAACGCGGCCGCGTCCCCATCTTGTGCATCGACGAGGCCCACCTGCTTTCCCACGACGCCCTCGAAGCGCTGCGGCTGCTCACCAATCACCGTCTCGACACCGAATCACCGTTCGCCACAATACTTCTCGGCCAACCCACACTCGCCGCCAAAATGTCCCTGGGCATCTTGGCCGCCCTGGAACAACGCATCACCGTGCGCCGCACCATGACCGGCATGACCAGCGAGGAGACCGCCGGATACATCCGCCACCACCTACAGCTCGCCGGCCGATCCGACCCGCTGTTCACCGACGATGCCCTCGCCCTGATCCACGACTCCGGTCGCGGCAAGCCCCGCGGTGTCAACCGGCTCGCCATCGCCGCGCTCATCGCCGCCTGCGCCGCAGGCAAAAACCTCGTCGACGAGTCCAGCGCACGATCGGCGATCACCGAAACCAACCACGACATCCAGCCCGCGACACCCTGAGCACCGCCGCGACATCACGACCACCGACAGCCCCGCTCGACACGATTGAGCGGGGCTATTTCACACCCGAACCAGCCTCAACAGGAATGACGCCACCATGTCCAAGATCAGTGACGCGCAACACCTTTGAGCCGGGCGTGGCAGGCCACGCGTTCGATACCGGCGAAGACCTCCACGGTGTTAGAGGTGACCCGCACATCCAGGCTGCACCCGATCAGCGCCGATGGCACCGAGTAGAAATTCCGGTCCACTTGAACGTGATAATTAGGGACCGCCTTGGCTTTTCGGAGATCGGCCAACTCGAACCGCACCGGCGGCAAGGGATTGAGCAGTGGCTTCTCGTCCCGGATGAACACGATCTGTCGGGAGTCTTCCCGCTTCTGGAACGGCCGCGTGTTGATCTGGTCGACCAGTTCGAAGATGGCCTCGTTCAACTCGGCCAGGCCGACAAACCGGCGATCACGCAGTACCGCGGCGACCTGGTTGGCGACGAACCGCACACTGCCCTCCACGACCGGCTTGTCACGCGGCCGCTTGACCCGGGCCGGGACGATCGCGGTGCTGTAATGCTCGGCCAGCCCGGCATAGGCCTTGGTTCAGCGCCGGCTCATAGCGGTCGGCCCGCGACACCCCGGTGCGAAGGTTGTCCGGCACGAGTAGCCGGGCCGTGCCACCAAACGCCTCGAACGCATGCACATGGGCATCAATCCACGAAACCAGCGTCATATCGGTGAATGTTTTGCGTCTGACTTCGCGATAGAGATCGGTGTGTCGATCAGACGACATCCGACGGGTTCTCCGAGCTCTCTTGGAGGATCTGATCATGTCCGAAGCAAACTCTGGTGGCGACCGCTCGCACCGTCGCCCGAAGCGGTTCTTGAGCCCGTCGCAGAAGTACGAGATATGGCTGCAGCTGGTACGCCAGGAGGTGACGATCGCCGAGGCCGCCGCCAACCATCAGGTGGATCGCACGACGATCATGCGCATCCGCACGATCGCCAAGGAAGGTGCGCTGGCCGCGCTGGCGGCAGCCAAGCCAGGCGCGGCGGCCCGCCAACGCGACTACGAACTCGATGCCGCCAAGGCCGAGAACGCGCGGCTGTCCGAGGCACTCAAGGAGATGGCCGTGCGGCTGACGTTGGTCGAGGGAAAAGGGCGCTGGGGCTAAGTGGCCGAGTCCCACACCGTGTCGACGTGGCCACCAAGACGGCGCTGTTGGGCTTGCTCGACCAGGCGGTCGATGAAGGTTGGACACTGCGCCAGGCATGCCATGCGTTGGAGCTCGGCGAGCTGCGGGCACATCGCTGGATCGCTCGCCGAGCGATCGGCCAGCTGGTCGACAAGATCCCTGGTGGGTCGCCCATGCATGGGCTGCTCGACGAAGAAGTCAGCGAGATCTTGGCGTTGTTCGACCAGTGGGGCGAGACCGACCGCTCGCACCGCAAGCTTGCTCACCGCGGCTCTTATCTGGGCCGGGTATGGGTGTCACCGTCGAGTGTTCGTCGGGTCCTGTTCTTGGCGGACAAGCACTTTCGACCACTTCCCAAGCCTGGACGTTCTCAACGCAAGCCCTTCCCGGATTGGGTGGACTACAAGCCGAACTCGATCTGGATTTACGATACGACGCACTTCACCAGGGCGGGGATGGCAGTGTTGATCATTCAGGATTTGGTCTCGCGCAAGTGGATCACCGAGGTCGTCTCCGCTGAGGAAACCTCCACCCAGGTCGAGATCGGGTTCACCGACGCGCTCGACATCGAGGGACTCCTGCAGGCCGTTGAGCGACGCGCCGACGGCCTGGTCGATATCGGCATCGACGACCAGGCCCGGCCGATCCTGCTCGCGGTGTCCGATAACGGTCCCCAGATGACGTCGGGCTCGACGCGGGAGTTCATGGCCATGTCTGCGATCGCCCAGCACTTCGGACGCCCCGGAACGCCGACCGATCAAGCCTGGATCGAGAGTTTCAACGGGCACCTCAAGGCCGAGTTCCCGCACCTGCTCGCGATCGAGGACCCCGCCACCCTGCGCGCCGAACTTGCCGTCACCCGCCAATTCTGGAACGGAGTCCGGTTGCACGCCGGCATCGGCTATGTCACGCCCAACGACGAACACGAAGGACGAGGGGAGGCCATCCGCAAAGCACGCCAAGCCGGGCTCGAATCCGCCCGCAACCGCCGACTTGCCTGGCACCGCCAGCAAAGGCACACTCAACCCATACAGGATCCCGACGATGTTGTCTGATCAAACGCGAATGTCTATCGCAAAGTCAGAAACACCTCAGTGAACGCCTCCACATACGTGAAGGCCGAAAACGACAGCGCGGCCACGAACAACCACGCATCGGTCGGGGCGCCGCTGAGCGGATCGACGAAGCTCATCGCATCACCGGCCCAGTCGACCTCGATGGACTCGCCCGGGGTGCGCTGAATACGCATCGACGCCCCCGTCGAGGCCACCCAGCGGCGGTACTGTTCGTTGAAAAACGAATACCGATACGGAACCCCGCCGCAGGCCCGGCAGGCCGCAACATACTCGTTCCACAACAGCAGCAGCGTCACCGACGGACGCCCCAGTTCGCGGTGCACATACTCGAAATCCGGCGCCACACGGTCAGAGTCCGGCCTGGCCGGTTCGGGCAGCAGCAGGTGGCGGACCTCATCGGCGGCGAGGTCGGCCACCTCCCCGAAACCCACCCCGGCCGCGGTTGCGGCGGCGAATACTGCCGCCACCGTGTTCCGGGAGCAGCCCAGCACATCCGCGATACCGCGCTGGCTCACCCCTTCGGCGCGTAGCCGCAGGATCCGTTTGTAGTCGACCATCGAAGGTGACCCCTTTCGTCACGTCCGCGTCCCAGCGACACGGACCGACGAACGATCGCACCCTCAACACCAGCAACGGTGCCACGGCTCACCCGATAACGTCGCAGTGGCTCACCCGCCAACGGAACAGTGGCTCACCTCACAGCGGAACACCGGCTCTTACCAGCCGCAATATCCAGCCGTCGAGGTTGACCAGGGGAAGCGGCGTTGCGATCAGCCCTACGAACGGCTCCGCGATACGGGACAGGTTGACGACGTATTCGATGTTGTAGATGTCGTTGCCCAACATGGTGTGGTGGACAACAGCGTCCTTGCCGTCCCAGTGGTCCTTGCGGATGATCTCTTCCTCGGGGAAGTCATAGACGACCGCCTTAACACCGTGGTCGACCAGCCAGCGCGCGCCATCGCCGGTCAGGAAGGGTGCTGCGGTCAAAAACTCCGGCTTTCCCCACATGCGGTCCGTCCAGTCGGTGCGCAGGATCGCGATGTCATTCGCCGCTAGGCCGGGGTCACGTTCGGTCAGGATGTTGGCGTCATTGGGCCGTGGTCGGACCAGTCCAGCGGCGCCACCTTGGATGAATCGCCGCGTGAAGTGCGCGTGTCGAGGATTGAACGCCATGCTCTTCGAACGTAAAACTCGCGAGGTGTAACGGCTTTCCCAGGTCACATGCCGTCCTAACAACCCCGGTCTGGGCGTGGTTTCGAATTGGTTGTTTCCGACGTCGAAGACGAAGACGGCTCCACGGCCCATCAGTCGCTGAGGCGGTATCTCGTCAATGGTGTCGCCACCTTGGATGAAGTGGCGCGGCGCGTCCACGTGTGTCCCAAAGTGCGCGAACATTTTAAATGTCGAGGATTGAACGCCATGCTCTTCGAACGTATGCGGCGCGGGGTAGAAAGTATTTCGCGAGGTGTAACGGCCGTCGTTTTCCCGAATTGGCATCGTCAGGTCGATCATGGTGCGTGCCGTCCTAACAACCCCGGTCTAGGGCGTGTCTCCCAATTGGTTGTTTCCGACGCGGGAATGGATTACGGCGCAGGCCAATAGGACACCGCCGAGGTAGGTCAGGGCGTATTTGTCGTAGCGGGTCGCGATACCGCGCCATTGCTTGAGCCGGTTGTAGCCTCGTTCGACGGTGTTGCGCAGACCGTAGAGCTCGGCGTCGAACGCCGGTGGGCGACCCCCGGCCGATCCCTTGGCCTTGCGCCGGGCGATCTGGTCTTTGCGTTCGGGAATCGTGTGCTTGATTCTTCGGGAACGTAATTCGGTGCGCGTGCTCGGGTGTGAATACGCCTTGTCGGCGAGCAATCGGAAGTCGCCACCGGTCACACCGTGCTCAGCGCAGGCGTGGTCGTAGTCGTCGAGCAAAGGCAGCAACTGCGGATTGTCGCCGGCCTGGCCAGCGGTCAACCGGACCGCGACAACAGCTTCGCGCTGATCGGTCAGGGTGTGGATCTTGGTGGTCAGCCCGCCTCGCGAACGCCCAATTGCATGGTCGTCGGGTTCATCGGCGGATTTCTTGTAATTCGACAGGGCCCCCTTTTGCCAGCGTGTCCGACCGGGCACCCGCCGAATGTTGATGCGCCCGTACGTTCGTCGAATCCACCGACAACAGCTTCTCGATATCGCCGGCCATCTCGGCGTCGAACCCGAAGGCGTGCGCCACCTGAGCAAACATCACGTCATAGGTGCCATCCAGCGACCATCGGTGATGACGCTTCCACACCGTTTTCCATGGCCCGAAATCAGCGGGCAGGTCCCGCCACGGGCATCCCGTGCGAAACCGCCAGGCAATCCCCTCCAAAATCAACCGGTGATCACCAAACCTCCGGCCCCGCTTGCCCTCATGCGAAGGCATCAACGGCTCAACCACCGCCCAGAACTCGTCAGAAATCACACCAATCCGCGTCACCAGCCAATCCTGGCTGGTCAACAGTCGAAAAATTGGGAGACACGCCCTAGGCCGCCAGCTGGCGCCGGAGCCGCCTCAGGTCCTATCGGTCGCGCAGCCTACCAGATCTGATATGCCCCATTGATCGATCCTGGTTGGTCTCGACGCAATGGGACGACGACGAGCCTGTCACGATTTCTGTGTAAGTCAGAGGTGATTTGACTACGAGTTGTATTCTAGCACAATGGGATTCGCCCAGGGAATAGTCTGGCGAGTGTGTTGAGCGCACAGTCCAGTTGTGCGTTCCAGTACCCGAATAGCCTCCTCTCTCGCTGGAGATGTTGCGCAGCCCGAGGTACAGCAACTTCATCGCGGCGTCCTTGTCCGTGAAATGACCACGGTTCTTGGTGATCTTGCGCAACTGGAAGTTGATCGACTCGATCGCATTGGTGGTGTAGACGATCTTGCGCAACTCCACCGGA
This sequence comes from Mycobacterium sp. HUMS_12744610, assembly GCF_041206865.1. Lineage (NCBI taxonomy): Bacteria > Bacillati > Actinomycetota > Actinomycetes > Mycobacteriales > Mycobacteriaceae > Mycobacterium > Mycobacterium servetii. Next base: position 2,584,009 of record NZ_JBGEDP010000001.1, read on the forward strand.
TAGTCCAGGAACGGAACGAATTCCCCCCAGGCGTTGTGCCACACGTCAATTGCACCCGGATATTGGGCGCCGAATTGCTGGTCGAACTCCTTGAGTGCGAGTTCGGCTCCATCGACGGTCGGCGCACTGTAGATCGCCCGCATCGCGGTGGCGACCTTCTTGCGGTCCTTATAAGACACGAAGCGCATCGCATTCCTAATGACGTGCACGACGCAGGTCTGCACCACGGTATCGGGATAGATCGAGCGGATCGCATCAGGCAGACCGGTCAGCCCGTCGCAGCAGGCGATGAGGATGTCGCGCACCCCGCGGTTGCGCAGGTCGATGACGACCTTCTGCCAGAACTTCGCCCCCTCGGAGTCCTGGATCCAGCAGCCCAAGGCGTGTTTGCGGCCCTCCAGATCCACGCCAATGGCCAAATAGGCGACCTTGGTGGTGATGACCCCGTTGTCGCCGATCCGCAGCCGCAGCCCATCGATGTAGAGGATCGGGTAGACCTCATCGAGCGGGCGGGCCTGCCAGGCCTTGATCTCATCGACCACCACCTCGGTGATATTGGAGATCAACTCCCGCGACACCGACGCCCCATAGACCTCCTGCAGGTGGGCTTCGATATCGCGGGTGGTCATTCCCCGTGAATACAGCGACAACACCACCGAATTGATGTTGTTGAGCCGGCGGGTCTTCTTCGGCACAATCGCCGGCTCAAACGAGCCGTTGCGATCACGCGGCGCATCGATCTGCACCGGGCCGTTGACGGTGGTCACCGTTTTCGGCGTGGTGCCGTTGCGCGAATTTCCCGATCCGCGTCCGGCCGGATCGCCGGCCTCATAACCCAGATGGTGGGTTAGCTCCGCATTCAGCGCCCGCTCCAGCACGGCCTTAGTCAGCTGGTTCAGCAAACCGTCCGCGCCGTCGATCGGGGTCCCGGTCTTCACCGCATCCTTAATCAACGAGTCCAGCGTCTCTTCGGTGAACATCTCGGCCAGCCGCCGCGCCGCGGTCGTCTCCTCAGCCGGCATCTGCATGGTCTTGGTCACAAAACACTCCTTCTGTCCGCCCAACGGCGGTCCGATGATGGACCACCCCGGACTTACACAGATGGAATGACACGCCCACGACGACTGGACCTGTATCGGTGGACCAGTTGCGCTGGCCGATGGCTTCTTGCGCGACCCCGATCTCGGGCCCCGCACCCGGCAGGTGGCGAGCCTGAACGAGGACGCCACCCACCCGTCCACCAACCGATCTGGCCAATGCGCGCTGTATTGAAATCCCTCGCCGCAAGCCAGGCAACGGCGATACCATCTCACCCAACGCCAAGCCAGTCTCCTTTGTACCTGGTGACACGATCCTTAACGGCCCATCGCCCCGGAGCCGAAGGGACCAGATCTGTTCCGTTGCTAAGGGAACCCCGAGTCCGACCATCATGATCGGCGGCCCGAATGGGCACTCCGGCCCCCGGCCCCACGACAGTCGGCGACCGGAAGACGCGTCCCGGGGCGGCGGCCCCGAAAACACGGTTGGCCCCCCACCGGAGCGGGGGGCCAACCGTGACTGTCGTCGAGCTAGTGCTCGTCGTGCTCGCCGTTGGAGGAACCGACGACGGTGTCCTGGTGCTCGCGCAGGGCGGTCAGGGCGCGGTGCTCGGCGGCGTGCGCCGCCTCGCGCAGCGCCGCATCCTCGGACGCCGGGTCGGCGTACAACAGGCTGCCGCTGCCCGGCGAGCCCGCCGAGCCCAGCTTGTTCATCCGCTTGGGCAGCGGCGCACCCTGGTACTCCAGCGGCAGCGGGTGTCCGTGCTCGTCGACCGGACCGAGCGGCTGGTGCAGCTCGATGTAGGCGCCGTGCGGCAACCGCTTGATGATGCCCGTTTCGATGCCGTGCTCGAGCACATCCCGGTCGCTGCGCTGCAGGGCGATGCACCACCGGTAGGTGACGAAGTACACGATCGGGGGGAGCACCACCATGCCGATACGCCCGATCCAGGTCGTCGCGTTCAGCGAGATGTCGAACTTCAGCGCGATGATGTCGTTCATCGCGCTCAGCGTGAGCACCATGTAGAACGCGATCGCCATCGCGCCGATCGAGGTGCGCACCGGCGCGTCCCGCGGCCGCTGCAGCAGGTTGTGGTGCGCGTGATCGCCGCTGAACCGCTTCTCCAGGAAGGGGTAGATGATCAGCAGAACAAAGATCAGGCCCATGAGGAGGGCGACCCAGACCGGAGCCGGGATGGTGTGGTGCCAGAAGTAGAACTCCCACGGCGGCCAGATACGGGCCAGGCCCTCGGTCCACATCATGTAGAAGTCCGGCTGCGAGCCGGCCGAGACGTGAGACGGCTTGTAGGGGCCCAGGTTCCAGATCGGGTTGATCTGCAGCAGCCCGCCCATCAGGCCCAGCACGCCGACGATGGCCGCGAAGAAGGCGCCCGACTTGACCGCGAAGATCGGCATGACGCGCACGCCGACGACGTTGTGCTCGGTGCGGCCCGGCCCCGGGAACTGCGTGTGCTTCTGGAACCACACCATGGCCAGGTGTGCGCCGATGAGCGCCAGGATGATGCCGGGTAGCAGCAGGATGTGCAGGGAGTACATGCGCGGGATGATGTAGCCCGCCTCGGCGCAGTGGTAACCCACTCCGCCGCAGGGGAAGTCACCGCCGAACAGCGCCCAGTGCAGCCAGGTGCCGATCACGGGCATGCCCAACGTGATCGAGGACAGCGCCGCGCGCAACCCGATGCCCGACAGCAGGTCGTCGGGCAGCGAGTAGCCGAAGTAGCCCTCGAACATGGCCAGGATCAGCAGCAGCGAACCGATGACCCAGTTGGCCTCGCGTGGCCGCCGGAACGCACCGGTGAAGAAGATGCGCGCCAGGTGCACCATGATCGCGGCGGCGAACATCAGCGCGGCCCAGTGGTGCACCTGCCGGACGAACAGGCCGCCGCGCACCTCGAAGGAGATGTCGAGGGTCGATTGGTACGCCTTCGACATGTCCACGCCCCGCAGCGGCTGGTAGGCACCGTTGTAGGTGACTTCGCCCATGGTGGGGTCGAAGAACAGCGACAGGTACACGCCGGTGAGCAGCAGCACGATGAAGCTGTACATCGCGATCTCACCGAGCAGGAACGACCAGTGCGTCGGGAACACCTTGTTGAGCTGCCGGCGCACCGCGGCCGACGGGTGGTACCGGGTGTCGATGTCCTCGCCCTGGCGGGCCAGGACGTCACCGATCTTCGGAGGACTGAGCTTCGGACTCATGTGGTGCGCTCCCAGAATGCCGGTCCGACGGGTTCGATGAAGTTGCCGTTGGCAACCAGATACCCGTTGGTGTCGATGGTGATGGGCAGTTGCGCCAGGGCGCGGGCTGCGGGACCGAAGATCGGCTTGGCGTAGTGCATCGCGTCGAACTGTGACTGGTGACACGGGCACAGGATCCGGTAGGACTGCTCCTCGTACAGCGAGGCCGGGCAGCCCAGGTGCGAGCAGACCTTCGTGTAGGCGAACAGCTCACCGAAGTTGAAGCTCTCCTGGCCCTGCCTCTTGACGACGCGATGCATGTCGGTCGGCCGGATGCGGATGAGCATCACGGGGTTGCGCACGCCCATTTGGATGCCCCGCAGCTTCTCGCGCGACTCCGCTGTCGTGCCGTCGCCGTCGGACTCCCGCCAGGGGAACACCGTCTCCATGCCGCCCGCGTCGATGTCTTCCGGCCGCATCTTGATGAAGGGAGCACCCTCGGTGGTGCCCGTTGCGCGCGCCAGGAAGATAGTTTCGCCGTGGTAGCGGGGGGTCCAGCCGGACGTCCAGAGGACGGCCTCCATGCCGTTCTCGGTGGGCACTACCGGCTTCCACGGGTTCTTGACCAGACCCCCGATGAACGCCACCAGGGAGCTCAGGCCGAACGCGCCCAGGCCCATCCCCAGGGACAGCCCGATCAGCTTGCGGCGTCCGATGGTCGACGTCTGGTAGGCATCGGTCAGGTTGGCCACGACGGTCTTGCGGTCGATCTCGCGCGACGCGCCGTCATGGCGCTGCTGGATCGAGATCTCCTCGGGGATGAACCGCTTCTGGTAGAGGATCGCGCCGATAGCGATCGCCAGGATGGACAGCCCGAACGTCAGCCCGTACAGCGGCGTGGTCAGCGTGTACAGGATGCTGCCCGGCGCGTCCTTGGGCTTGTACTCCCACGGCCAGAACAAGAAGATCAGCAGCAGCGCGAGCCCGAAGCCGCCGCCGGCCAGCAGCCACAGGGCCACGCCGCGCTCGGCGCGCTTCTCGGCCTTGGTGCCCTCGACCGGCCATCGCGACTCTTTGAAGACGGTCTCGACGCCGTCGAGCTTGCCGCCCAGCTCCAGCAGTTGCTGTTGTGACATGTTGGCCAGGGTGGCGTCGTCGGGCTCCGGGGAGCCGCCGTGATCGATGTCGCTCATGCTCGCGCCCCAATCCACAGTGCCAGCCCGATGGCGGCGACCATCCCGATGATCCACATCGCCATGCCCTCGGGTGCGGGTCCGAAGCCGCCGAGGCCGTAGCCGCCCGGCTGGCGCTCCTCGGAGACCGACTTCACGTACGCGATGATGTCCTTCTTGTTGTCGAAGGACAGCTGACGGTCGGAGAACTTGGGCATGTTCTGCGGACCGGTGCGCATCGCGGCTAGGATCTGCTGTTCGTTGGCGTCGCCCAGGTCGGGTGCGTACTTGCCCGACGACAGCGCCCCGCCCTTGCCGGTGAAGTTGTGGCACGAGGAGCAGTTGAGCCGGAACAGGTCGCCGCCGCGGCCGACGTCGTTACCGCGCAGCGACTGCATCGCCAGGCTGCCGTCGGGGTTGCGGACCACGGTCGGGCCGCCGCCGTTGGCCTGCACGAAGGCGCCGATCGCCTCGATCTGCGACTCGTCGAAGATCGGCTCCTTGCGCGGCGCCTGGGCCTCGCCCCGCATGGCGGGCATGCGGCCGGTGGACACCTGGAAGTACACGGCCTCCTCGCCGACCCCGATCAGGCTGGGCCCGTGCTGGTTCACACCCTGCAGGTTCGCACCGTGGCAGGACACACAGGAGGTGTCGAACAGCTGCTTGCCGGTGCGCAGCAGCGCCGAGGACGATTCGTCGGCGACGGCCACCTGTGGCGTGGGCGTCAGTACGGCGGCCAGCCCGCCGGCGATCGTCAGCGCTATCAGCAGCAGCAGGCCGCCCGACAGGCGCCGGCGCAGCCGCCGCCGCGCGCGATCACTGCGCTGGTTACGTGGCTTGCGGCCACCGGACCGGGTGACCCGCAGATTCTTCAACCGCTCACTCCTCTTCGTCCCGAGCCGGCTCATCGAATGAAATAGATGACGGTGAACAGCGCGATCCACACGATGTCGACGAAATGCCAGTAGTAGGAGACGACGATGCTCGCCGTCGCCTGCGCGGGCGTGAACTTGCTCATCGTCGTGCGGGCCAGCAGAAAGATGAAGGCGATCAGACCGCCCGTGACGTGCAACCCGTGGAAGCCGGTGCACAGATAGAAGACGGTGCCGTAGGCGCTGCCGGGGATGGTCGTGCCGTGGGTAATCAGGTGGTAGTACTCGTAGCCCTGGCCGAGGACGAAGAACAGCCCCATCAAGAACGTGATCACGTACCAGCGGCGCAGGCCGAAGACGTCGCCGCGTTCGGCCGCGAACACCCCCATCTGGCAGGTGAACGACGAGGCGATCAGCACCAGCGTCACCGGGACGGCCTGGTACAGATTCAGCTCGGTCGGCGGCGGCGGCCACTTCCCGCCGGCCTGCGAGCGCGCTGTGAAGTACATCGCGAACAGGCCAGCAAAGAACATCAGCTCACTGGAAAGCCACACTATGGTGCCGACACTGACCATGTTCGGTCGGTTCAGCGAATGAATCCGCGAGGTGATGGCAGTACCTGAGGTCCCGGCAGCGCTGGTCACATCCGCAAGTATGACGCTTTGTAGTTGTCGAACTCCACCCGGGGCGGCAATTCGGGGTGCCGCGCGTCGCGTCCGCTGCGGTTCGGCACTTCTCGGGGGGCCTGTCGGGGGTGTCGTGGGGCGCGGCCGCCGAGCGTGGGACCATCGGCGCGTGCCCGTGCCACCCGAGACGCCCGCCGCCGGGCCGGCGGCGTCGTGGCGGCAGGTGCTGGCCCGGTTGACGGGCGGGCACGCGCTGGCGCGGGGCCAGGCGGCCTGGGCCATGGACCAGATCATGGCCGGCGCCGCGACGCCCGCCCAGATCGCGGCGTTCGCCGTGGCGATGACGATGAAGGTGCCCACCGCGGCGGAAGTCGGCGAGCTGGCCGAGGCGATGCTGAGTCACGCGCGCCCGATGCCCGAGGGCGTCGTTCCCGCCGGTGCCCTCGACATCGTGGGCACCGGCGGCGACGGGGTCAGCACCGTCAACCTGTCCACCATGGCCGCGATCGTGGTCGCGGCCGCCGGCGTGCCGGTAGTCAAGCACGGCAACCGGGCGTCGTCGTCGCTGTCCGGGGGCGCCGACACCCTCGAGGCGCTCGGGGTGCGCATCGACCTCGAACCAGACCAGGTGGCGCGCTGCCTCACCGACGTCGGGATCGGGTTCTGCTTCGCCCCGGTGTTTCACCCGTCGTACCGGCACGCCTCGGCCGTGCGGCGCGAGATCGGTGTGCCGACCGTCTTCAACCTCCTCGGGCCGCTGACGAATCCGGCGTCACCCCGGGCCGGCCTGATCGGCTGCGCGTTCGCCGATCTCGCCGAGGTGATGGCGGGGGTGTTCGCCGCGCGCCGGTGCAGCGTGCTGGTGGTGCACGGCGACGACGGGCTCGACGAGCTGACCACGACGACCACCAGCACGATCTGGCGGGTGCAGGCCGGGACGGTGGACAAGCTGACGTTCGACCCGGCCGGTTTCGGGTTCGCCCGCGCCGAGCTCGACGAATTGCTGGGCGGCGACGCCCGGGCCAACGCCGCGGAGGTGCGCGCGGTGCTGGCCGGCGCCGGGGGGCCGGTGCGCGACGCGGTCGTGCTCAACGCCGCCGGGGCGATCGTCGCGCACGCCGGGCTATCCAGCCGCGCCGAATGGCTGCCGGCGTGGGAGGACGGGCTGCGGCGGGCCGCCGCCGCCATCGACTCGGGCGCGGCCGAACAGCTGCTCGCGCGATGGGTGCGGTTCGGTCGCGAACTCTGAGTCGGCGGCGCCCGCTTGCTTGCAGGCCAGCCGGGCGGAGCGCGCCGAGGCCGCCCACGCCGCCCAGGCGCCGGCCGACCGCAGCGGGGACGCCCAGCCGTCGGCCTCGGGGTCGCCGACCCGCACGATGCGCGCCCCGGCGCCGGCCAGCCAGCGCGCGATCAGGGCGGTCTCCTCGACGAGCGCGCCGCCCAGCGGGGCCGGGGCCGGCAGGATCGTTTGGGCGGCAGCGCAAATGGCGTCGACCACGGGCATCGGCGGCACCCCGCGCCGGGCGCTGCCGGCGGCGGCGAGCTGGCCGTGGCGGATGACCACGAGGTGATATCCGCCCTCGCCGTCGGGCGCCGCCGCGATCAGCTCCGGCAGCGCGGCCAGGGCACGCAGCCGCTGGCCGCGCCACAGGGTTTCGACGGCGGTGGCGGTGCGGTCGCGCAGGCGCGCCGCGCTCTCGTAGTGGCGGCGCCCGGCCAGCGTGGTGACCTGGTCGACCGCCGCGGCCAGGGCGGCGTTGTCCTGGCCGTCGATCAGGGCCGTCACGCGCGCCACCGCCGCCGCGTACCGGGCGGCCGTGACGTCGCGCGCGGCCGGGCACGGCGACACCTCGGCCTCGGGGCACGCGGGCCCGTGCAACGCGGAGCGCCCCAGCCGGGTGGTGCAAGTTCGCAGGCCCGTGAAGCGGGCGAGCAGGTCACCGGTGTCGGCGGCGTCGGATCGGGAGCGAAACGGCCCGACGGCGCGGTCGTGTCGGGGGGCGCGAACCACCGCCAGCCGGGGGAACGCCTCGTCGGTCAGGGCCAGCCACCACCAGCGCTGCGGGAACCTCGACCGGCGGTTGTACGGCGGCGCGTGGGCGGCCAGCATGCGCAGTTCCCGCACGCCGGCCTCGAGCGCGTGCGCGCACTCGACGTGCTCGACCGTGGTGGCCAGGGAGACCATCTCCTTCATCCGGCCGCGGGGGTCGGCGCCGGTGAAGTACTGGCGCACCCGGCGGCGCAGGTCGACCGCGGTGCCGACATAGAGCACCTCGGCCGCCGGCCCGCGGAACAGGTAGACCCCAGGCCGGCGCGGCAGGTGATCCGCGAGGACCCGCTTGCTGCGCTGCGCGGGCGTCACGTCGGGCAGATAGGAGCGCAGGTCGGCGTAGGTGTGCACGCCCTGGTTGCCCACCCGCTCGATCAGCGCGTGCAGCACCTCGACGGTGGCGCGGGCGTCGTCGAGGGCGCGGTGGGTGGGCTGGGCCGCGACGGCGAACAGCTGCGCCAGGGCGCCCAACCGCACGCTGGGCGCCTCCTCGCGACCGAGCACCCGGCGGGCCAGCCGAACGGTGCACAGCACCTGCGGCCGGGGCCAGGCGATGTGGCAGCGCTCGGCCGCCGCGCGCAGGAACCCGATGTCGAACCCAGCGTTGTGGGCGACGAGCACCGCGCTCCCGGCAAACTCGAGGAACATCGGCAGGACGGCATCGATGGTCGGGGCGTCGCCCACCATCGCCGTGGTGATGCCGGTGAGCTGGACGATCTGCGGCGGGATGCTGCGCTGCGGGTCGACCAGCGTGGCGAACTCGCCGAGCACAACGCCGCCGCGGACCTTGACCGCCCCGATCTCGGTGATCGCGTCGGGCGGCGCCGTGTCCGTGCCGCGGCTGCGACCTCCGGTGGTTTCGAGGTCCACCACGACGAAAGTCGTTTCGCGCAAAGGCATTTCGTCGGCCGTGCACGGCGTCCCCACGTCGGCGAAACTCAGTTGAGCCGCGCCACCTGCACCCATGGCTTGCCACGTTAGGCAGGACCACCGACACCGGCGGCTCGCCACGCCGCGGGCCGGTCGGGGGCGGCGGCGGGGCGATGTCGGTGCCCGCGGTTAGCGTGCGGGCTAGCCCGGACACGGGGATCGTCGACAACCAGACCGAGAGGATCGACCCGATGACACGAATCAGCGGACCCGACAGCCCAGGCGGGGCGGGGACCGAAACGTCCGAACCGGTGGTGATCGACTGCGACGACTGCGCGGTCCGCGGGCCCGGTTGCCGCGATTGCGTGGTGAGCGTGCTGCTCGGGGTGCCCGAGACCCTGCTGCAGGACGAGCGCGCCGCCCTGGAGGTTCTCGCCGACGCGGGGCTGGCGCCACGGCTGCGCCTGGTGCCGATCCGACGCGCCCGCGGGGCCGGTGTGGCTTAACCGCCCTGCGCCGCATACACTTCGGGGCGCGGCCAACCCGCCGTCACTCACAGAGAAATGACAGAAATCTTTCTAATTTCTTAATTGATGACTTTGGACAAACGCCTTTATCGTTTCGTAACCTGTTTGAGACCTAAACCAGCTCGGCGGCCGTCGGTCGCCGAAGGCCGTTCGAGGATGCACAATCTTGAGCTTTGACGTCGGGTACCCGATTGCGCGGGGTCTAACACGTTGTCTGGTGGGTACGTTAGCGGGCTTCATCGTGTTTTCCGGCGTTTTCGCAGCAAATGTGGCCGCCGACCCTGCCCAGGACGCGCTGGCCAAACTCACCGAGCTGTCGCGGCGGGCCGAGCAGACCACCGAGGCGATGCACAGTGCCCAGCTCGACCTGAACGACAAGCTGGCGGCCCAGCGCGAGGCGGAGCGCAAGCACGCGGACGACCAGGCCGCCGCCGACGCGGCGAAGGCCCGCCTGGCCGGATTCCAGCACGCGGTCGACAAGCTGGCTGCCGCGACGTACATGGGTGGCCGCGTCGACGGCATGGAAGCCATGCTGACCGCGGGATCGCCGCAGGGACTGATCGACAAGCTGGGCATGCAGCGGATCATGGCTACCCAGATGACCAACCAGATGGCCAGTTACCGCTTCGCCGGCCAGCAGGCCGCCAACGCGGAGCGGGAGTCGGCCAAGTCCGAGGCCCAGGCGAAGAGCGCGGCCGAACAGGCCGCCGCGGTCCGGGCCGGCCTGCAGTCCAAGCAGAGTCAGCTGCAGGTGCAGATCGCCGTCGTCAAGTCGCAGTACCTCGCCCTGACGGCCGATCAGCGCACCGCGCTGGCAAACCCCGGGCCGGTCCCGGAAGGCGCGCCCGCGCCGGGCGCCCCCGCGCCGGACGCGGCGCCGCCGGGCACCCCCCCTGGTGACGGCCAGAGGCCCGGTGGGCCTCCGGCGCCCTTTGGCTGGGCTGCCCCGGCTCCCGGCGGTGGCGGTGGCGGTGACCGTGCCAACGTGGTGCAGGCGGCGCTGACGCAGGTCGGTTCGCCGTATGTGTGGGGCGGCGCCGGCCCCGGCGGGTTCGACTGTTCCGGGCTGGTGATGTGGGCCTTCCAGCAGGCCGGCATCTCGCTGCCGCACTCCAGCCAGGCGCAGGCCCAGGGCGGTCAGCCGGTGGCGGTGTCGGACCTGCAACCCGGCGACGTCATCACCTTTTATAACGACGCGTCACACAGCGGCATCTACGTCGGCGACGGCATGGTGATCCATTCCTCCACCTACGGCCAGCCTGTGCGCGTGGTGCCGATGAATGCCGCGGGCCCGATCCACGACGCCCGCCGCTACTAGGCGCCCCGCGGCGCACCCCGATGCCCCGCGGCGTCGGCGCCTTTCGACACTGCTGGCGTGGGTATTCGTCGCCGAGGCGGTCGTGGCCTCAGCCCTGCCGCTTCGTCCGCATCCCGACACGCCGGTGCGCCCCACCGACCACCCGGTGGCCGCAGCGGCGGCTGTGGTCGTCGGTGACCGAACCGTCCGGCTGCTCGGCCCCGACAAGCGCCTGCTGTCGCGGGTCGCGTCGGACGTCGGCGCCGCGGTGCGGCGGGTGGAGGCGTTCTGGGGCGCGGAGTGGCCGCCCGACGTCGAGGTGGTGGCCGCCGGCTCCGACGCACAGTTCCGCGCCGCCGCCGGCGGGGGACCGGCGGCGCAGTGGGCCGACATCGCCGCGGTGACGGTCGCGGACCGCGTCGACGCGGCCCGCCGGGTGGCGCTCGGCGAGCGGATCGTGTTCGCCCCGGGCGCTGCCGGTATGAGCGAACCCGCACTGCGGATCGTGTTGGCGCACGAGCTCTTTCATTACGCCGCCCGTCCCGACACCGCCCTGGACGCGCCGCGGTGGCTGACCGAGGGCGTCGCCGACTTCGTTGCCCGGCCGATCACCCCGGTGCCCGCCGGCGCCGCGGCCGGGACGGCGGCGCTGCCCTCGGACGCCGACTTGGACGCGCCGGGGCCGCAGCGCTCGTCGGCCTACGACCGTGCGTGGTGGTTCGCCCGGTTCGTCGCCGACAGCTACGGGACGGCGACGCTGCGCGCGTTCTACGTGGCCGCCTGCGGCGTGGGACACACCGACCTGCCGACCGCCGTCCGCGACGTTCTGGGCACCGAGCCGGCGCAGCTACTCGGCCGCTGGCGGCGGTGGCTGGCGCAGTAGCGCGCAGGCCTGGGCGACCGGCACGCTAGCCTGTCGCACTGTGAGCCGGGTCCTGCTGGTGACCAACGACTTTCCGCCGCGGCCGGGCGGTATCCAGTCGTATCTGGTCGAGTTCGTCGGCCGGCTGGCCGGCGCCGGGTCGCACTCCGTGACCGTATACGCGCCGCAATGGAAAGGCGCCGACGCCTTCGACGAGGCGGCCGCGGCCACCGGCTACCGCGTGGTGCGCCATCCCGGCACGTTGATGCTGCCGGGGCCGGCGGTCGATGCCCGGATGCGCCGGCTGATCGGCGACCACGGCATCGACACCGTCTGGTTCGGGGCCGCCGCCCCGCTGGCCCTGCTGGCGTCGCGGGCCCGCGGCGCCGGGGCGACCCGCGTGCTGGCCAGCACCCACGGCCACGAGGTGGGCTGGTCGATGCTCCCGGTGGCCCGGTCGGTGCTGCGCCGCATCGGCGACGACACCGACGTCGTGACGTTTGTCAGCCGCTACACCCGCTCCCGGTTCGCCCCGGCCTTCGGGCCGAACGCCTCGCTGGAGTACCTGCCGCCCGGGGTGGACACCGACCGGTTCCGGCCCGACGCGGCCGCCCGCGCCGAGCTGCGCGACCGCTACCGGCTCGGTGAGCGGCCGACCGTGGTGTGCCTGTCGCGGCTGGTGCCCCGCAAGGGCCAGGACACGCTGATCAAGGCGCTGCCTTCGGTCCGTCGGCGCGTCGACGGCGCGGCGCTGGTGATCGTCGGCGGCGGCCCGCACTCCGACGCGCTGCGCAGGCTGGCCCGCGACTGCGGGGTCGCCGAGCACGTGACGTTCACCGGCGGCGTGCCGGCGGCCGAGCTGGCCGCGCACCACGCCCTGGCCGACGTCTTCGCGATGCCGTGCCGCACGCGCGGCGCCGGCATGGACGTCGAGGGGCTGGGCATCGTATTCCTCGAGGCGTCGGCGACCGGCGTGCCGGTCATCGCCGGTCGGTCCGGCGGAGCCCCGGAAGCCGTGCAGCACAACAAGACCGGCTTCGTGGTCGACGGCCGCTCGGTGGACGAGGTCGCCGCGGCCGTCGCCAGGTTGCTGGCCGACCGCGATCGCGCCGCGGCCATGGGCGCGGCCGGCCGCGAGTGGGTGATGGCGCAGTGGCGCTGGGACACGCTGGCCGCGCGGCTGGCCGGCCTGCTCCGCGGCTAAGTGGTCTTGCCCGTTAATTCGTCGGGGGTTGTTGCCATGCGGTGGGGTCGCCGAGGTAGAGGCCACAGGCGCAGTCGAGGGCTTCTTCGGGACTGCCCGAGGGAGTTCCGTTGGGCAGGAATGAGTCTTCATATTTGTCGCTGCTGGCCAGGTAGATGGCGAATCCCCAGATGCTGGCCGAGCCGTTGTAGCGCAGCCGCATCAAGGGCATGACGGCTTGGTCGGGCAGGGCGGCTTCGACGTAGGCGAATTGGCCGTGGAATCGGGTGGTGATCGCGCTCAGCTGCGGCCACCTGTTACTGGCATGTTCGCGCAGCTTCCAGCGCAGTGAATTCTTGGTTGATTCCGGTGGTTTCGGCATGGCTTCGATGGTGCCCGATCAGCGTGGCGCGGGCCGGTCATCGGCGTGTCGTGACCAGCCCGTGATCCGCCAAAATGGGCGCTTCCGGGTTTTCTGTGGGTCTGGTCTGGGCGTGATGGGCGCAGGGCGGCAGGATGTGCTGTGTGCGCGACACCGAGTTGTACCGCCATCTGCTGGGACTGGTAGCGCCGTGGGAGGTGCAACGGGTGGAGCTGTCGGCTCAGGAAGGTCGGGTGGACGTCTGGGTCGTGCATCCGGGCCGGACCCGGTTCGCCTGCCCGGACTGCGAGCGCGAGCTGTCGGTGTATGACCATGGCGAGGAACGGGCGTGGCGGCATCTGGACTCGTGTGCGTTTCTGACGTTCCTGCATGCCAGCCCGCCGCGGGTGGCCTGTCCCGAGCACGGGGTGCATCAGGTGCGGCTGCCGTGGGCCGAGCCGCATTCGCGGTTCACCATGTTGTTTGAGCGGCTGGCCATCGACGTGCTCGCCGCGTGCGACGTGGCGGCCGCGGCCGGGCTGCTGCGGGTCAGCTGGGACGAGGCGTGGCACCTGATGGACCGTGCGGTGGCCCGCGGCCTGGCCGCCAAACCGCTGGTGGCGCCGGCCCACGTCGGGGTCGATGAGAAGGCGGCCGGGAAGGGACAGGACTACATCACCGTGGTCAGTGACCTGGACGCGGGCACGGTGGACTACATCGCCGACGAACGCCGCCAGGCCAGCCTGGACGGCTACTTCGACCGGTTCACCCCCGAGCAGCTGGCCGGGATCGAGGCGGTGGCAATGGACATGTGGGAGCCGTTCGCCGCCTCGGTGCGCGCGCACCTGAGCGACGCCGAGAACAAGATCGTCTTCGACCGCTACCACCTGATGGGCTACCTGACCAAGGCCGTGGACACCGTGCGCAAGGCCGAGAACCGGGCGCTGGCCGCGGCCGGCGATAAGAGCCTGGCCGGCAGCAAGTACCTGTGGCTGTATTCGGCGGAGAACCTGCCCGACCGTCACCAAGACCGCTTCGCCACGCTGCGCTCCGGTGACCTGAAAACCGCTCGGGCATGGGCGATCAAGGAGAGCCTGCGGCACTTCTGGTCCTACCAGCGTCGCGGCTGGGCAGCCAAACACTTTAAGCGCTGGTACTTCTGGGCCACCCACTGCCGTCTCAAGCCGATCATCGACGCGGCCAAGACGTTGAAGCGCCACGAGGCGGGGCTGTTGTCCTACTTCGCCCACCGCATCACCAACGCCGGTGCCGAGGGCCTGAACTCACGCATCCAGGCCATCCGGGTTTCGGCCCGCGGCTACCGCAACCGCGAGCACTTCAAGACCGCGATCTACTTCCACCTCGGCGGGCTCCAGCTCTATCCGGCCATCCCATGACCCACGGAGTTCCCAGAAGAGCCCCAAAATGTGACGGTTGAGGCATGAGTGATGGATGTGACGACAGGGTCGGGGCCCGGGCATGGTGATGGTCAGCCCGCACCGGATCACGCTGAGCGCCCAAGACCGCGACACCCTCAACGGGTGGGTGCGCGCCGGGCCACACCACAAAAACTGGTGCTGCGCGCGATGATCGTGTTGCTGGCCGCCGACGGCGCGCCGAACGCGGCGATCGCCGAGGAACTGGGCATCTGCGTGGACACCGCGCGTAAGTGGCGGGCCCGGTTCGCCGGCAAGGGCATCGAGGGCCTGGCCGATGCGCCGCGTTCGGGGCGCCCACCGATCTACACCCCGGCCGACCGGGCCAAGGTCACCGCTTGGGCGTGCGAGCTGCCCGCCGAACACGACCTGCCGCTGTCGCGATGGAGTGCTGTGGATCTAGGACGGCGCTGATGTAGTGACCTCCAGCAGGGCGGGGATTTCGCGGTATCGGGGTCTCGACGGCTGGGAGGGGCTTGCGCTGGCTGATATTAATGGGATCGTAGGTGGCCTGGTGGCCTGGTGGCCTGGTGGTCCCGATCAGGCGATGGCCCAGCCCCCGGCCGCTGAATGCAGGCCCAGGCTGGCCAATCGGGCGAGGTTGATCGCGCCGGCTCGGGCGAGGATGTCGGTCAGGATGCGTTGTTGTCCGCGGCAGCGAGCCTTGCGACCACCCCAGGGGCGCCGGGTGAAGTGACTGATCTTGCGTTCCACAACCGGCCGATACGTTCGGTAATCGGTCTGCCAGGCCGGGTCGCGTTGGCGGGCCTTGGCCAGCTGTAGGGCGGCCTCATGGGCATGGATGGTGATCACCCGTCCACGGCGGGCTTTGGTGCATTGCGCCCGCAGCGGACACGACCCACACAATGCCCCGAAGCGAGCGACCTGCTGACGCCGCCCGGTGCTGATGGCCACAGTGTGCTCGGCCGGGCAGGTGACGGTGCCCGCAGTCAGGTCGATACCGAACTGGTCTTTGGAATAGCCGTTGGCGTTGCGCACCGGGGGCACTTTGGCGCGCATGTCATGGCCACGTTGGGTCTGCTCATCGAGGGTGGCCCCATCAGCGTAAGCCGAATCGCCATACACCTCAAAGACATTGGGCTCCGACTCGTTTCGCACATGCTCACCGTGATCGGTGATCGTTTCATCGGCATCGGCATCGGCATCGGCATCGGTGGCGGCATCGGTGGCGGCGGAATCGGGTGCAGCACTCGTGGTGTCGGTGACCGGGTTGCCCAGCAGCTCGTCGATGACCTCACGGTCGGCGGCGTTGGCCGCGGTGACGGCCACCGCGGTGATCAGCTCGTCATCGGGATCGATACCCAAATGGGACTTGTGGGCGTGTCATTCCATCTGTGTAAGTCCGGGGTGGTCCATCATCGGACCGCCGTTGGGCGGACAGAAGGAGTGTTTTGTGACCAAGACCATGCAGATGCCGGCTGAGGAGACGACCGCGGCGCGGCGGCTGGCCGAGATGTTCACCGAAGAGACGCTGGACTCGTTGATTAAGGATGCGGTGAAGACCGGGACCCCGATCGACGGCGCGGACGGTTTGCTGAACCAGCTGACTAAGGCCGTGCTGGAGCGGGCGCTGAATGCGGAGCTAACCCACCATCTGGGTTATGAGGCCGGCGATCCGGCCGGACGCGGATCGGGAAATTCGCGCAACGGCACCACGCCGAAAACGGTGACCACCGTCAACGGCCCGGTGCAGATCGATGCGCCGCGTGATCGCAACGGCTCGTTTGAGCCGGCGATTGTGCCGAAGAAGACCCGCCGGCTCAACAACATCAATTCGGTGGTGTTGTCGCTGTATTCACGGGGAATGACCACCCGCGATATCGAAGCCCACCTGCAGGAGGTCTATGGGGCGTCGGTGTCGCGGGAGTTGATCTCCAATATCACCGAGGTGGTGGTCGATGAGATCAAGGCCTGGCAGGCCCGCCCGCTCGATGAGGTCTACCCGATCCTCTACATCGATGGGCTGCGGCTGCGGATCGGCGACAACGGGGTCATCACCACCAAGGTCGCCTATTTGGCCATTGGCGTGGATCTGGAGGGCCGCAAACACGCCTTGGGCTGCTGGATCCAGGACTCCGAGGGGGCGAAGTTCTGGCAGAAGGTCGTCATCGACCTGCGCAACCGCGGGGTGCGCGACATCCTCATCGCCTGCTGCGACGGGCTGACCGGTCTGCCTGATGCGATCCGCTCGATCTATCCCGATACCGTGGTGCAGACCTGCGTCGTGCACGTCATTAGGAATGCGATGCGCTTCGTGTCTTATAAGGACCGCAAGAAGGTCGCCACCGCGATGCGGGCGATCTACAGTGCGCCGACCGTCGATGGAGCCGAACTCGCACTCAAGGAGTTCGACCAGCAATTCGGCGCCCAATATCCGGGTGCAATTGACGTGTGGCACAACGCCTGGGGGGAATTCGTTCCGTTCCTGGACTATCCGGTGGAGTTGCGCAAGATCGTCTACACCACCAATGCGAGAGCCTGTCACGATTTCTGTGTAAGTCAGAGGTGATTTGACTACGAGTTGTATTCTAGCACAATGGGATTCGCCCAGGGAATAGTCTGGCGAGTGTGTTGAGCGCCACAGTCCAGTTGTGCGTTCCAGTACCCGAATAGCCTCCTCTCTCGCTGGAGATGTTGCGCAGCCCGAGGTACAGCAACTTCATCGCGGCGTCCTTGTCCGTGAAATGACCACGGTTCTTGGTGATCTTGCGCAACTGGAAGTTGATCGACTCGATCGCATTGGTGGTGTAGACGATCTTGCGCAACTCCACCGGATAGTCCAGGAACGGAACGAATTCCCCCCAGGCGTTGTGCCACACGTCAATTGCACCCGGATATTGGGCGCCGAATTGCTGGTCGAACTCCTTGAGTGCGAGTTCGGCTCCATCGACGGTCGGCGCACTGTAGATCGCCCGCATCGCGGTGGCGACCTTCTTGCGGTCCTTATAAGACACGAAGCGCATCGCATTCCTAATGACGTGCACGACGCAGGTCTGCACCACGGTATCGGGATAGATCGAGCGGATCGCATCAGGCAGACCGGTCAGCCCGTCGCAGCAGGCGATGAGGATGTCGCGCACCCCGCGGTTGCGCAGGTCGATGACGACCTTCTGCCAGAACTTCGCCCCCTCGGAGTCCTGGATCCAGCAGCCCAAGGCGTGTTTGCGGCCCTCCAGATCCACGCCAATGGCCAAATAGGCGACCTTGGTGGTGATGACCCCGTTGTCGCCGATCCGCAGCCGCAGCCCATCGATGTAGAGGATCGGGTAGACCTCATCGAGCGGGCGGGCCTGCCAGGCCTTGATCTCATCGACCACCACCTCGGTGATATTGGAGATCAACTCCCGCGACACCGACGCCCCATAGACCTCCTGCAGGTGGGCTTCGATATCGCGGGTGGTCATTCCCCGTGAATACAGCGACAACACCACCGAATTGATGTTGTTGAGCCGGCGGGTCTTCTTCGGCACAATCGCCGGCTCAAACGAGCCGTTGCGATCACGCGGCGCATCGATCTGCACCGGGCCGTTGACGGTGGTCACCGTTTTCGGCGTGGTGCCGTTGCGCGAATTTCCCGATCCGCGTCCGGCCGGATCGCCGGCCTCATAACCCAGATGGTGGGTTAGCTCCGCATTCAGCGCCCGCTCCAGCACGGCCTTAGTCAGCTGGTTCAGCAAACCGTCCGCGCCGTCGATCGGGGTCCCGGTCTTCACCGCATCCTTAATCAACGAGTCCAGCGTCTCTTCGGTGAACATCTCGGCCAGCCGCCGCGCCGCGGTCGTCTCCTCAGCCGGCATCTGCATGGTCTTGGTCACAAAACACTCCTTCTGTCCGCCCAACGGCGGTCCGATGATGGACCACCCCGGACTTACACAGATGGAATGACACGCCCCAATGCGATCGAGTCGATCAACTTCCAGTTGCGCAAGATCACCAAGAACCGTGGTCATTTCACGGACAAGGACGCCGCGATGAAGTTGCTGTACCTCGGGCTGCGCAACATCTCCAGCGAGAGAGGAGGCTATTCGGGTACTGGAACGCACAACTGGACTGTGGCGCTCAACACACTCGCCAGACTATTCCCTGGGCGAATCCCATTGTGCTAGAATACAACTCGTAGTCAAATCACCTCTGACTTACACAGAAATCGTGACAGGCTCGGACTTGTAGCCATCGAAGGTCCGCGCCCGCGACTTATGCCCATGGCGGGCCTCGGTATCAACGGTGGAGATCAGCCGATCCCGGGCCACCCGCCTCGCGATGCGAAACACCCCGTCGTCGCCGGCCTCGACGTCCTGGCCGGCCACCAGCGCCAGCAACTCGACCGCCTCACCGAGTGCCCCGTCAAGCTGGCGGCCATCGCAGGCCTCCAGTGCTGCCTTGGCGTCGCGCACCAGCGCATCGACCAAGGCTTCACGCGCCGTGGGATCGTCCCAGTCACACGGTGGTTTTCCCAGGCTGGCGTAGTCATCGTCGCGGGTCAGCACGGTGCGCACCGCACCGGCCACCTCCGGATCGGCCCGATCGGCCACCGCCAGTAGTTTGCGGATCGCGGCCCGCAGCTGGATCACCGTGTCCTGGGTGGCCACCGCATCCAACAGCGGAGTGGAATCGAGCACCCGGCGCCGTCCCCGCAACAACCCCGCCGCCCGCGCCGTGGTGTGTTGACGTCCTCGAACAACCGCCGTGGCCGATCCGATGCGCGTAGCCGGTTGCGCATCCCGACCAGCACCGTGGGATGAAACGCCTCCGCATCCACGGTCAACCCGGCGGCCGCTTTCCAGCGCAGGTCAAAGGCCAGCCGGTCGCAGGCCTCCCGATCCGAAAGCCCCTCGTAGGCCTGCAGCAGCATCACCGCGGCCATCACCCGCGCCGGCACCGTTGGCCGACCCAACGCCGAACGCTTGAACACATCAGCGAAATAATCGTCGTCGAACAGTGCACCGCCGTGGTCGGCCAGCAGCCGATAGATGCTGCCCGCCGGCAGCTGATCGCCGACAAGCAGCATCACGTCATCGAACCGGCCCTGCCGATTTTCCCGTCCCAAAGCCACGCATCTGATCCTCGCCGCCCATCCATGCGAAACCCGCTCAGCCACGCCGAAAGTCAGCGACTAAAACAGCACCGTCCTAGCCGCCCAACTGCGCCGCGACGGCATCGCGGCATCGGTGTCCACGGTGCGCCGCTGGCTGGACCACGATGCGCTCAAACCATGGCAGCACCGATCGTGGATCTTCGTGCGCGACCCCGACTTCGAGGCCAAAGCCGCCGTTGTGCTCGAGTTGTACGCCCGCACCTATCAGGGCACCCCACTGGGAGCCGATGAATACGTGATCTCCGCCGACGAGAAACCCTCGATCCAGGCCCGCGACCGGTGCCACCGCACCGTAGCGACCCGGCCGGGGCGCCCGATGCGGGTCAATCACGACTACCACCGCCGCGGCGCGCTGGCGTATCTGGCCGCCTACGACGTGCACCAGGCCCGGGTCTTCGGCCGTTGCGAGACCTCCACCGGCATCAAGGCGTTCACCCGACTGGTCGACCAGGTCATGACCAGCCAGCCCTACGCATCAGCCACGCGGGTGTTCTTCATCGTCGATAACGGCTCCTCACACCGCGGTATCGCCGCGATCGACCGGCTCAGCGCCCGCTACCCGAATGCGACCATGATCCACACCCCCGTGCACGCCTCCTGGCTCAACCAAGTCGAGATCTACTTCTCCATCGTCCAGCGGAAAGTACTCACCCCCAACGACTTCCCCGACCTCACCGTGCTCGAGCAACGCCTGGCAACATTCCAGGATTGCTACAACCGCACCGCCGAACCATTCCGCTGGCGATACACCAGCGCTGACCTTCACCAACACCTCACCCGGCTCGACCACCACACCCCTGCCGCATGACCCCCGACGAATTAACGGGCAAGACCACTAAGTCAGTCCTTGGCGTAGATCGCTTCGATGTCGGTGGCGAACTTCTCGGCCACCACTTTGCGCTTGACCTTCATCGTCGGTGTCAGCTCGCCGGTGTCCTCGGTGAAGTCGACCGGCAGGATGCGGAACTTGCGGATCGACTCGGCGTGCGACACCGCGAGGTTGGCCTGCTTGACGGCGGCGTCCACCTCGGCGATCAGGTCGGGATCGTTGGCCAGATCGCCGACCGAGGCACCGGCCGCCTTGCTGTTGCGTTGCTTCCAGCCGTCGAACGCCTCGGGGTCGATGGTGATCAGCGCGCCGATGAACGGCTTGTTGTCACCGACGACCATTGCCTGGCTGATCAGCGGGTGACCCCGCAGTTGGTCCTCGAGCACGGCGGGTGCGACGTTCTTGCCGCCCGCGGTGACGATGATCTCCTTTTTGCGGCCGGTGATCGTCAGGAAGCCGTCCTCGTCGACCGCACCCAGGTCGCCCGTCTTGAACCAGCCGTCGGTGAACGCCTCGGCGGTAGCCTGCTCGTTGCCCCAGTAGCCGCTGAACACCACGCCCCCGCGCACCAGCAGCTCCCCGTCCTCGCCGATGCGTAAGCTGTTGCCGGGCACCAGCGTTCCGACGGTCCCGACCTTGACGTTGTCGACCTGGTTGACCGTGATGGCCGCGCTGGTCTCGGTCAGGCCGTAGCCCTCGTGGATGGTGACCCCCACGCCGCGGTAGAAGTGGCCCAGCCGCGCACCCAGCGGCGCACCGCCGGACACCGATGCGCGGCAGTCGCCGCCCAGCGCCGCGCGCAGCTTGCTGTAGACCACGCGGTCGAACAGCGCGTGCTTGGCGCGCAGCCGCAGCCCGGGCCGACCGCGGTCGTGGGCCTGGCTCCACTCGACCGCGGTCTGGGCGGCGATCGCGAAGATCCGTCCCTTGCCGTCGTTGGCGGCGTTCTGCTCGGCCGTGTTGTACACCTTCTCGAACACCCTCGGCACCGACACCACGACCGTCGGCTTGAACTCCGCCAGCAGCGCCAGCAGGTTCTTGATGTCGCTGGTGAAGCCGACGGTCACCTTGTTGGCGAATGCGCCCAGGGTGAGCGCGCGGGCCAGCACGTGGGCCAGCGGCAGGAACACCAGCAGCCGCTGCCCCTTGTCGAGTAGCGTCGGGAGGCACTCCTTGGTGCCCCGCGTCTCGTAGAGCAGGTTGGAATGGGTGAGCTGACAGCCCTTGGGCCGGCCGGTCGTGCCCGAGGTGTAGATCAGCGTCGCCGGATGCTCGGCCCGCAGCGCCCCGAGCCGCGCCGTCAGTTCCGCCGGGTCGACCGACGCACCGGCCTCGACCAGCTGATCGAGGGCCTTGGGGCCCGACCCGTCGATGTGTAGCACCCGGCGCAGCGCGGGCAGGTCACCGGCGAGCTCGGTCACCATCGCGGCGTGGGCGTCGGTTTCGGCGAACGCCAGCACCGCCGCCGAGTCCTGCAGCACCCATCGCACCTGCTCGGCCGACGACGTCTCGTAGATCGGCACCGTGACCGCGCCCACCGACAGGATCGCCAGGTCGAGGATCGCCCACTCGTAGCGAGTGGCCGAGAAGATCGAAACCCGGTCACCGGCCTGCACTCCCAGTGAGATCAAACCCAGTGCCGCCGAACGAACCTGGCCGGCCGCCTCAGCGCACGTGACGTCAGTCCAGACGCCGTCGACCCGGCGCTGGTAGATCGCGAAGCCGGGGTCGTCGCGCTCGTGCTCGAAGACCATGGCCGCGATGTTGTCGTGCTCGGCGACGGTGAAGCGGGCAGGAACGCTGTACTCACGCACTGTGTTGACCTCGTCTTAGCTAGTGATGCCGGCCGGCTTGCTGTGTCCAGCCTAATGCGGGGACCTCCCCGCCCGTCCCGGCCCGGCCCGGAGATGGCCGGCCGGCCCCGCGTGTGTGAAGCTGGGGTGGTGAACAGCATCCAGATCGCCGACCAGACGTATGTCGCGGTCGACGGCGCGCGGGTCGGCATTGTCATCGCCGATCCGTCGAACTGGCGCCGGTGGTGGCCCGACCTGCGGTTGCAGGTGGTCGAGGACCGCGCCGACAAGGGGATCCGGTGGACCGTGACCGGCGCGCTGACCGGCACCATGGAGATCTGGCTGGAACCCATGCCCGACGGCCTGGACGGCGTGGTGCTGCACTACTTCCTGCACGCGGAACCGACCGGCCTGGCGGCCTGGCAGCTGGCCAAGCTGAACCTGGCCAAGGTGATCCATCGGCGCCGGGTCGCGGGCAAGAACGTGGCATTCGAACTCAAGGGCTCACTGGAACGGTCACGCCCGGTCGGGACTTCTCCGGCAGTCTAGCGCTCAACGTCCGGCATGGAGAGTACCGTTTCGGGCCGGAGACCGGGTTAGTCCCGCAGCGGGGCGGCTCGCTCGTGGGAGAGAGGCAGCAGCCAGGTGGCGGAGAAGACGACGCAGACCATTCACATCGACGCTGATCCCGACACGATATTGAAGGTGATCGCCGACATCGATGCCTACCCGGATTGGATCTCGGAGTACAAGGAAGCCGAGGTGCAGGAGAGGGGCGCCGACGGCTACCCCAAGGTGGCGCGTTTCGTGATGGACGCCGGCATCATCAAAGACACCCTGGTTATGTCCTACCAGTGGCCCGAGGATCGCCGATCGCTGAGCTGGACCCTGGTCTCCAGCTCGCTACTGCGTTCGCTCGAGGGTTCGTATCGTTTGGCGCCCAAGGGTTCTGGCACCGACGTCACCTACGAGCTGACGGTGGACCTCGCCCTCCCGATGATCGGGATGCTCAAACGCAAGGCCGAGCGCAGGCTCACCGATACCGCGTTGAAGGATCTGAAGAAACGAGTCGAGGCTGAGTGATTCCGTTACGCCGACCCCGGCCCGGATCAGTCTGTTCGTCGGCAAGGGCGGGGTAGGAAAGTCAACTCTGGCCTCGGCCACCGCGGTCGCCGCCGCGAACCGGGGTCAGCGCGTGCTGGTGGTGTCCACCGACCAGGCGCATTCGCTGGGCGACGTGCTGGGCGTCCCGGTCCCGCCGAGCGGGGGCGACGAGGCCGTCCGGGTGCTCGCCGACGACCAGTCCGGTGCCGGTTTTCTCGACGCGCTGGCCCTGGACACCCTGGCCCTGCTCGAGGCCCGCTGGCAGCACGTTGTCGGCGCCGTGGACCGCAGGTTTCCCGACTCTGAGCTGGGCACCATTGCGCCCGAAGAACTTTCGGCCCTGCCGGGCGTGCAGGAAGTCCTCGGGTTGCACGCCGTCGGTGAGCTTTCGGCCTCCGGGCGCTGGGATCTCGTCGTCGTCGACTGCGCCTCGACCGCCGACGCGTTGCGGATGCTGACCCTGCCTGCCACGTTCGGGCTCTACGTCGAGCGTGGGTGGCCGCGCCACCGCAGGTTGTCGATCGCCGCCGACGACAGCCGCTCGGCGGCGGTGGTGGAGTTGCTGGAGCGCATCAGCGCGGGTGTCGACGCGCTCGGCGCACTGCTGACCGACGGCGAGCTGGTCGGTGCGCACCTGGTGCTGACCCCCGAGCGGGTGGTGGTGGCCGAGGCGGTCCGGACCCTGGGCTCGCTGGCGTTGATGGGGGTGCGCGTGGAGGAGCTGATCGTCAACCAGGTTCTCGTGCAGGACGAGTCCTACGAGTACCACAACCTGCCCGCGCACCCGGCGTTCTCCTGGTACGCCGAACGCATCTGCGAACAACGGGTCGTCCTGGACGAACTGGCCGCCGCCATGGGTGACGTCGCGCTGGTGGTGACCCCGCACCTGTCCGGCGAACCGATCGGCCCCAAGGCGCTGGGCGCACTGCTCGACAGCGCCCGCCGGACGGGTACGGGCGCGCCGCCGGGCCCGTTGCAGCCCATCGTCGACCTCGAATCCGGATCGGGGCTTGGGGCGACATACCGGATGCGGCTAGCGTTGCCCCAACTCGATTCGGGTGCCCTGACCCTCGGCCGTGTCGACGACGACCTGATCATCAGCGTCGGCGGGTTGCGGCGCCGGGTGCGGCTGGCGTCCGTACTGCGGCGTTGCACGGTGCTGGACGCGCGTCTGCGGGGTAGTGAACTGACGGTTCGTTTCCGACCAGACCCGGAGGTGTGGCCTAGATGAGTGGGGCTCATCCCGACGTCGGTCCCGAGCTGCGCAGGCTCGCCCAGGCGATCCTGGACGGAATCGACCCGGCGGTGCGGCTGGCGGCCGCGATGACGGCCGGCGGTGGGCCGGGAACCGGGAAATGCCAGCAGGTGTGGTGCCCGGTGTGTGCGCTGGCCGCGCTGGCCACCGGTGAGCAGCACCCGCTGCTCACCGTGATCGCCGACCACAGCATCGTTCTGCTCGAGGTGATCCGCGGCATCGTCGGTGACGCCGACCGCTCGCCGGAGCCGCCGCCGGACGGGCCGCGCGGTGGCGGTGTGCGGCCGCCGGGCGACGAGACGCGCGCCGGCAGGGATGCGGGGGAAGGCACCGCCAGGAGCCGGTATCAGCCCATCCCGGTCACCGTCGAGGAGTGAGTCGCCCGCGTCGCAGGTGGTCGCCCGGGCCGCGGATGGGTACAGTTGACGCAGTACACGACCGGCGGGGTGAGAGGGAGGGCCATGTGGTACTGGCTGTTCAAGTACATTCTTCTCGGCCCATTGCTATCACTGCTTGGTCGGCCCAAAGTCGAAGGCCTGGAACATCTTCCGCACTCCGGGTCGGCGATTCTGGCCAGTAATCACCTGGCGGTGATGGACAGCTTCTACCTGCCCCTGGTCGTGCGCCGCCGGATCACGTTCCTGGCCAAATCCGAATACTTCACCGGCACCGGCCTCAAGGGCTGGTTCCAGCGCTGGTTCTTCACCGCCGTCGGTCAGGTCCCGATCGACCGCACCAACGCCGACGCCGCGCAGGCGGCGCTGGACACCGCCGAACGGCTGCTGAGCCAAGGCAAGTTGCTCGGGATGTACCCCGAGGGCACCCGCTCGCCCGACGGCCGGCTCTACAAGGGCAAGACCGGCCTGGCCCGGCTGGCTCTGCACACCGGGGTTCCGGTTATCCCGGTGGCGATGATCGGCACCAACGTGGTCAACCCGCCCGGTACGAACATGCTGCACTTCGGCCGGGTCACCGTCCGCTTCGGCAAGCCGATGGACTTCTCCCGCTTCGAGGGAATGGCCGGCAACCGGTTCATCGAACGCGCCGTCACCGACGAGGTGATCTACGAGCTGATGGGCCTGTCCGGCCAGGAATACGTCGACATCTACGCGGCCAGCCTCAAGGAAGGTGGCTCCGGTGACGCCTCCGCCGGTGACGCCGCGCGCATCCCCGAGACCGCCGCGGGTTAACCGGCCGCCGACACCGGTGTCAGGGTGGGCGATGCCGGGTGCCGCGAGCCGGCGCGGGCGCCGACGGTGACTCCGGCCGCGGCGATGACCGCCAACGCCCACCACACGTAGGACATCCCGGCCAGTTGGCGCCACCACACCGCGGTCGTCTCGTGATGCTTGGGCAGCAGGTTGATCGGGGTCCATGCCATCAGCGCCACCCCGGCGGCGCTGACCACCGCCAGCGCGACGTTGCGCCGCCGCCAGCCCAGGACCGCGGTCACCAGCACCGCCGGCACCATCCAGACCCAGTGGTGCGACCACGACACCGGCGACACGACCAAGCCGAACAGCGCGACACAGATGATCGCCAGCGTCGGCTCGCCGGCGCGCAGCACCCGCCGCATCGCCCAGATGGTCAGCCCCAGCACGAGCAGGCTCGCGGCCACCCACAGCACGAAGCGCTCGTGCTCGCCGAGGTCCAACCGCGCCAGCCCGCCCGCGACGTTCTGGTCGGTGTTCAGCGCCGCGGCGCCGATCCGGTCGGTGTGGTGCACCGTGCGGGTCCAGTACTCCCACGAATCGTCCCAGGCCAGCGCGAAACCGACGGCCGTCGCGGCCGCGAACGACGCCACCGCGGTGAGCGCCGCGCGGTTGTCGCGGCGCAGCACCAAATAGAGCAGAAACACCGCGGGGGTGAGCTTGAGCGCGATCCCCAACCCGAGCAGCACGCCGCGCGGCCACGGCGTGCGGCGCGGGAAGCAGTCGGCGATCACCAGCGTCATCAGCACGGCGTTGATCTGGCCGAACGCGAAGTTGGAGTTGATGGGTTCCAGCCAGATCGCCGCGGGCGCCACGATCATCACCGTCAACCACAGCCGGCGCAGCCACGGCGGCCCCGGCAGCACCGTCGAGGTGTCCCACACGTCGAGGCGGGTGAGCACGATCAACGTCGACACCATCAGCAGCGCCAGCGTCAGCAACGTGATTGCGACGCTGGCGGCCGGCATGTGCAACCAGGCGAACGGGCTGAACACGATGGCCGCCAGCGGGGGATAGGTGAAGGGCAGGTTCAGCCCGATGGGGGTGTGGAACAACACCTCGCCGCGGTACAGCGGATGCCCGTCTAACCAGGCCTGACCGCCCATCTGATAGATGTCGATGTCGATGCGGTACGGAGTGTGCCCGAACAGGCGCCACGCCGTGTAGCCCAGCGCGGCGGCCGCCGCCAACCAGAGCAGTCCCCACGTCAGCGCCCGTCCGAGCCCACTTCTGCCAGCGAAGCCCGCGCCGGGCGTCTGCGATCTACTCATCTCGCCGAACAGCCTAATCGGTGCGCGGGCCGGGCAGCGGCCGGCGCAGCGCGGCTCCCGCCGGGCGCGGCAAGGCAGGCGTAGGTTTCAGGTGTGTTGCAGTGGTTCGTGTCGAGGATCACGACTTGGTTCTCCCATGACATCCACGATGGCGGCCGGCTGCCGCTGTTGTGCTGTCTGGTGGCCTTCATCCTGACGTTTTTCGTCACGCGAACCTTCGTCCGGTTCATCCGCCAGCGTGCCGCGACCGGGCGACCGCCCAAATGGTGGCAGCCGCGCAACGTCCACATCGGGGGGGTACACATTCACCACGTGACGTTCGGGGTGGTGCTGGTGCTGGTGTCCGGGCTGACGCTGGTCACCATATCCCTGGACGGCACCGAAGCCGAATTCACCTCCGCCGCGATATTTTTCGGTGTCGGGGCCGCGTTGGTACTCGACGAGTACGCGTTGATCCTGCACCTCTCCGATGTGTACTGGTCGGAAGACGGGCGCACGTCGGTGGACGCGGTGTTCGCCGCGGTGGGCGTGGCCGGCCTGCTGATCATGGGACTCCATCCGTTGATGTTCTTCATGCCGCTATGGCAGGGCACGGATTCGACGGCGCTGCGGTTCGCGGTCGCCGGCGCGATGGCGCTCACGCTGCCCCTGGCCGTGGTCGTGGTGCTCAAGGGCAAGGTCTGGACGGGCCTGCTGGGCATGTTCATCGTCGTGCTGCTCGTGGTCGGGGCGGTCCGGTTGTCGCGCCCCCACGCCCCGTGGGCCCGGTGGCGCTACACCACCCGGCCGGACAAGATGCGGCGGGCGCTGCAACGGGAACGGACGCTGCGCCGTCCCGTCGTGCGGGCCAAGCTGGCGTTGCAGTGCGCGATCGCCGGCACCCCGCGCCTGCCCGACGAACGCACCGTCGACGCCAGGCTCGACACCGAGGTGCGTCCCGCGCCGCCGCCCGAGAACACCGAGCCCCTCCTGCTGGGCCGCTAGCCCGCCGCGGCCGCGCGCCTAGGCTTTCTACGGTGCGCTACTTCTACGACACGGAATTCATCGAGGACGGGCGCAGCATCGAGCTGATCTCGATCGGCGTGGTCGCCGAAGACGGTCGCGAGTATTACGCGGTGTCCACCGAATTCGATCCCGAACGCGCCGGCAGCTGGGTGCGCGCGCACGTGCTGCCCAAGCTGCCGCCCCCGTCCTCGCAGCTGTGGCGGTCGCGCAGGCGGATCCGCGAGGACCTGGAGGAGTTCTTCGGTGTCTCCGGTGTCGACGACGATCCGATCGAGCTGTGGGCCTGGATCGGGGCCTACGACCACGTGGCGCTGTGCCAGTTGTGGGGCACCATGCCGGAGCTGCCGCGGGCGCTGCCCCGCTTCACCCGGGAACTGCGGCAGCTCTGGGAGGACCGCGGGTCCCCCCGGCTGCCGCCGCGGTCGCGGGACGCTCACGACGCGCTGGTCGACGCCCGCGATCAGCTGCGTCGCTTCCGGCTGATCACCGCGGCGGAAATGCCGGCCGCCGAGCGGCCGGTCGACCGGCGTTCTTGCTGATCAGCCCCGAACAGCCCGGGCCGGGTGCCGGTTACGATGGACCGATGAACTGGACCGTCGACATCCCGATCGACCAGCTGCCGTCGCTGCCGCCGCTGCCGACCGAGCTGCGCGCCCGCCTGGACGCCGCGCTGGCCAAGCCGGCCGCGCAGCAGCCCAGCTGGCCGGCCGACCAGGCCACGGCGATGCGCACGGTCCTGGAGAGCGTGCCGCCGGTGACAGTGCCGTCGGAGATCGTCCGGTTGCAGGAACAACTGGCCGCGGTCGCCAGGGGGGAGGCGTTCCTGCTGCAGGGCGGCGACTGCGCGGAGACGTTCACCGACAACACCGAACCCCACATCCGGGGCAACATCCGGGCGCTGCTGCAGATGGCCGTGGTGCTGACCTACGGCGCCAGTATGCCGGTGGTCAAGGTGGCCCGCATCGCGGGACAGTACGCCAAGCCCCGCTCGGCCGACATCGACGCGCTGGGCCTGAAGTCCTACCGCGGCGACATGATCAACGGCTTCGCCCCGGACGCCGCCGCGCGCGACCACGACCCGTCGCGGCTGGTGCGGGCCTACGCCAACGCCAGTGCGGCGATGAACCTGGTGCGGGCGCTGACCTCGTCGGGGCTGGCCTCGCTGCACGGGGTGCACGACTGGAACCGCGAGTTCGTCCGGACCTCACCGGCCGGAGCGCGGTACGAGGCGCTGGCCACCGAGATCGACCGCGCGCTGCGCTTCATGAGCGCCTGCGGGGTGGCCGACCGCAACCTGCAGACCGCGGAGATCTACGCCAGCCACGAGGCGTTGGTGCTCGACTACGAGCGCGCCATGCTGCGCCTGTTCGAGGGCGAAGACGGGGAGCCGCGGCTCTACGACCTGTCGGCGCACACGGTGTGGATCGGGGAGCGCACCCGCCAGCTCGACGGCGCGCACGTCGCGTTCGCCGAGGTGATCGCCAACCCCATCGGCGTCAAGATCGGCCCGACGATGACGCCGGAACTGGCCGTCGAATACGTCGAGCGGCTCGACCCGCGCAACCAGCCCGGCCGGCTGACACTGGTCAGCAGGCTGGGCAACGGCAAGGTCCGCGACCTGCTGCCGCCGCTCGTCGAGAAGGTCCAGGCCACCGGCCACCAGGTGATCTGGCAATGCGACCCGATGCACGGCAACACCCACGAGTCGTCCAACGGGTACAAGACCCGCCACTTCGACCGCATCGTCGACGAGGTGCAGGGGTTCTTCGAGGTGCACCGCGCTCTGGGCACCCATCCCGGCGGCATCCACGTCGAGATCACCGGCGAGAACGTCACCGAATGCCTGGGCGGCGCGCAGGACATCTCGGACACCGACCTGGTGGGCCGCTACGAGACGGCGTGCGACCCGCGGCTGAACACCCAGCAGTCGCTGGAGCTCGCGTTCCTGGTCGCCGAGATGCTGCGCGACTAGCTCCGGACGTTCGCGAGTGTGCGTGTCTGTACGACGACACGCCGGTGGCGACGTACATTTGCGCGCGCTCGCCCGGCTGACCTCACAGCAGGCCGCTCAGGTTGCTGCCGATCGTCCACCCCACGGTCGCCGCGAGCGCGGTGAGGGCGAGCACGATCGCGACCCAGATCAGCACCGTGCGCCGGGCGCGCTGCCGGGCCCACACGAACTCGCTCATCGCGATGCCGGCGAATTCCCCTGACAAGGGCTCGTATTCGTATTCGCCCGGCTCGATCGGGGGCGGCTGCTCGGGCCAGTCCCCGGGCCCCCGGGTGAGTTGGCGGGTGGGCCGGCGAGCCGCTGCGGCGGCGGGAGGCTGCTGCCCGGCGGCCCCGCGCTCCGCCATCCGGCTGTGCTGCAGCGCCGCCGACCGGTGCTGGGCGGAATTGGCCGGGGCGGGCACCCGGAATGCCGGCAATCCGAGTTCGTCGGCGATCGCCTCGAGGTCGGCGGCCAGCTCGATCGCGTCGGCGTAGCGGTCGGCGGGGTTGCGGGCGGTCGCCCGCGCCACCAGCTCGTCGAACTGCGGGGGCACGCCGTCGATCGCGGCGCTGGGCGGGGGCACATCGGTGTCCAGGCGCTGGTAGGCGATCGACAGTGCCGTGTCGCCGGTGAACGGCGTGCGCCCGGTCAACAGCTCGTAGGTGAGGATTCCGGTGGAGTAGACGTCGCTGCGGGGGCTGGCATGCCCGTCGCGGACCTGCTCGGGCGACAGGTAGGCCGCCGTCCCCAGAATGACGTTGGCGGAGGTGATCCCGGCGGCCGCGACGGCGCGAACCAGGCCGAAATCGGCGATCTTGACCTCGCCTTCGTCGGAGATCAGCACGTTCTCGGGCTTGACGTCACGGTGCACCAGGCCCGCCCCGTGCGCGGCGGCCAGTCCGCCCAGCACCGGGCGCAGCACCGCGGCGACGGCGTGGGGCGGCATCGGCCCGCGCTCGGCCAGCAACTCGCGCAGCGTGCCGCCCTCGACGAGTTCCATCACCAGAAACGGGTGCCGGGAGTCCAGGCCCTGGTCGTAAACGGCGACCAGCCCGGGATTCTTCAACCGCGCGACCGCGCGCGCCTCGAACCGGAAGCGGGTCAGGAACTGCTCGTCGCCGGCGTAGCGGGCGTCCATCACCTTGACCGCGACGGGGCGGTCGAGCCGGACGTCGAGGCCCCGGTACACCGTCGAGGTGCCGCCGCTGGCGATCCGGGACTCCACGAGGTAGCGGCCGTCCAGCAGCGTGCCGTCCAGCTCCCCGATCCCCGCGCCTGCCACGGGGCCATCGTAGGTGCGCTGCGGCCCCGGGTTGAAAAACTCCATGCTCAACGCGCCGAGCACGGCATACACTGGCGCGGTGGGCAGCATCCCGGCCGGCGACGACGTCATAGATCCCGGCGAGCCAACCTACGACCTGCCCCGGGTCGCCGAATTGCTCGGCGTGCCGCTCGGCAAGGTGCACCAACAGCTTCGGGAGGGCCACCTGGTCGCGGTGCGCCGCGACGGTGGCGTGGTGATCCCCCAGGCGTTCTTCACCGGCACCGGTGAGGTGGTCAAGAGCCTGCCCGGCCTGTTGACCATCTTGCGCGACGGCGGTTACCGCGAGACCGAGATCCTGCGGTGGCTGTTCACCCCGGACGCGTCGCTGACCATCACCCGCGACGGCAGCCGGGACGCCGTCGGCAACGCCCGCCCCGTCGACGCCCTGCACGCCCACCAGGCGCGGGAGGTCGTGCGCCGGGCCCAGGCTATGGCGTACTGACGGCTTCGCGGCCCGGTTCGGCCGCCGCCGCGGGGGCCCGCTTCAGCGTGTACCAGGCGATGACGGCGCAGGCGGTGGCCAGCCAGAAGTGCAGCCACGAGTACATGCCGTGCGAGCCGTCGGGTTTGAAGATGACCATGACCCACGTCGAGAACCCCGCGATGGTGGCGACCGCGCGTCGCGACTGGGCCAGCGGCGCCCCTGCCGCCAGCGGCCAGGAGTAGTACCAGGGCAGGGCGGCGGGCACGAACAACACCACGATCAGCATCGACCACGCGATGCCGGTCAGCGCGGTCCGGTCGTCGCGGCGGCACCGCCACCACAACACCGGCAGCGACACCGCGATGACCCCGATCCCGATCAGCCGGGTGACGCGCAGCAGGGGATAGAAGTCGAAGGTGAAGAAGTTGCTGCCCCACGCGTGGATCAGGTTGGCGGCCCCGGTGGGAATGGTCAGCCAGTTGATGATCTTCACCGATCCGGCCAGTGCGGTCAGCCAGCCCAGCCCGACACCGGCCGCGGCGGAGAGGATCCCGAACACCACGGCGAAGACGAGCACGGAGAGCACCATGGCCGTCAGGAACGCCCGCATCGGGGGATATCCCCGCCGGTCGCGCTGATGCCGCATCCACACCCAGACCAGGAACGGCAGCGAGATCGCGGCGGTGGCCTTGACCGCACTGGCCACGGTGATCAGGGCGACGCCCGGGAGGTGGCACCCGCGGAAGGTCAGGGCGATGCCGGCGGCCATGAGCCCGACCATCAGCATCTCGTTGTGCACCCCCCCCATCAGGTGGATGAGCACCAGGGGATTGAGGACGCAGATCCACAGCGCGATGGGGCCGTCGGTCCCCAGGTGATGCGCCAACCGGGGTGTGGCCCAGATCAGCAGCGCCAACCCGGGCAGCATGCACAGGCGCAGCAACATCGTCCCGGCCACCACGTTGTTGCCGACGATGACCGTGACGAACTTCGCGACCAGGATGAACGCCGGGCCGTACGGGGCGGTGGTGATCGTCCAGATGGGACTCACGTTGTCCAGCAACGAGTTCGGGTTTGCCACGGGGCCCACCGCGTAGGGGTCCAGGCCGTCGCGCAGCAGCGCGCCCTGGGCCAGATAGGAATACGTGTCCCGGCTGAACACGGGCACCGACACCAGCAACGGCGCCAGCCAGAACCCGGTGGTGGCCTTCATCGCGTATTCGGTCGGGCCGCCGGCTAAGACCCGGCGTCCCAGCCCCAGCCACGCGATCAGCATCAGGCCCACGCCGGCCCACAGCACGATCGACGACAACACCAGCCCGTGCCCGAAGCGCAGCCACGACAGGTGGATCGACTCCAGCAGCGGGTCGTGCTGGCGGGTGCTGCCGGCGCCCAGCCCGCCCATGGTGATCAGCATCGCGCCGAGAAACCCCAGTTTCGCCGGTCGCGACTCCGGGCCGGCGGTGAACGCCAGCAAGCGAGACAGTTGCGGGGCGCGGGGGTGCTTCTTGGCCGCGGGCGATTCGGTGGACGGGAGGTGCGCCGGGCTCGACGGGGTCTCCATCGGCTCAGGCGGACCGGTTCGTGGCCATCCTGGCCAGCGCGGACAGGCCCTCTTTGGCCGCCGCGTTGACGGGGGCGGACGCGAGCGTGGCCAGCGCCCGTTGCGTCAGCGCGGCGATGCGCTGCTCGGCCGCCTGCAGCGCGCCCACCGCCTCGATGACGTCGCGCAGCTCGTTCACCTGCGCGTCGGTCAGCTGGGCGCCGATCGCGCTGCGCAACAGCTCGGCCGCCGCCGGATCCGACCGGTCCGCCAGCTCGACCGCCTCGGCCAGCAGCACCGTCCGCTTGCCGGACCGCAGGTCGTCACCGGACGGCTTGCCGGTCACCGCCGGATCCCCGAACACCCCCAGCACGTCGTCACGCAATTGGAACGCCACGCCGAGGTCCACCCCGAACTGCTTGAAGGTGTCCTGGACGTCGGGCCGATCGGCGGCGGCGGCCACGCCCAGCTGCAGCGGCCGGGCCACGGTGTAGCTGGCGGTTTTGAACGTGTCGACGTTCATCGCCGACGCGATCGACTCGGCGGCGCTGGCCTCGTTGACGATGTCGAGGTACTGCCCGCCCAGGACCTCGGTGCGGATGGCGGCCCACACGCGCAGGACCCGCCGCTGGGCGTCGGGCGGCAAGTCCGCGCCGAACACGATATCGTCGGCCCAGGCCAGCGCGAGGTCCCCGAGCAGGATCGCCGCCGACACGCCGAACCGGTCCGGCGAGCCGCGCCACCGCCGGCCGCGGTGCAGCTCGGCGAACTGCACGTGGGCGGTCGGTCTGCCCCGGCGGGTCAAGGAGTCGTCGATCACGTCGTCGTGCAGTAGCGCGCAGGCGTGCAGCAGCTCCAGCGCGGAGAACAGCAGCAGCACCTCGGGATCGGGGTCTTCGCTGGCTACGGCGCGCCAGCCCCAGTAGGCGAAGGCCGGCCGCAGCCGCTTGCCGCCGCTGAGCACGAAATCCTCGAGGGCGCCGATGAAGGCGTCGTAGTCGCCACCGATGTAGGCGGTTTCGTCGCGCCGGTCGTGCAGGTACCGCCGAAGCCGGTCGGTGATGGCGCCGGTCAGTTCGGCGGTTGCCGCTGCTGCTGGGGCTTTCGGGCTCAGCGCGGCGCCCCTTTCTGCTCGGCTCGACGCGGTGGGTGTTCTAGGCCCGACAGTGTATGTCGCTTCGGCGCCCGGAGTCGCTCCGGCCAGCCTCGCCGTTCCCTCGCCCAGCGGGAGATATCCCCACGCCTATGCTGGCGAGGGCCCGGGCTTAGGCCCGGCTTGCCCCGGCCGCGAGGTGCCGGGGCGGTCATCGTCTGATGAGAATCCGATGGAGAGGAGCCGCGTGACCCTCAACACCATCGCCCTCGAACTGGTGCCGCCCAACGTGGAAGACGGTCGGGCACGGGCGCTGGAAGATGCGCGAAAAGTGGTGCATTGCTCGGCCGAGAGTGGCCTGGAGGGCCGGATCCGGCACGTGATGATTCCCGGGATGATCGCCGAGGACGACGACCGTCCCGTGCCGATGAAGCCCAAGCTCGACGTGCTGGACTTCTGGTCGATCCTCAAGCCGGAGTTGCCGGGGTTGCGCGGCCTGTGCACGCAGGTGACCGCTTTCATGGACGCATCGGCGCTGCGGCGGCGGCTGACCGATCTGTGCGACGCCGGCATGGAGGGCGTGGTGTTCGTCGGCGTGCCGCGCACGATGAGCGACGGCGAGGGCTCCGGCGTCGCTCCCACCGACGCGCTGTCGATCTACCGGGAGCTGGTGAGCAACCGGGGGGTGATCCTGATTCCCACCCGCGAGGGCGAACACGGCCGGTTCAACTTCAAGTGCGATCAGGGCGCCACCTACGGCATGACCCAGCTGCTGTATTCGGACGCGATCGTGGGGTTCTTGACGGAGTTCGCCCGAACCACCGATCACCGGCCCGAGATCCTGTTGTCGTTCGGCTTCGTGCCGAAGGTGGAGGGCCGCATCGGGCTGATCAACTGGCTGATCCAGGACCCGGGCAACGCCGCGGTGGCCCGCGAGCAGGAGTTCGTGAGGGAACTGGCCGGCAGCGAGCCGGCGCGGAAGCGCCGGCTCATGGTCGACCTCTACAAGCGCGTCATCGACGGCGTCGCCGAGCTGGGCTTCCCGCTCAGCATCCATTTCGAGGCGACGTACGGGGTGTCGACCCCGGCCTTCCAGGTGTTCGCCGAGATGCTCGCCTACTGGTCGCCGCGCGAGCCGGTTTAGCTCGGCGGTTGGTCGCGCGGACCGGTGAACCGCGGTGAGCGGTCGCGGCTGAACCAGGCCAGCGCCGCCACCGCGGCGGCGGCCGCAAAGGACGCGATGGTCAGCCAGATGCCCGCCCCGGTGAACGACCGCGTGTTGGGATCGGTGTATCGGGCCTGGGCGGTCATGGTGCTCACCACGCCCGGTTTGAGCTTCCAGGAGACCACGTCGGGCTCGGCGCGGTCGCCGTTGGTGGAGGTGACCACCCCGGGGAAGGCGACGGTCAGCTCGACCTCGGCGTCGGGATCGGTCAGCGAGGTCAGGTCGGCCCGGCCCTCCAGGATCACCAGATTGCCGTTGCGGCGCAGCGACAGGTTCACCCCGGCCGCGTTGGGGTTCATGTCCGCCAGCTGCGGCACCTCAGCGAACGTCAGGTCGGAGAACACCGCCTGCGAGCCCACATAGCCGTCGCTGTCGTAGTTCGACACGGCCACCTTCTGGCCGAACGGCAGGTTGTTCTCCAGCTGCGGGCCGGTGTCCTTGGGCGTCTTGGGTTTTGCGGCGGCGATGATCTCCCCGGACACCAGGTCGTCGGGCGAGATGGTGATCGACGCCCGCACGCGCAGGCATCCGGTGGCCAGCGGGACCAGCAGGAGCAGCATCGCCGCGGCCAGCACCCGGCGCCGCCGAGCGGTGAATCCTCGGACATGGATCGGGGGAGAGCCGGCGCGCACCAGGTCATCGTGCCAGATGCGGCGTGGCGGTTCGGCGAGTCCTGGACTGTGCGCGACTGTGCGCGGCGTGGGCCGGACGCAGGGGCGGGTCGCCGCAGAGGCCCGGCTCACTGCAGAGGCAAAGCCCGGCCCAGGATCGCGAAGGCCCGCGGGTCACCGGCGAAGTGGTAGTCGCGAATGACGTCGGTGAACCCCAGTCGCCGGTACAACCGCCACGCGCGGTTGGGCTCGCCGTTGGTCTCCGGGGTCGACAGCAGCACGTTCTTCTCGACGCGACCGGCGAGCAGGCGTCGGGCCAGCGCCTCGCCGAGGCCCCGCCCCTGGGCGCGCGGCAGGATGTGCAGCTCGGTCAGCTCGAAGTAGCTGCTCATCAGCCGCGTGATCACCTCCGGCGGCGAGCCACCGCGCTGCAGACCCATCACGACCTGCTGCTGCCACCACTGCCCGGGTGCTCCGGGGTAGCCGTAGGCCACGCCGACCAGCGGCGCGTCGCTCAGGCGGGCGCCTGAGACGGTGTCGGCCGCCGCCAGGGTGTCGTCGGCCTCCACCGCGGCCACCCCCTGCCAGCCCCGTCGCCGCAGGTGCTCGAGCCACATCGCCGCGCGCTGCTTCTCGGTGCCCCGCGGGTATCGCATCGCCTCGACGTACACACCCAGGGCGTCACCGAGGCGCCGCTCCATTTCGGTGGGTGGCAGATCGATGAGGAATGTCGGCAACTCGCGGTGTCCTCCTCATCCGTCGCCCTGCAGCGGCGATCCCGTTCCGAAGCCCGCTGCACCGCCATTATCGGACGCCCGGGTTGCCGGTGGCTGGGCGGTCACGGCTAACAAGCGCTCGAGGCCCGGCCCGGCAGGCCGCTTGCACCGCACGGGCGTCGCCGCCCGGCCGGGCCTCGGGACGGGGCCGCGATAGAATCGCTGTCGAACCAGTGGTACGGCGCAGATCGACCTCGTATCATCTGAGTTAGTTGTCCGCAGAAACGGGCATCCGCGTGCTATCGATAGTTACGTGCCAAGCTGTCGGCAAGGAGGGACGAATGCCACTCTCCGATCATGAGCAACGGATGCTCGATCAGATCGAGAGCGCTCTCTACGCCGAGGACCCCAAATTCGCGTCGAGCGTTCGGGGCGGCGGATTCCGCGCACCCACCGCGCGGCGGCGCCTGCAGGGCGCGGCCATGTTCGTCGTCGGCCTGGCGATGCTGGTTTCCGGCGTTGCCTTCAAGGCCACGATGATCGGGAGCTTTCCGATCCTCAGCGTCGTCGGCTTCGTCGTGATGTTTGCCGGGGTGGTCTTCGCCATCACCGGACCCAGCCTGGCGGGCCGGCCGGCTCACCCCGGCTCCGGGACGGGGTCGCTGCGCCCGCGGCGCGCCAAGGGCGCCGGGAGCTCGTTCACCAGCCGCATGGAGGACCGCTTCCGCCGCCGCTTCGACGAGTAGCGGAACCGCGGCGGCCCAGGCGAGTTCGACGCCGTCAACCTTCGTGAAGGGGTAGCCAGGAGGCTGCCCCTTATTTCATGCAGTCGTGCCCGATTCGAGGCCGAACCGCGTCCGAACCGAGCCCCGCTCCGACGCGCCCCATCCCCCCACTTTGCCCCACTGGCCGTATTGTGCCTTTGAAATGCGGTTTTGCGGCGCCGCTGCGGGACGGTGCGGTGCCACCCGGGGGGAGCCGGTCGGTCCGAGGTGGCAAATGTCCGAGAAAACGCGCCGAGCACGCCCCAGTTATGGGGCAAAGTGGGGGATTGTGGGGTATGGTGACTGCAGTGTTCGGGTGAGACGGAACCGCTCCGGGCGGGAGGTGAACGGGTGTTTCTCGGCACCTACACGCCCCGGCTCGACGACAAGGGGCGGCTGACGTTGCCCGCCAAGTTCCGCGACGCGCTGGCAGGGGGGTTGATGGTCACCAAGAGCCAAGATCACAGCCTGGCCGTCTACCCGCGCGCGGAATTCGAGCAGCTGGCCCGCCGGGCCAGCAAGACCTCGCGCAGCAACCCCGAAGCCAGGGCATTCCTGCGCAACCTCGCCGCCGGCACCGACGAGCAGCACCCCGACGCGCAGGGCCGCATCACGTTGTCGGCCGACCACCGCCGTTACGCGAACCTGTCCAAGGACTGCGTGGTGATCGGCGCGGTCGACTACCTCGAGATCTGGGATGCGCAGGCCTGGCACGACTACCAGCAGACACACGAAGAGAACTTCTCCGCGGCCAGCGATGAAGCACTCGGCGACATCATCTGAGGCGTATGCCCGTGCATCGTGGCCTCTGCCCGAACCGACCCTGGCGTACTTCCCCAACGCCAGGTTCGTGCCTTCGGACAGGGACCTCGGTGCAGGGGCGTCCCGCCCAATCTCCGGAGGCGTTGCGGTGGCTGATGATTCGGACGATCACGGGCACGTTCCCGTCCTGCTGCACCGCTGCGTCGAACTGCTGACCCCGGCGCTGACCCGCCGCACCCCGGACGGAACCGGAGCGGTGCTGGTCGACGCGACGCTCGGTGCCGGCGGCCACGCCGAGCGGTTCCTGACCGACCTGCCGGGGCTGCGGCTGATCGGGCTCGACCGTGATCCCAGCGCCCTAAACATCGCCCGGGCCCGGCTGGCGCGGTTCGCCGACCGGGTCACGCTCGTCCACACCCGTTACGACGGCCTGGCCGCCGCGCTGGCCGAATCCGGTTGCCCGGAGAGGGAATCGGTCGACGGTGTGCTTTTCGACCTCGGCGTGTCGTCCATGCAGCTCGACCGCGCCGAACGCGGCTTCGCCTACGCCCAGGACGCTCCGCTGGACATGCGGATGGACCCGGGCTCGCGGCTGATCGCCGCCGACATCGTCAACACCTACGACCAGGCGGCGCTGGCCGACATCCTGCACCGCTACGGCGAGGAGCGATTCGCCCGCCGCATCGCCGCCCAGATCGTGCGCTGGCGCGAGCGCGCGCCGTTCACGTCCACGGGGGAGCTGGTAGAGCTGCTCTACCAAGCGATTCCGGCGCCGGCGCGGCGCACCGGCGGGCATCCGGCCAAGCGCACGTTCCAGGCCCTGCGCATCGCGGTCAACGACGAACTGGACACGCTGCGCCGCGCACTGCCGGCCGCGCTGGACGCCCTCGTCGGCGCCGGACGCATCGTGGTGCTGTCGTATCAGTCCCTGGAGGACCGCATCGTCAAGCGCGCCTTCGCCGAGGCCGTCGCCACGCGCACCCCGATCGACCTGCCGGTCGAGCTGCCCGGCCACGGGCCGCGATTCCGGTCGTTGACACGCGGCGCCGAACGCGCGGATGCCGCTGAGATCGAACGCAATCCGCGCAGCGCCTCGGTGCGGCTACGGGCCCTGCAACGGGTGGAGGGCGGGGTGCAAGCAGCACGACACGCAACCGGGAGGGGCGACTCATGAAGACCAAGCGCGAGGCGCCGAAACGCCGCGGCGGCAACGACCGCCGGGGTGGGGCGAGCGGCTCCGGCGGGTCCGCCCGCAAGGGCAGGCGCACCGCGGTCGAGCCGGTGCACAGCACCCGGCCGGCCAAGACCCCGGCGCCCGCCCGCGAGGGCCGCACGCCGAGGTCCGGACCGCAGACCAGCCCCATCCCGCGGCCGGTCGAGCGTCCGGTCCGGGCCAAGAGCGCCAGCCAGGCCAAGGCCCGGGCCAAGGCGCGGAAAGCCAAGGCGCCCAAGGTCGTCCGGCCCCGCCTGACGGAGCGGCTGGCGGCCCGGCTGGCCGCCGTCGACCTGCGGCCCCGGACCCTGCTCAGCAGGGTTCCGTTCGTCGTGCTGGTCATCGGTGCGCTGGCTTTGGGGCTGGGCCTGACGCTATGGTTGTCGACCGCCTCGGCCGAGCGGTCCTACCAGCTGAGCCACGCCCGCGAGCAGAACCGCCTGCTGCAGCAGCAGAAGGAGGCGCTGGAACGCGATGTGCGCGAGGCGGAGTCGGCGCCGGCGCTGGCGGAGGCGGCCCGCAAGCAGGGCATGATCCCGACGCGCGACACCGCCCACCTGGTCCAGGACCCGGCCGGCAACTGGGTGGTCGTGGGCACGCCCAAGCCCGCCGACGGCGTTCCGCCCCCGCCGCTGAACGCCAAGCTCCCCGACGAGGGCCCGCCGCCGCCGCGCCCGGAGCAGTCCCCCGAGGTCCCGGTCCGGATCGAGCCGGCCCCCGGCGCACCGGGGGCGCCGGCCAGGTCCGGGCCCGAGATGCTGCTGCGCGCGCCGGACGGCGCCTCGACCGTGGGCGGTCAGCACCTGCCGGCCCAGCAGGTGCCCCTGCCCGGCACGCCGGGGGGATTCCCGGCGCCCGGGCAGTTGCCGGGTACGGCCCCGCTACCGAGCTTGCCGGCCCCCGGGGTGCCGCTGCCCGCTCCGGGACCCGCCGGGGTCCCGGTCCCGCTGGGCGGCCCGCCGGGCCCGCTTCCCGGCCGGCTGTCGGCGCCGGCGCCCGCCGGGGTCCCGGTGCCGCTGCAGCTGGGAACGGCGCCCGAAGCCCCCCAGGCCGCGGTTCCCGTCGGCCCCGGCGCGCCGGCGCCGCTGCCGGCCACCGCCGGGCAGTTCCCGCCGCCCGCCGTCGCGGCGCCGGGTGTGGCCGGATGAGCGGGCGCGAGCCCCGGCGGACTCGCCGGTCGCAGGCGGCGCGACCGGGCCGCGGTCCCCGCCGCTCCGAAGAGGAGGTTCGCCAGCCGAAGCGGGCCCGCGCGGCCGACAACGCCGCCCGGGCGCGGGACGCCGGCAAAACCAGGCGATTCCGCAGGCCCAAGGGCGCCGGGAAGTCCGGCGCGGCCCCCCGGCCCGACGCGCTGCCGGCCGGCCACTCGGCACGCGAGCGGCGGACCCGAAAGCTCGTGCAGGTGGGGACCCGCGGCGCGTCGTTCGTCGCCCGGCACCGGGCCGGCAACGCGGTCATCGGAGTGATGACGCTGATCGCGGCGGCGCAGCTGTTCGTCCTGCAGGTGACCGACGCCCCGGCGCTGCGCGCCCAGGCGGCCAGCCAGCTCAAGGTCACCGACGTCGAGAAGGCGGTGCGCGGCAGCATCATCGACCGCCACAACGATCAGCTCGCGTTCACCACCGAGTCGCGCGCGTTGACCTTCCAGCCGAAGAGGGTTCGCAAGCAGCTGGAGGAGGCCAGGGCGAAGAATCCCGCGGCCCCCGACCCGCAGCAGCGGCTGCGCGACATCGCCAAGGAGGTCTCGGCGCGACTGAACAACAAGCCGGATTACCAGACCGTGCTGAAGAAGCTGCAGAGCGACGAGACGTTCGCCTACCTGGCTCGCGCCGTCGACCCCGCCGTCGCCGGTGCGATCTCCGACAAGTACCCGGAGGTGGGTTCCGAGCGGCAGGACCTGCGCCAGTACCCGGGCGGATCGCTGGCGGCCAACATCGTCGGCGGGATCGACTGGGACGGTCACGGGCTGCTGGGCCTGGAG
The DNA here is from genome assembly GCF_041206865.1 of Mycobacterium sp. HUMS_12744610. Classification (NCBI taxonomy): domain Bacteria; kingdom Bacillati; phylum Actinomycetota; class Actinomycetes; order Mycobacteriales; family Mycobacteriaceae; genus Mycobacterium; species Mycobacterium servetii. The sequence continues at coordinate 2,625,734 of NZ_JBGEDP010000001.1, forward strand.
GAGTCGATGGACGCCATGCTCTCCGGAACCGACGGTTCGGTCACCTACGACCGGGGCTCCGACGGTGTCGTCATCCCCGGTAGCTACCGCAACCGGCACCGCGCGGTCAACGGCTCCACCGTGCAGTTGACCCTCGACGACGACATCCAGTTCTACGTCCAGCAGCAGGTCCAGCAGGCCAAGAACGTGTCCGGGGCGCACAACGTCTCGGCCGTGGTGCTGGACGCCAAAACCGGCGAGGTGCTGGCCATGGCCAACGACAACACCTTCGATCCCTCCCAGGACATCGGCCGGCAGGGCGACCGGCAGCTGGGCAACCCGTCGGTGTCCTCGCCCTTCGAGCCGGGCTCGGTGAACAAGGTGATCACCGCGTCTTCGGTCATCGAGTACGGGCTGTCCAACCCCGACGAGGTGTTGCAGGTACCCGGCTCGATCAACATGGGCGGGGTCAACGTGCACGACGCCTGGGACCACGGCGTGATGCCGTACACCACCACCGGGGTGTTCGGGAAGTCGTCCAACGTCGGCACGCTGATGCTGGCGCAGCGCGTCGGCCCGGAGCGCTTCTACGACATGGTCGAGAGGTTCGGGCTGGGACAGCGCACCAACGTCGGGCTGCCCGGGGAGAGCGCCGGGCTGGTCCCGCCGATCGACCAGTGGTCGGGCAGCACGTTCTCCAACCTGCCCATCGGCCAAGGTCTTTCGATGACGCTGTTGCAGATGGCCGGCATGTACCAGGCCATCGCCAACGACGGGGTGCGGATACCGCCGCGCATCGTCAAGGCCACCATCGCGCCCGACGGCACCCGCACCGAGGAGCCGCGCCCGGAGGGCGTGCGGGTGGTGTCCGCGCAGACCGCCCAGACGGTGCGGAACATGCTGCGGGCCGTGGTGCAGCGCGACCCGATGGGCTACCAGCAGGGCACCGGGTCCGCCGCCGCGGTGCCCGGCTACCAGATGGCCGGCAAGACCGGCACCGCCCAGCAGATCAACCCCGGCTGCGGCTGCTACTTCGACGACGTCTACTGGATCACCTTCGCCGGGATGGCCACCGTCGACAACCCGCGCTATGTGATCGGCATCATGATGGACAACCCGAACCGCAACGCCGACGGCTCGCCGGGGCACTCGGCGGCCCCGCTGTTCCACAACATCGCGGGCTGGCTGATGCAGCGCGAGAACGTGCCGCTGTCACCCGACCCCGGGCCGCCGCTGATCCTGCAGGCGACATAGGCGGCGCGTCTCGGAGGCCCCGCGAACCGCGAGCGTGCGCGTCTGCACGGCGACACGCCGCAGCGGGCGTACAACTGCGCACCCTCGCGGGGGATGCCGCCGGCCGACGTGAGGGTCGTTGACGCGCCTGCCCGGGCGCGGGAGGACCTCCTTGCCCGCCACTCCTCGGTAGGGTGTCATGGCCGATCATGGCTGACGGAGGTGGTGAATGGTGTCGGTGCCGGGTGCGCTGCGTCCCAGCGCCGTCTCCGGCGTGCCGCTCTCGGCGCTGGCGGCCCAGGCCGGCGCGGTCCCGGCCGACGGTGCCACCGCCCCCGACGTGCCGGTCACCGGCGTGACCCTGCGTGCCCAGGACGTGCTGCCCGGCGACCTGTTCGCCGCGCTGCCCGGCACCGCCACCCACGGCGCCCGGTATGCCGGCGAGGCGATCGGCCGCGGTGCCGTCGCGGTGCTCACCGATGCCGCCGGGGTGGCCGAGATCGCCGGAACCGCGACCGTGCCGGTCCTCGTGCACCCCGATCCCCGCCGCGTGCTGGGCGCCCTGGCCGCCACGGTGTACGGAAGGCCCTCCGAGCGGCTGACGGTGGTCGGGATCACCGGCACCTCGGGCAAGACCACCACTACCTACCTGGTCGAATCCGGTCTGCGCGCCGCCGGGCGCGTCGCCGGGCTGATCGGCACCGTGGGCATCCGGGTGGACGGCGCCGACGTCCCCAGCGCGCTGACCACCCCGGAAGCCCCCGCCCTGCAGGCCATGCTCGCCGTGATGGCCGAACGCGGCGTGGACGCGGTGGTCATGGAGGTGTCCAGCCACGCGCTCACGTTGGGCCGGGTGGACGGCACCGGATTCGCGGTGGGCGGGTTCACCAACCTGTCGCGCGACCACCTCGACTTCCACCCGTCCATGGCCGACTACTTCGAGGCCAAGGCGCTGCTGTTCGACCCGGCCTCGCCGCTGCGCGCGCGCCGCGTGGTGGTGTGCATCGACGACGAGGCCGGGCGCGCGATGGCCGAGCGCGCCGGCGATGCGGTCACCGTCAGCGCCGAAGGCCGACCCGCCCTCTGGCGCGCCTCGGCGGTGGCGCCGCTGGGCGCCGGGGGGCAGCAGTTCACCGCGACGGATCCCGCCGGCGTGCACCACGGCGTGGGCATCCGGTTACCGGGTCGCTACAACGTCGCCAATTGCCTTGTCGCGCTGGCGATCCTGGACGCGGTCGGGGTGTCGCCGGAGCAGGCTGCCCCCGGCCTGCTCGAGACCAGGGTGCCCGGGCGGATGGAACAGGTCGACCGCGGCCAGGACTTCCTCGCGCTCGTCGACTACGCCCACAAGCCCGGCGCGCTGCGGGCCGTGCTGGCCAGCCTCCGGCGGCCCGGTGGCCGGCTGGCGGTGGTGTTCGGTGCCGGCGGGGAGCGGGATCCGGGCAAGCGTGCCCCGATGGGCGAGATCGCCGCCGAACTGGCCGATCTGGTCGTCGTCACCGACGACAACCCGCGCGGCGAGGACCCCGCGGCGATCCGTCGCGAGATCCTGGCCGGCACGGCTCGCGGCGCCGCCGAGGTTGTCGAGATCGCCGACCGGCGCGCGGCGATCCGCCACGCCGTCGCGTGGGCACGCGGTGGCGACGTCGTGCTGATCGCCGGCAAGGGACACGAGACCGGGCAACGCGGCGCCGGGCAGACCCGCCCGTTCGACGACCGGGTGGAACTGGCCGCCGCGTTGGAAGCGCCGGGGACGCGGCCATGATCGATCTGACCGTCGCCCGGGTCGCCGAGATCGTCGGCGGCACACTGGCCGACATCTCGCCGCGGGACGCCGCGCAGCTGCGGGTCACCGGCACCGTCGAGTTCGACTCCCGCAAAGTCGGCCCCGGCGGGCTGTTTCTGGCGTTGCCCGGCGCCCGCTCCGACGGGCACGACCACGCGGGCGCGGCGGTGGCCGCGGGAGCGGTCGCGGTGCTGGCGGCCCGCCCGGTCGGCGTCCCCGCCATCGTGGTCGAGCCCCGACAAGACGGGCCAGCAACGGGCTTCGGCGCCTCGGGGGTGCTCGAGCACGACGCCGACGGGTCGGGTGCGGCCGTGCTGGGCGCGCTGGCCAAGCTGGCGCGGGCGGTGGCCGACGAGCTGGTGGCCGGCGGGCTGACGATCGTCGGGATCACCGGGTCGTCGGGCAAGACCTCGACGAAGGACCTGGTGGCCGCCGCGCTGGCGCCGCTGGGCGAGGTGGTCGCCCCGCCCGGGTCGTTCAACAACGAACTCGGTCATCCGTGGACGGTGCTGCGCGCCACCCGGCGCACCGACTTCCTGGTGCTCGAGATGTCGGCGCGACACCCCGGCAACATCGCCGCGCTGGCCGAGATCGCCCCGCCGGCGATCGGCGTGGTCCTCAACGTGGGCACCGCGCACCTGGGCGAGTTCGGTTCCCGGGACGCCATCGCTCGAACGAAATCCGAACTGCCGCAAGCTATTCCGTCGAACGGTGTGGTCGTCCTCAACGCCGATGACCCGGCGGTGGCGGCGATGGCGGGGGTGACCGCGGCCCGGGTGGTCCGGGTGAGCCGCGCCGGGCCGGGCGACGTGTGGGCCGACGGCGTCGCGCTGGACGAGCTGGCCCGGCCGCGCTTCACCCTGCACGCGCGCGGCGCCGAAGCCGAGATCCACCTCGGCGTCTACGGCGAGCACCAGGTCACCAACGCGCTGTGCGCCGCCGCGGTCGCGCTGGAATGCGGTGCCACCGCTGAACAGGTGGCCGAGGCGCTCGCGCACGCGGGGCCGGTGTCGCGGCACCGGATGCAGGTCACCACCCGCGCCGACGGGGTCACCGTGATCGACGACGCCTACAACGCCAACCCCGACTCGATGCGGGCCGGGCTGCAGGCGCTTGCCTGGATCGCCCGCGGCGGCGGGGTCGGTCCCGCCGAGCAGCGCAGGAGTTGGGCGGTGCTGGGGGAGATGGCCGAGCTCGGCGAGGACGCGATAACCGAGCATGATCGCATCGGCAGGCTCGCTGTGCGCTTAGATGTGTCTCGACTCGTCGTCGTGGGAAATGGGAGGTCGATGAGCGCCATGCACCACGGAGCGGTCACGGAAGGTTCCTGGGGCACCGAAGCGGTCAGCGTCCCCGACGGCGACGCCGCCCTGGCCCTGCTGCGGGCCGAGGTGCGGCCCGGTGACGTCGTCCTGGTCAAGGCGTCCAACGCCGCGGGGCTGGGCGCGCTGGCCGACGCCCTGGCCCGGGAGGCGCCAGCGGACGGGCCCTTCGGCGAGGCCCGCCCGTGAGGCAGATCCTTGTCGCCGTCGCGGTCGCGCTGACGGTGTCCATCCTGTTGACCCCGGCGCTCATCCGGCTGTTCACCAAGCAGGGGTTCGGCCACCAGGCCCGCGAGGACGGGCCGCCCAGCCACCACACCAAGAGCGGCACGCCGTCGATGGGCGGGGTGGCGATCGTCGCCGGCATCTGGGCGGGTTACCTGGGCACGCACCTCGCCGGCCTGGCGTTCGACGGGGAAGGGGTGTCCGCCTCGGGCCTGCTGGTGCTCGGGCTGGCCACGGCGCTGGGCGGCGTCGGCTTCCTCGACGACCTGATCAAGATCCGCAGGTCACGCAACCTCGGGCTGAACAAGACCGCCAAGATGCTCGGGCAGATCGCCGCCGCGGTGCTGTTCGGGGTGCTGGTGCTGCAGTTCCGCAACGCCAGCGGCCTGACCCCGGCCAGCCCGAACCTGTCCTACGTCCGCGAGATCGCGACCGTCACCCTGGCGCCGGCGCTGTTCGTGCTGTTCTGCGTGATCGTGGTCAGCGCCTGGTCCAACGCGGTCAACTTCACCGACGGCCTGGACGGGCTGGCCGCCGGCAGCATGGCGATGGTCACCGCCGCCTACGTGTTGATCACGTTCTGGCAATATCGCAACGCCTGCGTCACCGCGCCGGGCCTGGCCTGCTACAACGTCCGCGACCCGCTGGACCTGGCGATCGTGGCCGCCGCCACCGCCGGCGCGTGCATCGGCTTCCTGTGGTGGAACGCCGCGCCCGCCAAGATCTTCATGGGAGACACCGGGTCGCTGGCGCTGGGCGGCATCATCGCGGGGCTCTCGGTCACCAGCCGCACCGAGGTCCTCGCCGTCGTGCTGGGTGCGCTGTTCGTGGCCGAGGTCAGCTCCGTCGTGCTGCAGATCCTGGCGTTTCGCACCACCGGGCGCCGGGTGTTCCGGATGGCGCCCTTCCACCATCATTTCGAGTTGGCCGGCTGGGCCGAGACCACGGTGATCATCCGCTTCTGGCTGCTGACCGCGATCACCTGCGGCCTGGGCGTGGCCCTGTTCTACGGCGAGTGGCTGGCCACGATCGGCGCCTGATGAGCGGCATCGAAAAAGCGATGGACCCGCTGGCGCCGGGTGCGCCCGTCCTGGTGGCCGGCGGCGGGGTGACGGGCAGGGCGGCGCTGGCGGCCCTGTCCCGGTTCGGCGCGGCGGTGACACTGTGCGACGACGACCCGGCCACGCTGCACGGGTACGCCGAGCGGGGGGTGGCGACCGCCTCCACGACGGCGGCCGCACAACGCATCGCCGACTACGCGCTGGTGGTGACCAGCCCCGGCTTTGCGCCCGGGTCGGCGGTGCCGGCCGCCGCGGCGGCTGCGGGAGTGCCGATCTGGGGTGACGTCGAGCTGGCGTGGCGGCTCGACGCCGCGGGCCACTACGGGCCGCCGCGCCGCTGGCTCGTCGTGACCGGCACCAACGGCAAGACGACGACGACGTCGATGCTGCACGCCATGCTGACCGCCGGGGGCCGCCGCGCCCTGTTGTGCGGCAACATCGGCAGCCCGGTGCTCGACGTTCTCGACGAGCCCGCCGACCTGCTGGCCGTCGAGCTGTCCAGCTTCCAGCTGCACTGGGCGCCGTCGCTGCGGCCCGAGGCCGGCGTCGTGCTCAACATCGCGGAGGACCACCTGGACTGGCACTCCTCGATGGCCGAGTACACCGCCGACAAGGCCCGGGTGCTCGACGGCCGGGTGGCCGTGGTCGGGCTCGACGACGCCCGGGCCGCCGCGTTGCTGGACACCGCGGCCGCGCCGGTGCGGACCGGCTTCCGGCTGGGCGAGCCTGCCCCCGGCGAGCTCGGCGTGCGCGGCGGCCGGCTCGTCGACCGGGCCTTTGCCGAGGACCTGGAGCTGGGGGACGTCGACTCGATCGAGGTGCCGGGCCCCGTGGGGGTGCTCGACGCCCTGGCCGCGGCCGCGCTGGCCCGCTCGGTCGGGGTGGCCCCCGAGGCGATCGGGGCGGCCCTCGCCTCGTTCCGGCCCGGCCGGCACCGGGCCGAGGTCGTCGCCGTCGCCGACGGCATCACCTACGTCGACGACTCCAAGGCCACCAACCCGCACGCCGCCGAGGCGTCCGTGCTGGCCTACCCGCGGGTGGTCTGGGTGGCCGGCGGTTTGCTGAAGGGCGCGTCGGTCGACGCGGAGGTCGCCAGGATGGCGTCCCGGCTGGTCGGAGCGGTGCTCATCGGCCGCGACCGCGAGAAGGTTGCAGAGGCGTTATCGCGACACGCGCCGGATGTCCCCGTCGTCCAGGTTGCGACAGGCGAGGATGCGGGTATGGATGCGACTGCTGTGATTTCTGAGATAGATGTGGCAGAAGTGAAACGCACGGGCGGGGATCTCGGTGTTCGCGTCATGACGGCCGCGGTGGCCGCGGCCCGCGACCTGGCCAGGCCGGGCGACACGGTGCTGCTGGCGCCCGCCGGCGCCTCATTCGACCAGTTCAGCGGCTACGCCGACCGTGGCGAGGCCTTCGCGGCCGCCGTGCGCGCGGCCGTCCGGTAGGCGGGTGTGGACAACGCGCTGACCCGGCTGCTGGGCCGGGGCGAGAAGACCGACGCGGCCGAGCCCGACGCGGCCGAGGCGACCGGCCAGGAGACGGGCCGGGCGACGGGGGACGCCGCCGAGCCCGCCAAGGGGTCGAAGGCCCCGGTCGCGGCCCAAAAGAGTGGGCCGCGACACCGCTTCGGCGCCTGGCTGAACCGGCCGATGACGTCGTTCCACCTGATCATCGCCGTGGCCGGGCTGCTGACGACCCTCGGCCTCATCATGGTGCTGTCGGCCTCGGGTGTGCGGTCCTACGACTCCGACGGGTCGGCGTGGGTCATCTTCGGCAAGCAGGTGCTGTGGACGGTCACCGGGGTCGGCGGGGCCTACGTGGCGATGCGGATGTCGGTGCGGTTCCTGCGCCGCGTCGCCTTCACCGGCTACGTGGTCACGGTCATTCTGCTGGTGCTGGTGCTGGTGCCCGGAATCGGCCACCTGGCCAACGGATCCCGCAAGTGGTTCGTGATCGGCGGGCTGTCGATGCAGCCGTCCGAACTCGCGAAGATCGCGCTGGCCATCTGGGGCGCGCACCTGCTGGCGGCCCGTCGGGTGGAGCGGGCGTCGCTGCGGGAGATGCTGATCCCACTGGTGCCCGCCGCGGTCATCTCGCTGGCGCTGATCGTGGCCCAGCCCGACCTCGGGCAGACGGTGTCGCTGGGCATCATCCTGCTGGCCCTGCTGTGGTACGGCGGGCTGCCGCTCCGCGTGTTCGGCACCTCGCTGCTGGCGGTCTTCGCCGCGGGCGCGGTCCTGGCGATGTCGGCCGGTTACCGCTCGGAGCGGGTGCGGTCCTGGATCAACCCCGAGAGCGACCCCCAGGACACCGGTTACCAGGCCCGGCAGGCGAAGTTCGCGCTGGCTCACGGCGGCATCTTCGGTGACGGGCTGGGCCAGGGCGTGGCCAAGTGGAACTACCTGCCCAACGCGCACAACGACTTCATCTTCGCGATCGTCGGCGAGGAACTCGGATTCATCGGCGCCTTCGGGCTGCTGGTGCTCTTCGGGCTGTTCGCCTACACCGGTATGCGGATCGCGCGCCGGTCGGCCGATCCGTTCCTGCGGCTGCTGACCGCCGCCACGACCATGTGGGTGCTGGGTCAGGCGTTCATCAACATCGGCTACGTGATCGGGATCCTGCCGGTCACCGGCATCCAGCTGCCGTTGATTTCGGCGGGGGGAACATCAACGGCCGCAACGCTTTTCATGATAGGGATCATGGCCAACGCGGCCCGTCACGAGCCGGAGGCGGTGGCCGCGCTGCGGGCCGGGCGCGACGACAAGGTCAACCGGTTGCTGCGGCTGCCGCTGCCGGCGCCCTACGCGCCGACCCGTTTGGAGTCGTTCCGCGACCGCAAGGGCGGTCGTCCGGGGGCGGCGAAGGCCCAGGTGCGCACGAGCGGCCGCGACGCCGAGGCGCCGCTGCGGCCGGCCGCCCGGCCGGCCCGGCGATCTGGGGGCGCCGCCCGCGGGCGGGCCAGGCATCATGGATCAGGCCAGCGTTACGCCGGTCAGCGCCAACCGCGGCGCACACGCGCACTGGAAGGTCAGCGTTACGGGTGAACGACACCGTCGAGAGGTCGGCCGGCGGGCCGGGGGCGAGCCCCCCGCCCGCCGGTGCCTTGTCGGTCGTGCTCGCCGGCGGCGGGACCGCGGGGCACGTGGAACCCGCGATGGCCGTGGCCGACGCGCTGGCCGCGCTCGATCCGCAGGTCCGGATCACCGCGTTGGGCACCGCGCGCGGCCTCGAGACCCGGCTGGTGCCCGAGCGCGGGTACCGCCTCGAGCTGATCACGCCGGTGCCGTTGCCGCGCAAGCCCAGCGGTGACCTGGCGCGGCTGCCGTCGCGGGTGTGGCGCGCCGTCCGCGAGGCCCGCGCGGTGCTCGACGGGGTGGGCGCCGACGTCGTGGTCGGCTTCGGCGGGTACGTCGCCCTGCCGGCCTACCTCGCCGCGCGCGGTACCCCCGGCCCCGGGCGCGCGAGCCGCCGCGTCCCGGTGGTGATCCACGAAGCCAACGCGCGGGCCGGGCTGGCCAACCGGGTCGGTGCCCGCTCCGCCGACCGGGTGCTCTCGGCGGTGCCCGACTGCGGGCTGGCGCGCGCCGAGGTCGTCGGCGTGCCGGTGCGGGCTGCCATCACCACGCTGGACCGCGCGGCGCTGCGGGCCGAGGCGCGCGCGCACTTCGGCTTCGCCGGCGACGCGCGGGTGCTGCTGGTGTTCGGCGGCTCCCAGGGTGCCGCGTCCCTCAACCGGGCCGTGTCCGGGGCCGCGGCCGAGCTGGCCGCCGCGGGCGTGTCCGTGCTGCACGCGCACGGACCCAAGAACACCCTCGAGCTCCGGCATCCCGCGCCGGGCGACCCGCCCTATGTGGCGGTGCCCTACCTGGACCGCATGGATCTGGCGTATGCCGCCGCGGACCTGGTCATCTGCCGGTCGGGGGCGATGACGGTCGCCGAGGTCTCGGCCGTCGGCCTGCCCGCCATCTACGTGCCGCTGCCGATCGGCAACGGCGAGCAGCGGCTCAACGCGCTGCCGGTGGTCGACGCCGGCGGCGGCATGGTGGTGGCCGACGCCGCCCTGACCCCGGACCTCGTCGCCCAGCGGGTGGCCGGGCTCCTCAACGACCCGCAGCGGTTGGCGGCGATGACGGCCGCCGCCGCGCGGGTGGGCCATCCCGACGCGGCGCGTCGGGTGGCCCAGGCGGCGCTGGACATAGCGCGACGGGCGGTGGCGGCCGGGGGGCGTCGATGAACGCCGCACAGCTGCCGCCCGAGCTGGCGCGGGTGCACATGGTCGGCATCGGGGGTGCCGGAATGTCGGGCATCGCCCGCATCCTGCTGGACCGCGGAGCGCTGGTGTCCGGGTCGGATGCCAAGGAGTCGCGCGGGGTGCACGCGCTGCGGGCCCGGGGCGCGCTGGTCCGCGTCGGGCACGACGCCTCGTCGCTGGACCTGCTGCCGGGCGGTCCCACCGCCGTCATCACCACCTACGCCGCGATCCCCAAGACCAACCCCGAGCTCGTCGAGGCCCGGCGCCGCGGTATCCCGGTGCTGCTGCGGCCGGCCGTGCTGGCCCGGTTGATGGACGGGCGCACCACGTTGATGGTCACCGGCACGCACGGCAAGACGACCACGACGTCGATGCTGATCGTGGCCCTGCAGCACTGCGGGCGCGACCCGTCCTTCGCGGTCGGCGGGGAACTCGGCGAGGCCGGAACCAACGCCCACCATGGCAGCGGCGACTGCTTCGTCGCCGAGGCCGACGAGAGCGACGGTTCGCTGCTGGAGTACCGGCCTGACGTCGCGGTGGTGACCAACGTCGAAACCGATCACCTGGACTTCTACGGCAGCGCCGACGCCTACGCCGGGGTGTTCGATTCCTTCGTGGAGCGCTTGGCGCCCGGGGGAGCGCTGGTGGTCTGCATCGACGATCCCGGCGCCGCCGCGCTGGCCGAGCGCAGCGCGGAACTGGGTGTCCGCGTGCTGCGCTACGGGTCGGCGGGTGAGAGCCTGGCCGGCACGCTGTTGGACTGGGTGCAACAGGGCACCGAGGCGGTCGCCCACATTCAACTGGCCGGCGAGCCGCATCCGCGGGTGATGCGGCTGTCGGTGGCCGGCCGGCACATGGCGCTCAACGCGCTGGGCGCGCTGCTGGCGGCGACCCAGTCGGCGCGGCCGCCCACGAGGTGCTCGACGGGCTGGCCGGCTTCGAGGGGGTGCGCCGCCGCTTCGAACTGGTCGGCACCTTCGGAGACGGCCTTGCGCCGGTGCGGGTCTTCGACGACTACGCCCACCACCCGACGGAGATCAGCGCCACGCTGGCGGCGGTGCGCACGCTGCTCGACCAGACCGGCGAGGGCCGCTGCATCGTGGTGTTCCAGCCGCATTTGTATTCGCGCACAAAGGCTTTCGCTGCCGAATTCGGCCGTGCGCTGGACGCCGCCGATGAGGTGTTCGTCCTCGACGTCTACGGCGCGCGCGAGCAACCGCTCGCCGGTGTCAGCGGCGCCAGCGTCGCCGGACACGTCAGCGTGCCGGTGCGCTACCTGCCCGACTTCTCCGCGGTTGCCGCAGAGGTGGCCGCGGCCGCCGGTCCCGGCGACGTCATCGTCACGATGGGCGCGGGCGACGTGACCCTGCTGGGGCCCGAGATCGTCACCGCGCTGCGGGTGCGGGCCAACCGCACCGCACCCGGGCGGCCGGGGATGGCGCGATGAGCCAGCCGAACCCCGAGCCGACCGGGGCCGCGCCGACCGACGTGGTGGGAGAGGAGGCCGGCCCCGCGCCGGATTCCCCTGCGACCTCCGCGCCCGCCGGGACCCCTGAGTCCGCCGAGGGCACCGACGACACCGGCGCGATCGTCACCGAACCACCTACCGACGGCGGCGAGGAGGCGGCGCCCGAGGCCGGGCAGGCCGACTTCGAGGGCCCGCGGCGGCGGGCCCGCCGGGAACGGGCCGAGCGCCGCGCCGCGCAGGCGCGCGCCATGGCTATCGAGGAGGCGCGCCGCGAGGCCAAGCGCCGGGCCGGCGGGCGCGTGGCCGCCGAGCCCAAGCCCGTGGCCCGCGGCGTGGTCCGGGGCCTGAAGATGCTGCTGGCCACGGTGGTTCTGGTGCTCGTCGGGATCGGGCTGGGACTGGTCCTGTACTTCACGCCGGCGATGTCGGCCCGCGACATCGTGGTCAGCGGGACCGGGGCGGTGACCCGCGAAGAGGTCCTGGACGTGGCCCGGGTGCGGCCCGGGACGCCGCTGCTGCAGATCAACACCAAGCAGGTCGCCGACCGGGTGGCCACGATCCGACGGGTGGCCAGCGCGCGCGTGCAGCGGCAGTACCCTTCCGCGCTGCGGATCACGATCGTCGAGCGGGTTCCGGTGGTCGTGGTGGACTTCCCGGACGGCCCGCACCTGTTCGACCGCGACGGCGTCGACTTCGCGACCGCGCCGCCGCCACCGGCGCTGCCCTACCTCGACGTTGCCGACCCCGGGCCGAGCGACCCGGCGACCAAGGCCGCGCTGCAGGTGCTGACCGCGCTGAGCCCCGACGTGGTCGCCCAGGTGAGCCGCGTCGCGGCGCCCTCGGTGTCCTCGATCACGCTGACGATGAACGACGGCCGGGTGGTGATCTGGGGGGCCACCGACCGCACCGGGGAGAAGGCCGAGAAGCTGGCCGCGCTGCTGACCCAGCCCGGGCGGACCTACGACGTGTCCAGCCCGGACCTGCCGACCGTCAAGTAGCGCCGCGGCGAGGGCGAAAAAAACCGTGTCGCGTGTCGGCGCGCCTGCGGGGTTAGCGGGTGCGCTGCCCATACCGTTCTGTTTGCGCGGAACTACCTGACATAACTCTAAGCCTGAGGTAGAGGTTGAGGGTTTGCCCAGGAGGGTTTCCGCCACCATCCGGAGAAGCTCACAGTGAGACCCCCAACCGGGACACCAGCCCATCAGGGAGGAAAACGAATGATGACCCCCCCACACAACTACCTCGCCGTCATCAAGGTCGTGGGTATCGGTGGCGGCGGTGTCAACGCCGTCAACCGGATGATCGAACAGGGACTCAAGGGCGTGGAGTTCATCGCGATCAACACCGACGCCCAGGCGCTGTTGATGAGCGATGCCGACGTCAAGCTCGACGTGGGTCGCGACTCGACGCGCGGGCTCGGCGCCGGTGCCGACCCGGAGGTCGGCCGCAAGGCCGCCGAGGACGCCAAGGACGAGATCGAAGAGCTGCTGCGCGGGGCGGACATGGTGTTCGTCACCGCTGGCGAGGGGGGCGGGACCGGCACCGGCGGCGCGCCCGTCGTCGCCAGCATCGCCCGCAAGCTGGGCGCGCTGACCGTCGGCGTGGTCACCCGGCCGTTCTCGTTCGAGGGCAAGCGGCGCAGCAACCAGGCCGAGAACGGCATCACCGCGCTGCGCGAGAGCTGCGACACGCTCATCGTGATCCCCAACGACCGGCTGCTGCAGATGGGCGACGCCGCCGTCTCGCTGATGGACGCATTCCGCAGCGCCGACGAGGTGCTGCTCAACGGCGTACAGGGCATCACCGACCTGATCACCACGCCGGGCCTGATCAACGTCGACTTCGCCGACGTCAAGGGCATCATGTCCGGCGCGGGCACCGCGCTGATGGGCATCGGGTCGGCGCGCGGCGAGGGCCGGTCGCTCAAGGCCGCCGAGATCGCCATCAACTCTCCGCTGCTGGAGGCGTCGATGGAGGGCGCCCAGGGCGTGCTGATGTCGATCGCCGGGGGCAGCGACCTGGGCCTGTTCGAGATCAACGAGGCGGCCTCGCTGGTGCAGGACGCCGCCCATCAGGACGCCAACATCATCTTCGGCACCGTCATCGACGACTCCCTCGGCGACGAGGTGCGCGTGACCGTCATCGCTGCGGGCTTCGACGCGCAGGGCCCGGGCCGCAGGCCGGTCGTGGGCGACGCCGCCGAGGGCAGCGTGGCGGCCGGCAGCGGCGGTGGGGCGCACCGGATCGAGTCGGCGAAGGCGGGCAAGCTCAGCTCGACGCTGTTCGAGCCGGTCGACGCCGTCAGCGTGCCGCTGCACACCAACGGGGCGACGCTGAACATCGGCGGTGACGACGACGATGTCGACGTGCCGCCTTTCATGCGCCGCTGAGGCCGTGGAGGTCACAATGCGGTCCCGACCTACTCAGACAATGATGTCGGGGCCGCTTGGCCGCCAACGTTTTCCGGATACTGGTGGGGTGCGCCTTCGGATCCGGCGAGTGACGACGACCCGCGCGGGCGGCGTGTCGAAGCCGCCGTTCGACACCTTCAACCTCGGCGACCACGTCGGCGACGACCCGGCGGCCGTCGCGGCAAACCGGAGCCGGCTCGCCGCCGCCACCGGCCTCGGCGCCGACCGGGTGGTGTGGATGGACCAGGTGCACGGGGACCGCGTCGAGGTGGTCGAGGGCCCGCGCGCGGGCGCGGTCGGCGACACCGACGCGCTGGTGACCGGCACGCCGCGGCTGGCGCTGGCGGTGGTGACGGCCGACTGCGTGCCGGTGCTGCTGGCCGACGCGCGCGCCGGGGTGGTCGCGGCCGTGCACGCCGGCCGGGTCGGCGCCCAGCGGGGCGTCGTGAACCGCGCGGTGGAGGCCATGCAGCGCCTGGGCGCGCAGGTCGCCGACATCTCGGCGCTGCTCGGCCCGGCGGTCAGCGGCGCCAACTACGAGGTGCCCGCCGCGATGGCCGACGAGGTCGAGGACGCCCTGCCGGGCAGCCGCACCACCACCTCGGCCGGGACGCCCGGGCTTGACCTGCGCGCCGGGATCGCCCGCCAGTTGACGGATCTGGGCGTCACCTCGATCGACATCGACCCCCGCTGCACGGTGGCGGACCCGACGCTGTTCAGCCACCGCCGGGGCGCGCCGACGGGCCGCCTGGCGTCGCTGGTGTGGATGGAGTGACCGCGGTGACGGGGGATATGCCCGACGGCGACCGCGAGGCCGAATTGACGCACGCCCTGGCGGCCGTGCGGTCGCGACTGGCCGCGGCGGCGGAAGCGGCGGGCCGCAACGTCGCCGAGATCGAACTTCTCCCGATCACCAAGTTCTTCCCCGCCACCGACGTGGCCATCTTGGCCCGCCTGGGTTGCCGGGCCGTCGGCGAGTCACGGGAGCAGGAGGCCGCGGCCAAGGTGGCCGAACTTGCCCGGCTGGCGGGCGCCGCGCCGCGCACCGAGTTGCCGCCCGTCAACTGGCACATGGTGGGCCACATCCAGCGCAACAAGGCCCGGTCGGTGGCCCGGTGGGCGCACACCGCGCATTCGATCGACAGCTCGCGGCTGGTGACCGCCCTCGACAAGGCCGTGGCCAAGGCGCTGTCCGATGGTCGTCGGCAGCATCCGCTGCGCGTCTACGTCCAGGTCAGCCTCGACGGCGACGTGTCCCGCGGCGGCGTCGACGTGGGGGCGCCCGGCGCGGTGGACGAGGTGTGCGCTCAGGTCGCCGGCGCCCCGGCCCTGGAACTGGTCGGGCTGATGGCCGTCCCGCCGCTGACCGGGGACCCCGAGCGCGCCTTCGACCGGCTCCAGGCCGAACACCGGCGGGTGCTGCAGTCGCACCCCGAGGCGGTCGGGCTGTCGGCCGGCATGTCCGCGGACTTCGAAATCGCCGTCAAACACGGTTCGACCTGTGTGCGTGTCGGTACCGCGCTATTGGGCCCGCGGCCGCTACCGTCACCGTGAGTAGTCACTGTAGTCACATCTTCATCACAGACAACACCACTGCGAGAACCTTCCCAGGGCTAGAAGGGGTCAACACGATGAGCACACTGCACAAGGTCAAGGCCTATTTCGGGATGGCCCCGATGGAGGACTACGACGACGAGTACTACGACGACCGTGCGCCCTCCCGCGGTTTCCCCCGCCCGCGCTTCGACGAGAGTTTTCAGGGGTACGGCCGCTACGAGGGGCGCGACTACGAGGACCACCGGGATCTCCGGGACCCGCGCAGCGAGCCGGCCGACTATGCCCCGCCCGGGTACCGCGGTGGCTACGCCGAGGAGCCCCGCTACGGTTCGGTCCACCCCCGCGAGTTCGAGCGGCCCGACATGCCCCGGCAACAACGCTTCGGGTCGTGGCTGCGCAACTCCACCCGCGGCGCGCTGGCGATGGACCCGCGCCGGATGGCGATGCTGTTCGACGAGGGCAGTCCGATGTCGAAGATCACGACGCTGCGGCCCAAGGACTACAGCGAGGCCCGGACCATCGGCGAGCGGTTCCGCGACGGCACCCCGGTGATCATGGACCTGGTCTCGATGGACAACGCCGACGCCAAACGGCTGGTCGACTTCGCGGCCGGCCTGGCCTTCGCGCTGCGCGGTTCGTTCGACAAGGTCGCGACCAAGGTGTTCCTGCTGTCGCCCGCCGACGTCGACGTGACGCCGGAGGAGCGCCGCCGGATCGCCGAGACCGGCTTCTACGCCTACCAGTAGGGCCCCGCTGCGCGGCACCGCAGGGCTCGGGTGTCCCCAACCAAGCGGGCCGGACCCGGCTGAGATGTGTGCCCGCGTCCGCGGTCGGTACGCTGACAATGACCGCCTAGCGTGCGGCGCTTGACATCTCATCGGTTAAGGTCGGGTCTTCGTTGGTTCTGTTCTTTCAGATTCTTGGGTTTGCACTGTTCATTTTCTGGCTGCTGCTGATCGCCCGGGTGGTCGTCGAGTTCATCCGTTCGTTCAGTCGTGACTGGCATCCCACCGGCGTCACCGTGGTGATCCTGGAGATCATCATGTCGATCACAGATCCGCCGGTGAAACTGTTGCGCCGGCTGATCCCGCAACTGACCATCGGCGCGGTGCGCTTCGACCTGTCCATCATGGTGCTGCTGCTCGTCGCCTTCATCGGCATGCAGTTGGCGTTCGGCGCCGCGGCGTGAGCTCTGCCGCAAACTCCGGCACCGCTAGGAAGACGGTTCGGCCACGTTTCAGCCTCGGTTTCGCTCGCGCGATTTCAAATTTCCGAGGATTGGGATTTTATTGGCTCGATGTCTGAAATCCGTGCTTATTTATTGGCCTAATCGGCAACGTTCGGGTCTGGTGTGACAGGATGGACGGCAGTTGCACGACGGCTAGCACTCCGTTCTACACTTTCTGGAACGTTTGACAGGAACTTGAGGGGACGAAACAATGCCGCTTACACCAGCCGACGTCCACAATGTGGCGTTCAGTAAGCCACCCATCGGCAAGCGGGGCTACAACGAAGACGAGGTCGACGCCTTCCTTGACCTCGTGGAAGCCGAGTTGACGCGGCTCATCGAAGAGAATTCCGACCTGCGCCAGCGGATCGAGGAACTAGACCAGGAGCTGGCCTCCGGCGGGGGTGCCGGGGGCGCGGTCGCCGCCCAGGCCACGCAGGCGATTCCCGTCGTCGAGCCCGAACCCGAGTCGGCCAAGCCGGCGCCCGTCGTGGCCGCTGCGCCCGCGGAGCCGTCGGGCAGCAACGAGGAGCAGGCCATGAAGGCCGCCCGGGTGCTGGCCCTCGCGCAGGACACCGCCGACCGGCTCACCAGCACGGCCAAGGCCGAATCCGAGAAAATGCTCGCCGATGCCCGCGCCAACGCCGACCAGATCCTCACCGAGGCTCGCAACACCGCCGAGACCACCGTGGCTGACGCCCGGCAGCGCGCCGAGGCGATGCTGTCCGACGCCCAGACCCGCTCGGAGGCGCAGCTGCGCCAGGCCCAGGAGAAGGCCGACGCCCTGCAGGCCGACGCCGAGCGCAAGCACTCCGAGATCATGGGGACCATCAACCAGCAGCGCACGGTGCTCGAAGGCCGCCTGGAACAGCTGCGCACCTTCGAGCGCGAGTACCGCACCCGGCTCAAGACCTACCTGGAATCTCAGCTCGAGGAGCTCGGCCAGCGCGGATCCGCGGCACCCGTGGACTCCAGCGCCGACGCGGGCGGGTTCGACCAATTCAACCGGGGCAACAACTAGCGGACCCTCGCGGTCGGCGTCCTGAAGCCGGCCTGGACCTGAACGTTCCGTCGTCGGCTGGAGGATGACCCGATGCTGATCATCGCGCTGGTGTTGGCCGTAATAGGTCTGGTTGCGTTGGTGTTCGCGGTCGTCACCAGCAACGAGTTGGTGGCGTGGGTGTGCATTGGCGCCAGCGTCCTGGGCGTGGTGCTGTTGATCATCGACGCGCTGCGTGAACGTCAGCAGCGTGGCGCGGGCGAGGAAGAACCGGGCGAAGAGTCCGCCGCCGACCATGAGGGCGCATACGTCGACTATCCGGAGGAAGCCGCGGACGATCGGCCCGCCGCGGACACCAACGTCGCCGCGGACACCAACGTCACCGAGTCGTTTGAGGAAGCCGCCACCGAAGCCGGTGTGCCCGCCGACGGCCGGGGTGACGACCCGGCGAAGTAGCCCCCGCGGGCCTCAGCCGCTCGGCGTGCCGAGAAGTTCGGCGCGACGGGCAACCCGGTCGACCTCGCAGCGGCCGAGGTGGGGGTGCTCGACGAAAGCCCCGACGTCTATGTGTGCGGGCCCCCGCCGCTGAGCGAGGCCGCCTACACCGCCCTCACCGCGGCCGGGGTGCCGCGGGAGCAGATCCACGCCGAACGTTTCTTCAGTACATCCTGACGGCGATCCCCGGCCGTACCGGGCGAGCTGGGCCGACCCCGAACGGAAGGATGCCGCAAACCGAGGGTTAGGTTTGTCTGCATGGCCAATGAGGGGGGTGAAGCCGCGTTTACCTGGCAGGGCCGGCGCGAGCCGGGTGGGCCCGTGCACGAACAGCTCGACGACCTGACCGCGGCTCGCGACCAGATGGAGCAGCTGGTGCGCGTCATCGTCGAGATCGGTTCCGACTTGGACCTCGACGTCACATTGCACCGAATCGTGCACGGGGCGATGGAGCTGACCGGTGCCCGGTTCGCGGCGCTGGGAATCCGCGCTTCCGACGGCGCCCTGACCTTGTTCGTCCACGAGGGAATCGACGAAGGAACTGCGCGCCGGCTCGGCGACCTGCCGGTCGACGGGGGCCTGCGTGTCGACGACCTGAGCACTCACCCGCAGGCCGGCGGGCTGCGCGGACACTACCCGCAGCTGCGGGCGGTCCTGGGCATACCGATCACTGTCCGGGCCGCCGACTTCGGCAGCCTCTATCTGGCCGACGACCGGCCCGGGCGGGCGTTCTCGGACACCCAACAGGCGGCCGTGCGAGCGTTGGCCACGGCGGCGGCCGCCGCCATCGACAATGCGCGGCTCTTCGAGCGGGAACGCGAAACGGGGAAATGGACGAAAGCCAGCCGCGAGATCACCACGGCGCTGCTGTCCGGCGACCCGCAAACGGGCCCGCTACAGCTCATCGTGAACCGGGCGCTGGAACTGGCCGACGCCGAGCAGGCGATTCTGCTGGTTCTCAGGGAACCCGACCTGCCCGCCGACGACGTCGACACCCTGGTCGTGTCCGCGACGGCGGGCCGGTACGCCTCGCAGGTGATCGGTCAGCAGGTACCGATGGACGGCTCCACCACCGGCGGCGTCGCGCGTCGCGGTCAACCTGTGATCACCGATTCCTTCCAGTATCCGATCGAGGGGTTTACCGACGTCGGTGAACGTTCGGCGATCGTCATGCCGCTGATCGCCGACAGCAGGGTCCTGGGCGTGATCGCCGTAGCGCGCCACCCGCACCAGCCGCCCTTCGGCAACGACTACCTCGAACTAGTCAGTGACTTCGCCCGGCACGCCGCCATCGCGTTGGCGCTGGCGGCGGGCCGCGAGCACGCGCTCAATCAGGAGCTCGCCCAGGCGGACACCGTCGACGACGCGGTGCACGCCGCGGCCCAGGAGCTGCGCCGGCTGTGGCGGGCGCGCCGCGTTCTGGCCGTCACCTTCCCGGCCCGCAATGCCCCAACGGGAATCGCTTTCGGTGCTCCGCACGTGGTGTCGGTCGGCGAGCCCGCGCAGTGGGACGACCTGCCGTCGGAAACCCGAGCGGTGCTCGAGTCGTTGCGCGACGGAGATCTGCTCGCCCCCAACGCATCTCTGCCGGGAACGGCGGGTATCGCACTACAGCACCCGGACGGGGTGCTCGTCGTCTGGATGGAACTGGTGGCGCAGCGGCCGTTCACGCTGGAGGATCAGACCTTGCTCACCGTGCTCGCGGGCCGTCTCGGCCAGGGGCTGCAGCGGGTGCACCAGGTCGACCAGCAGCGCGAAACCGCGCTGGCGCTGCAACACGCGATCCTGGGCCCTGCCGATCTTCCGCACGGGTTCACGGTGCGATATCAGGCCGCCAGCCGCCCACTGCAGGTGGGCGGCGACTGGTACGACATCGTGGATCTGGACGACGGGCGCATCGCGCTGATCGTCGGCGACTGCGTCGGGCACGGCCTCGCCGCCGCCACCGTGATGGGGCAGATGCGCAGCGCCTGCCGCGCTCTGCTGTTCGAAAACCCGAGCCCCGGGGCCGCTCTGGTGGGCATGGACCGGTTCGCAGCGCGGCTGCCCGGCGCCCAGTGCACCACCGCCGTCTGCGCGGTGCTCGACACCGGCACCGGCGAGTTGGTGTACTCCAGCGCCGGGCATCCGCCGCCCATCCTGGTGAACGCCGACGGCACCACCCGGATGCTCGAGGGCGGCCACACCATTGCACTGGGGATCCGACGCGACTGGTCGCGCCCGGAGGCCCTCGTCACCATCCCCGCGCGCGCCACGCTGCTGCTCTACACCGACGGTCTGGTCGAACGCCGCCGCTACGGGCTGGAACACGGCATCGCCCGCGCCGCCGCCTTCGTTCAGGACGGCCGCGTCCTGGCGCTGGACGATCTGGCGAACCAGATCATGTCGGGTCTCGCGCCGACCGGCGGCTACCAGGACGACGTCGCCCTCCTGCTGTACCGACATCCGGCTCCGCTGGAGCTTGAATTTGCCGCCGAGGCAAGCAATCTCGCCTCCACCCGCACCGCGTTGCGCAGCTGGCTGGGCCGGGTCCAGGTGGACGCCGACCAGGCAATGAACGTTCTGGTCGCCGCCGGGGAAGCCGTCTCCAACGCCATCGAGCATGGTCACCGCCACACCCCCCAGGGCACCATCAGCCTGGCCGCGACCGCACTCGTCGACCAGGTGCAGTTGACCATCACCGACACCGGCTGCTGGAAGACCCCGCAACCGGAGGCCGACCCCCATCGCGGCCGGGGTATCGAACTCATGCGCGGGCTGATGCAAGACGTGACCATCAAACCCGGCACGGCCGGAACCACCGTCCACCTATCCGTGAGGATCACCTGATGCCGACGTCGCTCACCCTGGACACCGCGCGCCGCGATGACGGGAAGCTCTCGCTGATCGCGGTGGGGGAGATCGATCTGAGCAACATCGATGCGTTCAGCCAGGCGCTCAGCGCCGCCAGCACCGAGGCCGGCAGCGGCGGCGGCAAATTCACCGTCGACCTCAGCGCCGTCGAGTACCTGGACAGCGCCGCCATCAACGCCTTGTTCGCCCGGGCCGACGACATCGATCTGATCGCCAACCCGGTCCTGCTGTCCATCCTTTCGGTGAGCGGCCTGTCCGAACTGGTCGACGTCGAAGCCGCCCCGCCGCCGGCGGGAGGCTGAGGCGGCCGCGGCCCGCGGAGTCCGGTGGAAGGGCCCTGGCTCACCCGGCTCCTGGCGCGGGTGAGCGTGGTCGAATTCGGTTGTCCGGCAACGGGCTAGCCGTCGCGCGGGCCGATTCGCGCCTCGGCGGCCACCCGCATGTCCGGCTGCGAGCGCTCCCAGGGCGTGAGGATCACGGTTAGCCACGTCAGGCTCAGGACAAGCGTGGAGAGCACCCCGGCCACCATCCATGCGGAGACCCCCCCGGAGGATCCCGGCGGTGCGGTGCGGTGCCACCACACCATGCCCAACCCGGCGATGGAGGCGACGACGCTGATGTAGGCCGCCGTGCAGCACCACCGGAACCGCGGACGGCACACCGCGAGCGACGATATCGAGGCCGTGAGACCGAAAAGGGATGTCGCAACGCAGGAAAGCCAGCTGGTACGGGCTTGCGTGGCGGCCATGCTCAGGCAACCGAGGACGGTGGCGGCGGCCAGCACGGCCACCGCCACGCCCGCGACGGCGCGCACGCGCCGGCTGAGCCAGACGTCCTCGAGCACACGGCGACCGATCTTGCCCAGCATCGCCTCGAGGTGGCTGTGGCTACTGGTAGGCATGTCCAATGGTCGCACCGCCGCGCGGCCGGGTTCCCCCCGCCGTTGCGCGATCAGCCCGCCTGGTCGTCGCGGCGGGCGGCGTCGAGCAGGTCTTCGCGGGCGCGCGCGACACGGGAGCGGATGGTGCCGACCGGACAGCCGCAGACCTCGGCGGCCTCCGCGTAGGACAGTCCCAGGATCTGCGTCAGAACCAGGACGTCACGGCGATCGGCGTCCAAGCCGTCCAGCAGCATCCTGATCTCGACCATGTCCTCGAAGCGGGCCGACCCGGAGTGGCTGTCCAGCAGACTCTCCAGGTCGACGGTGGAGCTGGTGCGCGGTCGCCTCTGGTTGTGCCGGATCTGGTCGATGACGACGCGACGGGCGATGGACAGCAGCCAGGTCCGCGCCGACGACCGGCCGCTGAAACTCGGCAGTGACCGCAGCGCGCGCAGGAACGTCTCCTGGGTGAGGTCGTCGGCGCTGCCGGGATCGGCCAGGAACGCCACGACCCGCCAGACGTCGCGCTCGGTAGCCCGGACGAACTGTTCGAGGGCGGCGGAATCGCCCCGTCCGGCCGCCAGCGCCAGACAAGTGACCTTGTCGTCGTCGCCGCGCTCGCCCACGCCGAACCACATTAGGTCATCGAAGCGCCGTTGCCCGCGCCGGGAAGGTCCATGCGGGTTGCGAGGCCATCGGGCGGCGCCGCCGGCGGCGTCAGCCGGGTAGCTTGGTCAGGTGAGAGCGGTGAATTCTCCCCGCTCGGGAACTCACGACGCTGGTGCGGCGACTAGCTGTAGTAGGGCAGAGCGAGGAGGGCCATGACGCTGATCGTTGCGGCTGGTTCCGACGCGCCGCAGGCTCGCCGGATCGAGTTGGACGTGTCGGGGATGTCGTGCGCCGCGTGCGCCGCCCGGGTGGAGAACAAGCTCAACAAGGTCGACGGCGTGCAGGCGTCGGTGAATTTCGCGACCCGGGTCGCCACCATCGACGCCCCCGAGGCGGTCGTCACCGAGGATCTGTGCGAGGTGGTGCGCCGGGCCGGATACGAGGCGGCGCCGCGGGAGCACCGGGCGGTCGACCGGGTCGATCCCGACGAGCTGCATGCCCGCAGCCTGCTGCGGCGGCTCCTGGTCGCCGCGGTCCTGTTCATGCCGCTCGCGGACCTGTCGGTGGTGTTCGCCGTCGTGCCCGGCATGCGCTTCCCGGGATGGGCATGGGTGCTGACCGCGCTCGCCGCCCCGATCGTGACCTGGGCGGCCTGGCCGTTCCACCGGGTCGCGCTGCGCAACGCCAGGCACCACACCACCTCCATGGAAACGCTGATTTCGGTGGGTGTCACCGCGGCCACGGTGTGGTCCTTGTGCACCATTTTCGGCACCAGCCGGCACCGCGAGGTCCACGGGGTGTGGCAGGCGGTGCTTGCCAGCGACGCCATCTACCTGGAAGTGGCCGCCGGCGTCACGGTGTTCGTGCTCGCCGGGCGGTATTTCGAAGCACGCGCCAAATCGAGGGCCGGCAGCGCACTGCGCGCGCTGGCCGCCCTCAGCGCCAAGAACGTCACCGTCCTGCTGCGCGACGGCAGTGAGATGGTGATCCCCGCCGACGAGCTCAAAGAGCAGCAGCGCTTCGTCGTCCGGCCGGGTGAGACGATCGCCGCCGACGGCCTGGTGGTGGACGGTGCCGCGGCGATCGACATGAGCGCGATGACCGGGGAGGCCAAACCGGTACGCGCACACCCGGGTGCCAGCGTGATCGGCGGCACGGTCGTGTGCGACGGCCGGCTGATCGTCGAGGCGGCCGCGGTCGGCGCCGACACCCAGTTCGCGGGAATGGTCCGCCTGGTCGAGGAGGCGCAGGCGCAGAAAGCCGACGCACAACGGCTGGCCGACCGCATCGCCGCGGTTTTCGTCCCCGTGGTCTTCGCCATCGCGCTGCTGGCGGCGGCGGGCTGGCTGCTCGGGGGCGCCGGGCCCGACCGCGCGTTCTCGGTCGCGCTGGCGGTGCTGGTGATCGCCTGCCCGTGCGCGCTGGGACTGGCCACACCGACGGCGATGATGGTGGCCTCCGGACGCGGCGCCCAGCTGGGCATCTTCCTGAAGGGCTACCGGGCGCTGGAAACCATTCGCGCCGTCGACACCGTGGTGTTCGACAAGACCGGGACGCTGACGACCGGCCGGCTCGCGGTGACCGAGATCGTCGCCGCGGACGGATGGGAGCCCGGCGCTGTGCTCGCCCTGGCGGCCGCCGTCGAGGCCGCGTCCGAGCATGCCGTCGCGACGGCGATCGTGGCGGCGACCGACGATCGCCCGCCGGTCGCCGACTTCTCGGCAATCGCGGGCAGGGGAGTCACCGGGACGGTCGGGGAACACCGCGTCGCGGTCGGCCGCCCCGCCTGGGTGTCACGCCGGCTTCCCGTCCCCGTCGCAGTCGAAAGGGCCCGCCGGGACGGCGAAAGACGGGGCGAGACGGTGGTCTTCGTCTCCGTCGACGAGGCGGTTTGCGCGTCGATCGCGGTGGCCGACGGCGTCAAGGAGTCCGCGGCCGGCGCGGTCGCGGCGCTGCATCAGCGTGGGCTGCGCACGGTGCTGCTGACCGGTGACAACGCCGCCGCCGCGGGAGCGGTGGCGGCGCAGGTCGGCATCGACGAGGTGATCGCCGAGGTGCTGCCCGAGGGCAAGGTCGACGTCATCCACCAATTGCGGGACCGCGGCCGGGTCGTCGCGATGGTCGGCGACGGCATCAACGACGGGCCCGCCCTGGCATCCGCAGACCTGGGGCTGGCCATCGGACGCGGCACCGACGTGGCGATCGGGGCCGCCGACATCATCCTGGTCCGCGACAGCCTCGACATCGTCCCGCAGGCGCTCGATCTCGCGCGGGCGACGCTGCGCACCATCAGGATCAACATGGTGTGGGCGTTCGGGTACAACATCGCCGCGATACCGATCGCCGCGGCGGGCCTGCTCAACCCGCTTATCGCGGGAGCGGCGATGGCGTTCTCGTCGTTTTTCGTGGTGTCCAACAGCCTGCGGCTGCGCAACGTCGGCGCGTCCGGCGAAGCCGCGGCCTCAGCCGTCAGTGCCGGGTCCGCGACAGCTCCTTGAGCATCGCGTTGTAGGCGTCGAGGTCGTCGTCGTAAGCGGCCGCGGCGTGGCGATCGGTGCGCGACGCGTCGCGACGGTCCTGCTGCGCCCATTGCGTTACCAGCGCGATGATCACCACGAGAATGGGCAGTTCGCTGGAGCCCCAGGCGATCGCGCCGCCCATGTGTTGGTCGGCGATGATGCTGGACAGCCACGGCAGGTGGACATCCGAGTAGAAGCTGCCGCCGACGGTCGACGTCATCGTCATCAGCGCGATACCGAAGAACGCGTGAAACGGCATCACCGCGAACAGCACTCCCAGGCGGCCGATGAACGGTAGCCGGCGCGGACCCGGATCGACGCCGATGATGCCCCAGAAGAACAGGTATCCGGTGATCAGGAAGTGGACGCTCATGAACTCGTGGCCCCAGTGGTAGCGCACCAGTGTGTCGAAGATCGGCGTGAAGTAGACGGCGTACAAGGAGCCGACGAAGAGCACGAAGGCGGTCACCGGGTGCGAGATGAATCTCGTCACCGGTGAGTGCACCAGCCACACCAGCCATTCTCGTGGGCCCGGGGGGCGGCCGGCGCCTGCCGCCGGGAGCGCCCGCAACGCGAGGGTGACCGGTGCCCCCAACACGAGGAACACCGGGACGAACATGTTGAGCGCCATGTGCTCGACCATGTGGATGCTGAACATCGCCGAGCCGTAGGCCCGAACACCCGATCCCGTGACGAACAGCAGCGCCAGGCAGCCGGTCACCCACGAGGCGGTCCGGCCGGGCGGCCAGGCGTCGCCGCGCCGGCGCAGGCGCACTACCCCGGCGACGTAGAGCGCGGCCAGCACGAGCGCCGCAGTGCCGATCAGCGTGTCGAAGCGCCACACCGTCAGCAACCGCAGCGCCGTCGGTGGGTGGGGAAGCTCGTAGCCCAGGAAGACGTCCCACGCGGTGAATCGGTGCGCCAGCAGCGCCGGCGCGGTCTGGATCGCCATGGCCGAGATCGCCGCCACCGCCGCGACGCCGACCAGCGCGCTCACCGCCGCCGCCCCGGTGCTCCAGGCGGTGTGACCGGAGCGCGACCTGAGGAGCGTGACCAGGTCGCCGAGCCAGACGAGCGCCAGCGCCAAGCCGGCGGCGATTCCCAGCCGCCCGTAGTCGGTGCCGGTCAACGGCGTCGGGACCACCATCAGCCAGAGCAGCTGCGCGCCGTAGAGCAGCGCGACGGCGCCGCTGAGCGTTTCGATCAGCAGGACCCGTCGCTGCAGCTGTTCGTCGGGCGGCGCCAGGGCCGCGCTGACCTTCATCCCGGTCAGCACGGCGACCGCGACCGCGAAGACGATCACCGAACTGGTCGCGTAGTCGTGGTTGGGCCCCTGGCCGGCGTTGCCGGTGACGGGAACGGCGATCACCCCGATCAGCGACGGGATCAGCAGAACGGCGTGCCAGACCCAGCGCACGGTGAGCCGCAGCGACACCGCGACCACGCCGGAGAAGACGGTGACCGCGACCCAGCCCCGCGCCATCTCCGACGCGCCGACCGCGTCACCCAGCGTCGCGGTGCCGATCAGCCGGGACACCGCGATGCCGGAGTCGTCGGCCGCCTGGATCGCGATCATCGCCGCCGCCGCGCCCACCCACAGCAGCGACACCCGCTCGATGACGCAGTGGACCCGGAACGTCTTGGGGTCAAGCAGGCCACTGTCGTCGGGACGGGCCGTCGTCACGATGTAGGCGAGGGCGCCCATGACCACCGCACCGGACAGCGTGGCGGTGAAATAGCCGAGGACCTCGGCGACGCTGGTCGCCCACCCCGGGAAGGAGTCACCCGTCGCGACGAAGCGCCGGTTTCCCGATGCCAGCGCGTAGCCGGTGAGGGCGCCGAGCGCGGCGACGCAACCGGCGAGCAGCGCCCATCCGCTTGTGTGCCGCGCGGCCGCCTGGCTCGAGCCCATCGTCGCCGCCTTCCGCTACCCAGCGAACTTCACGACCCAGTCTACGACTTTTGGTAGTACGGAAGTCGCAGCCGCGGGACCTATCGGCCAGTATCCGCGGCGCTCAGGCCGCGCCGTCCGTCGGGTAGAGATGCCCGCGGCGGCGGCCACGTGCCGCGTTCTCGGGCAACACGAGATCGTCCGGTTCCTGCACGCCGCTCGATCGGGGGGTGGGCTCGCTGGGCCGCGTGGCGCGCCAGACGAGCAGCGCCAGCGCGGTGCCCACCAGGACCGGAAGGTGCGTCAGGAGCCGCGAGACGCCCACCGCGCCCGACGCGAGGTCACCGACGACGAACCCGGTGAGGACGACGCTGAAAACGGCCAGCACGGCGGCCAGCCCGGAGGCGGCCGCGGGGTGCAACGCCGCGACGATCATCCCCGCGCCCAGGGCGGCCGTCCAGGCGGTCGACTCGTGGAGCAGGTGCCCGTGGGTCGGCATCCCCACGTCGGCGCCGAGACCCTGGGCGGCGGCCAGTCCGATCTGCAGCGCGCCCACCACGCCGAGCGTCCACCGCGGCCCGGCCGCCGTGGCCCACGCCCGCAGGCGTGTCCGGGTCGGGGTTCGGTCGCGCGGTGGCGGCGCGGCGACGACCTGCGAACGGCCGACGAGCCGGCGCAACTGCTGGGTCTGCTCGACGGCCCGGGAATACCAGTCGCGGCAGCCGGCGCACGACGCGACGTGCTCGTCGACGCGCGATGCGGGGACAGGTTCGCGTTCCCCGTCGATCCGCGCCGACAGCGCCTCGCGGGCGACGTCACAGTTCACGTATCAATAGTCGCGCACGCGCACCCTTTTGTTCCCGCCGGGCAACGGACCCGGCCGGTGGGCCCGCTACGCCGCCGACTCGGGCTCGGTGAGCTCGTCGAGGTCGGGCAGCGGGCGGCGGCAGATCTCGGTGGCCTCGTCGGCGGGCACGCCGAACATGACGAGCACATCGCGGGTCAAGCGATCGGCCGCCTCGCTGCCGTCGCGGTCGGGCTGGTCGTGCAGCAGTTGGCCCAGACCCAGTAGCGCACCGCCGGCCGCTGCCAGGGCGAGCGCGGGGTCGTCGACGGCGAACCGGCCGGCGTGCGTCCCGTTCGTGATGTCGCGCAGAGCGCGTGGGGCTAGGCCGCGGTCCGCCGAGATCAGCCTCAGCCCGGTGTTGAGCAGCACCTTGCACGTTTCCGGGCGCCGCCGGAACATCCGCCCGACCAACCGGAAGCTTCGGGCGAACGTCTCGGCCGGGTCCTCGCCTTCGGCGGCGAACTTGTCGAGCACCGCGCCGAGTTCGTCGAGCGCCTCGTTGACCGCGGCCTCGAACAGCGCCTCCTTGCTGTCGAAGTGGTTGTAGAACGACCCCATCCCGACGTCGGCGGCCTGGGTGATCTCCAGCACCGGCACGTTCAGCTTGCCGGCGGCGACGAAGGCCTGCCCGGCGCGGATCAGCGCCGCGCGGGTGCGCATCTTGCGTCGCTCCAGACGATTGTCGGCGGCGGGTCGCGCCTCGGTCATGAGCCGAGAGTAGCAGAAAGCATCATTTTTGATGATTTCGTCAAAACCTGTTGACTGAGGGTGTCCTCGTAAGTGATGATTTCGTCAGTCAACTCCAGGAGACCCCGTGACACAGCACGTCGACGCCCACAAAGATCTGCACAGCGACCTGCACAGCCAGCAGGGCGCCCGCCGGGGCGAGCATCCCGGGCGCTCCGGGAACCCGGTGATCAAGGTGCGGGATCTGGCCTGGCTGGAATTCGAGAAGCCGGACCTGAACCGCGCGCAGGCTTTCGCGCGGGCGTTCGGGTTCACCACCGTGCTGCACACCGCCGACGAGTTGCACCTGAGGGGAACCGACGCGGGCTCGCCGTGCGTGCTCGTCCGGCGGGGGCCACGCTCGCGGTTCGTGGGGCCGGCGTTCGCCGCCGCCGACAAGGCCGACGTCGAGCGGCTCGGCGCGGTCGCGGGTGCGCGGGTCAGCTCGTTACCCGAGGCGATCGGCGGCGTCGGGGTGGAACTGACCGACCCCCGGGGGATTCCGGTCCGCGTCGTCGCCGGGACGACCGAGCTGGCCGAGTTGCCCGCCCAGCAGCCGCACACCTTCAACTTCGGCCACGAGCTGTTGCGCGCCAACGACACTCAGCGTCCGCCGCGCGAGCCGGCCAGGGTGCAGCGGTTGGGTCACCTCGTGCTGCAGAGCACCGCCTTCCTGCGCTCGCTCGACTGGTACCTCGATCATCTCGGCCTCATCGTCAGCGACTTCCTCTACTACCCGGGCCAACGCGAGCGCGGCCCGGCGATGGGCTTCCTGCGCTGCGACCGCGGCCCGACACCCACCGACCACCACACCCTGGCCCTCGTGCTCGGCCCCGCGGACCGTTACGTGCATTCGGCCTATCAGGTGTGCGACCTGGACGCGGTCGCGGCCGGCGGGGAATACCTGCGCGAAGCGGGGTACCGGCGGTCCTGGGGGATCGGCAGGCACATCCAGGGCAGCCAGATCTTCGACTACTGGCGCGATCCCGAGGGGTTCCTGGTCGAGCACTACAGCGACGGCGACATGTTCGACAACACGCTGCAGCCCGGGTGGGCCCCGTTGACCGCCTCCGGTCTTGCCCAGTGGGGCCCGCACGCGACCAACGACTTCCTCGGGATCGCTCCCGCCCGGGAAGCGGTCGTGCAGTTGCGGTCGATGCTTACCGCGCTGCGCGACCACAACGAATTCGACATCACCCGCCTGCGCGGATTCCTGAAAGTGGCACGCTCATGAGCATTTCCGTCTACCGCACCTCCGAGGCCTGGTGGGCGGGCACCGCCGACGCCGTCGCCAGGATCGACACCGCAGCGTCGACGACGGCGGAGCTGCTCGCCGACCGGGCGGCCGTCGAACGGGCCGCCACCAGCGCCGGAACCGTCGCGGTGACCAGCCTGCAACTGCTGGCTCCGATCACCGCGCCGTGCCGCGTCATCGCGCAGATGACCAACTTCGCCTCCCATGTCGAGGACACCGGCGGCGACCCGAGAAAGGTGCCGCTCACCTTCTTCCGCAAGGCCTCGGGATCGATCACCGGCCCGGTCGACGACATCGTCAAGCCGGCCCATGTCCGCCTCCTCGACTACGAGGTGGAGATAGGCCTGGTGATCGGACGCGACGTGCCCGTCGGCACCACGATCACCGCCGACAACCTGGCCGACTACGTCTGCGGGCTGGTGGTGACCAACGACGTCTCCGCGCGCGACGTACAGCTGACGAAAACCCAGTTCTACGAAGCCAAGTCGTACCCGGGCTTCACGCCCGTCGGCCCGGCGCTGGTGCTCCTCGATGCCGGCGAGCTGGGCCACTTCGGCGAGCTGCGGCTGCAACTGCGGGTCAACGGGGAGCTGCGCCAGAACAGCACGGTCAACACCGACATGATCTATCGGCCGGCCCAGGCGCTCGACGGGCTCGCCCGCTTCCAGCAGCTGACCGCCGGCGACCTGGTGCTGACCGGCACGCCCGTGGGCACGGCGTTGTCCGCCCCGCCCAAGGCGGTGCAGAAGCTGGTGTCGCTGTTGCCCGACGACCTCAAGTGGAAACTGTTCTTCGCCGGGCAGGCCAAGAACCCCAAGTACCTCCGCGACGGTGACGTGGTCGAGGCCGGTGTCGCCACCGACGACGGCAAGATCGACCTGGGCACCCAGCGCAACCGGGTCCGCCACGCGTGACCGACACGCCCGGCTCGGTCCCGGTGGTGATCGTCGGCGCCGGTCCCGTCGGAGTCACCGCCGCAACACTTTTGGCGCAATACGGCGTCGAGTGTCTCGTCCTCGACCGCTGGGCTGACGTGTACCCGCAGCCGCGCGCGGTGCACCTCGACGACGAAGTCGCGCGCATCGTCGGCCGGCTGGGGATCGGCGAGCAGTTCGCGGCGATCTCACGTCCCGCCCGTGGCCTGCAGCTGCGGGACCCGAAGATGAACGTGCTCAGCCAGTTTCGCCGCGAGCGATCCGAAACCGCCAACGGCTATCCCCAGGCCAACATGTTCGACCAGCCCGAATTCGAGGCGTTGCTGCGGGCCAACCTCAAGCACTATCCGCACGCGGTGCTGCGCGGCGACGCGGAGGTGACCGGCGTCGTCCAGATCGGCAATGGGTGCGCCGAGGTCACCTTTGCGGACCGGGTCGGCGGGCGGCAACACCGCGTGCAGGCCAGATACGTGCTGGGTTGCGACGGCGCCAACAGCATGGTCCGCACGGCGATCGGCGCGTCGATGCGCGACATGGGGTTCGAACAGCGCTGGCTCGTGGTCGATGTGACGACGGACGCCGAACTCGACCAGTGGGACGGCGTGCATCAGGTGTGCGATCCGCGCCGCGCGGGCACGTTCATGCGAGTCGGACCGAGCAGGTACCGGTGGGAATTCCGGCTGCTGCCGGAGGAGTCCGCCGACGACTTCGGCACGGTCGCGACCCTGCTTCCGCTGATCCGGCCCTGGGTGGACCGGGTCGCGCCACAACGGCTCCAGTTGGTCCGCGTCGCCGAATACACTTTCCGCGCCCAGGTGGCCGACCGCTGGCGCCGCGACAACGTCTTCCTGCTCGGCGATGCCGCCCACCTGACCCCGCCGTTCATCGGGCAGGGGCTGTGCGCGGGACTTCGCGACGCGGTGAACCTGGCGTGGAAGCTGGCCGGCGTGGTGCACGGGTGGCTGCCGCAGGACATGCTCGACAGCTATGAGCGGGAGCGCAAGCCCCACGCGCGCTACATGATCCGGTTCGCGCTCGTGATGGGCCTGACCATGACGGCGGGCGGGGAGCTGGGCAATCGGCTGCGCCGCATGGTGTTGCCGCGACTGCATCTGATCCCCGGAATACGCGACAAGATCGTCGACAGCACGACGCCGGCGCTGCATCACGGTCCGCTCGTGATCAGGCAGGGCCGCCGTCGGGGGCTGGCCGGCGGGTTGTGCCCGAATCCCTCCCTAACGGAGGGGAAACGGTTCGACCAGGTGGTGGGGCGGCGGTTTGCCGTGGTGACCTTCAGCCCGCCGGCCGGGCAACAGCGTGCCGAGCTGACGCGCCGGGGTGCCGTCGTGATCACGGCCGAACCCGGCGCCGAACTGGCCGGTTGGCTGCGCCGCGCGGGCGCGACGACCGCGATCGTCCGTCCCGACGGGGTGGTGCTGTGCGCGGGCCGTGACGTGCAAGAACTGTGTCGTCTCGTGCCGGCCTTCGCGCCCGGACTTGCCGGTGCGTAGGCCCGCCGGCGTCGCGGCCTATCACCACGACCTGTACGGCACCCGCGCGATCGTCGACCCCTACCCCCACTACGCCAGGCTGCGTGAGCTGGGCGCGGTGGTGTGGCTCACCAGACAGCGGGTCTTCGCGATACCCCGCTACGCCGAGTGCAAGGCCGCGCTGCGCGACGACGCGGCGTTCGTTTCCGGCCACGGGGTGGGGCTCAATCCGATCGTCAACCGGCTCTCGCGCGGAACGACGCTCAACAGCGACGACGACGAGCACGATCAGCGGCGAAGGCTGCTGGCGCATCGCATGCTGCCGAGGGCCCTCCGTTCGATGAGCGACGTCATCCAGCAGCAGGCCGATGTCCTGGTTGCCGCTGCGGTGCAACAAGAAACGGTTGACGGCGTCGCGGACCTTGCGAAAGCGCTGCCGCTGACGGTGGTGCCGGACCTGCTCGGCTGGCCCGAGCACGGCAGGGGCAACCTGTTGCGTTGGGGCGCTGCCACGTTCGACACGCTGGGACCGGTCAACCGGTATGCCGCCAGGGCGGTGCCGGCCAGTCTGCGCATGGTGCGCTTCACCAAGCAGGTGGTGCGCCGCCGGTCGGTGGCCGAAGGCAGCATGGGCCACGACATCCTGCTGGCCGGCGATGCGGGAAAACTGACCCGCAGCGAGTGTTCGGCGCTGATGATCGACTACCTGGCGCCCTCGCTCGACACGACGATCAGCGGCATCGCCAGCGCGCTTGCGCTGTTCGCGACGCACCCCGACCAGTGGCGGCTGCTGCGAAGCGAGCCGGCGCTGCTTGCCAACGCCGTCAACGAGGTGCTGCGCTACGAGTCACCGCTGCGGGCCTTCTCCCGAAAGCTGGCGAAGGACACCACGTTCGCGGGCGCCGAACTTCCCGCCGGGGCCAGAGCGTTGGTGATCTACGCATCGGCCAACCGGGACGAGCGGGAGTGGAACGACCCCGACACCTTCGACATCCGCCGCGACGCCAACCGCCAGCTGGGCTTCGGGCACGGTGCCCATGCCTGCGCGGGGCAGGGCCTGGCTCGTATCGAGATGCAGGCGATCCTCACCGCGCTGCTGCGGCGGGTCGGCCGGATCGAGATGGTCGGGGAGCCGACCTGGGCGCTGAACAACATCATCCGTCGTTACGAGCGATTGCCGCTGCGGCTGGTCGCGGGCTGAGCGGGCTGACTGGGCGGTGCACGATGGCCGCTGATCGACTGGAGCGGCCTGGCCGATCGGTTGAACGCCGACATGCAGCCCGGCTGCGGGGCGGCGTTCGTCGACGCCGAGGGCGTGCCGTTCGTCAAGCTGATGCCCGTATCGCGAGGAAACGGCCACCCGCCGCAGCAGTTCATCTACCAGCCCGCGCTGGTGAAGGTGCCCGGCGGTGTCACCGTGGTGGCCGTGCTCATCGGTGCGGCGTTGCTCGGGGTGGTCGGGGCGTTGATCGCCATCCCCGTCGCCGCCGCGCTGCAGCTACTGGTCTGCGAACTGTTTTTCCCCACGCTCGACGAAGCATGATCGCCGGCGCGGCGCCGCGACCTTGACCGCAAATTCGCCGCGCCGGTGCGTCGGGCACGCGGCGGGACCATCAGGGCGAGGGAGATCCGTACAGCCCCGGACCGGTGATGCGGAGCTGCTCCAGGAACGAGCGAGCGGACACATACGCCGCCTCGATCAACTCGGCGGTGTGCGTGAAGTCGAGTGGCGACAACAGTCTGGGCGCGGGGCCGGGAAGGTACACGACCGGAATCCCGGCGGCGATGACAGGAGCCTCGAGCACGGACTGCGCGCGCATCGACACCATCACCCAGTAGAGCAGAATGTCGGCGATCGTATCGGTCGAACCCGGCAGGTGGCCGGGAAAATTGCAGTCGAACACCACCAACGAGCGTGCCCCCATCTCGACCGCTTGGCGCATCGGGACGTTGGCCACCAGACCCCCGTCGTAGAGCTGGTGGCCGTCCAGGTCGACAGCTGGGTAGATACCCGGGACCGCCGCGCTGGCCAGCAGGGCCGGCAGCAGCGGACCGTCACGCAGGACGTATGGCCGAGCGGTGGCGATATCTGTCGTAACCGCGGCGAACGGCAGTTGCAGATCGGCGAATGTCGTTGCCTGTCCGATGAAGTCGGCGATCACCGCGGCCAGCCCGGTGTTGGGGAAGAGGTGCGTCCTGACTTTCTGCAGCAGCAGAGCTTGGGCGATCAAACCGCCCGGGAATACCTGGTCTCGCGTCATTCGTGCCCACACGTGCGAGAGCCGGTTCACCGCACCCTTCGGGTCCGCGGCGACGACCGCGCCGTTGAGCGACCCAACCGAGGTTCCGGCGACGAGATCGGGAGTGACCTCGCACTCGCTGAGCGCCTGCAGCATGCCCACCTGGATCGCGCCAAGGCTGGCACCCCCGCCAAGCACGTAGCCGACCGGTCGGGGCAGCCCGTCCAGCCCAGGCACCTGACCATCCATCCCATCAGGCTAAAGCACCCAGTACAACGACTGGGCCCTGGCCGGTAGAGAAGATCTTCAGTGACCCGGCGGGCGGGAACATCGAGTGGCGAGACGATTCGCGTTCTGGCGAACATGATTGAGCCGTGCGACTCGAGGACGTCATCGGTGACTTCCGCGCCGTCGAGCCGGAGCTGGTCACGCACCCGGCGAATAATTCCGTTTCGGCTCCCAGGATCACAGTGAACTTGTCGTTGGGTTCTTGGTTTACGGACCCGAGGTCCCCAAGCGCGGAGAAGACTGGGCAGGACCAACTTCCTGACGGCAACCCCCGTTCAGCTGTGGCGAGGTCCCAGCCTCGTCATACCGTCTACACCCCAGGGGTGTAGCGTGGGACGTGCTGGGAATTTCAGCTGGTTCGGGATGAGTTCGGCTGTCCGCTGCGGAACTTCAGGAGCGTTGGCTCCGGAACCCCTACGCGCCGGTGATCGTTTGCACATCAGGATCACCATGACTTTTTGGCTCTTCTGGGAACTCCGTGGGTCATGGGATGGCCGGATAGAGCTGGAGCCCGCCGAGGTGGAAGTAGATCGCGGTCTTGAAGTGCTCGCGGTTGCGGTAGCCGCGGGCCGAAACCCGGATGGCCTGGATGCGTGAGTTCAGGCCCTCGGCACCGGCGTTGGTGATGCGGTGGGCGAAGTAGGACAACAGCCCCGCCTCGTGGCGCTTCAACGTCTTGGCCGCGTCGATGATCGGCTTGAGACGGCAGTGGGTGGCCCAGAAGTACCAGCGCTTAAAGTGTTTGGCTGCCCAGCCGCGACGCTGGTAGGACCAGAAGTGCCGCAGGCTCTCCTTGATCGCCCATGCCCGAGCGGTTTTCAGGTCACCGGAGCGCAGCGTGGCGAAGCGGTCTTGGTGACGGTCGGGCAGGTTCTCCGCCGAATACAGCCACAGGTACTTGCTGCCGGCCAGGCTCTTATCGCCGGCCGCGGCCAGCGCCCGGTTCTCGGCCTTGCGCACGGTGTCCACGGCCTTGGTCAGGTAGCCCATCAGGTGGTAGCGGTCGAAGACGATCTTGTTCTCGGCGTCGCTCAGGTGCGCGCGCACCGAGGCGGCGAACGGCTCCCACATGTCCATTGCCACCGCCTCGATCCCGGCCAGCTGCTCGGGGGTGAACCGGTCGAAGTAGCCGTCCAGGCTGGCCTGGCGGCGTTCGTCGGCGATGTAGTCCACCGTGCCCGCGTCCAGGTCACTGACCACGGTGATGTAGTCCTGTCCCTTCCCGGCCGCCTTCTCATCGACCCCGACGTGGGCCGGCGCCACCAGCGGTTTGGCGGCCAGGCCGCGGGCCACCGCACGGTCCATCAGGTGCCACGCCTCGTCCCAGCTGACCCGCAGCAGCCCGGCCGCGGCCGCCACGTCGCACGCGGCGAGCACGTCGATGGCCAGCCGCTCAAACAACATGGTGAACCGCGAATGCGGCTCGGCCCACGGCAGCCGCACCTGATGCACCCCGTGCTCGGGACAGGCCACCCGCGGCGGGCTGGCATGCAGGAACGTCAGAAACGCACACGAGTCCAGATGCCGCCACGCCCGTTCCTCGCCATGGTCATACACCGACAGCTCGCGCTCGCAGTCCGGGCAGGCGAACCGGGTCCGGCCCGGATGCACGACCCAGACGTCCACCCGACCTTCCTGAGCCGACAGCTCCACCCGTTGCACCTCCCACGGCGCTACCAGTCCCAGCAGATGGCGGTACAACTCGGTGTCGCGCACACAGCACATCCTGCCGCCCTGCGCCCATCACGCCCAGACCAGACCCACAGAAAACCCGGAAGCGCCGACTTTTTCACGGAGTTTCGCCACTCGATCGGCCCCCTCACCGGACCTGCGAACAACGAGGGTTGGCCATAACGCGGGCAGCGCTCGGCACGGCTCACCGACAGGTGCACGGCGATGAAAACGCTGGGGGTCGTCGTTGTTGTTGTGGTCGTTTTGTTATTGCTGGTGCTGGCGGTGCGGATCGTCAAGCAATACGAGAACGGCGTGCTGTTCCGGCTGGGCCGGGTGATCGGAGAACGCCAACCCGGGTTGCGGCTGATCATTCCGTTCATCGATGTGCTGCACCGGATTTCGTTGCGAATCGTGACGATGCCGATCCAATCGCAGGGGATCATCACCCGCGACAACGTCAGTGTCGACGTCTCGGCGGTGGCCTATTTCAAGGTCGTCGACGCGGTGAAGTCGGTGGTGGCGATCGAGAACGTCTACGCCGCGATCGATCAGATCGCCCAGACGACGCTGCGCAAGGTGGTCGGCCAGCACACCTTGGACGAGACGCTCTCGGAGACCGACAGGATCAATCTCGACATCCGCGCGATCCTCGATGTCACCACCGTCGAATGGGGGGTGCAGGTCACCCTGGTGGAGCTCAAAGACATCCAACTGCCCGACAGCATGAAGCGGGCGATGGCCCGCCAAGCCGAAGCGGAGCGGGAGAAGCGCGCGAAAATCATTGCCGCCGAGGGTGAATCGCTGGCCGCTGCCGCCTTGGGTGACGCCTCGGACACCATGATGGCCCACCCGCTGGCGCTGCAGTTACGTAATCTGCAAACCCTGGTCGAGCTCGGTGTCGACAAGAACAGCACCGTGGTGTTCCCGGCGCCGTTGATGTCGACCATCGCCGAACTCGGGAACTTCCTGGCCCGGGAAAACGGTGCAGCAGTCCAGCCAGAGCCACAGCCGCCGATTCCGGTTCCGGCAGCGGTGGCCAACGGAACCCCCGCCGCGGGGAGCCGGCTCTGATCGCCGTGCTGATGTTCTGTCGTTGATCGGGCGGGGTTACTGGTTGATCCACCGCGACACGCGTCCGGGATGAAGAAGCTGTTCACCCAATTCTCTTTCCCCGGAGGACCGGTCCACGCGGGATACTTGAGTACCTTCGCGACATCCGGAGCGCCCCGACGATGAAGCACCCCGACGATAACGAGCAGGCGGGCAACCAACCATGACCACTGAGGATGAGAAACTTCGAGCCGAGAGCTCCGCAGCGCCGACCAAGGCCGACCCGCATGGAGATCTGAAATCGCTGCCGATGCCCGAGCTGGAAAAACAGCTCGGGAGTTCGGCCGACGGGCTTAGCGCAGCCGAGGCCGGTAAACGCCTGACTCAGTACGGGCCGAACGAGATCGGAGAGAAGAAAACCAACCAGCTGCTGAAGTTTCTCGGTTACTTCTGGGGTCCGATCCCGTGGATGATCGAGGTCGCCCTCATCTTGTCGGGCGTGCTGCGCCACTGGCCGGATTTCGTCGTCATCTTCGTGCTGCTCGCCGCTAACGCGTTCATCGGGTTCTGGGAGGAACGGTCCGCGGGCAAAGCCATCGACGCCCTCAAAGCCCAACTGGCGGTCAACGCGCGGGTACTACGCGACAGCGCGTGGGTCACCCTCCCGGCGCGCGAACTCGTGCCGGGCGACATGATCCGGCTGCGGCTCGGCGACATCGTGGCGGCTGACGCCCGCCTGCTTGACGGCGACCCGGTGGAGGTGGACGAGTCCGCGCTGACGGGGGAGTCGCTGCCGGCCAGCCGCGGACCGGGCGACAACGTGTTCTCCGGATCGATCATGCGTCAGGGGGAGATCAGCGCCTTGGTGTACGCCACCGGTACGAGTACCTACTTCGGCCACACCGCAGAACTGGTCCAAGCCGCCAACAGCGTCAGCCACTTCCAAAAGGCGGTGCTGCAGATCGGCAAGTTCCTGATCCTGCTCGCGCTGGCCATGGTGGTGTTGATCGTCGTCGTGTCGACCCTGCGCGGCAACCCTTTCCTGAATACCGTCCAGTTCGTCCTGGTGCTCACTGTGGCGGCGATCCCGGTGGCGATGCCGACCGTGTTGTCGGTGACCATGGCCGTCGGCGCACGCCTGCTCGCCAGGAAGCAGGCCATCGTCACCCGGCT
The DNA here is from genome assembly GCF_041206865.1 of Mycobacterium sp. HUMS_12744610. NCBI lineage: Bacteria > Bacillati > Actinomycetota > Actinomycetes > Mycobacteriales > Mycobacteriaceae > Mycobacterium > Mycobacterium servetii. The sequence continues at coordinate 2,664,187 of NZ_JBGEDP010000001.1, forward strand.
GGTCGCCATCGAGGAGCTCGCCGGCGTGGACGTGTTGTGCTCGGACAAGACCGGGACCCTGACCCAGAACAAGCTGACTCTGGGCGACCCGTTCGCCGTGGACGGGGTGAGCGCCGGCGACGTCATCCTCGCCGGCGCGCTGGCCTCGCGCGTCGACGACAACGACACCATCGACCTGGCCGTCCTGGCCGGACTGACCGACCCGACGGCACTCGACCCCTACCACATGGTCCACTTCCAACCTTTCGACGCGGTCCACAAGCGCACCGAGGCCAGCGTCGAGATCGCAGGCAAGCCGTCGTTCAAGGTCAGCAAGGGCGCACCGCAGGTCATCCTCGCCCTGGCCGACGACGCGGCCGAGGTGCAGGCAGCAGTGGACACCGCCGTGCAAGGGTTCGCCCAGCGCGGCTTCCGGTCGTTGGGGGTCGCCCGCGCCGACGGTGACGGACCGTGGCGGTTCCTGGGCGTGCTGCCGCTGTTCGACCCGCCCCGCGTCGACGCCAAAGAGATCATCGCGACTGCCGAACAGATGGGCGTGAAGGTCAAGATGGTCACCGGCGATGCCATCGCCATCGCCCGGGAGACCGCCAAGGCACTCGGGATGCGCGACGGGATTCTTGACGCCGCCGGGCTGGGCGGCGTCAAGGAAGAGGTGACGGCCGCCCAGGCGACGGCGATCGCACAGGCCGACGGCTTCGCCCAGGTGTTCCCCGAACACAAGTACCGCATCGTCGACGTGCTGCAGCAGCGCGGCCATATCGTCGGGATGACCGGTGATGGGGTGAACGACGCCCCCGCGCTGAAGAAGGCTGACTGCGGCATCGCCGTGTCCGGGGCGACCGACGCGGCGCGCGCGGCGGCGTCCATGGTGCTGCTGAGCCCGGGCCTGTCGGTGATCATCGACGCGATCAAGGAAAGCCGCCGGATCGTGCAGCGCATGAACAGCTACGCGATCTACCGCATCTCCGAGACGTTGCGGGTGCTGCTGTTCGTGACCGCCGCGATCCTGGTTTTCGGCTCCTTTCCCGTGACGGCGATCATGATCGTCGTCCTCGCGCTGCTCAACGACGGCGCGATCTTGTCCATCGCCTACGACAACGTGAAGTACAAAAACAGCCCCGAGGCGTGGAACATGCGCCTGGTCCTGGGGATAGCCACCGTCCTGGGTGTCATCGGGCCGATCGCCGCGTTCGGACTGTTCTACCTCGGCGAGCACGCCTTCAATCTCGACCGCGACCAGCTGCAGACCCTGATGTATCTGATGCTGTCGGTCGCCGGCTCGATGACGATCTTCCTCACCCGTACCCGCGGGCCGTTCTGGTCCATCCGGCCGAAGCGGATTCTCGTGCTGGCCGTGCTCGGCGCCGAGGCCATTGCGACGCTGCTCGCCGGCTTCGGGGTACTGATGACGCCGCTCGGCTGGCAGTGGGTCGCCTTCGTCTGGGGCTACGCCATCGGCTGGGCACTCGTCACCGACCGCATCAAACTCCTCGCCTACCGCATCCTCGACCCGGTCAGACGTGACGGCGCTACCCACGGGGGAGCAGCCTCAGACGGTGACAGCTCGCCCGGTGACCCGAGTGCGCATGGTGTCGCTCCCACGACGACGATCGCCGCCTTCCACACCATCACCGATCACGCAGACCCCGTCTAGCACGACAATTCCGACTGTCCCTACGGACGGGAAATCATCCGCCACAACTCCGGCCAGGCAGTGTACCCGCGCAGCCCTCGCCAATTCCTGCGCCTGTTGTCGCCGGCGCAGTGAGGTTTCTTCAAGGCGCCAGGCGGGCAACGCAATTGACCTCACTGAAAGCGAATGCGGCGATCACTACCTAGTTGCGTCCAGGGGCGTGGTGTATGAGCCGGTAAGTCCGGTGGGCGTGTCGTAGCCCGGTAGAGGGCGGTCATCGCGTGATCCTTCGAAACGACCAGCAAAAGTCAATCGAAGGAGACAACGCGATGACCTCGTCCCACTTTATCGACCCCGAGCAGCTATTGGCTGATCAACTCGCGAAGGCAAGCCCGGATGTGCTGCGCGGTCTGTTGTCGGCGTTCATTGCCGCCTTGATGAGTGCCGAAGCCGATGCCTTGTGCGGGGCCGGCTACCGCGAACGCAGCGACGAGCGGTCCAATCACCGCAACGGCTACCGGCCCCGTGATTTCGACACCCGTGCGGGCACCATCGAGGTGGCCATCCCCAAGTTGCGTCAGGGCAGCTATTTCCCGGATTGGCTGCTCGAGCGGCGCAAGCGCGCCGAGCGTGCCCTGACTAGTGTGGTGGCGACCTGCTATCTGCTGGGGGTGTCCACCCGGCGCATGGAGCGCCTCGTCGAAACCTTAGGCGTGACAAGGCTTTCCAAGTCGCAGGTGTCGATCATGGCCAAAGAGCTCGATGAGGCCGTTGAGGCGTTTCGCACCCGCCCGCTCGATGCCGGCCCGTATACGTTCCTGGCCGCTGATGCCCTGGTGCTCAAGGTGCGCGAGGCGGGCCGCGTCGTCGGCGTGCACACCTTGATCGCCACCGGCGTCAACGCCGAGGGTTACCGGGAGATCCTGGGCATCGAGGTGACCTCCGCCGAGGATGGGGCGGGCTGGCTGGCGTTCTTCCGTGACCTGGTCGCCCGCGGTCTGTCCGGGGTCGCGCTGGTCACCAGCGATGCCCATCCCGGCCTGGTGGCCGCGATCGGCGCCACACTGCCCGGAGCGGCCTGGCAGCGGTGTCGAACGCACTACTCGGCCAATCTGATGTCGGTTACCCCGAAAGCGTCGTGGCCGTGGGTGCGCACCATGCTGCACTCCATCTACGACCAGCCCGACGCTGAATCGGTTGTCGCCCAATACGATCGAGTGCTCGACGCATTGTACGACAAGCTCCCCAACGTCGCCGAGCACCTCGACGGCGCCCGCCCGGATCTGTTGGCGTTCACCGCCTTTCCCAAACAGATCTGGCGCCAGATCTGGTCCAACAATCCCCAGGAACGGCTCAACCGAGAGATCCGGCGTCGGACCGACGTGGTGGGCATCTTCCCCGACCGGGCATCGATCATCCGCCTCGTCGGGGCCGTACTGGCCGAACAACACGACGAATGGATCGAAGGACGGCGCTACCTCGGCCTGGACGTCCTCACCCGTGCCCGCGCAGCCACGACCAGCACCGACCAACCAAGCCCACAGCAAACCGACGACACCCCCGCCCTAACCACCTAGACTGCCCCACGAAGGGTCACGCGATCGGAACGAACTCCTACACCACGCCAGTGGGCATGACCCACTACCTGCCGCACTGCACAAGGCGCGGGTAACCCACGCCGACAGTGGTGGCAATCTCCGGTCACCATCTGGGACGCTGACAGTGGTCGTTGCCCCGGGTCATGGAGAGACACACAAGCAGGAGGCGAAGTTGTCGGCGCTCTGGAAACGACTGGCGGAGGCTACCCGGGTAAAGCCGGGGTCCATCGTGGACCTGGCCAAGGACTTCGATCCCGGCCGCTACGACAAAGAGCTTCAACAAGACCACGGCGCCGCGGTGCTGGCCGATGCGAAGGCGGCGCTGCTGGATTTGCAGGACCGCTTCTTCGCCCAGGCCAACCGGTCGCTGTTGATCATCCTTCAGGCGATCGACGCGGCCGGTAAGGACGGCACGATCAAGCACGTGATGAGCGGCCTCAACCCGGAGGGGGTCGACGTGTACAGCTTCAAGACGCCATCGGCGACCGAGCAGGCACATGACTACCTCTGGCGGCACCAAAGGGCGCTGCCGGAATTGGGCCGCATCGCGGTGTTCAACCGGTCGCACTACGAGAACGTACTGATCACCCGTGTGCATCCCGAGACGTTGTGGCCACGCACCGCGGCGCTCGACGCCGGGAAGATTTGGCAGCGGCGGTACCGCGACATCAACGACTGGGAGCGCTACCTCGCCGACAACGGGACCGTCATCGTCAAGCTGTTTCTCAACGTCTCCAAGGACGAACAGGCGCGCCGGTTCCTTGAGCGCATCGACGAACCCGAGAAGAACTGGAAGTTCTCCGTCGCCGACCTACGCGAGCGCGCGTTCTGGGATGACTACCAGCGGGCCTTTCAAGACATGCTCAGCCACACCAGCACCGTCTGGGCGCCCTGGCATGTGATCCCCGCAGACCACAAATGGTTCAGCCACGTGTCGACTTCCGCGGTGCTGTTGGAGACGCTGCGGGATCTCAACCCGCAGTATCCGCAGGTCGACGCCGCTGCCAAAGCCGAGCTGGCACAGGCAAAGAAGGAGTTGCTAGGCAACGACGGTGACGCGGGCGCACAGTCGTCGTGACACGGTGGACCCGCATGCACCCACGTCGACGGGGCGCACCGACATACCACGGACGGATACTGGACGCACCCGACATTGACCGGTGTTGTGGCAGAACATTTTCGAGTCCGGTTGCGGCACTGGCCGGTTGGCTGCGCGCCTGCCGGCGGCGCTTGCCTTCCAGTATCAACTACCTCGAGTGTCGACATCAGCCCGGTGATGATCGACTTGGCCACCAGCCGGCTTGCCGCCCGGTGTGTTCGCCCGCGTGCCGGAGGCCGACGCCGTGCCCGCCTACTGCCTCGCATCGATCGACCGGAACGGCACGACGACGTGCTTCGAAGATTTCTACGGAGGCTGGCCGACGCTGGGGGAGATGGATCGCGAAGTACCGGTCGTTGGGTCATTATGGGTGTTCGGCGGCCGGCTTGCGCACTTCTGCGTTCGTGAATGTGCATGCTTGTGGCTTAGTGAGCGAAGGGCCGCTGGTTGTTGAAGTGGCCGCCGGGCTTGAGGTCGTCCAGACTGGCCAGCGCCGACATCATGTCGTCGCGCAGTGACCGGGCCAGATCGGCGGAGAACCCTTCGCGCACCACGACACGCAGCACCGCGACGTCGGTCGCGTCGGCGGGCATGGTGTAGGCCGGCACCTGCCAGCCGTAGGACCGCAGCGCGTGGGAGACGTCGAACTCGGTGTAGCCGAAATTCCCGGCCAACCGTAGGCAGACCACCGGGATCGCCGAGCCGTCGGAGATCACCTCGAAGTGCTTGCCTTTGCGCAACTCGTCGGCCAGCCAGCGCGCCGTCGACGACAGGCATCCCATCACCTGGGTGTAGCCCGCGCGACCCAACCGAAGGAAGTTGTAGTACTGACCGATGACCTGGTTGCCGGGCCGGGAGAAGTTCAGGGAAAACGTCGGCATGTCCCCGCCTAGGTAGTTCACCCGGAACACCAACTCCTCGGGCAGGTGTTCATGACCGCGCCACACCACAAAACCGATGCCCGGATAGGTCAGCCCGTACTTGTGGCCGCTGACGTTGATCGACACCACCCGCGGCAGCCGGAAATCCCACAGCAGATCCGGCTGCAAAAACGGCACCACGAACCCGCCGCTGGCGGCGTCGACGTGCACGGGGACATCCACGCCGCCGCCGGCGGCCAGCTTGTCCAGGGCCGCGCAGATCTGCGCAACGGGTTCCAGCTCACCGGTGAAGGTGGTGCCCAGGATCGCGACCACGCCGATGGTGTTCTCGTCGACGGCGTCCAGGACCTGTTCGGCGGTGATCACGTAGCGGCCCTTCTCCATCGGCAGATAGCGGGGCTCGACGTCGAAGTAGCGGCAGAACTTCTCCCAGACCACCTGGACGTTGGAGCCCATCACCAGATTCGGGGTGCGCTTCTCCCAGCCCTTACCGACCTTCGCCCGCCACCGCCACTTCAGCGCCAGCCCGCCCAGCATCACCGCCTCGCTGGACCCGATCGTGGACACCCCGGTCGCGGTGGCCGGGTCGTCGTCGCGCAGTCCCTCGGCATGGAACAAGTCGGCCACCATCGACACGCATCGCGACTCGATGGCCGCGGTGGCCGGGTATTCGTCCTTGTCGATCATGTTCTTGTCAAATGTGTCGGCCATCAGCTTGTCGGCTTCGGGATCCATCCAGGTGGTGACGAACGTCGCCAGGTTCAGCCGCGAGTTGCCGTCGAGCATCAACTCATCGTGGATGAACCGGTACGCGGCGGCGGGCTCCATATCTTCGTCAGGCAGCTTCAGTGCGGGCACCGGCGCGGTGGACAGCCGCCCTGTGTAGGCGGGAGAGATCGACGGCGACAGGCTGAGCTTGTATGGCATTGAGAGTCCTTTCGGTAGTGACTTCACACCACTCCACCATCACCAGGTGCGGGGCTCGCTCGCTGGCGCGGCACCGCTCGTCTAGACGGGGAATCATGCGGCTAAGAGGTATTCGACCGCCTGCTGAGTCTTGGCATAGGTGGGATAGGAGCCGATGGGCCAGCCCGGCGATAGTGTCGGCAGCGGTTGGCCGGCCGGGAGGCGGGATTGCCCGAGAACGTTTGTCGTGGCGTTCCTTTCGATGGTGTCAGCGCGCCGGACCCGGTGGGTCGTAAGAATGCCTGCTACTCCCACCGCCTCGTCGACCTGACCGGCCTGGTCGCATCGACCCTCTGAGCCGCTCGCGGTCGCAGCGGGGCGATGTTCAGCGCAGCGGTGCTGACCAGCGCAGCAAGGTACCTCCGCCGGGAGCGTCCGCGGTGGTGAGCGCGCCGCCTGCCTGCTGCGCGCGGTGATGCAACCTGCTCAAGCCACTGCCGGTGACGTCGCCGGGGATGCCTCGACCGTTGTCGATAACCTCGATGCAGACGTCGTCCTCGACCTTTACCGTCACGGCAAGGCTGGTCGCGCCGGCATGCCGGACGGCGTTGCTGACCGCTTCGCGCACAACGGCTTCGGCGTGATCGGCGAGTGCAGCGTCGAGAACCGACAAGGGGCCCACGAATTGAACCGTGGTCTCCAGTTCCGATCCGCAGGACTGGACGATTACCTCGTCAAGCCGCTCTCGCAGCCGGGTTATGCCCGGCAGTGCGCCGTGCACGTCGAAAATGGCGACACGGATCTCCTGAATGACGCCTTGAAGATCATCAATGCTGCGGGACAGTCGCTGCTGCACCTCGGTTGATCGCACCCGCGGAATGGCCCCATGCAATGCCAGTTCGATCGCGAAGATCCGCCGGATCACGTGGTCGTCCAGGTGCCGGGCGATTCTGTTGCGCTCATCGAGAATGTCGAGTTCACGCATCCGGCGCTGTGTGGACCCCAGCTGCCAGGCGAGCGCCGCCTGGTCGGTGAAGGCGGCCATCATGTCGAGCTGTTCGTCGCCGAACGCCCGGGCGCCGCCACGCCGCAGCGCGACCAGCACCCCGGCCACGGCATCGGTGGTGCGCAGCGGAAGCACCAGCGCTGGGCCGGCATGTTGGACGCCGTCGATCGCGACGTCGAAGTTGTTGATTCGTCGAGGGATCCGCTCCAGGAAGGCCTGTTCGATCGAGGTACCGGCAACAGAGATGGCATGAGCCGGCGTCGGGGTCATTGCAGCACCGGCGGTTTCCACGATCATCAAATCGGCCACCTCCGAAGTGGGTATGTCGTGGTTGTCTGCGACGGCGACCAATGCGAGTTCTGCGCCCGTGAGCCTGAGCGCTTGTCGGGCGATGGGCCGATATGCTGTCGCGGGCATCGGCGCTGGTGAGTCGTTCGGTTCCGACGTCACGCGTCGCTCCGCCGGTCTAACAGCAGACATGGTCATTCAGTCCTAGATCCGAGGCCCTCGGTGCAGTGGACCACCGCTTCGTCCATGCTCAGCCATTGCGCGTCGCGCGGTTCCCGGCGACCACAATGTTGACGAAGTGGCGGGTGCGCAGACTTTGGTCGGCGGAAGGTAGATGGGTGATGGCCGCTGCACATATTGGTCACCGGCGGCTCGCTCACGGAGGCGTCGAGCAGGTCCTCGGACGCCTTGACATCGGTCAGTGGGTCGAACCCGGGCGACTTCGCTCGGGTGACCCAGAACCGAGACCCGGTGTCGGGGCCGCAGTGCCACCCCACGGCGGCCTCTAAGGCTGCGTGTGGATCATGAATGGATTCGATCCGGGGCAGATCTAGCAGGGAAACGCCGACGTTGGAACACAACGCAAGTGAAGTGGTCATGGTGACCTGACGTCCAGTGGATCACCGGAGTGTGTGAGGGTTCGGAGCCAATGCTCCTTGAATTAAGCGGCGGACGGCTCAACTCATCCCAGACCAGCTGATTCTCAACGCCCTTCACGCTACACCCGTTGGACTGCTCGTATCGACCTACCGAATCAATTTCGCGCCGCCTGGGGTGACTGAACCACGCACGGCGACTGTTGAGACGAACTGTTGAGAGCACGAGGCGGCAAGCAAAGATCGGCACAAAGACGACGCTGACAAGGCCGACCGGCTGCCGGGGTTCGGCTCGTTCGAACGCAGCAGGTGTCTGGTCCGGTTGCTGGCCCCGCCGGTTTCCGACGCGCGATAGTGTGGGGTCTCGGTGCTGCCGACGCTATTATTGTTCTGACAACCATCTCGTGACGGTTGCGCCACAGGTAGGGCGCTGGGCTTCGTGTCGAACCCCAGGTCCGCCAAGACTATTGAGCACAGGTATGACGGAGCTGACCGAGGACGCCGACGGGTTACCGTTGCGGTCGCTGAGCCCGCAGCAAGCCAGTGCTGATGCAGCTGACTTGCGGGCCGGGATCGACGACCTGGCGGGCCTGGTGGCCGGCAGTCTCGGGTTGCCTGAGTTGCTGGCTGAGGTGTCGGCGTTTGCGGTGCACGCGATACCGGGCGCCGAGGGCGCCGGGGTGACCTTGTTGCGGGTCGACCGGCTGGACAACATGGTGGAGGCGTTGGCCGCCAGTGCACCGTTTGTCGCCGAGATCGACGAGATTCAGTACGTGACTCTCAAGGAGGGGCCCTGCATCACCGCGGCGCTGGAGCGGCGCACGGTGCGGTCCGGGTCGTTGGGCGGGGAGAAGATGTGGCCGCGATTCGGCCCGCGAGTGGGCCGCTTGGGCGTGCACAGTGCGCTGTCGCTGCCGCTGCTGCTGTCGGATCGGGCGATCGGGGCGATCAATGTCTACGCCCACGGCAAAGACGTCTTCGATGAGCACGCTGCCGAACTGGGGGAGCTGTTCGCCAAGCCCGCGGCGGTGGCGGTGCACAATGCCCAGATCCTCGCGCATGCGTTGGCGCTGACCGTCCAGTTGCAGACGGCGCTGTCGACGCGCCCGGTGATCGATCAGGCGATCGGCCTGATCCGGGGACGCAGCGGGCGCAGCGCCGAGGAGGCGTTCACTCAGCTGCGGGCGATCAGCCAAGCCGAACACCGCAAATTGGCCGACGTCGCCCAACACATTGTCGATGAAGCCGTGCGCCGCGCCCGCGCCCGACGCGACCCGACCTGAGCCCGAACCGCCATTCGGTACACGGCCGAACCGTCGCGGCGCGGCGTGACGCGCGTAGGTTGGAGGGCGGGGAACACTAAGCGCGATGAGTCCTGGCTCGCGTCGCGCGGTCCCCACCGGGCAGGGCGACTCGCCTGTTCGGCACCGGCAGGCTCGATCGGCGCTCGGGAGCGCCCAGCGGAGCAATCCTCTCATGGAGATCGGTGCGGCCCTCGCCGCCGATTTGGGCATCCTCACCGCCGCCCTGGATGAGCCCGGCGCCGATGTGCTGCACAGTCTGCACCAATTGGGTGTCGACGCCCAAGCGGCCGTTCCCAGCTATCTCGGGCTGAGCGTGACCGTCGACGGCAGTGATCCGCCATTCACGTTCACCACCCTTGAGGACGGCGCACCCGACGATCTTCGCACCTCGCTTCGGCTGACGCTGCCCGGTGTCGGTGAGGGCCGGGCATTGCCGTCGGTTGCCCTCATCCTCTACGCGAGCACGCCGGGAACGTTTGTCGACCTCGCCGCAGACCTGGCGTGGCTAACCGGCCGCCCGCCCAGCGACTTCGTGCTCGATCAGCATCTCAGCGTCGCCGCCGGATCGGACACGGGGACATATCTGCGCAACGCGTCGGTCGTCAATCAGGCGATCGGTGTCCTCATCGGCCGCGGCTGCACCCCGGGGCAAGCTGATCGAGAACTGAACACCCAGGCGGATAGCGCGGGCATCGATCGACACACCTCCGCCCAATTCATCCTCGACACGCTCACCGGCGAGGACCCGGCCGACGCCGGGCACGGCGAGCGGGAGCCCAACATCGGTTAAGTGTGTTGAGCGGCGTCGCGGGCTGCAAGCCGTGCTCGTCGTGGATCTCGCCGACCCGTGAACCCCCTCGCGCACCCGCCGGCTCATCGACGAGGTCAACCGCTGCACCCGCGGCGAAACGCGGTGCAGGATCCCGGTGTGAGCCACCATTCCAGCCGGACGGCACGTATCTGCGGATGGTTCACTCACTCCGAGCTACCGGCTGCACTAATACCGCTGCGCTGTGTGCTGCCAGCGAGTTGATCGCCGAGATTCCCTTCGACAAGTCGTGTAGGCGCACTAACGAAATGCTCATGCCGGCGAAGGTTGACGAATTCGAGGCCCGAGAGCCTCGCCCCGTGTTTGACCTACCGGGGGCCTTCGACGTGGGCTGTGCTGGTACGTTTTCGAGCGCGCGACCAGCGGCCGAACGGGGAAACTCGCTTGCGGCGATCCGCGGCGTGCTCCGGATTGACCGTTCGGCCAGGGGCTGCGCCGACCTGCTGGCCTCAGAATTTCACGGTGGCCCGGGTTCTGCTGTGGCGGTCTGCGGGGCGGCAGCTTTGTCGAGGTTTTGAGGCTGGGGGTAGGCGGCGGCGCCGCGTGTCGTGCGGTGACGCCGGGTCCTTTATCCCGGGGGTGGTTACTCCTTTCTTGGGGTCGAGAGGGCATAGGGGCCTGTGGGTCAGGGTATGGCGCGGACCCTGTTGAGGGCGTCGGCGAATTCTTGTGCCCAGGGCCAGGTTTGGGGGATCCGCAGGATCAGGTAGCGGGATCGTTTGATCAGCCGGGCCGCGGCGTGCAGCAGCCGGTAGCGCAGGGTGGCGGGTTCGGCTTTGGCCAGTGGGCCGTCCAGGAGTAGCAGTCGCATCCAGCACAGCAGGTCGATGGCGATCGCGACGGCGGTGACCCAAGCGGTGTTGATGGCGAACGAGTGTGAGGGCCAGCGGGCCAGGCCGGTGTCTTTGCCGGTGCGGATGAAGCCCTCCACCCGGGCGTGGACGCGGTGGCGGGCTTCCAGTCGCTGGGGTTGTCCACCGGCAGTCGAGGTGGCGAGGACCTGGTAGCGGTAGCCGGCCAGCTGCTCGAACAATGACAACTGGGTGCCGTGTTCGATTTCTTCGCGCCGCACCAGGATGCGCATGCCGGCCGGCCAGCCGACCAGCCGATCCCCTCCGGTGCTGTGGCGCAGCAGCCCGGTCAACTCGGCGACCTGGGCGTCGTCACGGGCCGCTCCGGTGGCATCCAGTGCGGCTTGCCATCCCGCATCGGGCATCTGGCCGATCGCGACCCGGACCCGCTCATCGAGGTCGAATCCGACCGAGTAGCCCACTGACATCCCCGGCCGGGCATTGAGTTTCTCCAGGTGTTCGACGACGGCGTGGCTTGAACCCGCGCCGTCGATGGTGACCAGCAACTTGCGGCGCCACTTGGCCGGGATCGCCGCGATCGCGGCGTCGATGATCGCGATATGATCGGCCGCGGTGTTCGAGCCGGCGTTGCCTGCACGGGCGATCACCGCCAGCAGTTCGCCGGTGTTGTCACACCACGCCAACAGCGGGTGGAAGCCAAACCCGCCTTTGAAATTGCCTGCGGCGTGCTGCTTATCGCTGTGCGACTGAATCAGCGACGCGTCGATGCGGATCACGATCGTGTCCCCGAGGTCCCCATAGCAGGTCTGCGAAGCCGGGATCGCACCGTGGCGGGCCTCGATCGCCTCCCACACCCGAGAGCGGACCTTGTTGCGCACGGCCGTGACCTCGGTGATGCTCTGCTCGTCGATCTCGCCCAGGGACCGCCACATCGTCGGAACCGACGCCACCGCCTGAAACAACCGGTGCTGATCGCGCAGCACCGCGGTGCCGGCCAGGTTCTGCGCGCCGCCGGCGATCGATACCGCCACATCGCGCAACACCGCGCCTCGGTCGTGGGTGACTTCTGGGCGCGACAGCACCGACGACAAACCGCTGGTCAAACCCAGATTGTCGGCCAGCAACCGGGGTATCACGTTACCGGCGTGCCCGACCACGTCGTCGCCACGGACCTCAACTCGGACATTCTTCGACCAATCCGTAGTAGCCTGCATCTGACAGGTGCACTCCCATCCTGGATAACCGAGCCTCGAATACTCCGATTATCCTTGCGGCAGTGCACCTTTCACGTTAACGACACCCCTGAGCTCCACATTCGATGAAAAATCCAGGCTGGCGTTCGAGCTGTCGGTCACGATCGCGGTTTAGAAACGCCGACTCGCGTTGCGACCTTTTGAGTTCGTGTCGAGCGTCTTGCCCCCGAGTCGCGGTGTGCCGGGCACCGGCCAGCAACACACAAAGCCCGAGCATCGCGACCGCGCCGATCACGATCCCGAAGAGAAACAACGTGCCGGTCGATCCGGTCAAGTGAAAGCCGAATACGGCGAAATCCTCGGTCAAGCGGTGAGCAGCTCCCGCATTGGTCAGCACCCCGGTAAAACCTACGATCACCGCGCCAAGCAGAACAATTAATCCAAGGATGACGATCAGGTCGATGCCTCTGATCCTGATGCTAGAAGTCCAGTCCCCGCCACATCGGTGCGACCATATGTGAACCCCATTAACATGCGCCGTAATTCTACATCGTTGCGACCGAAAGGGCCGCTGTCTGGGCGACATTTAGTTGACGATGTGTAAGGGGAGAGGGGTGCGGCAATGGCAAGACAGTCGAGCGGGTCTGACGCGCGCGTCGGCTACGGCGACTGCCGTCGCTGCCGCTGAAACAAACGGAGGATCCGCCTATTTTGGCTGCGCATCGACAATCACCACCGCGCAACATCGCGGCCGCACCGCACTCGGCAGGCAACTGGCCGCGGGTTCCCCAGAGGGGTAACGTTGTTGTTGCTGAGTCCTTCAGCCAGTCCGGAAACGAGTTTGGCTGTACGCCGCTGAACTTGATGAGCGTTTTGCTCGCGCCGCACATTCCGATGTCTACCCATTTCGGTCGAGACAGCATGCACATGTCGCTCATTCCCTCGTTAGCCCGGAATTCGGAGGGACCGCCAACTCCGCGTTCACCCGAGCCCGTGCCCGTCGGTCTGTCGACCGGAACGTGTCAAGGTCGGTGAGACAGTTTCTTACGCGGATTTGATGAGTGCTTCCGGGGTTGGTTGGTTGATCCAGGCGACGGTGGGCAGCTTCGGTGGAGCGGGCCGCCGGTGCCGGAATCTAGCGGGGTTAGCGGCGTAGGCCGCATCCAGCGTGGCGGCACGTTGGGCCTGGATCTCGTTTGCGGTGCCGTAGTGCACCGATGCAACGGTGTGTAGGCCCACGCCGCTGTGGCGATGCTCATGGTTGTAGTAATCGAAGAATGTCGTGCAGAAGGCGCGGGCATCTTCGATCGAGCCGAACCGGCCCGGGAACGCCGGGCAGTACTTGAGGGTCTTGAAATTAGCCTCCGAGTAGGGATTGTCGTTGGACACGTGCGGGCGGCTGTGGCTGCGGTCCACCCCCAGGTCGATCAGCAACTGGGCGACCGGCTTGGAGGTCATCGAGGTGCCGCGATCAGCGTGCAAGGCCAACTGGCCGCGGGCGATGCCGTGACGGGCCATGGTGTCGGCGATAAATGCTTTGGCCAACTCACCGTCCTCAACTTCTGCGATGATCCAGCCGACGACGTAGCGCGAGAAGATGTCGATAATCACATAGAGTTGATAGAAGATACCCCGTTGTGGCCCTTGCAATTTCGTTATATCCCAGGACCAGACCCGGTTTGGTGCGTTAGCGATCAGCTCGGGTTTCTTGCGCGCCGGATGGGTGCGCTGGCGACGCCGCTCGCGGTTCTCCCCGGCAATGGCCAGTAGCCGGTACATGGTGCGAATCGAGCACAGGTAGACACCATCATCAAGCAGTCGCGCCCACACCTGCGCCGGCGCCAGATCGCAGTACTGCTCTGAGCGCAGCACCGTCAGAATCTGCTGGCGTTCGGCCTCGGTGAGCTTATTCAGTGGCTCGGGCCGCACCCGCCGTGCCGGCCGTGGTGGTGGGTTGCGGTGGCGGTGGAGCGTGGCCCGCGATGCACCCAGCAATTCGCACGCCCGTTTGGTGCTGGTTGCGGCCTCCAGGTCGGGCAGGTGCTCGCCGATCACGGCTTGGACTTCGGCTCGAAATCCGCGCTCTCGGAGAGCATCTCCAAGAGCGCGTGTGCTTTTCCCGTGATCTCCAGCGCTAGCTTGGTCCGATCCAGCTCAGCCTGCAGTTGCGTGGTGCGCCGCCGCAGCTTGTCCAACTCGACCTGCTCAGCGCTGCGCTTCGGCTTGCCCTTCGCCGACAAACCCTCCCGAGCACCGGCATCACGGGCCTTTCGCCATTCGGCGATATGCGAGCTGTACAGGCCTTCACGGCGCAGCAACGCACCACGCTCCGACGAGCCCACCGACAGCGCGTCGTACTCGTCGAGGATGCGGGCCTTGTACTCGGCGGTGAACGTGCGCCGCCGCGCCCGAGCACCTGGATCGGGCACGTTGTCCACTTGGTCATTATCACTGCACCCCTCCAGGGATGCGATCGTCATAGTCACGGAAAATGGTGATCCTGTCTCGCCCTGTAGCGATGATTGGCTACTGCTGCTGTCTCACTTAACCCTGTCACACAGGGGACCGCTACGCCGGCGACCGAGCGAGAAAACGGCCGAGAAACAACCGTCGGCTCTTGTGACGTTGTCGTGGGTTCGCTGACCTGGGAATTTGGGCGCAACGCCGTGTCCTGCTTACGTTTTGGACTGTCTAGGGTTCAATCCGCGAGAAGGAGCTACGGCGTTGCGCATGTCCAGGGTATTGGCGAGCGGTCTGGGTGACCAAAACATGGTGATCGAGGACGTGACGATCGAGACCGAGACCACGGGTCGGAAGCAGCCGAAGACCTCCGAAGTTCTGGTGTTCTCGGTGCGGCCCAAGGCGTCGCAGGCGGGCCGGTGCTCGCGGTGCCGGAAGCGGTGCCCGGGCTATGACGCGGGGGGCCGGGACGGGAACGGGATCAGGCGCTGGCGGACCCTGGATGTGGGGACCACAAAGGCGTATCTGCAGGCCGCGGCCCCGCGGGTGGCATGCGGCGAGCATGGGGTGGTGGTTGCGCATGTGCCGTGGGCGCGGCCGGGCGCCAAACACACCTGGGCGTTCGAGGACACCTGCGCGTGGCTGGCCGCGCACACCGCATTGAGTGTGCTCACGGTGCTGCTGCAGATCGCCTGGCGCACCGTGGCGGCGATCGTGACCAGGGTGGTGGCCGATGGCCGCGACACCAACGACCTGCTCGCCGGACTGTCGCGGATCGGCATCGACGAGATCGCCTACCGCAAGGGACATCGCTACTTGACGTGCGTGGTTGACCACACGACAGGCCGGCTGGTGTGGGCCGGCGAGGGCCGCAACCAGGACACGCTGGGCCGGTTCTTCGATCAGCTCGGCGCCGAGCGGGCCAAGCTGCTCACCCACGTCAGCTGCGACGGGGCGGAATGGATCCACGCCCTGGTGCGTGCCCGCGCGCCGCAGGCGCTGATTTGCCTGGATGGGTTTCATGTCGTGGCCTGGGCCATGAAGGCACTGGACAAGGTGCGGGTACGCACCATGACCCGCGCCGGGATCACCGATCGGCACGCCATGTGGGCGACCCGCAAGAACCCGGCTGACCTGTCCTGCGAGCAGCGCACCAGCCTCGCTAAGATCGCCGACACCAACCGCACCCTCTACCGGGCGTATCTGCTCAAAGAGCAACTACGCGAGGTGTTTCGGGTCAAGGGCACCCACGGGCGGCAGCTGCTGGCCGGCTGGCTGTCGTGGGCGTCGCACTCACGCATCCCCGAGTTCGCCGCGCTGGCCCGCAGCATCCGCCGCTACCGCGACCTCATCTGGAACACGCTCGATCACGGCCTGTCCAACGCCCGATCCGAAGCCACCAACACCCACCTGCGGGCATTAACCAAACGCGCCTACGGATTCCACAGCCCAGACGCACTCATCGCCATGGCCATGCTCACCCGAGGCGGCCTCTGCCCAGCACTACCCGGACGGAAATGACCCACTACAACGTCAGTAGATCCCAACCGTCGCGGTGATACCGCGGGAATTCCCGGCTGGCAGCGAAGCGTCGATCGCACATGGCAGCGCCAAACCGGCCGGGGGCCAGGCTAAATGACGCCTTCAAACAAACCACTGAAGCCCGGCAATCTTTCTCCGGGCATCCAAAGAGAAACTAGGTAAACGTCATGATCGTTCTCGGAATCATCCTTATCGTCCTCGGGCTCCTCCTCCCTGCCCTCGTCCCGACCTTCGCTTACGCCCATATTTGCTTGGTCATCGGGGTCATCCTCCTCGTCGTCGGCCTGCTTCTGATGCTGATGGGACGGATGGGACACGCCGTCGGCGGCCGACGCCACTACTACTAATGGGCCCGATTACTAATTGGCGAGAATTTCTCAGCGGGTACCCGACTCGGCCAGCCGAATCTCCCGCTCCCAACAAGCCGCCGCTCGTGGCCGCGAGGCAGCCGATCTCCGCGGCCAACTCAACGAACAATGGGAACGCGCAGACAAACTGGAACCGCCCGCACAGACACCGGGCACACCTGGGTGCGCCACCCCGAAGGAACCGCCGAAACGGTTAATCATCTGCGGCTGAAGGCCGCAGCCCAGCCTTTTCGGAACAAATCATAGCGGCCGCGCCGGCCGACTTGGTGCTGGTCTTTGTGGGCCGCAGCAGCCGCGGTGAGCCCGGTTCTTCGTTGCCGACGGGCTGGGAACCCGACATATGAGCCTACGAACGGAGCAAACGATGGCTATTACGGACATCCCGGCCTTCGCCCACCTGACCGACGCCGACATTGAGAGTCTGGGCGTTGAGCTGGACGCGATCCGGCTGGACATCGAGGATTCGCGTGGCGAGCGCGACGCGCGCTACATCCGCCGCACCATCGCCGCGCAACGTGCCCTGGAGGTTGCCGGCCGGCTCATGCTGGCCGGTAGCTCGAGACGCTCTGCGTGGTGGGCGGGAACGGTGACCCTTGCCCTGGCCAAGATCATCGAGAACATGGAGGTCGGCCACAATGTCACGCACGGCCAGTGGGATTGGATGAACGATCCCGAGATCCATTCCTCGACATGGGAATGGGACATGAGTGCGGCGTCAAAACACTGGCGCTTCAGCCACAACTTCCAACACCACAAGTACACCAACATCCTGGACATGGATGACGATGTGGGCTACACCGTCCTTCGAGTTACTCGTGATCAGCCCTGGGAGCTCTTCAACGTCGGCAACGTGCTGTTCAACGCCATCCTCGCGCTGGGATTCGAGTGGGGAATTGGCTTGCAGTCCATCGAGTTCAGCAAGGTCTTCAAGGCCGGCCCGGACCGCGACATCAACCGCCTGCGGGTGCGCGAGTTTTCCGCGAAGGCCGGAAGGCAGGTGCTAAAGGACTATGTCGCGTTCCCGGCGCTGACCTCGCTGTCGCCGGCGGCGAGCTACAAATCGACGCTGAAGGCCAGCGTGGTGGCCAACGTGGTCCGCAACGTCTGGGCCAACGCGGTGATCTTTTGTGGGCATTTCCCCGATGGCGCCGAGAAATTCGCGAAGACCGACATGGTCGGTGAAACCCGGGGCCGGTGGTATCTGCGCCAGATGCTGGGTAGCGCCAACTTTGACGCCGGACCCACTCTGCGGTTCATGAGTGGCAACCTGTGCCACCAGATCGAGCATCACCTCTACCCCGATCTGCCCAGCAACCGGCTGCAGGAGATCTCGGTGCGGGTCAGGCAGGTCTGCGCCAAGTACGACCTTCCCTACACCACGGGCTCGTTCCTGATGCAGTACGGAAAAGCTTGGCGCACCATTGCCAAACTGTCGCTGCCCGACCGCTACCTGCGCGACACCGCCGAGGACGCTCCGGAAACCCGTAGCGAGCGGATGTTCACCGAATTAGAGCCAGGTTTCGCCGGCATCGACCCAGCGACGGGGCGACGCCGCGGGCTCAAGACGGCAATCGCCACGATCCGCCAACGCCGTACCGACCCGCGCATCAACCAAGACGCGCAATGGGTGGGCATCGATCAGGCCCTCACCCGCCGGTGGTTTACCCGTCAGTAACCTACGGCACCGTAGGTTATGCTAGTGTCGACACGAAGTCGGGAGAGCGACCGTTAATGCCGTTGAGCCAGCATGCCGGAACACTTTTGGATGGAAGCCGGTGCACGTGAGCGAGATCAACTATGTCGATCTGCACGGTGAGCGTATTGCCTACCGGGAGGCCGGGGTCGGCGAGGCGCTGCTGTTGATTCATGGGATGGCGGGAAGTTCGGCGACGTGGCGGGCCGTCATCCCTCAGCTGTCGGAGAAGTATCGGGTGGTGGCACCGGACCTGTTGGGGCACGGGGAATCAGCCAAGCCGCGCGGTGATTATTCGTTGGGTGCGTTCGCGGCGTCGCTGCGTGATCTGCTCGATGAACTGGGCATCAGCCGGGCGACGGTGGTCGGTCAGTCACTCGGTGGCGGTGTGGCCATGCAGTTCGCCTATCAGCATCGCGACTATTGCCAGCGACTGGTTCTCATCAGCAGCGGTGGCCTCGGCCCCGACGTGAACTGGATATTGCGGATCCTGTCGGCGCCCGGCACCGAGCTGGTGCTGCCAGCGGTCGCGCCGCAGCCGGTGTTGAACGTCGGCAATAAGCTGGGGTCATGGCTGTCGTCGGTCGGCATCCGGTCGCCGCGCGCCGGTGAGATGTGGAACGCGTATTCGTCGTTGTCGGATGGGCAAGCAAGGCAGGCGTTCCTGCGTACGTTGCGCTCGGTGGTGGATTACCGTGGCCAGGCGGTTAGTGCGCTCGGCAAGATCCATCTGAGTGATGGATTACCCACCTTGCTGATTTGGGGTGAGCAGGACCGGATCATTCCTGTCGCCCACGGCTACGCCGCCCACGACGCCCTGCCGAACAGTCGACTTGAGGTGCTGGCCGGTGTCGGGCACTTCCCACATGTCGAGTCCCCGACAGCGGTGGTGGACATCCTTGACGACTTCATCGCCACCACAGGGCCGGCTGCCGATCTGGCGAACCGAAGAACCTGATCAGAACCGAGATGCGGCGAAGTGTCGACTCCCAAGCCTCGATCCGCAAGGCTTGACAATTGCTCTCGCGCGGTGGAAGGTCAACCACGTTGAGACTCTCAACCAGTCCGGGATGAGGTCAGCCGTCCGCTGTTGTCCTCTCAGAGCAGTAGCTCGTGCCGAACAGACCGGTGGCAACCGCATGTCGGGGATCACCATGAATACTCCGCCCGCCCCCTCCGTGCTGCCGGAGGGCGGCTTTCTTTCCCAGCCCTGGCAGGGTCACACCGCACGGTTAGTCAGT
Organism: Mycobacterium sp. HUMS_12744610; assembly: GCF_041206865.1. NCBI lineage: Bacteria > Bacillati > Actinomycetota > Actinomycetes > Mycobacteriales > Mycobacteriaceae > Mycobacterium > Mycobacterium servetii. The sequence continues at coordinate 2,683,636 of NZ_JBGEDP010000001.1, forward strand.
CGTCGGCTCAGGTCGTCGGTAGCCGTCATCAGCGCCCACGGCGACATCGACGCATCCAACGCTGACATTCTGACCGAGTACACGCTAGGGCATCTAATACGTTGCCGCGGGCTGATCCTTGATCTGCGTGACGTGGATTTCTTTGGCAGCCAGGGCTTCTCGGCGCTGTACAGGGTCTCCGTCTGCTGCTTGCGCGCCGGCAGAAGCTGGGCGTTAGTACCCGGTGAGGCAGTCTCCCGGATGCTGCGCATCGGTGATCCACAGGGCTTGCTACCCGCCGCGAGCACCCTCGAGGCAGCGGTGGTAACCGTCCAAAACCAGCCTCACCGTCCGCCACAGCCCATCGCGACCCGCAAGGATCTCGGACAATCCTCGAGCTGCGATCGCACGGTGTGCCTGGTCTGCGGCGGTACACAACAGGTCCGGCAGGAACAACGCACCTTGACAGAAGCAATCGCCAAGCTCGATGGTCCGGCCTTGACGGTGGTTGACCCTGGGTTTCGAAGATGCAAAATCTGAGTTTGTGGAGTGCGGCACCGGCAAGAAATCTCGAGTCCGCGTCGATCCCGGCGGTTAATGTGTTGCGCCCCATGCTTGGTCGCGTTCGTGTGCCTCCGATGATCAGTTCGCCGCCTTGGACGCGGTTGACCTCACAGGATCGGGGTTACTGAAAACCGGGCCGGGGCAAGGTCATTGCTCCGGCTCGCCGCTGGAATGGCCCGCCTACTCGCTGTCCGCGGTTCGTTCCTGGGGGCTAGGGCGTGTCTCCCAATTGGTTGTTTCCGACGCGGGAATGGATTACGGCGCAGGCCAATAGGACACCGCCGAGGTAGGTCAGGGCGTATTTGTCGTAGCGGGTCGCGATACCGCGCCATTGCTTGAGCCGGTTGTAGCCTCGTTCGACGGTGTTGCGCAGACCGTAGAGCTCGGCGTCGAACGCCGGTGGGCGACCCCCGGCCGATCCCTTGGCCTTGCGCCGGGCGATCTGGTCTTTGCGTTCGGGAATCGTGTGCTTGATTCTTCGGGAACGTAATTCGGTGCGCGTGCTCGGGTGTGAATACGCCTTGTCGGCGAGCAATCGGAAGTCGCCACCGGTCACACCGTGCTCAGCGCAGGCGTGGTCGTAGTCGTCGAGCAAAGGCAGCAACTGCGGATTGTCGCCGGCCTGGCCAGCGGTCAACCGGACCGCGACAACAGCTTCGCGCTGATCGGTCAGGGTGTGGATCTTGGTGGTCAGCCCGCCTCGCGAACGCCCAATTGCATGGTCGTCGGGTTCATCGGCGGATTTCTTGTAATTCGACAGGGCCCCCTTTTGCCAGCGTGTCCGACCGGGCACCCGCCGAATGTTGATGCGCCCGTACGTTCGTCGAATCCACCGACAACAGCTTCTCGATATCGCCGGCCATCTCGGCGTCGAACCCGAAGGCGTGCGCCACCTGAGCAAACATCACGTCATAGGTGCCATCCAGCGACCATCGGTGATGACGCTTCCACACCGTTTTCCATGGCCCGAAATCAGCGGGCAGGTCCCGCCACGGGCATCCCGTGCGAAACCGCCAGGCAATCCCCTCCAAAATCAACCGGTGATCACCAAACCTCCGGCCCCGCTTGCCCTCATGCGAAGGCATCAACGGCTCAACCACCGCCCAGAACTCGTCAGAAATCACACCAATCCGCGTCACCAGCCAATCCTGGCTGGTCAACAGTCGAAAAATTGGGAGACACGCCCTAGACGTCGTGGCTCGTGGCCGATTGTCGATACTGGCCGTCGGTGAGGTCGTGGTACCAGGTTGTTTCGCCCGGCGCCGGGAGCCCAGCCCCTTGCAGTGCGGTCGACAGTGGGCGGTAGGAGGGCGTGAGCGGTATACGGTCGACAACGTGGACGATGGCGGGACGCTGGTGACGGGGGAGGCCGCCCAACGCGGTGGTCAAGTCGGCAGCGGTGAGGACGCCGTCTTTGCCCAGCGTCACGGCCGCGACCGCGACGTCGTGCGTGTCGGTCGCAACGGGATAGACGACGGCCAGGTCGGTCCCGGTGATGTCGCCGAGGGCGTCGCAAATCGGTTGGCAGAATACGGGTCCGCGCCCGGACTGGATCACCGTGTTCCTGTTGTCGACGAACCAGTAGTCGCCGTCGCTGTCGCGGCGAAACAGGTGGTTCGTGGTGATCCACGTGTCTCCCGCGGCGAATACACCGCGCATCGACCCGATCGCGGCATCGAGTCCGGAGCGTGGTTTCGCCAGCAGCACGCCCACCTCGTCGTCCGCACAGGGCCGCACGAATCCGTGTTCATCCTCGCTGAACCGGCCCGTCGCGGCGTCGTAGCCGGCGAGCCGAATTTCGGCGCTGCCCGGCAGCGGCCGACCCTTGGCCCCGGTCTTCGTGCCGGTGATATTGGCCAGCACGGCATCCCCTTCGGTAGAGGCGTAGAACTCCAGCACGCGGGCCGGAGCGAATCGGTCGATTACCTTCTGCCACAGCCCGATCGGCATTCCGGCTCCGATGAACAGGCGGATCGGATGATGTTCTGCAAGCTCGGGCGACGCCGCCTCCACCAGTTCGCCCAGCATGGCCCAGGTGTAGGACACCACTGTGACCCCGTAACGGTGCACCTCGTCGGCGAACCGCGTCGGGTCGATGCCCCGGGTCAAGGCGATGCGCGACCCGCCGGCGACCGCGCCGCCGAGGCCGACCATCAGACCCGACGGATGGTGCAGCGGGGTCAGGCAATAGATCGTGTCACCGCAGCCGAGCGCGGCGGCAGTGGCCGTGCCGTAGGCCGACAGCGCCCACCGATGATTGGTGATCTCCTTGACCACCCGGCGTCCTCCCGTCGTGCTGAAGAACACGAAGGCGAGATCACTTGCCCGGCCCGGGTTCGGCCGATACCAGCGGGGCAGCGGCGCACCGGACAGATCGAGGTCGTCCAGTTCGACGACCCGGTCCGACTCCGTCCGGCAGAGGTCCGCGGTGCGGCCATGACCCAGGACCAGTACCCTGGCGCCGGTCGCGGTGGCCGCCGCCAGATGGTGTGGGTCGGTGACGATGTCGGCCACTTCGCACAGCTGGACGGCGGCGGCGAGGTCATCGTCCGGCGGTAGCAGCACAGCCACCGCGCCGAGCCGCGACAGTGCCGCGATCGCGGTCACGGCGGCGGGGCTGGTGTCCATCAACACACCGATATGGGCTCCCTGACGGATACCGACGGCGATCAGGCGGTGCACCGCGTCGTCGATACGGTGATGAACCGCCGCGTTGGTGTGGACCCGATCTTCGAAGAGGAAGCATTCTTCCTCGGGTGCTCTGTTCGCCTGTTCGGCCATCAACCCGCCCAACGACACCCGGGTATGGGAACTATCAGAAATTGCATCAGACGGGCGCGTCTCCGCTGGTCGCCTGCTGAAGCAGATCTGGCTATGGTGTCATGTCGCCTACAGGACAGGGCGTCCCACCTGCATTGCTTGCATATCGCGCCCGTTGGATGCATGATCCTTTCGCCGGACGGTTGCGGGGATTCAGGTTGGAGGCGGCGTGGTGCGGGCAGATCTGGCTGGGTCGGCGCATCTGGAGCTGGTCTCCGGAGTTGTGCAGTTGCGTCCGGAAGACGCTGTGCTGGAGGCGATGTTGCGCGGATGGCGTGCCCAGCAGGTTGCGCGTGGTTTGCGGGAGGAGACCATCGCGCCGCGGGAGCGGTTGGTGCGCCGGTTTGCGACGTTCACTAACGAGTACCCGTGGCATTGGCTGCCGGGTCATGTCGACGAGTGGACGCAGTCGTTGATGGCGGAGTCGCATCTGGCACCTTCGACGATTCGCGGCTATCAGACCGAGCTGCGATTGTTCAGCGAGTATTTGTGCGACGGCCGTTATAGCTGGGTTGCGGTGTGCGAGCAGGAGTTTGGTTCGGGTGTGCATCCGGTGCCGATCTGCCATGAGTGGAACACGATAGAGCACCTCAATGGCTACGAGGGCAACCCAGAGGCCCGGCCATTCACCCGCGAGGAGTTGCAGCGGTTTCTCGACTACGCCGACGACCAGGTTGAGCGTGCGGTGTGCGCGAAACGCAAGGGCGCGTTGGCCGCCTACCGGGATGCGACGTTATTCAAAGTGGTGTATGGGTGGGGCCTGAGGCGGACCGAGACGGCGAAGCTGGATGTAGTTGACTGGGGCCGTAACCCGGCGGTGCCGGAGTTCGGCCGGTTCGGGATGCTGCATGTGCGCTATGGCAAGTCGGTGCGCGGGCAACCGCCGCGGCGACGCAACGTGCCGTCGGTCATGGGGTGGGCGGTGGAAGCGGTCGCCGACTACGTCGACAACATCAGGCCCCGTTTCGGGTGCGAGGACCATCCGGCACTGTGGGTGACCGAACGTGGCGGTCGCATCGCCCCGGCAGAGATCAACGCCCGCTTCGTCACATACCGTGACGCGCTCGGGCTACCGAAAACCCTTAGTCCACATAGCCTTAGGCATTCGTGGGTGACGCACCTTACTGAGGAGGGCGTTGACCGACGATTCATCCAGGAGGCCGTTGGGCATCGCTGCGATACGTCCACCGCGATCTACACCCACGTGTCCGGTGACTTCATGAACACCGCGCTGCGCAAAGCCCTGGCGCCGGCGTTCGACACGGCGCCCGACCCCACGAGCGGCAAGGAGTCCTGATGGCCCGCAAACTCGACTACCGATGGCACCTGCGTCAGGTGATGGCTGCACGCGAGATGTTCAGCACCACCGACCTGATAGAGCCGTTGGCGCAACGCGGCATCCATCTGTCGTCCAGCCAGGTCTATCGGCTCGTCGTCGAGCGACCCGAGCGGCTGAGCCTGAATATTCTGATGGCGCTGCTGGACGTCCTGGACTGCCGGATGGACGAGCTGATCGAACCGGTCGCCGCAGCCGCGCCGACGCGCAAGAAACGTGCCGCTGGCGGCGCCGACGCCGGTCTGGGCGGACTGCGGCCAAAACGCGCTCGCATCAGCGGCATTGAAAGCTAAGCAATGCCAAAGACATTCGCATCTGAGGTGCTCGCCGACCCGATCGGGGTCATCGTCGATCTGGTGCTTGGCGAAAAGCCCGGGCTGGATCGACGCACGGTCATCGGACTGGTCGAGGCGATGGCCGGTGGACGAGCGAAACGGCGCCGCCTCGCCCAGGCATTGCTGGACCGGCCCGCAGTGTTGACCGACGGGCGCTCGCCAGCGCCACGTGGGATTGGTGAGCTGCTGATCGCGCTGAATGCGGCTGGCGCCATGCATATTTCGTCTCCGGTTTGCGCAGGTTGCGGCAAGCATCTACACACCCTGCAGCGACGCGGGGATGACTGGTATTGCGCGAAGTGCGGTCCTCGACGAGAACCCTGCACAATATGCGGCTCGAGCAGGCCGGTTTACCTTCGCGACCGCGACGGCCGACCCAGGTGTTCACGATGCCTGCCCGATGACGGGCGGGATCCGACGCCGCTCATCGTCGACGTCGTGAGGCGAGCAGACCCGAGCTTGTCGGGTGAGGAGATCAACGCGGCAATCGAGGCGGTGGTGCCGCGTGCCGGACGCCGATACCGATTGGCGTGGGCATTGCAGCAGCGACCCGCCCTGCTGACCGGCGCCGGTGCCGAGGCGTCTGATCCTGCGGTGCTGCGGTTGATCGACCAGCTCGGGGACGCCGGAGCGAAAGGCATTGTCCACCCGGCCTGCCCCGGTTGTGGTCGAATCATCCACCTGCACCGGCCTATCGGCGGAAAGTGGTTATGCCGCAGCTGCACCGCCAAGTCCCGTGCCCAACCATGCGCTCGCTGCGGCGCGCTTCGCGAAGCCGCCACCCGTGACGAACAGGGCCAACCCGTGTGTCCGAGCTGCCTGGTCACCGATCCGATCAACCAGGAAGTCTGCGTGGACTGCGGCCGCCGCCGACCGGTTAGTATCCGCTGCGAGGACGGACCACGCTGCGCCAGTTGCCGCCCGCCGACGATCGCCGAATGCGCGATCTGCGGACGGACCGCGCCGAGCACGATTTCAATTGCCACCGGCCGCCCGTGGTGCGAAGCCTGCCACAAGCGGTGGGCCCAATGTATTTCGTGCGGCGAGTTCCGCCCTATCCGCGGCGGCACGCTGGCCGAACCGCTTTGCGCCGAATGCGTTCGTGACGAGTCCGGTTTCTGGCGCACCTGTCCCGGATGTGGTCAACGCGGCCGCCGGTATACGAGCCGGTGCGCCCGCTGCAACGTGCAGCAGCGGCTGCGCGAGCTGCTCGGCGACGCCCGCGGTGACATCCGCCCCGACCTGTGCGACCTCTACGAGGCCCTGGTCGCGGTCGAACGTCCCAACACGGCCGCGGTATGGCTCGATAACGGCGGCGGTCCCGCCATCTTGCGCGAGCTAGAGGCCGGTCAGCGCGTGCTGTCGCACGAGACGCTCGACGAACTGCCCGCGGGCAAGCCGGTCGAGCACCTGCGCAGCGTCCTGGTCGCGATCGGCACCCTGCCACACCGCGACGAACAGATGCTGCGGTTGCAGCGCTGGACCGCCGCCCTCATCACCGAACGCGTCGATCCCGAGGAGCGCGGCCTGCTGCACCGCTACGCCGTCTGGCACGTCATCCGCCGCCTGCGTGCCCGCGTCGGCGACACCGACACCACCTACGGGCAAGCCCGCGCCGCCAAGCGCTCCATCAGATCTGCAGCTGCCCTACTGGATTGGCTTGCCGCGCATAACCTTAAGCTTGCCACTGCCCGACAGGGAGATCTCGACCGGTGGCTAACCAGCGCCGCCGCCGGCCAGCGTCGCGACAGCGGCAACTTCGTGCGCTGGGCACGCCGAAACAGGCTCACCCGAGTCGAGCACGCCGCCCAACGATGGGACGGCCCCAGCGGCGTCATCGACACCGAGACCCGCTGGGAACAAGCACGCTGGCTGCTACACGACGACACGATCGACACCGCCGGCCGTGTCGCTGCCCTGCTGGTGCTGCTCTATGCCCAAACCGCCGCCGCCATAAGCGAACTGACCATTGATGACATCGAACTCACCGACGAAAGCGTCCGGTTGCGGCTCGGACACGAGCCGATCCTGATCCCAGCACCGCTAGACCGACTGATCCGCGCCCTGGTCTCCACCCGATCACCTCACGCCGCCGTCGGCCGCCCTCGCAGCTCGCGATGGCTATTCCCCGGCGGGCAGCCCGGCCGCCACCTCAGCGCCTTCCGCATGGCCGAACGACTCCGTCAACTCGGCATCCAAGCCAGCCGCGCACGTTCCGCCGCCCTGTTTCAACTCGCCACCGACCTGCCAGCCGCCGTGCTGGCGCGCACCCTGGGAATCCACATCAGCGTCGCCGCGACCTGGCAGCGCGCCAGCAGCGGCGACTGGACCACTTACGCAGCCGAAATCAGCCGCCGATCACCCACTGAGATAAGGATGCGGGTCACGTGACAGACATGCGGGCCGGGCGGATCGGCGTGATCGGCGCGGGAATTGCGGGCCTGGTCACCGCGAAAGTGCTGCGCGAGGACGGCTTCGAGGTGATCGTGTTCGAGAAGGAGCAGGCGATCGGCGGTGTTTGGACCCAATCGCGGACCTATCCCGGACTGCGTACCAACAACTCACGCGACACCTACGCATTCTCCGACCATCCCTATGACCGATCAGCCGACATCTTCCCGAGCGCTGAGCAGGTGCGCGCGTATCTGGCCTCGTATGTGGCCCGGTTCGAGTTGGCCCCGCTTCTTCGGTTATCGACTGAGGTGGTGCGGGTGTCTCGCCACGGTAACGAATTCACGGTAGAAAGCTGTGGCCCAACGGGTTTGAGCACCGTGGTGTGTGACTTTGCGGTGGTATGCGCGGGAACCTTCTCTGAACCGGACATGCCTGCGATCGACGGTGCCGACCGGTTCACCGGGACGGTGGTCCATTCAAGCCAAGCGACCAATCCTGCCCTGTTCGCGGGGCGACGGGTGGTGATCGTGGGCGCGGGCAAATCCGCGCTGGATTGCGCGGCGTGGGCCGGGTCGCACGCGCAGGAATGCACGCTGGTGTTCCGAAAGGCCCACTGGATGATGCCCCGCTACTTCCCGGGAGGTATTCCCGCCGACCGGCTGACTCTGGGACGTTCGACCGAGGCGTTCTTCCGCTACCACCACCCCAGCCTGATGGAGAGGTTGTTGCACGGGCCGGGCAAGCAGCTGACCAACTTGGTCTGGCGGGTGGTGAGTCTGCTGTTTCGATTCCTGCTCAGGATGCCTGCGGCCATGGTGCCTGACGAGCCGATGCCTACTGGAATCGAAAACCTGGGGTTCGGCAAGGAGTTCTACGATATGGCCCGCCGCGGTCGGCTGGTCCTGCGGCGTGACTCGGTCGCGGCCTTTCTCGGCGGACCGCAGGTCCTGCTGGCCAGCGGCGATCAGATCGCTGCCGACATCGTCGTTTTCGCCACCGGCTGGCGCCAGCCGTTGTCGTTTCTAGCGCCCGAACTGCGGACACCCGTTGTCTCCGACGGGCGATTCCAGCTCTACCGGCATATCCTTCCGCCCACCGAGCAGCGCCTCGGGTTCGTGGGCTACGCCTCATCGACCGCGTGTCAGCTCAGCTCAGAAATCTCAGCCCACTGGCTTTCACGATGCTTCCGCGGCGAACTCGCACTTCCCAGTCTCGATGAAATGCAGACTGAGATACGACGCGTGCAGGCCTGGCTGGAGGAGGTCATGCCAGCTCGACCGCAGGGCTATCAAATCGGACCGCACCTGGTGCACCACATCGACGACCTGTTGGCCGACATGGGATTACCGACACGGCGAACCAGCAACTTCGTCAGCGAATATTTCGGGTCGTTCTCGCCGACACGCTACCGAAACCTCGCCCAAGAACGGCGCCCGGCCCGCGGTCGCAAGATCGACCGTCGCCGCTACTACTTGAGCGCCCAGCATGCTCTTGCGGCATTTGCCGCTCTCACCCTGGTTGGTGTCCTTCGCCGACACAACGCGACCCGGCGCCGGACCAACGAACACCCCGATCGGAACCAGACATGACACCGACAGACTCGGACCCGACCAACCTGGCATTCCGACAGTTGCGATATCCGACGTCGCCAGAGGCTGCAGCCGCCCGAGGCGGGCGAGCCGGGGTAGGGTACGCACGGCCTCCCCGGCGATCTCCCGGCCGCTGCGCGCCGCCCCCACCGCGGCGTCGGCCAACCCCAGGCTCACGCCGACGCCCAGTTCGGCCAGCACACCCGCCGAGCGACCGATGCGCGACGACAGCCCGACGGCGCCATCGATCGCGCCGCTAGGGTCGGCCTCCATCGCATGCACTCCGTCGGGCCTGGGCCCTCGACCGTCTTGCCAGAGCACCCATTGACCGACCGTGGGCCAGGTGTGCGTGGCGGCGGTCGATCCGACAACGAGCCCGAAGTGACCTGCCCGCAACAGCACCTCGGACACCTCGGCGCGGGGGGCGGCCCGCCGGATACCTCGCACGGACGCGGGCTGGCCGATGTCATCGACCTCGCCGATGAACGCCAGAACCGGACAGGTGATTTCGGCGAGCGTGATCAAGGTGCCATCGATCACGGCGCCGCCGGCCATCATGCGGTTATGGACTACGAACTGCCGTAACAGTTCGGCGACCGCGGGACCCGACCAGGCCACCCAGCCCTCTGCCTCGAGGAAGCGGCGTTGCTGTTCCCTGGGCAACAACGCCTCCCGGTCATGGAGTTGCCATAGGAAGTCCCATCTCGCCCGTACCGTTTTGATCGGGTCCAGAAGTTGAAACCCGGTACGGGCCATCCATCCGGACACGGAGAGACGGTTGAAGACGTGGTCGGCGACCAGCTGGGCGCCGCGGCCCGCCAAGGCGGCGGGAATCCCGAACGGCAGACCGCTGAGCGAATCGACGGCGCTACCGAACGTGATGACGCTGGCCAGGCCCTCGGAACGTCGGTAGGCGGCGGTCTGATAGCAGAACATGCCGCCCTGCGAGTAGCCCGCCAGATGCACCTTGCGCCCGGTGTGTGCTTGCACCGCGTCGACGACGCGGCTCAGTGCGATCACATGGTCGCTCAACGTGCGTTCGAGCCCACCGGTTTCCCGGTCCGGTGAGCCGAAGTCCACCACCCACGGGTCCACCCCGAGATCATGCAGGACTCCGACCGCGCCCTGGTGTCTGGTGACGTCAAACACGTTGGCCGACATCATCATCGGCGGCACGAGTATTACCGGCGGCCGTGACGGATCGTTTGCCCCGTCGGGAAAGTACCGTCGCAGCCGGTACATGTCGGAGCGCTCCACGATCCGAAACGGCGACGGACGGGATCCGGTTTGAAGGCCACCGAACCGCAGCACCTCGATGCCGTTCCGCGTGGTCGCGATCGCCCGGTTCACCGGACCGGTGATCAGGCCGCTACCCCATGTCACCGATACCACACGTCACACCGACACTCCCGCTGATCACTCATCTGCTGACGTCACCCAATCGACACTACGTGAGGCGCCCTCGCGTCCGCCTTCTCGAGGGGCGTTGCTGTCATGTCCGGAATGCACACCCCTTAAAACGCCGCGGTGGTCAGTGGTGTCGTCGTCAATCGAATCGTGATCGGTTGTCGCGAAGCTTCGCCAAGCAGCATTCGGGCGTGTAGTGTTACGCCGTAGAGATACTTGGCAGACAGGCCATTTAACAAGCGTTTTGACAGAGTTCCAACTCCGAAGATAACCAAAGGCGTTGTCCACTAGAAGAAATGTCCACGCTCGAATTCGCTGCGGTGGTCGATGTGGTTTGCGCTTGTGTCTCGGAAATCGGGTGGCGGCGACTTCTTTGCCCGCTCTGGTCAATCCCGGACTCGTAGTCAATCGAGGGCGGCTCGGCGCGTTTACCACACCCGCAGTGCCGCCGCCTACGCGAAATGAGGCCACGATGGGTAAATCCGAGTACGAACAACGAGATGTCTTCGGGGGTCTCGTGCTTCAGGTGGGTGCGGGTTTCAAGGAGCATGAGCGACGCCACGTGGTGGAGGCATTGTCGACGCTCGGGCCGCACCTGGGAAGGTGGGACCCTCATGACCTGGTCGTCGATGTCTCCTTACAGGACCGCGGTGGCAAGGAACAGCGCGTCACATTGCGCACGAGCCTGCCCGGCTTTCCGCCATTGGTAGCGGTTGCTGACAACCCGGACCTAACCCGCGCCCTCGGCGAAGCAAAGCGCGAGCTGATCCGGCAGATTGAACATCAGAAGTCGCAGCGAGAACCCATGAGCAACCGCCGGCTTAGGAACCCCACGGTCCGGCATCCGAATATCCCCACGCCGTGACCAATCGCCCGTTCTCACCCTGGGTGGTGGTTTCGTACCACCGTCGGGGCGGTTAAACGCTCGTGGCATGCGGAGATTCGCAGACGCCGATCACGCCGGCGGCTGCGGGCTCATCGCCGCGATGTAGTAGATCTCGTGCCCGGTGGGGTAGCCGCCCCCATTGGTGGCGATGTGAACGTGGTCGTAGTGGTTGAGGGTCTCGTTGCCGTAGTCCGCCGTCCAGCTGCCCGCGCCGATGCCCGGGTAGAGCCGCTGGCGCCAGATCACGTGGTTGATGCCCCAGCGTTTGGCGTTCGCGAGGGCATAGCCGGCGATCTGGTTGCCGAGCGCGATCCCCTCCGGGCTGTGGTAGTTCGGGATCATCACGTCGATCGCCAATCCGTTGGGGTGCCATTTCAGGGCGTCCTGCCGGTACCCGCCGATCGTCTTGATCTCCGGGAAGAGCACGCCGATGGCACGCGCCGCCCAGATGGTCTTGACCTGCAACCCATGCTCCGGCGCCACGCTGGGAGGCAGCGCGACCAGAAAGTTCTGGGCTGAGGTGGGGGCGGTGGGCGCGTTGGCCGCCAACGACTGCACCTCCGCGGGGGTGGCGATCCGCGGCCCGTCCGCGGGAGCGGACATCTGCGGCACGTCCGGGGGGCGGGCGATCTGCGGGGCGCCGGGTGGCGCGGTTTCGGCGACGGTCGGGTGTCCCACGCAGCACCGGTGCTCGGTGGTCTGGGCGTAGACCATGGCGGCCGAGACGGTCACCGAGGCCGCGATCGCCAGCCAGCGGCCCCGGCCGTTGGCCAGCACGGCGGTACCCACGGTCAGCAGCTTAGTGTCCCGTGCGACGCGTGGGGCAGGCTTTGCCGTTTGTCGTCGGGGTGTCTAGCGCCGGGATTCCTCTGCGACGTCTTCATGGGACTGGTGCAGGCCCGGCGCGTCCGGGTCCTCGCCTTGGTGTTCCAGCTCGTCCTGCAGCCGGCGCTGCTCCTCGGTGGCCTTCCTGGCGTCTTCGGGTACCTCCGGCGGGTCGATGTTGGCTTGCGGATCCACGCGAGATCTCCTTGACGGGTCGACGAACACTTCCGGTCAGGATCGCCCGAATCGGGCGTGCCGAAACCCGGGGCCCACTTCGGGTCCGCGTTAACTCGTCGCCAGCCGAGACCGATCGGCGGGCGGCTGTTTGATCCCCGATGTCCGAACGAGCACCGCCAAGACCACGGCCACGAGAAGCAGCGCCATTACGTCGCCCCAGAGGTGTCCCAGATGGCCGTCGCCGAAGGATTGCACCGTCATGATCGCGGCGTGCACGCCGCTGGACCACACCGTGAACCAGATCAGGCTGAGGTTGTTTTCCGGGCTGCGCGCGGCATTGATGAGGAACACCCCGAGGGTGGCGTAGACGCCGACGATCATCATGAAGTAGTCGGATCGGTACGGCGCTCCGGAGTGCCACATCCAGCCCGACGGCCAGACCACCGCCAGGGGATAGACCAGGAGCATGACGGCGCCGACGAAAACAAGCGCCAGTTGCAGGAGTTTGTAGGGCGTTGCCATCGTAGCCTCCTGTCGGTGGCTGATGGCTTGTCATTATGCGCCTTCCCACCGCCGCGCAGCTATGCTCCGGCGACGAATTCCGCGGCTACGGCGGCCAGCAATTGCTGTGTGCGGCGGCGCGACTCGCTCCGGGTCTGGGCGTTGTCACCCAGCGGCACCACCCGGGCGGCGAGATCGGTGACGCCGGCGTCGCGGTACCGGCGCAACCTGGCGAGGATGGCCGCTTCGTCGCCGGCGGCCATCGTGTCGCCGACGTCGGCGGCGTCGCCGTGCTCGAGCAGTCGCACGTAGTTGGGGGAGAAGTCCGCGTGGCCGAGCACCTCGCTGGCATGGGTGCGGGCCTGCTCGACCTCGCCGGGGCGGCACAGCGCTACCGGGACTCCGGCCACCACCCGAATCCCGCTGCGGCCGAGAGTCGTTGCCGCCGCTGTGATACGGGGGACGACGTAGTCGCCGATCGCGCGTTCGTCGGCCATCCACAGAATGGTGCCGCCGGCGCGTTCCCCGGCGATGCGCAGCATCGCCGGGCCGAGCGCGGCCAGCAGCACCGGGACCGGGGCGTCGGTGACGTCCACCGGGCTGTGCACGTGGTAGGTGGCGTTGTCGACGGACACCGCACCGGGACCGGCCAACGCCGCGTCCAGCACGTCGAGGTAGTCGCCGACCAGACGGGCGGGCCGCTCGTAGGGCAACCCCAGCTGGTCGGCGACGATCCAATGGTGTGACGGGCCGATGCCCAGCGTGAACCGCCCTGCGCACGCGGCCTGCGTGGTCAGTGCCTGCTGCGCCATGGTGAGCGGGTGCCGGGTCTGGATGGGCACGACCGCGGTGCCGATCTCGATGCGGTCGGTGACCTGCCCGAGCAACGCGACGGCCGTCATCGCGTCGAGGTAGCCGGGCACCTGCGGCAACCAGAACGAGGCGAATCCGTCCGCTTCGGCGGCCCTTCCGTCCTCGAGCAGCCCGGTCAGCCGCTGCGCGCGGGTGCGCTCCTTGTCCGAGCCCACCATCACACCGATCCTCACGGCATCGCCCGCTCACGGGACATGGCGGTCCCATTCGTGCGCCACGACGACGTGGAACGGGGCGGCGAACAGCGGTGTGGCGGTGCCGTCGGCCCAGCGCTGCTCCAGCGCGGGCCGCAGCCTGCCCGCGGCGACGATCGGGTCCTCGTCGAGGAAGCAGTACGAAAGGGTCTGTCCCGCAGGGGCGCCGGCCAGGCTCGCGTCGACGGCCTGCGAGGCCGCCGACCACACGCCGGCGACACCGTCCACGCCGACCAGGTCCGTCGGCGCCGGCGCGTCCTTTTCCAGCAGCACGTACACGCCGCGGGCCGGCCACCACGGCAGCACGTCGGCCCCGACTTTGACCCGCGGTGCGGCCGCCGTGGCGCGCACGTCGTAGACGCCGCGCTCGACGGGGGGCAACAGCGCCAGCTTGCGCCCGGCGCCACCCAGTGCCGCCGAAAGTTGGTTGAACCCAGCCAGTCCGCCAGGGTCGGTGAAGAAATACGACATCACGTGGTCGACGGGGTCGAACCGCTCGGTGCCGAACGCCCGCGCGTTGCGGCACTGCGGAGTGGACACCAGCCGCAGCGACGCCCGCACCGCACCGAGCCGGTGTTGTTCGGGCCGGTGGTCCATCGTGTGCCAGCGCAGGTACTCCGCGTCGGCCCCCTCGGGATGGCGCGTGGCCATGGAGACGAACACGGTGGCGATGTCACCGCGTCCCGCGGCGAGCACGTCGGCGACCTCGTCTGAGGGCGTGCCGGGTAGCAGCATCGATGCCGTCCTTCAGATTCGTTTGAGCTCGATCTCGGGGTGGCGTGCCCGGGCCATTCGCCGGAAACCTTCGCGCCAGGGGACTTTCGTGTGCCCCAGCACGTCGTGCATGCGGGTGACGTCCGGCCACAGCGGCGTGTGCGCGTCGGGGGTGTAGTCGAAGATCGGCTCGACGCCCACCAACTCGCCCAGGTAGGAGCAGTAGTCCTCGGCGCTGACGGTCTCGCTGCCGGCCCAGTTCACCACGACCGGCGGGGTGGCGGCGACCTCCATGGCACGGATGCCGAACTCGACGTAGTCGTCCTCGTAGATCGGGTTGTAGTTGTTGGGCTTGTCGGGGTGCAGGCGAATCGGCTTGCGCGCCAATATCGCATCGAGGCGGTCGGCCGGCGCGCCGCCCTCGGGCCCGTAGGTGGAGCAGATGCGGATGATCGTCAGCGGAATGCCGTACCGCCCGGCGACCCAGGTGCACACGGCCTCGGCGGCGACCTTGGAGAAGCTGTAATCGGCCCGCAGCGGCACCCCCGGCGGATCGGACTCGGTCAGTGGCCGCTGCCCCCGGTACCCGTAGATGGACCCGGTCGAGCAGAACACGAAACCCTTTGCGCCGCGGCAGCGGTACAGCAAGTCACCGGAATGCTGCGCGTTGGTCCGCAGGCATGCGGTCCAGTCGCCGGCGCCGGGATCGACCGCCGCGTGGAAGACGTAGGTGAAATCGTCGGGTAGGGAGGAGAAGTCGCCGGTGGCCATGTCGAGCGCGACCGGCGTGATGCCGGCGTCGGCCAGTTTGTCGCGATCCGCGGGGTCCCTCAGACGGGCGGCGCCCCACACCTCGTTGCGTGGGGCCAGGGCCCGCGCGATGGGGAAGGCGATCTTGCCGGTCGCCCCGGTGATCAAGATCTTCTCTGAATCGAGCATCCCACTAGTCATAGCGCACGGCGCCGCGAATGTTAAGTACTTGATATATTGCGCGGTGTGCAACTGACCTTCGGGGAGGAGGTCGAGGCCTTCCGCGCCCAGTTCGTCAGGTTCCTCGACGAGCACCTGCCTACCGAGGCGCAGGCGGCCGAGCGGTCGCGGTCGACGTCCCACATCCCGGCTGGGCGCGGCGCTGGCAGCGGCTCCAGTTCGACCACGGCTGGCTGTTGCCGGGCAACCCTCCCGAGTTCGGCGGCCGCAACGCCGGCATCCTGCAGCAGTTCGTCCATCGCGAGGAACTCTCCCGCCGGGCGTGTCGGTGCTCAAGGTGCTGGGATCCCCGGGCTGCCGGCACGTTGAACCGCGCGGAATCGCCGCTCCGCGCCGAAACCACACACGCCACAACAGCACCCGGCAGGAGCCACCACATTTTGTGCCCACCTCGCAGCGACAACCGAAGGCGCGGAACAGTTGTCGCTGCGAGGCGGGCACATCGAGTGGCCCGCATCGCGGAGACGCGTGTGGCCGCTGTGACGGCGCGGCGCCCGGCCGCAAACGCTAGCCGGTCGCGACCGCGATCGACTTGGTGTCGGTGTAGCCGTCGAGACCCTCGCGGCCCAGTTCGCGCCCGTAGCCGCTGCACTTGACCCCACCGAATGGCGCGAACGGGTCCATCGTGTAGCCCTGGTTGACCCCGAACGTGCCGGTGCGGATGGCACCGGCGATGGCCAGCCCGCGGTCGGCGTCCTCGGTCCACACCGCGCCGGCCAGCCCGTAATCGGAGTCGTTGGCGATCCGCACGGCGTCGGCCTCGTCGCCGTACTCGATGACGGTCAGCACCGGCCCGAAGATCTCCTCGCGCGCGATGCGCATCGTGTTGTCGGCGCGGTCGAACAGCGTCGGCCGCACGTACCAGCCGCGGTCCAGGCCGTCGGGCATGGCGGTGCCGCCGGTGACCAGGCGCGCGCCTTCCGAGCGGCCCTGCTCGATGTAGCCCCGCACGCGGTCCTGCTGGCTGTGGGTGACCAGCGGCCCGACCTGCGTCGCCTTGTCGGCGGGATCCCCGACGCGCAGCGACTCCATCTCGGCGGCCAGCGCATCGGTGAACTCGCCGGCGCGGCCTTCGGGCACGAGCACGCGGGTCAGCGCGTTGCAGATCTGCCCGCTGTTGGACAGGCTGGCCGATCGGATGCCGACGGCCACCGCTCCCGGATCGGCGTCGTCGAGGACGATGGCCGCCGACTTGCCGCCCAATTCGAGGCTCACGCGGCCCAGCCGGGCCGCGCACGCCGTCGCGACCGCGGTTCCCGTGGCCGTCGAACCGGTGAACGACACCTTGTCCACACCGGGATGCGCGACGAGGTGGCCGCCCGTCTCGGGGCCGCCGGGCAGCACGCTGACCACCCCGTCGGGCACCCCGGCGTCGGCGATCATCTCGGCGAGCAGCAGCGCGTCCAGCGGCGACTCCTCGGCGGGCTTGACGATCACGGTGCACCCGGCCAGCAGCGCGGGGATGAGCTTGGTGACCGTCAGGAACTGCGGCATGTTCCACGGCACGATCGCGGCGACGACACCGACGGGCTCCCTGCGGATCTGGATGTCGGAGCCGTATAGGCCGCGCCGCGCCTCGCTGAAGGGGTAGTTCTCGGCGAGATCGCAGAACGCGGTCATCATCATCGTGGGCAGGCCGACCTGGGCGCGCCGGGAGAAGGCGATCGGCGCCCCGATCTCCGAGGTGATGACCTCGGCCATCTCGGCGCCGCGCTGCCCATACAGCCCGGCGAGCCGGCGCACGACCGCGATCCGCTCTGCCGGCGGCAGCTGCGGCCACGGGCCGGTGTCGAAGGCCGCGCGGGCCGCCGCCACGGCGGCATCCACGTCCGCCGGACCGGCCGCCGCGACCCGGGCCACGAGTTGCTCCGAATGCGGTGAGATCACATCGATGTGCCGGTCGCTGCTCGGCCGGGCCCACGCCCCGCCGATGAACAGTTCGTCTTGGTGCACTGGCCGCTCGCCTTCCTGATACGGGGTGGGACGCGAATATCAACTACTTGCGATGCCGCCCTTCGAGCATATAGCGTCGGCGCTGCACGCTCCCGGCGCATGCCGGGCCGGGTCACGGGGTCGAGAGGGGTAGGCAGGATGGCGCGATTCCCCAAGCCGCCGGAGGGCAGCTGGACGCAGCATTACCCGCAGCTGGGCACCGAACCGGTGTCCTACGAGGACTCCATCAGCCCGGAGGTCCACGAGCTCGAGCGCGAGGCCATCTTCAAACGTGCCTGGCTCAATGTGGGCCGGGTGGAACAACTTCCGCGCAAGGGCAGCTACTTCACCAAAGAGCTGGCGGTCGTCAAAACCTCGATCATCCTGGTGCGCACCGCAGCCGGGGACGTCAACGCGTATCACAACATCTGCCGGCATCGCGGCAACAAGCTGGTGTGGAACGACATGCCGCTCGAGGAGACCAGCGGGGTGTGCCGGCAGTTCACCTGCAAATACCACGGCTGGCGCTACGACCTGGACGGCAACCTGACCTTCGTGCAGCAGGAAGACGAGTTCTTCGACCTCGACAAGAGCCGCTACGGGCTGGTGCCGGTGCACTGCGAGGTCTGGGAGGGCTTCATCTTCGTCAACTTCGCCAAGCAGCCAGAACAATCGTTGCGCGAGTTCCTCGGGCCGATGATCACCGACCTGGAGGGTTACCCGTTCGGCAAACTCACCTCGCGCTGGCATTACCGCTCGCAGGTCAAGGCGAACTGGAAGCTCTACATGGACGCGTTCCAGGAGTTCTACCACGCGCCGGTGCTGCACGCGAACCAGTCGCCCTCGCCCTATTCGAAGGCGGCCGCCGAGGCCGGCTTCGAAGCCCCGCACTACCGCCTGGAAGGTCCGCACCGGCTGGTCAGCACGTCGGGGGTGCGGGCCTGGGAGATGGCGCCCGAACTGCGCAAGCCGATGGAAGAGATCTGCCAGAGCGGGCTGTTCGGCCCCTGGGACAAGCAGGATCTGGGGGAGATGCCCGCGGGGCTCAACCCCGCGAGATGCGACCCGTGGGGCCTGGATTCGTTCCAGCTGTTCCCCAACTTCGTGATCCTGTTCTGGGGCCAGGGCTGGTATCTGACCTACCACTACTGGCCGACGTCGTACAACAGCCACCTCTTCGAGGGCACGCTGTATTTCCCGCAGCCGCGCACCCCGCGCGAGCGGGTGGCCCAGGAGCTGGCGGCCGTGACGTTCAAGGAATACGGGCTGCAGGACGCCAACACCCTCGAAGCGACCCAGGCGATGATCGAATCCCGTTGGGTGGACCGGTTTTTGCTCAACGACCAGGAGATCCTGCTGCGCCACCTGCACAAGGAGACCGCGGCCTGGATCGAGCGCTACCTGTCGACCTCCGCCACGGCGGGAGCCGCAGCACGATGACCGCAACGCTGCCAACCGAATTCGCCGACCTCGAGCCCTACGCGGACTGGTGCCTGCCGTCCGAGCCGCAGCGCTACGCCAAGCGGCTGGCCAGCTCGATGGCCGAGATGAAGGCCTTCTACGACGCGATCACCCCGCGCGCGGAGGAGGCGCTGGCCTACTGCGACAAGTTCCCGCTCGACGACCTGCCCGACGACGTGCTCAACCTCATGCACCTGCTGTACTCGATGATCATGGTGTCGTTCCCGGTGGAGTGCTGGAAGCAGCCCCGGGTTCCCGACTCCGGTGCCTCGACGCTGGACTGCGTCTCGGAGCCCTTTCCGTGACCCTCCCGGTAACCGGGTCCGTCGTCCTGCGGGCGGCGCGGTGGGCCGACGTCGCCGCCGGGCAGGTTCGCTCGCCGGCCGTCGTGGTCGTCGAGGGCGACCGCATCACCGCGGTCAATCCCGCAGCGCCCCTGCCCGATTCGGCCACCGTTCTGGACCTGGGGGACGTCACGCTGCTGCCGGGTCTGATGGACATGGAGCTCAACCTGCTCATCGGCGGGCCCGGCGGCCCCGAAGGCCTGCCCGCGCCGATGCACGGCGTGCAGGACGACCCGGCGTACCGGACGCTGCGCGGCGCGGTGAACGCGCGCACCACGTTGGAGGCCGGTTTCACCACGGTGCGCAACCTGGGGCTCATGGTCAAGACCGGCGGCTACCTGCTCGACGTCGCGCTGCAGCGCGCCATCGACAACGGCTGGCACGCCGGCCCGCGCATCTACCCCGCGGGCCACGCCGTCACCCCCTACGGGGGGCACCTGGACCCGACGGTCTTTCAGCGGCTCGCGCCCGGCATCATGCCGCTCTCGGTGGCCGAGGGCATCGCCAACGGGGTGCCGGACGTGATCGCCTGCGTCCGCTACCAGATTCGGCACGGCGCCAAGCTGATCAAGGTGTCCGCATCGGGCGGGGTCATGTCGCACAGCACCGCGCCGGGCTCCCAGCAGTACTCCGACGCCGAGTTCGCCGCCATCGCCGACGAGGCACATCGGGCCGGGGTGCGGGTGGCCGCGCACGCCATCGGCGACAAAGCGATCCAGGCGTGCATCCGCGCCGGGATCGACTGCATCGAGCACGGATTCCTGGCCGGCGACGACACGATTCAGATGATGGTCGATCACGGCACCTTCCTGGTCTCCACCACGTATCTGACCGAGGCGATGGCGATCGACCGGATCGCCCCGGAGCTGCGCAAGAAGGCCGAGGACGTCTTCCCCCGCGCAAAGGCCATGCTGCCCAAAGCGATTGCCGCCGGGGTCCGGATCGCGTGTGGGACCGACGCCCCGGCGATCCCGCACGGCCAGAACGCCAGGGAACTGCAGGCGCTGGTGGACCGCGGCATGACGCCGATGCAGGCGATCCGGGCCGCCACGGTGGTCGCCGCCGAACTCGTCGAAGCCGACGACGAACTGGGCCGGCTCGCGCCGGGTTACCTCGCCGACGTCATCGCCGTGCCGGGCGATCCCTCCCGGGACATCGGCGTCACGCTCGACGTGCCCTTCGTGATGAAGGGCGGCCAGGTCTACAAGAACGTCATCGGGTGGGGAGGCGGGCATGGAACTCACCGATAACATCATGTGGCTGCTCAAACAGGCCTTCTACCATTCTCTGACGTCCATCAACGATGCGATGAGCGAGCACGGCGTGAGCACCGCGCAGATCGGTGTGCTGCGCCAGCTCGCCAACGAGCCCGGCCTGTCGGGCGCGGAACTGGCCAGGCGCCTGTTGATCAGCCCCCAAGGGGTTCAGTTCGCGCTCACCTCGCTGGAGCGCCGCGGCCTGGTGGAGCGGAAGCAGAATCCCCAGCACGGGCGCATCCTGCAGGCCTACCTGACCGGCGAGGGCCGCGACGTCGCCGCCACCGTGGTCAGCGACGCGGTGGCCGCACACGACAAGGTGTTCGGCGTGCTGACGGCCGAGGAGCAGCAGACGCTGCGCGAATTGCTGGGCCGGATCGTCGAAAAAGGCACCGGCAATGAGCTTTTCAACGACCACGTGGACACCTGATGGTCGATACCGTGCCGGCGCGCGCAGGCGACGCGGCGCTGCCCACCAGCCGAAGGGTCAGGGTGATCTACGAGTGAACACACCGAGGGTGGCGGTGGTGACCGGCGGGGCCTCCGGCATCGGCGAGGCGACCTGCCACGAACTGGGCCGGCGCGGGCACAAGGTCGCGGTTCTCGACGTCGACGAGCAAACGGCACAACGCGTCAGCGCAGCCCTGCGGGCCGGCGGGGTCACCTCCGTCGGTGTCGGCGCCGACGTCACGGACCGGCCCGCCCTCGAGCGGGCGTTCGCCGAGGTCCGCGGCGAACTCGGACCCGTCTCGGTCCTGGTGACCAGCGCCGGATTGTTCGGCTTCGCCCCGTTCACCGAGATCTCCGCCGACGCGTGGGCGCGCGTCGTCGATGTCAATCTGACCGGCACGTTCCACTGCTGCCAGGTCGCCCTGCCCGACATGCTGGCCGCGAACTGGGGCAGGATCGTGACGATCTCGTCGTCGAGCGCCCAACGCGGTTCGCCCTTCGCCGCCCACTACGCCGCCGCTAAGGGCGGGGTGATCACGCTGACCAAGTCGCTGGCCCGCGAATACGCCACGCACGGGATCACGGTCAACACGATCCCGCCGTCGGGCATCGAGACCCCCATGCAGCACGCCGGGCAGGCCGCCGGCTATCTGGGCTCCAACGAACAACTCGCCGCCAACATCCCGATGGGCTACCTGGGCACCGGCGCCGACATCGCCGCGGCCGTCGGGTTCCTCAGCTCCGAGGAAGCCCGCTACATCACCGGCCAGATCCTCGGCGTCAACGGGGGAGCGGTGCTATGACGAGGAGGTTCGCATGACCCGATCGGGACGGCCGGTGGAGGGGTCCTGGACC
Organism: Mycobacterium sp. HUMS_12744610; assembly: GCF_041206865.1. Taxonomy (NCBI): domain Bacteria; kingdom Bacillati; phylum Actinomycetota; class Actinomycetes; order Mycobacteriales; family Mycobacteriaceae; genus Mycobacterium; species Mycobacterium servetii. Next base: position 2,705,518 of record NZ_JBGEDP010000001.1, read on the forward strand.
GAGCACTACTCCGAATTGGGCACCGGCCCGGTCTCTTTCCGGGACTCGACGTCCAAGGAGTTCTACGAACTGGAACGCGAGGCGATCTTCAAGCGAGCCTGGCTCAACGTCGCCCGCATCGAGGAACTGCCCCGCACCGGCAGTTTCCTCACCAAGGAGATCGAGGCCGCGGGCGCCTCGGTGATCCTGGTCAGGGGGAGGGACGACCGGATCCGCGCCTTCCACAACGTGTGCCGGCACCGCGGAAACAAGCTGGTGTGGAAGGACTTTCCCGCCGAGGAGACCCGCGGCACCTGCCGGCAGTTCACCTGCAAGTACCACGGCTGGCGCTACGACCTGCAGGGTGTGCTGACGTTCGTGCAGCAGGAATCCGAGTTCTTCGGCCTCGACAGGTCCGGCTACGGGCTGAGCGCCGTCCACTGCGACGTCTGGAACGGGTTCGTGTTCGTCAACTTCGATCCCGAGCCGCGCCAAAGTCTGCGCGAATTCCTGGGCCCGATGATCACCGGCCTCGACGATTACCCGTTCGCGAGGCTGACCGAACGCTACGAGTGGGTGGCGCACAACAACAGCAATTGGAAGATCTTCGCCGACGCGTTCCAGGAGTACTACCACGTCCCCTCTCTGCACCCCCAACAGGTGCCCCCGGAGGTGCGCGACCCCAACGCCGGATTCACCTGCGGGCACTTCCAACTCGACGGCCCACACCGGATGGTGTCCACCGCGGGGCGGCGCCGGTGGCTGCTGCCGCCCGAGTACATGTACCCGATCGAGCGGGCCACCGAGAGCGGGCTGGTCGGCCCGTGGCGCACCCCCGACATCGGTGAACTGCCCCCCGGGCTCAATCCCGGCGGAATCGAACCCTGGGGCATCAGCAATTTCCAGATCTTCCCCAACGTCGAGATCCTGATCTACGGCGGCTGGTATCTGCTCTACCGGTACTGGCCCACCTCGTACAACACCCACCGCTTCGAGGCCTACACCTACTTCTCTCCGGCCCGCAGCGTGCGGGAACGCATTCAGCACGAAGTCGCGTCGGTGGTGCTCAAGGAGTTCGCGTTGCAGGACGCGGGCATGCTCGGTGGCACGCAGGCCGCGCTGGAGTACGGGGTCGTCGACGACTTCCCGCTGAACGATCAGGAGATCCTGGTGCGCCATCTGCACAAGGTGGTCGTCGACTGGGTGACTGAATATCAGTCCTACCGCCGCGAAACAGCACCGGCGGGGGTGTGACCATGCCGGATGCCCTGCTGCCCAGCGCCTTCGCCGAACTGGAGCCCTACGCCCGGACGTGGTGCCTGGCCACCGAGACCCAGCGCTGGAACGCCCGGATGTCCAGCACGATGCCGCAGATGCGCGAGTTCTACGACGCGTTCTTCCCGCGCCTGGAAGAGGCCATCGGATACTGCGACAAGTTCCCGCTCGACGGTCTGCCGGACGACGCGCTCAACCTGCTGCACCTGATCTATTCGCTGATCATGGTCGCCATGTCGGTGGAGATCATGCACCAGCCCGCGCCCGTCTGCGCCGCCGACGCGGTCATGACCCGCACCGTAGAGCCCACCCCCTGACCGCCGGAGGACCGACCATGAGTCTGCTCACCGTCAACAAGCTCACCGACCGCGTCGGCGCCGAGGTAGTCGGGCTCGACCTGGCCGCCGTGGCCTCCGACGAGTCGCTCGGGGCCGCCGTGCTCGACGCCCTGGAGGCCAACGGTGTGCTGGTGTTCCGGGGTCTGCGGGTCGACCCGGAGGCACAGGTCGCGTTCTGCCGCCGCCTCGGCGAGGTCGACCACTCCTCCGACGGGCATCACCCCGTCGCCGGCATCTATCCGATCACGCTGGACCGGTCCAAGAACGCCTCGGCGGAGTACCTGAAGGCGACCTTCGACTGGCACATCGACGGGTGCACCCCGATCAAGGACGACGAGTGCCCGCAGAAGGCGACCGTGTTGTCGGCGGTGCAGGTCGCCGAGCGGGGCGGCGAAACCGAGTTCGCCAACACCTACGCCGCCTACGATGCGCTGAGCGCCGGGGAGAGGGGGCGCTTCGGGTCGTTGCGTGTCGTGCATTCGCTGGCGGCGTCCCAGCGGCGCGTCTACCCCGATCCCACACCGGAGCAGTTGGCGCGGTGGAACTCTCGGCGCACCCACGAGCACCCGCTGGTGTGGACGCACCGCAGCGGCCGCAGGTCGCTGGTGCTGGGCGCCTCGGCCGACTACGTGGTCGGCATGGACCTCGACGAGGGCCGGGCGCTGCTGGACGAGCTGCTCGCGCGCGCCACCGAACCCGACAAGGTGTACAGCCACGCCTGGTCGGTCGGCGACACCGTCATCTGGGACAACCGCGGCGTGCTGCACCGCGCCGCGCCCTACGACCCGAACTCGGCGCGGGAGATGCTGCGCACCACCGTGCTGGGCGACGAACCCATCGAATAACCCGTGTAGCACACTGGCCGGTGAGGATTCGCCACGAACCCGAAAGGACCGGTTGATGACCCCACGGTTGGACGGCAAGGTCGCCATCGTCACCGGCGGCGCCTCCGGGCTGGGCCTGGGCATCGTCCGCACGTTCCTCGCTGCCGGCGCCTCGGTGGTCATCGCCGACATCGACGACGCCGGACGGCAACTGGCCGACGAGTGCGGTGACCGCGCCCGATTCGAGCACGTCGACGTCTCGTCCGCCGGCGACGTCAGCGCCGTGGTCGACGCGGCGGTCCGGCATTTCGGCGGCCTCGACGTGATGGTCAACAACGCCGGCATCTCCAGCACGATGCACCGGAGCTTCCTGCAGGCCGACCTCAGCGACTTCGCCAAGGTCATGGCGGTCAACGTCCTGGGCGTGATGCTCGGCACCCAGGAGGCGGCGCGCCACATGGCCGACCACGACGGGGGCAGCATCATCAACGTGGCATCGATCGGGGGCCTGCAGGCCGGCGGCGGGGTGATGACCTACCGGGCCTCCAAAGCCGCGGTCATTCATTTCAGCCGCAGCGTGGCCACCGAACTGGCCCCGCTGGGCATCAGCGTGAACTGCCTTGCGCCCGGCGGGGTTCCGACGCCCATCCTGGCCTCGTCGGTCCCGGGGCTGAGCCCGGAAGCCGTCGACAAATTCGTGCGGAAGACGCGCGAGAAGATGCACAAGGACCGCCCGCTGCCGCTGGAGGGGACCCCCGAGGACGTCGGCGAGGCCGCGCTGTACTTCGCGGCGGGTACCCGCACCAGCGGCATGGTGCTGGCCGTCGACGGCGGGACGTCGGCGCGCGAATCTGCCTGAGACCGCTACAGGCCCGCGGGTGATGACCGCCGACCCGTCGCGCCGCGGACCAAACGTGCCTGCGGGAGGACCGATTCGATGACCTCGCAACTGACGTTCCTGTTGCTGTGCCTGCCACTGGCCATCGCGCTGGCGGGGTGGTTGGCCGAGCGGTTCGGGGTGCCATACCCGGTGGTGCTGGTCGGGCTGGGGGCCCTGCTGAGCCTGCCGCCGTGGACGCCGACGTCCGAGCTGTCGCCCACGGTCGTCTTCTACGTGTTCCTGCCGCCTCTGATCTACTTCGCCGCGTACTTCATCGCCCCGGAAGACCTGCGGGCCGATGCCGTCCCCATTGGGCTGTTGGCCGTGGGGCTGGTCCTGGTCACCATGGCGGGCGTGATGGCGGCGATGGTCGGGTTCGCCGGCGTGCCGATCACGATCGCCGCGGTGGCGGGGGCGGTCGTGGCGCCCACCGACACCGTCGCGGCCACCTCGGTGTTCCGGCGGCTCAACGCGCCCGAGCGGTTGGTGACGATCGTCGAGGGCGAAGGGCTGATCAACGACGGCACCGCGCTGGTGCTCTACGTCGGGGCCGTCACCGCCGCGGCCGCGGGTGTGGTGCGTCCGGGGCAGATCGCGCAGACGGTGCTCGTCGCGCCGCTGGGCGGCGCGGCGCTGGGCCTGGCAATCGCCTGGATCCTGGTCGGCGTCCGCCGCCGGCTCGATCAGGTGTTGCCGGAGATCACCTTGTCGCTTGCCACGCCCTACCTGACCTATGTGCTCGCGCAGGCGGCCGGCCTGTCCGGGGTCCTGGCGACCGTCGTCGCCGGGGTCTACGTCGGCGCCCGCTCCGGGTGGATCTACGCGCCCCGGGCGCGGCTGCAGGCGTTCGCGTTCCTGGACGTGCTGGTGTTCCTGCTCAACGGTGCGCTGTTCACGCTCGTTGGGATGCAGCTGGTCCGAGTGGTCCACCGCGTCCCCGGGGTACCCACCTCGACGCTGCTGACCGTCGTCGCGGCGGTACTGGCCGTGGTGGTCGGATCGCGGCTGGCCTGGACGCTGTTGCTGCGACCAGCGATAACCGAGGTCTGGCGCGGCCCGGGCAAACCGGCTACCTGGCGGGAGCGGGCCGTGATCGGCTGGGCCGGGATGCGCGGCGGCGTCTCGCTGGCCGCGGCGCTGGCCATCCCGTTGCACCTCGACGACGGTTCGCCCTTCCCGCATCGCGACCTGGTGATCGTGGTCGCGGCGTCGGTCGTCGTCGTGACGCTCGTCCTGCAGGGCATGAGCCTGCCGCTGCTGCTCCGCAGGCTCGGAGTGGGCCGCGAGGACTGGCGTGACCAGGAGCGCAACGCCCGGCTGGAGGCGGCCACCGCCGCGCTCGACTGGCTGGGCGATCAGCCCGAGGCGCGCGACGAGTCCGACGCGGCGGTCGCATCGCTGCGCAGCCTGTACACGTCCAGGGTGCGCCGGCTACGGGGGCCCGACCCGGTCACGGCGGTGCCGCACGGTGAGGCCGACAAGTACCGCGGCCTGCGTCTGGGGATGCTCGGCGCGGAGCGGGCGATGGTCGTGGGGTTGCGACAGCAGGGCCGCATCAGCGCGACGGTGCTGCGGGCCATCGAACGCAGCCTGGATCTCGAGGAGGCGAGGCTGCGGGACCTGTGACCCGGACGCGGGGCCGGTTCACCCGGCGGGCGGGGGCACCGAAATGCCCGCGTCGCTCCTGTGCTGCGGGCAATAGGACGCCACCGAAGCACCGATGAAGTAGCCGGAGTCCCGCGCCGACAGGAAGGTTGTCTTCGCGAGGGCCAGCGTCAGGCCGGCGGGCGTCTGGCCGTTGTCGAGGCCGGCGCACACATTTCGGGCCGCCGCGATCGCGGCGGCGTCGCTCTGAAAGACGATCCCGCGCTTTTCCAGCGCCGCGACGAACGCGTCGTCGACCTGATCGGCCGCGGCCGGGACCGCGAAGAACAGCGCCGTAAGCGGGGCCGCAACGAGCGTCGACCACCGCGCGGTGATTGCCCGGTTGTGGGCCATGGTTCCCTCCCGACGCGCGTGCGTACGGACTCGGCGGCGAGTACGGCGGTAGCTAAACGGTAGCCGACACGGCGACGTCCGTCCTGCCCGATAGTCCCGGCGAGCCCGCACCGGGCAACCTGGGTGCGGGGTCAGTAACTTGGGAACCCTGCGTTTGCGGCGGCCGACGGACGGCCGATCCCGTCGAACCCAGAACGGAGCACAGATGAGCACAGGCGCGCAGACCGGGACCATCACGACCCAGGTGCCGGCGCGGCTCGACCGGCTGCCGTGGTCGCGGTTCCACTGGCGCGTGGTGCTGGGTCTGGGCGGCGTCTGGGTCCTCGACGGGCTCGAGGTCACCATGGTCGGCAACGTGTCGGCCCGGCTCACCGAAAAGGGCAGCGGCATCGGGCTCGACGCAGCACAGATCGGGGTGGCGGCCGCGATCTACATCACCGGTGCCTGCGCGGGCGCGCTGTTCTTCGGTCACCTGACGGACCGCTTCGGGCGGCGCAACCTGTTCATGCTGACCCTGGTGCTCTACCTGATCTCCACCGTGGCCACCGCATTCGCGTTTGTGCCCTGGTATTTCTTCGTCGCGCGCTTCTTCACCGGCGCCGGCATCGGCGGCGAATACGCCGCGATCAACTCGGCGATCGACGAGCTGATCCCCGCGCGGGTGCGCGGTCGCGTGGACCTGGTCATCAACGGGACATACTGGGTCGGATCGGCCGCGGGGGCCGCCGGGGCTCTGGTCCTGCTCGACACCGCCCACTTCCCGGTCGACATCGGCTGGCGGCTCGCCTTCGGCATCGGCGCCATCTTCGGCATCTTCGTCCTGCTGGTCCGGCGCAACGTCCCCGAGAGCCCCCGCTGGTTGTTCATCCATGGCCGCGAGCAGGAGGCCGAGCGCATCGTCGGAGACATCGAGGCCGACGTTCGCCAGGAAACGGGCGAACCGCTGCCCGAGCCGCAGGGGCGGCCGCTCAAAATCCGCCAGCGCAAGGCGATCTCCTTCGTAGAGATCGCCAAGGTGGCGTTCACGCTCTACCCCGGGCGTGCGGTGCTGGGGCTGGCGCTGTTCATCGGGCAGGCGTTCCTCTACAACGGCGTCACCTTCAACCTCGGCACGCTGTTGAGCGACTTCTACGACGTCCCCTCCGGAACGGTGCCGCTGTTCTTCGTCGTGTGGGCCCTCAGCAACTTTCTCGGCCCGCTGCTGCTGGGGCATCTGTTCGACTCCGTCGGCCGCAAACCGATGATCACGATGTCCTACATCGGTTCCGCGGTCGTCGTGGCCGGCCTCGCGGTGTTGTTCGTGACCGGGACCGGCGGCGTGTGGGCCTTCATCGCCGTGCTCGCGGCGGCCTTCTTCCTCGCGTCGGCGGGCGCGAGCGCAGCCTACCTGACCGTCAGCGAGATCTTCCCGATGGAGACCAGGGCGCTGGCGATCGCCTTCTTCTACGCGATGGGCACCGCGATCGGCGGCATCACCGGCCCGTTGCTGTTCGGGCAGCTGATCAACTCCGGGCAGCGCGGCGAGGTAGTGTGGTCGTTCCTCATTGGGGCGGCGGTGATGGCCGTCGCCGGGCTGGTCGAACTGTGGCTCGGTGTCGCCGCCGAACAACGTTCGCTCGAAGACCTCGCCATGCCGTTGACCGTGATCGACGCCGAGGACGAGGACGAACCGGCCGGCGCGGGGGACGCACCGGTCCGTGGGGGCGGCGCGTCTGATTGACTGCGGCCATGCCCAGAGACCCGGAATTGGCGCGACGCTTCTTCGACCGTTTCGAGCCGGTGCACGCGGTGACGTACTTCGCGCCGGAGGCGCGGGCGGCGTTGGACGGGCTGGGTTACCGGGGGTTCTGGATGGGCTACTTCGCCGCCCGTTCGGCGCCGCTGGGCCCGGTGTCACCGGAGGTGGTGACCGCGATCTTCTACAACTTCGCCCACGAGCGGGTCGCCAAGGCGCTGCCGGCGGCCTGGGAGATGGCCGGCCCGCACGACGCGCTGCGCGCACGCGAGGACTCCGCCGTGGCGGCGCTGCGGCGCTACGGGCTGAGCGCGGACGAAAACGTCGCCGTGGCCGCGGAATTCGCAGCTAAGGCGGCGCGGCGGGCGCCGCTCGACGCGCGGCCGCTGTTCGCCGCGAACCGCGCCCTGCCGTGGCCGGACGACCCGCTGGCCGCGTTGTGGCACGCGGCCACGCTGCTGCGGGAGCAGCGCGGTGACGCGCACGTGGCGGTGCTGGCCGCCGCGGGTGTGTCCGGGCGCGAATCTAACGTGCTGCACGCGGCGGCCGGGAGGATCCCGCGCGACGTGATTGCCGCCACCCGCGACTACGACGAGGCGGCGTGGCGGCACCATGAACAGCGGCTGGCCGAGCGGGGCCTGCTCGACGACGACGGGGCGCTCACCGACGCAGGCCGGGATCTGAAAGGCCGCATCGAGGCGGCGACGGACACCCTGTCCCTCTCGGCGCTCGAGGCGCTCGGCGACGACGAGGTCGAAGCGCTGTTCCGGGCGCTCACCCCGATCGCGCGCACCGTGGTCGCCGCCGGGGACGTTCCCGTCGTCACCCCGATGGCTCTGCAGCGCGACGACCTGCACGACGACAGCGCACATCTGGTGTAGACGGCCGCGCACCCGAAGCACGCTGGAAACGGTTGCCGAACTGCCGTTGACATCGGCGTAACACGTTTGCCATCGAAGCTTCCTACAGTGAGGCGGTCCGTCTTCCACACCGGAGCAGCGCGGACCCTCAGCGATAGGAACTTCATTGAGCGGCAACTTCGTCCGTCTGCAGGCGATCAACAACGTCGAGGCATACGTCCCGCCCGCGGTCAGTTTCGTGGCCGGCGAGACCCCGGGCGGGATGTTCGGCAGCAACGTGTTCACCAAGGCCGAGATGCAGGCCCGGCTGCCCAAATCGGTGTACCGGTCCGTGGCGGCGACGATCGACAAGGGCGCCAGGCTCGACCCCGCCGTCGCCGACGCGGTGGCGGTCGCCATGAAGGACTGGGCGCTGGAGCGCGGCGCCACCCACTACGCCCACGTCTTCTACCCGATGACCGGCCTCACCGCCGAAAAGCACGACAGCTTCCTAGAACCCGTCTCGGACGGACAGACGATGGCCGAGTTCGCCGGCAAGACGCTGATCCAGGGCGAACCCGACGCCTCCAGCTTCCCCTCGGGCGGGCTGCGCAGCACCTTCGAGGCGCGCGGTTACACCGGCTGGGACGTGACCAGCCCGGCCTACATCCTGGAAAACCCCAACGGCAACACGCTGTGCATCCCGACCGTGTTCGTGTCGATGACCGGCGAGGCGCTCGACTACAAGACGCCGCTGCTGCGCAGCCAACAGGCCATGGGCACCCACGCCGAGCGCATCCTGAAGCTGTTCGGCCACTCCGACCCCGGGAAGGTGGTGTCGTTCTGCGGGCCCGAGCAGGAGTACTTCCTGGTCGACCGGCACTTCTTCCTCGCGCGCCCGGACCTGGTCAACGCGGGCCGCACCGTGTTCGGCGCCAGGCCGCCCAAGGGGCAGGAGTTCGACGACCATTACTTCGGCGCGATCCCCGAACGCGTCCTGGGCTTCATGATGGACACCGAGCGGGAGCTGTTCAAACTCGGCATTCCCGCCAAGACCCGGCACAACGAGGTGGCGCCCGGCCAGTTCGAGGTGGCGCCGATGTTCGAGCGGGCCAACCTGGCCTCCGACCACCAGCAGCTGCTGATGACGGTTTTCAAGACGCTGGCCAAAAAGCACGGCATGGAATGCCTGTTCCACGAGAAGCCGTTCGCCGGGGTCAACGGGTCGGGCAAACACGTCAACTTCTCGGTGGGCAACGCCGAGCTGGGCTCGCTGCTGGTGCCCGGCGACACCCCCCACGACAACGCCCAGTTCCTGGTGTTCTGCGCCGCGGTGATCCGCGCCGTGCACAAGTACGCGGGCCTGCTGCGGGTCTCGGTCGCCTCGGCCACCAACGACCATCGCCTCGGCGCCAACGAGGCGCCGCCCGCGATCATCTCGATCTTCCTCGGCGAACAGCTCGCCGATGTGTTCGAGCAGATCGCGAAGGGCGCGGCCACCTCGTCAAAAGGCAAGGGCACCATGATCATCGGTGTCGACACGCTGCCCCCGCTGCCGACCGATCCGGGGGACCGCAACCGCACCAGCCCGTTCGCGTTCACCGGCAACCGGTTCGAGTTCCGGGCACCGGGCTCCGGGCAGACGGTCGCGGTGCCGATGATCGTCCTCAACACGATCATGGCGGACTCGTTCGACTACATGGCCACCATTTTGGAGAAGGCCATGGAAGACTCCGCGGACGGCGAGAACTTCGACGCGGCGGTGCAGAAGCTGCTCACCGAGATCATCACCGAACACGGCGCGGTGGTGTTCAACGGCGACGGCTATTCGGAGAACTGGCAGATCGAGGCGGCCGAACGGGGCCTGCCCAACCTCAAGACCACGCTGGACGCCATCCCGGAGCTGATCAAGCCGGAGGCGGTGGAGGTGTTCGCGAAGTACGGCGTGTTCAGCGACCGCGAGCTGCACAGCCGTTACGAGGTGCGCCTCGAGCAGTACGCGCTGACCATCGGGGTCGAGGCCAAGCTCACGCTCGAGATCGGGACGACGGTCATCCTGCCGGCCGCGATCCGCTACCAGACCGAGCTCGCGCAGAACGTCGCCACCGTGAAGGCCGCCGGTATGGAGCCGAGTATGGTTGCACTGCAATCGGTTTCGGAACCATTGGCCGACCTCGAGGGGGCGCTGGCGACGCTGCGGGTGGCGCTGTCGGAGCACTCGGGGGCCTCGGCGCTCGACGAGGCCAGGCATGCCCAACGGGCGTTGCTGCCGGCGATGGAGGCGGTGCGCACCGCCGCCGACACCTTGGAAGGCGTCGTGGCCGACGACCTGTGGCCGCTGCCGACCTACCAGGAGATGCTCTACATCCTCTAGCGTCACTCCTCGTCGTCGGCTCCGCGTTCGCTCAGCCCCTCCCGGGAGAGCGCCCTGACAAATCCGTACGCCTGCATCCCGGCCTTGCCCGGGTTTGCGACGATCCAGTCGTTGATCTTGCCCAGCGCCCTGGCCAGGTCGTCGCGCCTGATCCGCACCAGGTAGGTCTTCCTGTCGTCTGCCGGATCGTCGCTGGATTCGGCGACGGCCACGGGATGGCGGAACGCGTAGGCGATCCCGTGCACGGCATCGTGGTTCAGCGCCCACTGAAGCTCGTCGGGCCGCAACCGATTCACCGCCAGATTCCGGTAGGCGTCGTGGTCGTGTGAACTGCTCACCTGGCCGCTGGTCCTCCTCTACGAACTCGGAGAATGTGAACGGCGATGGACTGAAGACGATGCGGTGCAGGCGATGCGTCGCAAGTTCCGCCGCCATCATAGGAAGCGGCTTGTCCGTCTGCACGCCGAGTGATAGCCCGACCGCCGTCAACGGCGGTACTTCAGGTACAGGTAGCCCTCGCGTACCAGGGCGTGCTCGAGCCGCATAGCGACCGGCGCGGGCAGCCGCGACGGCAGCCGCCGACCCACCGGCTGACTCGCGGCGAGGCTGGGGGCCAGGGTCACGCAGAACTCGGCGAGTGCGTCGGCCTCCACCAGCTCGTCGAGCAGCGTGGGTCCGCCCTCGCACAGGATGCGGCGCATGCCTTGTTCGCGCAGCAGGTCAAGGGCCCGCGTCACGTCGACCGAATCCTCGCCGGCGACCAGCACCCGGAGGCGTCGGTCGTGGTGCAGCCGTGCGGCGGAGCGTGCGCAGGTGAGCAGGATCGGTGGCCGGTCGGGCTCGTCCAAAAGCCGGGACGGCAGGTCACCGCTGCGGCTGACCACGGCGACCGGGGGCGGGTCCGGGCGTCCCTCGGCGTGCCGGCCGGCTCGCTGCGCCTCGGTCAGCCGCACCGGGCCGTAGTTCTCGGCGCGCGCGGTGCCGGCGCCGACCAGCACCACGTCGGCGAAGGCGCGCAGAGTCCTCAGCAGCCGCTGATCGGTGGGGCACGACAGGGGGCCCGCGCGACCGCCGAACGCCGCGGCGCCATCGGCGCTGAAGATCATGTTGGCGCGCACGCCGTCGGGGGGTTCGGCGTAGCAGGCGGCCAGCTCGGCGACGCCGTCGACGGCGCCCACCCGGGGACAGCCCACCGGTCAGGCCTCGTGGCCCGGCCGCAGGTCCCGGACGTCGCCGAAGGACACCCAGCGTTCCAGGTCGTGCGGCGCGCTGCCGTCCACCGGCTCCAGCAGGTGCCCGACGTGGTCGCCCAGGGTGAACCGGTCCAGGATCTTGCCGGCGAACCAGGCGGCCGCCTCGTCGAGGACGGGCAGGTCCGCGGGGCCGCGGTGCCAGGAGCACCGCTCGAATTTGTCGATCTCGTCGCCGGTCTGCCCGCCGAACAGCTCGACGACGTCGAGATGCTCGCGGTCGAACACGTGGACCGCCAGGTGCGTGGCGCCACCGGCCACCCGGAACGTGTGGTTGCGCTTGGACAGGCCCACCAGGAAGCGTGGCGGATGGATGCTGGTCTGGCTGGCGAAGCCCACCAGGCAGCCCGCCGACACACCGTCGGCTGCCGTGGTGACGACGAACATCGGATAGTTCAGCTGCGCCACCAGCTTCTCGAACGCCTCGACTCCAGGTTTGCTCACCCGCCCAGTCTTCCCGTTCTGAGCCGGCCGGAACCGCATTGACGCGATGGTCGCCGTGCCGCGCCCGAGCCGCGTCGCTTAGCCGAGCGGGTCGTTCGCGCGGACCCCGCGGTACATGCCCCACCGGACCAATCCCGGCATCACCACCCGCTCCACCGACCACGGCGGCAAGCGGAAGGCCTGCCCGCTCGGCAAGAACACCTCCAGCCCGTCGGGCTGGATCCCCAGCAGCGAGCCCCACCGCCGGCCCGGCGCCCGGTAGCCGCGCAGGCGCCGGCCCGCGAATTCGGCGCGGACGTTGCGGGCCACCAGCGCGTCCCCACGGTTGCGGGCCGAGCTGCGCAGCGGGTCGGTGGCCGCGACGTCGCCGACGGCGAACACACCCCGCTGACCGGGCACCCGCAGTTCCGGCGTCACGCGCACGAAGCCGTGCTCGTCGAGCAGTTCGGGTGGCAGCCAGCCGGTGTTGGGCCGTACCCGTCCGATCGCCCACAGCACCGCGGCGGCGGAAGCCGGAGGCTGCCCGGTGCTCCACCGGACCGGGTCGGCGGTGATCTCGTCGCCGGCGAACCCGTCGGGAATCTCGGCCCGGTGCCCCGGATGCAGGCCGACGCCGAGGTCGGTCAGCCGGGTCTGGATGCGCCGCCAGGTTCGGGGGTGGTAGGCGGGCAGGGCTCGCTGGCCGGGGAAGTAGAGGTCGATGCGCTTGCCGGGCCAGCTGGTCGCCATGTTGGCGGCGCTGCTGACCGCGGCCACGCCGCCACCCACGACGATCACCGATCCGGCGGCGGCGAGCCGGGCGTGCGCGGCGCGCAGGTCCGCCCCGATCTCGGTGGCCGACTGCAGCGTGGGCCGGCGCCAGAACCCGTTGGTCACCCCGGTGGAGATGACCAGCGCGTCGTACTCCACGGCGACCGGCGTGCCATCCTCGCGCCGGCCCGCGACCGTGCGGGCCGCCAGGTCCAGCCCGGTAAGCGTGGCCTGGATCGTGCGCACCGATTCCAGGCGGCGGAACCGGTCGAACGGGATCCAGTAGTCGCGGGCCCAGTCCGCGGGGCGGGAGAGCCGCACACCGAGTTCCTGGCCGCTGACCAGGCCGGGTTTGACCGAGATCCCGGTGACGTCGGCGTGGCGGGACAGCCGGATCGCGGTCAGCACACCGACGTCGCCCAGCCCGGCGATCACGACGCGCCGTCGGGTCATGTCGCGGCCCGGTGCGGCGGCGTCGGCACGAATCGCGAGACCCGGTCGATGACGCGCTGGTAGTCCGGCCGGCGTTGCAGGCTGCGCTGTTCCATCATCGGGATGCTGGCGCCCAGGAACATCGCGAGCATTGCCAGCGCACCGCCGAACAGCCACCACGCGTCCGCCGGGGCGGCCGCGACGCCGAACAGCGCCAGGGCGACCCAGAAGGCGAACTCGCCGAAGTAGTTCGGGTGCCGCGACCACCGCCACAGCCCGCGGTCCATCACATCGCCGGGCCGGCGGCTGCGCACGAACCGGTGCAGCTGCACATCGGCGACGGACTCGAAGGCCACCGCCGCGACACCGACCGCGAACGCGACCGCCGTGAGCCATCCGAGGTCACCGCCTCGACGCGTCACGCAGACGTAGACCGGTAGCATGCCCGCGAAGACCTGCAGGGTCGGGATGAGGTGTATGGCGACCAGATCGACGGCGAATTCCCGCTTTCCGGCCCGCTGCCGGAACATCTGGTAGCGCCAGTCTTCGTGGTGCAGTCCCGGGAATCCGTAGACCCAGTTGGCGGTCAGCCGCACCGCCCACACCAGGACGAGCGCCGCGACGAGCCAGCAGCGCGGGCGATCCGTGCCCGCCTGGCTCCACCAGTAGAACGTCAGCAGCGGCGGGATGACGCTCCAATAGGCGTCGTAGCAGCTCGAGTTACGGAATCCGCGACTGAAGGCGAACACCACCGCCGTCGCCAGGACGTCGGCCACGAGGGTGTCCAACCACAGCCTGCCCGTCGTCGTCCCCCAGGCCAGCCAGGCGGCGGCGACGGCGACGGCGGTGGCGTAGGCGACGCCGATGACGGCGAGCGACCGCGACTTCGTCATCGTGTTCATCGGCGCGACTGAACGCGCTCGCCGACAGCGCAATTCATGCGTGGCCTCCTCGGCGCGACGCCGGGATACCCGTGCCGGCGGCCGCGATCGGCAAACTGTAACACGTTCTAGTAAGCCGTCCGGGGGCGTTGGTGGCTACATGACGACGTGACCGGCGTCCACGGGTATCGACACACCCGTCACGTAGCGCGCCCGGGGGCCGACCAGCCACAGCACGGCGTCGGTGACGTCCTGCGGCTCGACGAGGGACGCGTCGGGTAGCAGGGTCTGGGAGAGGGCGGGGTTTGGATTCTCTGTCATCTGTCTGACGACGAAGTCGTTGAGGATCATCGGGGTCGCGACGCCGCCCGGATGCACCGAGTTGACCCGGATCTTGTGCGGCGCATACGCATTGGCCGCCGAACGCATCAGCCCGACCACGCCGTGCTTGGAGGCGGCATAGGCGAACATGGCGGCGCTGCCGTCCCCGCCCCGGCCGGTCAGGCCCTGCGACGAGCTGACCAGGACGACCGATCCGCCACGGCCCTTGCGGACGATCGACGGCACCGTCGCCACCAGCGTGTTCCACACGCCCTTGAGGTTGGTGTCGACGATCGCGTCGAAGATCGGTTCGGCGCGGGTCTGGGTGTCGCCGATCGCCACCACTCCGGCGTTGGCGATGACGATGTCGATCTCGCCGAGTTCGTCGACGCCGGCGCGCACCCCGGCCTCCAGCTGTTCGAGGTCGCGGACGTCGGCGACGACGGGCACCGCCCTGCCGCCCGCGGCCCGGACCAGTCGCACGGTCTCGTCGAGGTCGGCTTTGGTGGCCAGCGGGTAGGGGATCGCGTCGATGTCGGCGCACAGGTCCACGGCGATGATGTCGGCGCCCTGCCCGGCCAGCGCCACGGCGTGGCTGCGTCCCTGGCCGCGCCCCGCGCCGGTGACGACGGCGACGGTGTTCGCGAGTTCCCGCTCGGGTTCACCCATGGCTAGATCTCCATCGTTGTGCTGGTTGCCTTTTCGGCGAACGCCACCAGGCGGGCGGCCGTGTCGTAGTCGCACGCCAGCTCCGTGCGGCCGATCAGGACGGGGCCGCCGCGCAGTCCGAACCGGCCGCTGACCCCGACGTAGTTGCCCGGCGGCAGGGGTTCGCTGATGCAGTGCGCGTCGGAGCCGACGTTGATGATCTGCGAGCGCACCCGCGGCAGCAGCAGGTTGGTCAGGGCGAACGGTCCGAGCAGGTTGGTGGCCAGCGTCGTCTCGAATCCGTCGGCGGTCTCGGTGCGGTGGTCGGTCAGGGTGCCGGCGTTGTTGACCAGGATGTCGACGTCGCCGAGTTCGGTGTTGCGCACAGCCAGGATCACGTGGGCGCCGGCCCTGGCCAGGGCGCGCGTCGTGCCCAGGCCGACGCCGTTGGTCGCGCCGGTCACGATCACCCGCTTGCCGGTCAGGTCGCCGAGCCGGCCCGGCGTCCACGGTGCTGCCACGCGATCAGAGTAATGGTTGGTTCTATGAAAGTAAGGCCGGCTCTGCCACGATGGTCTGCGACGGTCACCAGGCAGGAGCGAGCCCGAGTGAATGACAGCGCCATTGAGATCACCAACCTGATCTACCGCTACGCCGAACTTATCGACGCCGGTGACCTCGACGCCGTCGCGGGCCTTTTCGCCCACGGCCGCATCTGCGGAGTCGAGAACGGCCCGCCCGAGACGGTGTTCACCGGATCGGCCGGCGTGCGGAAGATGTACGAGATGGCCACCCGCATCTACGAGGACGGCACCCCCAAGACCAAACACAACACCAGCAACGTGCAACTACACATCGACGAGGCCGGCGGGACCGCCCGCAGCACGTCCTACTACTGCGTCACCCAGGCCACTCCCGAGCTGCCGCTGCAGGTGATCGTGACCGGGCATTACAAGGACACCTTTCACCGGGTCGACGGGGCGTGGTGGTTCGACACCCGCACGATGTTCGTCGACCAGGTCGGCGACGTCAGCCGGCACCTGAAGTTCTGAGCCCGTGCCCCACCCGGACGCCTTCGATGCCGCCGGCGTGCTGGCCGACGCGCAGCGCAAGGAGGCCCTGACCGACTGGGGGCCGGGGGATTTCGAACGCCCGCTGGGCGTGCTGCTGGCCGACTACGCCCATGCCGACCTCAACGCCGTCGGGGCCCACATCCTGCGGTCGGGCATCGTGCACAGCCTGCGCATGCGGTTGCGTGCCCTGGAATGGCTCCGCCGCCACCCCGAGATCCTCGACGAGCGGGTGGTCGCGCCCGTCGTCGTGGTGGGCATGATGCGCAGCGGCACCACCCTGCTGCAGCGACTGCTGGCCGCCGACCCGCGTTTCCACTGCGCCCAAGGCTGGGAGGTCGTGGAGGTCGCGCCGCGTCTCGACGACCGGTTCTCCGGTGTCGATCCCCGCATCGCGGTGGCCGAAGCCCGGGAGGCCAAGTCCCGGGAACTGGCGCCGGAACTGTTCGCCATCCACCCGATGTACGCCCGGGAGGCCGAGGAGGAGATCGTCTTCCTGGCTGACGCTTTCCTGTCGCACGTGCCCGAATCCGGTGCGCACCTTCCGGCCTACCGGTCCTGGATCGACGAGCAGGATTTCACGCCCGCCTACGACTACCTGTACCGGATGCTGCAGTTCCTGCAGTGGCAGAAGCGCCGGGCCGGGACGGCCGGGGAGCGCTGGGTGCTCAAGTCGCCGGCGCATCTGGGCTACCTGGACCTGCTGCGCGCCCGATTCCCGGATCTGCACATCGTGCACATGCACCGCGACCCGCGCACCACGATCGCGTCGGGGGCCGGCCTGAACGCGACCCTGCACGCGATGCACGCCGACACCGTCGACCCCCACCGGGTGGGCGCGGAGTGGTTGCAGCGCATGGGCTGGACCAACGACCGTGCGATGGCGGTCCGCGACGGGTGGACCGACGACGCCGCGCGCGTCACCGACATCGCGTTCGACGACGCCGTGGCCGACCCGATCGGCCAGGTCGCCCGCGTCTACGACGACGTCGGGTTGCCGTTGACCGCCGCGGCGGAGACCGCGATGCGGCGCTGGCTGGCCGAGCGTCCCCGCGAGGCGCCGCGACCGCCCTACGACCTGGCGGACTACGGCCTGCGGCCAGAGCAGGTCGACGAGCGTTTCACGTTGTACAACAAGCGGTTTCGGTACCAGTGAGGAGCGGTGCATGCCCGATGACCCGATCGCGACAACATCTCAGCACGAACAGGAACTGGCGGCGCTGGAGCTGATCGAGCACGCAGAAGTCAAGGCGGCCTACCGCACCGTTGCCGAGACCTGGCTGGGACGGGCCAAGGCGTCGGCCGCCATGCGGGCGCGGTTCGACGACTCCTTCGCCGAGGTGATGTTCTCGGCGGCGGTGTGGTCGTCCAACCAGGACAAGTTGCGGCCCAAGGTCAGCTGCATCACCCGGCTGGCCCACCCCGTGAACGGCCGCCGTATCCCCGGATCCCGTTGGGGCATCGACAATCCCGACAGCGTGTACCGGGTGATCCCGATCTCCGGGGACGAGCGCTACGAGATCCGCGGCCGGGTCGGTGAGCACCGCATGACGGAGAACTACTTCACGCTCTGGGATGCCCGCATGGGCACCCTGAACGTGCTCAACGGCCGGACCATGGCGGTGGACTCCGACGGCAGCTTCACCATCACCGTCGACGCGGAACCCGCCGGCGGGCGCCCCAACCATGTGCAGACTTCGCCTGCGGCACATGAGTTCTACATCCGCGACGTGCTGCTGGACTGGGGCCGCGATGACCCGAACCATCTCAGCGTCGAACGGCTCGGCGGCCCACCGGGCGCGGCGGCGCGCACGCTCGACGAGCAGGCCGAGGCGACCGCGGCGATGATGGCCTACTTCGCCGACTTCACCGGGAAACTCAGCCACGGCGTGTACAAGATGCCGCCCAACCATTTCGACCTGGCCTGGTCGGCCGACAAGGTCGGCGCGATGCGCAACCAGGTGTATGTGATGGGACGCTTCGACCTCGCCGAGGACGAGGCCTTCGTCGTCGACCTCGATGACGGTGGCGCCGAGTACTTCACCGTGCCGCTGAGCAACATCTGGGGCACCACCCTGGACATCGTGGACCGCACCGGCAGCCTGAACAAGGCGCAGTCGGTGACCAACGAGGACGGCACCTACACCTACGTGATCGCGCCGTCCGATCCCGGCGTCGCGAACTGGATCGACTCCGACGGGCTGCGCGAGGGCATCCTGACGCTGCGGATGGCCGAGTTCGGCGAGGCCGGTCCGCGAGAGACCCTGGGCGCGCGCGGCAGGGTCGTCAAGCTCGACCGGCTCGACTCCGAAGTGCCGCACCTGGCGCGGGTGAGCCCGCAGCAGCGGGCGGCCCAGCTCGCCGAGCGGCGCGCGGCGTATTTGCGTCGCCTACCGGAAGGGACGGCCTAGAGATGGCGCGCTGGCTGATCACCGGGTGCTCCACCGGCTTCGGGCGCGAGATCGCCCGCGCCGCTCTCGCCGAGGGCCACAGCGTGGCGGTGACCGCGCGCCGGGCCGAGTCGGTGGCCGATCTCGTCGACGAGTTCGGCGACCGGGCGTTGGCCCTCGCCCTCGACGTGACCGACCCGACCCAGATCGCGGCGGCGGTGACCGCGGCCGGCGAGGCGTTCGGCGGGATCGACGTCCTGGTCAACAACGCCGGTCACGGCTACCTGTCCGCGGTCGAGGAAGGCGAGGACGTCGAGGTCCGGAAGTTGTTTGACGTCAACTACTTCGGCGCCGTCGACATGATCAAGGCGGTGTTGCCGGCGATGCGCGCCCGCGGCTCGGGTCACATCGTCAACATCTCGTCGATGACCGGCCTGGTGGCCAACCCGCCCAACGCCTACTACTCGTCGACGAAGTTCGCGCTGGAGGCGCTGACCGAGGCGCTGGCCACCGAGGTGCGGCCGTTGGGCATCAAGGTGACCGCCATCGAGCCGGGCGCCTTCCGCACCGATTGGGCGACGCGGTCGATGAAGGAGTCGGGCACCCCGATCGCCGACTACGCCGACGTGGCGGCGCGCAAAGACCTGATCAAACAGTTCGCCGACCATCTGCCCGGGGATCCGCGCAAGGTGGCCGAGGCGGTGCTCATGGTGACCGGGCTCGACGAACCACCGCTGCGGCTGCTGTTGGGCCGCGACGTCATCAAGGCGATGCGCGACAAGATCGCCGCGACGACGGCGTCGATCGACGAGTGGGAGTCGGTCACGAAAGACGTGAACTTCCCGGGCGCGTGACCCCGCGCCTGGACCGTGCCGCGGGTGCTGCCGTGCAGCCGCTCACGCCGCCTCCGGGCCGCCATTACGGCTGGATGGTGATGGTGGACACCTACTTCTCCTCGTTCATCCTGGCCGAGGTCACCATCCCCAATCTTCTCGGCGCCGACCACCACCGCGTCCGCCGGGGTCTCGCGACGGGGTGCCGTTCTGGCGGCTGCTGATGATCAAGAACCTCGCTTTGCTCGTGATCGTCGGGCTGCCCACCCTGACGGCGGCGGTGGCGTTGACGCTGTGGCTGGGAACGCCTGCCCGCCTGGCGATCATCGTCCCCACCTTCGCTGTGCCGATCGTGTCCTGGCTGTGCGTCTGCAGCCTGATCTCGGTGCTGCACCCGGTCAGCGTCAAGCCCCTGTTCCGGCGGTGGCGGAGGCGGAGGCGGCAGGACGGTTGGCGCACCGCCGGATGGTTGTTCGCCGTGGCGCTGCCGTATGCGCTGTACTACGTCGCCGACCCGATGGGCGGGATCGAGCATTCGCGTCCTGTGGAGCGACGTGCCCAAGCTCATCTGGCCGATATTCGGGCGCGACACCAAGTGCTTGGTGCATCTGGGCACCGCGGTCGGAGTCTGGCTGGCCGGCGCCGGGGCGGCGGTGCTCTGGGTTGGCAAGCGGGGGTCGCGGTTCCGATGAGGAATCGGGTATCTATGGCTTCTCGCCACGCTCTCGGGTTCGAGGTTCGTTGAACAGCAATTGAATGTCGGGCGTCGGGGGTTGGATTCAGGCGTAACGGATCTGCACGAAGCCCCGGCACCCGCGCAGGCCACCCTGCGACAGTTGGCCGAGTGGGTGCGTGGCCTACAACATCAGATGTCCGCGGACATCCGCGCGGTTCTCGACCAGATCGCCCAACGGGCCGCCCGCACCGTGCCCACGGCCCGGTACGTCGGCATCACGGCCATCGGTCGCCGAACACACGTTCAAACGGCCTCGGCGATGGGTCGCTACCCGGTGGTCCTGGACGAGATCTAACGGCACTACGGCGGGACCTGATCGGCCAGGCCAAGGGCTTCCTCGTCGAGCGCCTGAACATCGATGCCGCCGCGGCTTTCGAGTTGCTCAAGCGGCTCTCGCAGGAGTCCAACACGCCGGTGGCAGAGATCGCCCGCCGGGTGGTGCACAGTCAGGTACCGTGTCGATAGTCCGAAAGGGGCGCCACGCGGGTGTCCCGGCCAGCGGTCGATGTCACGCGAGCCGGCGCGCGGTATTGCTAACCTGGCCGGATGGACGCCCCCGGCGCAAGCCCGACGAAGGCGACACTCGCCGCCACGAGCTGGGCGCTGCTCGGAATGATGTCCTACGAAGAGGAAATCTCGGGATACGACCTCAAGAAGTGGATCGATTGGAGCGTCGACCTCTACTACTGGAGTCCGTCGTACAGCCAGATCTACACGGAGCTCAAGAAGCTCGAGGGCCTGGGTCTGGTCACCTCGCGTGTCGACCGCGACGAGGGCACCCGCAGCCGCCGGCTCTACAAGATCACACCGGCCGGCATGGCCGCCGTGACCGACTGGACCAACAACGCCCCGGTGGACCCGCCGGTGCTCAAGCACAGTGTCCTGCTGCGGGTGACGTTCGGTCATCTCAGCAACCCGGCCCGGCTCAAGGAACTGCTGCAGGAGCACGTCGCGTACACCGAGGCACGGCATCGCAAAGCGGTCGAGGACGCCGAAGGGGCCGAGGCGGAGCCCGCGTGGGCGTATTCAGTCATTGCGCTGCGCTGGGCCGCCAAGTACTACGCCGCCGAACGCGAATTCGCGCTGGAATTGATGAAGGACATCGACGAGGCGGACTCCATCATCGCAAACGCCGCCAAAGGCGGCACCGGAAAGCCACGTCCCGCACCGGGTTATTGGCGAGAAGTTGAGAAGCAGGTCGAAGCCAAGCGGGAAGCCGACTAGCCCCATGGTGGCGACCCGCGTCACCCGGCTGCGCCGCGCTCGCGATCGCCACTAACCCGATGGTGGCGACCCGCGTCACCCGGCTGCGCCGCGCTCGCGATCGCCACTAACTGGCGCTGGCTGCGTCGCGGGCCGCGATGTAGCCGTACACAAGTCCCTGCGCGATCGTTGCACCCGCCCCCGGGTACGTCGTTCCAAACGCGTTGGCGGCGGTGTTGCCGATCGCGTATAGGCCTGCAATGGCGCCGCCATCTTCGCGCAAGACCCGCGCCCGCTCGTCGGCTTTGAGCCCGCCGCAGGTTCCCAAGTCGCTGAGCACCATTTTCACCGCGTAGAACGGGCCTTTGACCAACGGACGCAGGTTCGGGTTCGGCGTCACAGTCGGATCGCCGTAGTACCGGTCATAGGCGCTGCGTCCCCGACCGAAGTCAAGATCCACACCAGCAGCGGCATTTTCGTTGAAGCGGGTCATCGTGGCAGTGAAATCGACTACGGGAACGTTGATTTGGGGGGCCAGCCCGGCGAGACTGTCAGCGCGCACTGCGATACCGGCGTCGTACCACGGTTGTGGGATTCTCATGCGCGGGAACAGCTCGGCGCCAAAGACATAGCTGTTGCGATACTGCTGGTCGAAGACAATCCACATGGTTTCGACCGGCGTTCCCGCGCGTTCCAGTTCGAGCAGTCGCTGGCCGAAGGACATGTAGTCAGTCGATTCATTGGCGAAGCGGTGGCCGTCCTGGTCGACTATGAGGCAGCCGGGGAGTGATCGTTCGGCGAGCATCACCACCGGCGCTTTTCCGGGTAGCGGCGCAATGGCGGGGAACCACCACGCCTGATCCATCAAATCGATGTCGGCGCCGAGTTCTTGAGCCGCTCGGATCCCGTCACCGGTGTTGCTCTCGGCGCCCAGGCTCAGGTTGGCGCCCAGTGATTCGGACTGGAATTTCCATCGCATGTCCATGCTGTGGTCGAAGCCACCCGTGGCCAGCACCACGCCGCGCCGGGCAGTGATCGTGAGTTCACGGCCGGCGTGGTCCACGATCGCGCCGTTGACACGGTCGGAATCGCCGGTGAGGCGCAGCAGCGTGGTATCGGTCCACACCGGGATTCCCGCTCGCAGCACGCCCGCGAACAGGCCGGCCGTCAGACCCTGGCCGCCTGCCGCGTAGTGGCGGCCCACCAGCAGCCCGCCCACGCCCTGGGCCAATCGTTTGACTATCGTCGGGATTCCCTTTCGTGGCACCCGGGCCATCAAATTCATCCAGCGGTAGTCGGCGCCCGTCGTCGGAACCGGGATGCCGGCCTCCATGACTCCGGGCCGCAGCCGGGCGCGGTGTTCACCCAGGATCGAGGTATTCAGCGGCCGGCATTCGCAGGTACGTCCGGCCGCGCTGCCGCCGGGGGCCTCGGGGTGGTAGTCGGAGTAGTCACGTGCCCAGAAAAGCCGCAGTGGAGTGGTGCGGGCCAGCATGTCGACGGTCGCGGGCAGGTGCGTCAGAAACCCGGCGGAACGTTGCGCAGGTGCCGAGCCGGCAACCACCGAATCGAGGTACAGGGCTGCCCGCTCGCTCGTGTCGTTTGCCCCGGCTTCCTGCAGTACCGGGCCCGCCGGGAGCCACAGTGCACCACCGGACCGGGCGGTCGAGCCGCCCACACACGACGATTTTTCGATGATCAACACCGAGAGGCCGAGCTCATGAGCCGCCAGTGCAGCCGCCATGCCCGTGCCCGAGCCGACAACCAGTAGGTCAACGCAGGTGTCGGTCACCGACAGGCCAGCGGGAATCGTCGAGCTGTGCGCGGTCACGAATGAAACGGTAGGCCCGGGCACTGCTGCAAAGGAAGAGCCTTCCTGATGAGTGGAACAACAGGCCACTATGAATACCGTTATAGGAGTTGAATGACCGTTATGACGCCGCAGTCTGAATCCGACCAAATCCGAGTCATCGAAGCGGATGCCGCGCCGGCGCGGTTCGCCCGCGGCTGGCATTGTCTGGGTCTGCTCCGGGAATTCGGTGACGGCAAGCCCCATACCGTCAACGCCTTCGGACAAAAGCTCGTCGTCTTCCGCGGCGCGGACGGCAGGGTCAATGTGCTCGACGGCTACTGCCGCCACATGGGCGGCGACCTGTCCGAGGGTGAGGTCAAGGGCAATGAGATCGCATGCCCCTTCCACGACTGGCGCTGGGGCGGTGACGGCCGCTGCAAGCAGGTGCCGTACAGCAGGCGCACCCCCAGGCTTGCCCGCACCCGATCTTGGACCACGCTGCAACAGGACGGCATGTTGTTCGTGTGGAACGACCCCGAAGGCAATCCACCCCCACCGGAGGTGACGATCCCGCGCATCGAGGGTGCCACGAGCGACGAATGGACCGACTGGCACTGGTACACCACCGTGGTCCACACCAACTGCCGCGAAATCATCGACAACGTCGTGGACATGGCGCATTTCTTCTATATTCACGGTTCGCTGCCCACGTACTTCAAGAACATCTTCGAAGGACACGTGGCGACGCAGTACATGAACAGTGCGGGCCGTCCCGACCTCGGCGGCACCGAGGGTGCGCAGATGCTCGGTACCACCTCGGTGGCCTCGTACTGGGGTCCGTCCTTCATGATCGACGACCTGACCTATCACTATGCGGAAGCCGACCATCACACTGTGCTCATCAACTGCCATTACCCAATCGATGCGAATTCCTTTGTGCTGCAATACGGCATCATCGTCAAAAAATCGGCCACGCTGCCCGACGACCTCGCCATGCAGACGGCCATCAGTCTCGGTGACTTCGTCAAGCTGGGCTTCGAACAGGATGTGGCGATCTGGCGGAACAAGGCGCGCATCGACAATCCGCTGCTGGTCGAGGAAGACGGGCCGGTTTACCAGCTGCGGCGTTGGTATCAGCAGTTCTACGTCGACGTCGGCGACGTAGAACCGGACATGGTGGACCGCTTCGAGTTCGAGCTCGACACCACGCGACCATACGAGGCGTGGATGAAAGAGGTCGAGGCGAATATGACAGCACAGGCGGCCACCACCGGTTCGGTGTGACGAGGTTGACTGTGTCCGGGAGGATAGACAATCGACTCGATGAGATGCCCATGGTGCCCGTCGCGTGCCGCACCTGCGGCGCGCGGGTGCTGGCCCGCAAAAGCAGCTGGGGCCAGACTAGCGTGCAGTGGGATGCCGACGGGATGGCGCGGTGTGCCGAACGCCGCGAAGCCGTTCGCATCGAAGACAATCGCGGCGCGCTGTTTCTGGCATGTTCTGCCTTGAGGCATTCGATCGAGCACGCCGTAACGGCAGGTGAGCTATCGATGGTTCAGGCCGAATAGTGGCCGAATAGAGTAGTGCGATGCACATTGCGGTGACGGGCGGAACGGGTTACCTCGGCGCTCATATCGTCAGCGGGCTGCTCGCCGCTGGGCACAGCGTGCACCTGCTTGTGGAACCGCACTGGTCTAACGACGTGCTCATGGGCTGCTTCACCTCCGCGGGTCCGGTATCGGTACTGCGCGCCGATCTTCGGGCGCCCGGGGTGGTCGACGCGTTGCTGGACGGATGCGACGCCGTGCTGTACGGAGCGGGGGTCGTCGGCACCGACAACCGGCGAGAGCAATTGATGTGGGACATCAACGCCCACGCAGCCGAGCGGGTCATGCGCCGCGGTGTTGCGCTCGGGCTCGACCCGATTGTGCTGGTGTCCAGCTACAGTGCGCTGTTCCCGCCGCCGGGGCGGATGATCGGTCCGGATTCGCCCACGGCGCAGGGTAGGTCGGCCTACGCGCGGACGAAGTCCCATGCCGACAGAGTTGCGCGCGAGCTGCAGCGTCAAGGTGCGCCAGTGGTGGTGACCTATCCGTCCAGTGTGGTCGGGCCGGCGCTGCACACACCACCGGGTATCACCGAGCAAGGTTGGGGGACCATGGTGCGGTTTCGGGTCGCACCGAGACTGCGCGGCGCCGGCATGCAAATGATCGACGTTCGCGATGTCGCCGACGTCCACGAGCGCCTGATGCGGCCGGGGCGCGGTCCGCGGCGTTATCTGTGCGGCGGGCAGATGCTGACGTTCGATGCCATGATCTCCGCGATCGAACGAGGATCGGGGCATCGTATACGTCGAATACCGATGAGTGCGAGCATGTTTCGACTCGTCGGCCGATTGTCTGATCTGGCGGCCGCGGTGGTGCCACTGGGCAGCGGGTTCAGTTTCGAAGCCGCGCAACTGATCACCGCGGCGATACCGACCGACGACTCCGAAACACTGCGCGATTTGCACGTTGCGTGGCGGTCGGCCACGGAAGCCATCATTGCGACATTCGACCTGGGCTCGGTAGCCGAAGCGCCATGAACGACGCGGCGCGGGTAGCCGTGGTCACCGAGGCAGGACGGGGCATTGCTGTGCAAGCGTGCACGGGACGGTAATGCTCTTTATGGGCATGTTGCCCATCAGGCGTGCGCGCCGCCGTCGATCCGGATTTCGGTGCCGGTGATGAACACGCCGTCGTCGGAGGCCACCATGGCGACCACCGCGGCCACAGAACTCGGGTCACCCAGGATTTCGTTCTCGCTGCCGTGCAGCAGCGGTGTCTGCTTGGCCCACAGCCCCAGGTCGTAACCCTCGGGCATCTTGTCCAGCGTGCTCAGCGCCAACGCGGTGGCCACGCCGCCGGGCTGGATGTTGACCGCTCGCAACCCCCGCTTCGAATACTCCAGCGCAAGGGAGTGCGTGAACGACAACACCCCGCCCTTGCTGGCCGCGTAGGCCGCCATGTAGGGGTGAGCGAATGACGCCGCGGTGGAGGTGAAGTTGACCACGACGCCGCGGCCGGAAGTCAGCAGCGCCGGAAGCGCCTGACGAGTCATCAGGAAGGTGCCCGTCAGGTTCACCGCGAGGGTGGCGTTCCAGTCGGCCAGCGGGTGCTCATGCGTGTTGGCGCACCGTTGAATTGCGGCCGCGTTGACCAGCACCTCGAGTCCGCCGAGTTCGGCGACGGCCGCATCCACCGCGGCGCTCACGGCGTCCTCGTCGGAGATGTCGAGGACGGCGGTGGTCAGGCGCTTCCCGGTGCCGGCGTCCTCAGCCGCGGCCGCCGTGCCCGCCAGCCCGTCCGCCGAGATGTCGTAGGCGACGACGGTGCCGCCCTCGTCGAGCAACCGGGCGACGGTGGCCTGTCCGATCCCCGAGCCGGCTCCGGTGACGATGACCCGCCTGTCGGCGAAACGATCCATCGGCGAACTCCTTTCGGTCATGCCAGTTGGAAGGCACTGAGCGGGGCTTTTTCGGGGTAAACCGTCGGCCCGCCGATGTCGTAGGCGGCGTTCAGGGCGCCGATGAACGCCGGGTCGTGCAGCGGTTCGCCAGGGATATCGAGCTTGATGCCCTTGCCCGCGAGGTCGTCGACCATCATGTCGATGGCCTTGTCCACCGTGAGGTCATCGGAGCCTTCCATGTTCTTCTTCAGCTCCTCGTAGTCGGAGAACACCTCGGCCGACCAGTGCACCAGGAAGCGCAGTTCATCGGTGTGGTGGCGGGCGATCACCTCCCCGCCGTTCTGCAGCAGCCAGTGGTCGCGGTCACCCGGGTCGCCGGTGAACATGGTGTCGAACGCCAGGCCAGCCGGAACCTGTTGGTCCAGTGGGCCGTTGGCCTCGCCACGGTGCACCATCATCTCGTTCTGCACCACGACGCCGCGGTTGTAGATCGGCGGCAGCACACGGCGTGGCGCCTTCAACGGTCCCTCGGGCCAATAGGTGAATCCGCTTCCGTCATCGAGCGAGAACCAGGTGATCACCTGCGCCATCTTGATCAGGTAGTCACGGAACAATCCGGATTTGCCCATCACGCTGGTCAGCCACGTGGGCGCATTCTCGTGCCGCACGCCGCGGAAGCTCGGCGAATCCAGATGGCCCGGGTCGCGGTTGGCGCACGGCCCGTTGATGTTGAACAGCATCAACTGCGGCTTGGCGTATTCAGCGTTCCAGTAGCTCTTGGCCATCTCGAGGAACCGCTCGTTGTAGAAGCAGTCGTGCAGCTGCGGGTAGAGCAGCGCGCCGTAGTTGGCCAGGTAGCCGCGAAAGGTCGGCGTCAAAAACAGGTCCAGCGAAGGGGTGAAACCCTCCGGGAAAGCGCCGCTCATCGTGGCCATCAGCTCGTCGGGCGACGCAAAATGCTGGGCGATGATCAGCTTCCACGGGCCCGCGGAGCGCACGACGTCGAGCAGGCGCTCGCGTTGGTCGTCGGTGTACACTTGTCGATCTCGCGGGGCGGTGCGGCGGGCCGCAACACGTCGGAAAGCTCCATCCGCCGCTCGTCGGTGAGCATCAGCAGTCTCCTTTGCAATCCTGAATCGCTTGATTGTGTGCAGCGTCAACGCAATGCGGTCGACGGCTGTCCGGTGATCGGGACGTCAAAGCGCACCGGATGCCGAAATTTGGCGCGCAGCAGCGCGCCGACCTCGGCGATGGCCAGCCGGCCCCGCGCGGTTGCGTCCGAGCGCATCAAAAAGCCGTGGTAGACGCCCGGATAGCGGGTGGTCGTGGTCTGCACGTCGGCGTCGGCCAACCGGGCGGCGTAGCGCTCGCCCCAATCGCGGATCGGGTCGCAACCGCCGGTCACCACGATCGCCGGCGGCAGGCCGGACAGGTCGCAGGCATACGCGGGGACGAGGTAGGGGTCGGTCGGTGGGCCGGCGTCGCCGTCGACCAGGGCGTGCATGTACTCGATGTCATCGCGGGCCAGCATCGGCGCGTCGGCCAGCGCGGTGACCGACGGAGCGGACATGTCGCGGTCCAGCCCCGGATACAGCAGCACCTGAGCGAAGATCGGGGGCCCGCCGCGGTCGCGGGCGGCGAGCGCGACCGCGGCCGCGAGCGACCCGCCGGCGCTGTCGCCGACGACGGCCAGCCGTGCGGCATCGACATCGAGTTGCGGCGCGTTCCGCGAAACCCACTCCGTGGCCGCGTAGGCGTCGTGGAACTGCGCGGGCGGCGGGGACTCCGGGGCGAGCCGGTACTCGACGGCCACGACGGCGGCCTCCGACGCCGCCGCCAGCTCACGCGCCAGGGGTTCGAAGGAGTGGTTGGAGCCCATCACGAGTCCACCGCCATGCAGATAAACCGACACGGGGCCGCCGGTCTCGGCGGTGGGACGGTAGATCCGGGCCGGGATGTCGCCCGCGGGACCGGGAATGACGGCCTCATCGATGGCGGCCATGTCGGGCATCGCGTCGGGCAGGGGGGCGGATTCCAGCCCGGCGCGCACCGCGGCCAGGCCGCGCTGCCGCATAGGCGCGATGGGACCGAAGGACGCCACGCGCGCCGCGGCGTCGGGATCCAGTGCCGGCGTCACGGTGTCAGTGCTTCGTCGATTCGAAGCGGCTCTCGAGGCGCAGCGTCGGAGGGCGTTGTGCGGCAAGCACATCGGCGCGCTCGGACATCGCGGCGCCAACCGCGTCGGGGTGGGTGTGCAGGTAGAAGCGCCCGTCGGTGGCTTGCTCGAACAACGCCGCGGCGGCTTCCCGCGCGTCCATGGCCGTGGCCTTGATGTCGAGCATCGCCGAACGTTGCGCCTCGGCGGCCTGAACGTCCACGCCCTTGCCGGCCCCGCCGGCGTCGACTCCGCCGGCTGACTCGAAGATGTTGGACGATACGGGTCCGGGGAGCACGGCCTGGACGTGAATGTGCTGGCCGTGCCCGGTCGATTCGACCTCCAGGTACAGGCACTCGGTCAGCGCCAGCACGGCATGCTTGCTGACGATGTAGGGGGCCTGCAACGGGATCGCCACCACCGCGCCGACCGACGCGATGTTCCACACCCAGGCAGGCTCGTCGGTGGCCATCATCTTCGGCAGGAACGCCCGCACGCCGTAAAAGACACCGCTGACGTTGATGTCGATGATGCGTTGCCAGTTGGGCACCGGCGTATCCCACAGGTAGCCGAACTGTTCGATGCCGGCGTTGTTGACCAGCAACCGCACCGCACCGATATCCCGGTACACCCGCTCAGCAAGGTCCCGCACGGCGTCGGGGTCACGCACGTCGCAGACGACGTCGACCGCGGACTCGCCCGCCGCGCGCAGTTCGTCGGCCACCGAGGCGGCCGCCGCCCCGTCGATGTCCGCCAGCACCACGGTCATGCCCAGCCCGCCGGCGTGGCGCGCCAAACCGGCCCCCAGTCCGGAGCCCGCTCCGGTGATGACGGCGACCCCGCCGCCGAACGATTCCCGGGCGCTCACGAACCCGTTGCGCTGTCGGCGGCCAACTCCGACAGCAGCACCGAGTTGGTGGCGTCCAGGACGACGTCCATTTCGGTGAACTGAAGTCCGTCGGCGCCGCGCCGGACCCCGACGTCGACGACCCCGCTGGACACCGCGAACGGCACGAAGTTGGCGATCTGGTTGACGAAGATGTAGAACCGAGCCCGGGTCACGTCACCGTCGGTGCCGGTGCGGTGCACATTGGTGGCGTGGTGGCGCAGCGGATACGGGCTCTGCGTGCGGTGCTCGGACAGCCACTCCATCACCGCGTCACGGCCGGTGAGCTCCGGTGACATCAACTCCTCGAAAGGGCTTGCGCCGGAATCGCTTCGGGTCAGATAGCGAACGTCCTCGGCGTAACTGGCCGCCAGCACGTCGTAGTGGGCCTCGTCGTAGTGGTACCAGAAGCCGGCGATGAACTCCTGCAATTCGGGCAGCGTGATGTCGTTTGCCATGGCAGCAGTCAACTCCGCGGGTGGTCCCGACAACAGACCCGGTGCCCGGTCAGTGGAACGTGCCCGCGAGTCAGCCGGTGATCAGACTCCACAGCCCGCCCGCGCTCGCGTGCATCGCATTGTCGGTGACCTGCCGGTCCCAGTACCCCACCGAACCGAATTCCGAACGCCAGGCGAGCGCGGCCCGGGTGAATTCGTGCAGCCGGTGCTCGCGGGTGGTGCCCATGGCTCCGTGCACCTGGTGTGCGTTGCGCACCGCCACCGAGGTCGCGTGGCCGGCACACGAACGTGCGACGGCGACAAGGAAGCCGAGATTCGGTCCCGACCATTGACTGGCCATCCCGGCACTCAGCGCCGCTTCCGTGGTGGCCCGAGCGAGCGCCGCCTCGGTCGCGATGTCGGACACCAGGTTTCCCACGGCCTGGAATTTCGCCAGCGGGCGGCCGAACTGGACTCGTGAGGTCGAATGCTCGACGCACAGCTGCAGAATCCGGTCCAGCGCGGCGCACACCTGGATCGCGCGCACCAGCCCCGACTTCAGCCCGAGCTGGGTGATGAGGGCCGGGCCCGCCGGGGTCCCTTCCAGAGCCGCCAGATCGGCGGCCACGGTGTCTCGCGGTTCGCCGATCAGGTTGACGCCCGCGGTGATGGTGAGCGTCGCGCGCGCGACGTCGGCGACGCGGTACTGCCCGTCGGCGCGCCACACGAGCACCACCCGGTCGGCCGAAGCGGCCCACGGCACCTGCGCCGCGGATCCCTGTGTGTCGAGCACGCAGACGGTCCGGACCGCGTCATCTACGGGCACTCCCACCGCATCCAGTAGCCAGCATGCCAGTAAATCGTGTTCCGCCAACGGGATTCGGACTCCGTGCCGGACGGCGGCGGCCAGGAGCTCGGCCGCTTCGGCCCAGCCGGCCCCGCTGCCGCCGTGCTGCTCGTCGCCAGTCAGCCGCACCAGGCCGAGTTCGTCGAGATGCCGCCACAGGTCCGGATCCCGCTGGACGGTCGTGGTGGGCGGACACTTTTCGCGGTGTCCGGCGAACACCGCATCCATCATCTCGATGAGTGCGGCGTCGGCGCCAGGCCCGGCGGTCATCGCATGCCCAAGCCGCGCGCGACCACGCCACGCAGCACCTCGTTGGTGCCGCCGCGCAGTGTGAACCCGGGCCGCTGGTCGACGGCCGCACGTACCAGGCCGGCGAACACCGAATCGGGGGAGTCAAGTAGGTCGGCGAATTCCGCGATGTCGCCCTCGGTGGTGGTGCCCAGCACCTTGACGACGGCGGCGGGAAGGTCCGCGGGCTCGTGCCGTTCCAGCGCGCCGGCCACCGCGGTGGACATCTGATGCAGGCCGGCGATGCGCGCCACCAGCCGCCCCAGGTCCGGATCGCGGGGGATGGCGTTGGCCGCCATGCGATCCGCGCAGGCCGCCAACAGCACGAAGGTGGACAGGAACCGCTCGGGTCCGCTGCGCTCGAAGGCGAGCTCGGAGGTCACCTGCTGCCAGCCGTCGCCGATCTCGCCGAAGACCATCTCGTCGGGGACGAACGCAGAATCCAGGATCACCTCGTTGAAGTGGTGGGCGCCGTTCATCGACACGATCGGCCGGATCTCGACGCCGGCGCCGCGCAGGTCGACGATGAATTGGCTGAGCCCGGCGTGACGGTGCGCCGGATCCACCGGCGCGGTGCGCGCCAGGACGATGAAGGCGTGGGCGCGGTGGGCCCCCGACGTCCAGACCTTGGTGCCGCTCAACGACCAGCCACCGTCGACGCGGGTGGCGCGGGTGCGCACACTGGCCAAATCCGAGCCCGAGTCCGGTTCGCTCATGCCGATGCCGAAGAAGCACTCGCCTCGCACGATGCGCGGCAGGAACTCCGACTTCTGCTGTTCGGTGCCGTATTTGAGCAGCGACGGCACGATCTGGCGGTCGGCGATCCAGTGCGCCGCCACGGGCGCGCCGGCGGCCAGCAGTTCCTCGGTGACGACGAACCTCTCCAGGAAGGACCGCCCGTGCCCGCCGTAGTCGACCGGCACCGTCATGCCCAGCCACCCGCGTGCGGCCAGCGCGGCGGTGAAGTCCTCGTCCCATCCGGTCAGCCAGGCGTCGACGGACGGGGTGAACGCCCCGGCGGCCAGCTGGTCGGCGAGGAAGTCGCGCACCTCGGTACGCAGGCCCTCGGTCGTCGCGGGGTCGACGCGGGCGGGCGGCACCAGCCGGGGGAGCGTCATCAGCGCGTTCTCCACTTGGCGATGCGCTGCTCGTGCTCGCGGTCGTGGTGGGCCAGCGGCTGCATGGCCGCGGCCATCCCCAGCGTCGACTCCAGGGTTCCGGTGCGCGACTCCTGCAGCAACCGCTTGGCCATCCGCAACGCGTGCGGCGGGTTCTTGGCGATGCGCTCGGCGAGCGCCCGCGCCTGGGGGAGCAGGTCGTCGTGGGCCACCACGCGGCTGATCATGCCCCAATCGAGTGCGGTCGCCGCATCCACGCGGTCGCCGGTGAACGTCATCTCGGCGGCGCGCTCGTAGCCGATCGCCCGCTGCAGAAACCAGGTGCCGCCGTCCCCCGGGATCAGGCCGAGTTGCACGAAGCTCTCTGCGAACGACGCCCGTTCGGAGGCGACGCGGATGTCGCACATCATCGCCAGATCGCAGCCCGCGCCGACGGCGGCGCCGTTGATCGCACCGATCAACGGCACCTCGAGACGTCCCAACGCCCTCGGGATGCGCTGGACTCCGTCGATGTAGGCGCGCCGCTGGTCGATCGCGTCGAGACCGAACATTCCGGCGCGGTCGGCCATTTCCTTGACATTGCCTCCGGCGGAAAAGATTTTGCCGTCCCCGGTCAGGATGACGGCGCGAACGGTGGTGTCGGCGTTCGCCGCATCGACGGCCGCCTCGAGCGCGGCGATGAAGTCGTTTCCGGTGATCGCGTTGCCCACCGCGGGCATGCTGATCGTCCACAGCTGCGTCGGCCCGTCGGCGGCGATGTGCAGAGGCGCGCTCATGCGGGCAACTGTAGTGACTTGGTCTGCAGGTACTCCTCGAACCCCGCGCGGCCCAGCTCACGGCCGATGCCCGATTTCTTGTAGCCGCCGAAGGGGGCGATCGGGTTGTAGTTGCCGCCGTTGATGTCGAGTTGGCCGGTCTGCACGCCGCGAGCGAACGCGATCGCGCGGTCGATGTCGCCCGCCCATACCGCGCCGGACAGGCCGTAGGGGGTGCAGTTGGCGATGCGCAGCGCGTCGGCGTCGTCGTCGAAGGGGATGACCGCGAGCACCGGCCCGAAGACCTCTTCCTGACCCAGTTCGGAGGCGGGGTCGACGTCGGCGAACACCGTGGGCGCCAGGTAGTACCCGATATCGCGGACCTTGTCGGCGCCGCCGGTGAGCAGCCGCGCGCCGTCGCGCCGGGCGCGCTCGATGTAGCCGCGCACGGTCTCGAACTGCTTGGCCGACGCCGACGGCCCGATGCGGGTGGCCGCGTCGAACGGATCGCCGACGGTGTATTTGGCCACCGCGGCCGCGATGAGGTCCAGCGCCTCGCCGTAGCGCGACCGCGGCACCAGCATCCGGGTCCAGGCCATGCACGTCTGCCCGCCGTTGAGGAAGGCGTTGCCGACGCCGACCTTGACCGCGGTGGACAGGTCGGCGTCGTCGAGGATGACGTTGGCCGACTTGCCGCCGAGCTCGAGGGCCACCTTCTTCACCGACCGTCCCGCCAGCTCGGCGACCCGGGCGCCGACGCCGGTGGACCCGGTGAACGACACGAAATCGAGGTCGGGGTGCTCGGCGAGTCGTTCGCCGATCACCGCGCCGCTGCCGGATACCAGGTTCACCACGCCGGCGGGCAGGGCGGCCTCCTCGACTGCCTCGACGAACTCGAACACCGATAGCGGCGCCTCGTTGCTGGGCTTGAGCAC
Source organism: Mycobacterium sp. HUMS_12744610 (assembly GCF_041206865.1). Classification (NCBI taxonomy): domain Bacteria; kingdom Bacillati; phylum Actinomycetota; class Actinomycetes; order Mycobacteriales; family Mycobacteriaceae; genus Mycobacterium; species Mycobacterium servetii. The sequence goes on from NZ_JBGEDP010000001.1 coordinate 2,739,378, forward strand.
CGTGGTGCAGCCGGCGGCGATCGCCGGCAGCACCTTGGCCACCACCTGATACAGCGGGTAGTTCCACGGCGTGATGGCTCCGACCACGCCGTAGGGTTCGCGCACGACGAGCGAATTGGCCACGTGCTCTTCGAATTCGAAAGTCTCGAGCACGCCGGCGAAACCTCGCGCGACGGCCAGCGGGACCTGGGTCTGCACGGTCTGCGCGATGCGCAGCGGCGCACCCATTTCGCGGCTGATGGTCTCGGCGATGTCGGGCAGGCGCTTCTCCATCGCGGCGATCACGGCGGCGACCCGCTCGCGGCGCTCGGCGACACTGATCAGCGGGTCGAAGGCGCGGCGGGCGGCGGCGACGGCCGCGTCGACGTCCTCGGCGGTACCGGCGGGCACCGAACCGATCGGCCGCTCGGTGGAGGGGTCGATCACCTCGATGACGTCCTCGCCGGCGGGCTTGACCCATTGCCCGTCGATGAACAGTGTGCGGCGGTCGTAGTCGTGCATGTGCGATTCCCTTCGGTCAGGGGACGATACTGGCCCGGACGTCGCGCTTGGCCTCGGCCGCGGTAAACGCAGGATTGATGTCCTCGAGCGAATAAGTTGCTGCCGCAAGGCGGTTCAGCGGTAGCCGATCGTGGTTCTGCTCGAGGAAGGTTAGCGCCCGTGCCAGCACGGCCGGGTCGTAGAGCGAGACCCCCACCATCGACTTGTTGCCGAACACGAATCTCGACGGGTCGAATTCGAAGGTCTTGCCGATGTTGATGTTGCCGATCTCGACGTAACGGCCGAACTGCCCGAGCAATTTAAGCCCTTCGTCGATTGCGGAGGGGTGCCCGACCACCTCGACCACCACGTCGGCCCCTTGACCGTCGGTCAATCGGCGTACGACCTTGGCCCGGTCCTTGACTTCGGGCACTTCGGTGATGTCGATGACGTCGTCGGCGCCGAATGCGGTCGCGAGCTCCAGCCGTTCGGGCACCCCGTCGATGGCGATCACCCGGGCGGCGCCGCGCGCCTTGGCCACGGCGACGGCGTACAGACCCAGCGCACCCGCGCCCTGCACCACCACGTACTCGCCGAGCTGCGCATCGACCCGCTCCAGGCCGTACATGACCTGCGAGAGGGCGCAGTTGGCGCCCGCGGCGATGTCGTCGGAGATGGTGTCGGGAACGGTGTAGACGACCGCGCCGGCGGGCAGCAGGTAATAGTCGCCGTATCCGCCGACGAAGTAGGGCGGCTCGTCGGCGCGCCCGAGCATCGCCATCTTCAGGTTCACACACGCATTTCGCCGCCCGGTCAGACAGTTGCGGCACTCGTGGCAGCAGAAGAAGTAGGGGAACACCACCCTGGTGCCCGGCGCCAGCGGTTTGCCGTTGGAATCCTTGCTGGCACCGTCGCCGAGCGCCTCGATCGCGCCGACCATCTCGTGGCCCAGCACGGTGGGCAGCTGTCCGCCCAGGCCGCGAGTGGCGAAGGTGCCATGCCAGGCGTGCACGTCCGATCCGCAGATGTTGGCGCGGCTGACTCTGATCAGTATCTCTCCGGGACCCACTTCCGGGAGCGTTACCGTTTCGATCTCGAACGGCTTGCCGGGCTCGTCGAACCGCGCGATGCGACCTGTGAACACCTCGGGCGCATTCCTTTCGGTGGTGTTTGGACTGACGGGAGTCGCTACGGGGCGTAACCGGCGCGAACAGGTGAGGTGTTTCTGACTTTGCGATAGACATTCGCGTTTGATCAGACAACATCGTCGGGATCCTGTATGGGTTGAGTGTGCCTTTGCTGGCGGTGCCAGGCAAGTCGGCGGTTGCGGGCGGATTCGAGCCCGGCTTGGCGTGCTTTGCGGATGGCCTCCCCTCGTCCTTCGTGTTCGTCGTTGGGCGTGACATAGCCGATGCCGGCGTGCAACCGGACTCCGTTCCAGAATTGGCGGGTGACGGCAAGTTCGGCGCGCAGGGTGGCGGGGTCCTCGATCGCGAGCAGGTGCGGGAACTCGGCCTTGAGGTGCCCGTTGAAACTCTCGATCCAGGCTTGATCGGTCGGCGTTCCGGGGCGTCCGAAGTGCTGGGCGATCGCAGACATGGCCATGAACTCCCGCGTCGAGCCCGACGTCATCTGGGGACCGTTATCGGACACCGCGAGCAGGATCGGCCGGGCCTGGTCGTCGATGCCGATATCGACCAGGCCGTCGGCGCGTCGCTCAACGGCCTGCAGGAGTCCCTCGATGTCGAGCGCGTCGGTGAACCCGATCTCGACCTGGGTGGAGGTTTCCTCAGCGGAGACGACCTCGGTGATCCACTTGCGCGAGACCAAATCCTGAATGATCAACACTGCCATCCCCGCCCTGGTGAAGTGCGTCGTATCGTAAATCCAGATCGAGTTCGGCTTGTAGTCCACCCAATCCGGGAAGGGCTTGCGTTGAGAACGTCCAGGCTTGGGAAGTGGTCGAAAGTGCTTGTCCGCCAAGAACAGGACCCGACGAACACTCGACGGTGACACCCATACCCGGCCCAGATAAGAGCCGCGGTGAGCAAGCTTGCGGTGCGAGCGGTCGGTCTCGCCCCACTGGTCGAACAACGCCAAGATCTCGCTGACTTCTTCGTCGAGCAGCCCATGCATGGGCGACCCACCAGGGATCTTGTCGACCAGCTGGCCGATCGCTCGGCGAGCGATCCAGCGATGTGCCCGCAGCTCGCCGAGCTCCAACGCATGGCATGCCTGGCGCAGTGTCCAACCTTCATCGACCGCCTGGTCGAGCAAGCCCAACAGCGCCGTCTTGGTGGCCACGTCGACACGGTGTGGGACTCGGCCACTTAGCCCCAGCGCCCTTTTCCCTCGACCAACGTCAGCCGCACGGCCATCTCCTTGAGTGCCTCGGACAGCCGCGCGTTCTCGGCCTTGGCGGCATCGAGTTCGTAGTCGCGTTGGCGGGCCGCCGCGCCTGGCTTGGCTGCCGCCAGCGCGGCCAGCGCACCTTCCTTGGCGATCGTGCGGATGCGCATGATCGTCGTGCGATCCACCTGATGGTTGGCGGCGGCCTCGGCGATCGTCACCTCCTGGCGTACCAGCTGCAGCCATATCTCGTACTTCTGCGACGGGCTCAAGAACCGCTTCGGGCGACGGTGCGAGCGGTCGCCACCAGAGTTTGCTTCGGACATGATCAGATCCTCCAAGAGAGCTCGGAGAACCCGTCGGATGTCGTCTGATCGACACACCGATCTCTATCGCGAAGTCAGACGCAAAACACAGGAGCCACACAGCTGGGTGGGGACGAATCTGGTGGCCAGGTTAAGCCGTGCCCCCGCCGGTTGACGCGTTCCCTTCCCGCCCAGCGGTCACCGCTCTCGCGCGGATTACGTGTGCAGCATTCGCGGTCCTGGCGTCAGCGATGCGAGCGCCATCTCGATTCCCGTTCGCAACCCGCGTTTCAGGCGGCGGAGGTCGCCGTCGACCACCCAGTGAACGTAGGCGTGCCTGCAGCACTGGATCACGAGTTGTGCGGGCAGTTCGCGACGAAACGGGTCCGCGCCGAGGTCGAACCGGGCTGCAAGAAACTCCGATATCGGCTCGGCCAGGTCTTCTCCCCAGTCAAGCCAGCGCAGCCTGTACTGCGGATCGTTGAGCATCAGCGCCAAGAACCGGCGGTCCATCTCGACCTGCCCGCGCTTGGGGACTTCGGTACTGAACGCCTCCACCAAGGTGTCGACGGCGTTGCTCGTGGACGGGGCATGGTGAAGCACTTGGACACTGAGCCTGCCGAATTCGCGAAACAACGGCATGACGACGTCTTCCTTTACCGGGAAGTGCCGGTGGAAGGTCCGAGGCGCGATCCCCGCCTCCTCGCAGATGCGCTCGACGGTTGCCGACGTCGATCCCTGGGCGAGGAAGATGTCGCGCGCTGCGATTGCGATATCCAAGCGGAGCTGCTCCGCGCGCCGTTCGCTTCGGGTCTGCTTACCGGGCGCGCTCACGTCGTGCTCCTTTTCCGCCCGTGCGGGCGCGTCGAAACTGCGAGCGACGTCGGAGTGTGGCTGACGCGATCGAGCTGGCATCCCGTGTCCCACTCAGCGGGCATCTCGGCTGATCCTCCGGTGCTCTTCGTGCCTACCGTGTTGACGTCAGATTCTGCCATGCAATGCAGAGTCTGCCAGATTTTCTGGGGCGTCGAGCATCGCCTCAATTCCCGGGTGGCTCGAAAGCTGCTGTCGCACCGTCGGACCTATAGAGGAGGAGCTCCAGTGAACATGGCAGAAGACGGCTTGAACTATGACGACTACACCCACGACTTCATGGGAAAGGTCGGCAACGTGGAGGACTTCTCGCGGGACTTCCTGTTGGGGCTGGCCCGCGTCTTCGAGGACACCCTGAAGTTCGTTCCCTACGCTCATGTCACCACCTACGCCGACAAGGTGGGCATCAACACAGCCATGGACGTCGCCGCCGAGGTGTCGCGCGCTGGGATGCGACAGGTAATGCCCATGGGCCGCTTCATCGCACCCCCGGGGTGGGATTGGAAAAACGCTCAGTATCAAGCTATTCCATTCGATGTCCAAACGGAGGACTTCACGAAGGAAGCCCTCATCCGGCTGATCAAGACCTACTGGGACCAATATCTCAAGGGGCACAACTACTTCATCGATCAATGGACGAAGATCATCCCCGAAGACGAAGTCTGGTTGGGTCTGCCGGACATGTATCAACTGATCATCGACTACGAATACCCCAAGCTGGCGAAGGTGCTCCGGATCGAGCCCGTGCACGTGGTCGATTACCTGAAACTGGCCTGCCTCAGCATCGACGGGACGCTCGGCTACGGCGGTGAGTACATCGTGCACAACCCCGATCACGTGGTTCTGAACATGCGGCGGTGCGAGGTGCTGCAGAAGTACACCGACGAAGGGCTGTACCCGCCGGCGCGGGCTTGGATGAACTGCACGTTCGAGCAGCGCATTTCCGCGCCGTTTTTCCCCGGCTGCAACCTCGACATCAACTTGCCGCCGAAGGATTTCAAGTTCGCCCAGGGCGAGCCGTTCTGCGTGTGGACCTACACCCGCGGCGAGGAGAACCATCGGGCTGCCGCAGCCGCGCCCGACCCCCGGGCCAGCGCCATGAAAAAGATCCCCATCATCCCGGTCTCTTGACCGGCGGCCAGCGGAATTATCGAGAGCCGAAAATTTCTCGCAATTCGCGCTTGAGCAGCTTGCCGCTGGGGTTCTTGGGAAGTGAATCGACGAAGAAGATCTGCTTGGGTGTTTTGAAGCCCGCCAGGTGCACTCGGCAGTGAGCGACGATGTCCTGCTCGGTCAACGTCACACCGTCGCGAGGAACGATCGCGGCCACCACGGCTTCCACCCATAGCGGATGCGCCAGCCCGAACACGGCTGCTTCATGAATGCCGCTGTGCCGGTAGAGGACTTCCTCGACCTCCCGGCTTGCGACGTTCTCGCCGCCGGTCTTGATCATGTCCTTCTTGCGGTCGACGACGTGCAGCAGCCCGTACTCGTCGTAGTAGCCCAGGTCGCCCGAGTGGAACCAACCGCCGCGGAAGGCCTCGCCGGTACGTTCGTGGTCGTCCAAATAGCCGAGCATCAAATGCGGGCTGCGGTGCGCGATTTCGCCGACGACGCCGGCGGCGACCGGAATGTCGTCCTCATCGAGAATTGTCGTCTCGACGTTGGCAACGGGACGCCCGGCTGAACCGGCGTGCTGGTCTTGCTCGTCGGGGCCCAGGGCGGACGCCAGTGGCGCCATTTCGGTCTGGCCGTAGAAGTTCCACAGCCTCAGGTCGGGGAGTCGTTCCCGTATCTCGGCGAGCACCTCGACCGGCATGGCCGACGCACCGTAGTAGCCTTTGCGCAGGCTCGACAGGTCCACCTGGTCGAACACGGGCGAGCGGAGCAGCGAGATCCACACCGTCGGGGGAGCGAAGTAGTTGGTGACGCGGTAGCGCTCGATCGTGCGGAGCACCGCTTCGGGTTCCGGTCGCGGCAGGATGATGCTGGTGGCGCCCAGGTAGATGTCGGTGGCCAGGAAGTTGTCCAGCTGTGCGCAGTGGTAGAGCGGCAGCGAGTGGATCTCGACGTCGTCGTGGGCCATCTCCCCGGCCACGATGGTGCTCACGTACTGCCACATCAGGCTGCGGCTGGTGTGCATGGCCGCCTTGGGACGGGACTCGGTGCCGCTGGTGTACATCAGCCGCACCAGCTGGTCGTCGTCGATGTGCGGGCTCGGCGGCGCGTTGTCGGTGTCCAGCCAGTGCGCGAAGTCGTCCCAGCCGGGCGGGGCCTCACGGCCGGCGGGTGCCAACGCAATCTGGGTTGTGACCACACCGCCGCGCCGCATCGCCTCTTCGGCCGTCGCTGTCATTTCGGACTCGACGATGAATCCGCGGGCCTGGCTGTGGCCCAGAATGTACGCGATCTCCTCGGCGGTCAGCATGAAGTTGATCGGCACCAGGACTACGCCGGCGCGCGCCGTCGCGAACGCCAGCACGGCGTACTCCCAGCAATTGTGCGAAAGCAATGCGACTCGGTCGCCGACGCTAAAACCGTTGTTCTGCAACGCGGCCGCCGCGCGATCTACCAGCCGATCGAAGTCCGTGAAACTCAACACGACGTCGCCGTCGATGATCGCGGTCTTGTCGGGGTGCCGGCGAGCCGACCGGCGGGGGACATCGCCGAGCCCGTTGCTGCGCGCCCGCGCGACGATCGCGTCCAGATCCTGGGACTGCATTCCCGTCACGGTAGGTGCGAACACCCGGTTGCGGGCCATCGGCGTCCCGCTGAGTAGACAAGGGGCTGCACGCGAACGCGGATCGCCCCAATACTTGCCGGCATGAGCGCTGGCGTCCCCGTCACGACCGAAGGCACCGGATACGTCCACCTGGACCCCGAAGAGTTGCGGGCCAACCTGCGCCAGGCCGATCCCGGCGTGCTGGCTGCCGTGCTGGCGCAACTGACCGGTGACCCAGGGGTCGTCGAGCGGTTCGCGGGGAGGATCAGCTACGTCCCCGATCCGCCCGAGCAGGCCGGTGTCACCGATCCCGCAACGGCCGCGGAGCTGGTCGACGCGGTCGTCGCGGCGCTGCAGTCGCCCCGCCCGAGCGACGCCGTCCGCGCCGACGACCGCGACCTGTTCGCCCGTATCGCACCCGTCGCCCTGGGGGGCGAAATCGGTCCCGAGTACCTCCCGCTGCTGCTCGAGCAGGGCGGATTCCAGCCGTCCCAGCCGGTACTGCCGCGCACCGCCAAGCTTCCCGACGGCTTCAAGGTCGCCATCATCGGCGCGGGAATCGCCGGAATCACCGCCGCGCTCGCGTGCACAGACGCCGGCATCGACTACCAGATCATCGAGCGACACGACGAGGTCGGCGGAACCTGGTACACGACAACCTATCCGGGCATCGGTGTGGACACCCCGTCGGCGTACTACTCGCTGTCGCGCGACATCAACGGCGACTGGTCGAGTTACTACCCGCAGGGCGCCGAGTACCAGTCCTACCTGGTGTCGGTGGCCGACAAGAACGACCTGCGCGGCCACGCGCGGTTCGGCACCGAGGTCGAAGCGCTGTGGTGGGACGAAACCCGCCAACAGTGGGAAATCCACGCGGTCGGTCCCGGCGCCCGCGACATCAGCTACGCGAACGCGGTGATTCCTGCGGCCGGTTATCTCAACCGTCCGCGCTGGCCGGACCTGCCCGGCCTGGAGACATTCGCGGGGGTTTCCGTCCATTCCGCCCAATGGGATCCCGATCTGGACCTGACGGGCAAGAGGGTTGCAGTGATCGGCGCCGGTTGCACCGCGGTGCAGATCGTCGACGCGTGCGTCGACCAGATTGCGCATCTGACGGTATTCCAGCGGCAGCCGCACTGGGTGGCACCGCGGCGACGGGCGTCCGACGACGTTCCGGCCTACCAGCGGTGGCTAGGCACCAGGGTGCCGTACTACGCGAATTGGGTTCGGCTCAAGTCGTATTGGGGGACGGCGGACAACAACTACCCGGTGATCTTGCATGACCCGGAGTGGGCGGCCGAGCATCTGTCGATCTCGCCGGCCAATGACGTGCTGCTGCGGATGTGTCAGGACTACATCGATCGGGTGTTCGGCGCCGGCAGCGAACTGGCCCGCAAGGTCACGCCCGACTTCGCTCCCTACGGCAAGCGGATCATCCGGGATCCCGGCGGCTACTACGCCGCGCTGGCGCGCGAGCATGTGGACGTCGAGGCGAGCGAACCGGCGCGGGTCAACGAGGCCGGAATCGTCACGGCCGACGGCCGGCAGATCGACCTCGACATCATCATCTACGCGACCGGCTACTACCTGGATTTCCTGTCCACCGTTGACATCCGGGGCCGCGGCGGCAAGAAGCTCAGCGACGAGTGGGGCGACATCCCGCGGGCCTACCGCGGCGGGATGGTGCCCGGTTTCCCGAACATGTTCATTTCGTCGGCCCCCAACTACAGCCCGGGGCACGGGGCGGGCCACAACTTCGGCGTCGAGGTGATGGTGCACTACGTCATGGAATGCCTGCAGCTGATGGCGCTGCGCAAGGCGGCCACCATCGAGGTCACGCAGAGCGCCTACGAGCGCTATGTCGCCGACATCGACCAGACAATGGCCGGTACCGTCTGGTGCCACACTCCGTCCGCCCACACCTACTACCGCTCGGGGGGAGGGCGGATCGTGACGGCGTTCCCGTATCGCCTCATCGACTTCTGGCGCGACCATCGCGCGCCGCTCGAAGAGGATTTCACGCTGCGATGAGCGGACTCCTTTCCGGCAGAACGGCGTTGGTGACGGGCAGCAGCCGTGGGATCGGCCGGGCGATCGCGCAGCGCCTGGCCGCCGAAGGTGCCACCGTGGCGGTCACCGCGCGATCGCATGCCCCGTCCTTGTCGACGCGGGCAGGAACGACCGCGGCGCTGCCGGGCACCATCGCCGAGACGGTCGGTCTGATCGAGGCCGCGGGCGGCCAGGCGTTCGGCGTCGCGGCCGACCTGGAGGACGCCGAGCAGCGCAACGGGCTGGTCGACGCGGTCCTCGAGCGCGCCGGCCGCCTCGACATCCTGGTCAACAATGCCGGTTTCGCCGACTACTCGCTGGTCGAGGCGATGAGCCTGGAAACGTTCGACCGTACCGTGGAGCACTACCTGCGCGTGCCGTTCGTCCTGACGAAAGCCGCGGTGCCCCAGATGCGCAAGCAGGGCGCGGGCTGGATCGTCAACATCGGTTCGGTCACCGGCGTGGCGCCGGTGCGACCATACCGGGAATACAACAAGACCTCGGGCGACGTCATCTACGCGTCGATGAAGGCCGCCCTGCACCGGTTCACCCAGGGGGTGGCCGCGGAACTTCTCGACGCGGACATCGCCGTCAACTGCGTCGGCCCTTCCACGGCGGTCCGCACACCCGGCGCTGCGCAGCTCATTCCGGACACTTTCCCGACCGAGCCGGTGGAATACCTGGCCGAGACGGTGCTGGCGATGTGCCATCTGCCCGCCGCGAAGCGCACCGGCTTGGTGGCGTTCAGCCTGCACTATCCGTGGTCGCAGCAGTTGCCGGTGCACAGCTTGGATGGCACCACGGTGTTGCCGCCGCTGCAGCCACCCGCGACGGCCAACCCGAACATCTCTCCCGCGGGGCTCTAACCCAGTACCGGCCCGGTGCTGGCGCAGAAGCTGTGACAGACGCGGTCGCGCACGATGACGTCGGGGCATTCGGGGTCGAACCAGCGATCCACCACCGCCCAGTGGATCGGATGCATCAGGTAGGCCCCGGTCAAACCGTCCGCGTCGGTGAAAAGCTGTTCGAACACATGAGTCCACGCCGAGGTGCCGGTCGCTTCCTCCACCCTGCTCAGCTGCCAGTCGGTGATCGTGCGCACGTAGCGCGGCATCAGCCTTAGGTCGGCCTCGAAACGGCCGATGGTGGTCGCATCGGTGCCTGGCGGCACGCTCAACAGCAGCGCCCGGTAAACGGTTGCCGGTCTGTCGTTGCCGAGTACGGGCGTTCCCGAGTAGGCCGCGCCGTTCACCCGGCTGACCGCGGGATCAGCGAAGAGCGCGGCGAAACCTCCCGCCGTGCAATCCCATTGGTCCTTGTCGGCAAAGCGGAGGTGAACCAGGATGTCGCCGCCGTTACGCGAACCGGGCAGCGTGGGTGCCACCACCCAACTCCGTGCCCCGGCGTTGGCTGCCGCCCCACGCAATCCGGCGAGCATGCGGTCGCGGTCCGGCTCGGCGACATCGATCAGCCGGGTGACGCTATACATCGCACAGTCCGTCCACGTCGGCGGCGGCCGCAGCGAACGACCGGGACCGCTCGACCACCAAGCCACCGACCTTTGTCCACCATTCGCCCAACGCCGGGTCCGGCCGGCCTTTCCAGGTCATCTGCCACCACGCCTGCGCGTTGGGCAGCGTCCAGGTGATGGTGACCGTGTTGACCCGCTCCGCGGATTCGTCGAACCAGATGGGCGGGCTGACCAGGACGTCGCGTAGTTTCATACCGCGTTCGCGTGCGCCGGGAGCGTATTCGGCGAGGTAGGTGTCGACGAATCGCCGGGCGCATCCGGGCCGAGTGATCACCCGATCGATCACGAAGACTTCGCCGTCGGCCATGAGCTGACCGTATGACACCGGCGCGGCCCGGCGAGGCCGGCTCCCGATTATCGGGAACCTGGTGTTGACCGGCGCTGGATGCGGGGCAACGGTAGCCAGATGAGCACTGCAGCGGCTGATCCTTTCGCCCCCGCCATGCTGGGGCCGGTGAGGTTGCGCAACAGGGTGATCAAGGCCGCCACCTCGGAAGGTCGTTCGCCGGACGGGCTGGTCACCGACGATCTGATCGAGTTCCACCGCGCCTTCTCGCGCGGCGGCGTCGGCATGACGACGGTCGCCTACTGCTGTGTGGCGCCGGAAGGGGCCAGTGCACCCGGCCAGATCGTGATGAGCCAGCGGGCGCTGCCGGGGCTGCGGCGCCTGACCGACGCCGTGCACGCCGACGGGGCCGCGATCTCCGCGCAGCTGGGCCACGCCGGCGTGGTGGCGCAGAAGAAGCTGACCGGGGTGACCCCGGTGGCGCCGAGCCGATTCATCAACCCCGCGTCCATGGGTTATTGCCGGGAGATCACCCGCGCCGAGATCGCGGGCGTGATCGACCAGTTCGGCGCCGCGGCCCGGGTGGCCGCCGATGCCGGCTTCGACGCCGTGGAACTGCATTTCGGTCACCTCTATCTACCGAGCTCGTTCCTGAGCCCGCTGATCAACCGCCGCAAAGACGACTATGGCGGCGACATCGACAACCGCTCGCGCCTGTGCCGCGAGATCGCCCGGCGGGTACGTGACGAGATCGGCGAGCGGATCGCGGTGACGGCCAAGCTGGATATGGACGACGGTGTGCCCGGTAGCATCTGGGTCGACGAAGCACTGCGGACCGCCGCGCTCCTGGATGCCGACGCGACCCTCGACGCGATCGAATTGACCCAGGGATCTTCGGTGTTCAAGCCCATGTATCTATTCCGCGGTGACGTCCCCGTCAGGGAGTTCGCCCAGGTCATGCCGCAGCCCATGCGCATCGGCATGCGGGTGATCGGCAAATGGGCGATGGGCGATTATCCGTACCACGACCTCTACATGCTCGAGAATGCCCGGCAATTCGTCCCCGTGATCCGCAACACGAAGCTGATCCTGCTGGGCGGCATCACCAACCGCGACCACGTCGAGACCGGTATGCGCGAGGGGTTCGACTTCGTGGCGATGGGCCGCGCGCTGCTGCGTGAGCCCGACCTGGTCGCCCGGATGGCCGCCGACCCCACCGTGCGCAGCCGGTGTACCCACAACAACAAGTGCATGGTCACGGTGTTCGGCCGGACGCACTGCGTCTTGGACCCAGATCAGCGTTACGAGGCGGCAGAGCCGTTGCGGGCGAACACCCTACCGCCGCAGCAGATCGGATAGCGCCGCAATGGCCGATTTTCGGGCCTCATGCGCGAGGTCAAGCATCGGCATCGTCATGAAGCCGTGGATGCCGCCCTCGTAGTCCAGTTGCACCGTTGGGACGCCTGCCGCCTGCAATGCCGCGCTGAAGGCCAGTCCCTCGTCGCGAAGTGGGTCGTGGCCGGCGATCACGACGACTGCGGGCGGTAGACCGCTCAGCTCCGCATGCAGGGGTGCGGCATACGGGTGAGTGCGGTCGCCTGCTGCGGGCACATAACAGTCCCAGTACCACTGCAGGGCCGGCTTCGGGTTGTAGTAGCCCCGACCGAACAGGCGGTAGGACTCGGTGTCGAAGTCGGCGGCGATCACCGGATACAGCAGCAGCTGGCCGGCCAGCGCCGGTCCGCCGCGGTCGCGGGCCATGATCGCGGTCACCGCGGCCAGGTTGCCGCCGGCGCTGTCGCCGCCGACGACGAGACGCCCGGCGTCGCCGCCGAGGGTGGCGGCGCTGTCGGCGCACCAGCGTGTCACCGCGTAGACGTCTTCGGGGGCCGCCGGCCACGGGTCCTCTGGTGCCAGCCGGTATCCGACCGAAACCACCACCGCGGGAAGGAGGTTGGCGATGCTGCGGCAGAGGCCGTCGTGAGTGTCCAGATCGCAGAACACGAACCCGCCTCCGTGTGCGTAGACCAGTATCGGCAGCGGGCTGACGGCTTCGGGCCGGTAGACGCGCACCGCGATCGGGCCGTGCGGGCCGGTGACTATGCAGTCCGTGACTTCGCCGATGGGCTCGGGTTGGACCGGCGGGACGAACCTGGACCTGATCAGATCGCGGGCCTGGGCGCCGGTCATGTCCTGGACGGCGGGGAACCCGCCGTCCAGTTGCTCGATGATGGCGGCGATCTGGGGGTCGAGGCTCACGCGTATTGCAGGGTCGGGCGGGGCGCCGCGGCCGACCGCGGCCGCGGGGGGAGCAAGGGCCGCAGCGGCTGCAGGGTGGGGGCGACACGTTGCGGGCCGCCTTCGACGTTGCGCCAGATGGCCATAGCGGTCATCCGAACCGGAGCGGCGAGGCGCTGGTCGAAGGTCACCCGGTTCATCGGGCCGCACACCGACACGGCGGCCACCGCTTCACCGGGGTTCCCGATGGGCGCTGCCACGCAACCGAACCCGAGCAGCGACTCTTCGCGCTCGAACGCGACGCCGTGAGCGCGGACCTTGGATAGTTCCGCTGCCAGTTGCGCGGCACTCGAGATCGAGTATTTGGTCAAGCGGGCCCGCGGATCGATGCCCGCGCGCTCATCGCCGTAGGCCAGGATCGCCTTGCCGACGGCGGTGCAGTGTGCGGGCTGCCGGCCGCCGACCCTGGTTGGAATCGCGTTGCTCAGCCGGTCGCCGATCTTCTCGAGGTAGACGACATCGGGGCCGTCCAAGACGGCCAGATGTATGACGAGGCCCGTGGCGCGGTGCAATTCCCCCAGCAGCGGGGTGGCCGAGCGCACCAGCCGATCCTGATGCACGGCCAGTGAGCCGAGCTCGACGAGCCGCATTCCCAGCTCGTAGTCGCGGCCACTGCGGCGTAACCAGCGGAGCTGAACCAGCCGCTCCAGCATGCGGTGTGCCGATGAGCGCGGCAGTCCGGTGCGTCGCACTATTTGAGCCAGCGTCAACCGTCCCGGACCGTCGAACGCGTCGAGCACCAGCGAGATGCGGTCGATAACGGCGCTGGGCGTGGCGGATTCGGCGGTGTCATCGGTCGAAGCCATCGGTCGGTCCTCCAAGTTGGTCTGCCTGGCTGGAATATTCCTATTAGGAATATCTGTTTCTATCACATCGTGTGTCTGCTGTCACAAACACGCGCCAAGCAGCCGCAAAATCCCCGGCACGCTGGGCGTACGGAGGTTTTTGTGTCGTGTTCCGCAGCGGCTTGTCCGGCACCTCGGACAATTTCCAGAAGTATCTCGATAACGCCGGCGGCGACGCTTGGGGTAAGGGTGCCGGCAAGGCGTTCAACGGCAGTGTGGGCGAGGGTGCGATGGGCAACGACGGCACCTCCGCGGGCGCCAAGCGCACCGAAGGGGCGGTCACCTACGCCGAGTGGTCGTTCGCCCAGGCGCAACAGCTGAAGATGGCCAAGGTCATCACTTCGGCGGGTTCGGACCCCGTGACGATCAGCGCCGATACGGTGGCGAAGACGATTGCCACGGCTGGGATCATCAACACGGGCAACGACCTCGTCCTGGACACAATCTCGTTCTATCGGCCGAACCAATCCGGTGCTTATCCGATCGTGCTGGCAACCTATGAGATCGTCTGCTCGAAGTACCCTGACCCACAGGTCGGGGCGGCCGTCAGGGCTTTCCTGCAGAGCACGATCGGAGGAGGCCAGGAAGGATTGGCCGAGCACGGGTACGTCCCCATTCCGGAGACGTTCAAGGCGAGGTTGTCGACCGCGGTCAACGCCGTTGAGTGAACCCGGCCTACCAGCCACCGAAAACGTCGAGTGATCCGACGTGGGCTCGGTTGAACTTCACCCGCTCGGTCAGGCACCAAGCCCCGTCTGAGCACCGCTGCCATGTGTCGCGGTAATCGCCAAGCGTGTAAAACCGCGCCGATGGGTTGGCATCGGCGCTCAAGTGGACGTCGTGGATGTACGCGCGGCTGGTCGCGGTGTTCCCGTCGACATCAATAACCACATTGCCCAACAGGTGTTGCGTGGGCCCGCAGTTGTCCAGGAATCCGCGGATCATCTCGATGATCGCCGCGCTGCCATGCAGGCGCCCTGCTCCAAAGTCGCCTTGCGCGTCAGCGGCGAGGATTTCGGCCATCGCAGCCCAATCGCGGTCGTCCATGGCGCGGGCCAACTTGGTCAGTGCTCGTTCGACATCACGCTCATCGACCAGAAGCCGCACTCGATCGGCGTCCACGTCAGTTCCTTCGCGGTCAGCCTTTCGCCGCTGAGCGACCGGCGCGGCGCCCGTAGAAGCTGCCGTCGCCCAGCGAGACGCCGCTGGCGTAGCCCCAGGCGGCCAGCCCGGCCGTCGAGCGGCCGGCCGCGAACAGCCCCGGGATCGGCGCGCCGCTGACGTGCAGCACCTCCGCGTCCAGCGTGGTGCACAGCCCACCCAGGGTGAACCCGCCGGTGTTCTCCCGCAGGTCGATCGCGCCGACCGGCGACCCGATCGGCCGCAACCATTCGGGCTTCTTGTGCAACAGCGGGTCCTCGCCGCGCGCGGCGCCCTCGTTGTAGGCGGCCACCGTGGCCTGCAGCGAGCCGGGCGCCAGCCCCATGTCGCGTTCCAGGTCGGCGACGTTGTCGGCCACCCAGTTCGCCTCCCGCAGCATGAACTTCGGTGACCACGACGCCATCGCCTCTTGCTGGGCGTCGTCGTCGATGATCAGGTAGGCGGTGTTGTCCTGCTGGTAGAGGGTGAGCTGGCCGACCCGGCCGGGGTAGGTGTCCTCGGCGACGTAGCGCTGGCCGCGGCCGTTGACGAGGATGCCGCGCACCAGTTGCTGAGGGTCGATGAAGATGGCGACCTCGGTGGCGTCCATGTGGGCCAGGTCCGCGCCGAGCGCCTGCGCCATCCGGATGCCCTGCCCGTCATGTTGTTCGATCGAGGCGGCCGGGCGCCCGGCGATGCGCGGCGCGTACTGCGCCACCATCGCGTCGTTGTAGCGAAGCTGCCCATGGCGAGCACCACCCCGCGGCGCGCCCGGACGTTGATCTCGGCGCCGTAACGGCGGGCCCGGATTCCGGCCACCCTGCCGTCGGACTCGACGATCAGGCGCTGCACCCGCACGTCGTAGAGCGCCCGCGCGCCGGCCGCGGTGGCCGTCTCGACGAGCGGCTTCATCAACATGTAGCCGGCGCTGGCCTCGCCCTGCTTCTTGTTCGACATCTGCGGGACGTGGCCGCGCGGGGCGGGGGAGGCGATGGTGTTGAACGGGTAGGCGTTCTCGCCGCCGCTGTACATCAGGCCCTGGTCGCCCATCGGCTCCCAGCCGGGTTCGGAGAAGAACTCGGCCTTGAACGGCACACCGCAGTCGACGAGCCAGTCGAAGTGGGCGACGCTGCCGGCGCAGTAGTCGGCGATGCGCCCCGCGTCGGCCCCGGGGCCCATCGCGACGTTGAGGAAGGCCGCCATGTTGTCGACGGAATCGTCGAAGCCACAGGCCTTTTGCAGCGCGGTGCCGCCGCCGAGGTAGATGAAACCGCCGGCCATGGCGGCCGCACCACCCCAGGAGCCGGTGCGTTCGAGCACCAGGACGTCGGCGCCGGCGCGGGCCGCCTCGACCGCCGCGGCGGCCCCGGCGATGCCGTATCCGGCGATCACGACGTCAGCCTCGTCGTCCCAGGAGGTGATCGACGCCGCCGGGACCGGGGTGACATCGGTATCGGGCGTCATAACCGCATCGCCGCGGGCATCTCGCCGATCCACTGGTGGCCCCAGTAGCTGTCGGCAGTGATTTCCTCTGCGGTGTAATAGTTTTCGTCGACCCGCATCCCGTCGGTGCCGAATTCGATGTCCCAGTCGCCGGGGGCCCGGACGTAGAACGACACCATCTTGTCGTTGGTGTGCCGTCCGAGCGTGGAGGAGAGCTGGAAGCCCTCGGCGTTGACGCGGTCCAGCGCCTGACCCACCGCGTCGAGGGTGTCGACCTCGACCATGATGTGCACCAGGCGCGGGTCGCGCTGATGGGCGGCGGGGACGATCGCCAAGCTGTGGTGTCGCTCGTTGATGCCGAGGAAACGCACCCGCACCGGGCCGAACTCCTTGGGCAGCGGAACCCGGAACGCGCCCCGGGAGCGGAACCCCAGCACCTCGGTGTAGAAGTCGAACAGGCCGCCCGGGTCCGTGGTGGGCAGCACGACGTGGCCCATGCCCTGGTCGCCGGTGACGAACCTCGCCCCGAACGGGGTGATCACCGGGCTGTGGTCGAGCACCGCGCCGTGAAAGACCTCGCACGTGATGCCGGCGGGGTCCTCGAAGGTGATCACCTCCTCGACGCGCCGGGCCTCGGCCTCCTCGTCGGAGAGTTGCTTGAACGCCACTCCGGCGCCGTCGAGCGCGGCTTTGACCCGCTGCAGGCCGGGGTGGTCGCGCACCTCCCAGCCCACGGTGCGGATCCGTTCGGTCTCCCCGGGCACCACGATCAGCCGGGCCGCGCGCTCGTCCATGCGCAGATACAGCGCCGACGGGTCGGGGCCCGATCCTTCGGCGAACCCCAGCACACCGAAGGCGAACTGCCGCCACCGGTCGATGTCGTTGGTCGAAATGGTGACGTACCCAAGGCTTTTCAGTTCGGTCACTTTCGTCTCACTCCTAGATCAGCGCCCGGAGCGGGCCCTGGGGCGGTTCGACACCCAGCGAGCTCAGGGCCGACGCGTGGTAGATGGTGCCCGGGACGTGGATGGCGTGCATCTGCCCGACGTGCACATCGCGCCAGTAGCGCTGCAGCGGCTTGTCCATCCGCGACGCGTTGCCACCCGATCGGGCGAAGATCTCGTCGACCGCCGACACCGCGCGCCACACCGCGCGCACCTGGGTGCGACGGCCCGCCGCCCGGTCGGCGAAGGACACCTCCTTGCCGGCGGCGACCATGTCATAGATCCGGTCGGCGTTGGCCAGCAGTTCCTGGCGGGCGGCGTTGATGTCGGCCGCGGCCTCGCCGACGGCGTACATGACGTAGGGGTCGTCCTTGATCGCCGTTCCGGTGGCGCCGACCCGCTCTCGCTGATAATCCAGGTGTGCGGCCAGCGCGCCTTCGGCGATACCGATGGTCGCCGCCGAGATCCCCAGGGGAAACATCGTCGACCACGGCATCAGATACAGCGGCTCGGTCATCCCCGCCTCGCGCTGGGCGGTGCCGTCCATCACCTTGGTCGCGTCCATGGTCCGGTAGGAGGGGACGAACGCGTCTTTGACGATGACGTCCTTGGAGCCGGTGCCGCGCAGGCCCACCACATTCCAGGAGTCCTCGACGATCTCGTAGTCCTTGCGGGGCAGGATCATGTGCAGCATCTGCGGCGGCATCAGCGGGATGCCGTTGGCGTCGCCGAGCATCGCGCCCAGGATGATCCAGTCGCAGTGGTCGGTGCCCGAGCTGAACTGCCAGCGGCCGTTGAACAGGTAGCCGCCGTCGACCGGCTTGGCCACGCCCTGGGGCGCATACGGGGAGGCCATCCACGTGTCGACGTCGTCGGCCCAGACCTCGGCACCCACCTTCGGGTCGGCGTAGGCCAACTGGTAGGGGTGCACACCCACCACACCGACGATCCAGCCTGCCGCCGGATCGAGGGCCGCGGTCGCCATGACCGTCTCGGCGAACTCGCGGGGGTGGACCTCGAAGCCCGCATAGTTCTTGGGTTGCAGCAGTCGAATCAGGCCGGCGGCCTTCATCAGCTTCACCGAGTCGTCGGTGAGCCGGCCGATTCGCTCAGCTTCTGCGGCCTGCTCGCGCAACTGGTCGGCCATCGCCACGACCCGGTCAAGTACCCGCTCGCTCATTTTCATCGTCCTTACGTGTGTGGGCTTAATGAATGGTTTACCGCAGTCCATGCGCCGACTCTCTGATGATCCCGATCAGCGGGCTGAAATGGGTCCAAATCGATGTGCGAATTGTTGCCGACGAAACGGCTGTTGCCGCCCGTACGAGTCGAGCTCGACGCCGGCGCCGGGCGTCACAAGCGCCGTCGCGCCGCCCGGTGCTCGGGAACGGACCCGTTCCGAGGTCGCGGAAATCCCCAACCTGACGGCGGTGAACAATGCCAGTGCGCGGCCCTGGCTGCGCGAGACCTCACCCGGCAACCCACGCTCGGGGGCGATGCCGCGACCCGTTGTCGACTTCGATGCCGGGGGTAGCGGCGTTGACGCTCACGAAGGCCGGCCCGTACCGGCATGGACAGGCTGGACTGGCGCGCTAGCGACCCGATCGTCCACGACGAAAGGCGGCCATCCGCCAGAGGTACTGCGGCAGGTGCATGGACGGCACCCGTCGCGGCCAGTCATCGGCACGGAAGTATGCGTCAGTGCCGCCGTCGACGAAAATAACGCTACCGCAAAGGAACTCGGCGGCATCCGAGAGCATGAAGACCATCCAGTCCGCAAGCTGTGCGGGGTCTCCGAAGCCGCCGACCGGCACGGGAAACGAGCGGATCGCCCTGGCCTCGCGCGGTGTGGCCAACTGCTTCTGTAACAGCGGGGTCATGATCGCGCCCGGCGCGATCGCGTTCAAGCGGATCCCCGCACCTGCCCACTCCGGTGTCACCGCGGTGCGCCGCACCCAACGTGAGAGCGCGATTTTCGACGCGCCGTAGGCCATCGACGGGGCGGCCGACCGAAACATGCGTACCGCCCGTTCAGCCCTGACCACATCGCGGTCCAGCAACGCGCGTACCGCGCGCCCCGGCACGGCCGGCATCGTGGTCGCCGAGTTGCTCGCGACGACGACCACCTTCGCGTTCCCCGCCGCCGTGAACGCAGGACGCCACGCCTCGGCCAATTCGACCACGCCGAGAAAATTCACCGTCAGGATCAGGGGCACACCGGTCGCACCGGGGGTAGGTCCGAGGCCCGCCGCCAGCACCGCGCCATCCAGTCGGCCGTCGCAGGCCTCGGACACCGCTCCGGACGCCGCCGTGCGCCCGTCCTGACTGGAAAGGTCGGCCAGCACATCGGCGTCCCTGATGTCGACACCGATCACGCGGTGGCCCGCTTCCCGGAGTTTTGCCGCGGCGGCACGCCCCATACCCGAAGCAGATCCGGTGACCGCGTAGACGCCCATATGCCCTCTTCCTACGCTTTCGCCAGAAGACCGGCGTCGACCACGATCTGGGTCCCGGTGATATAGCGGGCTTCGTCGGAGGCCAGGAAGACGACCACATTGCTGACATCGACGGGTTCGACCCACGGCACGGGTAGCAAGTGACGGGCGATGAGCACCTCCGCGGCGTCCTCTGCCGTCGGGTTGTCCAAGTCGGGGCGAAGGCGCCGGAACGTCGCGTCGTTGAGGACCATCGCGGTTCCCACTGCGCCGGGATGGACGGTGTTCACGCGGATACGTCGCGGCCCGAGTTCGTTGGCGAGTGTGCGCGCCAGTCCCACCACGGCGTGCTTGCTCGCGGTGTAATGGGCACTGTTCGCGGTGCCACGAATGCCGTTGGTGGAACTGATGATGACGACAGAGCCACCCCGCTCCCCGATGTGGGGCACGCCCGCCTTCACGGTGTGCCAGACGCCGGTGAGATTGACGTCCAGCACCTGCTGCCAACTCTGGGGGGTGATCTCCCACGTGGGAGCGCCCGCAGGATGAATCCCGGCATTGGCGACGACCACGTCGATGGGACCGAGTTCGGCGACGGCGGCATCCACCGCGGCCGTCACGGCGGGCAAGTCGCTGATGTCGGCCAGCCCCGTCGCGGCGCGCACGCCCCGCCGCGCGACGGCGGCGGCGGTTTCGGCGAGTTCGGCGGCCGCCGCGGGCGCATCCAGCGCGATGACGTCGGCACCCTCGTCCGCGAACCGCTCACAGTGGGAGCGACCGGTCCCTCGGGCGGCGCCGGTCACCAGGACGACGCGACCATGCAGACCTGACATCAAGATCCCTTGATCAGCGAGAATCCCTTGTATCCGGCCTCGGCGACCTCTTTGCAGATGTCGAGATAGACCCCGAACCCGCCGATGAACAGCATGAAGACCCGCGGCTTCCCGGGAACGTTGGCGCCCAGGTACCACGAATTGGCCTTCGTGAACAGGCTCGCCTCGGCCCGGCGGGCGCACTCGGCCACCCAGTCATCGACGGCCTGCGCGGTCGCCTCGATCGCCGTGTAGCCGTGGGCATCGAGGTAGGCGATGCAGTCGGCGATCCAGTTCACGTGCGCCTCGGCGTGCAGCACCATGTTGGCCAGCACGGCGGGAGCACCGGGGCCGCACACCACGAACAGATTGGGGAACCCGTCGGTGTTCAGGCCGAGATAGGACCGCGGCCCATCGCTCCAATAATCGCGCAGGTGCTTGCCGTTGCGGCCGACGATGTCGATCTTGTCCAGTGCGCCGGTCATCGCGTCGAAACCGGTGGCGAGCACGATCATGTCCAGGTCGTAGTGTGCGTCGGTGGTGTTGATCCCGGCGGCGTCGACGGAGATGATCGGTGTTTTGCGGACGCTGACCAGTTTTACGTTCGGGCGGTTGAAAGTCTGAAAGTAATTGGTGTCGGTGCAGATCCGCTTGGTGCCGATCGGGTGGTCGTTGGGAATGAGGAGTTCGGCCACCTCCGGGTCGTCGATCACGGCCCGGACCTTCTCCTCATAGAACTTGCGGGCCTCTTCATTGGCGGCCGGGTCGGTCATCTGGTCCGGGAAGGTCTTGGAGAAGAGCACACCGCCCAGATCCCAGCGCTTCTCGAACGCCGCGCGTCGTTCCTCGGGTGTCGCCTCCATGGTCGGCTTGGGGTGCGCGACATGGGGGGAGCCGCCTGAGCTGCGCCATGACACCCGTCGCCGTTGCTCGTAATTCGCCTTGACCTCCGCGCGATCGGAGTCGGTGAGCGGGCGGTTGCCCGCGGGGACGCTGAAATTCGGGGTGCGTTGGAAGACATAGAGCTGTGACGCCTCTGCGGCGATGATCGGGATCGACTGGATACCGGAGGAACCGGTTCCGATGACCGCGACCCGCTTGCCGGCGAAGTCCACCGGCTCGTGCGGCCACGAGGCAGTGTGGTGCACCTCCCCGGCGAAGGTGTCCAGGCCGGGGAACTGCGGGGTCAGCGCCGCCGACAGGGGACCCGTGGCCATCAGGCAGAAGCGGGCGGTGACGCGCTCACCCGTGTCTGTCGTCACCGTCCAACGCAACTTGTGCTCGTCGAGCACCGCGGACGTGACCCGGGAGTTCAGTGTGACGTCCCGACGCAGATCCAATCGGTCGGCGACCCAGTTGATGTAGGCCAGGATCTCGGCCTGGGTGGCGTACTTTTCCGACCAGTCCCATTCCTGTTGCAGCTCGTCGGAAAACGAGTAGCAGTAGTCCACGCTCTCGACGTCGCACCGGGCACCGGGGTAGCGGTTGAAGTACCACGTACCACCGACGTCGGGTCCGGCCTCGAACACCCGGACGGTCAACCCGTCGGACCGCAGCCTGTGCAGCGCATACAAACCCGCGAACCCGGCTCCGACCACCACAACATCAATATCGGGAGCCACCAGCCGATCACCGCCACTTTTCACAGGGTCAACGGTAGATCCTGCGCGCCGGAGGCAGGTGAGGTATCCCGGTGACCGGACTCCGAGACGGCCGGCCTCCCGGCCATCGGAAAGGCATCGGCGGGCCGGCTCATCGCCCCGTCAGAATCGCTCCATGTCAGAACCCGGACGACATGACGCCGCTGTGCGCACCGACGCGGCGGCTGCTGCTGTCGAGGTGAACTTGGCCGGCGAGGTCCACCGATTGCGCTGGCCGCGCGACCAGTCACTCGTCGACACGATGCTCGACGCCGGAATCGACGTGCCACACTCGTGCCGTGAAGGCCACTGCGGCTCCTGCGTGGCGACCCTCGTCTCGGGTGAGGTGGACATGGCCTGTTGCGAGCTACTGGGACCCGAAGAGCGCGCCGAGGGTTTGATCCTGGCCTGCCAGGCCCGCCCGCTCAGCGATGATGTCCGCGTCGAGTTCTGACGCGGTATGAGTAAGCGTCTGGCGGGCAAGGTCGCACTGATCACCGGCGCAGCGCGGGGGATCGGACGCGCGCAGGCCGTGCGGTTCGCGCAGGAGGGCGCCGACGTCGTGGCGCTCGATGTGTGCGGAGCGGTCGACACCGTGGTGGTTCCGCACAGCACGCCCGCCGACCTCGAGCGCACGGCTTCGTTGGTCGCCGAAACCGGCGCGCGGGTGCACACCGAGGTCGTCGACGTCCGTGACCTCGCGGGCGTCCAGGCTGCCGCTGACCGCGGCGTCCGGCAGTTCGGCGGGCTGGACGTTGTGTGCGCCACCGCCGGGATCACTTCGCGCGGTGCGGCGCTCGACCTCGACGAAGATGCCTGGCGCGCCATGCTGGATGTCAACCTCACGGGGGTATGGCATACGTGCCGCGCCGGTGCGCCCCACCTGATTGCGCGCGGCGCCGGCGCGATGGTCTTGACGAATTCCATCGCCGGATTGCGTGGCTTGGTCGGCGTGGCCCACTACACCGCCGCCAAGCACGGTGTCGTCGGACTGATGCAGAGCCTGGCCAAAGAGCTGGCGCCGCACAATGTCCGCGTCAATTGTGTGCATCCCACAAATGTCGACACGCCGCTGATCCAGAACGACGCCGTGCGCGGTGCATTCCGCCCGGACTTGGATCGGCCACCCACCCGCGCCGAATTCGCCGAAGCGGCACTGGGCATGAACCTGCTTCCCGTCCCATGGATAGAACCCATAGACGTCGCCAACGCATCGCTGTTCTTGGCGTCCGACGAGGCGCGCTACATCACCGCGGCGACCCTGCCCGTGGACGCCGGCGCCACTCAACGGTAGGAGCAATCATGCTCGAAGTCGGCACCTACGGGCCCTGGGCGGTCCTTGCAGGCGATTCGGAAGGGGCTGGCGCCGAGTTCGCCAAACAGTTGGCGGCCGACGGATTCGACTTGGTTCTGATCGCCCGCGAGCACGCGCTGCGCCACGCCGGAGCCACGGTGGCGACCTGCTCGGTGCGTGCCCACTCGTTGGCGCATCATGTCGAACAGTTGTCAACGCTGCAGGACCTGGCCAACGATGAGAAAGGAATCGGGTCATGACCGAGATCGCCGACCTTGCCGCACGGCTGAGCCGCCTTGAGGACGAACGCGACATCTCCAGGCTGATCGCCTCGTACGGACCGGCCGTGGATGCCGGGGACGCCGACGCCGCCGCGCAACTCTGGGCGACCGACGGGATCTATGACGTTGAGGGCTGGCAAATGCACGGCCAGAAGGACGTTCATGCGATGGTGAGTTCCGATTCTCACCAGAGGTTGGTGAGCAACGGATGCTGTCACTTCATCGGGCCGAGCGTCGTAACGGTGACTGAAGATTCGGCAGTGGCGGTTGCCGAATCTCTGGTACTCATCCGCGACGGTGAGAGCTATCGCGTATGGCGCTCGACGGCAAACCATTTCGAGCTACAGCGGATCGACGGGCGCTGGCGGATCACCAGACGCACCAGCCGTGTCCTCGACGGCGATCCCGGAGCACATGCGCTGCTGACGCGAGGACTCGTGGGTGCATCGGCACCGGTATTGGATGCGGGGCCGATGTGAGGGGTTGCCCGTTGGTGTTCTTTTCGTTTGTCGCGCTCGACAACGCGGATTACGAGCAGCACCGTCGCTACAACGAATGGCACCAACTCGACCATCGGCCGGAGAACCTGGCACTTCCCGGCGTCGCATGGGGAGATCGATGGGCGCGCACAGCCGAGTGCCGAGCCGAATCGATCGCCGATTCAGAGCAAGCGGCGACGGACTACGTTGCCATGTACTGGTTCCGCGATCCTGTCGAGCAATCGGTACCGGAGTGGGAGCGGCTCGGCGCGGACTCGTTCGAGTGGGGCCGCGGGCCGATCATCGCCGGAGTGCGCCGTACGCTGCTCGCTTTCTTCCGCCCTGTCAAGGGTTACGCGGCCTCGTCTGCGCTGGTGTCGCCGGCGGTCATCCCGTACCGGCCAAACCGTGGGTTGCATTTGACGATGACCAGGTTTGCCGACCCGTTGGGACCCGATACTCACGAGCACCATCGCTGGGAGGACCGTGTGTTGATTCCCGCCTTGCTCGACGAGCCGGGAGTGGCGGGGGCCTGGACATTTTCTCTCGACCACCATCAGCAGAACAGTCTGCGCCTGCGCGAGCAGGATCCTTCCGAACTCTCCGGCGCACTTCGCATTCGGATGCTCTATCTCGATGACGACCCCATTGCCACCACTGCCCGGGTACGCGACCTGGTGGGCGGCGCGAGCCCGCCGACGGCCAACGCAGACCTAGTGATCAGCACGCCGCTACAGACCATCATCCCGTGGCGGGATTGGTGACGTCGCGGCCGGTGCTCCGTCCCCGTGCGGGTCGGCCGGGTGTGCGGCCCTGGCGGCATCCGTGCGCCGCCTCATCGCTGTGATTCGATGTGACCGACCGGACGGAGGTGGACGCGCCCGCCGTCGCGGCGACAAGGGCGCACGTCGATCGCGCGGTGAAGCTTCCGTTGGGTGTGGTGCGAGCGAGCGCACACATGACCTCATCGATGGAGCAAAGGTTTTCGCAGTGGGCCACATCGCCGGTGATGGGGGAGTCACCTTCACCGCCGAAGGCGTGCCCATCATCGCCGCGAGCCCAGCACGGTGACGGTCCGGGCAACAGGCGCCAGCAAAGGCTGCGACCCAATCGACCCGAAAGACGTTCAGCCCCTTCGTTCCTCGCCGCAGAAGTCGGGGGCCGACTTGGTCAGTGCGTGGCGGCTGTCCCGCTGTCCTGTTCGCGTTTGATTTCCAGGGCGATGTCGATGAGTTGGTCTTCTTGGCCGCCGATGAGTTTGCGTTGGCCGGCGCGGTGCAGGAGTTGGTGGGCGGGCACTCCGTAGCGTTCGGATTGGCGGACGGCGTGTTTGAGGAAGCTGGAGTAGACCCCGGAGTAGCCCATGACCAGGGCGTTGCGGTCCAGTACGCATTCGGCGGGCATGGCTGGGCGTACGACGTCTTCGGCGGCGTCGGCGATGTCGAAGAAGTCGATGCCGGTCTTGACGCCGATCTTGTCGAACACCGCGATCAGGGCCTCCACGGGGGCGTTGCCCGCACCGGCGCCGAAGCGGCGACACGAGCCGTCGATCTGCTTGGCGCCCGCGCGGACGGCCTCCACCGAGTTGGCAACGCCCAGGCCGAGGTTTTCGTGGCCATGAAAACCAACTTGAGCATCCGACCCCAACTCGGCGACCAGTGCCGCGACCCGGTCGCGGACGCCTTCGAGGACCAGCGCGCCGGCGGAGTCGACGACGTAGACGCACTGGCAGCCGGCGTCGGCCATGATGCGGGCCTGGGCGGCCAGTTTCTCGGGGGGGATGGTGTGGGCCATCATCAAGAACCCGACGGTTTCTAGGCCCAGGTCGCGGGCGAACCCGAAATGCTGGATGGAGACGTCGGCCTCGGTGCAGTGGGTGGCGATGCGGCAGATCGACCCGCCGTTGTCCTGGGCTTGTTTGATGTCTTCTTTGGTGCCCACCCCGGGCAGCATCAAGAAGGCGATCTTGGCCTCTTTGGCCGTTTGGGCGGCGAGTTTGATCAGTTCTTGTTCGGGGGTTTTGGAAAAGCCGTAGTTCAAGCTCGACCCGCCCAGCCCGTCGCCGTGGGTCACCTCGATCACCGGCACCCCGGCGACATCGAGGGCCGCCACGATCGCCGCGACCTCGTCGGTGGTGAACTGGTGGCGCTTGTGATGCGAGCCGTCGCGCAGCGAGGTGTCGGTCATCCGCACGTCCCAGATGGGGTTGAAGAAGATGTCCTGCGTGCTCATCGTGTGCCTCCTGCCACCGACAGCATCTCTTTGGCGATCTCCT
The DNA here is from genome assembly GCF_041206865.1 of Mycobacterium sp. HUMS_12744610. Classification (NCBI taxonomy): domain Bacteria; kingdom Bacillati; phylum Actinomycetota; class Actinomycetes; order Mycobacteriales; family Mycobacteriaceae; genus Mycobacterium; species Mycobacterium servetii. The sequence goes on from NZ_JBGEDP010000001.1 coordinate 2,765,859, forward strand.
CGCCGACCTTGGTGGCCGCCGCGGTCATGATGTCCAGGTTGCCCGCATAGGGGGGCAGGTAGTCCCCGGCGCCTTCGACCTCGACGAACGTGGTGACCAGGGCCTGCCCGCCGGAGTTAAGCGAGGGGTCGTCGAACTGCGGCTCGTTGAGCAGCCGGTAGCCGGGCACATAGGTCTGCACCTCAGCCACCACGTCGTGGATGGATTTGGCGATCGCGTCGCGGTCGGCGTCCTCGGGGATGGCGCAAAAGATGGTGTCGCGCATGATCATCGGCGGGTCGGCCGGGTTCAAGATGATGATCGCCTTACCGCGCACCGCCCCGCCGATGCTCTGCACGCCGCGGCTGGTGGTCTTGGTGAACTCGTCGATGTTGGCCCGCGTACCCGGCCCCGCCGACACCGAGGCCACCGACGCCACGATCTCGGCATAAGGCACCCCGCCCTGCTCGGCGACCGCACGCGAGACCGCGTAGACGATCGGGATCGTGGCCTGGCCCCCGCAGGTGATCATGTTGACGTTCGGGGCGTCCAGGTGCTCGCGCAGGTTCGCCGGCGGGATCACCGCCGGACCCACCGCCGCCGGGGTCAAATCGATGGCCCGGATCCCGGCCTCGGCGTAGCGGGGTGCGGCCTCCCGATGCACGTAGGCACTGGTCGCCTCGAACACCAGATCGGGCTTCTCCGAGCGCCCCAAAAGCCAGTCCACCCCCTCATGGGTGGTCTCCAAACCCAGCTTGCGGGCCCGGGCCAGGCCCTCGCTGGCCGGGTCGATGCCCACCATCCAGCGCGGTTCCAGCCACTCCGAGCGCAGCAGCTTGTAGAGCAGATCGGTGCTGATGTTTCCCGACCCGACAATGGCCACTTTCAAGGCCACACCCGCTTGAGACGACGGCATGAAGAACGCTCCTATTCGAACGACAACCCGACCGCGCCCAGGCCGGTGAACTCGGCGACGAACTCATCGCCGGCACGCGCGTCGATGGCCCGCGTACACGACCCGGGCAACACGATGTCACCTTTGCGCAGCCGTACCCCAAAGCTTTCCACCTTGCGGGCCAGCCAGGCCACCGCGGTCACCGGATTGCCCAGCACCGCCTCGCTGCGGCCCTCGGCGATCACCTCGCCGTTACGGCTCAACACCGCCTCGATCCCCGTGACGTCCACCTCGCCCGGCGACACCCGCGCCGCGCCCAACACGAAACCCGCCGAGGAGGCGTTGTCGGCGATGGTGTCACACAACGCGATCTTCCAATCGGTGATCCGGGTGTCGATCAACTCGATCGAAGGAACCAGCGCCTCGGTCGCGCCCAGCACGTCATCCTCGGTGCAACCCGCCCCCGGCAGGTCGGCGGCCAAAATGAAACCCACCTCCACCTCGACCCGCGGGTACAGGTACTTGCCCGCCTTGACCGGGGTGTCCTCCAACACCCGCATCTCATCGAGCAGATGCCCGTAGTCGGGCTCATCGACACCCATCATCTGCTGCATCGCCAACGACGACAGCCCCACCTTGTGCCCCACCACCCGGGCACCCCCCGCGACCCGCCGACGAATGTTGATCAACTGAATCTCATAAGCATCCACCACATCGATCTCAGGATGGACAGCCGTCAACGGCGCGACCGGCTCACGACTCAACTCAGCACGCCACAACCCCGCAGCCAGCTCGTCGCGCAGGCCGGCGCTAAGCATGAAAGCCGGGCGTTTCGTCGCCCGATGCCGCGGCCATCGCCTTGGCGTTCATGCCGGCGAGTGAGCCGATCCCGATTTCCGCGTTGTGCGCATGCGCGAAATGATGGAGCCCGAAGACGGAATCGATGCCGTTGCGCAGCCCCATCTGATCTTCGCACTGGTTGACCGAACGCTTGGCCAACGCCAGTCCGAAGCGTGGCATGGTCGCGATACGTGCTGCGAGGCTATGGGTTTCGCGGGCAAGCTCGGAGCGTGGCACGACCCGGCTCACCATTCCGGCCTGGTAGGCACGCTGGGCGCTGAACCGTTCTCCGGTGTAGAGAATCTCTTTGGCGAAGCGCGGTCCCAGTGCCCACGGGTGGGCGAAATACTCGACGCCTGGAATGCCCATGCGCACAACGGGATCGCAAAAGAAGGCGTCGTCGGCCGCAACGATGAGATCGCAAACCCAGGCCAGCATGAGTCCACCGGCAATGCACGCCCCCTGGACCATTGCGATGGTGGGTTTCGGGATTTCGCGCCAGCGACGGCACATTCCCAGGTACACCTCCATCTCACGCGCGTAACGTTGATCGCCGCCTGGCTTTCCGACGTGGTCCCACCACAGGACGGCGCGATTGTCATAGTTCACGTGATGATCGCGGGCAGGGGTACCGATATCGTGGCCGGCGCTGAAGTGCTCGCCGGCGCCAGCCAAGATGATGACGTCGATCTGGTCGTCGTCGACGGCGCGTTGAAAAGCGGTGTCGAGGGCATACGTCATTGCCGAGTTCTGGGCGTTGCGGTAGTCGGGACGGTTCATGGTGACCACGGCGACACCGGCGCTCACCTGGTAGGTGACCACGTCGTCTTCGTCTGCTGCTGCCAATTCGGTGCCTCTCCACATCACGCTTGGTGGTGGCCTCCATCATCGGCGCCAGCCGGCACCGGGGCGGGGTCGGTGTCCGCACATCGGGAGTCATCTCGATCACAGCCGCGCGCCGCTTGCGTGGTGCAGCGGCAGTCCCGTACCTACATGCGGGCCAGTGAGAATGGGTAGCTCTGGGTTCCGCCTGGCGAACCACCACACCCCGACGCGAACGACGACTCCAACGTGCCGACGAGCGTCGTCGCATCCCATGAGTAGACGTCCCGCGTCGGGATGACGGGGCCGTAGTAGACATCGCCGCAGCGGAGACCGTCGGGAACGTCGACGGTCAACGTGTATCTGCCGTCGGTGAGTCGGGCAGCACCGCTGTATTCGAAAGCTCTGGCCACCGGTCGCGGTATCGCCTGCACGCTGACGCAGTCGCCGGGGCAGGACGAGATGGCCCAAACCCAGGTGTGGAAGTCGTATCTTCCGGTGATCAGTAGCTCGTAGTTTCCCGTGCGCATCTCGGCATGGGCCACCGGCGAGGCAACGGTGGCCGTCAGCGCCGCCCAGCCGGTCAGCGCCAACGCCGCAATAGCCTTTTGCATTCCCGAACCGAACGTGGTCGGCGGACCTGCCGGCCGCCGGGACACGCAACGTTCCGGGTCACGGCTGTCGGACGCCGGCTGGTAAGGGGTCACACAGCGATACTGGGCCGTCCGGCAGCGCCGTGTGCCGGGTCTCCCGGTGGGCGGGACGCGCTGTGTTACGCAGCTCACTCATCCGGGAAGGTTGCCGCCGGGTAACCCGTCGCGGGTTCGGCGAGGGCCAGCCTGGTTGGCGGCGACGGTAACGATCTGAGAGGAGTCAGTCCGCGTGGTCAGCATGGCGTCGGACCGCTGGCGACTGAGGCTTACGCTGCTCCGCAGCAACGTCGCCGGGCCGCTCGAGGCCATCGGGGGCCTGGTCGCGATGGCCGCCGATGCGGGCAAGTTCGCTTGCCGAAGGCCATTTCAATGGCGGGAATTCTTGGGCCAGTCCTGGTTCGTCGCACGGGTTTCGCTCATGCCAACCCTGTTGGTTGCCATCCCGTTCACGGTGCTGGTCAGTTTCACATTGAACATCCTGCTGCGTGAATTGGGTGCCGCCGACCTGTCCGGGGCAGGTGCGGCCTTCGGCGCCGTCACACAGGTGGGTCCGATGGTGACGGTGCTGATTGTGGCGGGCGCAGGCGCAACGGCCATGTGCGCGGATCTGGGTTCCCGCACCATCCGCGAGGAGATCGACGCCCTGGAAGTGCTCGGCATCAATCCGGTCCAGCGATTGGTGACGCCGCGCATGTTGGCTTCTGGAGTGGTGGCGCTGCTGCTCAACAGCCTCGTCTGCATCATCGGCATCCTGGGCGGCTACTTCTTCTCGATATTTGTCCAGGATGTCAATCCCGGTGCATTCGCCGCGGGCATCACCCTGCTGACCGGCGTTCCCGAACTCATCATCTCATCGGTGAAGGCACTGCTCTTCGGTCTGATCGCGGGCCTGGTCGCCTGTTACCGCGGGCTGACGATCACCGGTGGCGGCGCCAAGGCGGTGGGCAACGCGGTGAACGAGACGGTGGTGTATGCGTTCATGTCGTTGTTCGTCATCAACGTCGTGGTGACCGCCATCGGAATCCAAATGACGGCGAAGTAGGCACGCGATGACGTTGCGGGCGGCGTATCCGCGCCTTTTGGACGAGATCAACAGACCGGTTGCCGCACTGGGGTCGATCGGCGATCATGTCCTGTTCTACGCAAAGTCGATGGCAGGGGCCCCGTTCGCAGTCAGCCGCTACCGACGAGAAATTGTTCGCCTGGTTGCCGAAATCAGTATGGGTGCGGGCACATTGGCGATGATCGGCGGGACCGTCGTCATCGTCGGATTTCTCACCTTGGCAACAGGCGGGACGTTGGCCATTCAGGGGTACAGCTCGCTGGGCAACATCGGGATCGAGGCGTTGACAGGGTTTTTGGCGGCATTCATCAACGTTCGTATCTCGGCACCGATTGTCGCCGGCATCGGCTTGGCGGCCACCTTTGGCGCGGGCGTAACCGCCCAGCTTGGCGCGATGCGGATCAACGAGGAGATCGATGCACTCGAGAGCATGGCAATTCGGCCAGTGTCCTACCTGGTCAGCACGCGGATCATCGCGGGGATGCTGGCGATAACGCCCCTTTACTCGATCGCGGTCATCCTGTCGTTCGTCGCAAGCAAGTTCACGACGGTGGTGGTGCTGGGACAATCCGGGGGGCTGTATGGCCATTACTTCTCGACGTTCCTCAACCCGATCGACCTGCTGTGGTCGTTTCTCCAGGCAACGCTGATGGCTCTGGGCATCCTTTTCATCCACACCTACTACGGCTATTTCGCGAGCGGAGGCCCGTCCGGCGTGGGTGTCGCCGTGGGCAATGCGGTGCGGACCTCCCTGATCGTCGTCGTCTCGGTGACTCTGCTGGTCTCATTGGCCATCTACGGGGCCAACGGCAACTTCAACCTGTCGGGCTAGGGGGTAAACCGTGTCGAACTCCGCCGTACGCCCGTTGCTGGGGTTGGCCACCGTCGTCGCAATCGGTGCGATCGTCGCGGGGGCGATCGTCCTATTCCGCGGCGGGGCGGTCGAATCCGTTCCGGTCACGGTGCTGTCCCCGCGGGCGGGTCTGGTGATGAACCCCGACGCGAAGGTGAAGCTGCACGGTGCGCAGGTGGGCAAGGTGTCCTCGATCGAGAACCTGCCAGACGGTCGAGCCGCCATACACCTGGCGATTGAACCGTCTTGGCTGCACCTCATTCCGGCCAATTCGCGTGTCGACATCGAATCGACGACGGTCTTCGGATCGAAATTCATCCAGCTGACACCGCCGCCGGACCCCTCGCCGCAATCACTGAAGGCGGGACAGGTGCTCGACTCCCAGCATGTAACTGTCGAGATAAACACCGTTTTCCAGCAGTTGGTATCGGTGCTGTCGCGGATAGAACCCGAAAAGCTGAACGAGGCCCTTGGCGCCCTCGCGCAGGCGTTCAGCGGGCGGGGCGAGAAGTTAGGCCATGCGCTTGCCGATCTCGACACGCTGTTGGCCAAACTCGATCCGAGTCTGGCGGCCCTGAGCCACGAATTCGCGTTGGCGCCAAAGATGTTCAACGCTTATGCCGATGCGGCGCCGGATTTGGTCGCGATCGCCGATGGCGCAACCCGGGTCAGCGACACGATCGTCGACCGACAACAGGATCTCGACACACTTCTGATCAGTGCGATCGCCCTGGCGGACACGGGAAACGAGGTGTTGGCCGCGAACGCCAAGGCGTTCGCCGATGTCATGCATCTGCTGGTGCCCACCACCGCGCTGACAAACAAATACAACCAGGCCCTTACCTGCGGCCTGGCGGGCCTCAAGCCGCTGGCCACTGGGCCGCCCCTTCCGGTGCCGGGTGTTCTCTTGCTGGATTCGTTCCTGCTTGGCACCGAGCGGTACCGCTACCCGCAGAACCTGCCCAAGGTCGCGGCAACCGGCGGTCCGCAGTGCATGGGGCTGCCGAACGTTGGGTTCGGCCAGCGTCCGCCGTATCTGGTCACCGACATCGATGCCAACCAGGCCCAGTACGGAAACCAGGGCATCTTGTTGAACTCCGATGCTCTCAAGCAGATGCTGTACGGACCCATCGACGGACCACCACGCAACACACCACAGATCGGGCAGCCAGGATGAGGGGCGGCGCTGCGACCGCGGTCAAATTTGGAGTCTTCGCCGTCGTGACAACACTGCTCACGGCGGCCCTGTTCGCCATCCTCGGCCAGTACCGCACGGGTTCGACGAATGCCTATTCGGCCGTGTTCGGCGATGCGTCCAGCCTCAAGCCCGGAGACTCCGTTCGCGCCGCGGGCATCCGGGTGGGCACTGTCACCGGCGTGTCGCTGCAACCGGACACCTCGGTGGTGGTGAGCTTCGATGCCGACCGCGAAGTCGTACTCACCGCCTCCACCAGGGTCGCGGTGCGCTATCTCGACCTTGTCGGTAACCGCTACCTGGACCTCATCGATGCGCCTGGCTCCGCCAGGATCGAACCACCGGGCTCGCGCATCCCGCAGAACCGCACTGAGCCCGCGTTGGACCTCGATCTGCTGCTGGGCGGATTGAAGCCGGTGATCCAGGGACTCAACCCGCAAGCGGTCAACGCGTTGACCAACTCGCTGATTCAGATTCTGCAAGGCAGCAGTGGCGACATGGAGTCGTTGTTCGCCAAGACTTCCTCGTTTTCTCACACGCTGGCAGACAACGGGCAAGTCGTGCAGCAATTGATCGACAATCTCAACCAGGTCGTCGCGACGGTTGCCAAAGACGGTGACAAGTTCTCCGGGACGGTGGACCGTCTCGAGCGACTCATCACGGGCTTGTCCGCCGACCGCGATCCCATTGGAGAGGCCATCACCGCGATGGACAACGGGACTGCATCGTTGGCGGACCTGCTCACCCAGGCCCGCGCACCGCTGGCGGGCACCATCGACCAACTCAACCGGCTGGCTCCGTTGCTGGACAATGACAAGGCGCGGCTGGACCTTTCGTTGCAGCGGGCGCCGGAAAACTACCGCAAGCTGGTACGGCTCGGCGCCTACGGCAGTTTCATCAACCAATATCTGTGCGGAATATCGATCCGGGTCAGCGACCTTCAGGGCCGCACCGCCGAATTCCCCTGGATCAAACAGGATACCGGAAGGTGCGGTGAGCCCTGATGCTCAAATACCGCGGCGGCCAACTCATTCGGACCGGCTTGATCGGCTTCGTGCTGGTCGTGCTCGTCGTCATCATCGGACTCCACCCCCAACAGCTGTTGTCGATGGCCACCTCCGTGCGCTATCAGGCGCTGTTCACCGAGGCCGGCGGCCTCACCGCCGGAAACGACGTCCGAGTGTCCGGCGTCAAGATGGGCACGGTCTCGGAGATCTCACTCAGCCACGGAAAGGCGTTGGTGACGTTCAGTCTCGACTCGAGGGTGCGTCTCGGATCGACGACGACCGCGCACATCAGGACGGGGACGTTGCTGGGTGCCCGGATGTTGGCTCTGGAACCCTCAGGTGGCGGAGCTATGCACGCGGCCGACGTCATCCCGGTCTCGCGCACGTCCTCGCCGTACTCCCTGACCGACGCCGTCAGCGACTTCGCTGACAACACCGCCGGGACGGACACCGCGGCGCTCAACCGGTCCCTGGACACATTGGCCGAGACCATAGACCGGATCGCGCCGCGCTTGGGGCCGACGTTTGAGGGCCTGAGTCGGCTGTCGCAATCGTTGAACAACCGGAATGAGTCGCTTGCCAACCTGCTCAAGAACGCCGCCGATCTCACGGCGATCCTGTCGGCGCGCAGCCAACAGGTGAACACGCTGCTGCTCAACGCCAACGACCTGCTGGGGGTCTTGCATCAACGTCGCTATGCGATCGTCAATCTGCTCGCCAATACTTCAGCGCTGGCCCAGCAGTTGTCCGGCCTGGTCGCAGACAACGAGAAGGAGCTGGCGCCAACGCTGCAGAAACTGAACTCGGTGACGGCGATGTTGGAGAAGAACCGGGACAACATCGCGAAATCCATGGCTGGCTTGGCGAAATACCAAGTAACCCAGGGCGAATCAGTAAACAACGGCTTCTACTACAATGCCTTCGTCGGGAACCTACTCCCGGCCCAAGCTCTGCAACCATTCCTGGATTACGCCTTCGGCTTCCGCCGGGGCGTCAATGCAGGGCAGCCACCCGACAATGCAGGCCCGCGGGCAGAATTCCCCTGGCCGCACAACGCAATTCCCGGAGGGCGATGATGAGGGCGCGCAGACCGCGGCTCACCAGAGCACTGTCGGTGACCTTCGTGGCGCTTCTCGTTGCGGCCGCGGCATTCATCCTGCGCCAGGAATTCTTCGGGCCGAAAAGCATTACCGCGTACTTCAGCTCGGCGACCGCGATCTACCCCGGAGACGAGGTGCGTGTCGCCGGGGTGAAAGTGGGCACGATCAGATCCATCGAGCCACAGGGAACCCAGGCCAAAATGGTCCTCGCCGTGGATCACGATGTGCCGATACCCGCCGACGCAAAGGCGGTGATCGTGGCGCAGAACCTCGTTGCGGCGCGGTACGTGCAATTGACGCCGGCCTACGGTGCGAATGGATCCGGCGGGTCGATCATGGCTGACGGAGCGGTGATCGGCGTGGAGCGCACCGCGGTCCCCGTCGAATGGGACGAGGTGAAAACGCAACTGATGCGGCTGGCAACGGAGTTGGGGCCGGCCAACGGCGCATCGACCACGTCGCTCGGGCGCTTCATCGACAGCGCGGCCAACGCGATGGCCGGCAATGGGGACAAGCTCCGTCAAACCATCACCGAACTCTCCAAGGTCGGACGGATATTGGCCCACGGCAGCGGCAACATCGTCGACATCATCAAGAACCTGCAGGTCTTTGTCTCGGCCCTGCGGGACAGCAATGCCCAGATCGTGGAATTCCAGGATCGCCTGGCCACGGTGAGCGACGTCGTGGACGGTAACCGGTCCGACCTGGACGCCGCGCTCACCAACCTGTCCTCAGCGGTCGGCGAGGTGCGGCGATTCATCGCCGAAAGCCGGGACCAGACCGCCGAACAGCTGGGGCGACTGGCGAACGTGACCCAGAACCTCGTCGACAACCGCACGGCGCTGGAGAACGTTCTGCACGTGGCGCCGAACGCAATCGCCAACGGCTACAACATCTACGACCCCGATACCGGAACAGCCAGGGGAGCATTCGCAATGTCGAACTTCGCCAACCCGGTGGCACTCGTGTGCTCGGCGATAGGCGCCGTGAAGAACGCCACCGCCACCGAAACGGGCAAACTCTGCGCCCAGTACCTCGGTCCGGCCTTGCGCCTGATGAACTTCAATTACCTGCCGATACCGTTCAACGCCTATCTGCGGAAGTCGCCCGATCCGGGGAATCTGGTCTACTCGGATCCCAACCTGGCGCCCGGCGGGGCGGGCGGGGTTCCGCCCGTACCCTCCGAGCCCCCGGCGGTGTCGGCGTACACAGGCGCGGGAGACATGCCGCCGCCGGCGGGATGGGATTCGCCACCGGGGCCGCCCGGAGCCTATGCGCCGCGCGGGTTGCCGGCGGACCCGTCGCCGGCCCTGTTCCCGGGTGCATCGGTCCCGCCCGGCGTACCCGGCGCCGCGCGACCGGCGCCGTCACCGTCCAACTTGCAGGACATGCTGCTGCCTGCGCAGGCACAACCGCCGACGGGCGCAACGCCTGAACCCCTGGGCGGAACGCCATGAGGGGCGCGCCATCGTGGCGCCGCATGGCACTGATCGCGTCCTCGGTGGTGATGACCGCGACAGGGTGCGCGTTCGACGGCTTGAATTCGTTGCCTCTGCCCGGCACGGTCGGACGCGGTCCGGGCGCGGTGACCTACCACGTGGAGATCGCCAATGTCGGCACCCTCGAATCCAATTCACCGGTGCTGATCAACGACGTGGTGGTCGGCAGCGTCGGCAAGATGACCCTCCGCAACTGGCACGCCGACGTCGAGATCTCGGTGCGCCCGGATGCGATTGTGCCGGCCAACGCGGTGGCCAGCGTCGGACAGACCAGTCTGCTGGGCTCCATGCACCTGGAGTTGAATCCGCCACCGGGCCGACCGCCGGCCGGGAGACTCGAGCCCGGGTCCACCATCGGCCTGCAGCGCTCGTCGACCTACCCATCCACCGAGCAGACCCTGTCCTCGCTTTCGGTCATCGTCAACGGTGGGGGATTGGGCAAGGTCGGCGGCCTGATCAACGAGTTCAACGCGGCCCTGGGCGGCCGCGAAGACAAGATCCGCGATCTGCTGAGTCGCCTGAACGACTTCGTCGGGCTGCTGGACACCCAGCGCGACAACATCAATGCGTCGATTACCGCGTTGAACAAGCTGTCCGGCACCGTGGCCGGACAAAGCGGTGTCGTCACCCAGGCGCTCGACCGCATTCCTCCCGCCCTCGACGTGCTGGTCAAAGAGCGGCCGCGGATCACCACAGCGCTGGAGAAGTTTCGGGTGTTCAGCGACACGGCCACCGGGGTGATCCGTTCGTCTCATGCCGATCTGGTCGCCAATCTGCGAAACCTGGAGCCGACGGTGCGTGCCCTGGCCGATGTCGGGCCAAGCCTGGACACGGTGCTCGGGTTCGTGCCGACGTACCCGTATCCGCAGAACTTCATCGACCGTGCAATCAGGGGCGATTATTTGAACGAGTTCATCACGTTCGATTTCACGATTCCCCGACTCAAGAGGGGACTGATGCTGGGCACCCGGTGGGGTCAGGAGGGCGCCGAATTGGTGCCGGCGCCGGGGGATCCGTGGTACAGCACGTTCACCAAAGACCCGCTCAACGCTCCGCTTACGGCCCCGCCCAGCGCGGTGGCGATGCCGCCGACGGCCGGCGCGCCGCCAGAGTCGGGCTCCGTGGCGACGGCTCAGCAAGCCAATTCGGCACGGGTCCCATCGCCAACCGATTTCCCGCCACAGGATGTCGGGGGCCGCTGATGTTGACACGTTTCGTTCGAGTCCAGTTGGTCATCTTCACGATTGCATCCGTGATCGGGATTTCCGTGATGGTGGTCGAGTATCTGCAGGTGCCTACCCTGCTCGGCATCGGCCGAATGACGGTCACGCTCGAATTGCCGGGAACTGGCGGGCTGTACCGGTTTTCCAACGTGACCTATCGGGGAGTGGAGGTAGGAAAGGTCACCGAGGTGCGGCCCACGCGGGCCGGCGCGGCCGCGACGCTGTCGTTGCAGACCTCCCCGAAGATCCCCGCGAATCTGCATGCGGCGGTGCTCAGCGTCTCAGCGGTCGGCGAACAATACGTCGACCTGCAGCCGGTGACTTCGGCAGGCCCCTATCTCGCAGACGGTTCGGTCATCCCCGCGGCCAGGACTTCGATCCCGCAGGCCGTCGGACCGATGTTGGATCAGGTCAGCTTGCTCATCGACAGTATCCCGAAGAACAAGGTCAGCGGCCTGCTCGATGAAACATTCAAGGCTTTCAACGGGTCTGGGTACGACATGGGATCGTTGCTCGACTCGTCTTCGCGGCTCATCGGCGACGCGAATGCGAACGCCGAGCGGTCGCGGGCACTCATCGACGACAGTAAGCCGCTGCTGGAGGGCCAAGCGCAATCCACCGCCGCCATCCGAACGTGGGCACGCAGCCTCGCCGGCATCAGTGGACAACTGGTCGCCGATGACCCACAGACGAGGGTACTGCTCCGTGCCGCGCCGTCGGCGGCCGACGAGGCGGCACGCTTGTTCAATCAGGCCAAACCGACACTGCCGGTGCTGTTGGCCAATCTCACCACCCTTGGACAGGTCGGCGTCACCTACCACCCCTCGCTGGAGCAATTGCTGGTGTTACTACCGCCCACGATTGCCGCCACACAGTCCTACGGTGTGCCCAAGAACAATCCGACCGGTTTCTCGCTCGGAGACTTCACCCTGACGATCAATGACCCGCCGGCTTGCACCGTGGGCTTTTTGCCCCCGTCGTCGTGGCGGTCACCGGAGGACACCACGGTGATCGACACCCCCGACGGCTTGTACTGCAAGTTGCCGCAGGATTCTCCCATCGGGGTGCGCGGCGCCCGCAATTACCCGTGCATGGGGCATCCGGGCAAGCGCGCGCCGACGGTCGAAATCTGCGACAGCGATAAACCCTTCGAGCCGCTGGCGATTCGCCAGCACGTGCTCGGCCCCTATCCGATGGACCCGAACCTCATCGCGCAGGGAATTCCGCCCGACGATCGAACCAGCTTCAACGACAACATCTTCGGGCCGGTCGACGGCACGCCGCCGCCACCGTCTTCGCCCGTCCCGGACGGAGGGGTCCCGGCCGCCGCGCCGAGTGCGTACGCACCCCAGGGAGGAGCCGGTCCGTCGGTTGCCATCGCCACCTACGACCCCCGCACCGGGCGCTATGCCGGCCCGGACGGCACGGTGTATCGCCAGTCGGATCTGGTGGCCCACGCCGGAAGGCGTTCGTGGAAGGACCTGTTCCCCACATGAGGGGGCGCCGATTCCGCGCTTTGGCGAGTATCCCCATTGCGGCCGCCACGGTGATTGCGACGATCGTTGGTGCACCGTCGGCCGGGGCGGCCGACGGCTGGGGTCTCAACGGCAGGTACACCGCGACATCGAACGGGGAGTGGGCGAAGACCAACGACATCTACCACGACGAGCCGAGCATCCGAAGCACGTGGACCATCGACACCACGTGCAGTTATCCCACCGAATGCGCGGGCACGGTGGTCAGCGACTGGGGCTGGCGCGCCCCCATCTATCAGACCGGCGGGGTCTGGTTCGTCAAGCACGTCGTCGACAACTGGCAGCCGTGCCCCGACGGGACGGCCGCCGCCGGCCTTCAGGTCTTCAGGTTTGCCCCCACCAACCCTGACGGCGACACCGTCGACGCGGCGTCGACCGTTTTAACCGGCGCCGACGAGACGACGGGCATCAGCGGTTCCTGTGGCAGGAGCAGGACACTTTTCATCAGCATGCCCTTCAAGCTGGTCAAGGCGGGTTGACAAGTGGCGACGAAAACTCCTGCTCACAGCGATGTTCCGGTCACGGCCGTAGTGGTCGCGGTGCTGACACTCGCTGCCTGCATTCCCGCCCCGGCGGCGGCCCAGGGATCGGAGTGTGACGACCCCACCTGCGTTCCCGGTATCGCAGGGGGCGTCGTCCTCGGCGCACCATGCGCGGATACCGCCCATTTTGTCTTCGGTACGACGTCCTGGGGGCGCTTGGTCTTCTGCGGCTCCCCGCGGCGGTACGGGCCCAGATACTTTCGGTCCCCGACGATGCGGGGGATCAAGGACGAAAACGCCAACTGCGAGGGGTTCGAGAATTCGGTCGCGCAGGCACCCGACGGGTTGTTCCTCACCTGCTTGTCCGTCGACGGTGAACCCCGGTGGGTTCGTGGCGACGGCTAGCCCCTCCGAGGTGACGATGATGGACGGCACGCGCAAATGCGTAGTGCGGCGTCTGGTCGGGCTGGCAACGTCATTGCTCACCGCGACCACAGCAGGTGCGCGCGTGCCCGCGCACGCTGACGAGCCGGTGCTGCACCGGGTCACCTACGTCGTGACCGCGGAAACCCGCGTCGACGCAGACATCTACTTCTGGGACGCCGACCCGCCCGGCTGGGCCGACTACAGCCAAAATCCCTACCAATACAGCCCCAAAGTCGAGAACTCGGGTCCCACGGGCGCACTGTGCTCCATACGGCACTGGTGAGGCCGCGCGGCGGGCAATGCTCACTGAGCGGGAAGGTCGACCCGGTACGGCCACCCGCTCGGCTAACTTGCCTCGAGAAGCGGTCCCGGCACCAGCGCAAGATGTGCTCGATCTGGAATGGAAAAATCAACGGGAGGACGAAATGCCCGATACGACAACGCGGTCGAACTTCAACGGCAGCGAGGACGTATCAGCTGACGCCGGTCTTCTCGAAGAAGCGGAGGCAGAAGCGGCAGAGGCCGAAGCCCTGGCCGCCGCCGCCCGCGCCCGCCTGAAAGCCATGCGGCTGGCCCAACGTGGACAGCTGGCTAAAAGTGCGTTGCCAGAGGCCTCTGCGGTGGCCCCTGGCGGCGACGACACCCCTTCCGAGGAGGACCCTCCTTCCAAGGATGAAACTCCACTGCCCCTTGTCGACGCGACGGTCACCGATGCTTCCGCATCGCGCTCTGACGTAGACGAGCCACCACCCGAACGGGAGGCGCGCCGACCCCGCCGTCCGGCCACGATGACGGTCCTGGTAAGTATCGCGCTCCTCGGCACCGCCGGACTGATCGCCGCAAGCGCCGTCATGATCCGACACCACGCCGTTCTGACGCGTCAGCAGCACCGCGCTGCGGAGTTCACCGCCGCGGCACGACAAATTGTCGTCACACTGATGTCTATCGACGCGGCACGCGCCAAAGACGATGTCCAACGCATCATCGATAGTTCGACGGGCCAATTCAAATCTGACTTTCAGACTGCCGCAGACGATTTCGTCAAGGCCGCCCAGAAAGCCAAAGCGGCCACCAAAACCAGCGTCCGCGCCGCCGCCGTGGATTCGATGACAAGCGACACCGCGGTGGTTCTGGTTGCGGCGAACACCACCCTCACCGATACCACCGGCGCCGCGGGACAGCCCCGCTCGTGGCGGCTGAGCCTCAAGCTGGTCAGGGACGGCGGACAGATCAAGATGTCGAGCATGGAATTCATCCCATGACCGCCAGCCGCGTCGAAAACCGCGACGCCACGCAGTTTGACGCAGTCAGAACCAGCGTCAGCGACGAGCGGCCCAGCGACTGCGAGCGCGGTTGGGTGGATGAGGCGGCGAACACGCGCCGAAGTCGTCTACGACGACTGGTGTCGCGTTGGCCACTGATCATCTCCGGATTGGTATTCGTGGCTGCCGCCACGGGGACAGCCGGGCTGTACTTCGGCCAATATCTGCACGACCGGCAGACCGATGACGTGGCCGCGAAGTCGGCGGTCGCCGCGGC
The DNA here is from genome assembly GCF_041206865.1 of Mycobacterium sp. HUMS_12744610. NCBI lineage: Bacteria > Bacillati > Actinomycetota > Actinomycetes > Mycobacteriales > Mycobacteriaceae > Mycobacterium > Mycobacterium servetii. The sequence continues at coordinate 2,780,970 of NZ_JBGEDP010000001.1, forward strand.
TTCGCAAGGAACTGTCGCCCTTCTTTCGTATGCGCCGGACAAACTCGAGAGTGACCTGGCAGCCGCAAAGTCACACCTGACAGGTGACTTCTTGACCTATTACAGCAAGTTCACCGATCAGATCGTGCTGCCCGCGGCCAAGGCCAAGGGCGTCAGCACCACGGCTGTGGTGAAGCGTGCCGTAGTCGACGAACTGCGCGCGGACTCGGGCAAGGTCTTGGTCTTCCTCGATCAAACCACTACCAGCAAGGACACACCCGAGCCGGTTCAGACCGCCAGCAGCGTCATCGTCGGCCTGACGCGGATCGATGGAGTGTGGCTCATCTCGACGTTCGATCCGATCTAGGCCGTACCCTCGCCACTGAGCCCGATGGTGGCGACCCGCTTCGCCCGGCTCCGCCGCGCTCGCGATCGCCACTGAGCCCGATGGTGGCGACCCGCTTCGCCCGGCTCCGCCGCGCTCGCGATCGCCACTGAGCCCGATGGTGGCGACCCGCTTCGCCCGGCTCCGCCGCGCTCGCGATCGCCACTGAGCCCGATGGTGGCGACCCGCTTCGCCCGGCTCCGCCGCGCTCGCGATCGCCACTGAGCCGACGGTGGCGACCCGCTTCGCCCGGCTCCGCCGCGCGTCGAACGTGAAGTGGTTGCGAAATCTGCGCGGAGATGTCGCAACCACTTCACTCTCGGCGAGCCGCCGCGCTCGCGATCGCCACTAGCGCGACAGGAACGCCAGCACGGTGCTCTCGAACGCCTCCTTGGCCTCGATCATCGCCCAGTGCCCGGACTTCGGGAAGATGTGCAGTTCAGCGTTGGGGATGGTGCGCATCGGGATGAGGGCCATGTCGGGCGGGCTCACCCTGTCGTCGCGGCCCCACGTCAGCAGCGTCGGGGCGGTCAGCTTGTGCATCGTCGCCCACGGCATCGGCCGGTCGGAGGCCTCCATCGCCGCGGTCATGGCGGCGAACGCCTCCTTGCCGTACATGCGGCGCGCGGCGGCCAGTGTCTCGGGGTCGGTGGCCAGCTGCCAGCGTTCCTCGATCAGCTCGTCGGTGATCAGCTTCTGGTCGTAGACCATCGATTTGAGCCAGTCCACCAGCCGCTGGCGGGTGGGGTCCTCGGTGAACTCCTGCAGCAGCCGGATGCCCTCGCTGGGGCTGGCGCTGAAGATGTTCGTGCCGATCCCGCCGATGGTCACCAGCCGGCCGATGCGGTCCGGGTTGCGGATCGCGAAGTTGATGCCGACCCCGCCGCCCATCGAGTTGCCGATGACGTGGACCCTGTCGACGCCGAGCGCGTCCAGGAACGGCACGACGGCGCCGTGCGCGGTCACCATCGGGTGGCCCCCGACGTCCGGGCTCACGCCGAAGCCTGGGAACTCGAGGATCAGGCAGCGGTAGTGCTCGGCGAAGCGGGGCAGGAGTCCACGGAAGTTGCGCCAGCCGGTGACCCCGGGGCCGGAGCCGTGCAGGAACAACAGCGTGGGGCGGGAGTCGGGCCCGCAGTCGTAGTACCGCAGCGCGCCCTTGGGCGTTTCGATTTCGCGCAGGTCTTGCTCGACGACGATCGATTCAGAAGTGTTGGCCACGCATGTCACCCTGCCATGCCCGCGCTTCGGGTGGGCAGCGGTGTTCCGCAGGCCGGTCATTCGACGGGTGAGCGCCCGGGGCTCAGCCCGCCGGCGTGCGTCCCATGGCCGAGTCTGGGGCCGTCCAATCCGTCGACACCCGGCGGTGTTCGATCAGCCAGGCGGCACCGTCGGGCACCAAGGTGTCGCGGTAGCGCCCGAAGTGGTCGAGCCCGATGTGGGTCAGCACGGTGAAATACGACGACACCTGCGCCCGCCCGGCAGTCAGGCCGGTGATCAACACGTTGGTGAGATTATGCCGGACAACGGGTTTGACACCCGCGCTGTCGGCCAGGTCTCCGGTCACGCCGCCGAGGAACTCGCGGATCTCGGAGCGCCCGCGCAGCGGGTTCAAGCCGCGAATCTCCAGAACGCCGTCGGGATGGAAGGTCTCGGCCAGCTCGTCGAGGCGGCCGGCGTCACCCGACCAGTTGTAGCGTGTCAGGGTTTCCCGGATCTGTTCGCGGGCGACGAGTTCCCACATCTCCATCGTGGTGACCCTAATGGCCCGGCGGCGGATCGCCGAGGACCGCGCGGGTCGACCGCTATCTGACGAGGTAAGGCCGGAAGTGGTGCCTGGTCGCCGGCGTGATGCCGTTGAGGTCGAAAACCGCGATCAGCGCGCGCAGCAGGTCGGGAGACCATTCGTGGAACGGAAGCTGGTCCACCCGGTCGAGCAGTTCGCAGCGCAGATAGTCGAGGTCGGGTTGTCGGTCGTCGGTCATCAGCGGGTTGGCGGTTGTTGGCGCATCGACCCAGTTCCTTCCCGAGGGGTGGGCGATCATCGTGGCGGCCGCTTCGTGTTTGCGCGTGGTGGTTGATCTGTGCCGACATTAAGCCGGGAGCCGGGCGGGTGTACAGTTCGGCGGCCGGACTCGAACCCAATTCCCGGCGGAAAATCAGCAGGTTGTCAGGTTCGCGTCGCGGCGAACGCCGCCGCGGCGGCGCCGAATTGACTCGCGGTTTCCGGTAGATGTCGGCGCACCCAACCGGTGCCCAATGATTTGCCGGGCATTAGCCGGGCGTTGGCCTTCCCGGAGGGTTGCCGCAGGCGGTGCCTGTCGCGCTTGGTTGCCGCCGGATTGCTCCACGGCGTACATCGCGGTGGGCTCAGCCGTCGACGATCGCCCGAAATTCGACCTGCGGTGCGACGGTCACGTCGGCGCTGAGCGAGTTGGCGATGTAGCACTCCCGATGCGCCACGGCGACGAGGTGGCGCACCTGCGCTGCGGTCGCTCCCGCCGCCACGACGATCCGCGGTCGCAGCGCGATGCGGCTCAGCCGCATCGGGGGAGTACCGGCGGGCATGACGCCCACCGCGTCGTCGGTGTAGCCGAGCACGTCGACGCGCGCCCGGGCTGCCGCGGCGAGAAACGACAGCAGCTGACACGACGCCGCGGCCATCACCAGCAGCTGTTCGGGGTTGAGCCGGTCCGCGGTACCGAGGAACGCCGGGTCCGCCGACAGTGTCAGCGTGTCGTGGGCCGGGGGCGCGCTGACCTGATGCTCGCGCCGATAGTCGCGGTAGCCGACTCCCGTCGAGCCCTGCCAGCTGCACCGAACCCGATAAGCGTGGTCTCCGAGACCCGCGACGGGGACAACGCCCGCCGGCGCGCCGACCTGGCGGCGGATGTCGAGGAGGTGATGCCGGGCCTCGTGCACGGTGTGGACGGCGAGCCAGCGCAGCGACCGCTCCTGCGTCCGCGGGTAGTGGTAGACCACCGTTCGGTCCCACTCGCCGTCGCCCAAGCGGGCCAAGACGTTGGCGAAAAGCGCTGCGGCGTCTTCGAGTTGGCGCGCCACGTCGATCGGGTCCTGCTCGTCGTACCCGTCGTGGTCGACCCGCTCCTCGCGCCCCATGGCGGCGCAGTCCGCCCCGTCCGCCCGCCGGGCCGCCAGGACGCGCTCGCGCTGCACCAGCAGCACGTCGCGCAGGTGGCATCCGTAGCCCAGCGGCGACCACACCTCCGGCCGAGGGCGAGACCGGGCGTCGACCGCACCGTCGCGCAGGACCGCCGCGACCTCGGCCACTCCCGCCCGGATGTCGTCCCCGGCCGCCTGGGCCAGGCGGAGGTCGTAGGTGAAACCGCATTCGGGGCAGCGTTCGGCCATCGCGCCATCTTTTCAGAGACCCGCAGCACCCACTTCCGCTACGCCAGGTCGCGGAATACAGTTGGGCGGGTGACGACCGGCGAACGCACCAGGTACCTGCGCACCTGCCCACTCTGTGAAGCCATGTGCGGGTTGGAGATTCACGTCGAAGGCGGCCCAAAAGACGGCAAGGTCACCGGCATCCGCGGAAACCGCGACGACGTGTGGAGCCGGGGGCACCTGTGCCCGAAGGGCGCGTCGCTGGCCGCGCTGCACCACGACCCCGACCGCATCCGCCGCCCGTTGATCAAGGTCGACGGGCAATGGCGCGAGGTCAGCTGGGACGCCGCGTTCCGCCGCTGCACCGAGCTGCTGGCGCCGGTGATCGACAAGTACGGGATCGGTGCGGTCACCGCCTACGCCGGTAACCCACTAGCACATTCGTTTTCGCTGGCCCGCTACGCGGGTGTGCTGATGGGGATGTCGGGGATACCGATCACGTATTCGCCGGGCACGGTCGACCAATGGCCGAAAAACCTGTCGTCGCACCTGATGTACGGGCTGTGGTGGAACTTCCCGGTACCCGACATCGAGCGCACCGACCTGATGGTGATCATGGGCGCCAATCCCGCCGCGTCGCAGGGTTCGCTGCTGGCCGTGGCGCGATGCTCCCCAAGCCGGCGGCCTGGTCGATCACCACCCAGCCGCTGCCCGGCCTGGAAAGCGGCGCAGCCGAATTCGGCCGCTGGCGCACCCGGGTGCGCGGCGCCAAGGAGGTCCTCGGTCAGGCTCCGGTGTCGTGCAGGCCGAAGAGATCGCCACACCGGGCGACGGGCAGCTCAAGGCGCTGATCACCGTAGCCGGCAACCCGGTGCTGTCCACGCCCGGCGGCGACAGGCTCGACGAGGCGCTGCCGATGCTGGAAGCAATGATCTCCGTCGACCTGTGGCTCAACGAGATGACGCGGCATGCCGACGTGATCCTGCCCGGGTTGTCCCCGCTCGAGCAGCCGCACCACGACGACCTGATCCTGCTGTTCGCGATACGCAGCATCGCCAACTATTCGGCGCCGGTGTTCGACCCGGGCGACCGCCCGCACGAGTGGGAGATCCTGATCCGGCTCACCGGCCTGTGCACCGGCACCCCGGCCGAGGACGTCGACGTGGCGGCGATCGACGACGGGTTCTTCGACTACCTGGCCTTCACCCAGGGACTCGACGGAGCGAAGATCCGCGAACTCTATGAGTACGGCGGCCCGGAGCGCATGCTCGACCTCACGCTGCGGACCGGTCCCTTCGGCGACCGCTACGGCGAGAACCCGGGCGGACTGACCCTCGACCTGCTCAAAGCCAACCCGAACGGGATCGACTTCGGGCCGATGGTGCCCCAGCTGCCCGACCTGCTCGGCACCCCCGACAAGAAGATCCGGCTCGCCCCGCAATACCTGCTCGACGACCTGCCGCGGCTGGCCGCGCGGCTGCAGCGCCCCGCCGACGAGCTCGTCCTCGTGAGCCGCCGGCATCTGCGGTCGAACAACACCTGGCTGCACAATGTGCCCGCGCTGATGAAGGGCAAGGACCGGTGCACGCTGCTGATGCACCTCGACGACGCGGCCCGCCGCGAGATCGCCGACGACGACGTCGTCACGGTGAAGTCGTCGGCCGGCGAGATCAGCGTGCCCGTCGAAATCACCGACGCGATCAGGCCGGGCGTGGTGTCGATGCCCCACGGCTGGGGGCACGGCAAGCCGGGCACCCGCATGGCGGTGGCCAACGGCTCACCGGGCGTCAACACCAACGTGCTGTCCCCGCCGACGTTCCTCGACGAACGGTCCGGCAACGGCGCCCTCAACGGCATCCCGGTGACCATCGGCTGACACGCCACCGTCGATGTTTACGGTGGACACGGGCGGGGCATCGGAGAAGGGCCGGGAAAAGCCATAACGGGAGGGGCGGTGGAGACCGTACTCGGGGTGTCGATGACACCCACGATGGTTCGGATGGTGCTGGTCGAGGGCGAGAACGCTGACGGCGCCACCGTGGACACGGAAGGCTTCGAACTGCCCGCTGGGCAGAGTCCTGACGACACCGACGCCCCCAGTCAGGTGGTCTCGGCGATCCTCGGAACCCGGGAAGGTGCGGTCGACGCCGGCTACCAGCTTTCATCGATCGGGGTGACGTGGACCGAGGCCGGACAGGCCGCCGCCCTGAACGACTTGCTGGCCGGATTGAAAATCGAGAAAGTCATGCTGGTCTCGGCTTTCTTGGCCGCGGCCGCGCTGGCTCAGACGGTGGGCAGCGCGACGCGCTACGCGCACACCGCGCTGCTGTTCCTGGAGCCCTACACCGCGACGCTCGCGGTGGTCGACTCCGCGGACGGTTCGCTGGCCGACGTGCGGCGACAGAACCTACCCGACGACGAGGACGCTGCCGTCGCAGCATTGATCGCGATGGTCGCCGGTGTCGACGCGCTGCAACCGCGGCCGGACGGCCTGTTCGTCGTCGGCTCCGACGGTGTCGACGTCGCCGCGATCAAAGGGCAGCTGCAGCAGGCGACGTCGCTGGTGGTGAGCACACCCGAGGAGCCGGAGACGGCGCTGGCGATGGGCGCGGCGCTGGCGTCGGCCAACCCGCCGTTGTTCTCCTCGTCGACGGCCGCTCTGGCCTACGCGCAAGATCCCGGCACGGGCGTGGTGGGCCCGCACGCGGCCGTCCCCGGCTACCTGGAGGTCCCGGCTCCCGCCGACCAGGGCGACGAGGGGCTGGCCTACAGCGCCGTCCCCGACGAGGACGCTGACGCGCTGACGACCGCCACCGGCGGCCTTGCCGCGTCCGCGATCGGTGCCGAGGAGGACGGCGAACCGCGGGAGACGACCAGACCGTTCCTGGTGGCCATAGGCGTGTTGTCGCTGTTCGTCGCCGGGGTGGTGGCGCTCGTGTTCGCACTGGCCTTCGCCATCCGGCCACACGTCGACGACCGGCCCGCCATCGGCGCGACCGCCGTCGCCCCGGCGAAGCCGCCCCCGCCGCCGGCCCCGCCCGCCAAACCGGCAACCAATCAGCGCCCCCCGGTGAAGCCGGCACCGGCCGCGCCGGCCCCGGCAGCCCCTCCGGCCCCGGCGGCTCCACAGGCCCCTCCGCCGCCCCCGCTGCCCGCCCCACCGGTGCCCCTCGGCCCGCCCGGCCCGCCGATCCCCGCGCCGGGCGCGGGCATACCGGGCGGAGCCCCCGGCCCACCGATCCCCGGAGTTCCACCGATTTTCGGGGGGCCTCCCGGTCCACCGATCCCCGGACCCGGTCCGGTGGGTGGTCCCGGCGGACCCCCGGGCATCCCGATCCCGCACCTCCCGGTGCCGGGCATCCCGGGCATTCCGGGTCTCTGACGGGCCGCTTTCGCGCGGCTCTGTGCGCGATGAACCTTGAGGGGCCGCCGCTCGTCGGCTGGGGTATGACTGCAACAAGGTATTCTCGGCCCTCGCAATGTTCCGCTCATCATGGCCGCGGCGCGGCCCCGCGGATCGCCGGCACCGCCGTGGCGTTCACCCGGCACCGTTACGACCAGGACGAAGTGGCGCACGAGCTCACCGAGTTCGCGGAGCCCGGGTTCATGCGCTTCGCTCAGACGACGGGTGTCGACCGTCGCAGCCTCGCGCTGCCGCTGTCGCGCTACCCGCGTCTGAGCGGGTTCACCGAAGCCAATGACGCCTACCTGGAGGTCGCCGTCGACCTGGGTGAACATGCCCTGCGCGAGGCGCTCGCCGAGGCGAATGTCGAACCGCACGAGGTGGATTCGATCGTGATGGTTTCCAGCACGGGTATCGCGGTACCGACGATCGACGCGCGGCTGATCTCGCGGGTCGGCCTGCGGCCGGACATCAAGCGGGTCCCGCTGTTCGGGCTCGGCTGCGTGGCGGGCGCCGCGGGGATGGCACGCGTCCACGACTACCTGCACGGCTACCCGGGGGATGTGGCCGTGTTGTTGTCGGTCGAGCTGTGCTCGCTGACACTGCAGCGTGACGACGCCTCGATCCCGGCCCTGATCGGTGTGTCGCTGTTCGGGGACGGCGCGGCCGCGGTGGTCGCCACCGGCGCAGACCGGAACACGTTGGGGCACAACCTCGACCGTGCCCCCCACGTCCTGGCGACCCGGAGCCGTGTGGTGCCCGAGACCGTCGACGTCATGGGCTGGAACGTCGGCTCCAGCGGCTTTCGGCTCGTCATGACCCGCGACGTCCCGAAGATGGTCGACGACCACCTGCGCGGCGAGGTCGAGAGCCTTCTGGCCGAACACGGGCTGACCGTCGCGGACATCTCGACGTGGGTGTGCCATCCCGGCGGTCCGAAAGTGCTCGACTCAATCGAGAACGCGCTGGGGCTTTCGCCGGAGGCGCTGGCACACAGCCGGGATTCGATGCGCGAGAACGGCAACATCTCGTCGGCGTCGGTGCTCGACGTGCTGCGCAGGACGGTCGCCACGCCGCCGGCCGCCGGCGAGTTCGGGGTGATGCTGGCGATGGGTCCGGGCTTCAGCTTCGAGCTTTTGCTGCTGCGGTGGTGAGGAGGCTGCTCATGTATTTCCTGTTCGTCCTCGCTGTCGCCGTCGAGCGCCTGATCGAGCTCGCGGTCTCACGGAGCCACACCAGATGGTCAATCGCGCACGGCGGCAAAGAATTCGGGCGCTAAGACTACCCGGCGATGATGAGTGTTCATGCTTTGCTACTGGTTTCGTGCGTCGTCGAGGTGTGGTCCGCGCACGCGCCGTTTATTCCGTGGCTGGGCTGGCCGATGGTTGCCGTGGTGGCGCTCAGCACCGCCGTCCGGTGGCGGTGCGCCACCCCAACTACGTCGCGGTCGCGGCGGAGGTGGCGGCGTTGCCGCTGATCCATTCCGCGTGGCTGACTGCGGTGGTGTTCAGCCTTGCCAATGCGCTGGTGCTGACCGTGCGGATCCGCGCCGAGAACGCGGCCCTGGGATATGTCCGAGCGGCCTAGGGCGCGATGGGGCGGTTAGTCCATTCCCGGCCGGCCCGGCGCGACGAGCGGAACCAACCGCCCGCCGCGCCGGTGCCGCCGTCTGTCGGGATGGTGTGCCCGGTGACGAACGCCGAAAGATCCGATGCCAGAAAGAGAATCACCCGCGCCTGGTCCTCGGGCACCCCCATGCGCCCGATCGGGACCCATTGCGGCCACTGCGCCTGCTCCTCGGCGGACAGCCATTGCGAATAGGGCACCTGTAGGGATTCGGTGACGTCGGGCCCGATCGCGTTGACGCGCACACCGTCGCGGCCGACCTGGACCGCGAGGCTTCGGGTGAAGTGGATGACCGCGGCCTTGAAGGCCGCATACACCGGATCCTCCGGATAACCGCGCAAACCCTCGACGGAGGACACGTTGACGATCGCGCCGGCGTGCCTCTCGATCATCGCGGGCAGAAACGCCCGGGTCACGACGAAGACGTGGTGCAGGTTGACCCGGTACAACTCGTCCCACAATTGCGGGTCGGTGTCGACGAAATTGCCGGGGTGGCGCAGCCAGTGACCGACGTTGTTCACCAGCACATCGACCCGGCCGAATCGATCCAGGACCGCGCGGGCCAGGTCGGCGACCTGGCCGGAGTCGCGAACGTCGGCCACCACCGCCGTGGCGGCGCCGCCGGACGACGTGATCTGCTCGGCGGTGCCACGGGCCAGATCGGCATCGATGTCGACGACCACCACCCGGGCGCCGTGCCGGGCGAACAACCGTGCGGTGGCGGCTCCGATCCCGCCGCCGGCGCCCGTGACCACCGCGACCCGGTCCGCGAGCAGAGCGGCGGCGCCCGCCGGAGCTTCCGCGTTGTCCATGCTCACCATCTTGGGGCACCGCCGCGTTACCCCGCCCAGGGGTTGGCCAAACGTGACGATCGCGACATGACCCCGCGTTCACCCCCGGTTTCCCGGACCGCGTGCAGGGTACTTGCTCCTGCCAGCCTGGATTTTTCATCGAATGTGGAGCTCAGGGGTGTCGTTAACGTGAAAGGTGCACTGCCGCAAGGATAATCGGAGTATTCGAGGCTCGGTTATCCAGGATGGGAGTGCACCTGTCAGATGCAGGCTACTACGGATTGGTCGAAGAATGTCCGAGTTGAGGTCCGTGGCGACGACGTGGTCGGGCACGCCGGTAACGTGATACCCCGGTTGCTGGCCGACAATCTGGGTTTGACCAGCGGTTTGTCGTCGGTGCTGTCGCGCCCAGAAGTCACCCACGACCGAGGCGCGGTGTTGCGCGATGTGGCGGTATCGATCGCCGGCGGCGCGCAGAACCTGGCCGGCACCGCGGTGCTGCGCGATCAGCACCGGTTGTTTCAGGCGGTGGCGTCGGTTCCGACGATGTGGCGGTCCCTGGGCGAGATCGACGAGCAGAGCATCACCGAGGTCACGGCCGTGCGCAACAAGGTCCGCTCTCGGGTGTGGGAGGCGATCGAGGCCCGCCACGGTGCGATCCCGGCTTCGCAGACCTGCTATGGGGACCTCGGGGACACGATCGTGATCCGCATCGACGCGTCGCTGATTCAGTCGCACAGCGATAAGCAGCACGCCGCAGGCAATTTCAAAGGCGGGTTTGGCTTCCACCCGCTGTTGGCGTGGTGTGACAACACCGGCGAACTGCTGGCGGTGATCGCCCGTGCAGGCAACGCCGGCTCGAACACCGCGGCCGATCATATCGCGATCATCGACGCCGCGATCGCGGCGATCCCGGCCAAGTGGCGCCGCAAGTTGCTGGTCACCATCGACGGCGCGGGTTCAAGCCACGCCGTCGTCGAACACCTGGAGAAACTCAATGCCCGGCCGGGGATGTCAGTGGGCTACTCGGTCGGATTCGACCTCGATGAGCGGGTCCGGGTCGCGATCGGCCAGATGCCCGATGCGGGATGGCAAGCCGCACTGGATGCCACCGGAGCGGCCCGTGACGACGCCCAGGTCGCCGAGTTGACCGGGCTGCTGCGCCACAGCACCGGAGGGGATCGGCTGGTCGGCTGGCCGGCCGGCATGCGCATCCTGGTGCGGCGCGAAGAAATCGAACACGGCACCCAGTTGTCATTGTTCGAGCAGCTGGCCGGCTACCGCTACCAGGTCCTCGCCACCTCGACTGCCGGTGGACAACCCCAGCGACTGGAAGCCCGCCACCGCGTCCACGCCCGGGTGGAGGGCTTCATCCGCACCGGCAAAGACACCGGCCTGGCCCGCTGGCCCTCACACTCGTTCGCCATCAACACCGCTTGGGTCACCGCCGTCGCGATCGCCATCGACCTGCTGTGCTGGATGCGACTGCTACTCCTGGACGGCCCACTGGCCAAAGCCGAACCCGCCACCCTGCGCTACCGGCTGCTGCACGCCGCGGCCCGGCTGATCAAACGATCCCGCTACCTGATCCTGCGGATCCCCCAAACCTGGCCCTGGGCACAAGAATTCGCCGACGCCCTCAACAGGGTCCGCGCCATACCCTGACCCACAGGCCCCTATGCCCTCTCGACCCCAAGAAAGGAGTAACCACCCCCGGGATAAAGGACCCGGCGTCACCGCACGACACGCGGCGCCGCCGCCTACCCCCAGCCTCAAAACCTCGACAAAGCTGCCGCCCCGCAGACCGCCACAGCAGAACCCGGGCCACCGTGAAATTCTGAGGCCAGGAGTGATTGCAATTGGCAACGAAGAAGAAAGATCCGTGCCACGTTTTGCCAAAACAGGAGAACAAGCGGCGAATTCACCATCGCCACAGTCCGCAATCGGTTGCGGTGTCCCTGGCCAGTCGGCTGATCGTGAAGAATGCGGTTCGCGCGTGGGCTTTTCAACCGAACCTGCATTGGCCGCTGGAATACGTTGACGGCCTGGCAGGTCTGCTGCCCCACTTCAGGTCGTCCGCGAAGATCGATCCCGTGCGGCTCGAGAACTGCAACGCGGAATGGGTTCGTGCGCCCGGCGCGTCGTCGACGCGGGCGATTCTCTATCTGCACGGAGGCGCATTTCTGACCTGCGGCCTCAACACGCACCGCTCGCTCGTGACCCGCTTGTCGAAAGCCGCCGACGCCGCGGTGCTCACCGTCGGATACCGGAAGCTGCCGTCACACCGGGTCGACGACGCCATCCAGGACGGCCTCGACGGGCTGCGCTGGCTGCAGGAAAGCGGCTACGACGGCGAACAGGTCGTCGTCGCCGGCGACTCGGCCGGCGGATATCTGGCGTTCATGACCGCGCTCGCGGCCATTCGCGCCCGAGTCGCGAAGCCGGCGGGTATCGCGACGATCTCGCCGTTCGCCGATGCGGACCCCGCCGAAAAATTGAGGCACCGCAATGCCCGTCGGTGCTCCATGTTCACGCGTGCGGCGTTGTCGATATTCACGCAATATCTCGAAGAGGTGCAACTTCCCGGCCCGGACGGCTCCACGGGTCCCGTCGTCTCACCGGTCGATGCCGATCTGTGCAGTTTGCCCCCGGTCACCATCCACGCGAGCTCCGACGAATTGCTGCTGCCCGACGCCGAACTGATGGCAAAGCGCTTGGATGCCGCGGGAATTCGCTGCGATCTGCATCTGTGGGACGGGCAGATCCACGATTTCCCGTTGGCGGCCGACATTTTGCCCGAAGGTCGCCGCGCCATTCGCTACATCGGCGACTTCGTCAAAGAGGTCACGGCCGGAATAGGAGAGTCGTCGGACGGCGAAGTTGCCGTGCCATGGTCCCGCGAAGCGCCGGCCGTCACGAGGGTGGGGTAGCCGCGGTCGCTCGAAAACGGCTGTGCGGCAGTGTGATGGCGTAAGCCGGCCAGACGTCCGAATGTCAGCCGCGGTAGCCGAACTCCTCGACTTCCGGGTCGATCGGGACGGTCTCCCGCTGCTCCTGCCAGTCCGGGGCGCTCGTCTCCAGCGGCACGTCACCCGCGCACCCGTCGTCGTCGGGAAACTCAGCCGTCTGGTGCCATTGCTCCACGGCGTCGGCGACCGGCACGTCGTCGGGGAATTCGGCGTCGCTGTCGATCATGGACGACGGGTTACCCCGGAGTTTCGGCTCGAAACTCCGGCGTAGCGCCTGCCCCCGATCCGTCGCGCTGCCGATACAGTGAAGCGGATGAGCCGTCCAGCCCCACCCGTGCTGACCGTGCGCTACGACGGATCCGAGCGCACCTTCGCAGCAGGAAACGACGTGGTGATCGGGCGCGACCTGCGCGCGGACCTGCGCGTCGCGCATCCCCTGATATCCCGGACCCACCTGATCGTGCGGTTCGACCAGGGCCGCTGGATCGCCATCGACAACGGAAGCCTCAACGGGCTGTACGTCAACAACCGCCGCGTGCCGGCCGTCGACATCCAGGACGGCCTGCGGGTCAACATCGGCAATCCGGACGGCCCCGCGCTGACGTTCGAGGTGGGCCGCCACCAGGGCTCGGCGGGGCGGCCGCCGCTGACGACGTCGATGCCGATCTTCAACACCCACGGCGACGGCGCCGCGGCGGCGCCGCACGGCCACCCGCAGCCCGTCGCGCAGCGGCCCGGCCAGCCCCAGCACCCGCCGTCGGCCACGTTCCGGCACCCCGGGCAGCCGCCCAGCGGTCCGCAGCAGAGCCACCCGCCGAGCGGGGTGATGCCGGGCCATCCCGCGGAGCCGCAGCCGCGCCACCCGACCGGCGGACACCACGTCGGGCCGCCCAGCGGCCCGCAGCAGGGGCCGCAGATCTACCGGGCGCCACCCATGCGGGTGCCCGCCGCGCCCGCGGGCGAGCCCAGGGCCGTCGAGACCGGCCGCATCGGCGGCGATGCGACCAACATCGCGACGTCGATGATGCGCATGCTGCGCCCGGGCAGGTCGGCGCCGGAGTCGGCGCCGGGAGCGATCAAGATCGGCCGGGCCAACGACAACGACATCGTCATTCCCGAGGTGCTGGCGTCCCGCCACCACGCCACCCTGATCCCGACCGACCACGGCACCGAGATCCACGACAACCGCAGCATCAACGGCACCTTCGTCAACGGCGCCCGGGTCGACTCCGCGCTGCTGCACGACGGCGACGTCGTCACGATCGGCAACATCGACCTGGTCTTCGCGGGCGGGGCGCTGGTCCGCCGCGACGAGACCGCGACCGCCACGCGCACCGGCGGGCTCGACGTGCGCGGGGTGACGTGGACGATCGAGAACAACAAGACGCTGCTGGACAACATCTCGCTGGGCGCACAGCCCGGAACGCTGACCGCCGTCATCGGTCCCTCCGGTGCCGGCAAGTCCACGTTCGCCCGGCTGGTCGCCGGCTACACGCACCCGACCACCGGCACGGTGACCTTCGAGGGCCACAACGTCCACGCCGAGTACGCCTCGCTGCGCAGCCGCATCGGTATGGTCCCGCAGGACGACGTGGTGCATGGGCAGCTGACAGTGCAGCAGGCGCTGATGTATGCCGCCGAGTTGCGGCTGCCGCCGGATACCACCAAAGAGGACCGCGAACAGGTGGTGGCGCGGGTGCTCGAGGAACTCGAGATGACCCAGCACCTGCACACCCGGGTCGACAAGCTGTCCGGCGGCCAGCGCAAGCGGGCGTCGGTGGCGCTGGAGCTGCTCACCGGGCCGTCGCTGCTGATCCTCGACGAGCCGACGTCGGGTCTGGACCCGGCCCTGGACCGCCAGGTCATGACCATGCTGCGGCAGTTGGCCGACGCCGGCCGCGTGGTGCTCGTGGTCACCCACTCGCTGACCTATCTCGACGTCTGCGACCAGGTCCTGCTGCTGGCCCCCGGCGGCAAGACCGCGTTCTGCGGGCCGCCCGGCCAGATCGGTCCCGCCATGGGGACGACGAACTGGGCCGACATCTTCAGCACGGTGGCCAACGACCCGGACGGGGCGCGGGCCCGCTACCTGGCGCGGACGGGACCGCCCCCGCCGCCGCCACCGGCCGAGCAACCCGCGGAGATCGGCGACCCGTCGCACACGAGCCTGGGCCGGCAGTTCTCCACCATCGCCCGGCGGCAGATGCGGCTGATCATCTCCGACCGCGGCTACTTCGCCTTCCTGGCGGTGTTGCCCTTCATCATGGGTGCGCTGTCGATGTCGGTTCCCGGCAACGTCGGGTTCGGCATCCCCAACCCCATGGGTGCCGCGCCCAACGAGCCCGGGCAGATCCTGGTGCTGCTCAACGTCGGCGCGGTGTTCATGGGCACCGCGCTGACGATCCGCGACCTCATCGGTGAGCGCCCGATCTTCCTGCGCGAGCAGGCCGTCGGCCTGTCCACCGGCGCCTATCTGCTGGCCAAGGTCTGCGTGTACACGGTGTTCGCGGTCGTCCAGTCCGCGATCGTCACCGTCATCGTCCTGATCGGCAAGGGCGGTCCCACCCAGGGGGCCGTCGCCCTGGGCCGGCCGGGTCTGGAGCTCTTCGTCGACGTCGCGCTGACCTGTGTCGCCTCCGCGATGCTCGGGCTGGCGCTGTCGGCCATCGCCAAGTCCAACGAACAGATCATGCCGCTGCTGGTGGTCGCGGTGATGTCGCAGCTGGTGTTCTCCGGCGGCATGATCCCGGTCACCGACCGCATCGGCCTCGACCAGATGTCGTGGGCGACGCCGGCCAGGTGGGGCTTCGCCGCGTCGGCATCCACTGCGGACCTGCTCAAGCTGGAGCCGGGCCCGGTGACGCCGAAGGACTCGCACTGGCAGCACACCGCCGGCGCATGGTGGTTCGACGTCGCCATGCTGTTCGCGATCAGCATGGTCTACTTGGGTTTCGTGCGGTGGAAGATTCGCCTCAAGGGCGGCTGATCACCTGGCGGCGACCGGCGAAGCGCCGCGAAAGGTCAAGCCCCTGTGCGCGCGACCTGTTCGGCGGCGGCACGCATGCGGTCGGAGAGCTGCAGGAGATCGTGCTCACCCACCCCGTGGGGCAGCGTGTACGCCAGCTGGCGCAACTCGACGGCGCAGGTGCGTAGTTCCTGGCGAAGGCGTGTCTCAACAGTTGGCATCTGCTTCTCCCCGTGCGCTTCGGACCGAGCGGTACGACTGATACCTAAAACCGGTCGATCCCACGATCCTTGCAGCCTCATCGCGTGGCCGCGAGGGCCGTCGCGCGGATTTACGGGAGTTTGACAGCGTTTTAACAGTTTGAAACCCGGATGCCGTCCGACGTGCACTTTCATGACTACCGGTCATTCAACTGACGCCTCGGCACCGCGGCCCGGGGGACGATGCCGTCCCGGGGGAACGGCCGTCCCGCCGTCGGTCGTCGCGTAGGCGACGGGTCGTCGCGAGGTGGCGGAGCTCTGGTCGGGGCGTGTCGAAGCGGGCCTCGCGATGTCCGCGCCGCGGCGGGCGTAACGTCAGCCCGAAATCGCGGAGCTCGTTCTGTCCCCGGCGTTACGCTGGCGCTGCCGTGTGAAATGCCGGAAGGTGAGGTGGGCTTCGGAATGGACTTCGAACTCGACGCCGGGCAGCGCGCCTGGCTGGCCGAGGTCCGCGAATTCCTCCAGGAAAATGTCACCCCCGCGCTCCGCGCCGAGCTCGCCCGGCACGATCTCGAATTCCCGAACGGAGAGGTTGCGCGCTTCCGCCGCAAGATCGGCGAGAAGGGCTGGTTCGGGCTGAACTGGCCGCGCGAGTACGGCGGGCTGGGAGGCGACGGGGGCCTCGGCGCGATCCATCAGCACCTGCTGATGAGCGAGTTCGAATATTGGGGCGTGCCCGGTCCCGACCTGACGGTCACATCGGTGGCGCCGATGATCATGCGGCACGGCACCGAGCGGAACAAAGCCGAATGGCTGCCACCGATCGCCCGGGGCGAGATGATCTGCGCCGTCGGCTATTCCGAACCCGACGCCGGCACCGACCTGGCCGCCCTGCGGACCCGCGCGACGCGCGACGGCCAGGAGTGGGTGATCAACGGGACGAAGATCTGGAACAGCGGCGCCCAGCGCGCCACCCACGAATGGCTGTGCGTGCGCACCGATCCCGACGCGGCCCGGCACCGCGGCATCTCGGTCATCATCGTCCCGGTCGACAGCCCGGGGGTCCAGATCCGCCCCCTCTACGCCTGGTCGGGCTACCGCACCAACGAGGTCCACTTTCGCGACGTGCGGGTCCCGCTCACCAACCTGGTGGGCGAGGTCAACCGCGGCTGGACGTACATCACCGGCGCGCTCGACCTCGAGCGGGGCGCGCTGACCAACGCCGGCGATCTGCGCCGCGCCGTGGAGGAATTGCGCGATCTCGCGGCAACGCCCCGCCGCGACGGCAGCGTGCCCGCCGACTGTCCGGCGCTGCGCCGCCGGCTGGTGCAGGCCGAGGCCGACGTGGAGGTGGCCACGCTGATGGGCTACGAGGCCGCCTCGATGCTCGACGGCGGCGTGATCCCCACCGTGGAGGTCAGCGTCGAGAAGGTCTTCACCAGCGAACTGCGCCAGCGCATCGCCGAACTGGCGCTCGACCTGCTGGGCCCCGACGGGCTGCTGGCACACCGCAGCGAACACGCCCCGTTGGCCGGGAAGTTCGAACGGCTCTACCGGGCCGCGCCGTTGATGCGCTTCGGCGGCGGCACCAACGAGGTGCTCCGCGACATCATCGCCCAGCGCGGCCACGGCATGCCCTCGTACGGACGCTGAGCGATGAGACTGCTCCCCACCGACGAACAGCGCGAGTTCGCCTCGGCAGCGCGGGCCCTGCTGGCGGCGGAATGCCCGGTGAGCCTGGTGCGCTCGCTGTCCCAGCCTGGCGCCGACCGCAGCGCGCCGGCCCTGTGGAAGGCACTGGCCGCTGCCGGGATCTTCGGGCTCGCCGTCGCCGAGGAGTACGGCGGTTCCGGGGGCTCGCTCGACGACCTCGCCGTCTTCTACACCGAGACGGGCCGCGCCCTGTGCCCGACGATGGTGCACAGCACCGTGCATGCGGTCCTGGCGATCGACCAGCTGGGTACGCCCGCGCCGAAGGCGGCCTGGCTGCCGCCGCTGGCCCACGGCGGCCTCCGCGGCGCCACGGCGTTGTGGAACGCCCGCGACGCCGCGGCCGTATCGCCTGCCGTGCAAGCCGTTCCGGAGCCGATGCGCTGGCGGCTCAGCGGAACCGTCGACTACGTCGCCGACGCCGACGTCGCCGACCTCGTCGTGGTGTCGGCCGCCGCGCCCGGCCGCACCCTCGTCCTCGTCGTCGACACCCGCGCCGACGGGCTCGCCGTCGAGCCCCTCGACATGGCCGGCGGGCACCGGGCTTTCACCGTGCGCTTCGACGACGTGGCGGTGCCGGCCGACGCGCTGCTCGGCGACGGCGTGGGCGAGCCCGCGCTGCGCCGGCTGGCCAACACGGCGGCGGCATTGGGATCGCTGGACCTGGTGGGCATCGGCCAGGCGGTGCTGGAGCGCACCGTGGAATACACCACGCTGCGTCATCAGTTCGGCCGGGCGATCGCGTCGTTCCAGGCCGCCCAGCACCTGGTCGCCGATATGCACATCGCCCTGGCGGCAGCGCGTCTGGCCGCACACGCGGCGGTCTTCCGGATCGCCCGCGGGCACACCGGGACCCGGGAGACGGCCGTCGCCCGCATGCACGCCGCCCGCGCGGCCCGGCTGATCACCCTGAACGCGCATCAGTTGCACGGCGGGATGGGGTATGTGACCGAGACGGACCTGCATCTGTGGAGCGAACGGGCCCGGCTGGGCTCGACGCTCGGAGGCGGGGCCGACGTCGCCGCGGCATGGCTGGAGGAGGCCCCGAACGATGAACGATGACAGCCTGATCGACGCCGAGTCGGCGTCGCGGGTGGGCACGGTCGCCGCCGCGGCGACGGGCGAGGTGAACCGGCGCGACTGGCAACGCTGGGCGGCCGCGGTCGGCGACCGCAACCCGCTGTGGTTCGACCCCGAGTACGCCCGGGCCAACGGGTATCGCGACGTCATCTGCCCGCCGCTGTTCCTGCAGTACGCCGTGCTGGGCGTCACGCACCTCGACACGCTGCGGCCCGACGGTTCCTCCGGCGCCGTCTCGGGCAGCCTGGCGTTCCCCCGCGCCCCCAAGCGGATGGCGGGCGGGGAGAGCTTCACCTTCCACCTGCCCGCCTATCACCGGGACCAGATCGACATGGTCCGCACCATCGAGTCGATCACCGAAAAAGAAGGCCGCTCGGGCGGATTCGTTCTCGTGACCTGGCACACGATCTACCGCAACCAGCACGGCGACCTGGTCGCCGAAGCCTCCACCTCGATGATCGCCCGGCCTTAGGAGCGCCTTGACCGACCGACAGGTCTTTTTCGACGACGTCAGCGCGGGGGAGCAGATCCCGGCGCTGAACGTCACCGTCGACGAAACCCAGCTGTTCTTCTTCAGCGCCGCCACCTACAACGGCCACCGCATCCACTACGACAAGCAGTGGGCGCATGAGGAAGGCTACGACGACGTGCTGGTCCAGGGCCCGTTGCAGGCGGCGCTGCTGGCGCGCGCGGTCGGCGACTGGATCGGCGGACGCGGTCGCCTGGTGTCCTTCTCGGTGCAGAACCGGGCCGTGGCCTATCCCGGCGAGTCGCTGCAATTCGGCGGGGTCATCACCGGCACCCGCCTCGCCGACGGGGGTGCCGGGCTGGTGGACCTCGACATCGCCGGCCGCCGCGGGGACACCGTGCTGATGCCCGGGACGGCGACGGTGCAGCTGCCCCGGCGCGGAACGCCGGCATGACGGGGCTGCGCGGCCAGGCGGCCATCGTCGGCATCGCCGAGTTGCCCGCCGAACGACGGCCGACCGCGCCGCCCTCGTTCACCCTCGACCAGTACGCCGCGTTGGCGAAGCTGGTCGTCGAGGACGCCGGCGTCGACCCCGCCGCCGTCAACGGTCTGATCACCCACGGCGTGGCCGAATCGGCGATGTTCGCGCCCGCCACGCTGTGCGAATACCTGGGCCTGGCACTGGATTTCGGCGAACGGGTCGACCTGGGCGGAGCCACCTCGGCGGGAATGGTGTGGCGGGCCGCGGCCGCGGTGGAACTGGGCGTCTGCGATGCGGTGCTGGCCGTCGTACCCGGATCGGCAGCGCTGCCCCGGTCGGCGACCAGGCCGGCCGCCGCCCCGAATTGGTATGGGGCGTCGTCGAACAACTACGGGTCACCCCAGGCCGAGTTCGAAATCCCCTACGGCAACGTGGGCCAGAACGCACCGTATGCGCAGATCGCCCAGCGGTACGCGGCCGAGTTCGGCTACGACCCGGCCGCGATCGCCGAGATCGCGGTGGACCAACGCACCAACGCGTGCGCGCACCCGGGCGCGGTGTTCCACGGCACCCCGATCACCGTGGACGACGTTCTCGCCAGCCCGATGATCGCCGACCCGATCCACATGCTGGAAACGGTGATGCGGGTGCACGGGGGAGCGGGTGTGCTGATCGCCAACGCCGACCTCGCGCGCCGCAGCCGGCATCGGCCCGTGTGGATCACCGGCTTCGGCGAGCACATCGCGTTCAAGACCCCGACCTACGCCGCGGACCTGCTGCGCACGCCGATCGCCCGGGCCGCCGACAAGGCGTTCGCGATGGCCGGGCTGAGCCGCTCCGACGTCGACGTGGCGTCGATCTACGACTGCTACACGATCACGGTGCTGATGAGCCTGGAGGATGCGGGCTTCTGCGCGAAAGGCAAAGGCATGCAATGGGTCACCGACCACGACCTGACCTACCGCGGTGATTTCCCGCTCAACACCGCCGGCGGCCAGCTCTCCTACGGGCAGGCCGGCATGGCGGGCGGCATGCACCACGTCGTCGACGGCGCCCGCCAGATCATGGGCCGGGCCGGCGACGCGCAGGTGCGCGACTGCCACACCGCGTTCGTCACCGGCAACGGCGGCATCATGAGCGAGCAGGTGGCGCTGCTCCTGCGAGGGGACTGACCGTGACCGTGAACCCCACCGAACCCCGACCCGTCCCCGAGCCCACGCCCGTCTCCCGGCCGTTCTGGGACGGACTGGCCCAACACCGCATCATGGTGCAGTACTCGCCGTCGGCGGGCCGCTACGTGTTCTATCCCCGCACGCTGGCCCCCGGGACGCTGGCCGACGACCTGGAATGGCGTGAAATCGACGGCGCCGGAACCCTGTACACGTTCACCGTGGCCCGCAGGCCCACCGGGCCGCCCTGGGCCGATGCGCTGCCCCAGTTGCTCGCGGTGGTCGAGTGGGACGCCGGGCCGCGGATCAGCACCGAATTGGTCGACGTCGACGCGCGCGACGTCCGGATAGGAATGCGAGTGATGCCGGTGTTCTGTGATCTCCCCGATGCCGGGATCACCCTGCTGAAGTACCGGCCCGCATGAGCGGGCCGACGATGCACACCCACGTTCACCGGACCCAGGTCGACGACTACCTGCGGGACATGTTGCGCGAGTTGGACGCCGGTTTCCCGCGCGTCGAGACCATGACGGGTGCGGCGGCGCGGGAGGCGGTGGCCAAACGCCGCATGCCCGTCAACAACGCGGGCGACGTGCACAGCGCCGTCGACCACACGGTTCCGGGTCCGGCGGGGAAGATCCCCGTGCGGGTCTATTACCCGCACGGCGAGCCGCGCACCGACCGGCCCGCGATCGTGTTCTGCCACGGTGGCGGATTCGTCTTCTGCGGCATCGACTCCCACGACGGCTTCTGCCGTACCCTGGCGCGCGGCAGCCAGGCCGTCGTCGTGTCGGTCGACTACCGGCTCGCCCCCGAACATCCCGCCCCGGCCGCCGCGCTGGACGCCTTCGCCGCCTTCTGCTGGACGGCGGAGCACGCTGGGGACCTCGGCATCGACGCGGCGCGCATCGCCGTCGCCGGCGACAGCGCCGGCGGCAACCTGGCGGCGGTCGTGCCCATCCTGTGTCGCGAACGTGGGGTGGCCCCGCCGGCCGCCCAGGTGTTGCTCTATCCGGTCATCGACCCGTCGTTCGACACCGACAGCTACCGCCGCTACGCCCAGGGTCCGTTCAACACCCGCGCCGCGATGCAGTGGTACTGGCGGCAGTACCTCGGCGGTGACGGGATCGTCGACCCGCCCTACCTCGTGGCCCCCGCCCGCGCAGCGTCGCACGCGGATCTGCCGCCCGCGGTCGTCGTCACCGCCGGGGAGGACCCGCTGCACAGCGAGGGCTGCGACTACGCCCGCCGGTTGCACGACGCGGGCGTGCCGGTCGTGCACCGCGACTTCCCCGACATGTTCCACGGCTTCATGACGATTCCGTCGCTGGCCGCGTCGGTGCTCGCGCGCGACCTGGTCTACGCCGACCTGCGCACGCTGCTCGACCCGGCGTCCGGGAGCTGAGACGGTGCCGGAGACGGTCCAGCAACTGCTACGGCAACGCCTGCACGACGACACCCGCGCCGTCGCCCACGGCGACCGGACCTGGACCTGGCGGGAACACCTCGCCGAGGCCGAGGCCGAGGCGGCCGCCCTGATCGCGCTCGCCGACCCCACCCGTCCGCTGCACGTCGGCGCCCTGCTCGCCAACTCGCCGGAGATGCTGCGCGCGATGGCCGCGGCCGCGCTGGGCGGCTACGTCCTGTGCGGCCTCAACACCACCCGGCGCGGCGCCGGCCTGCTCGCCGACATCCGGCGCTCCGACTGCCAGATGCTGCTCGTCGACGACGAGCACCTGCCGCTGCTGGACGGCCTGGATCTGTCCGGCGTGCGGGTGCTGGCCGTGAACGGGTCCGGCTACGCCGGGGCGGTCGCGGCCGCGCCACCCCTGGTGGCCCACCGCGAGGTCACCGCGACCGACACGCTGATGATGATCTTCACCTCGGGCACCAGCGGAAATCCCAAGGCCGTTCGGTTCGCGCACGGGATGGCGATCATGTGCGGGGCGAGCCTGATCTTCCAGTACGACATCGCCGCCGACGACGTCTGCTACCTGTCGATGCCGCTGTTCCACTCCAACGGTGTCGCCGCCGGCTGGGCGGTCGGGGTCGGCTGCGGCGCCACCATGGTCCCGGTCCGGTTCTCGCCGTCGCGCTTCCTGGACGACGTGCGCCGCTACCGCGTGACCTACATGAACTACGTCGGCAAGCCGCTCGCCCTGATCCTGTCCACCCCGGAACGCCCCGACGACGCCGACAACACCCTGCGGGTGGCCTTCGGCAACGAGGCGACCGACCGCGACATCGACGAGTTCGCGCGGCGTTTCGGCTGCCGGGTGATCGACAGCTTCGGCTCCAGCGAGTTCGCGGTGATCGTCGTGCGCGAGGACGGCGCCCCGCCCGGCTCGATCGGCAAGCCGTATCCGGGGGTCGGCATCTACAACCCGGTGACGTGTAAGGAGTGCGCCGTCGCCGAATTCGACGAGAACGGGGCCCTGATCAATTTCGACGACGCGGTCGGCGAACTCGTCAACACCACGGGCGCCGGCCCGTTCACGGGGTACTACAACGATTCCGCCGCGACGGCCGAGCGCCTGCGGCACGGCATGTACTGGTCGGGCGATCTGGCCTACCGCGACGCCGACGGCTGGATCTACCTGGCGGGCCGCACCGCCGACTGGATGCGGGTCGACGGCGAGAACCTGGCCGCGGCGCCCATCGAGCGCATCCTGAGCCGGATTCCCGAAGTCAGCCAGGTCGCGGTCTATGCCGTGCCCGACGAGCGGGTCGGCGACCAGGTGATGGCCGCACTGGTCCTTCGTGCGGGAACCGATTTGGCACCAAGCGATTTCGAGAAGTTTCTGACCGCCCAGCCCGACCTGTCGCCGAAGGCGTGGCCACGCTACGTGCGCATCAACGCCAACCTGCCGGTGACGGCCACCAACAAGATCCTCAAACGCGAGTTGATCGCCGCCGGCGCCGATGCGCAGGGCGGGGTGCTGTGGACGCGGCCGGCGCGCGGGACCACCTTCGCCCCGTCTTCCGAAACGCCGGCGGCCACAACGTGATCTAGAGGACGGCCTCGCCGATGGCCTGTTCCGGCGCCTCGCCGAGGCGCGCCAGCACCAGCGCGGCCGCCACGGCCACCAGGAATCCTGCCACCACCAGCCAGCCGAGCCCGTCGCGCGCGCTGTCACCCAGCCACACCACTCCGACGAGTGCGGGCGCGATCGTCTCGCCGACAACCATCCCGGCGACGGCCGTGGTCACCGATCCGCGATGCAGCGCGGAGGTGAGCAGCAGGAAGCCGGCGATCCCCCCGGTGGCCGCAGCGTACAGGGCCGGGTTGGAGTAGAAGGCGCGCTTGGTGGGATCGAGGACGTCGATCAGCCGCACGCCGACCTCGATGACTCCGAAGCCGGTCCCCGCGGCCAGCCCCAGCGCGAGCGCGCGCGGGCGGTCCGGCAGCCGGCCCGCGGCGGCGCCGGCCACCAAGATCGCCGCCGCCACGCCCACCAACGCCCAGCCCAATCCCGCGGGAGCGTGCCGGGAGTGTCCCGGTCCGGCGGCCAGGGCCAGCGCGACCAGGCTCATGCAGATGACGCCCACGGCCGTCCATTCGGCCCACGACAAGCGCGCCGACAGCATCCAGGCGGCCACGACGCCGGTGACGGCGATCGAGGCGGCCAGTGCCGCGGCGACCACATAGATCGGCACCAACCGCAGCGCCGCCACCTGGAACAAAAAGCCCAACCCGTCGAGGCCGACGCCGGCCAGGTAGCGCCACTGCCGGGCGGCCCGCGCCAGCAGCACGGGGTCGACCCCGGAGCCGCTGCCCGCTTCCACCGACCGCGTGGCCGCCGCCTGCAATACCGACGCCGAGCCGTAACAGACCGCGCAACCCAGCGCGATCAGGAAGCCGGTCAGCACACCCCGACAATAGGCGGGCCGGGGCCGGGCCGCCGATCGCGCGCCGTGCGCAGCCACCTGCGCGACGCCGATCGGATTTCCCGATGGACGGCATCGGCGATCTCAATGGCGCGCCGGGACGCCGGTACATTTCCGGTAGGCCCCACCGCGGAGCAGAATCTGGCAAGCTTCGAGGCGATGTTCGACACCAACGTGCGCGGTACCCACTTCCTGGTCGCGGAACTGGCCACGGGGATGCTCGCGCGGGGGAGCGGAATCTCTCAACGTCACGTCGTTGGCCGCCGTGAAGGGCGTGCCCGGGGCGTCGGTCTACAGCGCGGCGCTGGAGTCGCTGACCCGCATGTGGGCGGCCGAGTTCGGAGCCAACGGCGTTCGGGGTGAACGGTGTTCTCCCCGGTCCGACCCGCACCGCGCATCCCGCCGAAATCGTCTAAGCCGTAGCGTTTTTGGCGTTGCCACGGGCCGATCACGTGACCGGGTCCACGCTCTACCCCGACGGCGGCGGGTCGGCCGCGTGAAAGCCGGCCCGTGAGCGGACCCGAACGACCCGAGCCGCGCTACGGTTTCCCGGCCCGGCTGTGGCGTGCGCTCGACGACCATCCGCCGCCCGGCGCCCGGCGGCTGCAGCGGTGGCGCAGCCCGCTGCGCGGGCGGTGGCTGACATCGGTGTTCGGCGCGACGCTGCTGGTAACCCTGCCCATCGTCGCCCTCACGGGCCTGCTGTCCTACATCGCCTACGGGCCGCGATTCGGGCAGGCGATCCCGGGCGACGTCGGGTGGCTGAAGCTGCCGACGTTCGACTGGCCCACCGACCCGTCCTGGCTGTACCGGCTGAGCCAGGGACTGCACGTGGGACTCGGGCTCGTGGTGATCCCGGTGGTGCTGGCCAAGCTGTGGTCGGTGATACCCCGGCTCTTCGCGTGGCCGCCGTCGCGCTCGATCGCCCAACTGCTGGAACGGGTTTCGCTGCTGATGCTGGTCGGCGGCGTCCTGTTCGAAATCGTGACCGGCGTGCTGAACATCCAGTGCTTCGGGTTCAGCTTCTACACCGCGCACTATTTCGGCGCGTGGGTGTTCATCGCCGGGTTCCTCGTGCACGTCGCGATCAAGGCGCCCCGAATGTGGTCGAGCCTGCGCGCGATGCGACTGCGCGACGTGCTGCGCACCCGTCGGGAGGACACCCGGGCGGAGCCCTGGGAGCCCGACGGACTGGTCGCCGCCGAGCCGGGCCCCGTCACGATCAGCCGCCGCGGCGCACTGGCGCTGGTGGGCGGTGGGGCGCTGTTCATGGCCGTCATCACCGCGGGCCAGACCCTGGGCGGCGTCACCCGGCACGCCGCACTGCTGTTGCCCCGCGGGCGGACCCGCGGCGACGGGCCCAACGACTTCGAGATCAACCGGACCGCCCTGGCGGCCGGGATCTCCAGCGCCCGGACGGGGGAGCGCTGGCGGCTCACGCTGACCGGCGGCGCGCGGCCGGTCGTCCTGGATCGCGCCGCGCTGCTGGCGCTGCCTCAGTACACCGCGACACTGCCGATCGCCTGCGTGGAGGGCTGGTCGACGGTACAGACCTGGACCGGGGTGCGTCTGGGCGACCTGGCCCGCCTGGCCGGGGTGCCGGCACCGGAATCGGCGCACGTGTCCTCGCTGGACTCCGGCCCGTTCGGCAGCGCGACGCTGCAGCGCAACCAGGTGCTGGACCCCGACGCGCTGCTGGCGCTGCGCGTCAACGGCGTCGACCTGTCCGCGGACCACGGCTATCCCGCACGCATCGTCGTCCCCGCGCTGCCCGGCGTGCACAACACCAAATGGGTGACCGCGATCGCCTTCCGGGCGGCCCCAGATGCGTAGCGCCCTGGCGTGGTTCGCCCGGATCTACGGATCCCACCCACTGCACCTGCTGAGCCTGGTCGCCGGGTTCACGCTGTTGGGATACGTGCTGGCCACGTTCAAACCGGCCACGCTGTGGAACCCGGACGCCTGGTGGCAGTCGATCGCCGTGTGGTTCGCCGCGGCGATCGTCGCGCACCACCTGGTGCGCCGTGGCCGCACACCACCGGTTCGGCGTCCCGGGGCCCGTCGTCGAGCAGGAACGACGAGATCCCGTCGGCGCGCAGCGTGCGTCCGGCGGATCGATGCGCTTCGAGCAATCGGCTGGTGTTGGGCATGCCTGGATTCAGGGTGACGACAGCGTGGCCGCGGGCTGCAGAAGCGGCTCGACGTGCAACTGCTGATCCGCGGCAACGCCGGCGCCACCCCCACCCCGGCCGGCCGCCGGCCTTGGAGGATCTTGCATAGCTTCTTGGAGTCTTCTAGGAACCGGTCGCGGCGTACCAACCAGGGGGAAACGCCAACATGCACTGGGGGGCATGTCAAATCGCAAGGCTAAGGCCACAGCCGTGTTGTGCGGTGGCGTGGCCGTGTTTGCCTGGGCGATCGGAACGTCACCGGACGCCACGATGGCGACGGCGGCAAGCGCAGTTTCCTCCCGCGTGAGCCCGCCGCCGCCGGCCCCGCCCACCGCTGGCGACGCCCCGTCCAACCCGTCGGCGGGGGCGGCTGCATCGTCGGCCTGAACTGCGGCTGCATCCGCAACGTCACCTGTCCGTACCCGCACTTCCGGCGCCCGGCGGTTCCCGACATCGACACCGATCAACACCCTGCCCCCGCCGCCCCGCCCACTCCCTGACGACGCCGCCGACCGGCCCGGCCGCGGCTTTCCTATCATTTGGTCATGAGCGCCGGTGAGCTGGAAATAATGGGCTCGCCGGCGTTCGCCGTCGATGACTCGGCGCGGTTCCGCGCCGAGGGCTGGTGGTCCGATGCGACGCTGTCGGACGCGGTCCGCCGCAACGCCGAGGGCTCACCCGATCGTCCCGCCTACATCGACCATCCCGGTGGCGCGCTGACATGGGCCGAATTCGATTCCGTGGCAACAGCTCTGGCCGGTCAGTTGGCCGCGGCCGGTGTGACGCGCGGTGACCGGGTGGCGGTGTGGCACGGGGATTCGGCTGCCATCCACGCGTTGTTCGTCGCCGTCGAACGCTGCGGCGCCGTCGTGGTCGGCATCGGTGCGCGCGCCGGCACCCGTGAGGTTGCGGCGATCCTGCGCGGCGCCCGGCCCGACATCATGGTCAGCGATCGTGCGCGCAGCGGCGCCGCGGCCGAAGTCTGTGCCGGGTCCGGGCCGACTGTGCTCACCCTGCACGGCCTGCGCCTCGACATCGACGCCCCGCCCGCGGCCCCGGGCGACGAGGCCCGGCTCGGCCCCGACGACGTCTTTTTGATCAACTCCACCTCCGGGACCACCGGCCTGCCCAAGTGCGTGGTGCACACCCAGAACCGCTGGCACTACT
Source organism: Mycobacterium sp. HUMS_12744610 (assembly GCF_041206865.1). Lineage (NCBI taxonomy): Bacteria > Bacillati > Actinomycetota > Actinomycetes > Mycobacteriales > Mycobacteriaceae > Mycobacterium > Mycobacterium servetii. Next base: position 2,808,774 of record NZ_JBGEDP010000001.1, read on the forward strand.
TCCACCGCAAGGCCGTCGCCAACGGGCAGCTGCGCCCGGACGACGTGTTCCTGCCGGTCATTCCCATGCCGTTCGGGTTCGGGATCTGGACCAGCCACACCACCCCGATCTACCTCGGCGCCACCGCCGTCCTCCTCGACCGGTTCACCACCACGGCGGCATGCGAGGCGATAGAACGGCACAAGGCCACCGTGTTATGTTGTGTTAGCACACAATTGACCATGTTGATGGCGGATCCGGCCACCCGCGGGCACGACCTGAGTTCGCTGCGCGTGGTGTTCACCGGCGGCGAGGCGCTGCCGTACCGGCCCGCGGCCGAGTTCGAGGACCTCACCGGTGCCACGATCCTGCAGTTCTACGGCTCGAACGAGACCGGGATTCTCAGCGCCACCACGTTTGACGATCCGCGCCAGCGCCGGTTGCGCACCGGTGGGCGGATCGTCCCGGAGATGGCGGTCCGGCTCTTCGACGGGGACCGCGACGTCACCGACACGGGACGGGGCCAGCCCGCCTGCCGGGGTCCGGCGACCAGCCTCGGCTATCTCGGCGGCACCGACCACGACAAGCTGTTCACGCGCGACGGGTGGATGCGGATGGGCGACATCTGCGAGATCGACGCGGACGGCTATCTGAGCGTCACGGGGCGCACGTCGGATTTCATCCTGCGCGGTGGTAAGAACATCAGCGCCAGCCAGGTCGAGGACGCCGTCGCCACCCATCCCGCGATCGCGGTGGCCGCCGCGGTGGCGATGCCCGATCCGGTGTTCGGCGAGAAGGTCTGCCTCTACGCCGAACTCGCCGCTTCGCCGGGCATCGACCTGCCCGAGTTGGCCGAATTCCTCTTGGCGCAAGGAGTTTCCAAGGAACTGCTGCCCGAGCGGCTCATCGTGGTCGATGAGCTGCCCCGTTCGTCGGGAGGCAAAATAGCCAAAGGCCTGCTCCGCGAAGACATCCGCGCCAGAATGGAGGGCGATGATGAAGGGTGCTGACGCCAGGCGGGGCGGCCTCGAAGTGTGGTCGCCCTCGGTGGTTCCCCCGATCGGGGTCGAACTGTCCGACGAGCAGGCGTTGGCGGTCGCGTTCCGGCACCTGGCCGCGATCGGGTTCGCCGAGAACATGGCCGGACACATCACCTGGCAGCTCGACGGCCAGACCGACATGCTCGTCAATCCGTGGGGGCTGTGGTGGGCCGAGCTCACCGCCTCCGACATCTGCGCCGTCGACAGCGACGCCCGGGTGGTCCGCGGGCGCTGGGACGTCACCCCGGCCATCCACATCCACACCGAACTGCACCGGGCCCGCCAGGACGCGCGGGTGGTGATCCACAACCATCCCTACTACGTGTGCGTGCTCGCCGCGCTGGGCAGGCTGCCCGAGTTGGTACATCAGACCGGCTCGCTGTTCCTCGGCGACCTGTGCCTGGTGGACACCTACGACGGCGAGATCGACAGCCCCGCCCGCGCCGCGGAACTGGCGACGCGCATCGGCGACGCCAACCTGACGATCCTGGCCAACCACGGCGTCCTCGCCACCGGCCGCAATCTGCCGGAGGCCGTCTACCGCGCGGCCTCGATCGAACGGGTGTGCAAGCTGGCCTACGACGTCATGCTCACCGGCAAAGAGCCCGTCGCCATGAACTTGTCCGACATGGCAGGCATGCAGCGCTCGCTCGTCGAACGTGCCGCCGACGTGTACTGGGCGGGCGCGGCGCGGATGACCATCAAGGCCGACCCGGATGTGCTGACGTGAAGCCCCGGCCATCCCGGTGGACCCGGGGCGGCGACACGCCGGTCGGCCGCACCGCCACGTCACACTTATCCCACTCGATCGGAGGTTGACGGGTGAAATCGATCGACGAGCTGGCCGAAGACCTCAACTTCACGACCGCCAAGACGGGCGACACCCGGTCGGTCACCTTCCTGCCCGACCCGCCGCGGGCGCCGCGCCGCTACACCGTGATCTCGGTCGACGATCACATCGTCGAACCCCCCGATACCTTCGCCGGGCGGGTGCCGCGCAAGTTCGCCGACCGCGCGCCGAGGGTGGTCGACACCGACGCGGGCGGGCAAACATGGGTGTACGACGGCCGGCAGTTGCCCAACGTCGGCTTCAACGCCGTGGTCGGGCGGCCGGTGGCGGAGTACGGCTTCGAGCCGGTCCGTTTCGACGAGATGCGCAGGGGCGCCTGGGACATCCACGAGCGCATCGCGGACATGGACCTGAACGGCATCTACGCCTCGCTGAATTTTCCCTCGTTTCTGCCGGGCTTCGCCGGACAGCGGCTGCAGCAGGTGACCACGGACCGCGAGCTGGCCCTGGCCGCCGTCCGCGCCTGGAACGACTGGCACCTCGAGGTGTGGGCGGGGTCTTACCCCGAGCGAATCATCCCCTGTCAGCTGCCGTGGCTGCTGGACCCCGTGGTGGGCGCACAGATGATCTACGAGAACGCCGAGCGCGGTTTCCCCGCCGTCACCTTCAGCGAGAACCCGGCGATGCTGGGGCTGCCGAGTATCCACTCGGGGCACTGGGACCCGATGATGGCGGCGTGCGCCGAGACGGGCACCGTCGTCAATCTGCACATCGGGTCGTCGGGATCCTCGCCGTCGACCACCGAGGACGCGCCCCCGGATGTGGCCGGTGTGCTGTTCTTCGCCTATGCGATCTCGGCGGCGGTCGACTGGCTGTACTCCGGGCTGCCCAGCAGATTCCCCGACCTGAAGATCTGCCTGTCCGAGGGTGGGATCGGCTGGGTGGCCGGGCTGCTCGACCGTCTCGACCACATGCTCAGCTACCACGCGATGTACGGCACCTGGCAGGCGCTCGGTGAAAGCCTCACTCCGGCAGAGGTTTTCACTCGTAACTTCTGGTTCTGCGCGGTGGAGGACAAGTCGTCGTTCGTGCAGCGGGACCGCATCGGTGTCGACAACATCATGCTGGAGGCCGACTACCCGCACTGCGACTCGACCTGGCCGCACACCCAGGAGACCGTCCACGGGCAGATCGGCGATCTGCCGCAGGACGTGATTCGCAAGTTCACCTGGGAGAACGCGTCCCGGCTGTACCGGCACCCGGTGCCGGTCGAAGTGCAGCGCGATCCCGAGGCGTTCTGACTTTCAGCCGAGTTCCCGACTCGCAGTCGCCGGCCGCTTGCCGATGGCACGAGGCGCAAAACGGATCGTCGGCGTCAGTCGCTCCGGGTAGGCATGACTCCGAATGGACATGATAAAGTCTTCAACTGTTCGAACGTTGGAACGATGAAGTCTTCAGGAGGGCTGTGGTGTCGGCGCCGCTGTACCAACTCAAGGCCGAATTGTTCAAGACGCTCGCCCATCCGGCGCGAATCAGGATCCTCGAGCTGTTGGCAGCGCAAGATCGATCGGTCGCCGAGTTGTTTCCCGAGGTGGGTTTGGAGGCGTCGAACCTGTCGCAGCAGTTGGGAGTGTTGCGCCGCGCCGGGGTGGTGAGTTCTCGCAAGGAGGGGAGCGCCGTGATTTATTCGATGGCATCCCCGAACATCGCGGAATTGTTGATGGTCGCGCGAAATGTGCTGGCCGGGGTGTTCAGCGACCGGGCCGCGATGCTCGATGACCTACAAGCGGATCAACGGTAGCCCGATGAGTTGGATTGGCAAGATCTTGCGTGTCGGCCGCGTGGTGGAAGGTGCCGGTCCAGCCCCGGAGCCTGTCATGGATCCGCCTGCGGGAGTGCGGGGTTCGCTGCAGATCCGGCATGTCGATGCGGGGTCGTGCAACGGCTGCGAGGTGGAGATCTCGGCCGTGTTCGGTCCGGTGTACGACGCCGAACGATTCGGGGCGCGGCTGGTCGCCTCGCCCCGGCATGCCGATGCGCTGCTGGTGACCGGAGTGGTCACCCGCAACATGGCTGACCCACTGCGCAACACGGTCGCAGCCACACCGCAACCGCGGGTGGTGATCGCCTGCGGCGACTGCGCGGTGAACCGGGGGGTGTTCGCCGATGCCTACGGGGTGGTCGGTGCGGTGGACGAGGTGGTGCCCGTCGACGTCGGAATCCCCGGCTGCCCACCCACACCCGCCGAGATCGTCGCGGCGTTGCGCTCGGTGACCGGAAAGTAATGGCCACGCTCACCATTGCTCCGGCAACCGAGCCCAACACGGTGCATCACCAGGGTTTGGCATCGCTTGCGGGCGGAGCCGTCACGTCGGCGCTGGGCGCACTCGGGGTGTGGGTCGGCTTGCTGCGGTTTTCGGCACGGTGCGCCCGCTGCATATCGGCTGGCTGATCCCCCTGTCGGGGGTGTATCTGGCGCTCGACCCACTCGGCGGGTTCTTTGTCGCGCTGACGGGTGGGGTCGCCATTCCCGTCGGGGTGTACGCGATCGGCTACGCGCGTCGGGAACATCTCGGGCGGCTCCCGTCGGCAGTGCTGCCGGTGTTCGTGGCGGCGATGCTCCTGGTCCCGGCGGCGGGGTCGGCGACGACCTTCCTGGTGGCGTGGGAGTCGATGGCGCTGGCGTCGCTGATCCTGGTGGTGGCGGATCACACACGGCCTGAAGTGCGTTCGGCCGGTCTGGTGTATGCGGTGATGACGCAGCTCGGGTTCGTGGCCATCCTGACCGGGCTGATGGTGCTGTCGGCGTCCGGCGGCGCGGATCGCTTCGCCGCACTGGCGCCGGTGTCCGATGGCACGCGTATCGCCGTGTTCGCGCTGACCGTGGCCGGGTTCGGGTCCAAAGCCGGGTTGGTGCCGTTGCATGCCTGGCTGCCGCGGGCACACCCGGAGGCGCCCAGCCCGGTATCGGCGTTGATGAGTGCGGCGATGGTCAACCTCGGTGTCTACGGCATCGTCCGGTTCGACCTGCAGCTGCTCGGGCCGGGCCCGCGTTGGTGGGGGCTGGTGCTGCTGGCGATCGGCGCTGTGTCGGCGGTGTACGGGGTGCTGCAGGCCACGGTGGCCACGGATCTCAAACGGCTGCTTGCCTATTCGACCACCGAGAACATGGGGTTGATCACCCTGGCGTTGGGGGCAGCCACGCTGTTCGCGAACTCCGGCGCGCGCGCGGCGGCCACGATCGCGATGGCAGCAGCGGTGCTGCATCTGATCGGGCACGCAGCGTTCAAAGGCCTGGGCTTCATGGCCGCCGGTTCGGTGCTGGCCGCGACCGGGCTGCGTGACTTGGACCGGCTTGGCGGGCTGGCCCGCAGAATGCCCGCGACCACGGTTCTGTTCGGAGTGGCCGCCCTGGGGGCGGCCGGACTTCCGCTGGGCGCCGGTTTCGTCGGCGAGTGGCTGCTGATTCAGTCGCTGATCCACGCCGGCGCCAACCACGACACGCTGGTGGCGCTGACCGCGCCGTTGGCGGTCGGCGCGGTGGCCTTGACCACCGGACTGGGTGTGGCGGCGATGGTCAAGGCGTTCGGTGTCGGGTTTCTGGCACGTCCACGCTGCGCGGCCGCCGGCGACGCGGCAGAAGCCCCGGGCAGCATGGTCGGCGGGATGGTCATCGCTGGGTGCGTGTGTGTGGTGGCGGCGGTGGCGCCGGGGGTGGCTGCGCCGATATTGCGGCGGGTCCTCGCCGTGCTGCCTGCGGCGGCGACGGTCCGGTTCAGCGACTTCGGCACGGTGATACGGCTGCCCCGGATGTCCGGGTCGGTCGCGCCGGGGTGGATCGCCGCGGCGTTGACTGCGGCGGTGGTGCTGGCCGTCGTGCTGGCACGGTGGCGCTCGCGCCGGCGTCCACGACCCGCCCTCCTGCCGCTGTGGGCATGCGGTGCCGACGACCTGACGTCGCGGATGCAATACACGGCAACATCATTCGCGGAGCCGCTGCAGCGCGTCTTCGATGACGTATTGCGTCCAGACACCGATATCGAAGTTACCCACCTCGACGAATCGCGATACATGGCTCAGGCGGTCACCTATCGGGCCAAGTTCACTGACGCGATCGAAGACCGCCTCTATACCCCGGTGATCCGTGCGGTGGCCGTGGCGGCCGCTTTGGTGCGGCGCGCTCACACCGGCAGCGTGCACCTCTACCTCGCCTACGGTGCGCTCGGCGTGCTGATCGTGATGGTGGTCGCCAGGTGAACCCTATGTCGTTCGTCGCCGGCGTCGCGCAGCTGGCCGTTGTCGTGTTAGGTGCGCCGCTGATGATCGGGCTGATGCGCCAGGTGCGGGCCGCGTTGGAGGGACGCGCCGGTGGCGGGCTGCTGCAACCCTGGCGGGATATACGCAAACAGCTTGGCAAACAACAGGTCACCCCGCGGGGCACCACGGTGGTGTTCGCTTCGGCGCCCGCGGTGCTGGCCGGCACCACGCTGCTGATCGTGGCCATCGCGCCGATCGTGGCCACCGGGTCGCCCCTGGACCCGGTCGCCGATCTGTTCGCCGTTGTCGGCCTGCTGTTCCTGGGTACCGTCGCGTTGGCGTTGGCCGGAATCGACACCGGCACCTCCTTCGGTGGCATGGGCGCCAGCCGCGAGATCACCATCGCCGCGCTGGTCGAGCCGACGATCCTGCTCGCCGTCTTCGCGCTCTCCATCCGCGCCGGGTCGTCCAACCTCGGCGCGGTGGTCGCCAACACGCTCGAGCACCCGGGGCACGTCGCATCGCTGACCGGAGTGTTGGCTTTCGTCGCCCTGGTGGTGGTCATCATCGCCGAGACCGGACGACTACCGGTCGACAACCCGACCACCCACCTCGAGTTGACCATGGTGCACGAGGCGATGACGCTCGAATATGCCGGGCCTCGCCTGGCATTGGTGGAATGGTCATCCGGGATGCGGCTGGCGGTGCTGCTGGCGCTGCTGGCGAATCTGTTCGCACCATGGGGCATCGCCGGAAGTCGTCCCAGCCCGCTCGACATCGTGATCGGTGTCGTCGCCATCGCGGCCAAGGTCGCGCTGCTGGCCGCGCTGATGGCTGCCGCGGAGGTGTTCATCGCCAAGCTGCGACTGTTCCGGGTGCCCGAACTGCTGGCCGGGTCGTTTCTGCTCGCCCTGCTCGCCGTCACCGCCGCGAACTTCTTCACCGTGGCGGCATGAGGACGCACCGATGACCGACTCGACCTTCGCCACCCTGATCGACTTCGCCGCCGGTGGGCTCCTGCTCGCCGCCGTGCTCGTCACCTGGCGCCGCGACCTGCGCGCCGTCGTGCGACTGCTGGCTTGGCAGGGCTTCGCGCTCGCGGCCATCCCGTTGCTGCGCGCAATCCACGACGCTGACCGCGCCCTGGTCTACGTCGGGATCGCGGTCCTTCTGCTGCGCGCGGTGGCGTTGCCGTGGCTGTTGGTCCGGGCGCTGGCCGCCGAGCCGAGCGACCAACGCGAGGCCACCCCGCTGGTCAACACCGCCAGTTCGCTGCTGATCACCGCCGTGCTGACCATCGTGGCATTCGCGGTCACCCGGCCCGTCGTCGACCTCGAGCCGACTGCTGCGGCCACCGCCGTTCCCGCCGCGTTCGCCGTGATCTTCATCGCGCTGTTCGTGATGAGCACGCGGCGCCACGCCATCTCACAGACCGCCGGATTTCTGATGCTGGACAACGGGATTGCCGCAACCGCATTCCTGCTGACCGCAGGCGTGCCGCTGATCGTCGAACTCGGCGCCTCCCTGGATGTGCTGTTCGCCGTGATCGTGATCGGGGTACTGGCCGGCCGACTCCGGCGCGCCTTCGGCGGCGCGGACCTGGACCAACTGCACGAATTGCGCGATTGATGACCGCACTGTTGCTGGTGCCATCCTCGCACCGATCACCGCCTCGCTGATCACCCTGATCTGGGGGTGGCGCCGCGTCACGGCAACCGTCACGGTGCTTTCGGCGGTGACGATCCTCGGTTGCGGCGCCGCGCTCGGATTCCAGGTCGGTTCCGGCCGGTATTTTGCGCTGAGCGGGCTGCTGCGCGCCGACGCGTTGTCGGTGACCATGGAGATTGTCATCGGGGTGGTCGGCACGCTGGCCACGGGGGCCAGCATCGGTTACGTCAATGCTGAACTTGCCGACGGCCACACCGACGCCGCCGGTGCGCGGCTGTACGGCGCGCTGACGCCGGGGTTCCTGGCTGCGATGGTTATCGCGGTGTGCGCCAACAATATCGGCGTAATCTGGGTCGCGATCGAGGCGACCACCGTGGTCACCGCGTTTCTCGTCGGGCATCGCCGGACCCGCACCGCGCTGGAGGCGACCTGGAAATACGTCATCGTCTGCTCGGTCGGGATCGCGATAGCCTTCCTGGGCACCGTGCTGCTGTACTTCGCGGCCCAGCACGCCGGGGCACCTGCCGCCCACGCGCTGAATCTTGACGCGCTGCTTGCCCACGCCGGACGTCTCAACCCCGAAGTGACCCGACTGGCCGGCGGTCTGCTGCTGATCGGATACGGCGCCAAGGCCGGTCTCCTGCCATTTCACACCTGGCTGGCCGACGCGCACAGCCAGGCTCCGGCGCCGGTGAGCGCGCTGATGAGCGGGGTATTGCTGTCGGTGGCGGTTTCGGTGTTGATTCGGATCAAACCGATCATCGACGCCGCCGTGCCGGGCTTCCAGCGCACCGGGTTGCTGGTGACCGGATTGGCGACGCTGCTGGTCGCGGTGCTGATGCTGACCGTGACCGGTGATGTCAAGCGGATGCTGGCGTACTCGTCGATGGAAAACATGGGCCTGATCGCCATCGCTCTCGCGGCGGGGACCACGCTGGCGATCGCGGCGCTGCTGCTGCATGTGCTTGCCCATGGCATCGGTAAGACACTGCTGTTCCTGTCCGGCGGCCAGTTGCAGGTTGCGCACAATTCGACTGCCGTCGTAGACATCACCGGGGTCCTGCGACGCTCACGGGTGATCGGCGCATCGTTCGCTGTCGGGCTGATCGTGCTGCTCGGTCTGCCACCGTTTGCGATGTTCGCCAGCGAGGTGGCCATCGCCCGGTCGCTGGCCGATGCACGACTGGGGTGGGTGCTCGGCGTCGCCATGCTGCTGATCGCCGTCGCGTTCGCCGCGCTGGTGCGAAATTCCGGTCGCATGCTGCTGGGCGTCCCGGTCGGCGCCGCGCCCCGGATCGCCGTCCCCGCCACCGTGGCAGCCGCTCTGCTGGCCGGTGTTGCGGCATCGATCGCACTCGGGGTCACCGCGGGACCGCTGACCGACCTGTTCACCACTGCCGCCAGCCAGGTCGGAGCCGTTCGGTGACACCGAATTGGCTACACCACAGGCTGCCGGGTGACGAGATCGCCGGTAAAGCAGAGGAATTGGTAGACCAGGGATTTCGCCTTGGGCTGGTGGCCGCCCACGACGACGGCGAGCGGTTGCGGGTGGTGTACCTGTTCCTCGCGGGCCACCCGGACCGCCGTGTCGAGCTCGAAACCCTTTTGACGGCAGCCGATCCGGCGCTGCCCTCGCTGGCGTACCTGTCCTTCCCCGCGAGCCGCTTCGAGCGGGAAATGGCGGACCTCTACGGGATTCGGCCGGTCGGGCACCCCCATCTGCGGCGGCTGGTGCGCCACGCGCACTGGCCGCAGGACTGGCATCCGATGCGGGCCGACGCAGGGCTCCCACCGCAGTTCGCGGCCACCGGAGGGTTCCCGTTCGTCACCGTGCAAGGAACCGGGGTGTATGAAATCCCGGTCGGGCCGGTACATGCGGGGCTGATCGAGCCCGGCCATTTCAGGTTCTCCGTCGTCGGCGAGACCGTGTTACGGCTCAAGGCGCGGTTGTGGTTCGTGCATCGTGGGCTGGAGAAGCTCTTTGAGGGACGTCCCGCCACCGCGGCGGTCGATCTCGCCGAACGAATCAGCGGCGACACCTCGGCCGCACACGCGCTGGCCCACAGCCTGGCGATCGAGGACGCGCTCGGCATCGAAATGCCCGAGGAAGCGCAGCGACTGCGTGCTCTGCTCGTCGAGCTCGAACGGCTCTACAACCACGCCGCCGATCTGGGCGCAATGGCCAATGACGTCGGCTATGGCATCGCCAACGCCCATGCCCAACGCATCCGCGAACAACTGTTGCGCCTCAACGCCGTGGTGACCGGGCACCGGCTGCTGCGTGGCGCCATCTACCCGGGCGGCGTCACCGTGAATCGGCTGCCCACGGCCGCCCAATTGCACTCCATCGCCACCGACATCGCCGAAATCGCCGAACTGACCCTGGCCAACACCGTGGTCTATGACCGCTTCGCCGGCACCTCGGTGCTGGACCGCGATGACGCCCGGGCGATGGGCTGCCTCGGATATGTGGCCCGGGCCAGCGGTGTGCGCACCGACGCCCGCACCGAGCATCCCTTCACCGCTTTACCCATCACCGAGAGCGGCGCCGGCGCGGGCGACGTGCTGGCCCGCTATACGCTGCGACGCGACGAGTTCGCCGCGTCGGCCACATTAGCCGCTTACCTGGTCGAATCACACACCGGCCCAAACAAATACGTCGTCCCCGCCCCGTCGACACGCGGACCACGCAGTGGTATCGGCATCGTAGAAGGATGGCGCGGCACCATCGTGCACCGTGTCGAAATTAGCGCCGACGCGCGCATCACCCGCAGCAAGGTCGTCGATCCGTCCTGGTTCAACTGGCCCGCGGTGCCGGTGGCGATGGCCGACACGATCGTCCCGGACTTTCCGTTGACCAACAAGAGCTTCAACTTGTCCTACGCGGGCAACGACCTGTGACGCAGTCGCTCGGCTGGACCGTATCTTCTGTCTCAACGAATTGCTAACATTGGCAACTAGTCATAGTGCAGGCCGCTTTCACGGGAGGCGTCATGGCAGACTCGCGTCAGCCGCTTTACCGGATGAAAGCGGAATTCTTCAAAACGCTGGGTCATCCCGCCCGCATCCGGGTGTTGGAACTGCTCAGCGAAGGCGAGCTCACGGTCTCGCAGATGCTGCCCGAAGTGGGTATCGAACCCGCCAACCTATCTCAGCAGCTGTCCATCCTGCGACGGGCCGGACTGGTCGTCGCGCACCGTCAGGGGCTCACGGTGACCTATGCGCTCACCACATCACAGGTCGCAGACCTGCTCTCTGTGGCCCGGGCCATCCTCACCGGAGTGGTAGCCGGCCAGGCCGAAGTGCTCGACGAGGCACACGGGCCGCCGTCGCTGGCTGCCGGATCGGCGCGCTGACGCGACCGCTTCGAAGCCGGTACGTCGCAGGGCCGTCACTACTACTTGCCAACTTTCTAAAGTATCGATATTGAAAAGATCTGGTTATCGGAATGTCGAAGAGGACGAAAAACGCTGCGGCCGAACACATGCGCTTCGGTGGCATTGAGAACGTCACAGCTGTCGGCATCACGACCGTCGGCGTGGCCGCCGTGAGAACACCGTCTACCCGGGCCCGAGATCGCGCGGTCTGGGTGGCGATGGAGAACTACGCGGCGCTGATCACCGAGGCCATCCCGAGGCGGGCGGTACCGTTGCCGCTAACCCAGAATGACCCGGCCGCCGTCGCGGCCCGGCTCACGCAGCTGCCGTCGCGGGTCGCGGCGGTGTTTCTGATCGGTCTAGACCCCTCGGCTACCGCGCAGGTACAACGGGCCGTGTACACCCGCGGTGGGCCAACGGTGATCGGCGAACTCGACGTCGTTACCGCAACCCTCGGTGCGGCCGCGATGTCAGCGCTCCGCGGGCGCAACATCGCCCCACGCCGCGCGCGCATCGTGGTCACCGGCGCAGGGACCGTGCCGCGCCTTGGGCCGTTGCTGATCGCGTTGGGCGCCGGGTCGATGACCACCTGGCGCAGCTACGACACCCCGGACCAGCGGCTGCACGACGTCATGGCCCGCAGCGATCTGCTCCTGGACCTCGCCGACGCAGCGCCCGATAACGTCGCTCCCGGGCGCAGGCTGAGGCTGCCCGGCGACCTGTATGACTACGCGGCCCTTGTGCTACCGGGCCTGCTGCGTGGCCTTGGCCGACACCGACGGGTACCGCTCACCGTCGAAGTGCTCGCTGCCTGTGCGCGTGCACTTGCCCTCGTCACGCCCGCTGATGCAATGCTGCCCGGTCTTGACGAGCGGCTGCTGATCCCCGCGATCGGCAGGCATGTCGATCGCGTGCTGTGTGAGAATCCGCCATCGGTTGCCCGCTCGGCACCAGTTTTCCCCATCCCATGACCGTGATCAGAAAGGTCACTGCTATGACAACAACTGTCGTCGGCATCGAACATGCACCGACCCCCTCAGCCGCGATCCGTGCCTGGGTCAACAAGGTGGCTGAGCTGACCACTCCGGACGCGGTGGTGTGGTGTGACGGCTCAACCGACGAATGGCACCGACTTACCGCACTTTTGGTGGCGAAGGGCACCTTTGTTCAGCTGTCCGGCAAACCCAATTCGTTCTGGTGCACGTCGGATCCCGAGGATGTGGCGCGCGTGGAGGACCGCACCTTCATCTGCTCGGTACGGCGCGAAGACGCCGGGCCCACCAACAACTGGATGGATCCGGTCGACATGAAAACGGTAATGACCGAGGAATATCGCGGCGCGATGGCCGGACGCACCATGTACGTGATCGCGTTCTGCATGGGTCCGCTGGATGCTGCCGAACCTCAGTTCGGCGTGCAGATCACCGACTCCGAATACGTTGCAGTGTCCATGCAGATCATGACACGCTCGGGCAGTGTGGTGTGGGAAAAGTTAAGTCAGGGAGCTGATTTCGTCAAGTGCCTGCACTCGGTCGGGGCGCCGCTACATCCGGGACAACACGACGTCCCGTGGCCGTGCGACCATACCAAATACATCACCCATTTCCCCGAGGAACGCGCCATCTGGAGCTACGGCTCCGGCTACGGCGGTAATGCCTTGCTGGGCAAGAAATGCTACGCGTTGCGGATCGCCTCGAAGATGGCCAAAGACGAGGGCTGGCTGGCCGAACACATGCTGATCCTCAAACTCACCTCCCCCGAGCAGCAGGTGCACTACGTGGCCGCAGCATTCCCATCCTCGTGCGGGAAGACCAACCTGGCCATGCTGTCACCCACACTGCCCGGGTGGCGCGCCGAAACCATCGGCGACGATATCGCCTGGCTGCGCTTCGGCGAGGATGGTCGCCTTTACGCGGTCAACCCCGAGGCCGGATTCTTCGGCGTCGCCCCCGGCACCGGAGCCGACACCAACCCGCACGCGATGGCCACCATCGAGCGCGGCAACACCATCTTCACCAACGTCGCGCTCACCGACGACGGTGACGTGTGGTGGGAAGGCATGACCGCTGACACGCCCCGCCACCTGACCGACTGGAGACGCCGCGACTGGACACCGGACTCGAACGATCCGGCCGCGCACCCCAATTCGCGCTATTGCACCCCGATCGCGCAGTGCCCTACCGTGGCGCCGGAGTGGAATGATCCTGGAGGGGTGCCGATTTCGGCGATCTTCTTCGGGGGACGGCGTGCCAGCACCATCCCCCTCATCACCCAATCGCACAACTGGCGGCACGGGGTGTTCCTGGGCTCGACGCTGTCCTCGGAAACCACAGCCGCCGCCAGCGGTGCTGTGGGCGTTGTGCGCCGCGACCCGATGGCGATGTTGCCGTTCCTGGGCTACCACATCGGTGACTACCTGCAGCACTGGCTGGATATCGGCGCCGAAGCAGAGCCGTCGAAGCTGCCGAAAATCTTCTACGTGAACTGGTTCCGCCGCGGCGCGGACGGCGCATTCCTCTGGCCCGGGTTCGGTGACAATGCGCGAATCCTGAAATGGGCCCTGCAACGCATCGAGGGCACCGCAGACGCCGTCCACACCCCGATCGGAGACATCCCCTCCCTCCAGAGCCTCGACTTGGACGGCCTCCAGGCCGACGAGCAGTCAATCCGCGCAGCACTTGAGGTCGACCCGGCCGAATGGATACGCGAGATCGAATCGATCGACGATTGGTACGCCACTATCGGCGGCAATAAACTTCCCGACGTCCTGCGCGAAGAACTCGGCCAGCTCAAACAACGGCTCGCTGCCGCTCGGCGCGACACCGGCCAGCACCGCCACGCCACACCCTGAGACGCCTGCCATCGACGCAGCCGGATGAACCGAGAGGTTCACGTACGGGCCTGCAGGAGCCGGAGGGCGGTGGCCGGCGCGCCGCTCCCGGCCTGTGCGGGCGAGCAGGTCCGCGCCGGCAGCGCGGGAACGCACCGCCCCTGGGGCGTGGCGACCGTTGGTACCGCGGCCCGCACCTGACAGGATGCTTCAGTGTGAAGCGACCCAACTTTCTCGTAATCGTTGCAGACGACCTGGGGTTTTCCGACATCGGCGCCTTCGGCGCCGAGATCGCCACGCCCAACCTGGACAAACTGGCCTACGCCGGGATCCGGTTCACCGACTTCCACTCCGCCCCGACCTGCTCGCCCACCCGGGCGATGCTGCTGACCGGGACCGACCACCACGTCGCCGGCATCGGCACGATGCTCGAGGTCGCCGCACCGGGATTCACCGGCGCGCCGGGCTACGAGGGCTATCTGAACGATCGGGTCGTGGCGCTGCCCGAGCTGCTGCGCGACGCGGGTTATCTGACGCTGATGGCGGGAAAGTGGCACCTTGGCAACACGATCGAGACATCGCCCTGGGCGCGCGGGTTCGAGCGCTCGTTCGCCCTGCTGCCGGGCGGCGCCAGCCATTACGGCGGCGCCGCCGCCCGTCAGGTGCTGATGCCGATGCCGGCGCTGTACACCGAAGACGACCGGTTCGTCACGGTCGGCGACGACTTCTACTCGTCGGACTTCTACGCCGACACACTGGTGCGGTATCTGGCCGAACGGGCGCCCGGCGATGACCGTCCGTTCTTCGCCTATTTGCCGTTTCAGGCGCCGCACTGGCCGCTACAGGCGCCGGACCACTCGATCGCGGCCTACCGCGGCCGCTACGACGACGGGCCGGACGCGCTGCGCGAGGCGCGCCTGGCGGCGCTGAAGCGGCTCGGCCTGTGCCCGGAAGGCGTCGTACCGCATCCGGTCGTGGCCGACGGCGCCCCGGAGTGGGCCGACATGACCGACGAGGAGCGGGCGCGCTCGGCCCGCAGCATGGAGGTCTACGCGGCGATGGTGGACCGGATGGACCACAACGTCGGCCGGGTGATCGACTACCTTTCCCAGACCGGTGAGCTCGACGACACGATTGTGATCTTCCTGTCCGACAACGGTGCGGAGGGAGCCGCTCTGGAGGCGTGGCCGCTGCTCGGTCCCCAGATCGTGGCGCAGATCGAGAAGAATTTCGACAACAGCCTCGACAACCTCGGCAGCCCCACCTCGTTCATCTGGTACGGCCCGCGCTGGGCCCAGGCCGCCACCGCGCCGTCGCGCCTGCACAAGGCCTTCACCGCCGAAGGCGGGATCCGCGTCACCGGTTTTGTCACCTGGCCGGGCTTTGCGCGGCAACGCGAGATCGGCACCGCCTTCGCGACCGTCATGGACATCGCCCCCACCGTGCTGGAACTGGCCGGCGCCGAACATCCCGGGACCGCCTACCGCGGGCGAGAAGTGGCGCCGATGCGCGGCCGCTCGCTGGTACCGTACCTGTCCGGTTCCGCCGAGACCGTCCACGACGCCGACACCGCCACGGGCTGGGAGCTGTTCGGCCGGCGTGCCATCCGGCAGGGCGATTGGAAGGCGCTGTACCTGCCCGAGCCCCACGGCCCCGGCGCCTGGCAGCTCTACGATCTCTCCCGCGACCCCGGAGAGACCGACGACCGGGCCGCCGCGCGCCCCGACAAGCTCGCCGAACTCCTGGCCCTGTGGGACCGCTACGTGGAGGAGAACGGCGTGCTCCTGCAGCCCGTTTCGGTGTTCGACGCCAAGCTGTAGCTCCTCGGCGGGACGCCCGCGAAAACGTGCGTCCCCTTATGCTGAGCGCGATGGTGGAGACAACGACGTGCGCGATCGTTGGCGGCGGCCCGGCTGGCATGGTCCTCGGGCTGCTGCTGGCGCGCGCGGGTGTCGAAGTCACCCTGCTGGAGAAACACGGCGACTTCCTGCGCGATTTCCGCGGCGACACCGTGCATCCCACGACGATCCAGTTGCTCGACGAGCTGGGCCTGGGGGAGCGGTTCGCGGCGCTGCATTACAGCGAGGTCAGGACGGGACAACTCGACACGGACGGGCGCTCGGTGACCTACATCGATTTCGAGCGTCTGCGTCTCCGGCATCCCTACATCGCGATGGTGCCGCAGTGGGATCTGCTCAACCTGCTCGCCGAGGCCGCGCGCGCCGAGCCCAGTTTCACGCTCCGGATGCGCACCGAGGCCACCGGGCTGCTGCGGGAGGGCGGCCGGGTTACCGGCGTGCGCTACACGGGACCGGAGGGTCCCGGCGAACTCAGGGCCGAACTCACCGTCGCCTGCGACGGCCGCTGGTCGGTCGTGCGCCAGGCGGCGGGGCTGCGGGCCCGCGAGTACCCGGTGGGCTTCGACGTGTGGTGGTTTCGGCTGCCCCGCGCAGGAGCCTCCGACTTCTCCTTCCTGCCGCGCACCGCCCCGGGCAGGGCCCTCGCCGTGATCCCGCGCGAGGGCTACTTCCAGATCGCGTACATCGGACCGAAGGGCACCGACGCTCAGCTGCGCGCGCGGGGCATCGAGGCGTTCCGCCGCGACGTCGCGGCGCTGCTGCCCGACATGCCCGACTCGGTGGCGGCGCTGAAATCCATGGACGACGTCAAGCACCTCGACGTGCGGGTGAACCGGCTGCGCCGCTGGCACACCGACGGGCTGCTATGCATCGGCGACGCCGCGCACGCGATGTCACCGCTGGGCGGGGTCGGCATCAATTTGGCCGTCCAGGATGCCGTGGCGGCCGCGACCCTGCTGGCCGGGCCCCTGCGGCGGCACCGCGTCACCGACCGCGACCTGGCGGCCGTCCGGCGCCGCCGCGCCTTGCCGGCCGCGGTGACCCAGGCGGTCCAACGGGTGTTGGCGCGGGCGTTGCTGGGGCCGCTCCTGCGCGGCGCCGACCCCACACCTCCGGGGGCGCTGTTGACGCTCGTGGAGCGGCTGCCCTGGCTCTCGGCGGTGCCCGCGTACTTCGTCGGGGTGGGGGTCCGGCCGGAGCACGCGCCAGCGTTCGCCCGTCGCGACTCCGACGGCGACGATGGCTGAGGGTCGGGCACCGCTGCGCATCGGCGTCCTCGGGGCCGCCCGCATCACGCCGCTGGCGCTGGTCAAGCCGGCCCAGGCCAACCCCGAGGTGGTGGTTGCCGCCGTCGCCGCACGCGACGTCACCCGCGCCCGGGCGTTCGCCGCCAAGCACGGCATCGCCCGGGTACACGAGGACTACGAGGCGCTGGTCGCCGACCCGGACCTCGACGCGGTGTACAACCCGTTGCCCAACGGCTTGCACGGCCGCTGGACGCGCGCCGCGCTCGCGGCGGGCAAGCACGTGCTGTGCGAGAAGCCGTTCACGGCCAACACCGCCGAGGCGCACGAGATCGCCGGAATCGCTGCCGATTCCGGTCGAGTGGTGATGGAGGCGTTCCACTACCGCTATCACCCCCTCACGTTGCGGGCCGAGCAGATCATCGCCTCGGGGGAGTTGGGCAGGATCGAGCGAGTCGAGGCCGCGATGTGCTTTCCCCTGCCGAGGTTCTCCGACATCCGCTACGACTACTCGCTGGCCGGGGGCGCGTTGATGGACGCCGGGTGTTACGCGGTCCACATGGCCCGCACGCTCGGCGGTTCGGCCCCGGAAGTCGTTTCCGCACGGGCGAAATTACGGGATCCCCGGGTGGACCGCGCGATGACGGCCGAGTTGCGGTTCGCCGCCGGGCACACCGGCCGGATCGTCTGCTCGATGTGGTCCTCGCACCTGTTGCGGATCAGCGCGCGCGTGGTGGGCGAACGCGGGGAGTTGCGGCTGCTCAACCCGGTCTTGCCCAGCCTGGTGAACCGCCTTTCGGTCCGCTCGCCCAATGGGAAACGGGCGGAACGCTTTCCGCGCCGCGCCTCCTACGCGTACCAGCTCGACGCTTTCGCCGCCGCGGTGCTGCGCGGCGAACCGGTGCTGACCACCCCGGAAGACGCCGTGCGGAACATGACCGTCATCGACGCGATCTACCGGGCGGCGGGCCTGCCGCTGCGGCAGCCGAGCTGAGCGCTAACCCCTTCGCCGCGTTGCCGCCTCGGCCAGCAGGCGGCGTGCCGCCTCGACGCAGGGGGCGAGCCGTTCGGCCGGGCCGACGCTGGCCAGCGCCAGCGATCGCTGGGGCACCTCGAGTTCGATCACGACGTCGGCGGGAAGCGCGGACACGATGTCGCACCACGGAAGTTCACCCTCCCCGGGCATCATCCACTCGAACATGGCTTCCTCCATGTAGTTGTCGATGCGCGGACGCAGCGGGGTGTTCGCAGAGCTGGGCGTACCCGATATGCGCGGGATCGACGGCCGCGAGGTCCGCGGCGAGGTCGACGAACTCCACCGGCGGAAGTCCGAAGCCATTGAGAAAGCCGACAGCGACCTGGTCCATAGTCGCTCCGGGAATGGCCCTACAGGCTTCCCGGGCTTCGGCGCGGGCACGGCGGGCGCCGCTCCCGGCCCGGGGATGCCAGGTCCCGGTCCGCACATTGTCGGCGGTTTCGGTCATGGCCATCTGCTGCCGCCCGGGCAGATCAAGAGAGTTTGTCCCTGGCAGGCGCCGCCGGGATATTGGGTCGGCGGTCCGCACGGGGTGCCCTGCACCTGAGGGAAACTTCTTTACTGACACTACGAATATAGAGTATTCTCCGGGTCCACGATCATTGGACTCGGTATGGATAAACGACGAAAACCCAACCCGGCGGAGCGCCGCCGCGATTTGTGCGATGCGGCGATTCAGCTGTTGGCCGACGATGGGGCCAAGGGTTTGAGCCACCTGAAGGTGGACCGCAGGGCGGGCGTAGCGGACGGCACGACCTCGTTCTACTTCCGCACCCGGTCCGCGCTGCTACGCGCGGTGGCCGAGCGGCTCGCCGAACTCGACCTGGCCGAGCTGCAGGCGGTCGCGGACAGTTCCGGCCCGCACGGCACCAATCCGGTGCCCTCGCGATTGTCGCAGGTCGTCATCCAAGCGGGCAGTGAGCCACAGCTGTCGCGCACGAAGGCCAGGTATGAGTTGACGATGCAGGCCGCCCGCGACCCGGCGCTGGCCGCGATCCTGCAGCAGGCCACGGACGGGTTCACCAAGCTGCACCGGGAAATCCTTGTCCAGCTCATGCCGCGCGGCGCCGAACTGGAAACCGCCGTGGTCGAGGACCTGAGCAATGTCACGCTGACCTTCATCAACGGGCTGCTGCGCGGGCCGCCCACGGCGACCGGATCATCGACACTCCCGAGCAGCTCGACGGGATTCTGTCCGCCATCGCGGCGGGAATTCTGAAGAGTCCGGACAAGGGTCGGCTGACCCGGGCCGACAACCTACGCCCGGCACCGCGGCGCCGGGCGACCCGATCGGGGTGAGCGGGAGGCGGACACACGGTGCCCTCCGGGTCTTGCCAGACGTTTCCCCGTATGGTTCTCTACGAGAATAGAGTAAGCCGCCGTTCGTGGCGCATATCGGAGAAACACATTTAAGCGGAGTGTACAAATTGCCCGAACCGGATCCGGCGCTGGCACACTGGCAGCGCCGGTGCCCGCGCGAACGGCGCCGGTATCCGGAAATCGCAGCCGTAGGAGGGGTTTCGTGACGGCGAGCACCGACAGCCATGTTCGATTCGATCCGTACGATGTCGAACTCATCGCCGACCCGTATCCCATGTTCGCGCGCCTGCGCGACGAGGCGCCCCTTTACTACAACGCCGAATACGACTTTTTCGCGGTGAGCCGATTCGCCGATGTCAACAAGGCTCTGGTCGACCACGCCACCTACAGCTCGGCGCGGGGCGCCATCCTGGAATTGATCAAGGCCAACCTCGACATCCCTTCGGGGATGCTGATTTTCGAAGACCCGCCGATCCACGACGTGCACCGTAAGCTGCTCTCGCGCATGTTCACCCCGCGCAGGATCGCCGCCCTCGAGCCGATGATCCGCGATCTGTGCGCCGAACTCCTGGACCCGCTGGTGGGGTCGGGCCGGTTCGACTTCGTCACCGACCTGGGCGCGGTGATGCCGATGCGGGTGATCAGCTCGCTGCTTGGCATTCCCGAGGACGACCAGGTCTACATCCGCGACCGGGGCAACGCGCAGCTGCGCACCGAGGCCGGCAAGCCGATGGATGCCGCCCAGCACGGTCTGTCGGTGGGCGAACAGTTCGAGGCCTACATCGATTGGCGCGCCGACCATCCCTCCGACGACATCATGACCGAGCTGCTCAACGTCGAGTTCGTCGACGCAACCGCAACCACGCGGAAGCTGACGCGCGAAGAGATTCTCGTGTACCTCAACGTCGTGGCCGGGGCCGGCAACGAGACGACGACCCGGCTCATCGGTTGGTCCGGGAAGGTTCTCGCGGAGAACCCCGAACAGCGTCGCGCGCTGGCCGAGCACCCCGAGCTCGTCCCGCAGGCCATCGAGGAATTGCTGCGCTACGAGCCCCCGGCCCCCCACGTGTCACGGTATGTGACCCGCGACGTCACGCTCTACGACCGGACGGTGCCCGAGGGCAGTGTGATGATGATGCTCATCGGGTCCGCGTGCCGCGACGAGCGCCAATTCGGCCCGGATGCGGGGGAATTCAACATCCACCGCCGGAGCCGCCCGCACCTGACCTTCAGCGTGGGCACGCATTTCTGCCTCGGCTCGGCGCTGGCCCGGTTGGAGGGCCGCGTCGCCCTCGAGGAGATCCTGAAACGGTTCCCCGATTGGGAGGTCGACCTCGGCAATGCCAAGCTGAGCCCGACCTCGACGGTGCGGGGCTGGGAGTGCATGCCGGCCCAGGTACCGAGATGACCGGCCGGGTCGCCGGCAAGGTCGCGTTCATCAGCGGCGCCGCCCGCGGTCAGGGACGCAGCCACGCAGTGCGCCTGGCGCAGGAGGGCGCCGACATCATCGCCGTCGACATCTGCGGACCCATCGAGAACCTGGCGTATCCCCACTCCACGCCCGAAGACCTGGCCGAGACGGCCGACCTGGTCAAAGCGCAGGACCGCCGCATCGTCACCGCACAGGTGGACGTGCGCGACTACGAGGCGCTGAAATCCGCGGTGGACGGCGCTGTGGAACAGCTCGGCCGGCTCGACATCATCGTCGCGAACGCGGGCGTGGGCACCGACGGCCGCAAGCTGCACAAGATCCGGGAGAACGTCTGGCAGGACATGATCGACATCAACCTGACGGGTGTGTGGCACACCGTCAAAGCCGGTGTGCCACATATCCTCGCGGGTGGCCGCGGCGGCGCGATCGTGCTCACCAGCTCGGTCGGCGGGCGTAAGGCGTACCCGAACACCGGCCACTACATCGCGGCCAAGCACGGCGTCATCGGGCTGATGCGCGCATTCGCGGTCGAGCTGGGACCTCAGCTGATCCGCGTCAACTCGGTGCTGCCCAGCCAGGTCAGCACCACGATGGTGATGAACGACCAGACCTACCGGCTCTTCCGCCCGGACCTGCCCGCCCCCGGCCCCGAGGACTTCGCCCCCATCTCCCAGATGATGCACACGCTGCCCGTGCCCTGGCTGGAACCCGTGGACATCAGCAACGCCGTCCTCTTCCTCGCCTCTGACGAATCACGTTATGTCACTGGCGTTTCCTTGCCCGTCGACGCGGGCGCTTTGCTCAAGTAGGCACAACAAAACTGGAGAGAAATCATGCCGGAATACGACTACGAAAAGATGAAGAAGGAAGCCGAGCAGTACATCAAGTTCGAGAAGGACAAGAAGAACCGGATCGCATACATCACGTTCAATCGCCCCGAAGAGCTCAACTCGACCACCTTGGGCATGCGGCAGAACTACGCCGACCTGATCCACAAGTGCAACGTGGACGACGACGTCAAGGTCGTGGTGATCCGCGGCGAGGGACAGGATTTCGGTAGCGGCGGAGACCTGCCGGAACAGCGCGGAATGCTGGAAAACCCCGGCATGCCGCTGCTGCACGAACTGGCCATCAACGACGAGGACGTCAAGTACCCGCCGGGCGGGTCGTATCGCTACCTGTCCACTGTTACCGACTTCTACGCCAAGGCCCGCGCCGGCAACCGGCCGCTGCAGGAGCTGCGCAAGATCAGCATCATCGAGGCCAAGGGCTACTGCTATGGCTGGCACTTCTACCAGGCCGGCGACGCCGACCTGGTGGTGGCCTCCGACGACGCGCTGTTCGGGCACCCCGCGTTCCGCTACGTGGGTTGGGGCCCCCGGCTGTGGTGGTGGGCCGAGACGATGGGCCTGCGCAAGTTCTCCGAGATGCTGTTCACCGGCAGGCCGTTCAGCGCCAAGGAGATGTACGAGTGCGGCTTCGTCAACAGCGTGGTGCCCCGGGACAAGCTCGAGGACGAGACGCTGAAGTACGCGATGGCGTGCTCGCGCTCCCGTCCGACCGACACCGTCGCCGTGCAGAAGACGTTCCTGGAGCTCTACAAGCAGCACAAGGGCGAGTACTTCGGCAGCCTGCTCACCGGGATGGTGGAGGGGATGCTGCCGATGATCGCCAACGACGCGGAAGAGGTCGACCTGACCGCGGGCACCTTCGAGAAGGGCCTGAACAACGTGGTCAAGGACAACGACATGAACTTCCCGCCGGAGTGGCGCCTGAGCCGCTCGGGGCGCCAGAAGCCCTGACCTTCTCGCGGGTGCAGGCATGTCGGCGCTGAGCGGTCTCCGCGTCGTCGAACTGGCCGACTCCGTCGCGGGCGAGTACTGCGGAAAGCTGTTGGCCGACTTCGGCGCCGAGGTGATCAAGGTCGAACCCCCCGGGTGCGGCAGTCGCACCCGGGCGATGGCCCCCGTCATCGGCGCCGGCCCCGAGGGCAGCGGGCTCTTCGCCTACCTCAACACCAACAAGCAGTCCGTCGTGCTGGACACCGGGCGGGTAGACCGGCTCATCGGCACCGCCGACGCGGTGATCGAGGACCGCGCCACCGACTGGTCCGCGCGGTATCCGGGCGTGGTGTTCTGCTCGATCACCCCGTTCGGCAGCGGGATGCCCACCGAATTCGACAACGCCAAGAGCATCAACGTCTTTCACGCCAGCGGCTGGGGGTATCACACCCCCAGCCATGCCGACCCCGGCAAGCCGCCGCTGCAGGGACCCGGCCGCTTCCTGGCCGACTACGAAGCGGGGCTGGACGCGGCGCTGTGCATCGCGGCGTCGCTGTTCGGCCGACTGCACACCGGGCGGGGGGAGGCCATCGACATCTCGCAGCAGGCGGTGCTGGTGTCGCGGGCCGACTGCATCCTGGGGCGGCTCGTCACCGGGGAGGTGCCGGCCGAAGGCGACCGCGGTGACTACGACCAGGCGGGGCCGGCATCGTTTTTCGCCTGCGCCGACGGCTTCGTCTACCTCTACATGACCAGTCGTGCCCACTGGACCGGCGTGAAACAGCTGCTGGGCCAACCGGACTGGCTCGACGCCTTCGACGACGACTGGCTGGAGTTCTCCGTCACCGCGGACAAGGTCGCCGAGTTCCAGCGGGGCTTCTCCGCCTGGGTACGGCATCTGGGCAAAGACGACGCGGCCGATGCGGCCCAGCGGCTGGGCGTCCCGCTGGTCCCGGTCAACGGCGCCGCGGATCTGCACCGCTCACCGCAGTACCGCCACCGCCACTTCTTCCAGCGAGTGCACCACCCCGTGCTGGGCGACGCCGAATACCCGACCGTGCCGTACGCGCTGGGCGCCTCGCCGGCGGTCATCACCACCGCAGCGCCGCTGCTGGGCCAGCACACCGCCTCGGTGCTCGAGCGCCTGGATGCGCCGCGCCCGGGTCCGGCGGTCCGGTCGGCCCAGCCCAAACCGTCTCGGGCGTCCCGTGGCGGCCCGCTGGCGGGGGTGCGCGTCGTCGAGCTCACCAAGGTGTGGGCGGGCCCCTACGCGGGAAAGCTGCTGGCGCTGCTGGGCGCCGAGGTGATCAAGGTCGAAACCGCGGGCAGCCCGGAGGAGATGCGCGCCTACGGCGGCACCGACATCAACCACGCGCCCTTCTTCCTGAGCATCAACCCGGAGATCCTCAGCGTCGACCTGGACATCAAGTCGGCCGAGGGCATGGCGCGCCTGCGCGAGCTGATCGCATGCAGCGACGTCGTCGTCAACAACCTGCGCCCGGGCGCGATGGAACGTCAGCGCCTGGGGTACCGGGAGCTCGCGGCGATCAAGCCCGACATCATCTCGGTGTCGATCAAGATGTGGGGCAACGAGGGGCCGCTGGGTCATCAGACCGGCTACGCCCCCTGCTTCGCCGCCCTGGCCGGGATCGCCTCGCTGGTCGGCTATCCCGGCGGCCCGCCGCTGGGAACGAGCATGCGCTACGGGGACTCCACCGTCGGTGCGGCCGCCGCCTACGCCGCCGTCGTGGCGTTGCTGCACCGCGAGTTCAGCGGGGAAGGCCAGTTCGTCGACGTGTCGGCGGTGGAGACCCTGTCCACGATGATCGGGGACAGCCTGGTGGCGCAAACCCTCACCGGAAATCCGCTCGGTCCCATGGGTAATCGCCACCCCGACATGTGCCCCCACGGCTGTTACCCCTGCTCGGACGGCGGCTGGGTCGCCGTGGCCGTCGCCGGTGACGCCGAATGGCGGCGGTTGTGCGCGGTGCTCGACGCCACCGCGCTGGCCGGCGATCCCCGCTACGCCACGACCGCCGCGCGGCAGCGCCACGCCGAAGCGCTCGACGCCGCCCTGACAGACCTGACCCGGCTCCACGACGCCGAAGGGCTCGCGCACCGGCTGCGGGCGGCGGGGGTCCCGGCGACCAAGAGCGCCACCGCGCTCGACGTGATCGCCGACCAGGGGCTCTGGGACCGCGAACTGTATCGCTTCGTCAGCGATCACCGCGAGGGGCAGCGCCCGATCGTGGGAGCCTCGTGGCGCCTGGCGCGGTCTCCGGCCCTGGTCGCCCGTGGCGCGCCGGACCTGGGCGAGGACACCGATTACGTGCTCGGAGCGATACTGGGCGCCGGGTCGCGAACCGGAGGGGCGGACAGAACATGACAACGACACTCGCGGGCACCGCGGCCCTGGTCACCGGTGCCAGCAGCGGGATCGGCGCCGCGACCGCGAGGTCGCTGGCCGCCCAGGGCGCCGCGGTGGCCCTGGTCGCGCGCCGCGGCGACCGGCTGGCCGAGCTGCAGAACGAGATCGAATCCGCGGGCGGTACGGCGCTGGTCGTGCCCGCCGACGTCACCGACGCCGATCAGGTCGCGGACGCGGTGCGACGCACGGTCGCCGAGCTGGGACGGATCGACATCCTGGTCAACAATGCCGGCATGATGCAGTCCGGGCCCGCAGCCGAGGCGCCGCTGCAGGACTGGGACGCGATGGTCTCGGTCAACGTGCGGGGCGTCCTGTACGCCACTCGTGCGGCGCTGCCGCACCTGATCGACGCGGCCGCCGACTCGCCGCGCGGCGTCGCCGACCTGGTGACCATCAGCTCCACCGCCGGCTGGGTGGCCCGGCCGGGAACGGCGGTGTATTCGCTCACCAAGTTCGGGGTCAACGCCTTCAGCGAGGGCATCCGACAGGAGTTGATCGGCCAGCACGTCCGCGTCGGCGTGGTGGGCCCGGGAACGGTGGACACCGAGATCTTCGACCACCTGGCCGCGTCGTCGCGGGAGGCGTTCGAGCGCCGGACCGCCGGCATGGTCAAATTGCGGCCCGACGACATCGCCGACGCGGTGCTCTACATGGTCACCCGCGACCGCCGAGTTGCCGTCAACCACATGCTGGTTCGTGCGGCCGAACAAACCTGGTGACCGGGCAGTGGACGGCCGGTGACCGCTACGGGCTGGCGTTTCCCGCCGACCCGGCGACGTTGCACAGCGGCGCCGCCGGGTTCCTCACCGACGCGCTGCGCCGTTCCGGTGTCCTGGGGGCTGACAACCGCGTGACCCGGATCGCCCGGTTCGAGCCGGTCGCGGCGGGAAGCACGGGACGCAAAGTCGTCCTCACGGTCGAATACGACCGGGCTGCTCCGGAGCTGCACACCGACCTGTTCGTCAAGTTCTCCCGCGATTTCGACAACCCCACGCGCGATCTCGGCAGGACGCAGATGGATGCCGAGGTGCGGTTCGCCGGTCTGTCCCAGTTGGCGAAATTCCCCATCGCGGTACCGAGCGTCCTGTTCGCCGACTATCACCGGGAGACCGGCACCGGTCTGCTGATCACCGAGCGAATCCTGTTCGGCACCAACGGGATCGAACCGCACTATCAGAAGTGCCTGGACTACGACATGCCCGAGCCGCTCGAGCACTACCGCGCGCTGCTGACCGCGCTGGCCCGGCTGGCGGGCACCCACCGCTCAGGGCGGCTGCCGGCCGACCTGGCCACCGACTTCCCGCTGGACGTCGCGGGCGCGACCGTGGGGGAGCGGGCCCCGCTGTCCCCGGAGAAGCTCGACAAGCGCGTCACCCGTCTCGCCGATTTCGTCGCCGCAAACCCCGGACTGATGCCGACGGGTGTTCACGCGCCGGAATTCCTCGACCGCCTGCGCACCGAGGTGCCGCTGGTGGCCCGCCACGCGGACGCGGTCGAGCAGTCGCTGGCCGCCGACGCCGACTATGTGGCGCTGTGCCACTGGAACGCCAACGTCGACAACGCCTGGTTCTGGCGCGACAGCCCGGACGGCCGGGGTGCCCTGCGCTGCGGCTTGATGGACTGGGGATGCGTCAGCCAGATGAACGTGGGCATGGCCCTGTGGGGCGCCCTGTCCGGCGCCGAAACAGGTTTGTGGGACAAGCATTTCGACGAGCTGCTGCACGTGTTCGTCACGGAGTTTCGCCGCTGCGGTGGGCCGCCCCTGGATCCGGACCGGTTGCGCCGCCACACGGTGCTCTACGCCGCGGTGATGGGGGTCGCCTGGCTACTGGACGTGCCGGCGTTGCTGCTCAGCCGATTCGGCGACGCGCTGCCCGGCAACCGCACCGATCCCCGCATCCGAGACGACGAGAGCGTGCGCGCACCGCTGCAGATGCTGACGAACCTGCTGACCGTGTGGGAGCGACATCGCGTAGGGGAGCTGCTGGACGACGCCCAACTTGGTGCATTCGCTGCAGTACGCCCGCGCGGTGGCTAAACTCGTCGCGAGTGAGGTTAGCGTTGTGTTCAAGCTCAGTGCGTCCGCAGTAATTACCGCTTTCTGTGCCGTCGCAGTGGCAGCACCGGCGCATGCCGATGGCGACTACATCGTGATGGCGGGATCGGACTCCACCCACACCTTCGAAACCACGGTGGGCGGTAGCCTTGCCAGCCTGGACCATGTCGAGGCGTATGCGTTGAACCAGTGCGCCACACGCCACGGCGCGACCGACTGCCGCATCCTTGTCGCGGGCGAGGGCGGGTGCGTGGCCCTCTCCGATGACGGTCCGAAGTTGCTCGGCGCCTGGGGCGCCACCCGTGAGGATGCCATCGCCGCGGTGGTGGCCAAGGTAGGGCGGCCGGGGGCGACCGCGGACAACGCTTACTGCGTCGGCGACCCGGGCCTCGGCGGCGGCCCATCCGGAGGTTCGTTCTGGACCACACAGTAGCGGCGGGGAATAGTGCCTGGGTCCGCACTCGTCGCGAACCGTCCCGGGTTTTATGCGCACCCTGTTTTGCGTCTGACTTCGCGATAGAGATCGGTGTGTCGATCAGACGACATCCGACGGGTTCTCCGAGCTCTCTTGGAGGATCTGATCATGTCCGAAGCAAACTCTGGTGGCGACCGCTCGCACCGTCGCCCGAAGCGGTTCTTGAGCCCGTCGCAGAAGTACGAGATATGGCTGCAGCTGGTACGCCAGGAGGTGACGATCGCCGAGGCCGCCGCCAACCATCAGGTGGATCGCACGACGATCATGCGCATCCGCACGATCGCCAAGGAAGGTGCGCTGGCCGCGCTGGCGGCAGCCAAGCCAGGCGCGGCGGCCCGCCAACGCGACTACGAACTCGATGCCGCCAAGGCCGAGAACGCGCGGCTGTCCGAGGCACTCAAGGAGATGGCCGTGCGGCTGACGTTGGTCGAGGGAAAAGGGCGCTGGGGCTAAGTGGCCGAGTCCCACACCGTGTCGACGTGGCCACCAAGACGGCGCTGTTGGGCTTGCTCGACCAGGCGGTCGATGAAGGTTGGACACTGCGCCAGGCATGCCATGCGTTGGAGCTCGGCGAGCTGCGGGCACATCGCTGGATCGCTCGCCGAGCGATCGGCCAGCTGGTCGACAAGATCCCTGGTGGGTCGCCCATGCATGGGCTGCTCGACGAAGAAGTCAGCGAGATCTTGGCGTTGTTCGACCAGTGGGGCGAGACCGACCGCTCGCACCGCAAGCTTGCTCACCGCGGCTCTTATCTGGGCCGGGTATGGGTGTCACCGTCGAGTGTTCGTCGGGTCCTGTTCTTGGCGGACAAGCACTTTCGACCACTTCCCAAGCCTGGACGTTCTCAACGCAAGCCCTTCCCGGATTGGGTGGACTACAAGCCGAACTCGATCTGGATTTACGATACGACGCACTTCACCAGGGCGGGGATGGCAGTGTTGATCATTCAGGATTTGGTCTCGCGCAAGTGGATCACCGAGGTCGTCTCCGCTGAGGAAACCTCCACCCAGGTCGAGATCGGGTTCACCGACGCGCTCGACATCGAGGGACTCCTGCAGGCCGTTGAGCGACGCGCCGACGGCCTGGTCGATATCGGCATCGACGACCAGGCCCGGCCGATCCTGCTCGCGGTGTCCGATAACGGTCCCCAGATGACGTCGGGCTCGACGCGGGAGTTCATGGCCATGTCTGCGATCGCCCAGCACTTCGGACGCCCCGGAACGCCGACCGATCAAGCCTGGATCGAGAGTTTCAACGGGCACCTCAAGGCCGAGTTCCCGCACCTGCTCGCGATCGAGGACCCCGCCACCCTGCGCGCCGAACTTGCCGTCACCCGCCAATTCTGGAACGGAGTCCGGTTGCACGCCGGCATCGGCTATGTCACGCCCAACGACGAACACGAAGGACGAGGGGAGGCCATCCGCAAAGCACGCCAAGCCGGGCTCGAATCCGCCCGCAACCGCCGACTTGCCTGGCACCGCCAGCAAAGGCACACTCAACCCATACAGGATCCCGACGATGTTGTCTGATCAAACGCGAATGTCTATCGCAAAGTCAGAAACACCTCACACCGTCCTTTGAGGGAAGGATGGCGCGATGGCGATCAGGTACGACGAGAACACCGAGGCCAGGCGGTGCGAGTGGTTTGCGAGCACCGCGATGACTATGACTCGGAGTGGGCGGCGATGCGCGCGATCTCGGGCCGACTGGGGATGAGCGCGGAGACGCTGCGCAAGTGGTTGCGGCAGGCCGAGGTCGACGCCGGTGAGGCGGCGGGGGTATCAAGTGAAGAGAAGCGGGAGCTGCGTGAGCTGCGCCGCAAGAACCGCGAGCTTGAGCAAACGGTCGACATACTTAAAGCCGCGACACATTTCTTCACGCGGGAGTGCGACCCGCGACACCGCTGATCTGTGGGTTCATCGACGAGCATAAAGTCGCCAACGGGGTCGCACCGATCTGCCGCGCGCTGGCCATACACGGCGTGCAGACCGCCCCACGCACCTATTGGGCGCAGCGCTTGGCCGCACCGTCGAAACGGGCCCTGTGGGACACCACGATCACCGAGATCCTGGCCGGCTACTTTGAACCCGGCACCGAGGGCAAGCGCCCGCCAGAATCGCTGTACGGCAGTTTGAAGATGTGGGCGCACCTGCAGCGTCAAGGCATTCCGGTGGCTCGCTGCACGGTGGAAAAGATCATGCGGCGCAACGGCTGGTGCGGGGTGACCCGGGCTCGGCGCCCGCCGCGCACCACCGAGCCCGACTCGACCGCAAACCCGGCGCCGGACCTGGTCGGGCGGCGGTGGCGGGTGGCCGCGCGGAACTTGCTGGAACTGGCAGACTTCACCTACGTGGCGATGACCGGCGGGTTCGGCTACACCGCGTTCGTGATCGACGCCTATGCCGGGTTGATTCCGGGCTGGGAGTGCTCGCTGCGAAAAGACACCGGCTTCGTTGAACGCGCGCTACGTCACGCCACGGCTTTCCGCGCCCGCCAAGGCCATCCATTCGATGATACGATCCATCGCAGCGATGCCGGACGTCACTATACTGCAATACATTTCGGTGATTCGCTGATGTTGGCCGGGCTCAAGTTGTCGATCGGGACCGTCGGGGACGTTCTGGACAACGGATTGGCCGAAACCACAATCGGGCTATACAAACCGAGTGCATGCGCGAGGGTTCGCCGTTACGCAGCGGGCCTATCGACACCCTGGGCGACCTGGAGAACATCACCTCGGCGTGGGTGAGCTGGTACACGAGCGCAGGCTCATGCACCGCCTTGGCCGGCGCCCACCCGCAGAAGCTGAGGCCGAGTACTACACACGCCTCTTGCCAAGGTGATCAGGGCGCTTGTGCCTCAATGGGTTTCGTCGATCCCTCCCATCCGCCAAGCATGCTCCGGCCCTCGGTGCCGTCAAGCAAACTGCGCTTGACAGCACCTGCAGGCCCGTGCGCGTTAAAGGCGGCGGGACTCGGGTCCCAGGAAAATGGATCATGGGGTAGCTGACCGCGTTGGTGCATTTAAATTTAGGTACTTCGCTCACCGTCAGATCGGACACCCGGTCACACAAAACGAGGTGTGCATCAAACCCGGGATGCTCCATGACGGGATCTTCGAGATCGGTGAACTCAAGGCATCCGGCCTGGACTGTCATCCGCTAACTATCGGGTATGTCCGCTTGGGGCGCCAGCCCTCGTCCATCGTCTTCGTCTTCGTCTGGACGGAGGAGTTTTTCGGGGTGCCAGTAGGTGTTTTTTCGGGGTTGGCCGCGGTCGAGGTGTGGGGGTGGGATCCATTCGGTGTCGCCGTTGGTGTTTTTGCGGGTGGTCCAGCCGCGGGGTTGTAGGAGGCGGTGGTGGGGGCCGCAGGCGAAGGTGAGGTCGTCGATGTCGGTGCATCGACAGGTGGCCCAGTCGGTGACGTGGTGGACTTCGCTGTAGTAGCCGCCCACGGTGCAGCCGGGGGCTGAGCAGCCGCGGTCTTTGGCGTAGAGCACGATTCTTTGCGCGGGGGAGGCCAGGCGTTTGGTGTGGTAGAGGGCCAGGGTTTTGCCTTTGTCGAAGATCGCCAGGTAGTGATGGGCGTGGCGGGCCAGGCGGATGACATCGCTCATGGGCAAGATGGTGCCCCCGCCGGTCAGGGCGCATCCGGCGGCGGCTTCGAGTTCGGCCAGGGTGGTGGTGGCGATGATGGCGGCCGGAAGCCCGTTGTGTTGGCCCAGCTTCCCGGAGGCCAGGATCGCGCGGAGTGCGGCGAGCAGGCCGTCGTGCTGGCGTTGGGCGGGCCCGCGGGCATCTTTGTCGATGGCGTCCTGGGTGGGGGTGCCGTCGATGCAGGGGTGCTCGTCGAGGGGGTTGCACATGCCCGGGGCGGCCAGTTTGGCCCACAGGGCTTCGATCGTGGCGCGCAGTTCGGGGGTGATCCAGCCGCTCAGGTGTGACATCTTGTCGGGGCCCTGGGCGCCCAGGATCAGCCCGCGCCGCCGGGCCCGGTCCTCGTCGGTGTAGTTGCCGTCGGGGTTGAGGGCGTTGTCGAGTTGCTCGGCGAGCCCGCTGAGTTGTTCGGGGCGGATTCGGGTGCCGTGGCGGGCCAGGTCGGCTTCGGCGCGTTCGCGGGTGGGCTGGTCGACCCAGCCGGGCAGCTGATGGCAGAAGCGGCGGATCACCGCGACGTGCTCGGGTCCGAGCGTGCCCTGGCGCTGACGCAACGCGGTCTCGGCCAACACCGGGGGCAGGGGTTGGCCGGTCAGCCCGTGTCGCTCGCCTAGGGCGTGTCTCCCAATTTTTCGACTGTTGACCAGCCAGGATTGGCTGGTGACGCGGATTGGTGTGATTTCTGACGAGTTCTGGGCGGTGGTTGAGCCGTTGATGCCTTCGCATGAGGGCAAGCGGGGCCGGAGGTTTGGTGATCACCGGTTGATTTTGGAGGGGATTGCCTGGCGGTTTCGCACGGGATGCCCGTGGCGGGACCTGCCCGCTGATTTCGGGCCATGGAAAACGGTGTGGAAGCGTCATCACCGATGGTCGCTGGATGGCACCTATGACGTGATGTTTGCTCAGGTGGCGCACGCCTTCGGGTTCGACGCCGAGATGGCCGGCGATATCGAGAAGCTGTTGTCGGTGGATTCGACGAACGTACGGGCGCATCAACATTCGGCGGGTGCCCGGTCGGACACGCTGGCAAAAGGGGGCCCTGTCGAATTACAAGAAATCCGCCGATGAACCCGACGACCATGCAATTGGGCGTTCGCGAGGCGGGCTGACCACCAAGATCCACACCCTGACCGATCAGCGCGAAGCTGTTGTCGCGGTCCGGTTGACCGCTGGCCAGGCCGGCGACAATCCGCAGTTGCTGCCTTTGCTCGACGACTACGACCACGCCTGCGCTGAGCACGGTGTGACCGGTGGCGACTTCCGATTGCTCGCCGACAAGGCGTATTCACACCCGAGCACGCGCACCGAATTACGTTCCCGAAGAATCAAGCACACGATTCCCGAACGCAAAGACCAGATCGCCCGGCGCAAGGCCAAGGGATCGGCCGGGGGTCGCCCACCGGCGTTCGACGCCGAGCTCTACGGTCTGCGCAACACCGTCGAACGAGGCTACAACCGGCTCAAGCAATGGCGCGGTATCGCGACCCGCTACGACAAATACGCCCTGACCTACCTCGGCGGTGTCCTATTGGCCTGCGCCGTAATCCATTCCCGCGTCGGAAACAACCAATTGGGAGACACGCCCTAGGTCGGCGGCCTCGCGGACCCGGCGGGCGGCCTGGGGGCGCGAGATCGAGGTGGCCTCGGCGATGGCGTGGGAGAGCTTGCCGCCCAACTCTTCCGCGCTGGCCTGATGGGCCAGGGTGTTGATCACCGCATGCTCGAGGGCGGGCAGGCGCCGGCGCACCTTTTCCACCCGCCCCAGCCAGGCCAGCAACTCCGGGGTGGTCAACGCCTCGCAGTCGAACCTCAGCAGCGTGTCCAGGTCGGCATCCAGGGCGTCGAACGCCGCACCCAGCTCCTCCCGATCAACACTCACACCGTCAAACTATGCGCACCCACCGACAACAAACCCCGGAATGTGACCACAGAAACCAAAGTGACACAAGTTTTTTCACGCCGAGAAGTCGATCAGCACCTCGGCGCCCCCGTCGGTGATGTGCACGGTGTCGCGGCGAAAGACCGCCCCGACGCCCTGCTGCCACACGTAGCCGGTGAGGGCCAGCACCATTCCGGCGTCCAGTCGATCGTGTTCACCTGCGGCGCAGAGTTCTTCGGAGACCACCGGCGGATCGAACCCCAGTCCGAGCCCGTGCGCAACCGGCATCGGCGGCAGCGGCTCGCCTGCGTCCTCATACGCCGCGAGCAGCCCATCGGCACGCGCGCCCGGCCGGCAGGCGGCAAGCATCCTGTCGTACAACGCATCCGAGCGCCCGAACAGCTCGCGAGCACAACTGTCCATCGCGTCACCCGCGGGCCGGGTCCGGCCCAGCTCGGCCACATACCCGTCCGCCAGGGCACCGGCGGCGAAAGCGACAAGGTCACCTTCACGAACCGGGCCGTCGGCCCGCCGCCACGGGTGTTCCCGCGAGGTCGCCCAGGCGGTGTCCTGGGTGGCCGGCGTGCTCACCCCGCCCGCGGCCATGGCCTCCAAAACGGTCGCGGCCAGGCTCCGTTCGGACCGCCCCGGTCGCAGTGCGGCTAGGCCGGCGGCCAGTCCCTGCTCGGCGACGCGGAGCGCCGTGCCCATCGCCGCAACCTCCTCGGCCGTCTTGATGCGGCGCGCCGCACGCATGGTGGGCTCGCCGTCGACGACTGCGGCGTTGGGGAACGCCTCGGGCAACAGGGCCGCGAAAGTCGGTGTGATCGCGTCCGTTCCGACCCTTCGCGCGGTTTCGGCGCCGTCGATCTTCTTCAGCACGTCGATGAGCGTCATCGGATTCCATGCCAGCCCGTAAAGGTGGTCGCGGCCGATCTCCTCCGGAACCCCTTCGTCGTCGGTGCTGTTGAGGTAGATCTCGCCGGATGTGCGCATCATCACGCACATCGGCCCGAACGGGCGCGTCCCGGCTATCCACAGCTGCGGGGTGCCGGTGACGTAACGGATGTTGGCCTGCCGGCCGAGCACCAGGATGTCGAGGTCGTGGGCGTCCATCTGGGCCAGGGCGCGCTCGCGACGGGCCAGCCGCAATGCCCGCTCGTCGGGCAGAACTTCAGTCGCCATAAGGCGAATAGGGGTAGTCGGTGATCGGCGTGTAGCCGTCCTCGGTGATCACGATGATCTCCTCACTGCGATAGCCGCCGGTGCCGTCTTCCCAGACCACCGGTTCCAGCACCAGCACCATGCCCGGCGGGAATACGAAGTTGTCGTCGAAGTCCTCGCCGAGATCCGTCCCGATCATCGGCGCTTCCGCCGGGTACGTGCCGATCCCGTGGCCCAGGTAGAAGTGCGGCAGCCACGGCTTGCGCCCGCCGTTTGCCGCGATCGCCGCGCGCGCCAGATCGCCCGACGTGGCGCCCGCCCTGGTCACCGCGAGCACGGCGTCCAGGATGGCGCGCCATTGCCGGAACTGGTCCTGCTGCCGCGGCGTGGGGTCCTTGCCGACCAGCCAGGTGCGCCCGAAATCCGAACAGTACCCGGCGTAGCCGATGCTGATGTCGGTCCACAACACGTCGCCGGCGGCCAGTTCGCGGGCGGTGGGCAGCAGCGGCAACGCGAGGTCGCCGTGCGTCGTCCAAACCCCGGTTTCCCGGGACGCAGGCATCACCTGCCAGATGGCGTCGAGCATGTTGGTGGTGGCGCCGAGCTCGAAGGCGCGGCGCACGAGAACGGCCGACAGGTCGGTCTGCCGGACACCGGGTGCCAGCGCCTTCTGCACCTCCGCCATCGCCTCCTCGGTGATGCGGCAGGCCCGGCGCAGGCAGGAAAGCTCGTCGGGCGTCTTGACCAGTTGGGCCGCGCCGAGCACGATCGCAGCGTCGGAGGGTTCGCCACCGGGGAACAGCCCGGGGCCCGACCGTCGCATCGCGCCCGTCAATTCGTCGACGGCCACGTTGGCCCCGGACGGCAGCAACGCGGCCAACTCACCGGCGAATCGCTCTACGCCATGGTCGAATTCGAGATATACCGGCCCGTGCACATGGTCGTCGGGCACCGGCGGTGGGGACGACGCGCCGCCGCGGAACGGCAGGAAGAGGTGGGGGTGCTCGTCGTCGGCGAGCACGACCGCCACCGGCCGCTCTACGTGCGAAAGGCCGGCGTCCAGCAGCGGCCAGCTGACACCCGTCGCATAGGTGACATAGCCGTTCATCGACAGGATCAGCGCGTCGACGCCGTGGTCGGCCATCGCCGCGCGCAGCCGTGCGCCGACCTCGCGGCGCATGCGCGCGAAGTCCGGTTCGTCGGGGATGTCCAGGCGTGCGCCCCGGGCGGTGAGTAGGCCGGTCATGACTGAATCCCCAGGAATTCTCGGACGTTGCCGCCGACGACACGGGCGGCATCCTCGGCGCCGACGGCGTCGACCACCGCGGCCAGCGACCGCTCCGAATACCCGAATGTGCTCTCGTTGTGCGGATAGTCGGAGGACCACATCACCTTGTCGATACCGATCTGGTCGATCTGGCCGAGGCCGAGGGCGTCGACCATGACGCGCACATGTGGGTCTCCCAGTAGTGCCGGACGTCGTGGCGGGGCTGGTATGCGAGCATGTGTCGATACGACGCCAGGACGTGCTCGGCGTCCTGCAACGCCGGTGGCACCCAGGCGATTCCGCCCTCGAACCAGCCGATCCGCAGGCGCGGGTGCCGGTCGAGGATGCCGCCGAAGATGTACTTGGAGAACATTTCCCGGAACGAGTCGATGTTGACCATCATGGCGACCGCCACGCTGTTGACCGCGCTCGGGGATTTCGGCTGGCTTTCCCCGATGTGGTGGGTGAGCGGGAGGCCGGAGGCCTCGATCTCCTCCCACACCGCCCTCATCTCGGGGCTCGAGAAATCGATGATGCGCCCGTTGTCGTCGTTGCCGGGGTTCAACGGCATCAGGAATGTCCTGATTCCCAAGGACTTCAGTTGCTCCAGGGTGCGCCGGGCGCCGCGGGGATCCCACCAGTTGATCAGCCCGACGCCGTAGCAGTGGCCGCGAGCGCTCCTGCAGGCCGGCGATGTGTTCGTTGTAGATGCAGAAGATCCGCTCACGCAGCGCCTTGTCCGGATAGTGGAACAACGCCAGGACCGCGTTGGGGAAGACCAATTCCTTGTCGACCCCGTCCTCGGCGAGGTCGCGGATGCGGGCGTCGACGTTGTTCGTGGCCGCGCCGGCCAGGCCGTCGTACTGCATGAGCACCGCGCTGAAGTCGCCGACCACCATCGACTCGCCGGGGCGGCCCAGCAGGTAGGCGCCGTCCTCGTACCAGATGCGCGGCGCCTGGTCCTTCAAGTCGTCGGGAAAATGCTCGTAGAAGATGTCGTCGGCCACCGAGACGTGGTTGTCGGCCGAGAACACCTCGGTCCCGGGCGGCAGGCCGGTGTCCGAACCCGCGGCGTGACCGCGCCGGTGCTTGGGTGCGCCGATCACGCCCTCCGGGTAGGGCGTTCGGGTTCGAGTCGACATGTGCATCACTTCCTGCGGTCAGTCCGGGTACGTGACACCGGTGAGTTGTTCGGAAAGCCGCCACAGTTTCGCCACGTCCGGCTCGCTGCGTGCCAGGCGGGGGACCGCGGCGAAGGTGACTCCGCCGCAGGCCGTTTCGTAGAACCCCCGCGGACCGTAGTACTCGGCCCCGCGGGCGTCCGGCGAAACAGCGGCGTAGAGCGACGGTTTGAGGCCCTCGTCGACGTCGAGCCACATGAAAGGCAGCAGGCGCCACGTCAGGCGCGTCAGTCGCGCCTGCAGCGTGGGTTTCTCACGTCCGTAGGACGCGCCGCTGAGCAGGTTGGTCTTGCTCAGCCCGGGGTGCGCGGCGTTGGACATCACGCCCCAGCCGCGTTCGCTGCTGCGCCGGTCCAACTCGACGGCGAACATCAGTTGCGCAAGCTTGGCCATCCCGTAGGAGCGCATGGGCCGGTAGCCCGATTGGGCATTGGCGTCGTCAAAATCCAGCCTGCGCTGTGTCGCGGCGAGGCTGCCGACGGTCACCACGCGCGCCGACCCGGCGGCGCGCAGCACGGGCAGCAGCCTGCCCGTCAACGCGAAGTGCCCCAGATGGTTGGTGCCGAACTGCAATTCGAAGCCGTCGGAGGTCGTCTGACGCTGCGGTGGTGTCATGACGCCGGCATTGTTGATCAGGACGTCGACCGGGCGGCCCTCGGCGACCAGTTCGTCCGCGAGCGCCGCCACGCTGCGCAGCGACGCCAGGTCCAGCTGCTTGACGGCCAGCTTGGCTTGCGGCAGTTCGCGGCGGATCGCGGCGACCGCGTTGTCGCCGTTGGCCCTGCTGCGGACGGCCATGACCACCTCGGCCCCCGCGGCCGCCAGGCGTTTCGCCAGCCCGAAACCCAGGCCGCTGTTGGCGCCGGTCACGACGGCGAGGCGGCCGGACAGATCCGGCACCTGCAGGGCGAGACCCGGCTTCACGGCAGCCAAACTCTCACCACGTCACGGGGAGCTCGTAGACGCCGTAGGCCAGGGCGTCGTGCTTGAACGGCAGCTCGTCGAGCGGCACCGCCAGCCGCAGCGTCGGGATGCGGCGCAGCAGGGTTGGCAGCACGATCTGCAGTTCCATCCGGGCCAGCTGCTGACCGACGCACTGGTGGCGGCCGTAGCCGAAGCCGACATGCGGGCCGTCGTCGCGGGTAAGGTCCAGCCGGTCCGGGGCCGGGAACTGACGCGCATCCCAGTTCGCCGGCGCCACGTCCAGAATGATGCCCTCGCCCGCCCGGATCGTCTCGCCGCCGATCTCGATGTCCTCGACGGCGATGCGGCGCTGGCCGGTCTGGATGATGCTGAGATAGCGCATCAGCTCCTCGACGGCC
Organism: Mycobacterium sp. HUMS_12744610; assembly: GCF_041206865.1. Taxonomy (NCBI): domain Bacteria; kingdom Bacillati; phylum Actinomycetota; class Actinomycetes; order Mycobacteriales; family Mycobacteriaceae; genus Mycobacterium; species Mycobacterium servetii. The sequence continues at coordinate 2,846,815 of NZ_JBGEDP010000001.1, forward strand.
ACGGCGATCACCTTGGGGTCGGCGGTGTCGCGCATCAGCGCCAGCTGCTCGGGGTGATCGAGCAGGGCCGCGACGCTCAGGCTGAGCATGTTCGCCGTCGTCTCGTGGCCGGCGATCAGCACCCCGGTGGCCAGTTGCGCGGCCTCGCGCACGCTGAGCTCCTCGGCGCTCACCCGCTCGGCGAGGTCGGACACCAGGTCCTCGGAGCGATCGTGCATCTTGGTCCGCACCAGGTTGGCGATGTACTTCGCCAGCGAGGCGGCGCCCTGCGCGGTGTCCTCCGCGGTGGCGTACCGACCCATGCCCCGCTGGGCCTGCGCCTGGAAGAAGTCCGCATCCTCGTACGGCACACCCAGCAGCTGGCTGATGACCAGCGACGGGATGGGCAGCGCCACCGTGCTGACGATGTCGCCCGGGTTCGGGCCGGCCAGCAGGGCGTCGATGTGGTCGTCGGTGATCTGCTGAACCGCCGGGCGCAGTGCCTCGACCCGCTTGAAGGTGAACGGCTTGGACAGCATCCGACGGAAGCGGGTGTGCTCCTCGCCGTCGGAGGTGAACACCGAACGCGGCCGGGTGTGCACCGTGGCAAGCATCCCCTCGTTCCAGTGCGGGTAGCCGGGCAGCCGGTCGTCGACGCTGGCGCGGGAGTCGGTGAACAACGCGCGGATCGCGTCGTAGCCGTGGATCAGCCAGGGCGTGCTGCCGTCCCAGATCCGGACGCGGCTGAGTTGCCGGTTCGCGTTGAGCGCCAACGACTCCGGCGGCGGGGCGAAGGGACAGCCCGGTGCGCGCGTCATCGGGAACTCGGGAATGTCGGTGGCGGTGCCGGTCGAGACGTCGGTCATGCTGCTCCTCGGTTGTGGTCGTGTCCGTTCCGGCGACACCTAGCCGCCCGCCGCGCTCACGTGCACCGGCGCGCGCCACAGGCCGACGATCGCGTCGATCAGTCCTTCGCCGGCGACCGGCCACGCCGAACGCGATCCCGCCCCGTGCTCGGCCAGCGCGCCTTCGTGCTCGGCGCAGGTGTGCACCAGCAGGTTGCGCACCATCACGATGCGTTCCGAGCGCACCCGTCTGGGCAGGTCGGGCAGGCAGCGGTTGATGCCCTCGATGGTGCGCACCAGCCCCGGCGAGGTGAGAGCGTCCTTGGTGACGACGTGGCGGCACGTCGGGTCGGCCATCGCCTGGGCGGCGAACCGCGCATACCAGCTGGGAACGCCCAGCGCCGCCAGGTGATCGGTGAGCGGGCGCACCAGTGCCCTGACCCAGTCCCGCAGTTCGGCCGAATCGCCGATATCGGTCAGCATCCGGGCGCGCAACTGCTCGATCGGCTCGCGGTGCTTGCGCTCGATCGCCCGCAGCAGGTCGGTTCGGGTACCGAAGTGATAGCACGCGGCCGCGTTGTTGCCCTGGCCCGCGGCCTCGCTGATCTGCCGGTTTGACACCGCGTACATGCCACGCTCGGCGAAGAGCACCTCGGCGGCCGACAAGATCGCCTCCCGCGTGCCCGTCGACCTGCCGGATCGAACCATCCGCTCGGCGGTCATCGCCTCAGTGAACACCGCCAGCAACATTAAATCAAGCAATTTATTTAGTTCGGTGGCGGCCCCACCGGTAACCCGCCGCCACGGCCCGAGAACTGGACGAAAAGCCCGGTAGCCGAGGTCATTTCATCGGCCCGACACCCGGCGGGGAGCAACCCGGAATACAGTGTCCGTATGAATCCGCTGCAGCGGCTGGCGCGGAACCCGACCGCATACCGCTGGCTGGTGTTGGCCGGAAGTCCGCTGATCGAAGCTCTCGAGTCGGTGCTGCGGTTCCTCAGCGTCGGGCGGGTCGGCGTGCTCGAACTCGTCGGGCTGCCCGGTGTTCGGATCACCGTCTCGGGCCGCAAGACCGGTCTCGCCCGGACCGCGACGGTTCTGTCCGCCCCCGCCGGGGAGGGGCTGATCGTGGTCGGGTCGAACTGGGGCCGCCGGCGTCACCCATCGTGGTCGGCGAATCTCAAGTCGGCACAACGCGTCAGCGTGCGCCGGGGCCGCCAGGTGTTCACCGCCGAGGTCCGGTTCCTCACCGGTGCGGAACGCGAGACGGCGTGGGCCACCGTGCTGCGGCAGTGGCCCAACTACCGGATCGCCGAATCCTTGGCGGGCGGAAGGCAATTCCGCCTGTTTCTGCTGACCCCCACCGCGTGACCCCGGCCGGGCTCGCCGGGGGATCCGCCCGCTGCGCGAGCAGGCTTCGGCCGCCCGGTGAGGAATCGTGAGTCGTGCCCGTCCGACTGGGTAACCACTCCTCATGACACCGACCGCAGTGCTGGGGATCAAACGCGACGACATGATCGTGCGGAAGCAGAGCCCGTACAACGCCGAGCCGCCCGCCGCGGTGTTGGCGGAAAGCGACATCACCCCGATCGACGCTTTCTATGCGCGCAATCACGGCTCGTTTCCCGACATCGCACCCGAACAGTGGCGCCTCACGGTCGAGGGCCGGGTGGCCACGCCGCTCACCCTGACCTATGACCAGCTGAGCGCCGGTTTCGACCGGCACCGCGTGGTGGCGACTCTGGCGTGTGCCGGGAATCGCCGTGAGGATCTGCTGCGGGTGCGACCGATTCCGGGGGAGGAGCCGTGGTCCCACGGGGCGATCTCGACGGCGGAGTGGGGCGGTGCCCGCCTGGCTGACGTCCTCGCGGCCGCCGGGGTGCGCTCCGAGGACGGGTTGCATGTCGCGTTCCGGGCTCTGGACGTCGCGGAGCGGGCCCGGCCCGTCCAGGCCTACGGGAGCTCGATACCGCTGAGCAAGGCCATGTCACGGGAAGTGCTGCTTGCGTGGCAGATGAACGGAGAACCGCTTCCCCGCGCCCACGGCGGCCCGGTACGGGTGGTCGTGCCCGGATACATCGGCGCCCGCAGCGTCAAATGGGTGACCGCGATCACGGTGCAGCCCGGCCCGTCGGACGGTTACTTCCAGGCCCACGATTACCGCGTCCTGCCGGCAGACGCCGACCCGGAGTCGGCGGCCCCGGGCGAGGGCATCGCGCTGTCGGCGCTGCCGCTCAACTGCGACATCCTCCACCCCACCGACGGCGACCGGGTGTCGCCGGGCGAGCTGACCATTCGTGGCTACGGGATCGCGGGCGACGGTCGCGGCGTGGCGCGGGTCGAAGTATCCCTGGACGACGGGCTCAGCTGGCAGCAGGCCCGCCTACATCCCGCCCCCGGCGAATGGTCATGGCAGCCCTGGTCACTGACCGTGACCGTCGGGCCGGGCCCGTTGCGGATCATCGCCCGCGCCTGGGATGACACCGGCGCCCTGCAGTCGGAATCGGCGGATTCGCTGTGGAATCCGGGCGGATACGCCAACAACTCGTGGGCCCGCGTCGCAGCGTGCGTGGGGGCAGCCGGCTGAGTCCTCCGGCAGGCCGAGGTCGGCTTCTCAGCTCGGCTTGCGCAAGTGCGCACCCAGCAGCTGCTGCCATCCCCTGGACATGTTGCGAAACTCTTCCTCGCAGTTGCCCGCCCGGTCTTCGGGAAGGTCGCCCGACGTGACGATGCCGGCGTTGGCCGCCGGGTCCGAACCATAGATCCAGCACTCCCAGTTGTACATCCGCGTGATGTCCATCGAGTGTCCGTCCCAGAACGGCAGTTCGTTCGCGTCGCCGGACTCCTTTGCGCTCAGCTTCCACTCCTGGGCGGTGTCGGTCGCGATGCGGACACCGTTGGGATAGGGCTGTCCGTCGGCGCCGGGGGTGAGAAGCATGAACGCCGAAAGTTGGTCGGCCACGTCCTCCTCGCGTCCCGTGAACGCCAGTTCGTACATGGCGAGCGTGGCGTGACCGAGCTCGTGGTAGGCCGCCGAGACCGCTTCGTCGACGGCGGGGGTCACCGGATCCGGGCTGCCGTTCCCGGCGAAGAGCCGTTCCGCGTGATCCCGTGCCTCGTAGCAGAGTTGAATCTCGTTGGCGGCGGGGTCGTAGAAATCGTTGTCCGTGTTGCACTGCTTGCCCGCGAGCCCCAGGTTGGACGGCAGCAGCAGGTCGTCCTCGATGTGCTGGGCGAGGTCTTCGAGGACCTTTGCGTCCTGCATGATCTGGCGGCCGTGCAACGCCTCCGGCGTTTCCGCGTCCTCGTAACGAATCGTCACCTTCCCCGACGCGGAGGCCGGCTTGGCCACCTGCGATGCCTCCGCCGACGAAGCGCCGGCCTCTTTGGCACCGACCGGGTCGCCGCCGCATCCCGCCGCCGTGAGCAGCGCGGCACACGCTGCGGTGACTCTGACACGCACTCTCATCGTGTTGACTCCCGTCCGGAAATGCCCCCGCAGCCGCCCCCGAGCGATCCTTCGCGGCCCCCATGGAGCCTGGGGGAACGGTACGACACAATGCTCATCCCGCGGGGAACTTTGCGGCCACGTCGACATCGGCCAGTGGCGTAGAGGGTTATTCGCGGCCGGAGACTATGGCTTGTGTGCCTTCTCCAGGCGTGCTATCTCGCTACCCCACACGGACCGAGCGCCGGCGTCACCGACTCGGTAGATCTGGATCATCGATGAGATTCCGACGGCGAGAACGACTATCCCGGTGATGACGGACATGGCGACCGACGGCTTGGGTGACCTGTGTTCGGTCACGCGCAGCACGACGAGTCCGACGGCGACCGCCAGCAGAGCGGCGGCGAAATAGACCATCGTGCTGCCGAGCGCGGCGTGTTCGCGCAGGATGGGGCTCGGGCTGGCCCGCAGGCTGTAGAGCCACAGGCCGGCGTTCGCGGTGATCGGCGTCAACACCATGGTCACGGCGGCCGAGATCAGCGTCAGCCACATCAGCTGGCCGCGCCGGGCGGCCGGCCACAGTCCGCACACGATCTCCAGCAGCGCGGTCAGCGGCACCAGCCCTACGACGAAGTGCAGCAGCAGGGCATGACCGGGCAGGCCATTGACGACGTTCATCGAACTCCTCGGCAGGTCAGGGCTGCGTGGCACCGGTTGCGGCCGCCGGTGGCGCCCACGACGATAGCGCCGGCACGCGTCAAAGTGCGGGCGGACACGGTCGGTCCACCGGTCCGAGGCTCAGCCGCCGAGCCCCTTCTTGACGGCCGCGTCCTGCTTCTGGCCGACCTCGGTCATGAAGTCTTGGGGCACCAGTGAGCCGGGCGGGCCGTCGAACTGCAGCGTGACTAGGGCCCTGCCCTCGGTGAACAGCAGGACCGTCACGCCCTTGTTGCCGTCCGGGGAATCGCCGGACAGTGTCGTTCCGCCCGTGCCGATGTTGGCCGGGCGTGACGTCGGGTTCTTCACGACGTCGCCCTGCGCGCCTTTTGCCGCGTTCAGCGCGGCCGTTGCGGCGGCGGGATCGGGGTACACCTGGATGGTGTCCTTGATCTGGTGACTGCCGTCTTCATCGCGGAATGTCACGGCCACGCCCGGTTTGCCGTTCGGGTTGTCCGTCGGGGGGCCGCCGGTGAAGGTCACGGGGGCGTTGATGTCCGTCGCCTGGATCAGCAGGCCGGAGTAGTGGCCCGGCTGTGCCGCGGCCGTCGAGGCCGGTGCCGGACCACTGGTGCCCGGGGCCGAGGTGGCAGACCCTGGTTTCGGGTTCGACGACGTCGAATGGCTGCCACAGGCGTTCAGCGCGACCGTCAGCGCCGTCGCCGCGGCCACGCCCGCCAGAACCGCCGGAGAAAACCTCACCGCACGCGCCCCTTCCCGGCTCCGTCCCGGGCCGCCTCAGGCGAGGCAAGCCGACTCGAATGCCGAATCGGACAGTACATCGCCGGCAAATCGGGCGTACCGGAAAGGGGCGGTGTGGCAGCGGCGTGCTACTCCAACTGGTCGCGGAGGCAGCGCAGCGTGTTGGCGAGGATGCGCGACACCTGCATCTGCGAGACGCCTATCCGTTCGGCGATCTGGCTCTGGGTCATCGATTCGAAGAACCGCATGTGCAGGACCTCGCGTTCGCGGCGGGGTAGCGCGCTGACGAGGGCGCGGACCGCTTCCCTGTTGGTGATGTGGTCGATCTGAGGATCGACGCCACCGACCGCGTCGGCCACCAGCCGGGGCTTGCCCGAACCGTCGGCGCCGATGGGCGCGTCCAGGGACTCGAGCCGATAGGCGTCACCCGCGACGAGGCACTCGACGATCTCCTCATGGGGGACTTCCAGAACCTGCGCGAGCTCGCCGGCTGTGGGCGCCCGACCCAGCTTCTGCGCCAAATCTCCTGTAGTTCTGCTGATTTGGACGTGCAGCTCGCGCAACCGCCGAGGGACACGCATGCCCCAGCTGTAGTCGCGGAAATAGCGACGGACCTCACCCATCATGGTGGGGACCGCAAACCCGATGAAGCTGGGCCCTTTTTCGGGGTCGAAACGGTTGATGGCGTTCATCAGGCCCAGGCGTGCGACCTGCGTCAAGTCGTCGAGACCTTCGCCGCGACGTCCGAAGTGGCTGGCCACGTGGTCGGCCAGCGGCAGGCAGCGGGCCACGATGCGTTCGCGTTGGTGTTGGTACTCGTGCGATTCGGCTGGCATCTGGCGCAGCGCGACGAACATCTCGATGACGTCGTCATAAGAGTCGTCCGGTTGTGATGTGGTCGAGCTAGAGGGGCGGGGCGGGGCCAGGACGTCGGTCATCGGCTGGAGAACCCCCACCGTCGGACTCGACACGTGCACGGAACAGTTTGCATCGTTGCTCTTCCTCTGCGTCGTGTGCAGCGGGACGGCAAGGCATGTGGATGCCCGAGGCGCCTCCCGCGGCACCCGTATCCGTGTGGATATTGGCCGCAGCGCGCACGGTGCTAACGGGGGCGGTGGCAGTTGACTTATCGACGTATGCCACGGAAACCCAGCAGCCGAGCGGCTGACTGGCCGCTTTGAGCTAAACGGCGACCTGTCCAGAACGGACTCACTGGCGACTATACGCGACATCGCTCCAACCCGCGACGGGTACGCGAAATCTGGCTTGCGAGAAGGGTTCTACCGCCGTTCGCGTGCGATCCGGCCCTTAGCCACAAACGATCGCACGCCCGGCGGCGGGCGTGGCGCAACGCGGGGAATCCCTTGGTGGCTCGTCGTATTGGGCCGCGGAGGGCCAGGGGTCCGACGCCATCACCGCTTTGCCCGCGGCGGTTCGTGGTACACCCGTTGGTTCATGTGCTGTTCACCTGGCGGAAACCTCGCCGGGTGCAGGCGTCCCGCTCGGCCCGGTTGGGGCACGTCGGCGCACCGGCGCGGTACGGTTCCGGTGATGTCGAACACGCGCGCCCGACCATCGTTTTGCGAGCCCACTCGGAAGGTCCTGCCGGGCGAAGCCTTCCGGCAGGTAATGCGGCGCTGGGAAGGTCCGGCGCGATGAGCGAGGATTTGCTGGCCGGTCGGGGTGCGGTAGTGTCCGGCGGCAGCCGGGGGATCGGACGCGCGGTTGCCGAACTGCTGTGCTCTCTCGGTGCCGGCGTGGTCGTCAACGGGCGTGACGCGGCCGCCGTGGACGAGACCGTCGCAGCGCTGAGATCTTCGGGCGGACGGGCGACCGCGGTCGTCGGCGCCGTCGACGACGAGCGGATCGCCGGTGCTGTCGTCGATCAATGCATCGGCGCGTTCGGCAGGCTGGATGTCCTGGTCAACTGCGCCGGGGTTGCCGAGCCCCCGGGGTCATCGATCCTGAACATCTCGCCGGCGCAGTTCGACCACCTGATCGGTGCGCACCTCGGCACGGCGTTCCACACCTGCCGGGCCGCCGCCCGCGTCATGGCCCCCCAGGGGCGCGGTTCGATCGTCAACACCAGCTCGGTGGCGTTTCTCGGCGATTACGGCGGCACCGGGTACCCCGCCGGCAAGGGCGCCGTCAACGCACTGACGATGGCCGTCGCCGCCGAGCTCAAAGCCTATGGCGTGCGGGCCAACGTGGTGTGCCCCGGTGCGCGGACCCGGTTGTCCACCGGGGCCGAGTACGAACAACACATCGCGGACCTGCATCGTCGGGGGCTGCTCGACGAGGTGAAAATGCGGGCATCGCTGGACAGCGCCCCCGCCGAGTTCGTCGCCCCGCTCTACGCCTACCTCGCGAGCGACCTGGCGCGCGAGGTGACCGGTCAGATATTCGTCGCCGCAGGAGGATTCGTCGGCAGGTTCGATCGTCCGACGCCGCGGGTGCTGGGCTACCGCGATCACCACGAGGCCGGGCCGTGGTCGATACCGGACCTGCACGAGATGATCGTCACCGGGTCATGAACCCGCCCGGCGATGCTTGGGCGTCAGCGAATTCACGGCACGCAGCAGGCCGCGCAGCGCGTAGGCAGCAGTCACCAGCGACAGCAGGATCAACAGCACGAACATCGGGAGCCAGTTGCTGCGGCTGTGGTTGACCTCGCACCAGATGACGGTGAACAGCACCACACAGGCCAGCAGCACGATGTCGCGCCAATTGCCTTGATAAGACAGGGCGGCCTGACGCAACGCGCGACTTCGGTCGGAGCCGTCGATCAGGTCGTCGATGCGTGCGTCGATCGTGCGCTGCAACTCCGCTCGCCTGGCGGTGGCGTCCGGCGGCAGGCGGTCCAGCAGGTCCATGTCCTGCTTGATCAGGGCCCGGTAGTCGGGGCCACGGAATTGCCCGGCCACGATGGCGAGCATCGCGCCACCGAACACCGGTGCACTGTTCAGCGCCAACTGCGGACCCACCAAGTCTGCTCCTTCATCCGTCGACGCCGGCCGTCCGAAGCGGCCCGCCGGGCAACACAGTCGCGAAAGTGTATGGCCATGTCCCGGTTCGCCGATCGGGTCAGGACGCCGCCGGGGGGCGCCGACGCCCGGGGGACGGCTCCGGCAAGCGCAGGGTGTCCATCGCTCTGACCAGTTGCGGATAGGCGATCGCGGGCCCGATCCAGCGGGTGAGGTAGCGGCGCAGTTCGGGGCCGCTGCGCGGTGGCCGTCCCGGGTCGGCGAGAAACGAATGCAGGACCCTAAGGCAGAACTCGTTCAGTTCGTCCAACGCTGCTTCGTCGAACCCGACACTCTCCCAATCGATTTCGAAGCGGTGCAGCATGGAGCGGGCGAAAGCCAGGGCGGTGTCCGACACGATCGACACTTTCTGGCCGCCGCGGTGGCGCTGATTGAGCACGAATTCGACCTGCTTGTCGGAGGCCAGCTGTTCGACCGCGAAGGCGATCCCCTCCGTCACCGCCACCACCGGGTCGGTGACACCCGCCAGGTGGGCCGCCGAGCGGTCCAGGAACCCGTCGGCCGAGCGCATCGCCGATGCCACCAGCAGCGCCTGCGTGCCGGGGAAGTACCGGTAGACGGTCTGCCGTGTCACCCCGAGGACGCGGGCCACGTCGGCGATGCGCATCGCCGAGCCGCGCTCCTCGATGATCGCGTCGGCGGCATCCAGGATGCGCTCGATGGCCTCCTCGTCGGAGGCGGGCGTGTTCCCCGCCCAACCGTGGCTGCGCATGCTCAGCGAACGGTCGTCCGGCGTCCGGTCGTCCCCACACGCGGATCATAGCGTCCGAGCACGGAGTTCGGCCCCGCTCGGCAGGGCGGGCGGTGCTGCGCAGCCCGAGCCGTCTCGGTAGACATCGCAGACCGTGTGTATGATCACCGCACGTCTGGAGGCGGAATCGCGAGCGACGCGCACGCCCGGCGCGAGTCGGTGCCGCACGGTATCCGGCCCGGCGCCGGCAGGGAGGCCGAACAATGCAGTACGACACCGTGATCCTCAACGGCCGCTGGTTCGACGGAACGGGCGCTCCGTCGGCCCCGCGCAACATCGGTGTGCGCGACGGCCGCGTCGCCACGATCACCGCCGCACCGATCGAGGCGCCGGGCGCCGACGTCATCGATGCGACGGGCCAGTGGGTGATTCCGGGCATGATCGACATCCACACCCATTACGACATCGAAACCCTCTGCGAGCCAGGGCTTTCCGAATCGCTGCGGCACGGTGTGACGACGGTGATGCTCGGTTCGTGCTCGTTGTCCACGGTGTACCTGAACAACGTCGACGCCGGCGACATCTTCGGCCGCGTGGAGGCGATCCCCCGGCGCTACGTGATCGAGCACCTGGACCGGGCGCGCACCTGGAGCGATCCCGGCCAGTATGTGGCCGCGCTCGAGCAACTGAACCTGGGCCCCAACGTCGCCGCCTTCATCGGTCACTCCGACATGAGGGCGGCGACCATGGGGCTGGACCGCGCGACCCGCAAGGACGTGCGGCCCTCGCCGGCGGAATTGGCGCGGATGGAGTCGATGCTCGAGGAGGCGCTCGACGAAGGATTCGTCGGGATGTCCTCGCAGCAACTGCTGTTCGACAAACTCGACGGGGAGCTCTGCCGCTCACGCACGCTGCCGTCGACCTATGCCACCCCGCGCGAGTTGCGCCGCCTGAACGCCATTCTCCGGCGGCGCGACAAGATCCTGCAGTCCGGGCCCGACATCAAGAATCCCCTGTCGGTGCTGTCGCAACTGGTGACGTCGCTGGGAATCGGTCGTCCCCGGTTGAAGACCAGCCTGCTCTCGGCCGCGGACATCAAGGCCATCCCGCCCGTCATCCACGTCATGGACCGGCTCGGTAGGCTCGTCAACGCCCTGGGCGGTGACTTTCGCTGGCAGCATCTGCCGGTGCCGTTCGAGGTCTACGCCGACGGAATCTCGTTGGTGGTCTTCGAGGAGTTCGGCTCCGGTGCCGCGGCTCTGCACCTGCAGGACGAGGTCGAGCGCAACGAGTTGATGCGCGACGAGGAATATCGCCGCTGGTTCCGCAGGGACTACGGGCAGAAATTCGGGCCCAGGGTGTGGCATCGCGACTTCTTCGACGCCGAGATCGTGGCCTGCCCCGACCGGTCGGTGATCGGGAAGTCCTTCGGGCAGGTGGGACTCGACCGCGGGGGGCTGCACCCGGTCGACGCCTTCCTCGACCTGGTGGTCGAGCACGGCGAAAGTCTGCGCTGGCGCACCACCATCTCCAATCACCGGCCCGAACTGCTCCGCACGCTGGCGCAGAGCCCGGCCGTGCAGATGGGTTTCTCCGATGCCGGCGCACACCTGCGCAACATGGCTTTCTACAACTCCGGCCTGCGCTTGCTGCGGCACGCGCACGACGCCGAGAAGAACGGCAGACCGTTCCTGTCGATGGAGCGCGCCGTGCACCGGCTCACCGGCGAACTCGGGCTGTGGTACGGGATCGATGCGGGCACGCTGCGCGAAGGCGACCGGGCCGACATCGTCGTGCTCGACCCGGACAAGCTCGACGATTCCCTCGACAGCTACGCCGAACACCCGGTGCAGTCCTACGGCGGGCTGTCGCGGATGGTCAACCGCAACGACGACACGGTCAGCGCGGTGCTGGTGTCGGGACAGCTCGCGTTCGGCGGGGGCTTCGGCGGGGGCAACGCCTCTCTCGCGCTGGGCAATCGGAAGCTCGGGCGCTTCCTGCGGGCCGGACGGGCGTCCCGGAAGCTGACCGCGGCTTAGCCCTCTATCTAGCCCTCTATCTAGCCCTCTATCTAGCCCTCTATCTAGCCCTCTATCTAGCCCTCTATCTAGCCCTCTATCCAGCCGCCTATCCGGCCGCGGGCTCTCCCAGGATGAGCTCGACGGCCCGGTCGAGTTGCCCCGCGATCTCCTGATACGTGACGAAGCGAGCCGTCATGAGCGCTCCGGCGAACGTCATTTGCAGCGTGGATTTCACCGCGCGGGGCCAGCCGGGGCCCAACGCCGCCGCGATCCGCCTGGACACCTCCTCGCCGATCTGTTCGCGAAGGGGCGTCACCGCCGGGTCGTCGGCCATCAGCGCCGCTCCGCAGGCGACGGTCAACTCGGGCTCGTCGGCGACCGCCACGGCCATGTCCCGCAGGGTGGCGCTGACACGGGTCCGGGTCGCGTCGTTGACGTCGGTGTGTAGCGGCAGGTCGCATAGGAAACGCAGGTAGACCGCGGCCACCAGGGCGCTTTTCGACGGAAAGTAGGTGTAGGCGCTGGCCGGCGAGACCCCGGCCCGGGTCGCGACCGCGCGCATCGTCAGGTTCGCGTACGACGATTCGCGCAGTTCCTCCATTCCGGCGTCGAGCACCTTGCGGATGGTCTGCCCGGGACGGCGATCGGAGCGGCGTGCTGCTCCGGCTCTCGGAGAAGCCGCTGCCGTGGACACCGGTCCAGTGTAGGAACGGCGTGCGCGCAACCGTCGGCATTCGCTCGGCCGGGCCCTGGGTAGGGTGACGCACGTGGTCGAGGGTGACCGGCTGCGCTGGGACAAGCGGTATGCCAGCCTCGGGCCCCCCGCGGTGGGCGCGGTGGCGGTCCCCGGTGTCTTCGCGGCTTGCGAAGACGTTTTCCCGACCACGGGACGCGCCCTCGAGCTGGCCTGCGGGCAGGGCCTCGGCAGCGTCTGGCTGGCCCGGCGGGGGCTCGATGTCGTGGGGCTGGACATCTCGCCGGTCGCCACCGGTCACGCCCGGTACCTGGCCCGCCGCTGCGGGGTCGGCGACCGTTGCCGCTTCGACGTCGCCGACTTCGACGACGGCCTGCCGGCCGGTCCGCCGGTCGAGGTCATCCTCTGCCACAAGTTTCGCGACCGCCGCCTCGACCGGGCGATCGTCGAGCGCCTGGCGCCAGGAGGGCTGCTGGCCGTCGCCGTGCTCAGCGAAGTCGGGCGGGGGCCCGGGCCGTTCCGTGCGGCGGCCGGCGAACTGCCGGTCGCGTTCGCCGGTCTCCGCGTTCTCGCCGCCGGTGAAGGGGATGGTTGCGCCTGGCTGCTGGCACGCGCGTGAGGACCGGGGGACGCTAGCCGGCGAAGGACGGCCGCGCCATCACGTTGGGGCGGAGACCGTACTTGGGTCCGGCACCACCGGAGGCGCCGTGACCCATGCCCACTGGCGGGATGCCGCCGAGCAGGTTTCCGGACTCTGCGGCCGCCGCCTCGGGGTTGGGCGTGAGGCTGCCGACGAGGTGGGCCGGGGTATGGGCCAAAGGTGCGGTGGCCGCCGTCTAGGCGACCGGCACCGAGAGCTTGCCGCAGAGGGAGCCGGCGCCGCCCATGGTGGCCGACGCCGCGTGGGCGGCGACGCCGCCACCGCCGAGCAAACCGCCGATCCCCCCAGGCCGGGCAAGGCCCTGCCGGCATTAGCGGCGACCGGCGCCGCCGTGCCACCTATCCACCCCAGCGTCTTGGATATCTGAACGCCGAAGTTCCCCCATGTCGACACTGCAGAAGGGCAGCCCCTCGGTGTTGTAGAAGAAGCTGGCTTAGGGGGCGTATCCGTTGAGGAAGGTTCCGAGGTTGGTGGGCAGCATGGTCTGCCCGGTCAACAGGAACCACACCTTGGTCAGCGGGGGGAACGACGAGGTGGTCGACGCCGCGGAGCTGGGCGAGGCGAGGCTCTGCAGCTGGCTTGGCAACGACGAGATGAATTCAACTCCGCGGCCAGCCCGTTCCACGCCGAGGCCGCCGCCATCAGCGACGACGAACCCGGACCCGAATACATCCGCGCGGAGTTGATCTCCGGCGGAATGGCACCAAAATCAATCACCTTTGACCTCCTCTAGGACGGCGCTGATGTAGTGACCTCCAGCAGGGCGGTGTTTTGCGTCTGACTTCGCGATAGAGATCGGTGTGTCGATCAGACGACATCCGACGGGTTCTCCGAGCTCTCTTGGAGGATCTGATCATGTCCGAAGCAAACTCTGGTGGCGACCGCTCGCACCGTCGCCCGAAGCGGTTCTTGAGCCCGTCGCAGAAGTACGAGATATGGCTGCAGCTGGTACGCCAGGAGGTGACGATCGCCGAGGCCGCCGCCAACCATCAGGTGGATCGCACGACGATCATGCGCATCCGCACGATCGCCAAGGAAGGTGCGCTGGCCGCGCTGGCGGCAGCCAAGCCAGGCGCGGCGGCCCGCCAACGCGACTACGAACTCGATGCCGCCAAGGCCGAGAACGCGCGGCTGTCCGAGGCACTCAAGGAGATGGCCGTGCGGCTGACGTTGGTCGAGGGAAAAGGGCGCTGGGGCTAAGTGGCCGAGTCCCACACCGTGTCGACGTGGCCACCAAGACGGCGCTGTTGGGCTTGCTCGACCAGGCGGTCGATGAAGGTTGGACACTGCGCCAGGCATGCCATGCGTTGGAGCTCGGCGAGCTGCGGGCACATCGCTGGATCGCTCGCCGAGCGATCGGCCAGCTGGTCGACAAGATCCCTGGTGGGTCGCCCATGCATGGGCTGCTCGACGAAGAAGTCAGCGAGATCTTGGCGTTGTTCGACCAGTGGGGCGAGACCGACCGCTCGCACCGCAAGCTTGCTCACCGCGGCTCTTATCTGGGCCGGGTATGGGTGTCACCGTCGAGTGTTCGTCGGGTCCTGTTCTTGGCGGACAAGCACTTTCGACCACTTCCCAAGCCTGGACGTTCTCAACGCAAGCCCTTCCCGGATTGGGTGGACTACAAGCCGAACTCGATCTGGATTTACGATACGACGCACTTCACCAGGGCGGGGATGGCAGTGTTGATCATTCAGGATTTGGTCTCGCGCAAGTGGATCACCGAGGTCGTCTCCGCTGAGGAAACCTCCACCCAGGTCGAGATCGGGTTCACCGACGCGCTCGACATCGAGGGACTCCTGCAGGCCGTTGAGCGACGCGCCGACGGCCTGGTCGATATCGGCATCGACGACCAGGCCCGGCCGATCCTGCTCGCGGTGTCCGATAACGGTCCCCAGATGACGTCGGGCTCGACGCGGGAGTTCATGGCCATGTCTGCGATCGCCCAGCACTTCGGACGCCCCGGAACGCCGACCGATCAAGCCTGGATCGAGAGTTTCAACGGGCACCTCAAGGCCGAGTTCCCGCACCTGCTCGCGATCGAGGACCCCGCCACCCTGCGCGCCGAACTTGCCGTCACCCGCCAATTCTGGAACGGAGTCCGGTTGCACGCCGGCATCGGCTATGTCACGCCCAACGACGAACACGAAGGACGAGGGGAGGCCATCCGCAAAGCACGCCAAGCCGGGCTCGAATCCGCCCGCAACCGCCGACTTGCCTGGCACCGCCAGCAAAGGCACACTCAACCCATACAGGATCCCGACGATGTTGTCTGATCAAACGCGAATGTCTATCGCAAAGTCAGAAACACCTCAGCGGGGATTTCGCGGTATCGGGGTCTCGACGGCTGGGAGGGGCTTGCGGGCTGATATTAATGGGATCGTAGGTGGCCTGGTGGCCTGGTGGCCTGGTGGTCCCGATCAGGCGATGGCCCAGCCCCCGGCCGCTGAATGCAGGCCCAGGCTGGCCAATCGGGCGAGGTTGATCGCGCCGGCTCGGGCGAGGATGTCGGTCAGGATGCGTTGTTGTCCGCGGCAGCGAGCCTTGCGACCACCCCAGGGGCGCCGGGTGAAGTGACTGATCTTGCGTTCCACAACCGGCCGATACGTTCGGTAATCGGTCTGCCAGGCCGGGTCGCGTTGGCGGGCCTTGGCCAGCTGTAGGGCGGCCTCATGGGCATGGATGGTGATCACCCGTCCACGGCGGGCTTTGGTGCATTGCGCCCGCAGCGGACACGACCCACACAATGCCCCGAAGCGAGCGACCTGCTGACGCCGCCCGGTGCTGATGGCCACAGTGTGCTCGGCCGGGCAGGTGACGGTGCCCGCAGTCAGGTCGATACCGAACTGGTCTTTGGAATAGCCGTTGGCGTTGCGCACCGGGGGCACTTTGGCGCGCATGTCATGGCCACGTTGGGTCTGCTCATCGAGGGTGGCCCCATCAGCGTAAGCCGAATCGCCATACACCTCAAAGACATTGGGCTCCGACTCGTTTCGCACATGCTCACCGTGATCGGTGATCGTTTCATCGGCATCGGCATCGGCATCGGCATCGGTGGCGGCATCGGTGGCGGCGGAATCGGGTGCAGCACTCGTGGTGTCGGTGACCGGGTTGCCCAGCAGCTCGTCGATGACCTCACGGTCGGCGGCGTTGGCCGCGGTGACGGCCACCGCGGTGATCAGCTCGTCATCGGGATCGATACCCAAATGGGACTTGTAGCCATCGAAGGTCCGCGCCCGCGACTTATGCCCATGGCGGGCCTCGGTATCAACGGTGGAGATCAGCCGATCCCGGGCCACCCGCCTCGCGATGCGAAACACCCCGTCGTCGCCGGCCTCGACGTCCTGGCCGGCCACCAGCGCCAGCAACTCGACCGCCTCACCGAGTGCCCCGTCAAGCTGGCGGCCATCGCAGGCCTCCAGTGCTGCCTTGGCGTCGCGCACCAGCGCATCGACCAAGGCTTCACGCGCCGTGGGATCGTCCCAGTCACACGGTGGTTTTCCCAGGCTGGCGTAGTCATCGTCGCGGGTCAGCACGGTGCGCACCGCACCGGCCACCTCCGGATCGGCCCGATCGGCCACCGCCAGTAGTTTGCGGATCGCGGCCCGCAGCTGGATCACCGTGTCCTGGGTGGCCACCGCATCCAACAGCGGAGTGGAAT
This sequence comes from Mycobacterium sp. HUMS_12744610, assembly GCF_041206865.1. Taxonomy (NCBI): domain Bacteria; kingdom Bacillati; phylum Actinomycetota; class Actinomycetes; order Mycobacteriales; family Mycobacteriaceae; genus Mycobacterium; species Mycobacterium servetii. The sequence continues at coordinate 2,863,278 of NZ_JBGEDP010000001.1, forward strand.
CGAGCACCCGGCGCCGTCCCCGCAACAACCCCGCCGCCCGCGCCGTGGTGTTGACGTCCTCGAACAACCGCCGTGGCCGATCCGATGCGCGTAGCCGGTTGCGCATCCCGACCAGCACCGTGGGATGAAACGCCTCCGCATCCACGGTCAACCCGGCGGCCGCTTTCCAGCGCAGGTCAAAGGCCAGCCGGTCGCAGGCCTCCCGATCCGAAAGCCCCTCGTAGGCCTGCAGCAGCATCACCGCGGCCATCACCCGCGCCGGCACCGTTGGCCGACCCAACGCCGAACGCTTGAACACATCAGCGAAATAATCGTCGTCGAACAGTGCACCGCCGTGGTCGGCCAGCAGCCGATAGATGCTGCCCGCCGGCAGCTGATCGCCGACAAGCAGCATCACGTCATCGAACCGGCCCTGCCGATTTTCCCGTCCCAAAGCCACGCATCTGATCCTCGCCGCCCATCCATGCGAAACCCGCTCAGCCACGCCGAAAGTCAGCGACTAAAACAGCACCGTCCTAGCCGGTCGCGGCCGTGTTGGCCGCCCCGAACTCACGCCCGAAGTGGTTGCGGTCTCCTGTGAACCCCCTTGGAGTCCAACAGCTTTCCGGGGCCCCGTCGCTTTCATGGCGTCATCCCGCAGACTGGGGCCGCAGGACCACGCTGTGGCGCGGCCCGTACCGATAACCGAATCCGGGCCCCTGCTTGGCATGGCCACCCGCGGGCATCCCAGTGAGCAGACCGTGGACTCCCGGGTTCGGGCCGACACCGGAAACATTGGGGCTCACGGGGGAGTCGGCGCCCGACAGGACCGCGACCACAGTGCCCGCCCCCTCAGGTGGGCCGGCCCAGGCCGCCTGTACGGACAGCACACCCACCTTGCCGGCCTGGCTCACGCTCGCCGAGAGCCCCGGACCGGCGTGGCCGAGGTCGGCCGCCGAGGCCGCCGCCAGTACCGGTCCGTTCAGCCCCAGGCCGGAAAATTGCGGGGTGGGATACCACGCCCCACCCGCGCCGGCCGTCGAGCCGCCGGGACCGAAGGTCAGCTGCTGTCCGATCGACCACGCGAAGTTGCCGACGCCCACCCTGAAGTAGGCCTGCGGGGTCTGCTTGATGACGGTGTTGCAGTTCGGCGGTGTCAGGCCGAGCCAGTTGTTGGTCGGCGTCGGTATCCACTGCCGCAACCAGCCGGGTAGCGCCGATGTGGGAGATGTCGACGCCGCCGACGACGAAAGCGGTTGCAGCGCTTCGGGAGCCGCGACGAGCGACGCGAGCTGCGGCACTGTGTCGGCGGCGTTTCCGGCCGGGCTGGCGGCGGTTTGCGCGACCGCCACGGCCTGCCGGCTGCCGGCGTCCGTGGCCGCCGTGTTCGGAGGCGACCGGAACAGCGTCACGAGGGCGGCGCTCGCCGACGCGGCGGCATAACCGTACATGGCGGCCGCATCCTGCGCCCACATCTCCAGGTACTGCGCCTCGGTCGCCGCGATCGCCGCGGCGTTCTGCCCGAAGAAGTTGGTCGCGATCAGTGCCGCCAGCTGAACCCCGTTGGCCGCGATCGCCGGTGGGGGTACCGTCATCGCGAATGCCGTGTCGAAAGTGGCCGCGGCGCCCCGGGCCTGACGGACGGCCTGCTCCGCCTGGGTGGCCACCACTCCCAGCCAGTTCGCGTATGGCAGCACCGCTGACACCATCGATGCCGACACGGGGCTCACCCATGACCTACCCGTCAGCTCCCGAAACCACCGATCCGTAGCCGTTGGCGGCCGTGGCGAGTTCGGCGGCCAGCACGTCCCATTCGGTCGCGGCGACCATCATCGATTCCGATCCCGGCCCCGCGTACCTGCGACCGGAATTGATCTCGGGCGGCAGTCCACCGAAGTCCAGCACCGCATCCCCTCTCACACAACCGCGACCGCTTGCGCGGGCCCGGTCACGTCCCGGCACCGTGGTGTTCGGCGAACCGCCGGCGGGGGAGGGACGGCAGGCGGGTGCCGAAGGCGCCCCGGCCGGCGAACCGCGTCTGCGGCGGGGCTCCGCGCGGTCACAGGGAGCGGTGCGAACCGTTCGGCGGCCACGCGACAGAGCCCAATGTCGCACGTGACGCGGGCTTACCGACCCGGCGAGTGGAGCGATTCATCCCTGTCGTCAGCGACTGTGCCGCGCCGCGCCTACCTAGACTTAACGGCACATTAGCAAACTATTCGCTTGCCGCGGTTCGGCGGCGGCGCGCATCATGCGGGGCGCCGCCGCGCCGCTTCGGCTTTGCGGCCGGCGATCTTGGTGCGGACGGCGGCCATGTCCAGCGCCCGCACCTGTGCGATGAGGTCCTCCAGCACGGCGGGGGCCATCGCGCCCGCCTGGCTGTAGACCAGGACGCCGTCGCGAAACGCCATGATGGTCGGTACCGAACGGATCCCCAGCGTGGCGGCCAACTCGGACTCGGCCTGGGTGTCGACTTTGGCGTGCACGATTTCCGGGTGCGTCTGCGCCGACCGTTCGTAGACGGGCGCAAAGGCGCGGCAGGGCCGGCAGTATGCGGCCCAAAAGTCCACCAGCACTATCGGATTGCCGGTGATCGTCGATGCGAACGTGTCGTGGGTCAGGTCGGTGGTCGTCATCGTTTCTCCTGGAGATTGGTTCTGCAGACGCCAACGCCATACCCGGTGGGGTATATTCCTGGGTGCGGTACCAAATCGGCGAACCCGGGGCACATATACCCCCCTGGGTACTATGATGAGGTATGCAACCACGATGGAGGAACCAGTGAGCGGCGAACAAGACAGCATGACCGCGGTGCTGAACCGGCTGCGGCGTGCCCAAGGCCAACTTGCCGGAGTGATATCGATGATCGAACAGGGGCGCGATTGCAAGGACGTCGTCACGCAACTGGCCGCGGTCTCGCGCGCTCTGGACCGTGCGGGGTTCAAGATCGTGGCGACCGGATTGAAGGAATGCGTCACGGGTACGACGGCCAACGGCGCGGCTCCCATGAGCGAAGCCGAACTCGAGAAGTTGTTCCTCGCCCTCGCGTAACGCGCGGGAGCGACATCGATCCAGGCAAGACAAACGGCCCAGGCAACAGCATGGACCCCGAGCGACAAAGGACGGAGTCGTTATGGACATCGCAATCGCGACACCTCTGCACACCTCCTTCGACGACGCGGTCGCGCGGACGCGCGCCGCGCTGGCGGAGCAGGGATTCGGGGTGCTGACCGAAATCGACGTGAAGGCCACGCTGAAGGCAAAACTCGGCGAGGACATGGAGGACTACCTGATCCTGGGTGCCTGCAACCCGCCACTGGCGCACCGCGCCGTGTCGGCGCACCGCCAGATCGGGTTGCTGCTGCCGTGCAACGTCGTCGTGCGTACCGACCCCGACCGGGACGGTACGGTGCTCGTCGAGGCCATGAACCCCGCCCTCATGGTGGAGTTCACCGGGGAGCCGGAGCTGCGGCCCGTCGCCGAGGAGGTCACTGGCAAGCTGCAAGCGGTGATCGACTCCTTGAAGAGCAGCGCATCGGTGACCGCCGCCGAATAGGGACATATACCCGCGGGGGTATAGGATGAGAGCCATGTCAGACCAGCAGCATCACCACAAAGTCCTCGAGGACCTCCTGCCTCAGCATCGCGAACTCCGCCAGCAGATCCCCGAGGTCTACAAGGGCTTCGCGGCCCTGTCCGGGGCAGCGTTCAACGAGGGCGCACTGAGCCGTAAGGTCAAAGAGCTGATCGCGATGGCAATCGGCGTCGTCGAGGGATGCGATGGATGCATCGCATCGCATGCCCAGGCGGCCGCCCGTGCCGGCGCCACACCGGAGGAAGCCGCCGAGGCGATCGGTGTCACCTTCCTCATGCACGGTGGGCCCGCCACCATCTACGGCGCTCGGGCCTACAGCGCGTTCTGCGAATTCGCCGACGCCAAAACGTCCTAGACGCGCCGGCGGTCGTCTCTTTCCGACGACGAATGGCACGACCTTGAGGGACCAAAGTCATGGCGTGCCGTCGAACTGCTGACCTTTGCGTCCGCCAGTCGTAGCTTGGTGCCCGGAGCACCTATGACTGCCTTCATGCGAAACAGCGACGCCTTCACCTGGGCGATGGAAAGTGACCCGCGGCTGAGGTCGACGGTGGTAACCGTCCTGCTGCTGGACCGATCCCCGGACTGGCAGGAGGTGCGTGACCGCTTCGATCTGATGACCCGCAAGCTGCCCATGTTCCGGCAGCGCGTGGTGGCATCGCCGCGGCCCGCTCCGCCCCGGTGGGAATACGACCCGAACTTCGACCTCGACTACCACATGCGGCGGGTCGCGGTGCCGTCCGGCGGCACGTTCGACGACGTGCTCGAAATGGCCCGGCTGGCCGACATGCAGGATTTCGATCGCGCCCGGGCGCTCTGGGAGACGACCCTGGTCGAGGGCCTCGACGACGGTGGCGCGGCATTGATCTGCAAGTTCCACCACGCGCTCACCGACGGAATCGGCGGCATCCAGATCGCGATGCACCTGTTCAACCTGTCCGCAGACCTGTATGCGCGTGAACCCATGCCGCCCGAACCGGCGGCGCCGGGGCCGTCGCTGCTGGACCGCTACCGCGACACCTTCCGGTACGACGCCGGCGTGCTCGGCAGCGCCGTGGCGGGCGCGGTGACGTGGGCTCCGCGGCTGATCTACGACAGTGTCCGCCGGCCCGTCACGACGATTCGATCGACTGCCTCCACCGCGGCATCGGTGTACCGGACCATCCGGCCGATCAGCCAGACCGGGTCACCGCTGGTGACCGACCGCGGGTTGAACCGCCGCCTGGGGGTGCACGAAGTCCCGAAGCCCCTGTTGCGGGAAGCGGCGCACCGATGCGGCGGGGCGCTCAACGACGCGTTCGTCGCCGGGGTGGCCGGGGGATTGCGGCGATACCACGACAAGCACGGTGTCACGGTGGGAGACCTGCACCTGACGATGCCGGTCAGCCTGCGGACGGCGTCGGACGACATCGGGGGAAACCGGATCACGCTGATGCGATTCGACGTGCCCGTCGGCGAGACCGACCCGGCAGCGCGGATCAGGGCCATACATCTGCGCAGCGGCGCGGTGCGGGACGAGCGCTCCCTGCCCTACACGCAGGCGATCGCCGGAGCGCTCAACCTCATGCCGCGGTGGTACATCGGTTCGATTCTGCGCCACGTCGATTTCCTGGCCAGCGACGTACCCGGGGTGCCGGTACCGGTTTTCCTCGGGGGTGCGAAGGTCCGCACGCAATACGCGTTCGGCCCGACGATCGGCTCGTCGGTCAACGTCACGTTGCTCACCTACATCGACACCTGCACCCTGGGCATCAACGTCGACATCGCAGCGATACCCGATTACGACGTCTTCCACGACGCGGTCGTGGCCGGATTCGACGAATTGCTCGCGATCGCCGACTGAGCGGTTCCAGACCGTTCCCGTCGAAACCAGCCGGTCCCGAAACGGTTACGGGCACATACCGATGGCGCCGGAAATCTGGCGCAATCAAGCGCGATGAGCAAATCATGGCTAAGTGCGTCAAAGGGGATCACTGTTGCGAAACGCGCGCGTGCACGACCGCGCGCACCGCTGTGTGAACAGCGGATCGGGCTGGGGGACAACGGGAGGTAACCACAACATGATGGCGAACTGGATACCCGCCCAGACATCGTATGGCCCGCATTCCGGGCGCATCCTCGACACCGCGCGGGGCATTCTGATCGGACTCCGTCGGTGCCGGTCCGACGTCGCCTTCGACGAATTACACAGCGCGGCACACCGGCACCGGGTGCCGGTATTCGCACTGGCGTGGGCGCTGGTCCACCTCGCCGGTGGCGGCGAGAAGACGTCCAGCTTCATGGATGCGCAAAGCGCGGCCCGCCAGGAGTGGGGGCAGTTGTTCGCGGTCGCCGCGGCGATCCCCTGAGTGGGGGTGCAGACGTTGGCACGGCCGAGCTTCGAGGGGTACCGCGGCCGTCGCCAACTCCCCACCGGATGATGCTCACCGAACACGCGACACAGCCCTTGCGGGCGGGCCCTCCGTGCGTACGAGGCGCGTACATGATCACGGCGACGCCGGCCAGACACACCAGGGCCCCGGCTACGTCCCACCGGTCGCGCCGAAAGCCGTCGACGGCCATGCCCCAAACGAGCGAGCCAACAACGAATCAAAGCGCGCACCGCGGAAAAGCTGACCGCGATCTCCGGCACCGCCTCGGCCGACTTACCCGGCCCGTCGCGCCAGGTGCTCGACCAGACCGGGTTCCTGCGCCGTTTCGTATTGCGCGCAGCGCCGAAAACCCGGGGTAGTCGCAACTTGGACACCGTGTCGGGGTTTCGCGGATTCCGGCTGCTACACCCGAACGGCGTCGAATGAGTGCTGCGGTGTTCTCAGTCCGGTCGCCCGGAGTTCACAGACGGACGTTCAGCGGGTCCAGATCGACGCCTCGGACGACGCAAAACACCGCTCGTAACGCGGTGACGATGAGCTGTTCCTTGAGCAGGAAGCGCTCGGTGGGTGCCGGCACCGAGATCGCGATCACGGTGTCGCTTGGGGCGCGTCCGGCAATGGCGGGCGCCGAGATTCCCGGGGTGTGTTCGCCGCGGTCGAAAGCGATGCCGGTCCGCCGGCTCGGCGATCTCCCGGCGGAGACCTACGCCGACCTCCGGGTCCAGCCGCGAGGGGGCGGTTTCGACGTCCGCGTCGTCGAGGGTCGCCAGCGCCGCTTTCCCGTTGGCGGTCGACTCCAACGGGAACCGCATGCCGATCGCCGAAACCACCCGGAGCCGGTGCGCGGGCTCGATCTGGTCGATGAAGCGCATGCGCTGGCCGGCCAGCATCGACAGGTCGACGGTCTCGCCGTCGGTCGCGCGTGCCACCTTCTCGAAGGTGGGGCGGAACACGACCGAGAGTTGGGCACCGTCGGCCCTGCCGAAACCCAGGAGGCGCTAGCCCGGGGAGAAACGGGGCCGTGGGCGTCGACGCCCGCCAACCCGACTTCGACCAGGCCGACCATCAATCGGCGAATCGTCGACTTGGCCAGTCCGAGTCGCTCGCCGAGATCGATCAGACGCAGCCGTCCGGGTTCTGCGGCAATTTCGTCCAGCGCGGCGGCGGCACGGCGTAACACCTGGATGCCCTCATCGCGACCAGTTGTCGAACTTTCCCCCGCGTGCGTCGCGGGTCCACTGTAGTGATCCGTCTAACGGATTCCTAAGACCGTAATTACGGATCGAGGAACCAGCGATGGGCGGACTTCCGGCGGGGCCGCACTTCTATCGCGGCGACGACAGGTACGAGGATGCACGTCGTGGCGCCGTGTGGCAGTTCTATGCCGTGTGCGGCTGGGATGCGGTCTACGAGGCGATCGGGCGCCCCGAGGATTTCTCCTCCAACCTGACCGCGACCATGACTTAAACGGCCGACGGTGGCATCGAACTCCTCGCGATGGACCCACTCGGCGGGCCGACCCACGTGCTGGCCACCGCCGACGACCCGGCCCACGCGGTGCACCGCAAGCTGCAGGCGCGCCACCTGGCCGCCAGGCGGAAGCACACCATGGAGCGGTTCGCCGCCGAGACCGCGGACCGCTTGTGGAGCGACGGCCTGCGCGGCGGGCGCATCGAATGGATGGACGCGATGGCCAACCGCCTCCCGATGAGCAGCGCGGCGTGGATGTTGGCCCAGCGGCCCGACATCCAGCAGCGGGTGCGCGAAAAACCGTAATTGGTACCGGCATTCATCGAGGAGACGCTGCGCTACGAACCGCCGTTCCGGGGCCATTACCGGCACGTGCGCAACCACACCTCGCTCGTCGGCGTCGACCTGCCCGCCGACTCGCACCTGCTGCTGTGGTGGGGCGCGGCCAATCGCGACCCGGCGCGCTTCGAGATGCCCGGTGAATTCCGCCTTGATCGCGGAGATATCAAGGGCCACATCAGCTTTGGCAAAGGGCGCGCACTTCTGCGTGGGTGCGGCGCTGGCGCGCCTGGAGGCGCGGGTCGTACTGCGGCTACTGCTGGATCGGACCTCGGCCACCGAGGCGGTCGACGTCGGCCGCTGGTTGCCGAGCATCCTGGTGCGCCGCCTGGAGCGCCTCGAACTGGCTGTCTCTTGAGCTCAGGGCGGTGACGGCGGCTTGGCCGTGGCGGCCGGCCCCACCACGACGAACGCCTCGACCGCCGTAGCCTGCTCGAAACCGGCGATTTCGACGCGCCACTCGTAGATGCCGGGCTCCAGCGGGATTCCCGCCGGGATGTTCAGGGTGAGGGGCATCCGAACCGAGGTGCCGTGGATCGCCCCCGGGGGGCGACCCGCCTCCGCCGAGGCCTCGAAGCAGATCCGCTGCGGCCCGTTCGGGCCCGGCACCGAAACCGGGTCACCGTCGGTCGTCAGCAGTTGGCACGTCAGCTTGTGCTGCTTGTTGGTCTCATTCCAGTCGATGTCCAGAAACAGGACCAAAGCGATGGCGGGCGTGGGCGTTTGGCACTGTCGCCAGCCCAATCCGAGGGCATTGACCTTGCCCGACTGCGCGTCGGCCTGTGCCGCGTCCGCGAGGAACAGGCTGATTCTCATGCGGTCGTTCGTCCGGTTGACACCATGTACTGCCCTGCCATCGCTGCCGCCCCCACGAAATTTTGTTCTGCTGTTAAAGACTGGATGATACGCCGTTCCCCGGAACGGGACCGCGGCCGTGGGGCCGGCGGACCGGATGGTGTGCGCGGTTTGTCCGGCCGGTGGCAGCCGGCGCCGGCCCGCCAGCTGCGGCCAGCCGTCGGGCCCCTCGGCGGCCGCCGGCCGCGACGATCGACGGATTCGAGACGCCCGGCTGTGGTGTCGTTCACAGGTCAGCGCGGGGCGAGAGCGTCATCGCTTGCGGCGACGCGACCGGATCAGCGGACGTTCCGGCAGGCGACGTGAGACGGTATAAGCCTATGCAGAACCACGATTATGTCACCTACGAAGAATTCGGCCGCAGATTCTTCGAGTACGCCGTCACCCCCGAGCGGGTCGCGGCCGCATTGGCCGACATCGCGGGAAACGAGTTCGCCATGGAGCCGGTCGCCCAGGGCCCCGGCGGGATCGCCAAGGTCAGCGCGAACGTCAAGATCCACGACCCCCGGGTGACGCGCCGTCTCGGCGACAGCATCACGTTCGTCATCCACATCCCGCTGTCGATCGATCTGCTCCTCGACCTGCGGCTCGACAAGCAGCGGTTCGTCGTCTCCGGTGACATCGCGCTGCGGGCGACGGCGCGGGCGGCCGAGCCGCTGCTGCTGATCGTCGACGTCGCCAAGCCGCGGCCCTCCGACATCACGGTCAACGTGTCGTCGAAGTCCCTGCGCGGCGAGGTGCTGCGCATCCTGGCCGGCGTCGACGGCGAGATCCGGCGCTTCATCGCCCAGTACGTCGCCGACGAGATCGACGCGCCCCAGTCGCAATCCGCGCAGATCATCGACGTGGCCCAGCAGTTGAACGAGGTGTGGCCGTAGGCACCGCACCTCAGGCGTAGGCGCGCGGACATCCGGGTATGCGTACCCGAGAGCCAGCCGACGTGGAGGAGCGACCAACTTGGCACGAGTGGACGTATCGATGGCCTCGGATGTGGAACCGACGACCGCCTGGAAGCTCGCGTCGGATCTGCGCCGCTTCGACGAATGGATGACAATCTTCGGCGGATGGCGCGGCCCGGTGCCGTCGACGGTCGAGAAGGGCACCCAGGTGTCCTCGTGCGTCAAGGTCAAGGGGTTCCGTAACGTCGTCCACTGGAAGGTGACCCGCTACGACGAGCCGACATCTATTGAGCTGCAAGGGAATGGCCGCGGCGGGATCCGGATCGGGGTGACCATGCACGTCGCCCCCAACCACCCGGGAACGGAGTTCCACCTGACCGCCGATCTCAGCGGCGGCCTGCTGAGCGGGCCGATCGGCGGTCTCGTCGCGCGGGTGATCCGGTCCGACGTCCGCAAGTCGGTGGACAACCTCGCGTCGTTGCAGTGATTCCGGCGCGACGCTGCCGGTGAGTGATCGGCCAGTCGCGCTCGGCTTGGCGAATCCGCCTGCGGTCCATGGCAAGCCAGGCCAGCCCGGCGCCGAAGGCCAGCAGGCCGACGCTCGCGGCATACACCCCGGCGCGGGCCTGGCCCAGGGCGAAAGTCGCCACGCACACCAGCAGCGCCAGCGCCGCCGCCGCGACCACGACGTGGCCGGGCGTTCGCTGGCCGTCGGGGATCGGCGGGTTCGTGTTCCGGCGGGTGGCCCGATCGTCGTCGATAAGGCCGCGCGCATCGCGTGCCATGAGCGCCTCCTTTGTTAGCCCTTGCGGCCGCCTGCGCGGGCGACGCGGATCTGACCTAGGAGCTACCCGAAAAGGCTTTCGAACAAACGGGTTCGACGTGTCAGCCCGGATCGCGGGGCAGCAGCCGGCGGACGGCCCGCGTCTCGATGGCGTTGATGGTCAGGGCCCGGCGGCTGAACCGCCAGCCCGCGTCGGTCAGCGTGTATTCGTCGTCGTAGCGCAGGTGCCAGGCCACGTCGGTCACCTCATCACCGCGCCGATTCCAGTGATGCGCGACGCAGGCGATGCGTCCCCGCGCGAACCCGGGGCGCGAAAACTCTTCGTAGACCTCGCCGACGATCGCGTGCTCGGTCCGCGCCACGGCCGCCACCGCGGACACCGCCGCCAGGATGGCCGGATGACCCCGATGTACGTGGACCGGCGCCAGCGAAGCCGGCGGATCGGGCACCGACAACTCGCCCGAGGCGGTGAAAAGTCCTGCCGCGGCCTCGAACCGACGGTCGTCGACGCCGGCCGCATACCGGTGCACCAGGTCGCCGAGGGCCAGCCGGTCGTCCACCGAGAGTGTCATCGCGGCCGCCCCCGGCTCACGGCGCCAGCGACAGCCGCTGCGCGCAGGCCGACACCATGTCCTTGGCCTGCTCGATGTCGGTGGTCGGCGGCATCGCCAGGACGATGCGGTCTGCGCCCTGATCGGCCAGGGCACCGGCGCGCTCGGCGTCGATCTTGGTGACCAGGTGGCCGAGGGAGATTTCCAGGGCCGCCGGGTCCCGGCCGGCCGCTGACGCCTCGTCGCGCATCGCCGCAAGCAGCGAGGCGAGTTCCGCGCCGCCCACGCCGAGCGGCTGGAAGCCGTCGCCGAGCCGTCCCGCGCGGCGCGCGGCCGCCCGGCTGTGACCGCCGATGTGCACGGGAAGCCGCTGGCCGGCTACAGGTTTGGGGTAGCACATGACGTCGTCGAAGTCGAAGAACTCCCCGTGGAACGAAGCCCCGCGGGGCTGGTCGGCCCACAGCGTCCGCAGGACCGCCAGCTGCTCGTCGGCGCGCCGCCCCCGGTTGTCGAACTGCGCGCCGCAGGCCTCCAGCTCTTCTTTGAGCCAGCCCACCCCCACGCAGAGCCGCAGCCTCCCACCCGACAGCGCGTCGACGGTCGCAGCCCTTTTGGCCAGCACCACCGGATGGTGGTTGGGCAGCACCAAGACGCCGGTGGCCAGCCCCAGCCGGCTGGTGTGGCCGGCCAGAAACGCCAGCAGATCGAGCGGGTCGGGAATGGGGCAGTCGGCCGCCAGCCCGACGCGTCCGGAACTGTCGTAGGGATAGACGCTCTCGTAGCGGGTGACCAGGACGGTGTGCTCGACGACCACGATCGACTCGAACCCGCAAAGCTCGAGGTGCTGCGCGAAACTCGCCATCCAGACCGGGTCCGCGGTGACACCGTCGGCGACCGGCGCCACGACCGAAACCTTCATGGGCCTTGAAACTACAGGTAGCCCCTATTCGACGGCGGCCGGCGCGATCGCGGCGCGGACCGCCTCCGCCAGGGCCGCCGCGCGGCGGTCGGTGAACACGTCCTCGAGCATCAGCTGTCGGCCGCCCGGCCCGGTAAGCGGGACCCGCCAGTTGGGATATTCGTCGGTGGTTCCCGGCTGATTCTGGGTGCGGCGGTCGCCGACGGCGTCGGTCAGCGCCACCCCCAACAGTCGAGACGGCGTGCGGCCCAGATACCGGTAGAGGGCGACGACGACCTGCTCGGGGTCGTCCTCGCCGTCGGCGAGCAGGCCGACGCGGCGCAGTTCGGCCAGCCAGGCCGCCAGCTCCGCCCGGTCCGCCTCGAGTTCGTCGGCCACGGGCCGGGTCAGCAGGCCGAGGGATTCGCGCAGCCGGACGTGGTCGCCGGCCAGGTATCCGGCGGTGGGCGGCAGATCGTGGGTGGTGACCGACGCCAGGCAGTACTCCCGCCAGCGCTCGGCCGGCAGCGGGCCGCCGTTGCCGTCGCGGTCCAGCTCGAACCAGAGGATCGAGGTCCCCAGCAGGCCGCGCAACAAGAGGTAGTCGCGCACCCACGGCTCGACGGTGCCGAGGTCTTCGCCGACCACCAGCGCCCCGGCGCGGTGCGCCTCCAGAGCGACGATCCCGACCATCGCCTCGTGGTCGTAGCGCACGTAGGTGCCTTCGGTGGGCGGGGCGCCGGCGGGGATCCACCACAGCCGGAACAACCCGATAACGTGATCGATGCGCACACCGCCGGCATGCCGTAACACCGCCCGGATCAGCGCGCGGAACGGCCGGTACTCCTGCTGTTCCAGCCGGTCCGGTCGCCACGGCGGCTGAGACCAGTCCTGGCCGAGCTGGTTGAACTCGTCCGGCGGCGCACCTGCGGTCACGCTGGGCGCCAGCGCGTCCTGCAGGGCCCACGCGTCGGCGCCGGCGGGATGCACGCCGACGGCCAGGTCGTGCATGACACCCAGCGCCATCCCGGCGCGCACCGCTTGCGACTGCGCCGCGGCGAGCTGCTCGTCGAGCTGCCACTGCATCCAGCGGTGGAAATCGACGGTGTCCGGGTGCTTCGCGGCGAACCGGGCGACGCCCGCGGCACCCGGGTGCCGCAGGGAGTCCGGCCAGTGATGCCAGTCGGCGCCGAACTTCTCGGCCAGCGCGCACCACGTGGCGAAGTCGTCGAGCGCGCGGCCTTCCCGCTCCCGGAAGGCCGCGTAGGCCAGCTCACGGCCCGCCGATCGCGGGACCCGGTGCACCAGTTCGAGCGCAGCCCGCTTGGCGGCCCACGCCCGGTCCCGGTCGATGGCATCGACGCGAGCGGCCCGCCGCTGGACGTCGGACCGCAGCTGTCGCACCCGGCCGCGCTTGCTCAGCTCGGCGAACTCGGGGATCGCCTCGACGCGGAGGTAGATCGGGTTGACGAAACGCCGCGATGTCGGCAGGTAGGGCGACGGTTCCATCCGGCCCGCCGGGCCCGAGAGCTGAGCCGCGTGCAGCGGATTGACGAGCACGTAGTCGGCCCCGTGGCGGCACGCCGACCACACCGCCAGGTCCGTCAGGTCGGTGAGGTCCCCGACGCCCCACGACTGGCGCGATCGCACGCTGTAGAGCTGGGTGGCTAGACCCCAGACCCGGCGGGCGCCGAGCCGTTCGGGCAAGCCGAGCCAGTCCGGCGTCACGATGAGCGCAGTGCTGTCCTCGGTGTCCCCGGACCGCAAATGCAGCCGGTGGTAGCCCAGCGGCAGGTCCCCCGGCACCACGAAACTGGCCTCGCCGACCCAACGGCCGTCCAGGTCGAACGGCGGGGTGAAGTTGTCGACCTGCCAGATCCCGCCGCGCACGGTGCCGTCTTCGAGGCGCAACCACACCTCGGCCGGATCGCCGTGGGTCACGTGCACCCAGAACCGGATCTGCTCGCCGCTGCGCCCGACGAGGGTCGCCGGCAAAGGCCGCGCCCAGTACGACCGCAGGCGCTCGGCCAAGGCGACGTTGCGCTCCCGCTCGGTGCCGGCGGGAACGCCGAACGCGGCCAGCACCGCGACCAGCGTGCTCGCGGGAACCGGCACCTGCCGCCCGGTCCAGTCCCGATACTCGGTGGCGATGCCGAAACGCCGGGCCAACTCGGCCAGGGACGGCGCATGCTCAGTCATGCCGCCCATCCTTCCCTGGGGACGGGCCCGCCGCAGCCGCGCCCGCGGCCTTCCGCTGCTCAGCGCCGTGTCCGCCGGATGTCGGCGCTCGACAGGACGAGTTGGCAATCCGCAGCTACCATGCCCTCAGGAGATTCGAAATTCCGACCGGGGATCGATGGGGGAACGGAAAGTGCCGGTTTGGTGATGCACGCCAGTGCCGGCACCGTGCGCGCACCCGGCCCCGGCAGCGCGGCCGGAATCCTTTCTCGAGCGGGTAGTAGTAGTAGAGGTGAGCTCGCACAACGCAGCGTGGCGACGTCCGTGCGGGTGGCTTACGGTTACCGATGGGATTCGCGCGTGGGTGTCGCGGGTCTCCAGGCGTTTCAACAGACCGGATGGTGAATTAAGTGGCGGAAGAGAGTCGCGGGCAGCGGGGGTCGGGATACGGCCTCGGACTGTCGACGCGGACGCAGGTGACGGGCTATCAGTTCCTCGCTCGTCGGACCGCGATGGCGCTGACCCGGTGGCGGGTCCGCATGGAGATCGAGCCCGGCCGGCGGCAGAACCTGGCCGTGGTGGCGTCGGTCTCCGCGGCACTGGTGATCTGCCTGGGCGCGCTGCTGTATTCCTTCCTCAGCCCGTCCGGTCAGATCAACGAGTCGCCGATCATCGCCGACCGCGACTCCGGCGCACTGTACGTGCGGGTGGGCGACCGGTTGTATCCGGCGCTGAACCTGGCGTCGGCCCGGCTGATCACCGGCCGGCCCGACAACCCGCACCTGGTCCGGTCCAGCCAGATCGCCAGCCTGCCGCGCGGGCCGCTGGTCGGAATTCCCGGTGCACCGTCGAACTTCGCGCCCCAGACCCCGACCAAGTCGTCGTGGCTGGTCTGCGACACCGTGGGCACCGCGGGCGTGATGGGCTCCGGGCTCGGCTCCCCGTCGGGCGTGACGGTGACCGTCATCGACGGCAACCCCGACCTCAGCGGCCACCGGCGGGTGCTGACCGGGTCGGACGCGGCGGTCCTGAGCTACGGCGGGGACGCCTGGGTGATCCGCGAGGGGCGGCGCTCGCGCATCGACGCGACCAACCGGTCGGTGCTCTTGCCGCTCGGTTTGACGCCCGAGCAGGTCAGCGCTGCCAAGCCGATGAGCCGCGCCCTGTTCGACGCGCTGCCGGTGGGACCCGAACTGACGGTGCCCGACGTCAAGGACGCCGGTAGCCCGGCGTCCTTCCCCGGGGCGCCAGGCCCGGTGGGCACCGTGATCGTCACCCCCCAGATCAGCGGCCCGCAGCAGTACTCGCTGGTGTTGTCCGACGGCGTGCAGACGCTGCCGCCGCTGGTGGCCCAGATCCTGCAGAACTCCGGACCGGGTAACACCAGGCCGGTCACCGTGGAACCGTCGGCGCTGGCGAAGATGCCGGTGGTCAAGAAGCTGGACCTGTCGTCCTACCCGGACAACCCGTTGAACGTGATGGACATCCGGGAGAACCCCGCCACCTGCTGGTGGTGGGAGAAGACCTCCGGCGAGAACCGCGCCCGCGTCCAGGTCATCTCCGGGTCGACGATCCCGGTCGCGTCCAGCGACACGAACAAGGTCGTGTCGCTGGTGAAGGCCGACACGACAGGCCGGCAGGCCGACCAGGTCTACTTCGGCCCCGACCACGCCAACTTCGTCGCCGTCACCGGCAACGACCCCGGCGCGAAGACGACGGAGTCGCTGTGGTGGCTAACCGACGCGGGCGCCCGGTTCGGGGTGGACGACACCCGCGACGTGCGCGAGGCGCTCGGGCTGAAGACCGCACCGAGCCTGGCACCCTGGGTGGCGCTGCGGCTGCTGCCACAAGGTCCGACCCTGTCGCGGGCGGACGCGCTGGTAGAGCACGACACCCTACCGATGGACATGTCCCCTGCAGAGTTGGTGGTACCCAAGTGAAACGCGGATTTGCACGGCCGACCCCGGAGAAGCCTCCGGTCATCAAGCCCGAGAACATCGTCCTCCCGACGCCGCTGAGCATTCCGCCGCCGGAGGGCAAGCCCTGGTACATGATCGTGATCGGCGTCGTCGTGATCGGCCTCCTGGGCGGCATGGTGGCCATGACCTTCGCCAGCGGGTCCCACGTGTTCGGCGGCGTCGGCTCGATCTTCCCGATCTTCATGGTCGGCGGGATGATGATGATGATGTTCGGCGGCCGGATGGGCGGCCAGCAGCAGATGAGCCGGCCGAAGCTGGACGCGATGCGCGCGCAGTTCATGCTGATGCTGGACATGCTGCGCGAGACCGCCCACGAGTCGGCCGACAGCATGGACGCCAACTACCGGTGGTTCCACCCGGCGCCCGACACGCTCTCGGCCGCCGTCGGCTCGCCGCGGATGTGGGAGCGCAAGCCCGACGGCAAGGACCTCAACTTCGGTGTCGTCCGGGTCGGCGTGGGCATGACGCGTCCCGAGGTGACCTGGGGTGAGCCCCAGAACATGCCGACCGACATCGAGCTCGAACCGGTGACCGGTAAGGCGCTGCAGGAGTTCGGGCGCTACCAGAGCGTCGTCTACAACCTGCCCAAGATGATCTCGCTGCTGGTCGAGCCGTGGTACGCGCTGAACGGGGAGCGCGAGCAGGTGCTGGGACTGATGCGGGCGATCATCTGCCAGCTTGCCTTCTCGCACGGCCCCGACCACGTCCAGATGATCGTGGTCAGCTCCGACCTCGACGAGTGGGACTGGGTGAAGTGGCTGCCCCACTTCGGCGACCCCCGGCGTCACGACGCGGCGGGCAACGCACGGATGGTGTACGGCTCGGTACGCGAGTTCGCCGCCGAGCAGGCCGAGCTGTTCGCCGGTCGCGGCTCGTTCACGCCCCGGCACGCCAGCTCCTCGGCGCAGACGCCGACGCCGCACACCGTGATCATCGCCGACGCCGCAGATCCCCAGTGGGAGTTCGTGATCAGCGCCGAGGGCATCGACGGGGTCACCTTCTTCGACCTGACCGGGTCCTCCATGTGGACCTCGGTCCCCGAGCGGATCCTCAGCTTCGATCACACGGGCATCATCGAGGCGCTGCCCCGCGACCGCGACACCTGGATGGTGATCGACGAGAAGCCGTGGTTCTTCGCGCTCACCGACCACTTCAGCCTCGAGGAGGCCGAGGAGTTCGCACAGAAGCTGGCGCGCTGGCGGCTCGCCGAGGCCTACGAGGAGATCGGCCAGCGCGTCGCCCACATCGGCGCCCGCGACATCCTGTCCTACTACGGCATCGACGACCCGGCCGACATCGACTTCCACGCGCTGTGGGGCAGCCGCTCCGACCACATGGGCCGGTCGCGGCTGCGCGCGCCGTTCGGCAATCGCTCCGACAACGGCGAACTGCTGTTCCTCGACATGAAGTCGCTGGACGAAGGCGGCGACGGCCCGCACGGCGTCATGTCCGGCACGACGGGTTCGGGTAAGTCGACCCTGGTGCGGACCGTGATCGAGTCGCTGATGCTCAGCCACCCGCCGGAGGAACTGCAGTTCGTGCTGGCCGACCTCAAGGGTGGATCGGCGGTCAAGCCGTTCGCCGGAGTGCCGCACGTGTCGCGCATCATCACCGACCTGGAAGAGGACCAGGCGCTGATGGAGCGCTTCCTGGACGCGCTGTGGGGCGAGATCGCGCGCCGCAAGGCGATCTGCGACAGCGCCGGCGTCGACGATGCCAAGGAGTACAACTCGGTGCGCCTCCGGATGCGCGCCCGCGGCCAGGACATGCCGCCGCTGCCGATGCTCGTGGTCGTCATCGACGAGTTCTACGAGTGGTTCCGCATCATGCCGACCGCGGTCGACGTCCTCGACTCGATCGGCCGCCAGGGCCGTGCCTACTGGATCCACCTGATGATGGCCTCGCAGACCATCGAGAGCCGGGCCGAAAAACTCATGGAGAACATGGGTTACCGCCTGGTGCTGAAGGCCCGCACCGCGGGCGCGGCCCAGGCGGCCGGTGTGCCCAACGCGGTGAACCTGCCCGCCCAGGCCGGCCTGGGTTACTTCCGCCGCAGCCTCGAGGACATCGTCCGGTTCCAGGCGGAGTTCCTGTGGCGCGACTTCGTTCCGCGCGGGGTCACGATCGACGGCGACGAAGCGCCCGCGCTGGTGCACAGCATCGACTACGTGCGCCCGCAGCTGTTCACCAACGCCTTCACCCCGCTCGAGGTCAGCGTCGGGGGACCGGACCAGGTCGCGATCCCGACCAACGGCGAATCGGCCGAGCCGCCGCTGCCCGTCGAGGCCGAAGACGAGGACGAAGAGGGCATCCGGGTACCCAAGGTCGGTACGGTGATCATCGACCAGTTGCGCAAGATCCCGTTCGAGCCCTACCGGCTGTGGCAGCCGCCGCTAAACCAGCCCGTCGCCATTGACGACTTGGTGAACCGGTTCCTCGGGCACCCGTGGCAACAGGACTACGGAACGGCGCGCGACCTGGTCTTCCCGATCGGGATCATCGACCGCCCGTTCAAGCACGACCAGCCGCCGTGGACGGTCGACACCTCGGGCCCCGGCTCCAACGTCCTGATCCTGGGCGCAGGCGGTTCGGGTAAGACGACCGCGCTGCAGACGCTGATCTGCTCGGCCGCGCTGACCCACACCCCCGAGCAGGTCCAGTTCTACTGCCTGGCCTACAGCAGCACCGCGTTGACCACGGTCGCGCAGCTGCCCCACGTGGGTGAGGTGGTCGGTCCCACGGACCCCTACGGCGTGCGCCGCACCGTGGCCGAGCTGCTGGCGCTGGTGCGGGACCGCAAGCGCACCTTCCTCGAATACGGAATCGCCTCGATGGAGGTGTTCCGGCGCCGCAAGTTCGGTGGCGCCTCGGGCCCCGTGCCCGACGTGTTCGGCGACGTCTACCTGGTGATCGACAACTACCGGGCGCTCGCCGAGGAGAACGAGGTCCTCATCGAACAGGTCAACCTGATCATCAACCAGGGCCCTTCGTTCGGTGTGCACGTGATCGTCACCGCCGACCGCGAGTCGGAATTGCGCCCGCCGGTGCGCAGCGGCTTCGGTTCGCGCGTCGAGTTGCGGCTGGCCGCGGTGGAGGACGCCAAGCTGGTGCGTTCCCGGTTCGCCAAGGACGTGCCGGTCAAGCCGGGCCGCGGCATGGTCGCCGTGAACTACGTCCGCCTCGACGCCGACCCGCAGTCGGGTCTGCACACCCTGGTCGCCCGGCCCGCGCTGGCCAGCACACCCGACAACACCTTCGAGTCCGACAGCATCGTCGAAGCGGTCAGCAGGCTGACCAGCGGCCAGGCCCCGCCGGTGCGCCGGTTGCCGGCCACGTTCGGCGTGCAGCAGGTGCGGGAGCTGGCCGCGCGGGACACCCGCCAGGGTGTCGGCGCCGGCGGCATCGCCTGGGCGATCTCGGAGCTGGACCTCAACCCGGTCTACCTCAACTTCGGCGAGAACTCGCACCTGATGGTGACGGGACGGCGCGAATGCGGGAAGACCACCACGCTGGCCACCATCATGGCCGAGATCGGGCGGCTGTACGCCCCGGGCGCCAGCAGCGCGCCGGCCACGTCGCAACGTTCGGCCCAAGTGTGGCTGGTCGACCCGCGCCGTCAACTGCTGACCGCGCTGGGTTCGGAGTACGTGGAGAAGTTCGCCTACAATCTCGACGGCGTCCAGGCGATGATGGCCGAGCTGGCGGCGGTCCTGGCCGGCCGCGAGCCACCGCCCGGGCTGTCGGCCGAGGAGCTGCTCTCGCGGTCGTGGTGGAGCGGCCCGGAGATCTTCCTGATCGTCGATGACATCCAGCAGCTCCCGACGGGATTCGACTCGCCGCTGCACAAGGCCGTCCCGTGGGTGACCAGGGCCGCCGACGTGGGCCTGCACGTGATCGTCACCCGCTCCTTCGGTGGCTGGTCCTCGGCGGGCAGCGACCCGATGCTGCGGGCGCTGCACCAGGCCAACGCGCCGCTGCTGGTGATGGACGCCGACCCTGACGAGGGCTTCATCCGCGGCAAGATGAAGGGCGGCCCCCTGCCCCGTGGCCGTGGCCTGTTGATGGCCGAGGACACCGGTGTGTTCGTGCAGGTGGCGGCGACCGAGATGCGCAAGTAGCGAGTTCGCGATCGTTGCACTGGGGCGGCCCGGATTGGCCGGGTCAGCCCCAGTGCAGCGGTAACGCCTTGAGCGCGAACGTCTTCGACGGGAACGTGATCTCGGGAGTGTAGTCCGCGGGCAGTTCGAAATCGGGGATCTGGTCGAGCCATTCCCCGACGACGACCGTCAGTTCCATCCGGCCTAGGTGCGAGCCCAGGCAGCGATGCGGTCCGCCGCCGAATCCCCAGTGCCGGTGCACCTTTCCGTCCATCACCAGTTCGTCGGTGGAGGTGTCGTCGCTGCCGTCGCGGTTGACCGCGGCCATGCACAACCGCACCGGTGTGCCCGCCGGCAGCGTCATGCCGCCGACGGTGACGACCTCCGTGGTCACCCGGGGCGCGACCGGCGCGGAGGGCTCCAGGCGGACGATCTCCTCGATGAAAACCCTGATCTGCTTGGGGTTGCCGCGGAGTTGGGCGCGCAGCGCGGGCCTGCGCGCCAGTTCGTACAGGGAGAACCCGATCGCCGCGGTGACCGTGTCCAGGCCCGCCAGCACCAGTAGGTGGGTCATGCCCAACAGTTCGAGGTCGGTGAAGTCGCCCGGGCCCGTCATCACCCGCGACAACATGTCAGAACCGGGATTCTCCCGCCGTTGCCGGATCGCCTCGGCGAGATATGTCAACAACTTGCTGCCTTCGGCGACGTCCTGCGGCGTGAGGTAGGGCTTGTCGGCAACGATCGCGTCCTTCCAGGCGATCACCTGGTCCCGGTCCTCCAGGGGCAGGCCGTAGAGGTCGAGGAAAACCTGGAACGGGTACAGGCGGGCGAGCCCCGCCATGGCCTCGCACTCACCCCGCCCGGCGAACGCCCCGATCATCTCGGCGGCGTGGCGTTCGAGCACCGCCCGGCATCCGCTCAGGGCGTGCGGGCTGAAGTACGGCTGCAGCGCCTTGCGGTAGCGGGTGTGTTCGGGCGGGTCGAACGCCAACGGCACCACCGGCAGGGGGCTGCCCGGGGGTTGCAGCGCCAACCGTGAGGAGAACACCTTCGGGTTGCGCAGCGCCGCCAGCACGTCCTCCCGCCGCGTCAGGTAGTAGTGGCCGTTCATGTAGACCACCGGACCGGCATCGCGCAACGTCTTCCATCCGACGCCGCGGTCTTCGGCCATCGGCAGCTTCGCGTACTCGAGGCGCGGCAGGTAGAACGAGCCGGGCCGGCCTTGCTCGGGAGCGCTCATGCTCTGGTCTCCGCCTGCTGAGGGTGTTCGGATCGTGATGGCATCCCAATCTTGCATCTGCGCCCCGCGGACGCCGGTGCCCGGGTCAGCCCCAGCGCAGCGGCAGCGATTTCAACGCGAGCGCTTTCGAGGGGAATGCGACGTCCGGGGTGTAGTCCGGCGGCAGTTCGAAGTCGGGGATCTGCCGGAGCCATTCGTCGATGATCACGGCGAGCTCGAGCCGGGCCAGGTGGGAGCCCAGGCAGCGGTGCGGCCCACCGCCGAATCCCCAGTGCCGGTGCACCTTTCCGTCCATCACCAGCTCGTCGGAGGACATCTCGTCGCTGCCGTCGCGGTTGATCGCGGCGATGCACAGCCGCACGGGCGTGCCCGGGGGCAGCGTCATACCACCCACCTTGGCGAAGTCGGTGGTGACCCGGGCCACCACCGGCGCCGACGGCTCCAGCCGGATGATCTCTTCGATGAACACCCTGACCTGCCTGGCGTCCTCGCGCAGCTCACCGCGCAACGCGGGCCGCCGCGCCAGCTCGAACAGCGCGAACCCGATCGCCGCGACCACCACATCCAGATCGGCCAGGATCTGCAGGAAGACCGTGCCGAGCACTTCGAGGTCGTCCAGTTCGCCGGGCCCGTTCAGCATCTTCGACAGCATGTCGGCGCCGGGGCTGCGACGACGTTGCCGGACGGCGTCGGTGAAGTATGCGAGCAGCGCCTCGCCCTGACCCGCGTCGGACTTGCCGGCCACCACGGCGTCCTTCCACCCGATCACGAGGTCGCGATCCTCCACCGGCAGCCCGTAGAGGTCCATGAACACCTGGAACGGGTAGAGGCGCGCGAAATCGGCCATCGCCTCGCACCGGCCCGCGCCGGCGAGGGCCGCGATCATGTCGGCGCCGTGGCGCGCCAGCACCGGCCGGGACCTGGCCACCGCCTTCGGGCTGAAGTAGGGGTCCAGGATCGTGCGGTAGAACGTGTGCTCGGGCGGGTCGAACGCCAGCGGCACCACCGGTACCGGGCTGGCTGCGGGCTGCAGCGCCAACCGCGTCGAGAAGAGGGTGGGATCGTGCAGCGCCGCGAGCACGTCCTCCCGGCGGGTCAGGTAGTAGTGGCCGTTCATGTACACCACCGGCCCGGCGTCCCGCAACGCCTTCCATCCGGCGCCACGGTCCCTGCCGAGGGGCAACGCCGCGTAGTCCAGCCGCGGCAGCTGGAACGCACCAGGCTGGTGTTCGCCGTGAGCGCTCATGCGTTCAGTTCCAATGCAGCGGCAATGACTTGAGCGCGAAGGTCTTCGACGGGAACGGAATCTCCGGAACGTAGCCGTCGGGCAGTTCGAAGTCGGGGATTTGGCGGAGCCACTCGCCGACGATGATGGTCAGCTCTATCCGGGCCAGGTGCGAGCCCAGGCAGCGGTGCGGCCCACCTCCGAAGCCCCAGTGCCGGTGCATCTTTCCGTCCACGACCAGTTCGTCGGTGGATATCTTGTCGCTGCCGTCGCGGTTGATCGCCGCCGTGCACAACCGTACCGGCGTGCCCGGGGGCAGCGTCATGCCGCCCACCTTGACGAAGTCGGTGGTGACCCGGGCCGCAGCCGGCGCCGAAGGCTCCAACCGGACGATCTCTTCGATGAAAACCCTTGTCTGCCTGGGATTGTGGCGAAGCTCAGCGCGCAGCTGCGGCCTGCGGGCCAGCTCGAAGAGCGAGAAGCCGATCGCCGCGGCCACCGTGTCCAGACCCGACAGGATAAGCAGGTGCGTCATCCCGAGCAGCTCGGGATCGGTGAGCTCGCCCGGACCGGTCATGATCTGCGACAACAGGTCCGAGCCCGGGTTCTGCCGGCGTCGCTCGATGACGTCGGCGAAATAGGCGTACAGCTCGTCCCCCTCGGACTGGCCGGCCACCACGGCGTCCTTCCAGCGGATCACGCGGTCGCGGTCCTGCAGCGGCAGGCCGTAGAGGTCCATGAAGACCTGATAGGGGTAGAGCCGTCCGAACTGCGCCATCACCTCGCACTCGCCGCGCCCCGCCAGGGCCGCGATCATCTCCCCCGCGTGGCGCTCCAGCACGGGCCGCGACTTGCTCAGGCCCTCCGGGCTGAAGTACGGATGCAGGATCTTGCGGTAGCGGGTGTGCTCGGGCGGATCGAACGCCGACGGCAGCACGGGCACGGGGCTGCCGGGGGGCTGCAGCGCCAATTGCGCCGAGAACAGGTTAGCCTCGCGCAGCGCCATCAGCACGTCCTCGCGGCGGGTCAGGTAGTAGGCGCCGTTCATGTACACGACCGGTCCGGCATCGCGCAGCGTCTTCCATCCGGCACCCCGGTTCTCGGCCATCGGTAACGTCGAATACTCCAGCCGCGGCATGGGGGAGGCGCCCGGCTGCCAGTCGTCGAGGATGCTCATGCGCGCTGGTGTCCGCCTATCTTGTTCGTGATGGCCCGATGCGGCCGGCGCAGCGAAGCCGCACCAACCAGATTTCCGGCCGCTACGCCCCGCCGGAGCCGCCGGCCTTGGTGGGCCGTGACGCGGGCACTGCCAAACCCTACCGACCGACTAACCTACCTAGCGAGTAGTCACGCCGACCTGGCGCGCTTGTCGGAGCCGCCGAAGAAGGAACTCAGGTGAAGGTTCGTCTCGAGAAGTCGAAATGCGTAGGGCACGCACAGTGTTACGCCGTCAGTTCCGAGCTGTTCCCGATCGACGACTCGGGATATTCGATCCTCGAACAGCACGAGGTGCGGCCCGAGGACGAGGAGCTCACGCGCGAGGGTGTGGCCTCCTGCCCGGAAATGGCGCTGGTCCTCGAGGAGGATTGACGGCCCTATCCACTCAGTCAACAGGCGAGCAAACGGCAAATGAACGGTTGTTGACTTCGGGTGAACAGTGGTCGGCAGGTAATGAACAGTTGGCGTCTCCGGTCGGTGTCCCGCTTATAACGGGTTAATGTCTTTGGCGAGCGACAGGTCAGCCCAAAAGCGAGCTGTCGCTCGGTTGCTGACTGTGGGGGTGTCCAAGCAGGATGTGCGCGTCGGTCGTGACCGGGCTCACGGGAATCCCGTTGAGGGATCACTAGTCCGGCGCACCAAAACAACACGCCAACTTGTTGGGTCCGCCCCTCGACTGGATTTGCTGGCTGTGCACACAGACCTCAAGACTCCACCGGCTCAGCGGCCCGGAAGTGGCGAATGTGACGAGGCCGTGACCGCGGTCTCCGCTAGGTCTTGTTCGAACGTCGGGGTCGCCTGGCGACCACGGCCCAATAAGGGAGGGCACGGTGTTTGACTTCGGGGCGCTACCGCCCGAAATCAATTCCGGTCGCATGTACACGGGTCCTGGATCGGCGCCCATGATGGCCGCCGCGTCGGCTTGGGACGGAGTGGCGGCCGAGCTGAGCACGGCCGCCACCGGTTACGGTTCGGCGATCACGGAATTGACCAGTGGACCATGGGTGGGGCCGGCGTCGGCCTCGATGTTGTCCGCCGTTGCGCCATATGTGAGTTGGCTCAGCGCGGCCGCCGGTCAGGCCGAGGAGACCGCCAATCAGGCCCGGGCGGCCGCGGGCGCGTACGAGACAGCGTTCGCGATGACGGTGCCGCCGCCGGTGATCGCGGCGAACCGCGCATTGCTGCTGATGTTGATCGCGACCAATTTCTTCGGGCAGAACACCCCGGCGATCGCGGCCACCGAAGCGCAGTACATGGAGATGTGGGCGCAGGACGCTGCGGCGATGTACGGCTACCTCGGGTCGTCGCTGACCGCCTCGCAGCTGGTGCCGTTCAACTCCCCGCCTAAGACCACCACCCCGAACGCCGGTGCCGACCAGGCCTTGGCGGTGGCCCAGGCCGTCGCCACCCCGGCCGGCAACACGGCGCAGAGCACCGCGACCACCACCCCGCAGCTGGTGCCGGCGGCGCTGACGCCGCACGCGATCTCGGCGGCCACCGCGCTGCCCCAGCCGCTGCAACAGCTGCAGACCATGCTCACGACGGCCACTACGAACCCGGCTGCGCTGCCGTGGCCGCTGAACCAGATCCCCACCCCGTGGAACACCTCCGGGATCAATCAGGCCACCTACTACACGTGGTTCCACAACTTGCTGCAGGTGTACAACGGCTACGGCACGAGCTATCACGGGTACCAGGAGGGACAGCAGTTGGTGTTCGGTGCCGGTACCACGGCCGGCGCGGGCGGTTACTGGTACCCGACACCGCAGTTCGCGCAGTTGGGCCTCGGCGCCCACAGCATCTCGGCGGTGTCGGCCAGCACGGGCGGGGCCGGCCGGATCGGGGGCCTGTCCGTGCCGTCGGGGTGGGCCACGCCGGCCACACCGGCGACGGAGGTCAGCTCCATCGTCAAGGGCGTGGAGGGCACCCCAATCCACGCGGCGGCGAACAACGCACCCGCCAACGCCATCCTCCGCGGCATGCCGCTGGGCACGGGGAGCCGGCGGGCGGCCTCCGGGTACGTCAACAAGTACGGGTTCCGCTACAGCGTGGTGGTGCGGCCGCCTTCGGCCGGATAGGCCCGGACAAGACCATGAACAGAAGACTGAAACTCACAAGCTGTTGAGTGCGCAGGTTTTTGGAAAGGAGATCGCATGTCGTTCGTGACTACGCAGCCGGAGGCGCTGGCGGCGGCGGCGGGGACGTTGCAGGGGATCGGCTCGACGCTGAGCGCCCAGAATGCCGCGGCGGCGGCCCCCACGACGGGGGTGGTGCCCGCGGCGGCCGACGAGGTGTCGGCGTTGACCGCGGCGCAGTTCGCCGCGCATGCGCAGATGTATCAGGCCGTGAGCGCTCAGGCGCAAGCGATTCATGAGATGTTCGTCAACACCTTGGGCATGAGCTCGGGGTCCTACGCGGCGACCGAGGCGGCCAACGCGGCCGCGACCGGCTAAAGGAGGTCAAAGGTGATTGATTTTGGTGCCATTCCGCCGGAGATCAACTCCGCGCGGATGTATTCGGGTCCGGGTTCGTCGTCGCTGATGGCGGCGGCCTCGGCGTGGAACGGGCTGGCCGCGGAGTTGAACTCCACGGCGCTGGGCTACGACAAGGTGGTCACCGCCCTGAGCAGCGAGGAGTGGCTGGGGCCGGCCTCGACTGCGATGGCTCAGGCCGTCCAGCCCTATGTGGCGTGGATGAGCACCACCGCGGCCCAGGCCGAGCAGGCCGCGGCCCAGGCGCGGGCGGCCGCGGCGGCCTACGAGAGCGCGCTGGCGGCCACGGTGCCCCCGCCTCTGGTGGCGGCCAACCGCACCGAGACGGCCCAGGCGATCGCGACCAACGTGCTGGGGCAAAACACCGGCATCATCGCCCAGCTGGAGGCCCAGTACGCCCAGATGTGGGCCCAGGACGCCACCGCGATGTACACCTATGCGGCCCAGTCCTCGACGGCGACCAAGGTGACGCCCTACAAGAACGCACCGGCCATCGCCAACCCCGCGGCCCAAAGCCTGCAGACCGCCGCCACCACCAGCGCGGGGGGTGGGCCGGCCACCAACAACCTGCAGAACATCATCTCGTCGCTGCCGAGCACGTTGCAGGGCCTCGCTAGCCCGAGTGGGACCTCCAACCTGGTGACTCAGTTCCAGAACGCCAACCCCTTACTCCAAGAGCTGTGGTTCGTCATCAGCGGTCAGAGCGTGCTGCCCAACAACATCGGGACGCTCGTCACCGGCTACAACAGTTACTCGGCCCTCTGGTACAACACGGAAGGTCTGCCCTACTTCTCCGTTGGTATGGGTAACTTCGGTGTTCAGATCGCCAAGACCACGGGTGCGCTGGGCGGTGTCGCGCCCGCGGCCGCCGGTGCCGCAAAGGCCCTGCCCGGCCTCGGCGGGCTGGGCGGCCTGCTCGGTGGTGGCGGCGGCGTCGCCGCGCACGCGGCGTCGGCAACGGCGTCCATGGGCAACGCGGCCTCCATCGGCGGCAAGCTCGCGGTGCCGGTGTCCTGGTCGGGGGCCACCGCGCCGCTGGCACACGCCCCTGCCCAGCTGGTCAGCACCGTCAGCGCCGCCCCCGAGGCCGCAGCCGGTGCCGGCGGGTCCGGCAACCTGCTCGGCGGCATGCCGCTGGCCGGTGCCGGCGCCGGCAGCGGGGTCGGGTCCGGGCCGCGGTACGGGTTCCGGCCCGTCGTCATGGCGCGCCCGCCCTTCGCCGGGTAACGATCGATCGACCCGACGGGTGCCGTGCCGACGCTCAGCGCCGTCGGCACGGCACCCGTCGGCGTGTCGGCGCAGGTGTTATCCGCGGCCGGACTTTTACCCCGTCGCGCACCCGGCGAGCGCACCGAACCGTCCGAGCGAGGTGCGCCGGCAGATAGGCGTCGGCGCAGCCCAGGGCGTGCAGAGGGCTCCGGTCATGGCATCCCCCGCCCGTGACCGCCGCCAACCGGGCGATGTCCGCGACGCTGAAAGCCCCCGCCGGTATCCGCACGTCACGCCGGTCCGCTACGCCGAGATGTGAGCCCGTGATGCCGCGGCGGTGTAGCCTACGCCGGACCGACGGCGAGCGCGTCGTCGGTGACCGCGTTCACCGCGGGCGGGGAAAGCCCGGCGGGCTCGGGCAGAGCGCGATGCACGATGTGATCGGCTAGATCACGGCTTCCCCACGAGCCAACAACATCGAGGGGCCGCCCTGTTCCGGAGTCGGGACGAGCAACTCCTTCGTCTCCTTGGTCCAGGTAGCCAAGGGTCTGGGGGCCGTCGGCGGCGCCGCCGCGCCCGTCACCCCCGGCTCGGCGGGGGCCGTACCGGTCGGCGGGCTCTCGGTTCTGTCCCTCTGGAGCGACGCCGCGCCCGCGCCTCGCCCCCCGTGGAGCCCCTGACGGTCAGCGACACAGGGAGGCGCCCGATCCGGGACCGGCCAGCTGTTCGGCGGTGTGCCGCTGAGCGCGCCCGGGGTGGGGCCGCGCAGCGGGTTCCGCCCCACCGTCATGGCGCGGTCGCCGTTTGCCGGCTAGCCCTTCGTGTCCGGTCCGGGCGCGGGAGCGGCTCCGAAACGAAAGGCCCGGTGATCGGACGCAGCCGCGCCCGGCAAGAGTTGCTGGCCGGTTACGGCCCCGCTGGGCCAGGCGGTCGATCGACCGCTGTTGACGTGCATCGGCCATGCTGGACAGCGGCGGTGGGGGTGCCCTCGCAGGCCCTCGCAGGCCCTTGCCGGGCCGCCGGGCCGCGCGATCGGACACCGGATTTGTACCAGCTCATCCGCCGTCCGGGGGGACCGCGGCCCGTCTACCTGCAGTCCCGCAAACGCACGATTGCTGTGACTGTGTTGTGAGACCCCCCGAGCCGGGGCGGCCGCTGTTACCCTGACGTTACCGAAGGTGAATTCGTCGTGCCGTTTCGTGAACAGTTGCGAACACCGGACGCCGAAGGCAACTTGGGGCTACGTAGTCATCTACTCTCATGCGAGAGCGATTGCTGGAAATTAATCGAGGAGGGAACAGTATGTCGTTCGTGACCACACAGCCGGAAGCTCTGGCTGCGGCGGCCGGGAACCTGCAGGGCATCGGCGCCACCATGAGCGCTCAGAACGCCGCGGCCGCGGCGCCCACGACTGGGGTGGTGCCCGCCGCCGCCGACGAGGTTTCGGCGCTGACGGCGGCCCAGTTCGCTGCGCACGCGCAGATGTACCAGGCGGTGAGCGCCCAGGCGCAGGCCATTCACGAAATGTTCGTGAACACGCTGTCGATGAGCTCCGGCTCGTACGCGGCTACCGAGGCCGCCAACGCCGTCGCCGCCGGCTGACCGGATCGGCGATTCGGGGGGTCGGGATCATCGGCGCGTGCGCCGGTGCCCGTTCAACCGCCCAGCAGAAGCGAGCGAGGCGTCAACCCAAACGTCGTGGTTCGGGTTTGACTTCGTTCAACCGTGGTACAACGCCCGGACAGCCATCGGCTGCCGGGAAGGGGGGGACATAACTCTCGTCGGTGCGGTTTGGCGGTTCGTAAGCGCTTCACCGTCCGTCCGCCGTCGATCATGTCGACAATTCGCTGAATCAGATCATCAGGACAACAAAGGAGAGAGGCAACATGCCAACACGTTTTATGACCGACCCGCACGAGATGCGTGCGATGGCGGGCCGCTTCGAGGTCCACGCCCAGACCGTCGAGGACGAGGCCCGCAAGATGTGGGCGTCGTCGATGAACATCGCCGGTGCGGGCTGGAGCGGCCAGGCGCAGGCCACCTCGTACGACACGATGGGCCAGATGAATCAGGCGTTCCGAAACATCGTCAACATGCTGCACGGGGTGCGCGACGGGCTGATCCGCGACGCCAACAACTACGAGCAGCAAGAACAGGCTTCGCAGCAGATCCTGGGCAGCTAGCGCCAAAAGGCGAGGCTGCGTACCATTCCAGACGTTAGGAGAACACCGTCATGTCAATCAATTACCAATTCGGCGATGTGGACGCTCACGGCGCCACCATTCGCGCCCAGGCTGCATCGCTCGAGGCCGAACACCAGGCCATCGTCCGTGATGTGCTGGCCGCTGGTGATTTCTGGGGCGGTTCGGGTTCGGTGGCCTGCCAGGAGTTCATCACCCAGTTGGGTCGTAACTTCCAGGTGATCTACGAGCAGGCCAACGCCCACGGCCAGAAGGTGCAGACGGCCGGCAGCAACATGGCCAGCACTGACAGCGCCGTTGGGTCCAGCTGGGCCTAACCCCCAACTTCAGGCGCGGCAGCACACCACATACCGGTGTGCTGCCGCGTCCTGCGGTTACCGATTAACCCGACCTTCGAGGGATAGATGGACCAACAGAGCACCCGCACCGACATCACCGTCAACGTCGATGGTTTCTGGATGCTCCAGGCTCTCCTGGACATTCGGCACGTCGCGCCGGAGTTGCGGTGCCGGCCGTTCGTATCTACCGACTCCAACGACTGGCTCAACGAACATCCCGGCATGGCGGTGATGCGCGAGCAGGGCATTGTCGAGGGCGACGAGGTGAACGAGCAGGTGGCCGCTCGCATGCGGGTGCTTGCCGCGCCGGACCTCGAGGTTGTCGCCCTGCTTTCGCGGGGCAAGCTCCTCTACGGCGTGGTCGAGGGCGAGGACCAGCCGCCCGGTTCGCGCGACATTCCCGACAACGAGTTCCGGGTGGTGCTGGCCCGGCGGGGCCAGCACTGGGTGTCGGCAGTTAGGGTCGGCAGCGACATCACGGTCGACGACGTCGCCGTCGCCGACAGCGCCTCGATCGCGGCGCTGGTGATGGACGGCCTGGAATCGATCCACCACGCGGAACCCGCGGCGATCAACGCGGTCAACGTGCCGCTCGAGGAGATGCTCGAGGCGACGAAGTCCTGGCAGGAGTCGGGCTTCAACGTGTTCTCCGGGGGCGATCTGCGACGCATGGGCATCAGTGCCGCCACGGTGGCCGCTTTGGGACAGGCACTGTCCGACCCCGCCGCCGAGGTCGCGGTGTACGCCCGCCAGTACCGGGACGACGCGAAAGGCCCCAGCACCTCCGTGCTGTCGCTCAAGGACGGGTCGGGCGGCCGGATCGCCATGTACCAGCAGGCGCGGACGGCGGGCTCGGGGGAGGCGTGGCTGGCCATCTGCCCGGCGACGCCCCAGCTCGTGCAGGTGGGCATCAAGACCGTTCTGGACACCCTGCCCTACGGCGAGTGGAAAACCCACAGCAGGGTTTGACGCCCGGACACGAAACACAGAGTTTACCAATGCGTTTGCGCACAACATGCGGCCAGGATGCGGACACGGCATACTTCTCTAGAATCATCAGCAAATTCCAAATGAGTGTCACCACAACTCTTAATCGCGAGGCAAGGCAGATGAAATCCGAATTAGTCGAACTGCATGTGCCGGGGGGCGACGTCGCCTCCGGTGGTGCAGGGGCCGATGCCCCCGCGTGGCTGGCGACACGAGGTTACACATCAACCATTGCAGGGGGTGCAGGGCGATGACCGCGGTAGTTGAAGCGCCACAGGCAGACGTCGAAGGAGTCTCACAGCCTCGGGCGGTCGTGGTCGGCATCATGGCCGGTACGGGCGTGCAGATCGGCGTGTTGTTGGACGCCAACGCCCCGGTGTCGGTGATGACCGATCCGCTGTTGAAGGTCGTCAACAGCAGGCTTCGAGAGCTCGGCGAGGCCACGCTGGAGGCCACCGGGCGCGGGCGCTGGGCGCTGTGTCTGGTCGACGGCACGCCGCTGCGGGCCACCCAGTCGCTGACGGAGCAGGACGTCTACGACGGCGACCGGCTGTGGATCCGGTTCATCCAGGACACCGAGCGCCGGTCGCAAGTCATCGAACACATCTCGACGGCGGTTGCGGCGAATCTCAGCAAACGATTCGCCGCGATCGACCCGGGCACCGCGGTGCAGGTCGGCGCCTCCATGGTGGCGGCTGGCGTCGTCATCGCGTCGGCGCTGATGGGCTGGTGGCGCTGGGATCACAACTCCTGGCTGCCCACCATCTACGGCGCGCTGATCGGCGCCGTCGTCATGGCGGTCTCCGTCATGCTGCTGATGCGGGCCAAGACGCAGGCCGAACGCCTCGTCGGCGACACCATGCTGATGAGCAGCCTCGCGCCGCTCACCGTCGCCGCGGCGGGCGCGCCTCCGGGCAGCGCGGGATCGCCGCAGGCGGTGCTGGGCTTCGGTGTGCTCACCGTCGCGGCCGCGCTCGCCCTGCGCTTCACCGGCCGTCGGCTGGGGGCCTACACCGCGCTGGTCACCATCAGCGGGGTGGCGACGGTCGTCAGCCTGGCGCGGATGGTCGCGATGATCAGCACGGTCACCATGTTCACCTGCATCGTGCTGGCGTGCGTGCTCGCCTACCACGCCGCGCCCGCCCTGTCCCGCCGGCTGGCGGGCATCCGGCTGCCCGTCTTCCCGTCGGCCACCAGCAGGTGGGTCTTCGAGGCTCGCCCCGACCTGCCCACCACGGTGGTGCGCTCCGAAGGCGGTCCTCCGGTGTTGGAAGGGCCGGCGTCGGTCCGCGATGTGGTGCTGCAGGCCGAGCGCGCGCGCTCGTTCCTGACGGGCTTGCTCGTCGGGCTGGGCGTGCTCACGGTGTTCTCGCTGACCGTGCTATCCGACCCGCGCGGGGGGCAGCGCTGGCTGCCGCTTCTGCTGACCGGTTTCGTCGCAGGTTTCCTGATGCTGCGCGGCCGCTCCTACGTCGACCGCTGGCAGTCGATCATCCTGGCCGGCACGTCCGTGGTCATCGTCGCGGCCGTGGTGGGGAGGTACGCGATCGTGCTGCAGTCCCCGCTGGCGATCTCCATCAGCGTGGCGATTCTGGTGCTGCTCCCGGCGGCGGGCCTGACCGCGGCCGCGGTCGTGCCCAACACCATCTACAGCCCCCTGTTCCGCAAGTTCGTGGAGTGGATCGAATACCTCTGCCTGATGCCGATCTTCCCGCTGGCATTGTGGTTGATGAATGTCTATGCAGCGATCCGATACCGCTAACCGCAAGGTGCGGCGCGGTCGCGCGACCCGTGCGACCGTCGCCGCGCTCCTGCTCACCTCGGGTGCGTTGGCGGGCCTACCGCCGGCCTATGCCATCTCCCCACCGACGATCGACCCTGCCGCGGTTCCACCCGACGGTCCGCCCGGACCGCCTGCGCCGATGAAGCAGACCTCCTACTGCACCGAGGTCGGCGTGCTCCCCGGGTCCGATTTCAAGCTGCCGCCGGAGTACATGGACATGCTGAACCTGCCCGAGGCGTGGCAGTTCGGCCGCGGCGCCGGTGTGAAGGTGGCCGTGATCGACACCGGTGTCACTCCGCACCCCCGGCTTCCCCACCTGATCCCAGGCGGCGACTACATCATGGGCGGGGACGGCTTGTCCGACTGCGACGCGCACGGCACCATCGTCGCGTCGATGATCGGGGCGGCACCGGCCAGCGGAGCGGTACCGCTGCCCGCCGCCCCCCGCAAGCCGGTCACGATTCCGACCACCGAGCCGCCGCCCAAGGCGCCGCCGCCGCAGACGGTGACGTTGTCGCCGCTGCCGCAGACGGTGACGATGGTTCCGCCCGAGCCGGGGGACGAGGGTCGGCCGCCACCGCCCGGTGCGCCTGCGCCACCTCCACCTCCCGGCGCGCCGGCTCCGGGAGCTCCCGCGCCCGGAGCGCCGTCCGGCAACCGGGGTGACGGTACGGTGACCATCCCGAGCTACTCGGGTGGCGCGCACGTGGCCAAGGTCGACAACCTGCGGGGCCCCCGTCCGCTCGAGCCGGCGCTGCCGACGCCACCCGCGTCGCCGGCGCAGACGTCCGACGCCTACAGCGGCATCGCCCCGGACGTCGACATCATCTCGATCCGGCAGTCCAGCCAGGCGTTCGGCCTCAAGGACGCCTACACCGGCGACGAGGATCCGCAGACCCGGGCGAAGATCGACAGCGTCGAGACCATGGCGCGGGCGATCGTGCACGCCGCCGACATGGGCGCCCAGATCATCAACATCTCCGATGTGACCTGCATGAGCGCGCGCAATGTCGTCGACCAGCGCTCGCTGGGTGCCGCGGTCCGCTACGCGGCGGTCGACAAGAACGTCGTCATCGTGGCCGCCGCCGGCGACAGCAGCAAAAAGGACTGCAAGCAGAACCCGCTGTTCGACCCGTTGCAGCCCAACGATCCGCGCGACTGGAGCGCCGTGACCACCGTCGTGACGCCGTCCTGGTTCAGCGACTACGTCCTCACGGTCGGTGCGGTCAACGAAGACGGCCGTCCACTCACCCAGGGCGGTCAGGGACAGGGCTCGTCGAGCATCGCCGGTCCGTGGGTCGGGATCGCCGCGCCGGGCACCGACGTGGTCGGACTGTCGCCACGGGACGACGGCCTGATCAACGCGATCGACGGCCCGGACAACACGCTGCTGGTGCCGAGCGGAACCAGCTTCTCGACCGCGATCGTGTCCGGGGTGGCCGCCCTGGTGCGCGCAAAATATCCCGAGCTGACGTCCCACCAGATCATCAACCGGTTGACCCGCACGGCCCGGGCGCCCGCGCGCGGCGTGGACAACCAAGTCGGGTACGGTGTCGTTGATCCGGTGGCCGCGTTGACCTGGGACGTTCCCGAAGGCCCGGCAAAGCCGCCGCAACAGTTTTCGGCGCCGCTGAACATACCCAAGCCGGCCCCGCATCGCGACGAGGTGCCGGTCTGGGTGGCTGCAGGGGGGTTGACCGCGGCGCTGCTGATCGGCGGCGCGGTGTTTGGAGTCACGATGTTGATGAAACGCTCGCGTAAGCAGCGATGAGGGCGGGACGGTAATGAAGGCTCAGCGCAGGTTTGGTTTGTCGTTGTCGTGGCCACGGGTCACCGCGGTGTTCGTGGTCGACATCGCGATCCTGATAGTGGCAAGCCACTGCCCGGATTCCTGGCAGGCCAATCACCATGTCGCGTGGTGGGTCGGCGTGGCGCTCGCCGCGCTGGTCACCCTGTTGTCGTTGATCGCCTACCAGGGGATCACGGTGATCTCGGGATTGGCCGCCTGGGTGTGGGACTGGTCCGCCGACCCGGGCACCACGCTGGCCACCGGGTGCACGCCGGCCGTCGACTACCAGCGCCGCTTCGGGCGCGACAAGGTCGGGGTGCGGGAGTACGCCGGACATCTGGTCGCGGTGATCGGGATCGACAGCGGCGAAGACGACTCGGCGGCGCGCCACCGCCACCGCTCGACCTCGGCCACGCTGCCAGTGCACGCGGTCGCCGAACAGCTGCAGCAGTTCGACATCCACCTCGACGACGTCGACATCGTCACCGTGAAGGTGCGCCGCGGGGGCAACGCGGCGGAGCTGTCGGCGCTCGATGACTGGGGTCCCGAAGAGTGGGGGCTGGTCGGCGATCGCCCGACGTCGTATGTGCGCAAGACCTGGCTGGTGCTGCGGATGGACCCACTGCGCAATGTCGCCGCGGTGGCGGCCCGCGATTCGCTGGCCTCGACGCTGGTGGCGGCGACCGAACGGATCGCACAGGATCTCGACGGGCAGAGCTGTGTGGCCAAGCCGCTGACCGCCGAGGAACTCGCCGAGGTCGACAAGGCCGTGCTGGCCGATCTGGAAGCGACCTGGAGCCGTCCTGGCTGGCGCCATCTCAAGCATTTCAAGGGCTTCGCGACCAGCTTCTGGTTGACGCCGTCGGACATCACCACCGAGTCGCTGGAAAAGCTTCTGCTCACCGACGACCCGGACATCGGTGCGACCGTGATCACGATCCGGCTCAACACCCGCAGCGGGCAGCCCCGGCTGTCGGCCTGGGTGCGCTACCACAGCGAGGGCAAGCTACCCAAGGAGCTGTCCGCGGGCCTCAACAGGCTTACCGGCCGCCAGCTGGCCGCGGTGCGCGCCAGCCTGCCAGCGCCGACGACCCGGCCCATGCTCGTCGTACCGAGCCGCGAGTTCTTCCACTACGACGACCTGGTACTGCCGGTGGGCCAGGTGCGGGAGGACGCCGAAAGCGTGCCCACGGGGCAATGACACGGCCGCAGACCACCGCCGAAGACGCCCGTAACGCCATGGTCGCCGGTCTATTGGCGTCCGGCATTTCCGTCAACGGGCTGCAGCCCAGCAACAATCCGCAGGTGGCGGCGCAGATGTTCACCACCGCGACCAGCCTTGACCCGTCGATGTGCGACGGTTGGCTGGCGCGGATTCTCACCGGTGATCAGAGCCTCGAGGTGCTCTCCGGCGCGTGGGCGGCGGTGCGGACGTTCGGATGGGAGACCCGCCGCCTGGGTGTCACGGATCTGCAGTTCCGTCCCGAGGTGTCCGACGGGTTGTTCCTGAAGCTCGCGGTCACCAGCGTGGAATCGCTGGCGTGCGCCTACGCCGCCGTTCTGGCCGAGGCCAAGCGCTACGAGGAGGCGGCGAAGCTGCTCGACAGCATCGAGCCGCGCCACGCCTTCGACGAGGAACTCGTCAACTATGTGCGCGGGGTGCTGTTCTTCCGCACCGGACGCTGGCCCGACGTGCTCGCCCAATTTCCCGAAGGGAAAACCTGGCGCCACCCCGAGTTGAAGGCGGCGGGCGCGGCGATGGCGACCACCGCCCTGGCATCGCTCGGCGTGTTCGAGGAGGCTTTCCGGCGCGGGCAGGACGCCATCGAGGGCGACCGGGTGCCGGGAGCGGCCAACATCGCCCTGTACACCCAAGGCATGTGCCTGCGCCATGTCGGTCGCGAAGAGGAGGCCGTCGAGCTGCTGCGGCGGGTGTACTCGCGCGACCCGAAGTTCACGCCGGCCCGAGAGGCGTTGGACAACCCCAACTTCCGGCTGATCCTGACCGATCCGGAAACCATAGAGGCCCGCACGGACCCGTGGGATCCCGACAGCGCACCCACCCGGGCCCAGGCGGAGGCCGCTCGCCACGCGGAGGCGGCGGCGAAGTACCTGGCCGAAGGCGACGCCGAACTCAACGCGATGCTCGGCATGGAGCGCGCCAAGCGCGAGATCAAGCTCATCAAGTCGACGACCAAGGTCAACATGGCCCGCGCCAAAATGGGCCTGCCGGTGCCCGTGACCTCGCGACACACCTTGCTGCTGGGCCCTCCCGGGACCGGAAAGACCTCAGTGGCAAGGGCTTTCAGCAAACAACTCTGCGGGTTGACCGTGCTGCGCAAGCCGGTGGTGGTGGAAACCAGCCGTACCAAGCTGCTGGGCCGCTACATGGCCGACGCGGAGAAGAACACCGAGGAAATGCTCGAGGGCGCCTTGGGCGGCGCGGTGTTCTTCGACGAGATGCACACCCTGCACGAGAAGGGTTACTCCCAGGGCGACCCCTACGGCAACGCGATCATCAACACGCTGCTGCTGTACATGGAGAACCACCGCGACGAGCTGGTGGTCTTCGGTGCGGGCTACGCCAAGGCGATGGAGAAGATGCTCGACGTGAATCAGGGTCTGCGGCGGCGCTTTTCGACGGTCATCGAATTCTTCAGTTACACCCCGGAGGAGTTGGTCGCGCTGACCAAACTGATGGGGAAGGAGAACGAGGACGTCATCACCGACGAAGCGGCCGCGGCGTTGCTGCCGTCGTACACAAAGTTCTACCTCGACGAGAGCTACTCCGAAGACGGGGACCTGATTCGCGGAATCGACATCCTGGGCAATGCGGGTTTCGTGCGCAATGTCGTAGAGAAGGCCCGCGATCACCGCAGCTTCCGCCTCGACGACGAGGACCTCGACGCGGTGCTATCCAGCGATCTCACCGAGTTCAGCGAGGCGCAGCTGCGCCGCTTCAAGGAGCTGACCCGCGAGGACCTCGCCGAGGGCCTCGGCGCTGCCGTGGCCGAGAAGAAGCCCGACTAGCTGAGGTATACCGGTCGCGCGGTCAGCTCGGTCTGTTCGGTGGGCCAACAGCGTGTGCGATCACCGGTGGCGGCAGGC
This sequence comes from Mycobacterium sp. HUMS_12744610, assembly GCF_041206865.1. Lineage (NCBI taxonomy): Bacteria > Bacillati > Actinomycetota > Actinomycetes > Mycobacteriales > Mycobacteriaceae > Mycobacterium > Mycobacterium servetii. The sequence goes on from NZ_JBGEDP010000001.1 coordinate 2,900,864, forward strand.
CGCAACGACCTGTTCGGCTAGGCCGGCAACCTCCGGCCGGTCGACATACGCCGCGCCGTCGAGCGACCCCGCGCCCGTGGTAACCACCGCCCGGTCCAAAATTTTGACCTGTTTGCACCTGGATAAGTTGCGGTATCGAGTTCGCGGAGTGATCCTCACCTGCCGTCTCGCAGTCATGTGGGTCTGCCCTTTCCCATCGGGCACTCTTTTTCCCGCTCCGCGCTCAAAGTAGTTGAGGCACGCCGGCGCGTTGACTCTCGACACCTTGCAATGTAACAATCGTCCACGTAGGCACCTCGCTAGGTGAGGCGTCCACGCGGATACAGGCCACTGACCTCGAACGTCGAAAGACGCCCAGGGTCAGGACAGCTCTTCCCGGCTTAAGGGTTGAGCCCAAGTGGCTTTCAGCTTTGGCTGAATACGCCGTGTGGTGCCAAAGCTCTGACGAGAGGGGTGCGGCTCTCGGGCTTTACGGCTCGGTCCACACTTCTGAAGTGCCCTGACGGCATCAGCGTATGCCCCGGCCGCGAGGAGGTGAGGACTGAAATGAGCCCAGGCGATAGTCCGCATCCCGAGTTCGACGACCGTTTCGATCCGATCGTGGCCGCACTGAAACCCTGAGCGAGTTCTGAATCCGGGTCACTTGCATGCTCTGACGATGACCGCCACAGATGTGCGTAGGGAATTTTCTTGCAATTCACTTGCATGTGACACCTAAGGATTGGGTAAGCTAAGTTCCCGAGTCGGGACTCCCGGGACCTCAGCAGCCCCCCGGTCGGAACGATTTTACACGTGCGATAGAAACGATTGTCATTTTCATCTAGGCTGCCCCCGTCGGCCGCCTAGCGGCCTGTGAGGAGACTTGGAATGTTGTTCGTTACCGCGCAGCCGGAATCGTTGGCCGCTGCTGCCAATCGCCTTCAGCAGATCGGTTCGACGTTGGCTGGCGAGCACGCCGCCACCGCCCCGCCGATGACCGGGGTGGTACCTGCCGCCTCCGACATCGTGTCGATGCTGACGGCCGCCCAGTTCGCCCGGCATGCTCAGACCTTCCAGGCATTGAGCGCCCAGGCCGCCGAAATCCACGAGAATTTCGTGGCCACATTGGCGGCTAGCGCCGGGTCGTATGCCGCCACCGAAGCAGCCAACGCCGCCGCAACCCGATGAACAGGTAAAGGGGGACCGATGCTCGACTTCGCCGCACTGCCGCCCGAAATCAATTCCGCCAAAATGTATTCCGGTCCCGGATCGGCATCGATGCTGGCAGCCGCCGGGGCGTGGAACACGATCGCCGCCGAGATGCGCTCGGCGGCAACGTCCTACAACTCGGTGATCACGGAATTGACGAGTAACGGTTGGCTGGGCCCGTCGTCGATGTCAATGCTGTCCGCGGCCACGCCATACCTGACATGGTTGGATACGGCCGCCGCCCAAGCCGAGCAGACCGCGGCCCAAGCTTTCGCGGCCGCAACCGCTTTCGAGTCGGCGTTCGCCGCGACGGTCCCGCCGCCCGTTGTCACCGCCAATCGCGCACAGTTGGCGATGTTGGTGGCCACAAACATCTTCGGCCAGAACACCCCCGCGATCGCGGCTAACGAGGCACAGTACGCGTCCATGTGGGCCCAAGATGCCGCTGCCATGAATGGTTACGCCAGCGACTCGACGGCGGCCAGTCAATTGGCACCGCTCTCCGCTCCGTCGAAGAGCACCCAGACCTACGGGGTTGCCAAGCAATCGGCGGCGGTCGCTAAAGCGACCCAGACGACAGGTCAAACCGTGCAATCGAACCTGTCCGCGGTAACGTCGACCGCCCCCAAGGCGGCCTCCGGGGAAGACTTTCTGTCATTGCTGTCGGGGATCTTCAGTGGCGCGAACAACTCGGCCGTGGGCACGTTCATGCAAGGCAACTACTTCAGCACGATGGTCGTGAACGGGGCTTTAGCGGGTGGACCGTTCAACCCGCAATTCCTCCTTGGGACCATCGCCGGTTTCAATTTCCTGTCCGCTGCCACGCAAGGCGGCGACCTGCTACCGGGCCTCGGCGACATCGCCTCGGCGACCGCCGAGGTCTCCCCGGCGGCAGCGCTCGGCGGTGTAAGTGCCCCGATCTCAGCGGCGGTTGGCCATGCCAACCTAGTCGGTGCAGTGTCGGTGCCTCCCGGTTGGGCTTCGGCGGCAGCGATCCAGCCAGCCGACACAGCGATTCCGGCTACCGGTCTCAGTGACATCGGATCGTCCAACGGCACGGGTGGTCCGGGCGGGTTCGCCGCACCCGTCGGAGGTGCGGCGGGGCGGCGACGCCCAATCCCCAAGTACGGGTTCCGCCCCGTCGTAATTTCTCGCCCTCCGGCGGCCGGATAACAGCCTTCCAAGGAAGTTCAGAAGAGGGGACAGGCCATGCTAGATTTCGCAACGTTGCCGCCAGAGATCAATTCGGCCCGCATGTACTCAGGGCCGGGCTCGGCGTCGATTAGCGTCGCTGCCGCGGCCTGGAATCGCATCGCCACCGAGATGCGTTCGACCGCAGCCGCTTACAGCGCGGTAGTCACCGGGCTGACTGACGAGGCCTGGCTGGGACCTTCGTCGGGATTGATGGCGGCAGCGGCTGAACCGTATGTCGACTGGTTGGCCATCGCCGCTGCCCAAGCCGAGCAGGCCAGCGCCTCGGCCTCTGCGGCGGCGGCCGCCTTCGAAGCCGCTTTCGCAGCGACGGTACCCCCGGCGGCGATCACGGCGAACCGCGCCCAACTGGCTAACCTGTTGGCCACCAACATGCTCGGCCAGAACGCCGCCGTAATAGCAGCGAACGAAGCTCAATACGCCGCGATGTGGGCGCAGGATGCCGCCGCGATGAATGGCTACGCCATGGCGTCGGCCGCGGCGACACAATTGGCGCCGTTGACGCCCCCCCCTTCCACCACCAACGCCAACGAGACGGCCGACCAAGCTAATGGGACCTCGGCGTCCTCCACGGCTCCGGCAGGGTCGACGTCCGGGCTCCTCGAGTGGCTGGGTATCGCGCCCAACACCAACAACTCCACGACAGGCTTGGCCGGACTGCTCAACTTTCTGGATGGAAACAACGGGTCATTCGTCGGAAGCTTCCTCAACGATGCGACGGTCGCAAACTTCTCGAACGCCCTCACCACCAGCGGCTTGACGAATCCAACATCCGTCATCGATTCGGTGACCGCATACAGCTTTCTCTTCGCGACCCAAGGCGCCGCCTCGTTCGATATGTCCGACCTGGCCGCGGGGCTGGCGTTGACAGGGCCGATCGGGGTGGCCCCGGGTCTGCCGAGCCTGTCGGCCGCGGCCGTGTCGGCTCAGCTCGGGCACGCCAGCCTGGTCGGGGCCGTATCGGTGCCCCCGGCCTGGGGTGCGAGTGGGGCGACGGTCAACCCGGTCGCAACGGCCACGAGCCGCATCGGTGCCGGGGCCTACCACAGCCTGAGCAACGCCACCCCCATGGTGATGGAAGAGACCGGACCCGTGGGCATGCCCGGGCTGCCCCTGGCAGGCATGACCGGGCCGCACGAGGACGAGTTCAGCGCCCCGATCTACGGATTCCGCCCCCGCATCATCACGCGGCCGCCTGCAGCGGGTTGACCCACGACCGGTCGAGACCGCCGCCGGGCGGCAAGGGCCGGCCACAAGCAAGGAATCACCACAATCCAAGACTCACCAAAATTCAAGACACGATTGACATCGCGGACAAAGGACACGCCATGACGCTCAAACTTCTCACCGCATCGGTCGGCCTCGCCACCGTTCTCGCCGCCAGCCCGCTGGCCCACGCCGATTCCGATGACGACGACCCGACGGTCTTCCTGGCCACCCTCCGCAACGCGGGCATCGCCTACAAAAGCCCGGACCGTGCCCTCAAAGCTGCCCAGACCGTCTGCGGTCTTGCCAGTGCAGGCACCAGCGAACCCGAGATTCTCAAAGACATCCGCGAGCTCAACCCCGGATTCACCCTTGACGGTGCCGCCAAATTCACCGAAGCGGCCGCCCGGTCTTTCTGCCCCGAGCAACTCGGGGACGGCAGCGGCAACGGTAAGAAGAAGTGAGCCTTGCGCTCTTAGGGCTTTCGGGGCTGGTCCGCGTCGCTCGGCGGCCTCTGAGTTGGACTTCTCTCGCCACTCCTGCGGATACCAGCTGTCCGGCGTGACGACGCTCGCAGACGCGGCATGCCAGTTGGTCGTGCATGCCGCAATTGGCACCGTGAACCGTTGCGGACTGAAGCTTTTTGAATGCCTTCGCTAGCGGTCGACTGCGAAGGCCGGCCCGGCCGCAGCAGGGCCAAAATGCCGGTACGATCGCGCCCACGGCGCCTGGCCCGGCAACCGGGGGCGACGGCGGTAAGCGCAACGTGCGACTCCGCCTTGCGTTCGTGGCTCGCCCGGCGGACGTCGATTCTTGGTCAGCAACGCTCGAGCGGTGCGCCTGTTTCGTACCGGCACGCGTCGTGGCCATCTTCGACCTGGACTCCACCGCTGCGCGTGGCCCTGGCCCTGACGCGACTGCGGGGCCTTCCTGATCGCGCCGACGAAGGCGGGTACCGCCTCTTAGATCCGCGGTTCGTACTGCCCGACCCGATGACCGCCGAGGCGACCATGGCAGCGATGGCACGGGGTAGTCGCTCAGTTTGCTATGTGACCGCCAGGCGCCGGCTGATGCGTTTTCTCTACCGGCGGCGCCACACGCCGTGTGGTTGATAGCTGTCCGGGACGTCGAGGCACCCTTACCGAAAATTCGGGTGAACGGCTCGGCAACGCTCCCGAGCCGCCCCGCGCATACGGGGGCACGTTGCTTCGTCTTGCTAACCTCGGCAAACCGCGCTGATCGAGCTCACAGGAAATCTGCAGCAGCTAATCAGCGCTGCCGCAGCTATGCCCCTTTAACCTTCTTGGTGAACTCCAGGGGAGCAACGATGGAATTAACCATTAACCCGGCCCCGGCGCCGAACTGCGGAATCGTGTCCGCACGAGGCGCCGCGCTGCGGGCCGGGCACCGGGAGTTCGCCGGCCGTCGGGATTTCGGCCATCCAGGCAACTTCCGGTCCGGCAGGCACCCGCCGGCAGATGGCTGATGCGATTCACGGGCGACTCACGAAATAATAGGCGCGCAATAAGCACCCGCAAATACGCATAGCCGTCAGCGCACATATGTGGGCAACAGCAAATCGATACTCCGGTTGCAGTAATGATGTTCTGGTAGGCCTATAATTCATCGAGAAGTTGCAACCAGTAAATGGCGTGGCCGGTGATCTTCATGATTGTCGCCAGGTCGCGCCTGGTGCGCCGTAGATGAGCGGAACCACGAATCAGCGACGGGTTTGCCATTGGTAATCAATTGACAGATTAGACAACCTCGGTGACACACCCGCCGCTGCTCACGGTGTCTGTCGTCACCGCCAACCGCGTCGCGACACATGTTTGTAACATTGTGCTTACTCCGCTGGAACAACGCCTCAATATCGTGGCATCGCGATGAGCCCGAGGTTGCACAGATTCGCTTGGAGTAAGATCAGCAAATCTTTGGGGACTCAGAAACCGCGTTTTTTTGGATTCCATAAAAGCTTGGACAGTTCTGGGGGCAGGGCTACGCGCGTCGTCATTACGATGACGGCCACAAATAAGGACCGGAGGTAGACAGGTGATAGATTTCGGCGCGCTTCCGCCGGAGATCAACTCTGGGCGGATGTATGTCGGGCCCGGGTCGGGGCCGATGATCGCGGCGGCGGCGGCCTGGGACGACCTGGCCGCCGAACTGCAGTCGACGGCCGCGTCGTACAGCTCCACGGTCGAGGGTTTGACCGTCGGGCCGTGGACGGGTCCCTCCTCGATCGCGATGGCGGCCGCGGCCATCCCCTACGTTTCGTGGATCAGTGCCACCGGCTCCAGGGCCGAGCAGGCGGCTGCCCAGGCGAAAATCGCCGCCGCCGCCTACGAGACGGCCTTCGCCGCGACGGTCCCGCCGCCGGTGATCGTGGCCAATCGCACACTGCTCATGACTTTGATTGCGACCAACATCCTGGGGCAGAACACCCCGGCGATCGCCGCCACCGAAGCCCAGTACGCCGAGCTGTGGGCCCAGGACGCCGCCGCCATGTACGCCTACGCTGGCTCGTCGGCGGCCGCCTCGCAGCTGATCCCGTTCCTCGAGCCGCCGCGCACGACCACCGACTCGGCCAGCCCGCTGCAAGCCGCCGCCGTCAGCCAGTCCGGTACCTCGAGTGGCCTCAACGTGGGCACCCAACTGTCCCAGCTGACCAGCGCCGTGCCGAACGCCCTGCAGAGCCTGGCCTCTGGGGCGACGAGTAACGCGACGACGCCGGGACTCACGCTGCCGTCGACCCTGCCCAACGCGCTGACCAACTGGAACACCATCTTCGGCGAATTGACCGGCATCTATTCGCCCCAGGCGTGGAGCACCATCCCCGGTGGCCCGTTCCTGTCTTTCGGGCAGGCATACGCCTGGGGTCAGAACGGGCAGGGCGCCGCCGCGTATTTGGCCGGCCCCAAAGCGATCTCCGGCGCGCTGGCGCCGCTGACCAGCGGCGCCGTCAAGCCCATGCTGAGCTCCGCCGTCGGCGGCGCGCCGGTTTCGGCGTCGATGGGCAGGGCGGCGCTGGTGGGGAGCATGTCGGTGCCGCAGGGCTGGACCGAGGCCGCGCCGGCGATCAGGACACTCGCCTCGGTGTTCCCCAACATCGCGGCCGCACCGACCGCCTCGCTGGCCCCCGAGGGCGGCGTCTTCGGCCAGATGGCCCTGTCGAGCCTGGCCGGGCGCGCCATGGCGGCCGGGGCGACGTACTCCGGAGGAGGTGCCGTGGCGACCGGCTCGCTGGGCGGCGTGATCGAAGCCGAGGCGGCCACGGCCACCATCATCGTGATCCCGGTCCTGGAGGACTGAGCGCCATGACCGACACATCCGCGACCGACAGCAGCGCGACCAGGCAAGGGGTATAGAGATGTTCTACGGAGCCTTTCCACCGGAGTTCAACTCCGGGCGCATGTACGCCGGGCCGGGAGCCGAGTCCTTGGTGGCCGCGGCGGCGGCCTGGGACACCCTGGCCGCCGAACTGCAGTCCACCGTCGCCGCCTACTCGTCGGTGATCGACACGCTGAGCAGCGGGCCCTGGGTGGGACCGTCGTCGATGAGCATGGTGGCCGCGGTGACGCCGTACCTGTCCTGGATGCAGACCACCGCCACTCAGGCCGCACACACCTCCAACCAGGCCACCGCGGCGGCGGCCGCCTACGAGACGGCGTTCGCGTCGACGGTGCCGCCGGAGGAGGTCGCGGCCAACCGCACCCAGCTGGCGTCGCTGGTGGCGACCAACGTCTTCGGGCAGAACACCGCCGCGATCGCGGCCACCGAGGCCCAGTACGCCGAGATGTGGGCCCAGGATGCCCTGGCGATGGACACCTACGTCGCGTCGGCGGAGGCGGCAACGAGCCGGCTGACCGCGTTCACCGAGGCGCCGACGACCACCAACGGCTCGGCGTCGACGACGCAGGCCGCCGCGGTCGGCGCAGCCGGCGGCACACCGGCGGCCAACGCGGCGGCGACCCTAGGCTCGATCATTCCCCCGTTCAACCCGGCGAACGGGCCGCTCGGCTACCTCGCCGGGCTCGCCACCTGGTACCACACCCTCGGAACCAACCTCCTGAACATCGTTCCGAACGGGGGCACCTGGTACGCGGGGCTGTACAACGCCGTCAAGGTTCCTGTCGGCATCACCACGACGTTCAACGACATCGGGCTGCTCATCAACTTCCCGCTGTCACAGTGGCTCAAGTTCGCCCCGCCCATCCCGTACGGGGCCCTCCCCAAGGACGCGCTGGGGGCCGGGCTCGGCGCGCTGGGCTTCGGGCGTGGCACCCTGTACAACGCGGTCAGCCCGGTGGCGGCGAGCCTGGGCCGCGGCACCCTGGTCGGAGCGCTGACGGTGCCGCCCAGCTGGGCCTCCGCCACCCCGGCAATCCGGACGGTCGCCGCCGCGTTGACAGCCGCCGGGCCGGAGGCGGTGCCGGCGGCCGCCCTGGGCGCGGGTGGGCTGCTCGGCTCGATGTCGGTGGCGGGCATGCTCGGCAGCGCCTTCGGCGCGGGCGCCCCACCGTGGCGGGCCGTGCCGCCGTCCGCGGGCGCCTGACCCCCCTCAAAGAGCTCAAGGACGGCACCTCGCCGGAAAAGCTGAAGAAAGTCGTCGCCCAGATCTCGGAGAAACCCGAAAGCGTGCAGCACCACAACGTCGATCAAGAAGGCCTCGACGCGCTGCTCGAGCAACTGTCCAAAAAACCCGGCATTCACGCGGTGCACTTGTCAAAAGGCAAGCCCAAAGTCGTGCCGTCGGAAGCGCAGATGAGTTGAGTGGCAACCGCAGTCCGGCTCGGCCCAGCGGCCGCGCAACGACCGGATCCGGGGGCGACAAATAGCGGCACGCGAGTCGGTCCCGGCAGTTCAGGCGCGGTTCGCCGAAGGCGTAAAAGCGTGGAACCAACTGTGAGAATTGGTAGAGACAGCGGTCAACCGAGCAACATCGGCGGTAAAGTCTCGGAAGCCGCCGCTTCAATTGAATACCGAACCGGCACAATTTCCTCGGTGCGAGGGAAAGGGTAAAACATGAAGATGTTTGTCGCGCTGCTCGGCGCAGCGGCGGTGATCGGTTTCGCCGCGCCCGCCTATGCCGACCCGCCGGAACCGGACGGGGACGACGCGGGGTTCGTCGCCGCGTTACACCAGGCCGGCATCTCCTTCGCGACCCGCGAGGGCGCCGTCGCCGCCGGCAGGGCAGTGTGTTCCTTCCTGGACAACGGCGAGAGCGGCCTGCAAGTGGTGCACGACGTGAAGATCCACAACCCCGGGATGGACATGGAGAACGCGTCCAACTTCGCGTTGATCTCGGCGAAGTACTACTGCCCTCACCAGCTGTCCAAGGCCTGACGGAGACCGGCCACACCGGCATGGGACGATTTTTGGCATTGCTCGGCACCGTCGTCGTGATCGGTTGCGCCGCACCCGCCTCCGCCGATCCCGAGGGCGCGTTCGACGACACGGGATTCCTCACGACGGTGCGCGACGCCGGACTCACCTACACCAGCCCGGATCGGGCCATCGCCTTCGGCAAGCAGGTGTGCGGCTGGATCGGCAGCGGCAAGTCCGGCTCGGCACTCGTCCGCAACCTGCAGGACGAAAATCCGGGACTGACCACCGGCCACGCCACCCTGTTCGTGGCGATCTCGGCGAAGTACTACTGTCCACAACAACTCACCGCGACGCACTAGCCGCGACACGACGCGTTCCGGAGAGGACGAAACAGTCAACGCGCGCATGCGGGTTACGGATTGAGCAGGCGGCGGCGCGCAGGAGTCAGGTGATTGACCGCCGCGCAACCGGGTTGGTCCGGGGTCCACCTCTCGTTCACCTGCCCGTGCTTAGCTGCCGCGGTCCAGCACCGCCCCGGCGGTGCCAGTGTCACCGCGTAGGGGAGGAATGTGCCGTCATGCAGACGCTGAGCGTTGCCGATTTCGCGCTCCGGCTGGCCGTCGGGGTCGGCTGCGGTGCCCTCATCGGTCTGGAGCGGCAATGGCGGGCGCGCCGGGCCGGGCTGCGCACCAACGCGCTCGTCGCCGCCGGTGCGACCCTGTTCGTGCTCTACGCGGCCGCCACCGAGGACACCAGCGCCACCCGGGTCGCGTCCTATGTCGTGTCCGGGATCGGGTTCCTGGGCGGTGGGGTGATCCTGCGCGAGGGGGTCAACGTCCGCGGGCTCAACACCGCGGCCACCCTGTGGTGTTCGGCGGCGGTCGGTGTACTGGCCGCGTCGGGACACCTGACCTTCACGCTGATCGCCACCGGCACCGTCCTCGCGATCCACGTGTTCGGGCGCCCGCTCGGGCGGCTGATCGATCGTGACGAGAACGTCGAAGACGACGAGGGCCTCCAGCCGTACCTGCTACAGGTGACCTGCCGCCCCAAATCGGAGACGTACGCCCGCGCCCAGGTCGTGCAGCACGCCAGCAGCAACGACATGACGCTGCGCGGTATCCACGCCCGCCAGACCGGCGACGACGAGATCACCCTGAGCGCGCATCTGCTCATGGACGGCCACACCCCGGCCAAGCTCGAGCGGTTGGTGGCCGAGCTGTCCCTGCAGCCGGGAGTCCGCACGGTGCAGTGGTACGCGGGGGAGACCGCGCAGCAGCCGGACTGAGCACCGGCCGGCTAGGGGCGGCCCTGCATCTGCGGCGCGGCCGCGGCGAGCAGGGCCGCGCGCTCACCGGTCAGCGGCGGGTAGATGCGCCGGGTGTTGATGGCCCGCTTGGTGGCCTTGGCCTGCGCGCTGCGCGAGACCACCGCCCGGTCCCATCCCCGGGTGTAGACCGCGCCGGCCGGCCCGAGCTCGAGAACGGTGACGTACCAGAGGATTCGAAGCGGCAGCATCGGCTCACCGACCAGGTCGATGATCACGTTGTAGGCGACGTAGCGCCCCATCGGCCGTCCTTGCTGGCACGACATCACCGACAAACGTTCCCCGTCCACGCGGGCCGCCGCCACGTCAGCCGCGGCGAACACCGACTCGATCCCGGCGACGCGCAGGTAGTCGCCGACCGGCAGCCGGCCCTGCCCGTCGCGCGCCGCCGGTAGCCGCGCGGTCATTGGGCTGGCCCGCATCCCGGCGCACCACCCCAGCGTGGCCGCCTCGAGGCGCTCACCCGACGACAGCGACACGCCTCGCTCCTCGACCGCAGTGACGCTCACCCCCAACCCGGGTCTCGATGCCGTTGTCCGACAACGCCTGCCGAATCACCGGCCGCGCCGAAGCGCCCATGTCCGAGCCAATCGCGCCGTGCTCGACGAGGACCACCCGCGGGGTGACCCGATGCGGGCCGAACAGCCCACCGAGGCTGTTCGGCAGCTCGCAGGCCACCTCGATGCCGGTCAGGCCTGCGCCCACCATGACGACCAGCCGCCCGCGTGGGGGTCCCCGACCAGCGTTCGCAGATGGCTCGCAGCGCGACCGCACCGTCGTAGGTGTCGACGTCGAAACCGAACTCCCGCAACACGGGGATGCCGGGGCGGGCCGCCCGGCTGCCCGGGGCCAGCACCACCCGGTCATAGCGGTACGACGCCCCGGATGCCGTGGTGAGAGCGCGGGCGCCCGGGTCGATCCCGGTGACCGCGGCGGTGACGTGCGCCAGTCCGGCGGGGTCCAGCACGTCGGCCAGCGGGATGCGGCAGGCGCTCAGGTCGGTCTCGTAGTTGCGCACCCTGATGTCGCGGAAGGGCTTGTCGCTCAGCACGGTGACGTCGACCGTGCCCGCGGGCTCGGCGAGTTCGTCGAGCCGCCGCGCGGCGTCCAGGGCCGCCCGCAGTCCGGCAAACCCGGAGCCGATCACCAGCATCGCGGTCAACGCCCGATACCTCACCGATCCGAGCCGCTCGGCGGCTCCCTTCGCGCAATCGTCTCACCACGCCGTGACGGTGGGCGCCATCCATGCGGCGCGGTGGCGCACCCGACGTCCGCGGGTCTCGCGCCGGCGCCGAGCCGACCGGATCCGCGAATTCGCCGGACGTAATAGTCTGTGTGGGTGAGTTCCGTTTCGGGTTTTCTGTCCGCACTCCCGCCCCCGATGCGAGATCCGGTTTTGTTTGCTATCCCATTCTTTTTGCTGCTGTTGACGCTGGAATGGACCGCGGCCCGCAAGCTGGAACGCATCGCGCCGGACGCCGGCGGGGCGCGGCCGGGCTCCGGGGCCTACCTGAGCCGCGACTCCATGGCGAGCATCTCGATGGGCCTGGTGTCGGTCGCCACGATGGCGAGCTGGAAGACCCTGGCGCTGCTGGGCTATGCCGCGATCTACGGCTATCTGGCGCCCTGGCACCTCCCGTCGACCCGGTGGTACACCTGGGTCGTCGCGATCCTCGGTGTGGACTTGCTGTACTACGCTTACCATCGCGTCGCCCACCGGGTGCGGCTGATCTGGGCCACGCACCAGGCGCACCACTCCAGCGAATATTTCAACTTCGCCACCGCGCTACGCCAGAAATGGAACAACAGCGGCGAAATCCTGATGTGGATTCCTCTGCCGTTGTTGGGGGTTCCGCCGTGGATGGTCTTCTTTTCCTTCTCGGTGAGTCTGATCTACCAGTTCTGGATCCACACCGAGCGGATCGACAAACTGCCGCGCCCGTTCGAGTTCGTCTTCAACACGCCGTCGCATCACCGCGTGCACCACGGCATGGACAAGCTGTACCTGGACAAGAATTACGGCGGCATTCTGATCATCTGGGACCGGGTGTTCGGCAGCTTCCAGCCAGAGTCGTTCCGTCCCCATTACGGGCTAACCAAGCAGGTCGACACGTTCAACATCTGGAAGCTGCAGACGCGCGAATACGTCGCGATCGCCCGGGACTGGCGCGCCGCCGACCGGTTCCGCGACCGGCTCGGTTACGTGTTCGGACCGCCGGGCTGGGCGCCGCACGCAGCCACCCGGTCCGGGGCCGCCGCCCCGATGGTCACGACGCTGTAACGCGGGCGCCGGCCGGCGCGAAGACTCCTGCGTAACGGAAAGTAACGCCGTAGTCTCGATTCGGTCGAGATTCGGCCCCGACGGATCGGAGTCCAAGGTGCGCCGCCCAGCATTGCGCGCATTCGCCGCCCCCATCATCGTCGCGTCCTTCGTGCCCGCGTTGCCGTCCGCTCCGGCCAGCGCGCAGGGCACTCTGGTCTACCCGGGCATGGAGATCGTGCAGGACAACCGGCTGTGCACCCTGGGCTATGTCGACCCGACGATGCGCGTCGCGTACACGGCCGGACATTGCCGCGGCGGGGGAGCCGTCTACGACAAGGCCGGGAACGCGATCGGCCGGATGGCCACCTTCCGGGACAACACGCCCAGCGGAACGACGGTCGCCACCGACCAGATCATCAACGACTACGAGGCGATCGTGCTGGACGACGGCGTCACGCCGAGCACCGTGCTGCCGGGCGGGCGCCCGCTGCAGTCGAATCCGGCCGTCACAGTGCAGGCGGGCCAACCGGTGTGCCACTTCGGAGTGGTCACCGGTGAGACCTGCGGGACCGTCGAGGCCGTCAACAACGGGTGGTTCACCATGTCGCACGGCGTGCAGAGCAAGAAGGGCGATTCGGGCGGACCGGTCTACCTGGCGCCCGACGGCGGGCCCGGGCAGATCGTCGGGATCTTCAACAGCATGTGGGGTGATTTCCCCGCCGCGGTGTCGTGGCGGGCGGCCTCGGACCAGGTCCGCCAGGACCTGGGCGCGACCACCAACCCGCGCTGATCAGCGCGAGGCATCCGGGGCCAGCGCGAAGACGGGGATCGCCGGCGCGGCGGCCCCCAACTGCTCGTCACCGGAGTCCGGCGTCAGGCCGGGGACGAAATCTTTGACCTGCCAATACCACCGGGCCAGGTACCGCCGCACGACGTCGGGCTTGGCCGCGTCGTCCAGCTCTGTGGCGGCGGCGCGCTCCCGGTGCCAACGCGGGCCCACCTCGAGGACGCCCGCCGCACGGACGTTGCGGGCCCACTGCGTTTCCCCGCGGGGTGAGACGAGGTAGTCCACGCCCTCGACGGTCAGCAGGTTGACTACCACCGTGCGCGGCTGTCCGGTCTTGCGGCCCCGCACCCGCACCGCGCGGGTCCCGGCGATGCTGACCCCCATCTCGGCCAGCCAGCGGATCGCGGCGTTGGCGGCCCGGGCGGCCCGGCTCGGCTGTTGATAGTGGGTGGTCACCATGGCGTCCTCTCGACAGATCAGAGAGCAGGGCTCTCGATTTGCGCCACGGTGCCACACCCGTCGCCGAAAAGCAAGAGCGGTGATCTCGGGTGTGCGACACTGGCCCCGTGGGGAAACGCCAGGAGTCGCGGGAACAGATCGAGGCGCAGATCGTCGAACTGGGCCGCCGCCACCTGGTGGACCGCGGCGCGGCGGGCCTGTCGCTGCGTGCGATAGCGCGCGACCTGGGCATGGTGTCCTCGGCGGTGTACCGCTACGTGGCCAGCCGTGACGAGTTGCTGACCTTGCTGCTGGTCGACGCCTATTCCGACCTGGCCGACACCGTTGACCGCGCCCGTGAAACCGGCGGCGAACTGTGGAGCGACGACGTCGTCGCCATCGCGCGGGCCGTGCGGGGCTGGGCGATCGTCCACCCGTCCCGCTGGGCCCTGTTGTACGGCAGTCCCGTTCCCGGCTATCACGCCCCCGCCGAGCGCACCGTCGCGGTCGGGACCCGGGTTGTCGGGGCGTTCCTCGACGCCGTGTCCGCCGGGATCGCCACGGGAGACATCCGGTTAACCAATGACGTTGTGGCACAGCCGCTGTCGTCGGACTTCCAGCGGCTCCGCGAGGAATTCGGCTTTCCCGGTGACGACCGCGTGATTACCAAATGCTTTTTGCTGTGGGCGGGGGTGCTGGGCGCCATCAGCCTGGAGGTGTTCGGCCAGTACGGCTCCGACACGCTGACCGAGCCCGAGACGGTTTTCGACGCCCAGCTTCAGTTGCTGGTCGAGGTGCTGGGCCGGACCTGACCGACCCGGCGCTCGCGCTCGCCCGCGGCCGAATTAGAACGTGTTCATCGCGCGCCGGCGGAAGCGGCCCGGCCGGTCGCGGCAAATCCTCCGGCGCCCTTCCTGGCGATCGGCGCGCTGGGCTATCCTGCGAGGCGATGCCCCCCTCCGTTCACGCGCCCACGCAGATCGCCTGGGTCACTCCGGACCTCGACGCCACCGAAACGGCTCTCACCGGCCTGTTAGGGGTCAGGAAATGGGTTCGCATCCCCGGCGTGCACTTTGCTCCAGACAGCTGCAGCTACCTCGGCGCGCCGGCCGATTTCGTCGCCGACATCTCCCTGAGCTACCTCGGCGACATGCAACTGGAGTTGATCTCACCGGTCCGCGGCCAGAATATCTATAGTGACTTTCTACGTGACTCCGGACCGGGACTGCACCACATCTGCACGGAGGCCGACAGCCCCGAGCATTTCGATGCGGAGCTGGCCCGGGCCGCTGACCGCGGCGCCGTCGTCGTGCAACAGGGCGTGATGCCCGGCGGCATCCGATTCGCCTACCTGTCGGCACCGCAGGCAGGCGCGCCATTTCTGGAGATCGCCTACGTCTCGCCCGAGATGCGGGCGTTTTACGACTACATCAAACGGGAGCAGCGGTGAGCCGCGCCAGCGACGATGCAGAGCGCAGCGATGAGGAGGAGTGGCGCAACTGCGCCGCGCCAGCGACGATGCAGAGCGCAGCGATGAGGAGGAGTGGCGCAAATGAGTACCGAGACACCAGCAACGGTCAGCGCGGACGCGGTGGAATCCTGGTCCGACGACGTCGACGTGGTCGTGATCGGGTTCGGCATCGGAGGCGGGTGTGCGGCGGTCAGCGCGGCGGCCGCCGGCGCACGGGTGCTGGTGCTGGAGCGCGCCGCCGCGGCGGGCGGCACGACTTCCCTTGCCGGAGGGCACTTTTACCTCGGCGGGGGAACAGCGGTGCAGCTGGCCACCGGCCACCCCGATTCGCCCGAGGAGATGTACAAGTACCTGGTCGCCGTCTCGCGCGAGCCGGAGCTGGACAAGATCCGCGCCTACTGCGACGGCAGCGTCGAACACTTCGACTGGCTCGAGGACCTGGGCTTCCAGTTCGAGCGCAGCTTCTATCCCGGCAAAGTCGTCGTCCCGCCGGGCACCGAGGGCCTGAGCTACACCGGCAACGAAAAGGTATGGCCCTTCTGCGAACAGGCCCAGCCGGCGCCCCGCGGGCATTCGGTGCCGGTGCCCGGGGAGTTGGGCGGTGCGGCCATGGTCGTGGACCTGCTGGTCAAACGCGCCGACGCGTTGGGCGTGCACGTCCAGTACGAGTCCGGGGCCACCAACCTCGTCGTCGACGACGACGGGGCGGTGGTCGGCGTCGCCTGGAAGCGTTTCACCGAGACCGGAGCCGTCAAGGCCAAGGCCGTCGTCATCGCGGCGGGAGGCTTCGCGATGAACCCGGACATGGTCGCCGAGCACACGCCCGCGCTGGGCCAGCCGCGCCGCACCAAACACCACGGCCTGGTGGCGCCCTACATCCTGGGCAACCCCAACGACGATGGACTGGGCATCCGGCTGGGCGTCTCGGCGGGCGGGGCCACCAGATACATGGACGAGTTGTTCATCACCGCGGCGGCCTACCCGCCGGAGGTCTTGCTGACCGGCTTGATCGTCAACAAGGAGGGCAAGCGTTTCGCCGCCGAGGACTCCTACCACTCGCGCACCTCGGCGTTCGTGCTGGAGCAGCCGGAACAGACCGCCTACCTGGTCGTCGACGAAGCGCACACCGAGATGCCCGAGATGCCGCTGATCAAATTCCTCGACGGCTACGAGACGATCGCCGAGCTGGAGACCGCGCTGGGCATCCCCGCCGGCAATTTCGCGGCCACCCTGGACCGCTACAACAAGTTCGCGGCCGTGGGCGAGGACCCTGACTTTCACAAGCAGCCGGAATACGTTGCGGCACAGGACAACGGGCCGTGGGCGGTGTTCGATCTGTCGCTGGGGCGGGCGATGTACTCGGGATTCACCATGGGCGGCCTGGCCGTGACCGTCGACGGGGAGGTGCGCCGCGACGACGGCACGGTGATTCCGGGGCTGTACGCGGTCGGGGCGTGCGCGTCCAACATCGCTCAGGACGGCAAAGGGTATGCCAGCGGGACGCAGCTGGGTGAGGGCTCGTTCTTCGGGCGCCGCGCCGGAGCGCACGCGGCCCGCGGGGCCGGGGGCGCGCAGGCGCGTTAGGACCCCCGCGCCGGAGCGCACGCGGCCCGCGGGGCCGGGGGCGCGCAGGCGCGTTAGGACCGCCCCCGCCGAGCGTGTAATTCTGCAGCGGAAGTGCGAGCAGGGGCCTGCAGATTTACACCCTCGAGGGCCACCCGGCCGACAGCCGGCTAGACCGGCGCGGGCTCCTTCTCCACTGGGCCCAGACGCCATTCCCCGCCACCGAGCAGGTGTAATTGCTGTTCGTGGTGCTGCTCGACGGCTGGCCGGTGACTGACGCTGACCAGCACGCAGTCGGGCAACTCGGCGCGCACCAGCTGGTACAACGCGAATTCCAGGCCCTCGTCCAGCGCGGAGGTCGCCTCGTCGAGGAAGACCGCCTCGGGTTTGGTCAGCAGGATGCGGGCAAAGGCGACACGCTGCTGTTCGCCGGGGGAGAGGACTTTCGCCCAGTCCTGCTCTTCGTCGAGCCGGGCGATCAGCGGCGTCAGCGAGACCTTGCTCAACACGTCGCGCAATTGGTCGTCGGAGACGTCGTCGGGCGAGTTGGGATAGCAGACGACGCTGCGCAGGTCGCCCAGCGGCACGTAGGGCAACTGGGACAAGAACATCGTCGCGTTGTCGCCCTCGGGACGGCACAGCGTCCCCGACGCGTACGGCCACAGCTCGGCCAGACTGCGCAGCAGCGTGGTCTTGCCGGACCCGGAGCGCCCGGTGATCACCAGCGAGTCGCCCCGGTCCAGTTGCACGTCGAGCGGGTCGATCAGCTGGTCCCCGTCCGGCGTGCGCACCTCCAGTCCGCGCAGTTCGACCGCCGCCTCCTCGCTGTCCTTGACCAGGATCGTCGGCAGGGCCCGGCCCCGCGTGTTGGCGTCGACCAGGCCGTGCAACCGCATGATCGCGGCCCGGAAGGCCGCGAACGCGTCATAGTTGTTGCGGAAGAACGACAGCGAGTCCTGGATGTTGCCGAAGGCCGTCGCGCTCTGTCCGACGTCACCGAAATCGATGCGGCCGGCGAACAGCCGCGGCGCCTGAATCACCCAGGGCAACGGGACGATCAACTGCGACACCGAGAAGTTCCAGCCGTTGAAAATGATGGTGCGGCGCACGAACCGGCGGTAGTTGTCGATGATCGGGGTGAAGCGCCGCCACAGTTGCGCGCGCTCGACTCGCTCGCCGCGGTAGAAGCCCACCGCCTCGGCGGCGTCCCGCAACCGCACCAGTCCGTAACGGAATGCGGCGTTGAGCTTCTCGTTGTTGAAGCTCAGCCAGATCAGGGGGTGCCCCAGCCACACGGCGACGACCGTGGCGACCAGCACGTAGACGAGCACGACCCAAAACATCGCGCGGGGAATGGTCACGCCCAGGACGTTGAGGTTCCCGGACAGGTTCCACAGGATCGCGGCGAACGAGAGCACCGAGGCCACCGCGTTGACGGCCCCGAACAGCAACGTGCTGCCGGTCCCGTTGGACGGGATGTCCGGCGTGCCCCCGGCGTTGGCGGTGAAGATGTCGATGTCCTGCTGGATGCGCTGGTCGGGGTTGTCGATGGTGTTGTCGATGAACAGGTCCCGGTAGTAGGCGCGCCCGGCGAGCCAGTCGTCGGTGAGGTGGCCGGTCAGCCACACCCGCCAGGCGATGATGAAGCGCTGCGTCAGGTAGATGTCCGTCATGATGCGGACGACGTACAGCGACGCCAGCAGGCTGAAGATCACCAGGGACATCCAGAAGCCGTGGATGCCGGACTGTCTGACCTTTTCGTTGCCGGCCGCCAGGCCCTGCACCGCGATCTGCACGGACGTGTAGAGGTCGTTGCCCTGGTAGCTGAGCAGCACCATGATCCGCACGGACAGGATCACCGACAGCAACAGCACGCCGAGCATCGCCCATACAGGAATGCTGCGCGCGCCGACGAAGTAGCCGCGGGTGATCCGCCAGAACTGCCGTCCCCAGGGCGTGAAGTACCTGAACGCGACCAGCACGACCAGCACGCAGACGGCGCTGATGACCCAGGCCAGCGCGACCCACCGCAGCGACTCCACGGGTGCCGTCGACCAATTGATCGACGGCTTAAACGTTTTCGCACCCAAGGTCGAAGTCTCCTTTGTACCCGGAAGGCGGCGGATAGGCTGCGGTGATGAGCACCGACGCCGTCTCCACCCAGCCCATGCATGCCGGCCGGCTCGTCGCGCGGCGACTCAAGGCCAGCGGTGTCGACACCATCTTCACGCTATCCGGCGGCCACCTGTTCTCCATCTACGACGGCTGCCACGACGAGGGTATCCGGCTGATCGACACCCGCCACGAGCAGACGGCGACCTTCGCCGCCGAGGGCTGGTCCAAGGTCACCAGGGTGCCGGGCGTGGCGGCGCTGACCGCCGGGCCGGGCGTCACCAACGGGATGAGCGCGATGGCGGCGGCGCAGCAGAACCAGTCGCCCCTGGTCGTGCTCGGCGGCCGCGCCCCGGCGGGGCGCTGGGGGATGGGTTCGCTGCAGGAGATCGACCACGTGCCGTTCGTGGCGCCGCTGGCGCGGTTCGCGGCCACCGCACAGTCCGCCGACGCCGCGGGCCGGCTCGTCGACGAGGCGCTGCGGGCCGCGGTGGCCCCGCCGTCGGGCGTGGCCTTCGTCGATTTCCCGATGGACCACGTCTTCTCGATGTCCGACGACGACGACAGGCCCGGGGTCCTGGCCGAACCGGCGCCGGGAGCCCAGCCGGATTCCCAGGCTCTGGAGCATGCGGTCGGCCTGCTGTCCGCCGCGCAGCGGCCGGTGATCATGGCGGGCACCAACGTGTGGTGGGGCCACGCGGAGGCGGCGCTGCTGCGGCTCGCCGAGGAGCGGCAGATTCCGGTGCTGATGAACGGGATGGCCCGCGGGGTGGTGCCCGCCGATCACCCGATGGCGTTCTCGCGGGCGCGGGGGAAAGCGCTGAGCGAGGCCGACGTGGCCCTGGTAGTCGGGGTGCCGATGGATTTTCGCCTCGGTTTCGGCGGGGTGTTCGGCCCGCAGACCCAGCTCGTCGTCGCCGATCGCGCCGAACCGGGGCGCGACCACCCGCGTCCCGTCGCGGCCGCGCTCTACGGCGACCTCACCTCGATCCTGTCGGCCCTGACCGAGGGGACCGTGGCGGACGGCACCGGCCGCCGGGACTGGACCGCGGAGCTGCGCGCGACCGAGACCGCCGCGCGCGCCGGAGAGCGGGCCGACCTGGGCGAGGACAGGATCCCGCTGCACCCGATGCGGGTGTACGCCGAGCTGGCCCCGATGCTGGACCGCGACGCCATCGTCATCATCGACGCGGGCGATTTCGGCTCCTATGCCGGCCGGGTGATCGACAGCTATCTGCCCGGCTGCTGGCTGGACAGCGGCCCGTTCGGCTGCCTGGGTTCGGGCCCGGGTTACGCCCTGGCCGCCAAGCTGGCCCATCCGGACCGTCAGGTCGTGCTGCTGCAGGGCGACGGCGCGTTCGGCTTCAGCGGCATGGAATGGGACACCCTGGTCCGCCACAACGTGCCGGTCGTGTCGGTGATCGGCAACAACGGGATCTGGGCCCTGGAAAAGCACCCGATGGAGGCGCTCTACGGCTACTCGGTGGTGGCCGAGCTGCGCCCGGGCACGCGGTACGACGAGGTGGTGCGCGCCCTAGGCGGCCATGGTGAGCTGGTGTCCGCGCCCGCCGAGCTGCGGCCCGCGCTGGAGCGCGCCTTCACCTGCGGCATGCCCGCCGTCGTCAACGTGCTCACCGACCCCGCCGTCGCCTATCCGCGCCGGTCCAACCTGGCCTGACACCGCGCCGCATGGTTCCCCGCCTCGGGACCGGGTAGGCGCAGTGCATGCCGATGGTGCCGAGGCACCGGATCCCGAGCGGGCCGGTCTTGATGTGCTGGGTGGTGCCGACGGTCCGCGTAGCCGTGGCGATCGCGCCGGCCATCGGCTGGTGTTCTCGCTGGCCTTCGTCGCGGTGCAGCTGTCCAGCGGCCAGTACTCGCCCCGGGTGGCGCAGATGTACATGCGGGACCGCACCATCCAGGTCACCTTCGGGATCTTTCGTCGTGACGTTCCTCTACGCGCTGGTCGTGGAGCAGGGGTTGAAACCCGGCGCGCCGGTGCCGCGCCTCGCGGTCAGCGCGGCAACGGTGTTCGTGTTTGCCAGCGCCGTGTTGTTCATGATCTATGTCGGCCGCGTGGCGTACATGATGCGGGCCTCGACGATCATCGGCGAGATCGGCGACCTGGCGGGTGCGGTGCTGGAGGGACGCTACCCGAGCGACACAGCGCCGCCCGACACCATCGGAGAGCTGCCGGAGGCGCACCGCGTCATCGCGGCGCGGGAGCGGGGGATGCTGGTCACGATCGCGGAGTCGGCTGTCGCGACGCAGGCGGCCCGGGCGGTCTGCATCGTGGCGCTGAAGATTCGGGTCGGGGATTTCGTGCCGCTGGGGGCGCCGTTGTTCATGGTGCACGGCACGCCCGACGACCTCGACCGCCTCGTCGACGGGACGTGCAAGCACCTGGAGTTCGGCACCGAGCGCACCCTGCAACAGGATGTGGCGTTCGGGTTCCGGCAGTTGATCGACATGATCGAGAAGGCGCTGTCGCCGGCGGTGAACGATCCGACCACGGCGTGCCAGGCCCTGGACACGCTGCACGACCTGCTGCGCCGGCTGGCCACCCGCCCGCCCGTGTCGGAGGCGGTGTGCGGGCCCGGCGGCGAGTTGCGGCTGGTGATGCCGCGCTACCAGTTCGCCGACCTGCTCGAGGTCACCGTTGGCGAAGCACTGCGGTACGGGTCCGATGCCGCGCAGGTGCCCGAACCGATCGAGCGCATGCTCGCCGACCTGGCGGAGGCGGCGCACCCGGAGCATCGCGACGCCGTCCGTCGCGCGCAACAGGAAGCCGACGCGTAGACCGGACCGGCCGCCGCCCCACCTACACGGGCCCACCGCAAAGCCCGCGTACCGTTGTGCTGTGCCCAAGACCAGCCGCGCCCAGTCCGGCCGCGTGACCAGCCGATTCTGGCGTTTACTCGGCGCCAGCACAGAAAAAGACCGCAACCGTTCCATGGCGGCGGTCACCTCCTCGTCCGAGTACGACGAGGAGGCCGCCGGTCTCACCGACGAGCAGCTGCGCAAGGCCGCCGGACTGCTCAAGCTCGACGAGCTCGCGGAGTCCGACGACATCGCCCAGTTCCTCGCGATCGCCCGGGAGGCGGCCGAGCGCGCGACCGGGCTCCGCCCGTTCGACGTGCAGTTGCTGGGGGCGCTGCGCATGCTTGCCGGCGACGTGATCGAGATGGCCACCGGTGAGGGCAAGACCCTGGCCGGCGCGATCGCGGCGGCCGGATACGCGCTGGCCGGCCGGCACGTGCACGTGGTGACCATCAACGACTACCTGGCCCGCCGCGACGCGGAGTGGATGGGAGCCCTGCTGAAGGCCATGGGCCTGACCGTCGGCTGGATCACCGCGGAGTCGACGCGGGAGGACCGCCGGGCCGCCTACGACTGCGACGTCACCTACGCCTCGGTCAACGAGATCGGCTTCGACGTGCTGCGCGACCAGCTGGTGACCGACGTCGCCGACCTGGTCTCGCCCAACCCCGACGTCGCCCTGATCGACGAGGCCGACTCCGTGCTGGTCGACGAGGCGCTGGTGCCGCTCGTGCTGGCCGGCACCACCCACCGGGAGACGCCGCGCCTCGAGATCATCAAGCTCGTCGGCGAACTCGTCGCGGGCACCGACTACGACACAGACGCCGACAGCCGCAACGTCCATCTGACCGAAGCCGGCGCGCGCAAGGTCGAGAAGGCGCTCGGCGGCATCGACCTGTACTCCGAGGAACACGTCGGCACGACGCTGACCGAGGTCAACGTCGCCCTGCACGCACACGTGCTGTTGCAGCGCGACGTCCACTACATCGTCCGCGACGACGCGGTGCACCTGATCAACTCTTCCCGCGGGCGCATCGCCCAGCTGCAGCGCTGGCCCGACGGCCTGCAGGCCGCCGTGGAGGCCAAGGAGGGCATCGAGACCACCGAGACGGGCGAGGTGCTCGACACCATCACGGTGCAGGCGCTGATCAACCGCTACGCGACCGTGTGCGGGATGACGGGGACCGCGCTGGCCGCCGGTGAGCAGCTGCGCCAGTTCTACAAGCTGGGTGTGTCGCCGATCCCGCCCAACAAGCCCAACATCCGCGAGGACGAGCCCGACCGCGTCTACATCACCGCCGCCGCCAAGAACGACGCGATCGTCGCGCACGTCGCCGAGGTGCACGCCACCGGCCAGCCGGTGCTGGTCGGGACCCGCGACGTGGCCGAGTCCGAGGAGCTGCACGAGCGCCTGCTGCGCCGCGACATCCCGGCGGTGGTGCTCAACGCGAAGAACGACGCCGAGGAAGCGCAGGTGATCGCCGAGGCGGGCAAATACGGTGTGGTCACGGTGTCCACCCAGATGGCCGGACGCGGCACCGACATCCGGCTCGGCGGGTCCGACGAGGCCGATCATGACAAGGTCGCCGAGCTGGGCGGGCTGCACGTGGTGGGGACCGGCCGCCACCACACCGAGCGGCTGGACAACCAGTTGCGCGGTCGGGCAGGGCGCCAGGGAGACCCGGGGTCGACGGTGTTCTTCTCCAGCTGGGAGGACGACGTCGTGGCGGCCAACCTGGACCACAACAAGCTGCCCACCCAGACCGACGAGGACGGCCGGATCGTCAGCGCCAAGGCGGCCGGGCTGCTCGATCACGCCCAGCGTGTCGCCGAGGGCCGCATGCTGGACGTGCACGCCAACACCTGGCGCTACAACCAGCTGATCGCCCAGCAGCGCGCCATCATCGTCGATCGGCGAAACACGTTGCTGCGCACGACCACCGCGCGCGAGGAGCTCGCCGAGCTGGCCCCCAAGCGATACGAGGAGCTGTCGGAGAAGATCTCCGAGGAACGGCTCGAGACGATCTGCCGGCAGATCATGCTGTATCACCTCGACCGGGGCTGGGCGGATCACCTGGCCTACCTGGCCGACATCCGCGAGAGCATCCACCTGCGCGCGCTGGGCCGGCAGAACCCGCTGGACGAGTTCCACCGGTTGGCCGTCGACGCGTTCGCGTCGCTGGCCGCGGACGCCATCGAGGCGGCCCAGCAGACCTTCGAGACCGCGAACGTCCTGGAGGAGGAGCCGGGGCTGGATTTGTCCAAGCTCGCGCGGCCGACCTCGACGTGGACCTACATGGTCAACGACAACCCGCTCTCCGACGACACGCTGTCGACGCTGAGCCTGCCGGGGGTTTTCCGCTGACGGCGTTCGCTGCCCGATCCGTCGTGCGAACCGCACCATCACGAGGCTAAGGTCACGGCTCATGGAGCCACTGCCTCCGCCCGACCGGGTGCTGACAGTGCCGAACGCCCTGAGCGCCCTGCGGCTCGCGCTCATCCCGGTGTTCGTCTACGTCCTGCTGGTCGCGCACGCCAACGCCCTCGCGGTGGCGATCCTGATGTTCAGCGGCGCCTCGGACTGGGCCGACGGCAAGATCGCGCGGCTGCTCGACCAGTCCTCCCGGCTGGGCGTGCTACTCGACCCGGCGGTGGACCGCCTCTACATGGTCAGCGTGCCGATCGTGTTGGCCCTGAGCGGCATCATGCCCTGGTGGTTCGTGCTCGTGCTGCTGGCACGCGACGGGCTGCTGGCCGCGACGTTGCCGTGGCTGCGAAGCCGGGGGCTATCGGCGCTGCCGGTGACCTACGTCGGCAAAGCCGCGACGTTCGCCTTGATGGCTGGCTTTCCGCTGGTTCTGCTGGGAACCTGGGACGCGTTATGGAGCCGGGTGGTGTGGGCCTGCGGGTGGGCGTTCCTCGTGTGGGGTATGTACATGTACCTGTGGGCGTTCGTCCTGTACGCGGTCCAGGTGGTCCTGGTCGTGCGGCGGATGCCCAGGCTCGCACCCCACCTGCAGCAACCGGCCACACAGGAGTCGGGTGATCATGGCCGAGACTGACCGCATGCTCGGGGGCTACGACCCCAACGCCGGCCACAGCGCCCATGCGGCCGCACGGCCGCCACACATCCCGGTGCCCTCCCTGCTGCGCGCCCTGCTGTCGGAGCACCTGGACCCCGGTTACGCCGCGGCGGCCGCCAAACGCAGCCGCTTGACCACGCCACCCACCCCGCGCCGGCGCGCCCTGGACCGGATCTGGCAGGCCCTCGCGGCGCTGTTGATCGCGATGGTGTTCGCGCTCGCGGTGACGCAGGCCCGCTCGGTGGCGCCCGGCGTCCGCAGCGAGCAGCAGCTGCTGGTCCGGAGCGTGCGTTCGGCGGAAGCCACCGCCGGCGACCTGGCGCAGCGCCGCGGGGCCCTGTCGACGCGGGTCGACGACGTGCAGCGCCGGGCGCTGGCCGACAACGCGGCGGGCCAGCGGCTGCTGAGCCGATTGGACGCGCTCAGCCTGGCCGCGGCCAGCACACCGGTGATCGGGCCGGGCCTGAAGGTGACCGTGACCGACCCCGGCGTCAGCCCGAACCTTTCCGACGTGTCCAAACAGCGGGTCAGCGGCAGCACCCAGATCATCTTGGACCGCGACCTGCAGCTGGTCGTGAATTCGTTGTGGGAGAGCGGCGCCGAGGCCGTCTCGGTCGGCGGCGTGCGGATCGGGCCGAACGCGACGATCCGGCAGGCGGGCGGGGCGATTCTCGTCGACAACAATCCCACCAGCAGCCCCTACACCGCCCTGGCGGTCGGGCCGCCGCACGCGATGCGCGACGTGTTCGACCGCAGTCCCGGCTTGCAACGCCTCAGGCTGCTCGAGGTCTCCTACGGCGTCGACGTCACCGTCCACGTCGCCGACGGCCTCTCGCTGCCCGCCGGATCGATCCGGGATGTCAAGTTCGCCAAGCAGATTGGGTCACAGTGAGCAGAGTTCGCGCATGATCGGTATCGCGGCGCTCGCCGTCGGCATCGTGCTGGGCCTGGTCTTCCACCCCGCGGTGCCCGAGGTGATCCAGCCCTATCTTCCGATCGCGGTGGTCGCCGCCCTGGACGCGGTGTTCGGCGGGATGCGGGCCTACCTCGAACGGATCTTCGACTCGAAGGTGTTCGTGGTGTCGTTCGTCTTCAACGTGTTCGTGGCCGCGCTGATCGTCTATGTGGGCGACCAACTCGGCGTCGGCACCCAGTTGTCCACGGCGATCATCGTCGTGCTGGGCATCCGCATCTTCGGCAACGCCGCGGCGCTGCGCCGCCGATTGTTCGGTGCCTGACCCCGCCGGCGACGATGCAGAGCGAAGCGATGAGGAGGAGCGGCGGATCAACCCCGCCGGCGACGATGCAGAGCGAAGCGATGAGGAGGAGCGGCGGATCAACCCCGCCGGCGACGATGCAGAGCGAAGCGATGAGGAGGAGCGGCGCAGTGATGGAGACGGGACCGGGATGAACCAAGACCCGCCCGAACGCGCCCCCGACGAACCCCCCGGCACCCCCGACGAGCGGCGTGGGGGCCGCCACGAACTACCGGCCCACCGCCCGCGGCCCGCGATCGGCGCGGTGCACCGCAGAGGGTGGTCCGGATTCTTGCGGGGCGGCCGCACCCGGATGGCCTTCGGGACTCTGGCCATCTTGTTGTGTCTGCTCCTGGGGATTGGCATCGTCACACAGGTCCGGCAGACCAAGACGGGCGATTCCCTGGACACCGCGAGGCCCGCGGACCTGCTCGTGCTGCTGGACTCGCTGCGCCAGCGCGAAGCCACCCTCAACACCGAGGTGAGCGAGCTGCAGAGCACGCTGAACTCGTTGCAGGCCGCCGGCAACACCGATCAAGCGGCCATCCAGAGCGCGCAGGCCAGGCTGGCGGCGCTGTCGATCCTGGCCGGCGCCGTGGGGGCCACGGGGCCGGGCGTCACCGTCACGATCAAGGACCCCGGGCCCGGGGTGTCGCCGGAGGCGATGCTCGACGTCGTCAACGAGCTGCGTGCCGCCGGCGCCGAGGCGATCGAGGTCAACGACGCCCGCCAGTCCGTGCGGGTGGGTGTGGACACCTGGATGGCGGGTATTCCTGGCTCGCTGGTCGTCGACAACAAGACCCTGTCGCCACCGTATTCGGTTCTGGCGATTGGGGATCCGCCGACGCTGGCCGCGGCGATGAACATTCCGGGCGGCGCAGAGGACAGCATCAAGCGCGTCGGCGCGCGGATGTCGGTGCAGCAGGCCGAGAAGGTGGATGTGGCCACCTTGCGGCAACCAAAACCGCACCAATACGCTCAGCCCGTCAAGTGAACCCGATCAGAACAGGATTACCGTGAGCGATATCCCGCCCGATCTGCACTACACCGCCGAACACGAGTGGGTCCGCCGCAGCGGGGACACCGCGCGGATCGGGATCACCGACTTCGCGCAGTCGGCGTTGGGCGATGTCGTCTTCGTTCAGTTGCCGGAGGTGGGTGCCGAACTGACCGCGGGGGAGTCCTTCGGCGAAGTGGAGTCGACGAAATCGGTGTCGGACCTCTATGCGCCCGTCTCGGGCAAAGTGTCCGCGGTCAACGGCGACCTGGACGGCAGCCCCCAGCTGGTCAACTCCGACCCCTACGGCGCCGGATGGCTGGTGGACGTTCAGGTCTCGGACGTCGCCGAGTTGGAGTCGGCCATCTCGGGATTGCTCGACGCCGAGGCGTACCGCGGCACGCTGACCGAATGACGGTTGCTAATGTGCCTGCCAGCCGTGCGCCGCGCCCGTGCGCGCGGCGCGGCAAGCTCGATCGTGGAGGTGTCGCTCCCGCTCGCGGGGGTACGTCTCCACATGGGCCCGCGCAGTTCCCCCGTGCTGGGGAACCGCCACCCAAGTGGTCGGGCTTCCGATGCCGAGGTGGTGGGCACATTGCCGAGCGGTGCGCGGTACGGTCGACACATCAAGGCGAGCAGGCAGTGACAAGCAATACCGGGCGAAGCGAAACAAGTGGGCGACCGGCCTGAGCGGCTCGGTTAGACAACGCCACAGCGGCCAGTGAGGAGCAGCGCGTGACGGACATGGACTCCGACATGGGGAAAGACCAGAGTTCTGACGAAGTCACTGTGGAGACGACGTCCGTCTTCCGGGCCGACTTCCTCAACGAGCTGGACGCCCCCGCACAAACGGGCGGCGAAAGCGCGGTGTCAGGAGTGGAGGGCCTTCCGGCGGGCTCGGCGTTGCTGGTCGTCAAGCGGGGACCGAACGCCGGATCCCGCTTCCTGCTCGACCAGCCCATCACGTCGGCAGGCCGGCACCCCGACAGCGACATCTTCCTCGACGACGTCACCGTCAGCCGCCGCCACGCCGAATTCCGGCTGGAGAACAACGAATTCCACGTCGTCGACGTCGGCAGCCTCAACGGGACCTACGTCAACCGCGAGCCGGTCGATTCGGCGGTGCTGGCGAACGGCGACGAGGTGCAGATCGGCAAATTCCGTCTGGTGTTCCTGACGGGGCCCAAGCAAGGTGAGGGCGGGGGAGGTTCCGGAGGCTAGTGAGCGCACCCGATAGCCCGGCTCTGGCCGGGATGTCGATCGGGGCGGTACTGGACCTGCTGAGGCCGGACTTCCCCGATGTCACGATCTCCAAGATCCGGTTCTTGGAGGCCGAGGGGTTGTTGACGCCGCAGCGCTCCGCGTCGGGATATCGCCGGTTCACCGCGTACGACTGCGCGCGGTTGCGCTTCATCCTGACCGCCCAGCGCGACCACTACTTACCGCTGAAGGTGATCAGGGCGCAGCTGGACGCCCAGCCAGACGGGGAACTGCCGGCAGTCGGGTCGCCCTACGGCGTCCCGCGGCTGGTGTCGGTGACCGACGACGGGGAGGTCGCCGAATCCGACACGGCCGCAGTGGCTCCCACCCGCGTCCGGCTCAGCCGCGAAGACCTCGTGGCGCGCTCGGGCGTCGACGACGACCTCTTGACGGCGCTCCTCAAAGCCGGCGTGGTCACCACCGGCCCGGGCGGTTTCTTCGACGAACACACAGTGGTGATTCTGCAGTGCGCGAACGCGCTGTCCGAATACGGCGTCGAGCCGCGGCATTTGCGGGCCTTCCGCTCCGCGGCCGACCGGCAGTCCGACCTGATCGCCCAGATCGCCGGCCCGGTGGTCAAGGCCGGAAAGGCCGGCGCCCGCGACCGCGCCGACGATCTCGCGCGCGAGGTCGCGGCGCTCGCAATTACGTTGCACACATCGTTGATCAAGTCCGCCGTTCGCGACGTTCTGCGCCCCTGAGGACTAGACTTCAAGCGAAACTTGGTGTTCGACCGCGACGTCGCGCCGAGTATGGGTCGTAGACGGCGGCAGGTGCGGAGGTCAGACACAAATGGGCGAAGTTCGTGTTGTCGGCATTCGCGTCGAGCAACCGCAAAACCAGCCGGTGCTGTTGCTTCGCGAGGCCAACGGCGACCGGTATCTGCCGATCTGGATCGGCCAGTCCGAGGCCGCGGCGATCGCGCTCGAGCAGCAAGGCGTGGAGCCGCCCCGCCCGTTGACGCACGATCTCATCAGGGATGTAATTGCGGCGCTTGGACATTCGCTGAAAGAAGTTCGGATCGTCGACCTGCAGGAAGGCACTTTCTACGCCGACCTGGTGTTCGATCGCAACATCACCGTGTCGGCACGGCCGTCGGACTCGGTGGCGATAGCGCTGCGGGTCGGCGTTCCGATCTACGTCGAGGAAGCCGTGCTCGACCAGGCGGGGCTGCTCATCCCCGACGAGAGCGACGAGGACTCCAACACCGGCGTCCGTGAGGACGAGGTGGAGAAGTTCAAGGAATTCCTCGACAGCGTGTCGCCCGACGACTTCAAGGCCACCTAGCCCGGACGGCGGGCCGCCCCGTCACCGCAGGTCGCGATCACCCCGGGGACGGCCCGCGTGGCCGGCTGCTCTGGACGGGGACGTCACGGATGTGTCTCAACTCGCCGCGATCTCGACACGCCTGGCGGATAGCGCACCCACTCCCCGTTGCGGCGGCCATACTTTGAGGACCAGACAAGGCGCGGCGGCTACCGAACAGCGTAAGCTCTCTAGCACTCGGGCCTGAGCAAGCGTGGCTGCCGGGGCAGCCAGTGAGAACGAGCGCGACCGGCGAGAGGAAGCACCTTGAGCGACCAGCCACGTCAAGAGCAGCTGGATCTAGCCGACCACGCGGACCCCGCAGGCAAAGGCGATCAGGTGCCGCACGAACCCGTGCAGCCCGGGCTGTTCCCCGACGATTCCGTGCCCGACGCGCTCGTGGGCTATCGCGGGCCGAGCGCCTGCCAGATCGCCGGCATCACGTATCGCCAGCTGGACTACTGGGCGCGCACGTCGCTGGTGGTTCCCTCGATCCGCGGCGCCGCCGGCTCGGGCAGTCAGCGCCTCTACTCGTTCAAGGACATCCTGGTTCTCAAGATCGTCAAGCGGCTGCTCGACACCGGCATCTCGCTGCACAACATCCGGGTCGCGGTCGACCATCTGCGTCAACGCGGGGTCGAGGACCTTGCCAACATCACCCTGTTCTCCGATGGCACCACCGTCTACGAATGCACCTCGGCCGAAGAGGTCGTCGACCTGTTGCAGGGCGGCCAGGGCGTGTTCGGCATCGCGGTATCCGGTGCGATGCGAGAGCTGACCGGCGTCATCGCCGACTTCCCCGGCGAGCGCGCCGACGGCGGCGAATCCATTGCGGCCCCCGAGGACGAGTTGGCGTCCCGGCGCAAGCACCGCGACCGCAAGATCGGCTAGCCGCCCCCTTTCCCCGCGCGAAGGTGCGCGATTGCACACGCCCCACGGCGTGTCGGCGTACAGACACGCGCGCTCGCGGCGAAGCGGAACCGTTGAGTAAGCTGGACGACGCATCGCACTCGAGCGGGAGAGCTCCGTGACCGCCAGTCACGGGCGCCGAAGGAGCAAGACCTCTCCACCAACCTCTCAGGCACCCGGACCGCGCGAGTTTACGATGCCTCTGGAAAGCGGTGCGGCCGTGTCGGTCCGCACCCGCCGATGGGGAAAGGCGCCCTGAGCAGTAGCGGCGCCGAATCTCTCAGGCGCCTGGCGAACGGGCAGAGACAGAGGGAGAGGGCCGCACACCTCTGCCTCTGCTGCCGATGCAGGCCGTCCAGTCAGGAGTTCGCCCGTGCCAGACCACTCGCCTTTCGCAACCCGTCACATCGGCCCCGACAGCCAGGCCGTCGCGGCCATGCTCGCGGTCATCGGCGTCGACTCGCTCGACGAACTGGCCGCCAAGGCCGTGCCGGGCCGCATCCTCGACAAGCTCACCGACGGCGGCGCCGCTCCCGGTCTCGACGCGCTGCCCCCGGCCGCCACCGAGACCGAGGCGCTGGCCGAGCTCCGCGCGCTGGCCGAGGCGAACACCGTGGCCGTGTCGATGATCGGGCAGGGCTACTACGACACGCTCACCCCACCGGTGTTGGTGCGCAACATCATGGAGAACCCGGCCTGGTACACCGCCTACACCCCGTACCAACCCGAGATCAGTCAGGGCCGCCTGGAGGCGCTGCTGAACTTCCAGACGATGGTGGCCGATCTGACCGGGCTCGAGATCGCGAACGCGTCGATGCTCGACGAGGGGACCGCGGCCGCCGAGGCGATGACGCTGATGCACCGCGCCACCCGGGGCACGTCGCACCGGCTGGCCGTCGACGTCGACGTCTTCACCCAGACCGCCGCGGTGCTGGCCACGCGGGCCCGACCGCTGGGAATCGAGATCGTCACCGCCGACCTGCGCGAGGGGCTGCCGGACGGCGAGTTCTTCGGGGTGGTCGCGCAGCTGCCCGGCGCCAGCGGCCGGGTCACGGACTGGGCCGGCCTGGTGGCGCAGGCGCACGACCGCGGGGCGCTGGTCGCCATCGGCGCCGACCTCCTGGCGTGCACGCTGATCACCCCGCCCGGCGAGATCGGCGCCGACGTTGCGTTCGGCAGCAGCCAGAGGTTCGGTGTCCCAATGGGATTCGGGGGCCCGCATGCCGGATACCTGTCGGTGCATGCCCAGCATGCGCGTCAACTGCCGGGCCGGCTGGTCGGGGTGTCCGTCGACGACGACGGCAACCCGGCGTACCGGCTGGCGCTGCAGACGCGCGAGCAGCACATCCGCCGCGACAAGGCGACGAGCAACATCTGCACCGCGCAGGTGCTGCTCGCGGTGATGGCCGCCATGTACGCCGCCTACCACGGCGCCGAGGGGCTGACCGCAATCGCCCGCCGGGTGCACGGTCACGCCGAGGCGATCGGCGCCGGACTCGGCGACGCCGTGGTGCACGACACGTACTTCGACACCGTCCTGGCCCGGGTGCCGGCGCGCGCCGACGCCGTCGTCGCCGCGGCGAAGGTCAAGGGCATCAACGTGTGGCGCGTCGACGCCGACCATGTGTCGGTCGCGTGCGACGAAGCCACCACGGCCGACCACGTGGCGGCGGTGCTGGAGGCGTTCGGGGTGCCGCCCGCCGAACCGGTGTGCGTCGACATCGCAACCCGCACTTCGGAGTTCCTGACCCATCCGGCGTTCGCGCAGTACCGCACCGAGACCGCGATGATGCGTTACCTGCGCACCCTCGCGGACAAGGACATCGCCCTGGACCGCAGCATGATCCCGCTCGGCTCGTGCACGATGAAGCTCAACGCGGCCGCCGAGATGGAGCCGATCACCTGGCCGGAGTTCGCGCGCCAGCATCCGTTCGCCCCGGCATCCGACACGCGCGGGCTGCGTCACCTGATCGCCGATCTGGAGCGCTGGCTGGTGCAGATCACCGGGTACGACGCGGTGTCGCTGCAACCCAACGCCGGCTCGCAGGGCGAATACGCGGGCCTGTTGGCGATCCGCGACTACCACGCCAGCCGGGGCGAGCCGCACCGCGACGTCTGCCTGATCCCGTCCAGCGCGCACGGCACCAACGCCGCGTCGGCGGCGCTGGCCGGCATGCGGGTGGTCGTGGTGGCCTGCCGCGATAACGGAGACGTCGACCTCGACGACCTGCGTGCCAAGGTCGCCGAGCACGCCGACCGGTTGGCCGCGCTGATGATCACCTACCCGTCCACGCACGGGGTGTTCGAGCACGACGTCGCCGACATCTGCGCGGTCGTACACGACGCCGGCGGCCAGGTCTACATTGACGGCGCGAACCTCAACGCGCTCGTCGGGCTGGCCCGGCCCGGCAGGTTCGGCGGCGACGTGAGCCACCTGAACCTGCACAAGACGTTTTGCATCCCGCACGGGGGCGGCGGCCCGGGCGTCGGGCCGGTGGCGGCGCGGTCGCACCTCGCGCCGTTCCTGCCGGGGCACCCGTTCGCCCCCGAACTGCCCGGCGGCCACCCGGTGGCGTCGGCGCCGTACGGCTCGGCCTCGATCCTGCCGATCACCTGGGCCTACATCAGGATGATGGGCGCGCAGGGGCTGCGCACGGCCTCCCTGGTCGCGATCGCCTCGGCCAACTACATCGCCCGGCGTCTCGACGAGTACTTCCCGGTGCTCTACACCGGCGAGAACGGCATGGTCGCCCACGAGTGCATCCTCGATCTGCGCGCGATCACCAAGGCGACCGGCGTGACCGTCGACGACGTCGCGAAACGCCTGGCCGACTACGGTTTCCACGCGCCCACGATGAGCTTTCCGGTGGCCGGCACGCTCATGGTCGAGCCTACCGAGAGCGAGACCCTGACCGAAGTCGACGCGTTCTGCGAAGCCATGATCGCCATCCGCGGCGAGATCGACCGCGTCGGTTCGGGGGAGTGGACCGTCGACGACAATCCGCTGCGGGGCGCACCGCACACCGCCGAGTGTCTGCTGGTCGCCGACTGGGACCACCCGTACACCCGCGAGGAGGCGGCCTACCCGCTCGGCAAGGGCTTCCGGACCAAGGTGT
The DNA here is from genome assembly GCF_041206865.1 of Mycobacterium sp. HUMS_12744610. Classification (NCBI taxonomy): domain Bacteria; kingdom Bacillati; phylum Actinomycetota; class Actinomycetes; order Mycobacteriales; family Mycobacteriaceae; genus Mycobacterium; species Mycobacterium servetii. Next base: position 2,934,505 of record NZ_JBGEDP010000001.1, read on the forward strand.
GGCCACCGGTGCGGCGCATCAACGGCGCCTACGGCGACCGCAACCTGGTCTGCTCGTGTCCCCCGGTGGAGGAGTTCGCGTAGTCCGGCGGCGAGCTCGGCTCAGCTCAGGAACGTGTTGACCGCGGCGGCGAGGCCGGGGGAGGCCGACGTCGGCAGGTTCTGGTAGCCACCACCGCTGAGCCGGGCGACGGCTTCCCAGGTCGGGCGGTCGGGGTCGGCGCCGAAGTCGATGACGTTGACCGCGATCGGCTTGGCCGGGTCGGCGCTGGTGCGGATGAAGTCCTGCAGGCCCGCCCCGTCGAGCGTCTTGTCGGTGTGCGGCCCAGCGGTGATGACCAGGATGGAGTTCGCCTGGCCGGCACGGTAACTGGCCTGCCGCTCCTGATAGATCATGCGCAGCGTCGTGAACGAGACCGCGCCGCCCGGCGAGGAGTACTGCTTGTCCAGGGCGGCAATCAGCGCCGCCGTCCGCGGCTGGCCGTTGACGGGGTCGGACAGCGGTCCGGTCGCCACCTCCGCCCGGCCCTCGTGACCGTCGAACGTCCACAGCCCGAGGACGTCGGAGGGCGGCAGCGCCTTGATCTTGCCCTCGAGCGCCGCGATCACGTTGGCCAGCCGGGTCTTGCCGCCTTCGTCGGTGGGCATCGACTGGTCGAGCATGATCGTCGCGGCCAGCCCGCTCGACGGCGCGGCCATCGCCTCGGCCAGCGTGGCCCGCAGGCCGTCGTCGCCCACCGACAGGGCGGGCGGGAGGGCGGGGAAGCCGGTGACCGGGCTGCTCGGCGGTTTGATGCCGTTGACCCGGAAGCCGGCTCGGGCCAGCTTGTCGAGTTGCTCGGGCTTGCGCATGAAATGGGCGAACTCGCTACCCGCCGACACCTGCTCCTGCGTCAGCCACTCGCCGCTGAGAAGCACGGTGGGATAGTCGGCCACCGGCGGCGGTCCGGGCGGCAGCCAAGCACCCAACTTGCCCTTGGCATCCGACAGCGACTGGCCGCGCTGGAACACCTGCTGCTCGGTGGTGATCACCGCGTGCACCGGCGCGGACGCGGCGTCATCCGCGTCGACCAGCGCGTTCATCGCCTCGACCAACGAGTCGTCCGCCAGTTTGGGCTGGGAGCCAAGCAGCGTGTGGACCGCGCCGATCCCCTGGGTGGCCGGGGCGCCGGCGGGCGCCGAGGCGACCGCGACCGCCTCGCCGGCCAGAAACGAGGCGTCCCCGTTGCCGCCCGTCGGCAACGCCAGCCGCAGCGAGCCCCAGCCCGGCAGGTTCAATACGTCCAGGGCGTTCGGGTTTGCCTGCAGGCCGGGCAGTGCGGCCCAGGTCTGGTCGCTCAGGGCGCGCTCGAGTTCGGGTCGGACGGCAACCACCACCGGCGACGTCACCAGCGACCGGCTGTCGCTGATCATCTTGGGACCCGTGGCCGCGGCGAGCCGCGCGACGGACACCGAGCTGCCCGGCAGCCACAGCGCCGGCCGCTCGCCCAAGTCGGCCGGCCACTGGCCGATGAAGCCGCCGAGGACGGCGTCGGCGTTGGCCGCCTTGATCTTCACCACCATGCAGTGATCGCCGACCGGGCCCGCCGACGAGTTGTAGCTTTCCGCGAGCTGCTGCACCGGATCGGCGATCGACGGGTCGACGATGACCGCGACGTCCTCTCTGCCCCCCACGCAGCGCACCGCGGCGCGGTGCGAGCGGTTGGACAACGCGTCGCCGAAAAAGCTCCACAGGATCACCGTGCCGACCACCAGGATGACGGCCACCAGCGCCACGATCACGCCGACGCTGACGCCTCGGCGCCCGCCGACGCTGCGGTGGCCGCCGCGCCAGTCGCCGAGACCCCGGTGCCCGCCCCGGAACAGCGACGGGGCCGCCGCGCTCTCCCGGTCCGCCGGGCGCGGGGCGAATTCCGGATACTCGTCGGGCGTGCCCGCACCGAACGCGCCGTCGGCGGGGTAGCGCGCCTCGGCGTCGGGAGGTTCCTCCTCGCCGGCGTCGTCCCCGCCTGCCGCGTCCTCGCCGGGCTCGGGCGGCGAGGCCTCCGGCGCGGGGTAGCCGATGCCGCCCCACGGGTCGGTCGTCCAGGGTCCCGTCTCGAACCCGTCGCCCGAGCGGTCTTCGTCGGACGGCTGGTCGACGGGCTCGTCGGGGTCGGGCCTGCTGTGCCTACCCATACCGCCGTCCGCCGCCTTTCCGTCGACTGGTCACGTGAACTGATAGTTCATCGCATCTGCTGCCCGGTCTGGGGCACCGGCGATTTTACTGCGCCGCGCGGGCTTTGAACTCGCGCCGGCGCCGATGCAGGATCGGCTCGGTGTAACCGTTGGGCTGCTGCGCCCCCAGCAGGATCAGGTCCTGGGCGGCCAGGAACGCGATGCTGTCGTCGAAGTTGGGGGCCATCGGCCGGTACGCCGGGTCGCCCTCGTTCTGCTGATCGACCATCGGGGCCATGCGCTCCAGGCCGGCCCGGACGTCCTCGCTGGTGATGATGCCGTGGCGCAGCCAGTTGGCCAGCAACTGGCTCGAGATCCGCAGGGTGGCGCGATCCTCCATGAGGTCCACGTTGTGGATGTCGGGCACCTTCGAGGACCCCACGCCCTGGTCGATCCAGCGCACCACGTAGCCGAGGATGCCCTGGCAGTTGTTGTCGACCTCCTCGCGGATCTCCTCGGGAGCCCAGGCGAGTTCCTTGGACAGGGGGATGGTCAGTAGCTGCTCGACGGTGGCGCGCTTCTTGCCCGCCAGTTCCTCCTGCACCGCGGCCACGTCGACCTTGTGGTAGTGCATCGCGTGCAGCGTCGCCGCAGTCGGAGAGGGCACCCAGGCGGTGCTGGCACCGGCGCGGGGCTGGGCGATCTTCTGCTCGACCATGTCGGCCATCAGCTCCGTCATCGTCCACATGCCCTTGCCGATCTGGGCGTGGCCCTCGAAACCCGCCGCCAGACCGACGTCGACGTTGTTGTCTTCGTAGGCCAGGATCCACGGCTGGGTCTTCATGGCGCCCTTGCGCACCATGGGGCCCGCCTCCATCGACGTGTGGATCTCGTCGCCGGTGCGGTCCAGGAATCCGGTGTTGATGAACACGACCCGGTCGGCGACCGCCTTGATGCAGGCCTTCAGGTTGAGGGTCGTGCGCCGCTCCTCGTCCATCACGCCGACCTTGATGGTCTTCTGCGGCAGCCCCAGCACGTCCTCGACCCGGCTGAACAGCTCGGCGGTGAACGCGACCTCGTCGGGGCCGTGCATCTTGGGCTTGACGATGTAGACCGAGCCGGTGCGGCTGTTGGCCAGCGGGCCGTTGCCGTCCCCGGTCTTGAGCCCGTGGATGGCGCACACCCCGGTGAACAGCGCGTCCTGGATGCCCTCGTATATCTCGTTGCCGTCCGCGTCGACGATCGCGTCGTTGGTCATCAGGTGACCGACGTTGCGCACGAACATCAGGCTGCGGCCCGGCAACGTCAGCTCACCGCCGTCGGGGGTGGTGTAGGTGCGATCCGGGTTGAGGACGCGGGTGAAGGTCTTGTCGCCCTTGCTGACCTCGGCGGCCAGGTCGCCCTTGTTCAGGCCCAGCCAGTTGCGGTAGGCGCCGACCTTGTCGTCGGCGTCGACGGCGGACACGGCGTCCTCGAAGTCGATGATCGTGGTGACCGCGGACTCCAGGACCACGTCCTTGATGCCGGCGGCGTCGGTCTTGCCGATCGGCGACTCCGGGTCGATCTGGATCTCGATGTGCAGGCCATTGTTGACCAGTAGCACCGACCAGTTGGGGGAGCCGAGCTCGCCGCTGTATCCGACGAACTTCTCCGGGCCGGCCAATCCGGTGGACCCCGAGCCGGTGTCGAGCTGCAGGCGGCCGTCGACGATGCTCAGGCCGGTAACCTCGGTCCACGAGCCCGACTCCAGGGGCGCCGCCTCGTCGAGGAATTTGCGGGCGTAGGCGATCACCTTGTCGCCGCGGACCTTGTTGTAGCTGGTGCCCTGCTCGGCGCCGTCGCTCTCCGGGATGACGTCGGTGCCGTAGAGGGCGTCGTAGAGGGAACCCCAGCGGGCGTTGGCCGCGTTCAGCGCGAACCGGGCATTGGTCACCGGGACCACGAGCTGCGGTCCCGCCGTCGTGGTGATCTCGGGGTCGACGTTGGCGGTGGTGATGGTGAAGTCGTCGGGTTCGGGCTGCAGGTAGCCGATCTCGGTGAGGAACTCGCGGTAGGCCTCCGGGTCGAGGGGCTGGATCACCCGTTGCCGGTGCCACTTGTCGATCTGGGCCTGCAGCTCGTCGCGGCGGTTGAGCAGCTCCTGGTTCCGCGGGCTGAGGTCAGTGACGACCCTGTCCACGCCCGCCCAGAAGCTGTCCGGGTTGATGTCGGTGCCAGGCAGGGCCTCGTTGTTCACGAAGTCGTAGAGCACTCGGGCGATTCGCAAGTTCCCCACCGACACGCGATCAGTCATTTCTCTCCTCCGTAACGGGCCTGCTCGCACCTCCGGCCCTCAGCTGGCAATGGCGTCAGCCTACCGACATGCAGCCTGACGATCGTTCCCCGGCCGACCCGCAGCAGCAGGTCAGGCCCCGCTGACCGCTCCACCGACGACACCGCGGCGGGCACTGAGGACCACTCGTCGGCAACGCTCGCACCGCGGCGCGAATAGCTCTGACCTCCAGCACGTATCTCTACTGGCAGCCGTAGCGATCATACGGGTCGGGGCCGCCCTGCCCGCCGGCCACTCCCACCCGGCCCGTGCGGGCCCCGCCGACGCCTCCCGCTAGGCCTCGTTCATGGCGCCGACCAGGTCTTCGACCAGATCTTCCATGGCCACCATCCCGACCACCACGCCGACGTCGTCGGTCACCAGGGCCAGGTGGCTGTTGTTGCGGCGCATCCGGGACAGGGCGTCGGCCAACGGCAATGACGTGGGCACCCGCGGCAGCGGCCGCACCAGCGCCAGGTCGATCGCGGTCCCGGGGTCGCCGCCGAGGGTGAGCACGTCCTTGATGTGCAGGTAGCCGATGAAATGGCCGTCCGGGCCCGCCACCGGATACCGGGAGAACCCGGTCTCGGCCAGCGCCTGCTCGACACTGCCGACCGTCGGCCCCGAGTCAGGCCCGGCCACCGGCACCGCCCGGGTCGCGGCCAGCGGAACGACCACGTCCCCGACCACCCGGTTGCGGACCTGCAGCGCCCGGGTCAACCGGCTGTGTTCCTCCCGATCCAGCAAACCTTCCGAGACGGATTCGGCGATCATCTCGTTGAGCTCGGCGGTGTTGACCGCGATCTCGAGTTCGTCCTTGGGTTCGACGCCGATCATCCGCACGACCGCGTTGGCGCAGCGGTTGTAGAACGCGATGAACGGCCGGGCGACGCGCACGTAGGCCAGGTACGGCGGCACCAGCAGCATGGCCGTGCGTTCGGGACCGGCCAGCGCGATGTTCTTGGGCACCATCTCGCCCAGCAGCACGTGCAGCGTCACCACGATGGCCAGCGCGACGGCGAACGACACGGTGTGCAGCAACGTCGGGGGCAGATCGGTCAGCCCGAACCCCGACTGCAGCAGGTCGAACACCGCGGACTCGCCGATCCGGCCGAGCAGCAGGGAGGCGGCCGTCACCCCCAGTTGGGCGCCGGCCAGCATGGACGATAGCTGCTCCCCGGCGCGGATCACGGTGACCGCCCTGGTCCTGCCCTGCTCGGCCAGCGCTTCGAGGCGATCCCGGCGCACCGAGATCAGCGAGAACTCCGCCCCGACGAAAAAGGCGTTCACCGCGATCAGCAGCACGGCCAGCAGCAGGCTCATGGTGTCGCTCACCGGCGGCCCCGCTCCTGCGGGCCGCCCAGCTCGGTCAGCTCGAGCTGGTCGATGCGGTGCCCGTCCATCCGGACCACCGTCGCCTGCCAGCGTCCCGGCGCGTCGCGCAGCCCGTCGGAATCCAGCGACGTCAGCTCCACGGTCTCGCCGGCCGTCGGGATGTGGCCGAGTTCGCGCAGCACCAGCCCGCCGATCGTCTCGTAGGGCCCCTCGGGCCCGCGGTAACCGGTGGCGGTGGCAACCTCGTCGATGCGCAGCAGACCCGCCACCCGCCAGCCGCGGCCGGCCGCCATCACGTCCGGGGTCGCGTCGTCGTGCTCGTCGCGGACGTCGCCGACGATCTCCTCGATAAGATCCTCGAGGGTGACCATGCCGGCGGTGCCGCCGTATTCGTCGACGACCATGGCGGTCTGCAGCTCGCTGGTGCGGATCTGCGCCATCACCGCGTCCCCGTCCAGCGTCGACGGCACCACCGGGACGGGTTGGGCCAACTCGGTCAGCGGCGTGTGCGCGCGGTCGGCCGGCGGGATCGCGAAAACCTGTTTGACGTGCACGATGCCGACGGTTTCGTCGAGGTCACCGTCGACGATCGGGAAGCGGGAGAACCCGGACTCGGCGGCCGCCGCGATCAGGTCGGCGACGCTGTCGCCGGTCTGCAGGGCCACGATCTTCGACCTCGGCGTCATCAGTTCCTCGGCGGTCCGGGTGCCGAACTGCAGCGATCGCCGCACCAGCGAGGCAGTGGCCGCGTCCAGGGCGCCGCTGCGCGCCGAGGTGCGCACCAGCGATAGCAGCTCTTGCGGCGAGCGGGCCGAACGCAGCTCCTCGGCCGGTTCGATGCCCAGCTTGCGCACGATCCAGTTCGCCGCCCCGTTGGTCACCCGGATGGCGGGGGTGAGCAGCAGGGAGAACAGCAGCTGCACGGCGACGACGGCGCGCGCGGTCGCCAGCGGACGGGCCACCGCGAGGTATTTGGGCACCAGCTCGCCGAACACCATCGACACCGACGTCACGACCACCATCACCAGAAACGCCATGATCACGTCGCCCGCGTGGTCGGACATCCCGAGCGCGTCCAGCCATGGATGCGGCAGGTCGCCCACCATGGGTTCGGTGAGGTAGCCGGTCACCAACGTGGTGATGGAGATGCCCAGCTGGGCTCCCGAGAGCTGGAACGACAGCGTGTTCTGGGCGCGCTGGATGAAACGGTCGCGGGGCCCACCGGCGCGGGCGTTGGCCTCTACTGCGCTGCGGTCGAGCGCCGTCAGGGAGAATTCGGCCGCCACGAAGACCGCGTTGGCGACGATCAGCACGGCGATGGCCAGCACGCTGACCAAACTGGCGGTGAGGTTCACGATGTTCCCGGGAACGTCGCGGGTGGCCGCTGCACCCGCAGGAAAGCGGCCCCGAGGCGTGCCTGCGGCACGTCAACCCCTTCGCTCGACGCCGCGCAGCGGTTTGCTGCGGGCTGGAATTTCACCGGAGATGCCATGGTAGCGAAGTTCGCGTCCCAGCCGGAACATCCGGTTGCCACGCGTTCAGGGTGGTGTCACCAGCCCAGGGGCAGCGGATGGCCCTCGGCGAACCCCGCGGCCGACTGCACACCGACGACGGCCCGCTCGTGCAGCTCCGCCAGGTTGGCGGCGCCGACATAGGTGCAGGTGCTGCGCACGCCCGAGGTGATGTGGTCGATCAGGTCCTCGACGCCGCCGCGGGCGGGATCCAGGCCCATCCGCGAGGTCGAGATGCCTTCCTCGAACAACGCCTTGCGGGCCCGTTCGAACGCCGTGTCGGCGCCGCTGCGGGCGACGACGGCCCGCTTGGACGCCATCCCGTAGCTCTCCTTGTAAGGCTGGTTGTCGCGGTCGCGCATCAGGTCGCCGGGGGACTCGTAGGTGCCGGCGAACCACGAGCCGATCATGACGTTGGACGCGCCGGCGGCCAGCGCCAGCGCCACGTCGCGCGGGTGGCGGATCCCGCCGTCCGCCCACACATGCCCACCGAGGGCCCTGGCGGCGGCGGCGCATTCGACCACCGCGGAGAACTGCGGGCGGCCGACCCCGGTCATCATCCGCGTGGTGCACATGGCGCCGGGCCCGACACCGACCTTGACGATGTCGGCTCCGGCCCCGAGCAGGTCCCGGGTGCCCTCCGCCGACACCACGTTGCCCGCCACCAGCGGCAGGTCCAGACCCAGCCCGGCGACCGCCGCGATCGCCTCCAGCGTCTTGACCTGGCGCCCGTGCGCGGTGTCGATGACCAGCACGTCGACCCCCGCTTCGGCCAGCGAGCGGGCCCTGGCCCCGACGTCGCCGTTGATGCCGACGGCGGCGCCGATGCGCAGCCGCCCGCGCGCGTCGGTGGCCGGGGTGTAGAGCCCGGCGCGGATCGCGCCGGTGCGGGTCAGCACTCCGGCCAGCGTGCCGTCCGGGTTGGTCACCACGGCGACGCCGATCGGGGAGTGCTCGAGCAGGTCGAAGACCTTGCGCATGTCGGTGCCGACCGGGGCGGCGACGAACTCGTTGGCCGCGACGTCACGCACCCGGGTGAAGCGGTCCACGCCCACGCAGGACGCCTCGCTCACCACGCCGATGGGTCGGCCCTCGAAGACCACGACCGCAACGCCGTGCGCACGCTTGTGGATCAGTGCGACCGCGTCGGACACCGAGTCGTCGGGCTCGAGCACGACCGGGGTGTCCAGCACCAGGTCGCGGCTTTTGACGAACCCGACCGTCTGCTGCACGGCCGGGATGGGCAGGTCCTGCGGCAGGATCACCAGGCCGCCGCGCCGCGCGACCGTCTCGGCCATTCGCCGCCCGGCGACCGCGGTCATGTTGGCGACCACGATGGGGATGGTGGTGCCCGAGCCGTCGCGGGTGGACAAATCGACGTCGAAGCGCGACGCGACCTCCGAGCGGTTCGGCACGATGAAGACGTCGTTGTAGGTCAGGTCGTAACCGGGTCGATGCCCGTCCAGAAACCTCATCGTGGTCGCCCCAACTCGTCTCGTCCCTCGTCCGGCCCTTAAAGCTATGCGGGCACCTCGGTGCGGTCGCCGCTCCACAGCGTGTGGAACTTGCCCGGCTCGTCGATCCGCCCGTAGGTGTGGGCTCCGAAGAAGTCGCGCAGACCCTGGGTCAGCGCGGCCGGCAGCCGCTCGGTGCGCAGCGCGTCGTAATACGACAGCGCGGACGCGAAGCCCGGAACCGGAATACCCAGCTGCGTGGCGCTCACCACGACGCGGCGCCAGCCGTCGATGGCCGACTCGATCGCGCTGCGGAAGTAGGGGGCCACGATCAGGGTGGGCAGGTCCGGCTCGGCGTCGAACGCCTCCTTGATCCGGTTGAGGAACTTCGCCCGGATGATGCAGCCCCCGCGCCAGATGGTCGCCAGGTCGCCGGGGGTGATGCCCCAGTCGTATTCGGCGCTGCCGGCCTGAATCTGGTTGAAGCCCTGCGCGTAGGCGATGATCTTGGACGCGTAGAGGGCCTGGCGCACGTCCTCGGTGAACTGGTTCGCGTCCCCAGGTTTGGCGCCCAGCTCACCCGAGGCCAGCCCTATGGTGGCGGTGCGCTGGGTCGCCGAACCCGACAGCGCCCGGGCGAACACCGCCTCGGCGATGCCGGTGACCGGGACGCCGAGGTCCAGCGCCGACTTCACGGTCCAGCGTCCGGTGCCCTTCTGCTCGGCCTCGTCGAGGATGACGTCGACGAGGGGCTTGCCCGTCTTGGCGTCGGTCTGCCGCAACACCTGGGCGGTGATCTCGACCAGGAAGCTGTCCAGCTCGCCTTTGTTCCACTCGTCGAACACGTCGGCGATCTCCGCGGCGCTCTTGCCGAGCCCGTCGCGCAGGAGCTGGTAGGCCTCGCCGATCAGCTGCATGTCGGAGTACTCGATGCCGTTGTGCACCATCTTGACGAAGTGGCCGGCGCCGTCGGGGCCGATGTGGGTGCAGCACGGGACGCCGTCGACGTGCGCGGAGATCTCCTCGAGCAACGGGCCCAGGGATTCGTACGACTCCGCCGGGCCGCCCGGCATGATCGACGGGCCGTTCAGCGCGCCCTCCTCGCCGCCGGAGATGCCGGCGCCGACGAAGTGCAGGCCGCGCTCGCGCATCGCCTTCTCGCGGCGGATGGTGTCGGTGTAGAGGGCGTTGCCGCCGTCGATGATGATGTCGCCTTCCTCCATGGCGTCGGCGAGCTCGTTGATGACCGCGTCGGTCGCCTCGCCGGCCTTGACCATGATGAGGACGCGGCGCGGCTTCTCCAGCGCGTCCAGGAATTCCGGGATGGTCTGGCAGCGCACGAAGTCGCCGTCGCCGCCGTGCTCGTCGAGCAGCGCGTCGGTCTTGGCGACCGAGCGGTTGTGCAGCGCGACCGTGTAGCCGTGCCGGGCGAAATTGCGGGCGATGTTCGAGCCCATCACGGCCAGGCCGGTAACGCCGATCTGCGCGGTACCCGTCTTGGCATTCGGCTTGGTATCCGACGAACTCATGTCTGCGCGCCTCTCAGGTTGGAGAACTTCTGTTGCAAGCCTTCCCGACACACTGTGGCACAGCGGAGTATTCGGTCCTTCGGGGAGTTTCGAGTTGGCCCGCCGCTACAGGTCGAACAGTCGCCGCAACTCGGTGAGCCACGGCACCGCCAGCGCGACGGTGGGCACCACCAGGATGGCGGCCGCCGCCAGGTAGGCGACCACCGACAGGGGCAGGCTGTTGCCCCGCCCCGCCAGACGGCGCACCCGCACCACCGTGCTGGGACCGCCGACGGCCAGCGCGCCCGAGGGTGCCGTGCCCGACGCGCACGCAACCAGCGCCCGCGCCAGGGGGGCGCGCCCGGCGGCGCGCACCGCGGCGTCGTCGGCCAGCAGTTCGACGAGAAGTTGCACGGCGCGCAGCGCGCTGGTGCTGCGCACGAGCCGGGGGAACGCGGCGTGCACGGCGGTGAACGCCTCCAGCACCAGGTCGTGGCGGGCCCGCAGGTGGGCCCGCTCGTGAGTGAGGACGGCCGCGACCTCGTCACCGGTGAGCGCGGTCAGCGCCCCTTCGCTGACGACCACCCGGCTGCGCACGCCCGGCAGGCAGTAGGCCAGCGGCTGCGCCACCCCCAGGACACGCAGGTCCCGGGTCCGTGCGCACGGCTGGACGCGGGCAGCGTCGTGGTCGACCCCGACGAGGTCGACCACCATCCGGTGGTGCGCCCGCCGGCGCCGGTTGCCGATGACGACGCGCACCACGGCGACGGTCAACCGGACACCGACCAGCACGGTCAGCGCGAAGGCGGCCAGGCACGCCGCCCACAGCGGCCAGCCGAGCCGGCCCTCGGCCTCGACGACGCCGGCCGTGGGCCGCCCGTCGGAACCCGGCATGAGCAACCGGCTGGCGATCGCGATGCCGGCGCTGAACGTCGAGAAGACCGCCGCCAGCGCGATGGCCTGCCACAGCACCATCGCGGCACGCGGGGCGCGCAACGGCCAGGTGGCGCGTGCCAGGACGGCAGGTGCCGGGCCGACCAGCAGCACCGCGAGCAGAGTGAAGGCCAGCGCGGACACGCTGCCAGTCTCCCTCAGGCCTCCGCTGACACGCCAGTAGGTGGCGTATTGCGTTGGTTTGCTTCCAGTTCGGCGAGCGCACGGCGCAGGGCCTGGGCCTCGTCCGCACCGACCCGCTCGACGAAGTGCACGAGCGCAGCCTGCCGGCCCCCGGAGCCCTCGGCCTGGGCCAGCGCGTCGACCATCAACCCGGCGACCAGTTCGTCGCGGCCGTGGACCGGCGCATAGCGGTGGGCCCGGTCGTCGCGGATCTGGGACACCAGGTTCTTCTTGGCCAGCCGCTGCAACACGGTCATCACCGTGGTGTACGCGAGGTCGCGGCGCACCGACAACGCCTCGTGGACCTGGCGCACGGTCTGGGGTTCCGGCGTGGACCACAGGTGGTCCATCACGGCGCGCTCCAATTCCCCCAACCGGGTCAGCTTGGCCATAGGCTGCTCATCTCCTCAACCGTCGCGACAAGCGTACTCCGGCTTACTACCGGCCGTCGTACCGAAAGGCGGCCGGGTCGCCCGCCGGGGGCTTGTGAAATTAGGGCAGCCTTGCCTATGCTAGCGGTGATCGAGCGACAACCGAAGTCGACGGACCGCGACGGAGTCCTGAGGGCTGCAGTGACCCCCGGTCCACTCGATCGGCGAGCCCCGTGCCTGGTGCACGGGGCTCGCCCGTTTCCGGGACCGGCCGTCGCACGCCGATGGTGCGGACACGCCGATGGTGGCGACACGCCGATGGTGTAGACACGAGGGCGTGCAACCGCCAGACCCGGATTTCACCGCGCCCTTCGACACCGAATTGGGCCTGCGCTACACCGAACTCGGCCCGGACGGCGTCCGAGCGCAACTCGAGATCACCCCCAAGCTGCTGCAGCCGATGGGCCTGGTGCACGGCGGCGTGTACTGCTCGATGATCGAGAGCATGGCCAGCGTGGCCGCCTACACCTGGCTGGCCACCCGCGGTGGGGGGAACGTCGTGGGCGTCAACAACAACACCGACTTCCTGCGTTCCATCGGGTCGGGAACCGTGTACGGCCGGGCCGAGCCGATCCACCGCGGCCGCCGCCAGCAACTCTGGCTGGTCACCGTCACCGACGCCACCGACCGGGTGGTGGCGCGGGGCCAGGTGCGGCTGCAGAACCTCGAGCCGGCTACGGACACGGGCTAAACGGGCGCCCCGGGGTGTCGGCGGCCCCGACACCCCGGCGTGGCAGGATAACCGGACATGCGCCTGACGCCACACGAGCAGGACCGCCTGTTAGTGTCCTACGCCGCCGAGCTCGCCCGGCGCCGCCGGACCCGCGGGTTGCGGCTCAATCATCCCGAGTCGGTTGCGATCATCAGCGACCACATCCTCGAGGGCGCCCGTGACGGCCGCACGGTGGCCGAGCTGATGGCCAGCGGCTGCCAGGTCCTGACCCGCGATGACGTGATGGAGGGAGTGCCCGAGATGCTCGCCGACGTGCAGGTGGAAGCGACGTTCCCGGACGGCACCAAACTGGTCACCGTCCACCACCCGATCGCATGATCCCCGGCGAAATCCTCTACGGCAGCGGCGACATCGAGATCAACGAGGGCGCCCCGCGCCTCGAGATGGAGATCGTCAACACCGGTGACCGACCGATACAGGTCGGCAGTCATGTTCACATTCCGCAGGCCAACAGGGCGTTGTCCTTCGACCGCGAGGCGGCCCACGGCTACCGGCTGGACGTCGCGGCCGCGACCGCCGTGCGCTTCGAACCCGGTGTGCCCCAGCGGGTGCGCCTGGTCCCGCTGCGCGGACGGCGCCAGGTGCACGGGCTGACACTGACTCCCCCCGGACGGCTGGACGACTGATGGCGCCACTGTCCCGTGACCGCTACGCCCTGGTGTACGGGCCCACCACCGGCGACCGGGTCCGGCTCGCCGACACCGATTTGCTGGTGGAGATCACCGAGGACCGCAGCGGCGGGCCGGGTCTGGCCGGCGACGAGGCGGTGTTCGGCGGCGGCAAGGTGCTGCGCGAGTCGATGGGCCAGGGGCGCGCCACCCGGGCCGAGGGCGCGCCCGACACCGTGATCACCGGCGCGATCGTCCTCGACTACTGGGGAATCATCAAGGCCGACATCGGGATTCGCGATGGCCGCATCACCGCGTTGGGCAAGGCCGGCAACCCCGACATCATGTCGGGGGTGCACCCGGACCTGGTGGTCGGGCCGTCCACCGAGGTCATCGGGGGCAACGGCCTGATCGTGACCGCGGGGGCGATCGACAGCCACGTACATCTGATCTGCCCGCAACTCATGCCCGAGGCGATCGGCTCCGGCGTCACCACCATCGTCGGGGGTGGCACGGGGCCCGCCGAGGGCAGCAAGGCCACGACCGTCACCCCGGGCGCCTGGCACCTGGGCCGCATGCTGGAAGCGCTGGACGGCTGGCCGGTCAACTTCGCGCTGCTGGGCAAGGGCAACACCGTCAGCGCCGAGGGCTTGTGGGAGCAATTGCGCGGCGGCGCTTCGGGTTTCAAACTACACGAAGACTGGGGATCGACCCCGGCGGCCATCGACGCCTGCCTGACGGTCGCCGACGCCGCCGGTGTGCAGGTGGCGCTGCACACCGACACACTCAACGAGATGGGGTTCGTCGAGGACACCCTGGCCGCGATCGCCGGCCGCTCGATCCACACCTACCACACCGAGGGCGCCGGCGGTGGCCATGCGCCCGATATCATCAAGGTCGCCGGCCAACCCAATGTGCTGCCCAGCTCCACCAACCCGACCCGCCCGTACACGGTGAACACCCTCGACGAGCACCTGGACATGCTGATGGTCTGCCATCATCTGAACCCCGCGGTGCCCGGAGATCTGGCGTTCGCCGAAAGCCGGATCCGGCCGTCGACGATGGCGGCCGAAGACGTTCTGCACGACATGGGCGCCATCTCGATCATGGGCAGCGACTCGCAGGCCATGGGCCGCATCGGCGAGACGGTGATGCGGACCTGGCAGACCGCGCACGTGATGAAGCGCCGCCGCGGCGCGCTGCCCGGGGACCCCTCGGGTAGTCAAGCCGCCGACAACAACCGGGCGCGCCGCTACGTCGCTAAGTACACCATCTGCCCGGCGGTCGCCCACGGCCTCGACCACGAGATCGGTTCGGTGGAGCCGGGCAAGCTCGCCGACCTGGTGTTGTGGGAGCCGGCGTTCTTCGGGGTGCGCCCGCACATGGTCATCAAGGGCGGCATGATCGCCTGGGCGGCGATGGGCGACGCGAACGCCTCCATTCCCACCCCGCAGCCCGTGTTACCGCGGCCGATGTTCGGCGCCGCCCCGTCCACCACGAAGGCGACCTCCGTGCATTTCGTCGCGCCCCAGGCCATCGACGCGGGCCTGGCGGACAAGCTCGCGGTCGCCAGGCCGCTGGTGCCGGTCCGGGATGTGCGCGCCGTGGGCAAGGCGCGGCTGCCGCTCAACGACGCCCTGCCCGACATCCAAGTCGACCCGGACACCTTCACCGTGCGTATCGACGGCGAGGTCTGGCCGGAGCAACCGCCGGCCGAGCTGCCGATGGCACAACGTTATTTCCTGTTCTGACACCCGCGACTGTTCGGCTCAGCTATTCGCACGGCCGAGACGGGCCGTCGTCGCCTCGCTGATCTCCACCCATCCGCTCGACCGGGCTCATCGGGGCGGCAGCCGACCGGCACATACCGGGCTCATCATCGGCCCGGACCTGGTATCCGGGGCGACCGGCCGACCGCAAGACCAGGGCGACGGCGCGGGGCCGGCGCAGCCGCCGATCCCGCACCCTTGAGCCCCCGGGCGTCGGCAGCGTTGGCACCGGGGCGTGGCAGGATCGACGAATATGTCCACCCTCCTCATGCCGAGCCCGCGGGAGCGGCCGCCGTCGACCGATGCCGCGGGAACGACCGTCGCCCGATGATGTCCCTGGCGATGCTACTGAGCCTGGCGGACTCGCGGCTGCCTACCGGCGCGCACGTACACTCCGGCGGCGTCGAAGAGGCCGTCACCAGCGGCCTGCTGACCAACATGGAGACCCTCGAAGCCTTCCTGCGCAGAAGGATTCGCAGCCACGGGCTGGTCGCCGCGTCCATCGCGGCCGCGGTTCACCGCGGTGAGCTCACCCCACTCGACGCCGACCGGGAGGCCGACGCGCGCACCCCGTCCCCGGCGTCCCGGCAGGCCTCGCGCAGCCAGGGCCGGGGGCTGACGCGGTTGGCGCGACGGGTCTTCCCGGATGTGGACTGGGACGTCCTGGGCCCCCACCCGCACCTGGCCGTCGCCGCGGGCCGGGTCGGTGCGGCCGGCGGACTGAGCCCCGAACATGGGGCGCTGAGCGTCGTCTACACGACGATGACCGGCTCGGCGACGGCCGCGCAGCGGCTGCTGGCGCTGGATCCCGCCGACGTGGCGGCGTGCACGATTCGGCTCGCGCCGCTCTGCGAACACACTGCGGCCGAAGCTGCCAAGGGACTGGCCGACTTGTCCGACCCGCTGCTCGATACGCTCGCAGAGCGGCACGCCGAACGCGAGCGGCCCCTTTTCTCATCGTGAAAGGTCTTATATGACAGTGAGTTCCGAGCATTCCCACACCCACACTCATGCCGTCGACCGGCCCCGGCGCGTCCGCCGCCCCGGCGAGCCGCTGCGCATCGGGATCGGGGGACCGGTCGGCTCGGGCAAGACGGCGCTGGTCGCCGCGCTGTGCCGGCAGCTGCGCGACGAGCTGTCGCTGGCGGTGGTGACCAACGACATCTACACCACCGAGGACGCCGACTTCCTGCGCAGGCACGCGGTGCTGCCCGACGACCGTATCGCGGCCGTGCAGACCGGCGGCTGCCCGCACACCGCGATCCGCGACGACATCACCGCGAACCTCGATGCGATCGACGATCTGATCGCCGCCCACGAAGCGCTGGACCTGATCCTGGTCGAGTCCGGCGGCGACAACCTCACCGCCACGTTCTCGTCGGGACTGGTGGACGTACAGATCTTCGTCGTCGACGTCGCCGGCGGCGACAAGGTTCCCCGCAAGGGTGGGCCGGGGGTGACCTTCTCGGACCTGTTGGTGGTCAACAAGACCGACCTGGCACCGCTGGTGGGCGCCAGCCTGGAGGTGATGGCACGCGACGCCGACGCGGTGCGCGAGGGCCGTCCGACGGTGTTGCAGTCCCTGACCGAGGACCCGGCCGCGACCGGCGTGCTGGCGTGGGTCCGGACCCAACTGCGCGAGGCGGCCGGCCTCTGATGCGCTCCGAGCTCCTGCTGGTCGCGTTCCCGAAGCGGTTGCCGCGCATCGAATGCCGGGGCGGTGGTGTGACCGCGCGCTGCACCACACCCGACACGGTGCACCTGGTGTCCACAGCCGCGACCCCGCTGGGCGGCGATGCCGTCGACATCCGCGTGGTCGTCGAGCCGGGAGCGCGGCTGAAGATCCGCAGTGCCGCGGCCACCGTCGCGCTGCCGGGGCCGGCGACCCCGACCTCACATTCCCGGTGGGCGCTGGAGGTGGCCGGTGACCTGGACGTCGACGTCGAACCGACGGTCGTCGCCGCCGACGCGCGTCACCTGTCCGGCATTTCGCTGCGGCTGCACGACCAGGGATCGATCCGGCTGCGTGAGCGGGTCCAGATCGGCAGATTCGGTGAGCGGGAAGGATTCTGGTCGGGAGCGCTGTGCGCCGACCGCAACGACCGGCCGTTGACGAGGCACCGGGTGGAGTTGGGTGCCGGATCCCTGGCCGACGACGCGCTGTGCGCCCCGCGCGCCAACGTCAGCGAGTTGCGTTATCCGGCAATCTCTTCCGTCGGGCCTGGCGATGCCGGGACGACGGTGTTGGCATTGGCCGGCGGGGGAACGCTGAGCACCTGGCAGGGGAAACGGTTGTCCTGCTGACCGGCCGGCCCTGCCGGGTGCGTCGCTCAGCGTGCGGGGATGGCGTCGTTGTGCGGGGCGTCGCTGTTCTGGTGGGCCCTGGTGAACACCAGGTACACGACCCCGAGGCCGACGATGGTCACCGACAGGATCGCGATGATGTAGTCGTCGTACCAGGGTTTGTAGGGTTCCCGCGGCCAGGCGAGGTCGACGATGGCCGCGACGCCGTAGACCAGCGCACCGATGTTGACGGGCAGCCCCCAGCGGCCCAGCTTGTACTTGCCGGTCGGCTGCCAGCCCTTGAGCCGGGCGCGCAGGGCGGCCAGCACCACCATCTGGAACCCGATGTAGACCCCGACCGAGCCGAAGCTGACGAGCTTGGTCAGCGCGTCGCTGGAGATCAGCGATCCGATGATCAGCAGCGCCGGGATGACGACCGCGGTCAGCAACGCGTACGGCGGCACGTGCCGCTTCTGGTCGAAGTGCTTCAGGAACTTCGAGCCGACGATCATGTCGTCGCGGCCGTAGGAGTAGATGAGCCGGCTGGCCGCGGCCTGCAGGCTCAGCGCGCACGACGTGAACGAGATCAGCACGACGCACAGCACCACCTTGGCGCCCAGGCCGCCGAACGCCGACTTCAGGACGGTGTCGATCGGATCGGCGTCCTTGCCGCTGATCACCGCGCCGAAGTCGGGCACCGACAGGATCAGGCTCAAGCAGACGAAAGTGGCCGCCGACCCGCCGATGTAGATGGTGCGCCGCATCGCCTGGGATCACCAGGCCGGGGTTGCGCACCTCCTCGGCCACGTCACCGCACGCTTCGAAGCCGAAGAACTGGTAGAGGGCGATCAGGCCGGCGGCCAGGAACGCGTAGGTGAAGCTGTGGTTGCCTTCGGCGCCGAAGCTGTGGAACAGCACGCCGAGGTGGTGGTGGCGCTGGGTGACCAGCAGCCAGCCCCCGACCACCAGGGCGCCGATGAGCTCGGCGCTGAAGCCGAAGATGGCGAAGTAACTCAGCATCTTGGTGCCGGTCAGGTTGATGGCCGTGGCCAGCGCCAGCATGATCAGCGCGCACAGCACGGTGGCGTGCGCGGACGACTTGAAGCCGAACACGTCGGCGACGTACGGGCCCGCGCCGTAGGCGGCGTCGGCGAGCAGCGCCAATAGGGTGAACATGTAGACCCAGCCGGTCATCCACGCCCACTTGCGTCCCCACAGCCGGCGCGCCCACGGGTAGACACCGCCGGCCACCGGGAATTGCGCGACCACCTCGCTGAAGACGAGTGCGACCAGCATCTGGCCCGCTCCGGCGATCAGCAGGGTCCAGATCATCGGCGGCCCGGCGGTGGCCAGCGCGAACGCGAACACCGTGTAGATGCCGACCACCGGCGACAGGTAGGTGAAGCCCAGCGAGAAGTTCGCCCACGGGCTCATGTCCCGCCGGAAGTCGGATTCGAGCCCCAGCGCCTTGAGCTGGGCGTGATCCTCGTCGTATGCGGCGTCGGTGCCGGCGCCCACCTCCGTCTGGAGCCGGGTGTGGTCCTCACGATCGTTCGCGGTATCTGAGGTCGTGTTGATGGCCAAAGCTCTTTCCTAACTTCTCAGGCCGTGTGGACGGGCGGGCTGGGGGTTCTCGTCACGGATGCCGGCGGGCAGCGTGCGGGCCTTCTATTTGTTCGTCCCCTCCTTGATCAGGGTCGCGGCCGTGCGCTTGAGCACGTCGCGTTGTCTGGACACGTCGGCGATCGCCTTCCGCAGCTGGTTGAGTTCGTCGCGCTCGGCAACCGCCGCGGCGTCCTCTGCGCCGGCCGTCGGCTGGGTCCAGCGCGCCGCGGGGTCGCCGTTCATGGCCGATCCGCCGATCAGCTCCGGGATCACCTTGTTGCGTGCGCCGGCCTTGAGCCGGCCCCGGTCGCCGCGCGGCGCGTTGACGACACTTGCCACCGGACCCATCGGGGGCATGCCGTAGAACCCGCCCGGTCCGGCCTGGGGCACGCCTTCCAGCCCCGCGGCGGGCAACGGCGCCGCGGTGGCGGCCAGCCGGATTGCCGGCGCGCTACCCCAGGTCTCCGGCACCGACAACTTGCCGACGGACACGGCCCGGCCCAGCCCGGCCGACACCCCGGGGCTGCCGAGCCCGGCCGCGCCGGGTATGCCGGACCCGGGACCGTAGGAGTCCACCAGGCTGGACCCGAGCCCGGCATCCAGGGGAGAGGCCGGCGAGACCTGGGAGGCCGTGCTCGCCGAGAGCTGGTTGATCAGCGGGTTCCAGGCCGTGGCCACCGGCGGCGCCAACGTCAGCATGGCCCCGGACGCATCGAAGTTGAGGCCTTCGGAGAGGATCTGCGGGCCCACCGTCAGCCCGCTCAGCGTGTTGAACGCGTTGAAGGGGCCGCTGGTCAACAGGTCGTAGATCGGATTCGACCCCGGCGCGGCGACCGCTCCCGACGACAGACCCTGCAGCAGGTTGGGCACGCTCGACAACGTCGACTGGGTGCTCGAGCCGACGGCGGACGTGGTGGTCTGGGTGGCCGCCGCACCCTGGGTGGTCGCCGCGGCCGGGTTGGTCGTCTGCGGCGGGGCGTTGAACGGGGCCAGCGTCGTGGCGGCCGAGGATGCCCCGGCGTAGCCGTACATCGCGTGGGCGTCCTGGGCCCACATCTCGGCGTACTGCGCCTCGGTGCTCGCGATCGCCGGGGTGTTCTGACCCATGATGTTGGTCGACACCAGCGACGCCAACAGCGCCCGGTTGACCTCGATCTCCGGCGGCGGGACGGTCGCCGCGAACGCGGCCTCGTAGGCCGCGACCGCCGAGGAGAGCTGGCCGGCGGTCTGCTGGGCCTGCGTGGCGGTGGCATTCACCCAGGAGACATACGGCGCGACCGCGGCCGCCATCCGCATCGACGACGGGCCGGCCCACGGCCCGTCGGTCAGCGCGGAGAGCACGGCCCGATACGACGTGGCCGTCGACGTCAGCTCGGCCGCCAGCGTGTTCCAGGCCACCGCGGCGCTCACCAGCGACCCCGGCCCCGGCCCGGCATACATCCGGGCCGAGTTGAACTCCGGCGGGTACGCCGCGAAATCCAGGGCGCTGATCACAGCATCGCCTCCTTGATCAACCGGGCCGCGGCATCGCGTTCCATCGCCACGTCGGCGATTTCCTTTCTGAGTTTTTCGAGCTCTTCGCGTTCGCGTTCGCTCAAGGCGCTGGCGACGTGCTTGCGAGCCGGTTGCGCCGGGGCGGGCCGGGCCGCCGGGCGTTCGTCGGCGTGCTGCTCGCCGGGCATCGCCGCGACAACCTTCTGGCCCTTGTCGGACTTGGTGCGCGTGGTCTGTTCGCCCCTGGGCGCGTTGACCAGGCTGCCCACCGGCGGGATTCCCCCGAAGAACCCGGGCTCGGCCGCACCGGCCGCCGGCACGCCGTCGGCCGCCGCGCTCGACAGCGGCGATACGCTGCCGGCGAGGCGGATGGCGGGGGAGGACGTCCACGCCTGCGGTACCGACAACTTGCCGACCGTCGCGGCCTCGCCCACACCGGCCGACACGTCGGGGCCGTTCAGCGCCGCCGACATGGGGCCCCCCTCCGGGCCGTAGGAATCCACCAGCGCCCCGAGCCCGGCGCCGGGTACGACATCGCTGGCGGCGGCGGCGGTGACCGTCGGCAGCGCGAGCCCGTACAGCCCGCCCATCAGGGGCGTGATGCCGGACGCGGTGAACAGGAACCCACTGAGGACCAGCGTCCAGTTTCCCATGTTCGTGGTGAGGGTGTTGAGGTTGGCGGGGATCGGCAGACCGAGGAGGCTTTCCAGCCACGTGATCGGGTTGAGCGACGCCGCCGGGTTGACCGCCCCCGCCGCCGAGAGACCTTGCAGCACATTGGGCACGGCCGTGAGCGCGGACTGCGCGCTCGGCGCGGCGGCGGAGGTCGTGGCCTGGGTGACCGCGGCGGCCTGGGTCGCCGCCCCGGCCGGGTTCGTGACCTGGGGTGGCGACGCAAACGCCAGCAGCTTGGTCGCCGCGGCCGAGGCGCCGGCGTAGCCGTACATCGCCGCGGCGTCCCGCGCCCACATCTCGGCGTACTGCGCCTCGGTAGCCATGATCGCCGGGGTGTTCTGCCCCAGGAGGTTGGTGGCCACCAATGCCGCCAACAGGGCCCGGTTGACCTCGATCTCCGGCGGGGGCACGGTGGCCGTGAACGCCGCCTCGTACGCCGCTATCGCCGATTTGAGCTGGCTCGCGGTCTGCTCGGCCTGCGCCGCCGTGCCGCTCACCCAGGACACGTAAGGAGTCGCCGCGGCGGCCATCGTGGTCGACGACGGCCCGCCCCACGGGCCGCCCGTGAGTTCGGAGACCGTCGACCGGTACGAGGCCGCCGCGATGTTCAGCTCGGCCGCCAGCCCGTCCCAGGCCGCGGCGGCCGCCACCAACGGTCCCGCCCCCGGTCCCGCATACATCCGACCGGAGTTGATCTCCGGCGGCAATGCCGCGTAGTCCACGTCACGACCCCCTCGTAAGCCGACCTGTCATCACCACGTCACATTCCCGGTCGCCCACACTTGTCGGTTTCTTCCCTGCTGCCTGTTTCGAGCGCCGCGGCGGGCGCACGAATGTCGACGCCCCGAACGTCCACACGGTCGCACCGGGGTGCACATCATCGAACGGACGTCCGGATCGCCGGACAGTTATCAATGATCATTGTTTTCACTGTAACTGAACTGGTTAACTCCTGGGAATTCGCTGGGAAGCCTGTATACCAGCTGTGGGCTAACTGTATTCAGGCGAGGGGCTCGCTTGGCTTGGGCGGCCGACAGCGTCGGCCACGCAGTCGCGGGGCGTCGTCGCGCACCGGACCCATGCCCGGCGGGGCGGCCGGGCTTCGCCGGGCTCGAGGAAAACCCTCCACTGCGGCAACAGTTTCCACCGAGCGAGCGGCTGGCGGCGGGAACGACGAGGCCTCGCCGCTGCGAGGCGCAGGGTCAGTACGCGGCCGGTCATCGGCGCTGACTGCCCAACCGGCCAACGTCGTGAGCGGCACCTCGGCTAAGCCAGGTGTTTCTGAAAAAGATTCGCTTGAGAGCATCCAAGCAAACTCGACTCGCGACCCACAGGGCCGCGGGTTGAGTGCGGGACGGCTACCGCCGGCCGGTGACGCCACTCCGGCGCCACCGGCCGGCGGTGTCATCGACGCGTATCACCGGGCGGTGCGCGCACCGCGTGCCCAGCCTTTCCCGCTCACGGGCGCGTGAGCGTGTCGTTCATTCGATGCGGGCCCGGCCATCGCTTGGGCCGCGGCGCGGCTAGTCAACAAACGGCCCCCATGCGTGCCGCTTCATCGCGGCGGGCTTCTTGCCGAGCTTGCCGGCGCGCACCATCACCGCGAGGCTGTCCAGGATGACGCGGCTGCTCATAAGGGCGGTCTGCTCGGCCCAGTCGTAGGGCGGCGAGCACTCCACCACCTCGATGCCGTTCAGTCCGGGCTCGGAGATCAGCCGGATGAGGTTGAGCGCCTCACGCGGCAACAGCCCGCCGGGCTCGGGCCAGCCGGTGCCCGGCACGAAGCCGGCGTCGATCACGTCGATGTCGAACGACAGGTACACCGCCTTGGCGTCCTTCCACGCCGTCTCCAGGGCGATTTCGGCGATCTTCTCGATCCCGACGCGTTCGACGTCGCCGACCGTGATGACGGTGCTACCTCGCTGCCGGCCCACCTGGACGCCCGCGCGCGGTGCCTGCCACCCGCCGATGCCGATCTGCACCAGGTTCGTGGCCGGCGCGTTCTTGATGTTGGTGGCGTGGAACCACGGCGTGGTGTGCATCCGCTCGTCGAGATCGGTCTCCTGGGTGTCGACGTGGCGGTCGAAGTGGATGATGCCCACGTTGCCGTCCAGGTGGGGCGCCAGGCCCCGCACCGTCGGGAACCCTATCGAGTGGTCACCGCCGAGTACCACCGGGAACACTCCGTGGGAGACCACATGTGACATGGCCGTGCTGATCTGGTCGAATGACTTCTCGATGTTCGCCGGGATCGTGACGACGTCGCCGATGTCGACGATGTTGAGTTGTTCGCGCAGGTCCACGCCCAGTTCGTAGCAGTAGGTGCCAAACAGGTTGGTCGAGCGCCGGATGCCCATGGGGCCGAACCGGGTGCCCGGGCGGTAGGTGGTGCCGGCGTCGAGCGGCGCGCCGAAGACCGCCACCTCGGCGTCGGAGATGTCGTGCACGTCCTCCAGGAACGGGCACTTCAGAAACGTCCCGCGCTCTCCGGCGAAGTGCGGCAGCTCGCCGCGGGAGAAGGTCGACAGCGTGCGGTCGTTGATCGTCGGGGCGGCTTCCAGGCCGTGCGCAATGCAGCGGTCGATCTCCTCGCGGTGACGGCGGTTCGGCAGCTCGGCCTCGGCCTGCTGTGCCCACTGACCTTCGCGATTGGGAATGTCGGCCTGTCCAGCGAACGGATTTGTCACTATCTGTCCTCTCGTTGAGACGTATCTCACGGCGGAGGATGCCCCGGCGAACGGTACCTAAGCGACTCGGCGGGTTCACAAATCGGCTTTGATGACCGCCGCGCGACGCATCCAGTACTCGCCGTCTTGTCGCTGTCCGGGTACGGCGAACTCGTCCGGGCGGCCTTTCACGGCTGCGCCACGGTTGAAGATACAGGCCGATCTCACATCGCAATCACACCGGCGGAAATCCCGGGCGCTTTGACAGCCAATTGCAGACACATTGCCAGGCGATTGGCAGGTAGGCGGCGCGGTCGCCGCGGATTACTGCCCGGCAACCCGGGCTAACTGGCGACCCGAGTGTTTTCCGAGCGGTGCGCCTCGGCCGCTAGTTCGGCCAGCTGTTCGAGCCGCGTACGCGCGAAGGCCTGCTGCTCGGTGATCGTGAGCTGGCCTCGCCGATTGCTGAGGAACGTCACCGCCCACGACACCAGCGTGGTGACCTGGTTCTTGAAGCCGACCAGGTAGACCAGGTGCAGCACCAGCCACGCCAGCCAGGCGATGAAGCCGCTGAACTCCAGCGGGCCGATCTTGGCCACCGCGGAGAACTTGGACACCGTGGCCATCGAACCCTTGTCGAAGTACTGGAAGGGCTCGCGCTGCGCCGGGTCGGCCCCGCCGACCTCGGCCTTGATCGTGCGGGCGACGTACTTGGCGCCCTGGATCGCACCCTGCGCCACACCCGGCACGCCCTCGACGGCGGCCATGTCGCCGACGACGAACACGTTGGGGTGCCCGGGAATGGACAGGTCGGGAAGCACTTTGACCCGGCCGGCCCGGTCCAGTTCGACCGCCGACTGGTCGGCGAGGTCCCTGCCGAGCCCGCTCGCCGACACCCCGGCGGACCAGACTTTGCACTGGGACTCGATGCGCCGGACGGTGCCGTCGGAATCCTTGACGGTGATGCCGTTGCGGTCCACGTCGGTGACCATCGCGCCCAACTGGATCTCCACACCCATCTTCTCCAGCCGCGCGGCGGCCCGCTTGCCCAGCTTCTCCCCGAACGGCGGCAGCACCGCGGGCGCGGCGTCGAGCAGAATCACCCGGGCCTTCGTCGAGTCGATGTGCCGAAACGCGCCCTTGAGGGTGTACTCGGCCAATTCGGCGATCTGACCGGCCATCTCGACGCCGGTCGGGCCGGCGCCGACGACGGTGAACGTAAGCAGCTTCTTGCGGCGCTCCGGATCGCGGGAGCGCTCGGCCTGCTCGAAGGCGCTCAGGATGCGCCCGCGCAGCTCCAAAGCGTCGTCGATCGACTTCATGCCGGGCGCGAACTCGGCGAAGTGGTCGTTGCCGAAGTAGGACTGGCCGGCGCCGGCGGCGACGATCAGGCTGTCGTACGGAGTTTCGTAGGTGTGCCCCAACAGGTCGGACACCACGCGGCGGTTGGCCAGGTCGATGTGGGTGACGTTGCCCAGCAGCACCTGGAGATTGCTCTGGTCGCGCAGCACGACCCGGGTGGCCGGAGCGATCTCTCCTTCGGAGATGATGCCGGTGGCCACCTGGTACAGCAACGGCTGGAACAGATGGTGGGTGGTGCGGGCGATCATCTTGATGTCGACATCGGCTCGCTTGAGCTTCTTTGCGGCGTTGAGGCCACCGAATCCCGATCCGATGATCACGACCCGATGCCGACGCTTGGCTCCAGATGCGCTTTCTGGCTGGGGGCTCATATGTATCTGCTGCTCCTGAGGGGCTCCTTGACGCGCACTGCCAGTCCGATAATCACGGTAGTCACAGGAGTACCCCCGAATCCAAATCGCAAGCCTGTGCGTTCAACCACACCAGCGTTGTTTTCCCATTTCGGGCGACGTGATACTCGTCATGCCGGGGGCCGCCGCGACGATCCCCAGCGGCCCTACAGGCCCACGAGCGGACGTAGCGCCGCGCCGGCGGCGGCAATCACCCCGGGCGTGTAGAACGGAACGTTGATGATGAGGCTGTCGATGCCCGCGTCGAGCACCTTGGTCTTGAGCTGCTCGGCGACCGATTCGGCGCCGCCAACCACCATGCGCTGGCTCATCTCGGCGGGAACCTGGTCGGGCTTGGCGTTGTCGTCGACGAGCGCGGTGACCAGCATGCTGGTTTCCAGTGTCGCCGGGTCGCGGCCGATCTCCTCGCACCGCTGACGCACCACCTGCAGCTTGCGCGGCACCTCGTCGAACCCGGCGATCACGTTGAGGTGGTCGAAGTGCCGCGCCGCCAACGGGATCGTCTTCTTCTCGCCGCTTCCACCGATCATCAACGGGATGTGCTCGCGGTAGCGGGGGTTGGCCAGCGCCTCCGTCGCGCGATACCACTTGCCCGAGAAGCTCGGCCGCTCGCCCTTGAGCATCGGCAGGATGATCTGCAGCGCCTCGTCGAGCCGGTTGAACCTGTCGGTGAAGGTGCCGAACTCGAAACCGAGCTGGTCGTGTTCGAGTTCGAACCAGCCGGTGCCGATGCCCAAGATGGCCCGGCCCCTGCTCACCACGTCCAGCGTGGTGATGGTCTTGGCCAGCAAGGTGGGGTTGCGGTAGGTGTTGCCGGTCACCAGGGTCCCCAACTGCACCCGCTCGGTGGCGGTGGCCAGCGCCCCCAGGGCGGTGTAGGCCTCCAGCATCGGCTGGTCGGGTGAGCCCAGCATGGGCAGCTGGTAGAAGTGGTCCATCACGAAAACCGAGTCGAAACCGGCCGATTCGGCCTCACGGGCCTGGGCGATCACGGTGGGAAAGAGCTGATCCACCCCTGTGCCGTAGGAGAAGTTGGGAATCTGCAGACCGAGTCGTATAGCCACGCTAGTTACCGTAGCGATCGGCCCACGGCGCCGAAACCGGTGGGACGCGCCAACCGCAACGGGCTCAGGCGAACTGGGTCAACGCGCCGTGGCTGACGTGCAGGGTCTGGCCGGTGATGTGGCGGGCGGCCGGAGTGGTGAGGAACAGCGCCAGGCGGGCGAATTCCGCCGCCACGGGCGGGGGCGTACGCGACAGGCCGTCGTAACCGGGCTGGGCGCTGCGCCCACAGGCGACGGCGTTAACGGTGATCCCGCGCGTGCCGAATACCACGGCCTGCCCGGCGACCCAGCTCGACAGCGCGGCCTTGATGGCGGCGTCGATGCTGCCCGCCGGGGGGTTCTCCGTCACCACCCCGACGATGGACCCGCCGGAGCGCAGATGGTCGCCGACGGCCTGCACGGTCAGCACGGCCGACAGCACTGTCGCGTCGAGGGCGTTGCGCCAGGCCTGCGCGGTGTCGGCGATCGAGTATGTCCGCGGGTCGCCGGCCTCCCAGGACGGGACCGGCACGTGGACGATGGTGTCCAGGTGGCGGGGGAGGAGCCCGCGGGCGTCTTCAAGGCTGGCCGGGTCGGTGGTGTCGCAGACGATCGCGTCCACGTCGAGTTCCTTGGCGGCGATCTCGAGGTCACTGCGGCGCGCGCCCACCAGCGTCACCTTGTGACCGGCGTCGCGGAAACCCTCGGCCACTGTGCGCCCCAGGTCGGTGTCCCCACCGGTGACCAGCACGTCCACTGCCATGACCTCCTCGTGTTCACCGTCGAACCCGCAGACCCGACTCAACTCATGTTACTGGACGGTAGCTAGCCAATGAAATCCCCGGCGCCGCGACGCGCGGGCCAATTGGGTAACTATTCGGCCATCACCGCAATCCCCCCGGGACGCGCACCGCCCGTTAGGGTGCATGCGTGCGTCCGGTCGGGTTCACGGCTTGTCTGGTGTCGGCGGCGCTGCTAGCCGCGCCCGTCGGGTGCGCCCGGAAATCGCCCTCGCCCCGATCCGCCGGATCGGTCGTCGTGTTCGCCGCGGCCTCGCTGAGGCCCCTCTTCACCCAGATCGGACAGCGGTTCAAGGCCGACCATCCCGGCGACGGCGCCGATTTCGAGTTCGCCGGTTCCTCCGAGCTGGCGACGCAGCTGACTCAGGGCGCCCCCGCCGACGTCTTCGCGTCGGCCGACACGGCGCAGATGGACACCGTCGCCACAGCCGGACTGCTGGATGGCGACCCGGCGGGCTTCGCCTCGAACACGCTGGTGATCGTGACCGCTCCCGGGAACCCGAAGAAGACCGCGAGCTTCGCCGACCTGGCCGGGCCGGGCCGGGCCGTGGTGATCTGCCAACCGCCGGTGCCGTGCGGGTCGGCGACCCGACGCATCGAAGACGACACCGGCGTACACCTGACGCCGGTCAGCGAGGAACTCAGCGTGACCGACGTCCTCGACAAGGTCACCACGGGTCAGGCCGACGCCGGGCTGGTGTATGTCTCCGACGCCAAGAGCGCCGGCGACAAGGTGGCGTCCGTCGACTTTCCCGAGGCGGCCAGCGCTGTCAACACCCACCCCATCGCGGTGCTGAAGCATGCGCCGCACCCCGCGGCGGCGCGGCGGTTCGTCGAACTGGTGATGTCCGGTCCCGGCCAGCAAGCGCTGGCCCGGGCGGGGTTCGCTAAGCCCTGACGCCGGCCGTGCCTTCCCCCGTCAACCTGCCGCGCTGGGTGTACGTGCCGGCCGCGGTGGGCACCGTCTTCGTGGTGCTGCCGCTGCTGGCGATCGCGGCCAAGGTCGACTGGCCGAATTTGTGGTCCCTGATCACCAGCTCGTCGTCGAGGACCGCGCTGTTGCTGAGCCTGAAGACCGCGACCGCCAGCACCGTGCTGTGCGTGCTGCTGGGGGTCCCGATGGCGCTCGTGCTGGCGCGCAGCGCGACGCGCCTGGTGCGGCTGATGCGGCCGCTGATGGGGCCGACTACGAGGTGGTCGCGGCGACGCTGGGGGTCCGGCCCAGCGCGGTCTGGTGGCGGGTCACGCTCCCGCTGCTGCGGCCGGGCCTGGTGTCGGGGCGGTGCTGGCGTTCGCGCGTTCACTGGGGGAGTTCGGCGCGACGCTGACGTTCGCCGGTTCGCGGCAAGGGGTGACCCGCACCCTGCCGCTGGAGATCTACCTGCAGCGGGTCACCGACGCCAACGCCGCCGTGGCATTGTCGATCCTGTTGGTGGCGGTCGCGGCGCTGGTGGTGCTGGGCCTGGGGGCGCGCGGACTGACCGCGAACGACGGCAGGTAGCCGCCCGGTTACCGGGTGCCCTTTCCAGGCGCGGGCCGCTGAACGACGATGAACTGAGCCGCCTTTCCCGCTTGATACCCCCAGGGGTACCCTGGGAGCGTCGAGCCGCATCACCGTTGTGGCCTGGTCCGACCGAGGAGCATCAATGGCACGAGTCGTCATCCTCGGCGCTGGCATCGCGGGACACACCGCCGCGCTGCACCTGCGCCGATGGCTATCCCGCAAGCACGAGGTCGTCGTGATTTCGCCCAACGCCGACTGGAACTGGATCCCATCGAACATCTGGGTCGGCGTCGGCCGGATGGAAGCGGACAAGGTGCTGATTCCGCTGAAACCGATCTATGACCGCAAGGGCATCATCTTCCATCAGGCGCGCGCGACCGCGATCCGTCCCGAGGGATCGGGCGGTGAGGCGTCGCCGACGGTGGACTTCACCTATACCGACCCCGAGCACAACGGCCAGACCGGCTCAGTGGTGTACCACTACCTGATCAACGCCACCGGCCCGCAGCTGAACTTCGCGGCCACGCCCGGCCTGGGCCCGGACGGGCACTCTTACTCCGTGTGCACCGCCGACCACGCGATCGAGGCGTCCGCCGCGCTGCACAAGGTGATGGCCAAGATGCGGGCCGGCGAGAAGCAGCGCCTGGTGATCGGCGTGGGACACGGCACCTGCACCTGCGAGGGGGCGGCGTTCGAGTACACCTTCAACGTCGAACACACGCTGCGCGCGGCCGGCCTGCGCGACATGGCCGAGATCGTCTACCTCACCAACGAATACGAGCTCGGCGACTTCGGCGTCGACGGCATGCAGTTCGAGGACAAGGGCTTTCTGCAGTCCAGCCGGATGTGGACCGAGTCGCTGTTCCGCGAGCGCGGCGTCAAGGCCATCACCCAGGCCGCCGTGCACGAGGTGATGGAAGGCAAGCTGCGCTATGAGCAGCTCGACGGCAAGGAGCACGACCTGGACTTCGACTTCGCGATGCTGCTGCCGCCATTCAAGGGCGTCCCCCTGGCCGCCTACGACAATGCCGGCAACGACATCACGTCCAAGCTGTTCGCACCGTCGGGATTCCTCAAGGTCGACGCCGACTACTCGGGCAAGCCGTATGACGAGTGGTCCGCCGAGGACTGGCCGCACACCTACGAGTCCCCGGCGTACCGCAACATCTTCGCCCCGGGCATCGCGTTCGCGCCGCCGCACCCGATCTCTCGGCCGCGTAAGAGCCCCAACGGTACGGTCATCACCCCGAGCCCGCCGCGCACCGGGATGCCGTCGGGGATCATGGCCAAGACGGTCGCCGAGACCATCCGGGACCGCATCGAGCACCCTGACGCCGCCGCCCACCGCGCCTCGATGGCGACTATGGGCGCGGCGTGCGTCGCCTCCGCGGGCGCCGGGCTGCGCGAGGGGTCGGCCGCCGCGATGACGATGTTCCCGGTCGTCCCGGACCCGAAGAAGTATCCGCAGACGGGCCGGGACATCGCCGGCACGTCCGGCGAGCTCGGGCTGGCCGGGCATTGGATCAAACTGTTGCTGCACTACATGTTCATCTATAAGGCCAAGGCCAGGCCGTTTTGGTGGTTGATCCCCGAGTGAAAGGCGATCCCATGACTTCCATGGACAGTGAGAGCACCGACTCTGAGGTGAACGTCCGGACCGCCGAACGCATCGCCGATGCGCCGCTGCCCACCAGGTCGACCCTGCGGAT
This sequence comes from Mycobacterium sp. HUMS_12744610, assembly GCF_041206865.1. Taxonomy (NCBI): domain Bacteria; kingdom Bacillati; phylum Actinomycetota; class Actinomycetes; order Mycobacteriales; family Mycobacteriaceae; genus Mycobacterium; species Mycobacterium servetii. The sequence continues at coordinate 2,964,988 of NZ_JBGEDP010000001.1, forward strand.
GCGCCGGAGCCTGCTGGTGCAGTTCTGGCGGTTCACCAGCATCAATCTCAAGATGATGCGGATCATCTTCAGCGGCCACCACTGACGCGCCGCCGGTGAGCCGGTTGCAGCTTCGCGCGGTAGTCGGCAGCCGCCGAGGCAAGATCTCCGAGATCGGTCCGGTGGCCGAGGTGCTGACCGCCCCCCGCAGCAATTTCGGGGCGCGCATCGCCGGTGTCAACCTGGTCAACGGCGCCGTGGGGGCCTGACGGCTCGCTGCACAACCAGTCCGGTCGCCGCTGGCACGGGATGCCGGCCCAGGACTTCCGGGCTGATCTCACCGCCGGGCGGTACGCGGTCGCGGTGTTCGCGCCGACGGCGGTGGCGGTGTATCGGCAGCCGCCGCACGGCAGCCCGCGCAACACCGTCGAGCAGACCATGGCCGAGCTCGACACGCGTGGGCCGGCGGTGTTGGTATGCGGCCGGGAGCAGCCCGACGGCGCGCCCGGCCTGACCGCTCAGGTCACCGTCGAGGCCGCCACGGAGCTGCGGTTGACCCCCGGCGAGCGAGTGTGGTTCAGCGTCAAGGCGCACGAGGTCGCACTGTATCCGGCGCCGCGGCGAAACCCCGGCGGACGAGCTGGCGCGCTGACCAATTGGCGCAGGGACAACAGGAGAAAAAGCGCACCACATTGTCAGCAAGCCACCCTTGCGTCACAGCCGTAACGCGGTAGGTTCGTCGCCATGGATCGGGAGGACCTCAACCCAACGCGCCGCAGGGGACTGTGGGCCACGCTGGCGATCATGGCCGTGACCAGTGTCAGCGCGGTCGGTATCGCATTGCCGGCGACGTCGAAGGCCGATCCGGAGCCCGCGCCCCCGGCACCGGCGACCACCGCCGCGCCCGCCCCGGGTGCCCCGAATGCGGCCCCTCCGCCGGCCGACCCCAATGCGCCGCCCCCGCCGCCGGCCGACCCCAACGCGCCGCCCCCGCCGCCAGCCGACCCTAACGCGCCGCCGCCACCGCCGCCACCGGACCTGCCCCGGATCACCAACGCCGTCGGCGGGTTCAGCTTCCTGCTGCCCCCGGGGTGGGTCGAATCGGACGCTTCGCACCTCGACTACGGCTCGGCCATGCTGAGCAAGACCACCGGAGAGCCGCCGATGCCGGGCCAGGCGCCGCCCGTCGCCAACGACACCCGGATCGTCCTGGGCCGGCTGGACCAGAAGCTCTACGCCAGCGCCGAACCCGACAACGCCAAGGCCGCGGTCCGACTCGGCTCGGACATGGGTGAGTTCTACATGCCCTACCCCGGCACCCGCATCAACCAGGAATCTACCCCGCTCAACGGCAACGGACTCACGGGAAGCGCGTCGTACTACGAGGTCAAGTTCAACGACACGGCCAAGCCGAACGGCCAGATCTGGACCGGCGTCGTCGGCACGCCCGCCGCCAACGGCGGAGCACCCCAGCGCTGGTTCGTGGTGTGGCTCGGCACGTCCAACGACCCGGTGGACAGGGGCGCCGCCAAGGCGCTGGCTGAGTCGATCCAGCCCTGGGCGCCTCAGCCGGCGGCCCCGGGCGCGTCGGCGCCCGCCCCGGGTCAGGCGCCCGCCCCCGGTCAAGCGCCCGGACCGGCCCCGGCATCTCCGGCGCCCGCCCCGGCAGCCCCCGCGCCGGCGCCAGAGGTCCCGACTCCCGTCCCCGCCCCGGCCCAGGCGCCCGCTGGACAGGTCAGCCCGACGCCCGCACCAGCACCGCGGCCGACGATGCGCACCTGAGCGACAAATCCGGATCACCCGCGTTAGGCCAATCGTCTCCGATTCGGCACCGGATTCGTTACGCGAACCGGGTATACCGAAATCACTGCCCACGAACGTGAGCGGGGCTTTGCCAGCAAATGCAAGGAGACGCGCATGAACGTCATCGCAGCTACCGAATACCTGGCCCGGTCGACGACATTTACCAGCGTCGGCCTGGTCGGCTACATCATCATCGGCGGCCTGGCGGCCTGGCGGGCTGGGCCGCCGGCAAGATCATCAAGGGCGGCGGATTCGGCATCTTGATGAACATCGTGATCGGCATCGTGGGCGCGTTGATCGGCGGCTTCATCCTGAGCTTCTTCGTCAACACTGCGGGTGGGGGTTGGATCTTCACCTTCTTCACCGCGCTGCTCGGCTCGGTGATCCTGCTGTGGCTCGTCGGCATGGTGAAAAAGACCTAGCCGGAATCAACCGTTGCGGCCGTGGCGGACAGCGGCATGATGGGCTTATGCCCTCAACAGCCACGGCCTCAACTATGCGCGCCTGGCGCGTGCGCCGGCCCGGCCCGATGGCCTCCGGCCCGCTCGAGCAAGTCAGCACCGAGGTGCCACGGCCGGCGCCGGCGGAGTTGCTGGTCGCCGTCAAGGCCTGCGGCGTCTGCCGCACCGATCTGCACGTCACCGAAGGCGACCTCCCCGTCCACCGCGACCGGGTGATTCCCGGGCACGAGGTGGTCGGGGAGGTCGTTCAAGTGGGCTCGGCGGCCGGTGACGGCTTCCGGGTGGGCGACCGGGTGGGCATAGCGTGGCTGCGCCACACGTGCGGCGCGTGCAAGTACTGCCGTCGCGGCAACGAGAACCTGTGCCCCGAGTCGCGCTACACCGGCTGGGACGCCGACGGCGGATACGCCGAATTCGCCACCGTCCCGGCCGCTTTCGCGCACCATCTACCGAGCGGATACAGCGACAGCGAGCTCGCGCCGTTGTTGTGCGCCGGGATCATCGGATACCGCTCCCTGCTGCGGGCCGAGCTGCCGCCGGGGGGACGGCTGGGTCTGTATGGGTTCGGCGGCAGCGCGCACATCACCGCGCAGGTCGCCCTGGCCCAAGGCGCCGAGGTGCACGTGATGACCCGCGGGGCCGACGCGCGGGAACTGGCGCTGCAGCTGGGCGCCGCCTCGGCTCAAGGCGCCGCCGATGCACCGCCCGTGCCGCTGGACGCCGCGATCCTGTTCGCCCCGGTCGGTGATCTGGTGCTACCCGCACTGGAGGCGCTGGACCGTGGCGGCACTTTGGCGGTCGCGGGCATCCACCTGTCCGACATCCCGGTGCTGAACTACCAGCGCCATCTGTTTCAGGAGCGCCAAGTCCGGTCGGTCACGTCGAACACCCGCGCCGACGCGCGTGCCTTCCTGGATTTCGCGGCGCACCACCACATCGAGGTGACCACGCCCGAATACCGGCTGGACCAGGCCGACCAGGCGTTGAGCGATCTCAGTGCGGGCCGCATCGCCGGCGCGGCGGTGCTGCTGGTGTAGCGGCTTCAGGTCGACAGATGCCATACCAGCGCGGCGGCCAGGGCGCCGAGCCCGTTCAGCGACCAGTGCAGCGCGATCGGCGCGATCAGGCTGCCACTGCGCCGGCGCAGCCAGCTGAACACGAAGCCGGCCGCCCCGGTGGCCGCCACCGCCAGGCCCACCCCTGCCAGCATGCCGATGATCCCGCCGCCGAACGCTCGGGTGAAGCCGACATTGGTGCTGGTCAACCCCAGTGACGTCGCGACGTGCCACAAACCGAACAGCAGCGACCCCGCCAGCGCGACCCCGCGAAACCCCCAGGCCCGGTTCAGCGCGCCGTGCAGCACCCCCCGGAAGGCCAGCTCCTCGGGGATCACGGTCTGCAGCGGGATGATGATCATCGAGGCGACCAGGGCGCCGGACATTGTGGCGTAGCGGTGGTTCATGAACATCGGCCGGGTCGCCGGTAACAGGACGCCGACGGCGATGACCGCGGCCACGACCGCGACGGCGGCCAGCGCGTAACCGAGCCCGGTTTTCCAGTGCTCGCGACCCAGACCCAGCTCGGCCCAGTCCAGTCCCCGCGATCGCACCAACGCGACCAGCCCGACGGCGGCCGCCGGGACGGTCGCGATGCTGGCCCACGGCGTGGTGAAGTGGGCGACCAGGTTGGTGAACACCAGCACCGCGACGACGACGGCGACGTCGAGATGAACCCTGAAGCGTTGCAGCGCCGCAAGCTGGGTCAACAGCGGGTGCGCCCCCGCGCCGGCGGTGAAGTCATGCATCGGTCAATTTTACCGGCAGGCGGCGCAGCGGCGCGACGGGCGAGCGCCGGCGGCCCTACGGCGCGGGCCGGCTGGTTCTTGCCCGCCCGGGCGGGCACCCGTTCCAACGGGTGTGCGCCCGGGTGAACGCGGCGGTCTCCGAGTACCCGAGCCGGCGTGCGGTTTCCTCGACACTGAGACCGGAGTTCAGCAGCTCGGCGGCCAAGGTCGCGCGGACCTCGTCGAGCAGCGCGCGGTAGCTGGTGCCCTCGGCCGCCAGCCGGCGATGCAGCGTGCGTTCGGTGACGCAGAGTTCCTTCGCGACGGTGGCCATCGAGGGGATCTCTGCCGAGTCCTGGATCAGGCGGGTGCGGATCGCCGCCGAGATTCCGCGCCGGGTGCGCCGCCGATCCAAAAGCTCCTCACACTGACGAATGCAGATCGCCGCGGTCTGGGGATCGGCCGCGGGCATCGGCTGATTGATCAGGTCCGCCGGGATGGCCAGGACATTGCGTGAGGTTTCCTCGACGACGACGGTCAGGTTTTCGATCTCCACCAGGTCGGTCGGCAACGGCAGATCGGCAAACTCGACTCGGACCGTAATCGGCGCATGGCCGACGCCGAGGAGCAGGGGCAGGATTCGCAGCATGATCGCGAAATCGCGCTCGAGGAGGAACCGGCGTACATCGCGCGGAACCTGCGCGTCGTCGAAAGCCACGACCACCTCGGTCTGACCCACCTCGGGGCCGGCCAGGTTCAGATACGTGGCGGTCAGCGCGACGTACCGGCACGCGACGTCGATCGCGTCGCCGAAGGTCGGGCTGGCCATCAAGGCGAAACCGAGGATGCCGATATCGGCGAACTGGTAGCGCGCACCGGTCTCCATGCCGAGCCCGGGTTGATCGCCAAGTCGCGCGATGAGGTTCCGGATCATGGTCAGCTCTTGGCCGACGTAGACCTCGGTGGTGGGATCCGCCAGGTCCCCGGTGGTCAACCCGGTACCGGACAGGCACGTCGGCTCGTCGAGCCCGTGCTGGCGGGCGGTCTCCAGGACGTGCCGGGCAGTCGCCGAGGACTGTGCTACATCCCAGACCGACGGGGCGACGGCGCGCATGTGTCTGAAAATATCAAATGCGTGTCTGAATCCATCATTCCGGTCGCCGCGGTGCGTCCTTAGCTTCATCAGCATGCCCACCGATCTCCTCAGTCCGCCACCCCGAGCCATCTTGTCGGCGGCGCGCAGCTCCGTGATCAGCCTTTTGCGGCCGGTCGCCACCGGTGCCTACCGCGATCTGCGTCGTCCCCGGTCGAGTTCCGCCCCGGCGTCCGTGCCGCGCACGACGCTCGACCCCACGCTGGCGCCGCACATCGCCGACCCCTATCCCGATTACGAGCGAATCCGGCAACATCCCGTCGTGGTCAACGAGCGGCTGGGGGTCTGGATGGTCGGACGCTACGACGACGTGCACACCGCGGTCCGCGACAATGTCGCGTTCTCGTCGAAAGACGGCGTCATGCTCCGATCGTTCGTGTCCAGCGTCGTGCTGCTCGCCGACCCACCCGAACACACCCGTCTGCGACGCATCACCGCGCCCATGTTCAGCAAACGCGCGGTCCAGAGCTTCACGACGGACATCCGCGCACTGGCCGCCGAGTCGATCGCGAAGCTGACCAACGGTGACGTCGTGGACGTCGTGGACGGCCTGACCATCCCGATGCCGATCAACGTGATCGCCCGAATTCTCGGCGTTCCGCAGGATCAGTGGCCGGCATTTCGCGCGGTCTCGGACAAATTCGCGCAGATGTTCGCTCCCCGTTCGGTGCCCGAGGTCGCGCGTTTGATGGCGTCGATCGTGCCCGCCTACGTGCACATGCACAGCTTCATCGACGCCGAAATGCGACGCCGCGACGGCGAACCCGCCGACGACCTGCTGAGCCGGCTGCGCGCAGCCACGAGCGCGGGTGAGCTCACCAACGACGAAGCGTTCATGTACGCGCTGATCCTGCTGGTGGCAGGCAACGAGACGACCACCAACCTGCTGGGTATGCTGCTGGTCAGGCTGGCGGGGGACCCCGCGCTGTTCGCCGAGCTGAAAGCGGACCGCAGCCTGCTTCCCGCCGCGGTCGAGGAGACGGCCCGCTGGGGCTCGCCGGTCCAGTGGGTGACCCGAACCGCGACAGTCCCCTGCGCGATCGGCGACACGGTGATCCCCAGGGGCGCGAAGACGGTGCTGTTCTACGCGTCGGCCAACCGCGACCCCGCCAAGTTCCCCGAGCCCGATCGCTTCGACATCCACCGGGACACCACCGGGCACCTGGCTTTCGGCCACGGCCTGCACTTCTGTCTGGGGGCGCATCTGGCGCGGCTGGAGACGATCACCGCCGCCGACTGCCTGCTCGACGAAGTCGACGGCCTGGAGTTGGCCGGGCCCGTCCGTTGGGGTACGACGCCGTCGTTGCAGGGTCCGGTGTCGGTGCCCCTGCGCGTCACGCGGGGCTGATCACTCGGTACGCGCCCAGGTCCAGCCGGCGATCTGGGGGTCGTCCTCGCCGTGCTCGCGCGTGTAGCTGCGCGCTGCCAGCCGCGCGTCGGCCATCCGCTGGCGCAGCACCGCGGCGCGGCTGCCCAGCCCGTCCACCCGGTCGATGACGTCCATGACCAGGTGGAAGCGGTCCAGGTCGTTGAGCATCACCATGTCGAACGGCGTCGTCGTGGTACCGCGCTCCTTGAAGCCGCGCACGTGCAGGTGCGGGTGCACGGTGCGCCGGTAGGTGAGCCGGTGGATCAGCCACGGGTAGCCGTGGTAGGCGAAGATGACCGGCTTGTCGCGGGTGAACAGGGCGTCGAACTCCTTGTCCGGCAACCCGTGCGGGTGTTCGGATTCCGGCTGCAGGCGCATCAGGTCAACGACGTTGACCACGCGGACCGCCAGGTCGGGCAGTTCCCGGCGCAGGATGTCGGCGGCGGCGAGGGTTTCCAGCGTCGGGACGTCACCGGCGCAGGCCAGCACCACGTCGGGTTCGGCGGTGGCGGTGCTGGCCCACTGCCAGATCCCCAGGCCCCGGGTGCAGTGCGCGATCGCCTCGTCCATGTCGAGGTAGGCCAGCGCGGGCTGCTTGCCGGCGACGATGACGTTGACGTAGTTGCGGCTACGCAGGCAGTGGTCGGCCACCGACAGCAGGGTGTTGCCGTCCGGCGGCAGGTAGACGCGCGTCAGCTCGGCCCGCTTGTTGGCGACCAGGTCGATGAAGCCGGGGTCCTGGTGCGACGCGCCGTTGTGGTCCTGGCGCCACACGTGGGAGGTCAGCAGGTAGTTCAGCGAGGCGATCGGCTGCCGCCAGGGTAGTTCCCTGCTGGTGGACAGCCATTTCGCGTGCTGGTTGAGCATCGAGTCGACGATGTGCACGAACGCCTCGTAGCAGGTGAACAGCCCGTGCCGGCCGGTCAGCAGGTAGCCCTCCAGCCAGCCCTGGCACAGGTGCTCGGAGAGCACCTCCATCACGCGGCCGTCGGGGGCCAGGTGCTCGTCATCCGGCGTCGTCTCCGAGAGCCACACCTTGTCCGTCGCGCCGTACACGGCGTCCAGCCGATTGGAGGCGGTCTCGTCGGGCCCCATCAGGCGGAACCGGTCGCCGTTGCGGGCGATCACGTCCCGGAGGAACGTCCCCAGCACGCGGGTCGCCTCGTGGGTTTCGGTCGCCGGGCGCGACACCTGCACCGCGTAGTCGCGAAAGTCCGGCAGGTCCAGGTCGCGCAGCAGCAGCCCGCCGTTGGCGTGCGGGTTCGCGCTCATCCGGCGATCACCGCGGGGGGCCAGCGCCCGCAGTTCGGGGCGCAGCGCGCCGGTGTCGTCGAACAACTCCTCGGGCCGGTAGCTGCGCAGCCACGCCGCGAGCTGCGCCCGGTGTTCGGCGTTGTCGTGGGTCTCGGCCAGCGGAACCTGATGCGCCCGCCAGGTGCCCTCGACTTTTTTCCCGTCGACCGTCTTCGGGCCGGTCCAGCCCTTGGGGGTGCGCAGCACGATCATCGGCCATACGGGCCGCTCCGGCCGGCCGCCGCGGCGCGCCCCGGCCTGGATGCCGGTGATGTCGTCGAAAGCGTCGTCCAGGGCGGCGGCCAGCTGCCGGTGCACGTCGGCCGGGTCGTCCCCGGCGACCGTGATCGGCCGGTAGCCGTAGCCGCTGAGCAGCGACTCAAGCTCCGCGTGTGGAATCCGGGACAGCACGGTCGGATTGGCGATCTTGTAGCCGTTGAGGTGCAGGATCGGCAACACGGCCCCGTCGAGGGCCGGGTTGAGGAATTTGTTCGAGTGCCAGCTGGTGGCCAGCGGCCCGGTCTCGGCCTCGCCGTCCCCGATCACGCAGGCGACCACCAGGTCGGGGTTGTCGAAAGCGGCGCCGTAGGCATGCACCAGCGCGTAGCCCAGTTCGCCGCCCTCGTGGATGGATCCCGGCGTCTGGGCAGCCACGTGGCTGGGGATGCCGCCGGGGAAGGAGAACTGCCGGAACAGCTTGCGCAGTCCCTCGGCGTCCTCCTCGATGCCCGTGTACACCTCGCTGTAGGTGCCTTCCAGGTAGGCGTTGGCCACCAGACCCGGGCCGCCGTGCCCGGGCCCGGTGACGTAGATGAGGTTGGCGTCGCGGTTGCGGATGATGCGGTTGAGGTGCGCGTAGATCAGGTTCAGCCCGGGCGTGGTGCCCCAGTGGCCGAGCAGCCGGGGTTTGACGTGGCGGGCTTCCAGCGGTTCGGTCAGTAGCGGATTGTCCAGCAGGTAGATCTGCCCGACGGACAGGTAGTTGGCGGCGCGCCAGTACCTGTCGATGAGGGTCAGTTCGTCGTCGGACAGGGATTCGGGTACGGCTGGGGTCATTGCTCCGGTTTCCAGACTCACCCAGCCGATTGTCCACGCCTCAGGTGAACAGTGCCTACCCGTCACCGCGGGCCCGGGCCTCGTAGGCCCGCCGCCCTTCGACGTCGACATCGTCGGTGAAGACGTGTTCGCCGCCGAGCACCCGGTTGATGCCCTCGGCCAGCGCGCGGGGCAAGAACTTCTGCGACGCGATGATCGCGCCGGCCAGCCGGGTGACCCGCACCCGCGGCTTCGGGCGGGCCACCAGGTCGACGATCGCGTCGGCGATGTCGGCGGGCTCGGCGTTCTTGATCCCCGTGGCCCCCGAGGTTCCGGCGATGAGTTCGGTGTTGACGAACGTCGGCATCACCACCGAGAACTTCACGCCGGTCCGCCGGTGCTCGATGCGGGCCGCATCGGTGAAACCGATCACCGCGTGCTTGCTGGCGCAGTAGGTGGCCGCCCCGGCCAGGTACGTCTCCCCGGCCAGCGACGCGACGTTGATCACGTGGCCGCAGCCCCGGGCGGCCATGCGCTGCGCCGCCAGCTTGCTGCCCAGGATCACACCGTAGACGTTGATGTCGAGGATGCGCCGGGTTACCGCGTCGGGTTCGTCGACGATGCGGCCCAGCGGCATGATGCCCGCGTTGTTGACCAGCACGTCGATCGGGCCGAGTTGGCGTTCGACCTCGTCGAGGAAATCGGCGAACGAGTGCGGGTCGGTGACGTCGAGTTTGCCGTAGACGTCGAGGCCGAGGGCGGCGCCCGACTCCTTGACCCGCACCTCGTCGACGTCGCCGATCGCCACCCGGGCGCCCAGGTTGTGCAGGGCCGTGGCGGTCGCCAGCCCGATGCCGCGGGCGCCGCCGGTGATCACGACGACCTTGCCGCGGACCTTGATGCCGAGGGCTGCCGTGTCTGCCATGAGACGAGCACAGCACTGTGCGCCGCGCCGCGCAAACCACGTTCAGGACGGGCCGGACGGCGACATTTGCCGGAGTATCTGTTCGGCGGTACGCCGTCCGCTCACCAGCGCGCCCTGGATGGAGGCGGTGTCACGGTGGTCGCCACACCACCACAGGCCCTCGCGGATGCGCACGGGGCGGCGCACGCGCAGCGGCGGCGGCTGAGCCGGTAGTGCGTCGGGAATGACGTGGCGTTGCAGCAGCCGCCAGCCGCGGCCGTCGGCGCCCAGGACGTCGGCGGCATGGCGCCGCGTCGCGTCCTCCTCGGGCGGCTCTCCCTCCGCCGTCAGCAGCGCCGACGCGCAGATCAGATGGCGCCCCGGCGGGGCATAGCTGGGTGCGGCGGCGCTGATGACGGCGGTGTTGAGTACCGGTCCGGGCGGCCGGGGTCGCCCGTCGACCCAGAGCATCGGCAGCGTGCTGGGCGCCTCGTCGGCGGCCCACCAGTCGGTCACGACGCCGCGCATGGCCGGCGGCGGATGGCCGGTCAGCGCCGCGGCCGCCACCGGATCGATGGCCACCACGACGTCGCGGGCGCGCGCGACGGCGTCGGGAGCCCGTACCGTCCACCGGTTCCCGTCACGCTCGACGTGGGTCACCCTGCGGCCCAAGGTGATTCGGCTTGTCAGCGGCCGAGCGAGCTGTTGCGGCAGTGCGTGCATGCCGTCGGCCGGCAGGCCGGGCACCCCGAGCACGAACATGCGGGCCAGCAGCAGGCAGAACGCGTTGGAGGTGGCGCCGGTGTCCTCGAGCACGACACCGGCGAGGAAGCGGTCGACGACCCGGCGCAGTTCGCCGCGGGCGCCGCAGCGGTCCAGCCGCTCGCGCACGGCGCCGTCGCCGTGCCCGGATTTGACGGTGTGCGGTCGCAACGCCCCGGCCGCCCAGCGCCCGAGCCCGATGGCTTCGCGGGGCCGGATAATGCCCGAGGCGAGCATCTTCGGTATCCGCGCCGGCTCGCGCAGCGGATGGGCCAGCACCGCCGCGTCGCGCTCGCGCCGCACCGCCACCCCGGCGGCGAACGGTTGCAGGCGCAGGGCGTCGAGGTCGACGCAGGCTGCGAGCTCCGGATAGGCCGGGTTGAGCACCTGGAAGCCGCGGTCGCACCGGAAGCCGTCGACCACATCGGTGCGGATGCGGCCACCGACGTCGTCGCCGGCTTCCCACACCCGCACCTCGCGGCCCGCGGCGGCCAGCACGCCGGCACAACGCAACCCGGCCAGGCCCGCGCCGATGACCAGCACCTCGACGTCGTCGTCGGTCACCGCGTCACCAACCCATCGATCGGGGACCGCCTTTGAACGGACCGGTGATCCAGCTGGTGATCCAGCCACCGTAGAAATCACCCGGCTGCGGCACGACGACCTCGCCGTTGACGGTGCACCGGTCGACCCGCGAAGCCATCACCGCGACCATGCCGGCGATCGACGCGAACGCGGGTGTCGGGCTCGGATAGGTCCACGCCGCCTTCGGGGCGACGGCGTTGCCGCCGACGACGTCGTAGTAGGCGGCCTGACCTTTCCATTCGCACCACGAGCTGCCGGACACCGGGCGCAACGCCCTGGCGGTGAACGCGTCGCGGGGAAGGTAGTAGGTGGGTGGGTGGCTGGTTTCGAGCACCCGAAGGGCCCGCGAGGCCGACGCCACCACCTCACCGCCGAGCTCGACGGTGATGGCACCGGTGAAGGGCTCGATCCGGGGCGGCCGCGGATAGTCCCACACGTTTTCCGGCTGCGGGGCGTCGCGTTGGCGTTGGCGAGTCATGCCCGGGTCCCGGGGCGGGCGGTCACGTCGCGGGCCGGCAACACGAAGCCCACGGTACGCCGGGCGGGCGCGTGCCCGGGCGGGTTACCGCAGGCTCAGCCAGACCAGGCTGGCGCCGCCGACCACGGCGCAGTAGATGGCGAACGGCGTGAGCGTGCGGGTCTCGAAGTAACTGGTGAGGTACCGCACGGCGAAGTAGGCGCTGACGAACGATGCGATGCTGCCTGCCACGACCTGGCCGAAGATGCCCTCGCCCAGCGGCCCGAACAACTCCGGGATCTTGTACAGCCCGGCGGCCAGGATGATCGGCGTCGCCAGCAGGAAGGAGAAGCGGGCGGCGTCTTCGTGCGACAGGCCGCGCCACAGCCCGGCCACGATGGTGATGCCCGAGCGGCTGATGCCGGGGAACAGCGCGAGGATCTGGGCGCACCCGATAAGCACACCGCGGCCCAGCGGCAGGCGGCCGAGCCGGTCGTCGACGGCCTCGCCGCCGTGGGCCTGCGCCGCCTCGGCGGCCGGGCCCGCCGGTGCGGGGGCGAGGCGGCGACGCAGCACCTCGCCGGCATAAAGGGCGAAGCCGTTCAGCAGCAGGAACGCCGCCGACGGGATGGGTTTGCCCAGTGTCGTGCGGAACGTCGATTCCAGCAGCAGCCCGGCCAGCCCCACCGGGATGGTGGCCGCCACCAGCAGCCAGGCCAGCCGCTCGCCCGAGGTCTGGATGCGGCGATGCCGCACCGACGACACCAGTCCGGCCACGATGCGCACCCAGTCCCGCCAGAAGAACACCAGCAGGGCGGCGGCGGTCGCGACGTGCAGACCGACTATGAAGGCCAGGTACGGCGACTTCGGGGCGGAGACGTTGAGGTCCTGCGCCCACCGCCCCCCGATCAGCGCCGGGACCAGCACCGAGTGGCCGAGGCTGGATACCGGGAACAACTCGGTGACGCCCTGGAAAGCGCCGACCACCACGGCCTCGAGGTAGCTCAAGTGCGCGCTCACGCCTGGGATGCCCCCCATCGGCTCCATCGGAATTGTGTCGACAGGTACGGCTTCGCGCACCGGCCTGTGACGTTAGTCGACGCCGCCCGCACCCGGCCCACCGACCGGGGATCGCGACGGGCGCATCGAAGCCGGCGACCGGTCCCGACTGTACGGTGTGCAGATGGCCGACGGGTTGCTCGACGCCGTGCGCGTCCTCGACTTGTCCACGGGGGACGCCGACGCGGTGACCCGCCTGTTCGCCGATCTGGGCGCCGACGTCCTCAAGGTCGAGACGCCGGGCGGGAGCCCGGAACGCGAGGCGCTGCCGACGCTGGGCGGTGCCGGCGTGGCGTTCGCGATGCACAACGCCAACAAGCGCGCCACGGTGCTGGACCCGTACGACGACGGCGACTGCGACCGCTTCCACGAACTGGTCGCGGGCGCCGACATCGTCGTCGACAGCGGCCCCGAAGGGCTGGCCGCCGCGTTCGGGACCTCCGCCGCGCACCTGGCCGCCCACCACCAGCAGCTGGTCGTGGTCTCGATCACCGACTTCGGTGCCACGGGGCCGCGGTCGTCGTGGCGGGCCACCGATCCGGTGCTGTACGCGATGGGCGGCTCGCTGTCGCGGTCGGGGCCTCCCACCGGCACCCCGGTGCTGCCGCCGGACGGCATCGCCTCGGCGACCGCCGCCGTGCAGGCCGCATGGGCCACACTCGTCGCGTACTACAACCGGTTGCGTTGCGGCACAGGCGAATACATCGACTTCTCCCGGTTCGACGCCGTCGTCATGTCACTGGACCCCGCGTTCGGCGCGCACGGGCAGGCCGCGGCCGGGATCCGTCGCGCGGGGCGGTGGCGCGGGCGCCCGAGGAACCAGGACGCCTACCCGATCCATGCCTGCAAGGACGGCTACGTCCGGTTGTGCGTGATGGCGCCGCGGCAATGGCGCGGCCTGCGGCGCTGGCTGGGGGAGCCGGAGGCCTTCCAGGACCCCCGCTACGACGTGATCGGCGAGCGGTTCGCGGCCTGGCCGGAGATCGGGGTGCTGATCGAGGCCTTGTTCGCCGATCAGACCATGGCAGAGCTGGTGGCCGCCGGCCAAGAGCACGGGGTGCCGATCGCCGCGGTGCTGACGCCGTCGCAGATCCTGGCCTCCGACCATTTCGAGGCGGTCGGCGCGATCACCGACGCGGAACTGGCTCACGGCGTGCGCGCCCGGGTGCCGAACGGCTATTTCGTCGTCGACGGGCAGCGCGCCGGGTACCGCACCGCGGCCCCCGCGGCCGGGCAGGACGAACCGTACTGGCGCGCCAACCCGGCGGTGGTGACGTCGCCGTCCGGCCGGATCGGCGACTATCCGTTCGCGGGGCTGCGCATCCTCGACCTGGGTGTCATCGTCGCCGGCGGCGAGCTGAGCCGGTTGTTCGGCGACATGGGCGCCGAGATCGTCAAGATCGAAAGCGCCGACTATCCCGACGGGCTGCGCCAGGCCCGCGCCGGCGAGGCGATGAGCGAGTCGTTCGCCTGGACCCACCGCAACAACCTGGGCTTCGGCCTAAACCTGCGCAGCGCCGAGGGCAACCGGATCTTCCGCCGCCTCGTCGCCGAGGCGGACGCGGTCTTCGCCAACTTCAAGCCTGGAACCCTTGCCTCCCTTGGGTTTTCGTACGAGGAACTGCGCGCTGCAAACCCGCGTGTCGTGCTCGCGGAGAGCAGCGCCTACGGCGACAGCGGGCCGTGGAGCGCCCGCCTGGGCTACGGCCCGCTGGTGCGGGCGACCACCGGCGTCACCCGGCTCTGGACACCGGCCGACCCCGACGAAGGGGCCGGGGCCGCCCGGCACGCCTTCTACGACGCGACGACGATATTTCCCGACCACGTTGTCGGCCGGGTCACCGCCATCGCGGCGCTGGCGGCGCTGATCCACCGCGACCGGACCGGCGGCGGGGCGCACGTGCACATCTCCCAGGCCGAGGTCGTGGTGAACCAGCTCGACACCCTCTACGTCACCCGGGCCGCGCTGGCCGCCGGCCTGGCCCGAATCCACGAGGACACCGCCCTGCACGCCGTCTACCCGTGTGCGGGCGACGACGAATGGTGCGTCATCTCCATCCGGGACGACGACGAATGGCGCTGCATAGCTTCGGCTTTCGACCGCCCACAGTGGGCCGAGGACCAGCGCTTCGCCACCGGCGAGGCGCGCCTGGCCAACCGGCGCGAGCTGGTGGAGCTGGTCTCCTCCTGGACCCGCACCCGCACCCCGGCGCGGGTCGCCCAACTGCTGCAGTCGGCCGGGGTCGCCGCCGGACCGATGAACCGCCCCCCGGACCTCCTCGAGGACCAGCAGCTGCGAGACCGGAAACTGTTCGCCGAGATGGTGCATCCGCTCATCGAACGTCGGCTGCCGGCCGAGACCGGCCCGGCCCCGTTCGGGCACATTCCGCCGGCCCGCCAGCGCCCCGCGCCGCAACCCGGGCAGGACACCCGCGTGATCTGCCGGGAGTTGCTGGGGATGAGCGACGCGGAGACCGAGCGGCTGATCACCGACGGCGTGCTGTTCGGTCCGGCGTGATGCCGGGCGGGCCATCAGCGACCGCGGGCGTTCGCCACGCTAGGTTCGGTCTATGACCGTCGACCCCAGGACACCGGTGTTGGTCGGCTACGGCCAGGTCAACCACCACGACGAGATCGACCCGCACCGGCGATCCGTCGAACCGGTGGACCTGATGGCCGCCGCGGCCGGGCAGGCCGCCGAGGCCCGGGTGATCGAGGCGGTGGACTCCGTTCGCGTGGTCAACGTGCTGTCGGCCCGCTATCGCGATCCCGGCCTGCTGCTCGGGCAGCGGATCGGCGCCGCGAACTTCACCACCCTGTACAGCCCGATCGGCGGCAACGTGCCGCAATCGCTGGTCAACCAGGCCTGCCTGGACATTCAGCGGGGCAACGCCGGGGTGGTGCTGCTCGCCGGCGCCGAGACCTGGCGCACCAGAACCGGGCTGAAGTCGCTGGGCGGCAGGCTGGTGTGGACAGTGCAGGACGAATCCGTGCCGATGGCGGAGGTCAGCGGCGAGGATGTCCCCATGGCCGGCGAGGCCGAGCTCAGGATCCGGCTCGACCGCCCGGCGTACGTCTACCCGCTGTTCGAGCAGTCGCTGCGCATCGCCAACGGCGAGTCGATCGAGGACCACGCCGAGCGGATCGGGCGGCTGTGGGCCCGTTTCAACGCCGTCGCGGTCGGCAACCCCCACGCCTGGATCCGCACCCCGATGACCGCCGAGGAGATCCGGCAACCCGGGCCGCGGAACCGCATGGTCAGCTGGCCGTACACGAAGCTGCTGAACTCGAACAACATGGTCGACCAGGGGGCCGCGCTGGTACTGACCTCGGTGGAGCAGGCGAGGCGCCTGCAGATCCCCGCCGAACGGTGGGTGTACCCGCACGCGGGCACCGACGCCCACGACACTCCGGCCATCGCCGAGCGCGACGAGTTGCACCGGTCGCCGGCCATCCGGATCGCCGGGGCCCGGGCGCTCGAACTGGCCGGGCTCGGCGTCGACGACGTCGACTTCGTCGACCTGTACTCGTGTTTCCCCTCGGCGGTCCAGGTCGCCGCGGGCGAACTGGGGTTGAGCGTCGACGATCCGTCCCGCCCGCTCACCGTGACCGGCGGGCTGACCTTCGCCGGCGGCCCGTGGAGCAACTACGTCATGCACTCCATCGCCACCGCCGCCGAGTTGCTGGTGGCAAACCCCGGTCGGCGGGCGCTGATCACCGCCAACGGCGGCTACCTGACCAAGCACAGCATCGGTGTGTACGGCACCGAACCGCCGGACGAATTTCGGTGGGAGGACGTCCAGGCGGCGGTGGATCGGGAACCGACCCGCAAGGCGTTGGTGGAGTGGGACGGCGTCGGGACCGTCGAGGCGTGGACGACACCGTTCGACCGGGAGGGACGGCCGGAGAAGGCCTTCGTGGCCGTGCGCACGCCGGACGGGGCGCGCACCTTGGCGGTGATCGCCGATGCCGACGCCGCGGCGGCGACCGTGCGTGAGGACATCGGTGGCGCCGAGGTCGCCGTCGCCGCGGACGGCAGCGCCACCCTGCGGTAATTCTCAACCGCATCGCGGCAGACCAGGGCGCCGCGGATGCGGTAACGGTCGCGTAAGTGACGGCGACGTGCCTATTGTCGAGTGTGACGTTGGGAGGGGTGAGCCCAGTGCAGATCCTGGTTACCGACGCCACCGGCACAGTCGGGCGGCTGGTCGCGCGCCAGCTGCTGGCTGCCGGGCACAGCGTCACCGGTATCGCCGAGCGCCGGCACGCCGCCCTGGATCCGGGGGTGGAGTTCGTGCGCGCCCCGCTCAGCGACCCGGTGTTGCAGGAGCTGACCGACGAGGCCGACGCCGTGATCCACTTGGCCCCGGTCGATCCCACCGCACCCGGCAACGCGGACATCGGCGGGCTCGCCCGGGTTACCGACGCGGCGGCCCGCTCCGGGGCCCGCCTGCTGTTCGTGTCCCAGGCCGCGGGCCGGCCCGACCTGTACGAGCCGGCCGAGGCGCTGGTGGCCACGAGCTGGGGCCCGACGTTGGTGGTCCGGGCCGCCCCCCCCGTCGGCCGCCAGCTCGACTGGACGGTGTGCCGCACCGTGGCCACGCTGCTGCGCGCCAAGGTCTCCACCCAGCCGATCCGGGTGCTGCACATCGAGGATCTGGTGCGTTTCCTGGTGTCGTCGCTGAACACGGACCGGACCGGTGTGGTGGACCTGGCCACCCCGGACACCATCAACGTCGTCACCGCGTGGCGGCTGCTGCGGTCGGTGAACTCGCGGTCGCGTCTGCACCGGCTCCGCGGCTGGCCGCAGCTGGCTCCCGAAATGGATATCTCTGCAGCACAAGAGGATTGGATTTTCGAGTGCGGCTGGCAGGCGTTCGACGCGATCGCCGACACCGCGCGCGGGCTCGTCGGCCGCCGGCTCGAAGCCACCGGTGCGCCCGACCACGGAAGCCAATTGCCGCTGCCGGTCGAGGTTTTGCCGCGCCCGTCGGCCGACGAGTTGCCCAGCGCCGCACCCGAGGGCCTCGAGGGCGAGTTCGACGACCGGATCGACCTGCGGTTCCCGGTCTTCAGCGCGAGCACTCTCGCCGAGGCACTGCCCGGCCCGCTGACGCCGATCACCTTGGACGTCCAGATGAGTGGCCTGCGCACGGCCGGCCGGGTGCTGGGAGAGGTGCTCACGCTCGGCGGCGTGGTCGGCGACGAGTGGGGGAGCCGGGCCGTCGCGGTGTTCGGCCACCGCCCCTACATCGGTGTTTCGACGAACGTTCTTGCTGCCGAACAACTTCCGGGCTGGGACCGGGAGGCGGTCGTGCGGCGCACGCTGGCCGGTCGGACCCAGGTGCCCAACCTGCTGCCGTTCGGTGAGCCCCAGTTGGCCGGCGGAGCACTGGGCTCGGTCGCCAAAGCGATCGTCGCGGCGCGGTCACTGGCCCTGTTGCGTCACCTCAAAGCCGACACGCAGGCCTACAGCGCGGCCGCCGGGGCGGAGCAGTTGGACGCGGCGCAGCTGGCCGCGCTGCCGGATTCCGGCCTGGTAGTTCGGGTTCCGCTGTTGCGCGACCGAATTCACCAGGGTTGGACCCTGACGGCGCTCTGGCTCATCGACACCGGCGTCACGGCGGCGGCGCTGGAACACACCCAGGCGGGCGGCAGCGTGTCCGGAATAGGCATGATCATGGAAAGCAACCGCATCGCCGCCGAAACCGCCGAACTGGCGGCCGTGCTGCGCGACGACCCGCCGTTGTGCGCCCTGGCCCGGGAAGGGAACGTCGGCAGCATCCGCGCGTTGTCCCCTTCCGCCGCAGCCAAATTCGATGCCGCGATCGCCCGGATCGGGCACCGCGGGCCCGGCGATGCCGAACTGGCCGCGCGGGTCTTCGGCGACGACCCGGAGATGCTGCTACAGACCGCCGCCCATTTCGCCGCCGCCGCGCCGCACGACCCGGAGGCAACGTCGGCGACCCTCGCACAACGCCTTGCCGATGCCGCCCGCGGCTCGCGGGAACTGGCCCACGACACCACTCTGCGATTCACCCACCAGCTTCGGCTGACGTTGCGGGAGTTGGGATCTCGGCGTGTCGACGCCGACCTGCTCGATGTCGCCGACGACGTGTTCTACCTGACCTGCGACGAACTGGTCAGCGTCCCGGCCGACGCCCGGTTGCGGGTCAAACGCCGCCGCGCCGAACGGGAACGCCTGCAGGCCCAGCGCCCGCCCGAGGTCATCGACGGAAAGTGGACGCCCGTCGATCAGGACCCGGATTGCACGGACGCCCCGGCGGAGAACGAGTGATCGCTCCCGTTCAACTCAGTAGTCCGCGCAGAAAGAGCGCGTTGCGCACGGCGTGACCACCCAGGTCGTTGTTGAAGTACATCCACACGTCGCGGCCGTCGACGTCCCATTCCGTTATGTGCGCCACCCACCGCCGCAACTCCGCTTGCGGATACGAGCCCGCATACATCGCGTCCGGATCCGGCCCGTGCATCCGTACGTACACCAAATCCGTGGTGGCCCGCGGGATACACGGCAGACCGGCTCCGCTCATCACCACGTAGGCGGCCCGTCGGCTTTCCAGCAGCGCGAACACCGCCGCGTCGTTCCAGGTGGGGTGCCGCAACTCGACGGCCACCCGGATCGACGGCGGCATGGCTTGCAGGAAGGCGTCCAGGCGCGCGTCATCGCGCTGCTGTGCGGGATGCAGTTGGACCAGCAGCACGCCGTGGCGGTCACCGAGCAGATTCCAGCAGCGTTCGAACCGTTCGATCCAGGGCTCCGGCGAGGCCAGCCGACGGTAGTGCGTGAGCCCGCGGTGCGCCTTGACCGACATGGTGAAGCCCGCCGGCAACTGATCGCGCCACGCCGCGAACGTCGCATCCTTGGGCCACCGGTAAAAACTCGCGTTCAGCTCGACGGTGTCGAAAACCTCGGCATAGCGCGCCAACCGGCGCGCGGCCGGCAGACCGGGCGGGTAGAGCACATCCACCCAGTGGTTGTAGGACCATCCGGACGTGCCGATCCGAACGGTCACCGCCGGGTCAACCGGTCACCTGCCGGCGCACGTCGTCGTCCAGCGACACCCTGACGAGCGCTGCCGCCAGCCGCGAACAGCTGCGCGGCGCAAGGTCTTTGAGCTCGCCGGGCGTGGTGGGCAAACCCAGATCCTTTGCCGCGCCGGTGGCGCGGTCATCGTAGTACGGCTTCACCCACGGCCAGACGTCCTGCACCTCGCGTAGGTAGACGTCGGCGCCGGTGTCGCCGATTCCCTTGAACGTCTTGAGCAGACGCTTTGCCGCGGCCGCGTCGTGCTCGCTGCGCCCGGCGAGCTCGCGCAGATCACCGGAATACTCGTCGCGCACCTTCTCGGCCATCTCGGTCAGCCGGGTGGCCGAACTCTCGTCGTAGCGGGCGTAACTCGCCCTGCCGAACGCGTCGATCATGGTCTGGCGATCCGCTTCCAGGACGGCCCGAGGCGTGCGCAGGCCGGCCTTGAACAGTTCCCGTGCGGCGCCCATGGCAATGGACGCGTCGATCGGCTTGCTGGCGAGCATGCACAGCACCAAGAGCTGGAACAGCGGCATCGGCTTGTCTTCGAGCTTGATGTCGGCCTCGGCCGCATAGGTGGTCCCGGCGACCTCGAGCAGCCGGCGCGACACTTTCTTCGGCCCGTCCATGTCACGTCGCGTACCCGCACCGTGCCCGGGCAAACGACGCGGTCATTTGGGCGGCAGGCCGCGCGCATACCCCACCGCGCGGTCGACCCAGGTGCGGAGCTGGCGTGCGGTCCGCACGCCGGGGGTGTCGACGCGCAGCCAGCCGCGAGTCTCGCGCCCGGCCATCACCATGGGGCCGACATGCGCGCGCCCCGCCAGTTGGTCGGTGTCGCCCGGCGGCACCCGCACCAGCAGGCCACCCTGGCCGCTGACGGCCACGCACATTCGATCAGGAACGCCAGACCGCCGAACATCCACTTCTCCTCGATGCCCCGCTCGGCGCCGAGGAGTTCGCGGATCCCGTCGGCCAGGCCTTCGTCGTAGGGCATGGGGCCGGTCTCAGTCCAGATCGATCCGGATGGTCAGCAGGTCGCTGCCCATCAGGCGCACGACCGCGCTGTTGAGTGGGGGCAGGTTTCCCAGCCGCTGCACCGGGTCGTCGTCGGGTAACGGGTGAGCCGTTCCATTGCGCCACTTACCGCCGAGGCGCACCCGCACGGCCGGGTTGGCCTTGATGTTGCGGACGTAGTCCGAATGCTCGCCGTGTTCGGAGACCATCCAGAACCGGTCGTCCACGACGCGCCCGCCGACGGCGGTGCGCCGGGGCTTTCCCGACTTGCGGCCGGTCGTCTCGATCATGGTCACCGGCAACTGCCGGCCCACCGGGTTGACAACGAGCCGTTGCACGCGATGCACGATCTGCCGTTTGAGGTTATTGAACGCCGGGCGTGACGCGGATGTCACGCCCGGCGTTGCGATCAGGCCGCCTGTGCGACGGTCCCGGTCACCGGTTCGAGCGCCTGCGCGACGATCTCGGCGACGTCGACCATCGGCCGCACGTCCAGGGTTTCGAGCACCTCCGCGGGCACGTCATCGAGGTCCGGCTCGTTGCGCGCCGGGATGAAAACCGTCGACAGGCCGGCACGTTGGGCGGCGAGCAGCTTCTGCTTCACCCCGCCGATCGGGAGCACCCGTCCGTTCAGGGTGACCTCGCCGGTCATGCCGACGTCGGAGCGCACCTGACGTCCGGTGGCCATCGACACCAGCGCGGTCACCATCGTGACGCCGGCAGACGGGCCGTCCTTGGGCACCGCACCGGCGGGCACATGCACGTGGATGCGCCGGTCCAGCGCCGTCGGGTCGACGCCCAGGGCCGCGGCGTGCGAGCGCACATAGGACAGCGCGATCTGCGCGGATTCCTTCATCACGTCGCCCAGCTGGCCGGTCAACTGCAACCCGGGCTCACCGTCGGTGGCGCCAGCCTCGATGTAGAGGACGTCGCCGCCCAGGCCGGTGACGGCCAGGCCGGTGGCCACGCCGGGCACCGCCGTGCGTTCGGCCGACTCGGGCGTGAACCGCGGGCGGCCCAGGTAGTCAACGAGATCCGGCTCGTCGACGGTGGTCGGCTCGGCGTTGTCCGCCAGCTTCGTCGCCACCTTGCGCAGCGCCTTGGCCAGCAGCCGTTCGAACTGCCGCACCCCCGGTTCGCGGGTGTAGTCGGCGGCGATCTTGCGCAGCGCGGCGTCGGTGACGGTCACCTCGTCGTCGCTCAGCGCCGCCCGTTCCCGCTGCCGGGGCAGCAGGTAGTCGCGCGCGATGGCCACCTTGTCGTCCTCGGTGTAGCCGTCGATCTCCACCAGTTCCATGCGGTCCAGCAGCGCCGACGGGACGTTCTCGATCACGTTGGCGGTGGCCAGGAACACGACGTCGGACAGGTCCAGGTCCAGATCGAGGTAGTGGTCCCGGAAGGTGTGGTTCTGCGCCGGGTCGAGGACCTCGAGCAGCGCCGCACTCGGGTCGCCGCGGTAGTCGGAGCCGACCTTGTCGATCTCGTCCAGCAGCACGACGGGATTCATCGAACCCGCCTCGCCGATGGCCCGCACGATCCGGCCCGGCAGCGCACCGACGTAGGTGCGCCGGTGTCCGCGGATCTCGGCTTCGTCGCGCACCCCGCCCAGGGCGACGCGCACGAACTTGCGGCCCAGCGCCCGCGCGACGCTCTCGCCCAGCGACGTCTTGCCGACGCCGGGCGGACCGGCCAGCACCATCACCGCGCCAGAGCCACGCCCACCGACGACCTGCAGCCCGCGCTGGGCGCGGCGCGCACGCACGGCCAGGTATTCCACGATGCGGTCCTTGACGTCGTCCAGCCCGTGATGGTCGGCGTCCAGGACCTCCCGCGCGGCCTTCAGATCCGTCAAATCCTCGGTGCGCACGTTCCACGGCAGGTCCAGCACGGTGTCCAGCCAGGTGCGGATCCAGCCGCTCTCCGGGCTCTGGTCGCTGGAGCGTTCCAGCTTGCCGACCTCGCGCAGCGCGGCCTCGCGCACCTTGTCGGGCAGGTCGGCGGCCTCCACCCGGGCTCGGTAGTCATCCGAACCGTCCGGCTCGTCCTCGCCCAGCTCCTTGCGGATCGCCGCGAGCTGCTGGCGCAGCAAAAACTCCTTCTGCGTCTTCTCCATCCCCTCGCGCACGTCCTCGGCGATCTTGTCGCTGACCTCGACCTCGGCCAGGTGCGTGCTCGTCCAGTCGATCAGGACGCGCAGCCGCTCGGCAACGTCCACGGTTTCCAGCAGCTGCCGCTTCTGCGCGGCGCTCAGGTAGGACGCGTAGCCGGAGGTGTCGGCCAGCGCCGAGGGGTCGGTCAGGCCGTTGACGTAGTCGACGATCTCCCAGGCCTCGCGCCGCTGCAGCATGGCCAGCAGCAGCTTGCGGTATTCCGCCGCCAGCGCCTTGGCCTCGTCGGTGATCTCCGTGTCGGTGACCTCGGTCACCTCGACCCACAACGCGGGGCCGGGCCCGGAGGCCCCCGCCCCGATCTGGGTGCGGCGCTCACCGCGCACGACGGCGGCGGTGCCGCCGCCCGCGATGCGGCCGACCTGCAGGATCTTCGCGATCACCCCGTGCGAGGGGTACCGGTCCTCGAGCCGGGGGGCGATCAGGAGCTGCCCCGACTCGCTGGCCTGGGCGGCGTCGATCGCCGCGCGCGCGGCCTCGTCGAGCGCGATCGGCACCACCATTCCCGGCAGGACGATCGTGTCGGTGACGAACAGCACCGGAACTGACATGGCGTCGGCCATCAAATCCTCCAAAAACTTGAGTTCGATGCGCTCAACCCCGCTGGCCGCCGGTTTGTTCCCGGCGGGTGCCTTTGCGGCCGCCGGGACACCGCTCACCGCCCGCGCCCGGGCAGGGGTGTGCGGGAGGACCGCTGAGCCGCATAATCGGCCAGTGGCACTGGCACGTCTCGCCCCCTCGTCGCTCGATCCGGAGATCCTCGAGTCCGCGGCCAGGGATCTCGCGCCGACTGGCGCGATCACGTTTCTCGTCGGCGGGGACGCCGTCACCTACACCGTCGACGGGCCGACGATCCGCGTCGACGACGGGCGGGCCACCGGCGACACGGTCGTGCGCCTGTCCCGGCAAACCTGGGACGACATGACCGGCCAGGTCCGCACGATCATGAATCTGTTGCTCAGCGACGACCTGGCCTTCGACCGGGGCGGATTCGAGCAGCTGGCCGACTGGGACCCGGTGCTGCGCTACCTGCACGCAGGCATCCCGCCCTACGATCCGGCGCGAACAGACCTCGAAGGGCGTGACCCGTTCGCCGCGTACACCCTCGACGCGCAGGACGCCGAACTGGCCGCGCAGCTGCGCACCATGGGTTACCTGCACGTCAAGGGCGTCTTCACCGGCGCGGAGATGGAGGCCGCCAACCGCGAGGTCGACGGCCTCGCCGCGTCCGCCCGTCCCGGGGACGACCTGTCGTGGTGGGTCACCGGCGAGGACGGCGACGGCGTCCCGTGCCGGCTGGTGTACGCGACGCTGCGGTCGCCGGTTCTCGCGATGCTCGAAGCCGATCCGCGGGTGCGCAGGCTGGGCACCCTGCTCGACCCCGCGCTGCGCGCCGCGCCCGACCGGATGGAGGGCAGCGCGGTGCTGCTCAAGGTGCCGGGCAACACCGGCGGACTGTCCAACATCCCGTGGCACCAGGACTGCGGGATGGGCGGGCACGCCATCATGTGTCCCGCGGTCAGCGTCGGGATCCAGCTCACCGGCTCGGACGCCTTGACCGGCAACCTGCAGGTGCTGCCCGGCAGCCACGGCCAGGCCATCCACTACCGCTGGCAACAGCGGCTCGAAGGGGTGCCGGTGGTGAGCATCGACACGGCCCCCGGCGACGTCACCGTGCACGTGCAGGACCTCATGCACGCCTCGCCGCGGCCAACCGGCGCCGGCGGGCGTCGCACCATGTACGTCACGCACTACCCGCCGGCGCTCTGGGAGCACGTCGGGCCGGGCCAGGCCTACAACGACCTGGTGCGCAACCGCACCGAACAGATCGCTCGCCTGCGGTAGCCTTCACGACGCGACGGGCCCCAGCCGCCGCAGTTGCGTCACGTGCCGGGGCGAAAGCTCCTCGAGACAGGTGACTCCGAGCAGGCGCATCGTGCGCAGCACCCCTTCTTCGAGGATCTGTATCGCGCGGGCCACGCCGGCCTCGCCGCCGGCCATCAGGCCGTAGAGGTAGGCCCGCCCCACCAGGGTGCACCGCGCCCCCAGCGCGATCGCGGCCACGATGTCGGCGCCGGCCATGATGCCGGTGTCCACCAGGATCTCGGCGTCCTTGCCGAACTCGCGCGCCACCGCGGGCAGCAGGTGGAAGGGCACCGGCGCGCGATCCAGTTGCCGGCCACCGTGATTGGACAACACCATGCCGTCGACGCCGCGCTCGACCACGGCGCGCGCGTCGTCGAGCGTCTGGATCCCCTTGACGACGAGCTTGCCGGGCCACCGGGCCTTGATCCACTCGAGGTCGTCGAAGGTGAGGCTGGGATCGAACATCGTGCTCAGGTACTCACCGACAGTGCCCGGCCAGCGATCCAGCGACGCGAACGCCAGCGGCTCGGTGGTCAACAGGTCGAACCACCATCTCGGGTGCGGCACCGCGTCGAGCACGGTCCGTAGCGTCAGGGTCGGCGGGATCGTCATCCCGTTGCGGTTGTCGCGCAGCCGTGCGCCCGCGGCCGGGACGTCGACCGTGACCAGCAGCGTGTCGAAACCGGCGTCGGCCGCGCGCTGCACCAGCGCCATCGAGCGGTCGCGGTCGCGCCACATGTAGAGCTGAAACCACTTGCGGCCCAGCGGCGCAGCGGCCACCAGGTCTTCGATCGCGCAGGTACCCAGGGTGGACAGCGAGAACGGGATCCCGGCCCGAGCCGCCGCCCGCGCCCCGGCGATCTCACCCTCGGTGTGCATCAGCCGGGTGAACCCCGTCGGCGCGATCCCGAACGGCAGGGCCACCGGCCGGCCCAGGACGTCCCGGCCCGCCGTCACGTTGCTGACATCCCGCAGGATGGTCGGGTGGAACTCGATGTCGCGGAACGCTTGTCGCGCACGCTGGATCGACAGCTCCTCCTCGGCGGCGCCGTCGGTGTAGTCGAACGCCGCCCGCGGGGTGCGGCGTGCGGCGAGGCGGCGCAGGTCTTCGATGGTGTAGGCGGCCTCGAGGCGGCGCCTGGTGCGGTCGAACTCGGGCCGCTTGAACTTGATCAGCGGCGCCAGGTCGCGGACCCTGGGCACCCGTCGCTTGACCGCCATGCCTACCAGTGTGCAACCGGCCGCCCGGGCGTGACGCCGGCCACCCCAACCCCCGCGACTACCATGCGCGTCATGAGTGCTACGACCGCGCGGATCGGCACGATGGCAAGCGAGGCGATCGACCTGCTGATCGGCGCGGTCGAACGGATTCCGCCCGAAAGCTGGGACCGTCCGTCCAACTTGGCGGGCTGGAGCCTGCGGGAACTGGTCGGGCACGCCACCGGCAGCGCGGCGAAGATCGTCGCCCACCTCGAGGGCGGGGAAGTGAGCCGCGGCCCCTCGGAGCCGGCCGACTGGGTCTGCGGGGACCCGCCGGCGCGACTGCGCGAGCTGGCGGCCCGGATGCGCGACGAACTGCCGCGCGCCGGCTGGGAGGCGCCACGCCCCTCGCCCGAGGGACAGGTTCCGCTGCACCGGGCGCTGGTCTACCCCGTGTCGGACCTGGCACTGCACAGCTGGGACGTGGACCGCTCCCAGGGCCGACTCGTGGAGTTGCCCGAGGACCTGCTGACGCTGTGCCGCGAGCTGGTGGAGGCGCTGCCCGAGCAGGCGCTGCGCCGCCCTGGCGGGTTCGGGCCGGCTCGACCCGCCCCGCCGGGAGCGACGCCGACCGCCCGGCTCATGGCCTTCCTCGGGCGTGCGGTCGACTGAGCAAGGCATTCTGTCACCCATGGAATCAGCACCCGACCCCTACGACCTCAAACGCTTCCTCAAGGCGCAGGCCCCCGTCTACCACGCCGTCATCGAGGAGTTACGCGAGGGACGCAAGCGAACCCACTGGATGTGGTTCGTCTTTCCCCAGTTGCGCGGCCTGGGCAGCAGCGAGATGGCGCAGCGCTACGGGATCTCCTCGCTGGGGGAGGCACGCGCTTACCTACGCCACTACCGACTCGGCGCACGACTGCGCGAGTGCACGCAATTGGTCAACCAGGTCCAGGGCCGTTCGGCAACCGAAATCTTCGGGTCGCCCGACGACCTCAAGTTGTGTTCTTCGATGACGCTGTTCGCCGCCGCCACCGACGACAACGAGGACTTCGTCGCGCTGCTCGACAAGTACTACGACGGTCGGCGGGATCAGTCGACTCTGGAACGACTGGGCTCCGTCTAGGCGCGGCTCAGGATCCGCCACCCGTGCGGCTCGACCACCACCTCGTCGACGATCTCCTGCGGCGGCGCCGACGAGCCCGCCTCCACACGCGCGCGTCCGGCGCCCAGTTCGTCCGCCGCCAGGCTCAGCGGCTCGTCGTCGAGGTTGAGCGCGACCAGCAAAGCGTGCTCACCGCTGCGCGTCTCGTAGACGTAGTGCAGGTTCGACAGCCGCACCGCGCTCGTCGACGCCGCGTGCAGCCACGGGTGGCGGCGTCGCAGACCGAGCAGATATTGGTGCAGGCCCCACACCTCGGCGCCGAAGGCATCCAACGGCACTGGGGGAGAGCCGAACTCGGGACGCACCGCGTCGTCACCGCCGAACCGCTCCTCCTTTACGCCGCGGAAACCCAGCTCGTCGCCGGCGTACACGCTGGGCACGCCGCCGATGGTGAGCAGCACCACCAGCGCGTGAGCCAGATGCTCGCGCCGCTCGATCCGGCTGGAGATGCGCGTGACGTCGTGGTTGCCGACGAACGTCAGCGGGGGGAAGCGGGCCAGGAACTCGTTGTGCCGCTGCAGCGCCCAGTCCAGCTCGAAGAAGTTGCCGTCGTTGAGGCTGCTCCAGATCGCCTTCCACAGCTCGTACTGGGTGGCCGAGTCGAACCCGGCCTCCTCGACCATCGCGGCGTAGTCGCCGTGGATGAGCTCCCCGACGAACCACGCGTCGGGGTGGCGTTCGCGCACGCGAGGCAGGGTAGCGGCCCAGAAGCGTTGCGGCACGGCGTATGCCGCGTCGAGCCGCCAGCCGTCCGCGCCCCGGCCCAGCCAGTGGGCCATCACGGCGGCGGTGTAGTCGACCACCTCGGGGTTGTCGTGGTTGAGGGTGACGAGCCCGGAGTGACCCTCGAAAGTGTGGAAGCGGCCCGGACGGCCGCGGAACCAGCGCGCCGCGGCGTCGTCGTGCTGGGCCTCGCGATACTTCGGGAAGTCCACACCCACGTGGTTGAACACGCCGTCGAGCAGCACCCGCAGGCCGCGGCGATGTGCTTCGGCGACAACGTAATCGAAGTCGGCGTCGTCCCCGAGCCGCGGATCGATGCGGTAATGGTCGGTGGTGTCGTACCCGTGGGTGCGCGAGGCGAAGATCGGCCCCAGCGCCACCCCCGACGCCCCCAGTGCGATGGCGTGGTCGAACCAGTCGACGAGCCGCCGCAGCCGGTGTTGATCCGGCTGCGGCGGCTCACCTGACGTGGGGAACGCGCCGACGAAACCCAGCGGGTAGACCTGCCACCAGATCGCGTGGCCCACCCAGGCGGGTCTCCTCACGAGACCACGATCAGCCGACACCGGCCAGTGTCTCGGCGACGATGATCGCCTGCGCCACACCGGAGATGATCGCGGCCACCTTCAACGCCTCCTGGATGGCCTCCCGGCCCAGCCCCGCCTCGCGCAGCGTGTGCTCATGGGAGGCAACGCAATCCGGGCAGCCGTTGATCGTCGACACCGCGAAGCACCACAGCTCGAAGTTCGCCTTCGCCACGCCGGGATTGGCGATGATGTTCATCCGCAATCCCGCACGCAGGTCGTCGTACTTGCCCTCGAGGAAGCCCCGACCACGGTAGAACACGTTGTTCATGCCCATGATCGAGGCCGCCCCGAGTGCCGCATGGTATGCCTCGGCGGACAGGGTGTCGGCCGCTTCGGCACCGATCTCGGCCAATACCTGGGTATTCCGGGTCGCCGCGGCGCTGGCCAGCAGGGTGCCCCACAGCTGTTCCTCGTTGAGCTCCGTGCTGCGCGCGATGGAGCCGAGGTTGAGCTTGAGGTCCTTGGCGTACTCGGGCAGCGCGTTCTTGAGGTTTTCGACGCTCATGTCGCCTCCTAACCAGGCATGTCGAGCCGGAATTCAGGCCGTGATCAGACGGACGCCTTGAGCAGCTCGGCGGCGTTCAGCGTCGGGTCGCCCTTGCGCCAGTTGCAGGCGCACAGCTCGTCGGACTGCAGCGCGTCCAGGACCCGCAGCACTTCCTCGACGTTGCGGCCCACGGATCCCGCGGTCACGGAGACGAACTGGATCTCGTTGTTGGGGTCGACGAGGAACGTGGCTCGGTCGGCCACACCGTCGGAGTTGAGCACTCCGGTCGCCAGGCACAGCTCCCGCTTGATGTCCGAGAGCATCGGGAAGGGCAGCGCCTTGAGGTCCTCGTGCTGCGCGCGCCAGTTGAAGTGCACGAACTCGCTGTCGATCGAGACGCCGAGCACCTGGGCGTCGCGGTCGGCGAACTCGTCGTTCAGCTTGCCGAACGCCGCGATCTCGGTGGGACACACGAAGGTGAAGTCCTTCGGCCAGAAGAAGACCACACGCCACTTACCCGGGTGGTCGTCGCTGCTGATGGTGGTGAAGTAGTCGGCGGGATCCTGGGCGTCCACCTTGGACAGGTCACCGGGAATCAGCGCAGTGAGCTGGTAGGTGGGGAACTGGTCGCCGATCGTCAGCAATGACATATCGCTCCTTTGGCTGGGTGTCGCAATGGGGTTTGGGGGTTTCCTGACTCCATGTTGCCGTCACGGGACTGTGAAGTAAAGGTGATTTTTCACACTATACTGATAAGTATGACCGATAAGAATTATCAGCCGACGATCGCCGGGTTGCGCGCGTTTGTCGCGGTGGCCGAGAAGCGGCACTTCAGCAGCGCCGCGCCCGCCCTGGGGGTAAGCCAGTCAACCTTGTCGCAGGCGCTGGCGGCCCTGGAGAACGGGCTGGGCACCCAGCTGATCGAACGGTCGACGCGGCGTGTCTTCCTGACCCCGGAGGGCGCGGAGTTGCTCCCGCACGCCCAGTCCGTGGTGCATGCGGTGGACGCGTTCACCGCTGCCGCGGCGGGCACCGCCGACCCCCTGCAGGCCAGTCTGCGACTGGGCCTGATCCCGACGGTGGCGCCCTACGTGCTGCCCACGGTGCTGGCCGGGGTCGCCGAGCGGCTTCCCGACCTGACCTTGCGGGTGATCGAGGACCAGACCGAGCGGCTGCTGGCGGCGCTGCGCGAAGGCGGGCTGGATGCGGCGCTGATCGCGCTGCCCGCCGATGCCGCCGGCATCACAGCGATCCCGATCTACGACGAGGACTTCGTGCTCGCGCTGCCCCCCGGGCACCCGTTGTCGGGCCGGCGACGGGTCCCGACGACGGCGCTGGCGCAGCTGCCGCTGCTGTTGCTCGACGAGGGTCACTGCCTGCGCGATCAGGCGCTGGACGTCTGCCGGATGGCGGGTGTGCGGCCGGAGCTGGCCAACACGCGGGCGGCGTCGCTGTCGACCGCGGTGCAGTGCGCGACCGGCGGGCTGGGCGTGACCCTGATCCCGCAGACGGCCATCCCGGTCGAGGCGGCGAGAAGCCGGCTGGGGCTCGCCGAGTTCGCCACGCCCCGCCCGGGCCGGCGGATCGGCCTGGTGTTCCGCGCCTCCAGCGGACGCCACGAGTCCTACCGGCGGCTGGCCGGGATCATCGGCGGGCTGATCGGCTCCGAACACCGGGTGCGCCTCGTGAAAGGCGAACCCATCGAGTAACCCGGACGACTGTAGGTTCTGCGTATGGAGAAGGTGATCGCGGTACTGATGCGGCCCGACGCGGACGACGAATGGTGCGCCCGCCAGCGGGGCCCCGTTACCGAGGAGCTGTTGGGGTTGGGGGTGGCGGGGCTGGCCGTCAACGTCCGCGACGGCGTGGTGCGCCACTCGCTGATGACGCTGACGACGCTGGACCCGCCGGTGGCCGCGGTGGTGAGCCTGTGGACTCAGCAGTGCTACGGCGAGCAGGTCCAGGCGGCGCTGCGACTGCTCAGCCGCGAATGCGACCGGCTCGCCGCCTACCTGGTGACCGAGTCCGTCCCACTCGTGGCTCCGGCGGTCGAGCCCGGCGCTCGCACACCGGGTTTGGCCAACGTGGCGTTGCTCCGCCGGCCCGCCGGCATGGACCAGGCGACCTGGCTGGCCCGCTGGCAGGGTGACCACACGTCAGTGGCCATCGAGACCCAGTCGACGTTCGGCTACACGCAGAACTGGGTGGTACGCACCCTGACAGAGGGTGCGCCCGAGATCGCGGCCATCGTCGAGGAGCTGTTCCCCGCCGAGGCGATCACCGACCTGAAGGCGTTCTTCGGCGCCGCCGACGACGCGGACCTGCAGGACCGCCTCGGCCGGATGGTTGCCAGCACAAGCGCATTCGGCGCCAACGAGAACATCGACACGGTGCCGACCAGCCGGTACGTCCTGACCACCCCGTTCAAGGAGTAAGGAGCGCGCATGACGACACTGCGCGACGCCGTGGCGCTGGCGGCGGGGGAGAGCGGGCTGGCGGTGGTGTCCACCGTCCGCGCCGACGCCACCGTGCAGGCGTCGCTGGTCAACGTCGGCCTGCTGGCGCACCCGGCGACCGGTGAACCCGCGCTGGGTTTTGCGACGTACGGCAGAGTCAAGCTCGCGAACCTGCGGGCGCGCCCGCAACTGGCCGTCACGTTCCGCAACGGATGGCGGTGGGCGACGGTCGAGGGCCGCGCAGAGCTGGCCGGGCCCGACGACACCCCGCCCTGGCCGGTCGACGCCGACCGGCTTCGGCTGCTGCTGCGCGAGGTGTTCACCGCCGCGGGCGGCACCCACGACGACTGGGACGAATACGACCGCGTGATGGCCGCGGAGCGCCGCGCCGTGGTGCTGATCGCACCGACCCGCGTCTACGGCAACGCCTGACCGGCAAACGTTAGGCTGCAGCGGTGATGCTGCAGATCGACGACGACAAGCGGGTGCGGACGCTCACCCTCAACCGGCCCGAGGCGCTCAACGCCTTCAACGAGGCTCTCTACGACGCCACGGCCGAGGCGCTGCTGGCCGCCGCCGACGATCCCGCGGTCGCCGTCGTCCTGCTGACCGGCACGGGCCGCGGCTTTTCCGCCGGCACGGATCTCACCGAGATGCAGGCCCGCATCACCGACCCGGGTTTCACTCCCGGAACGCACGGCTTCACCGGACTGATCGAGGCGCTCAGCGCGTTCTCCAAGCCCCTGATCTGCGCCGTCAACGGAGTCGGGGTGGGCATCGGCGCCACGATCCTGGGCTACGCCGATCTGGTGTTCATGTCGTCGACCGCCCGGCTGAAGTGTCCGTTCACCAGCCTGGGCGTGGCCCCCGAGGCGGCGTCGTCATACCTGCTGCCGCAGCTGGTCGGCAGGCAGAACGCCGCCTGGCTGTTGATGTCCTCGGAGTGGGTCGACGCCGACGAGGCGTTGCGCATGGGCCTGGTCTGGCGGGTCTGCGAGCCGGAGCAGCTGTTGCCCGAAGCGCGTCGGCACGCCGAGATTCTTGCCTCCCGGCCGATCTCGAGCCTGATGGCCGTCAAGCACACGATGGTCGAGCCGATGCGCCCGGAGATCGCGGCCGCCAGTGCGCGCGAGAACGCCCACTTCGCCGAGCTGATGGGGGCGCAGGCCAACGCCGCGGCGCTGGCCGACTTCAACAAGGGGCGCTAACGCGCCGACGCGGACTCCAGTTCGGCTTCCCGGTCGCCGTCCCGTTGGGCCGACGCGGCGATGATCGCCCGCAGCGTGCGCCTGCACCGCCCGCAGTCGACGCCGGCGCCACACGCGGCGGCAACCTCTTTCGACGTCGACGCCCCGCGCGCGACGCACTCGGACACGGTGTGGTTGGTGACCCCGACACACAGGCACACGTACATCAGCACACCCTCCGCACGCCGGCAGCGTCTCCTTCGTGACAAGCCCCGAAAACCAGCCCGCGCGACCGCGTTTCGGCCTCACCCAAGCCATCCCGCCGCAACGAGGGCCGAGGTGCAGGTGCCGAGCGCATAGGTCGCATATTAGTGGAGTCTAACCTAAGTCGATTAGTTGAGTCTAACCTAACCCGGGTGTTATGTGGGTCACTCTCAGCAACGGCCGCCACGCAATGAGCGCAGCCATACCTTCCTGGCAGATCGCTCCGCGGCATGGCAAAGTGCGAGTACAGGCGGCTTTGGGGGGCTACAGCCCAGCCTTCCTTGCCCCGGTCAGAACATGTCGGCTTTCACACCCTAAGGAGTGACCGTGCAAGGTGATCCGGACGTTTTGCGCCTGCTCAACGAGCAGTTGACCAGCGAGCTCACCGCCATCAACCAGTACTTCCTGCATTCCAAGATGCAGGACAACTGGGGTTTGACCGAGGTGGCCAAGCACACCCGCGAGGAGTCGTTCGACGAGATGCGGCACGCGGAGGCGATCACCGACCGCATCCTGCTGCTCGAAGGCCTGCCCAACTACCAGCGCCTGTTCTCGCTGCGCGTCGGGCAGACGCTGCGCGAGCAGTTCGAGGCCGACCTGGCGATCGAGCACGAGGTGCTGGACCGCCTCAAGCCGGGCATCATCATGTGCCGCGAGAAGCAGGACACCACCACCGCCAACCTCTTCGAGCAGATCGTGGCCGACGAGGAACTGCACGTCGACTACCTCGAGACACAACTCGAGTTGATGAACAAGCTCGGCGAGGAGCTCTACCTGGCGCAGTGCGTGTCCCGCCCGCCGGGCTCGCAACAGAACGGGGGTTAAGCGCGGCTCCGGGGCGCCCCGAGGCCGCCGCCGGCCGGGACTGGAACGTGTTCCAGAAATAGTCGCCGCGGGCGTACGATCCTGCCATGAGCCGAATCGGAACATTCGCCGACGACGACATAGCCGGCTGGTTCACCAAATCTCCTGACCTCGGTGGCGCCCTCGGCGGCTTCAGCCAGGCGGTCTACACCAAGAACCGGCTGCCGCTGCGCACCCGGGAGCTCGCCCGCGCGGTCATCGCCCACAACAACGAGTGCATCGTCTGCGTCAACACCCGCGACGCCGACGGCCCGGCGGCCGGCGTCGACGAGGAGCTCTACGACCACGCGCCCGAGTGGCGCACGTGGCCCGGCTACAGCGAGCAGGAGCAGCTGGCGGCCGAGTTCGCCCACCGGTTCGCCACCGAGCACACCGCGCTGCGCGACGACGAGGACTTCTGGAGCCGCTGCTCGCAGCACTTCTCCGACGAGTTGCTGGCCGACCTGGCCATCTCGTGCGCGCTGTGGGTCGGCATGGGACGGGTGTTGCGCACCCTGGACATCGGCCAGGCCTGCAAGCTGACGCTGCCCAGCCGCGCATAGGCCGCTCGGGCGTTGTCAGCTGGGCCGCCGGGCCGCCGGTGAAGATCCGTTTCGGCGTCGGGCTGGGCGCGACCACCGCGCCCGGCGAGCTCGCCGGCATCGTCGACCATCTGGAGAGCAGCGGGGTGGACTCGCTGTGGTTCTCCGAGCTGGTGTACTCCCCGGCGGTGGACCCGGTGGTCGGTATGGCGTACGCGCTGGCCCGGACGGCGCGGCTGAAGGTCGGCACGTCGGTGGCCGTGCTGCCGGGGCGGCACCCGGTGCTGGTCGCCAAGCAGCTGGCCTCCCTGGCGGCCGTCGCGCCCGGGCGGGTCCTGCCCGTCTTCGGCCTGCGTTCGGCGATACCGGCCGAGCGCGAGTTGTTCGTGGTTCCCGACGGGAAACGGGCGGCGGTGTTCGACGAGTCGCTGCGGGTGTTGCGCTCGGCCCTGCTCGACGGCTCGGCCGGCCACGCCGGCGAGTACTTCACCGTGAGCTCGGCCGCGGTCGCGCCGCGGCCGTCGCCCCCGCTGGACATCTGGCTGGGCGGCTCGGCGCCGGCGGCGTTCCGGCGCATCGGCGCGCTGGCCGACGGCTGGCTGGGCAGCTTCCTGACCCCGGACGAGGCGCGGGCCGGGCGCGTGGCCATCCAGGCCGCGGCGGCGCAGGCGGGACGCCGGATCGACCAGGACCACTTCGGCATCTCGTTGGCGGTGGCCGACGGGGAGTTGTCCCCGGGGCTGGTCGCGGTGGCGTGCCGGCGCCGTCCCGACGTCGACCCCGCCGAGCTGATCGCCGCCGACTGGGACGGGCTGCATCGCCAACTCGACGGCTACATCGCCGCGGGGTTGTCGAAATTCGTCATCCGGCCGGCGGGCGGCGCCCCGCTGGACGCGTTCATCGACCGCTTCGTCGCCGAGTTGCTCGACCGCCAGAACTGATCCGGCGCTCCGGGCTGCACAATGACTGCCATGACCGGCACCCCGCTCGCCGCCGCGGCGATCGCCCAGCTCGAGGCCGAAGGCGTCGACACCGTCATCGGCACCGTCGTCAACGCGGCGGGGCTGACTTTGGCCAAGACGGTGCCGATCCGGCGCACCAACACCTTCGCCGACCCCGGGCTGGGCGCCAGCCCCTCCTGGCACGGCTTCGCGATCGACCAGACCGGCATCGCCTTCACCGACGACATCGGCGTCGTCGGCGATCAGCGCCTGCGCATCGACCTGTCGGGGCTGCGCATTGTCGGCCACGGGCTGGCCTGGGCGCCCGCCGCCTTCTACGAGCAGGACGGCACGCCCGTGCCCGCGTGTGGCCGCGGCACGCTCGGCCGGATCGAGGCCGCGCTCACCGAGGCCGGCATCGAGGCGCTGATCGGCCACGAGATCGAGTTCCTGCTGGTCGATCCCGCCGGGGACAGGCTGCCCTCGGCGCTCTGGGCGCAGTACGGGCTGGCCGGCGTCCTCGAGCACGAGGCGTTCGTGCGCGACGTCAATTCCTCGGCCACGGCCGCCGGGATCGCGATCGAGCAGTTCCACCCCGAATACGGGGCCAACCAGTTCGAGATCTCGCTGGCGCCGCATTCGCCGGTGGCCGCCGCCGACCAGCTGGTGCTGATGCGACTGGTCGTCGCCCGCGCCGCCCGCCGTCACGGGCTGCGCATCAGCCTGTCTCCGACACCGTTTGCGGGCAGCGTCGGATCGGGCGCGCACCAACACTTTTCGCTCACCATGCCGGAGGGGCCGCTGTTCTCCGACGGATCGGGCACCGAGGGCATGACCGCGGCCGGGGAGAGCGCACTGGGGGGGTGGTGCGCGGCCTGCGCGAGGCGCAGGGCGTGCTGTGCGGGTCGATCGTGTCCGGTCTGCGGATGCTGCCCGGCAACTGGGCCGGCGCCTACACGTGTTGGGGCACCGAGAACCGGGAGGCCGCGGTGCGCTTCGTCAGGGCAGGCCCCGGCACCGCGTACGGGGGCAACGCCGAGGTGAAGATCGTCGACCCGTCGGCGAACCCCTATCTGGCGTCCGCGGCGATCCTGGGCCTGGCGCTCGACGGGATCAAGAACCAGGTGCCGTTGCCGGCGCAGGCTACCGTGGATCCGGCGAAACTCTCCGAATCCGACCGCGACCGCGACGGCATCGCCGGGCTGGCCACCGACCAGGCCGAAGTGATTGCCGCGCTGGATGATTCGGCGTTGATGCGGGGAATCCTGGGCGACGCGGCCGTGGACGCGGTCGTCGCGGTGCGCCGCCTCGAGCATCATTACTACGGCGACCTCGGCCCCGAGCAACTCGCCGACAAGTTCCGGATGGCCTGGAGCCTGTGAGCGGGCTGGCGCGGCGCATCGACGACGCGGCGTTGATCGATCAGCACGTCCACGGCTGTTGGTTGACGGCGGGGGACCGGGCTCGGTTCGAGAACGCGCTGAACGAGGCCAACACCGGGCCGCTCGCCGAGTTCGACTCCGGGTTCGACTCCCAGCTGGGCTTCGCGATACGCGCTCATTGCGCCCCCGTCCTCGGGCTGCCCAGACACGCTGCGGCCGAAGAGTATTGGGAGCGCCGCAGCCGGTACAGCGAGATCGAGCTGGCGCGCCTTTTCCTGTCGTCGGCGGGGGTGAGCGACTGGCTGGTCGACACCGGGGTCGGCGGTGACGTCGCCGACGTGGCGGAACTGGAAGCGTTGTCGGGCAACCGTGCCCGCGAGATCGTCCGCCTCGAGGAGGTGGCCGAGCAGGCCGCGCAGGCCCCCGGCGACTACGCGGCGGCGTTCGGCGAGATCTTGCACCGGCGCGCGGCAGCGGCGGTCGGCACCAAGTCGATACTGGCCTACCGGGGTGGGTTCGACGGCGACCTGACCGAGCCGTCGGCCGCGGAGGTCGCCCGCGCCGCCGGCCGCTGGCGCGACCGGGGCGGGGTGCGGTTGGACGACCGCGTGCTGCTGCGCTTCGGGCTGCACCAGGGGTTGCGTCTCGGCCTGCCGCTGCAACTGCACGTCGGCTTCGGTGACCGGGACTGCGATCTGCACAAGGCCAATCCGCTTCTCCTGCTGGATTTTCTGCGGCAAACCGACACCCCGATCGTGCTGCTGCACTGCTACCCCTACGAGCGGGAGGCAGGCTACCTGGCGCAGGCGTTCAACCACGTCTACGTCGACGGGGGCCTGAGCATCAACCATCTGGGGGCCCGCGGACCGGCGTTCATCGCCCGGCTGCTGGAGATGGCGCCCTTCCGCAAGATCCTCTACTCGTCGGACGGGTTCGGGCCGGCGGAGCTGCACTTCCTCGGTGCCAGGCTGTGGCGCAACGGCATTCACCGGGTGCTGCGCGGCTTCGTCGACACCGGCGACTGGAGCGAGGCCGACGCGCTGCGGGTGGTCGACCTGATCGCCCGCGTCAACGCCACGCGCGTCTACCGCCTGGGCGCGCGCTAGTCGAGGCGCGTCGCCGCGACCACCCAGATCGGCATGTGGACCCGATAGTCGTGCAGCAGCGGCCCGATGACGGCGAGCTGATCCTGCAGCGGCTTCATCCGCCGCTCCCAGGCCGGGTCGGAGCCCACATTCTCCATGCGGGTCAGGGTTTCGGGCCCGAAGCGGGCAACGTAGGTGGAGGTTCCGAGGTGGTCGAGGCGCCACCGCCCCGCACCGAGCACGCGCTCGAAGTTGTCGGGCACCAACCCGTCCCACTGGATGCCGTTGACGTTGTGGCGGCCGAACTCGAACATGAACAGCCGCGCCCCCGGCGCGGTGGCCCGGTGCAGGGCCTGCACGTAGCGGGTCTGGATGTCCTCGTCGTCGAGGAAGACATGGTAGAAGGCGCTGTCGACGACCGTGTCGAAGCGGCCCTCGAAGCCGTCCAGTTCGGTGGCGTCGGCGACCTGGAAGTCCACCGCGACCCCGGCCTCGGCGGCCCTGCGCCTGGCCTGCTCGATCGCCGACGCCGACCCGTCGATCCCGGTGGTGGAGTAGCCCTTCGACGCGAAGTAGATGGCGTGATAGCCCGGACCGGTGCCCGGGTCGAGCACCCGACCGCGCAATCCGCCGAAGGCCACCAACTGCTGGACCACCGGTTGCGGCCCGCCGATGTCCCAGGGGACGCGGCTGGGCTCGGACTGCCCGTAGAGCGCTTCGAAATCCATGTGGGGCCGATCGCTCATCAGCTTCCCCTTTTGTAGACAGCTGCGTTCCCTAACACGGCCGAGCCTAACTCGCTGCGCCGGGGCCCGCCAGCGGAAGATTCACCTTGTCGGTCCCCGTGCGCACAATCGGAGCGTGAGCCGGGACGACGACACCGCCGAGGTAGTGGACGCCACGGAAGCGATCGACCCTCCACCGCCGTCCGTGTTGTACGCCTGGGGCGACGAACCCGAGCAGGCGTGGCGACACCACGGCTCGTCCCTGCCGCGCAGGCTGGCCGGCATCCACACCCGCGCCGAAAGCGGCGCCACCCCAGGCGCCTCCGCCGACCAAGGCAGCCCCGCCACCGGCGCGGCCGGTGCCACAGGTCCAGTCGGCACCGCCGGTCCCGCAGTTCCCACCCGAGGCCGAGCAGAGATCTGCCGATGCACTGCACAGCGACCACGGCACGTGGCTGCGAAATCCCCTGCACGCCAACGCGCAGGCGGAACAACTCTGCAGCGACCTGGCCGATGGCGGTCGCGTCGACGGCTACATCAGGGGAAAGATGCGCAAGAGTCCACAGCTGACGCCGCAGGAGGCGACGCGGGCGGTGTGGGACACCGTGGACGCCTACCGCCCGCGGTACGACGACAGATAGGGGAACCCGAGATGGCCGACGATGCACTCACCGCAGACTGGCCCGGCGTCACGCGCGACGGGGCACCCGAATCGACGAGCAGTTCGGACAAAGGTCCGAGCAAGTGCAGGATTCACACAACGCCGCTGCGCGTCGATCCGAGTGTGGCGCGACTCTTTGGGTGAGCACGGCGGGGTGGTGGTGCGTCATGTGGGTTGAGGACGGGCTGGGCGTGACGCCGACCGGCGGGCGGGTTGTGGGTGGTGCTGTCACGGTGAGGACGGTCGGTTTAGGGTCCGGGTGATCTTGAAAGTCGACGGCCCTTCCCACGTGCTTTGACTGGGCTACTGGGAAGGGCCGTCCGAACGCCCGGAGGCGTCGTTGCTCAGTGTAGGTGTCGATCCTGTTGTTGTTGAACGTCAGTTGCGCTCGGGCGTGCTGAGCTGCCCGCGGTGCGGGCAGCGGTTGGCGCCGTGGGGGCACGCCGCGCCGCGGTTTGTGCGTCGTGCGACGGCGGTGGTGGAGCGGATCTGGCCGCGGCGGGCGATCTGTTCGAGCGCGGCGGGCTGTGGCCGCTCACACGTGCTGCTACCCCGGTTCTGTCTGGGCCGGCGGGTCGACGCGGTTTCGGTGATTTGGGCGGCGCTGCTGGCCCGGGCGGCGGGTTGGGGGTGGCGGCGGATCTGCGCGGCGGCGGGTCGCCCGGCCTCCACGGTTCGGGGCTGGCTGTCGCGGTTTTGCGTGCATGCCGAGTCGATCCGGGTCGGGTTCGCCCGGCTGGAACGCCACGCCAATACCGGCGCCGACATGGATCGTCTGGCTCCTGCGGCAAGCCCGGTCGCCGATGCGGTCGCCCAGATCGGTGTGGCGTGCGCGGCGGTGCGCCGGGTGGCCGGTTCGGCCGTGTTCGAGGTGTCGGCGGCCGAGCTGGTGGCGGCGTGCTCGGGTGGCTGGCTGTTGGGGTCGGGGCCGCCGGCGGTGGCGGCGTTGTCGATCAACATGAGCCCGCGTCTGTGAACGGCCGCCTCGGCGCGTCAGGGTCGAGCGCGTCACTGCCGTCGACCGTGGGAAGCGTTGAGGTGCCAATAGATGTCGAAGAAGAAGTCGCGGGCCGAGCGGGCGCGCGATATCGCGCTGTACCGGTATGCGCTGATTAGGCCGCTGGCCGATCCGGGCCTGTCAGCGACCGAGCGGGGTCGGCTGGTGCGGGAGCTGGCCGCCCAGGTGCATCTGGGCCCATCCGGTGAGCCGGTGACGGTGTCCCGCGCCAGCCTGGACCGCTGGATTAGGGCGTGGCGGGCCGGCGGGTTCGACGCGCTGATCCCGCCCGAACGCCAGGTGGCCCCGCGCACCGACGCCGAGGTGTTGGAGCTCGCGGCGCGGCTCAAGCGCGAACACCCCGCCCGTACTGCGGCCCACATCGCCCGCATCGTGGAGGCCGAGCAGGGGTGGGCGCCCTCGGCGCGCACTTTGCAACGCCACTTCGCCCGGCTCGAGCTCAACACCCGCCCGGACGGCAACCCGCCGGCCGCGTTCGGCCGATTCGAGGCCGAGGCGCCCGACCAGATGTGGATCAGCGACGGGCTGCACGGCCCGATCGTCGCCGGCCGCCGGGCGGTGTTGTTCGCGCTGCTTGACGACCACTCCCGCTACGTGCCCGGGCACCGGTGGGGCCACGGCGAGGACACCCTGGGCATGCAGGCCGCGCTGCACGACGCGGTCAAAACCCACGGCTGCCCGCGAAAACTGTACTGCGACAACGGAGCTGCCTACGTCAGCGGTCAGCTGGCCTGGTCGGCGGCGGTGCTCGACATCGCGCTGGTGCACAGCCGGCCCGGAAAACCGCAAGGGCGGGGCAAAATAGAACGCTGGAACCGCACCGTGCGCGACCAGTTCCTGGTCGAGATCGAGGCCGCCGGGGAGGTGGCCTCGCTCGAGGAGCTGAACCGGTTGTTCACCGCCTGGTGCCACCAGCACTACCACCGCAGCGTGCATTCAGAAACCGGCGCCACCCCGCTGGCGCGCTATCACGCCCAGGGCCGCACCCCGGCGCCGCGCCCGGACGCGGGGCTTTTGCGGCGCGCGTTTTTGTGGCGCGAGCAGCGCAGGGTCACCGCCACCGCCACGGTGTCGTTGCACGGCAACCGCTATGAGCTCGACCCCGCCCTGGTCGGCCGTGTCGTGGATCTGCTGTTCACCCCGTTCGACCTGACCGTCATCGACATCGAATACCAGGGCAAGGCGATGGGCCGGGCCATTCCGCACACCATCGGCCGCCACACCCACCCCGCGGTCAAACCCGACATCCCCGCACCGGTGCAAGCCACCGGCATCGACTACCTGCACCTGCTGGAGCAGGCACATCAAGCCGATGTGGGTCAGGCGATCAACTATCTCGCCCTGGCCGACAGCGACATCCAAGCACCCCGCCACGACCAAACCGGACCGCAAAACCCTTAAGCAGCAACGCTATCCACCTCGACCACCGTGGCGAGCCCACGGGGAACGGACCATCATGCTCGACAAGATCCAATCCTATTTCGGTTTGACGACCATGCCCTTCGGCCGCGCCCTGGCGCCGGGCATGCTGTTTCCCAGTGCCGACCACTCCCAGGCCGCCGCCCGCATCGGCTACGGCATCGCCACCCGCGGTATCACCGTGATCACCGGCGAAGTCGGTGTCGGCAAGACCGTCGCCGCCCGCGCCGCGATCGAGCGCGCCGAACCGGCACGTCACCACCTGATCTACATCCCCGACCCCACCGTCGCCGCCCGCGGCATCTACCACCACATCGTGACCGCGCTGGGCTGCCGGCCCAGCTTCCACAACGCCGCCCTGGTTCCCCAAGCCCGCGATGCGCTGGCCGCCGAAGCCGCCGAACGCGGCCGCGTCCCCATCTTGTGCATCGACGAGGCCCACCTGCTTTCCCACGACGCCCTCGAAGCGCTGCGGCTGCTCATCAATCACCGTCTCGACACCGAATCACCGTTCGCCACAATACTTCTCGGCCAACCCACACTCGCCGCCAAAATGTCCCTGGGCATCTTGGCCGCCCTGGAACAACGCATCACCGTGCGCCGCACCATGACCGGCATGACCAGCGAGGAGACCGCCGGATACATCCGCCACCACCTACAGCTCGCCGGCCGATCCGACCCGCTGTTCACCGACGATGCCCTCGCCCTGATCCACGACTCCGGTCGCGGCAAGCCCCGCGGTGTCAACCGGCTCGCCATCGCCGCGCTCATCGCCGCCTGCGCCGCAGGC
Organism: Mycobacterium sp. HUMS_12744610; assembly: GCF_041206865.1. Classification (NCBI taxonomy): domain Bacteria; kingdom Bacillati; phylum Actinomycetota; class Actinomycetes; order Mycobacteriales; family Mycobacteriaceae; genus Mycobacterium; species Mycobacterium servetii. Next base: position 3,007,208 of record NZ_JBGEDP010000001.1, read on the forward strand.
AAAAACCTCGTCGACGAGTCCAGCGCACGATCGGCGATCACCGAAACCAACCACGACATCCAGCCCGCGACACCCTGAGCACCGCCGCGACATCACGACCACCGACAGCCCCGCTCGACACGATTGAGCGGGGCTATTTCACACCCGAACCAGCCTCAACAGGAATGACGCCACCATGTCCAAGATCAGTGACGCGCAACACCGAGGAGCCGACGACGGGCCGGAGCCATCGCGTTCAGGCGCGGCGTTCGGCGGCGGCGATGCCGCCTTTGAGGAGTTCGTCGATGACCTTCTTGAACACCGGCAGCATCAGCCGATCGGCGCCGGGGATCTTCAGCGTTGAGCGCAGGTGCCAGCTGACCTCGGTCCCGGCCCCCGTCTCACGCAGTTGGACCGTGCCGACGTGATCCCGGGTCGGTGCGCCCGAGAGCATCTTGTACGCGTAGCGGGTGGGTCGCTCGTACTCGATGATCTCCTCGACGAACGGGGGTCCGATCACCACCAGACGCCTGATCGCGCCGACACCGTTGGGTGCGGGGGTGCCCTCGCGATCGAGGGTGCTGCGCCGGCATGCCCACAGGTAGTCCGCGATCCCGCGGTGGTCGGTCAGGGCGTCGAACACGGTCTCGATCGGCGCCGTCGAGGTCCGGGGTCAGGGTGAACTCGATCATCCGCGCTGCACCCTGACGCTGCTCGCCGTCGATATCCGGTTGTCGGCCGTCATGATTCGTCCCCTTTCGCTACAGAGAACATAGCCCCACGGCGTGCGGCTCACCGAAGCCGCATGAGTCCGCTGGAGCCCCGCCCCCACGGACTGGTCGCCGTGCTGAAACTCTTCGGGCAGGCTGTTGATGGAAAAAGCGTCGTCGCAGGCAAAAGCCCCTGAGTTCGGGCGGCATGCAACCCCGGTCGGCCAGGACGTGGGACCGAGGCATTGAGTGAACGGATTGCCCTGCTTCACAAGGGAATGAGTCGTATCCGGTCCCCAACCAGTATGGATGCGCGGCTACGTCGATGACGGCGGGAGTGCCCGACGGGATCCGCTAGGGCGGGGCACAGCACGATCCGAGGCTGGGATTACTCGCAGGCGACACCGTCGCCGTCGCGGTCAAGCCCAGGTCGATATCCGGGCTGTCCGACATAGATCGGCGCCGCACCCGCGGCCCGTGCTGCCTTGCAGTTCGGGTAGTACACCGACAACCCGTTATCGGGTGCCGGCGCTGGAGGGGGCGGAACATATTCAGCGCCGGGGTCCGTCGGCGGCTGCCCGGGAGCCGCGGCGGGTGCCCCAAAATTCGTCAGGGTTCGAGCGATCGCATCGTGTTCGGCCTGGGTCACCCACAACCCGTAGGCGGCCTTGACGTCGACGATGCGGGTGACATAGGTGCAGCGGTAGGACTTGTTGGGCGGCAACCACGTTGCAGCGTCGCCGGCGCCCTTCTGCTCGTTCATCGCCCGGGTGGTGGCCTGCAGATTGATCGGGTCGTTGGCGAAGTTGCGCCGCTTGACGGCATCCCACTGCTGCGCACCCTTCTGCCATGCGTCCAACAACGCGACCACATGGTCGACCGGCACCAGCGACGAGGTGCCCCGGCCACGGCGAAACTCGACCGTGGTGCCGCTGTAGGGGTCGTGCAACACACCGGAAATCACCGTGCAGTCGCCATTGCGGACGATGTCAGCGAGGTCGCGCGCGAGGATGTCGTCGCGGGTGTCGCAGCCGTTATGCCCGCCGGTCACCGTCACGTCGTCAGTCCAGGCATCGCCGAACAGGCCGCGGTCATATCCGGTCTTCGGCGCGCGGCCCTTGATCGCCAGAGTGGCGAGTTCTGCCGCCGCTGCCGCGGCGTCCTCCGACTGCGCCGGCGCCGCCGGGGCGAAAGGCAACGGCGAACCGGGGGACGACGAAGGCCCGGCGAACCCAGCCGGCGACGGCGGTGCGGTCGCCTCGGCCTTCCCGGGGCGGGCCGACTCCTCGCGGGCACCTCTGTCGCCTGCCAAGCCCAGACCGGCGATCAGGACCGCGGCCACCACCGCACACACCACGGCGACACCGGCCAGAGTCCAGACCGAACGCCACGGGCGGTTCAGCGGCTCCGTCTCGGGATCTTCCTGCGACCACGCCAAATCGGGCGCCGCCTGGCCGGCTGCGGGCACGGCCGTCGCATCGTCGCATGGCCCTGCGGCCGTCGCGGGCTGATCGTCGTCATCGCTGGTGGTGGTCATCGTCTTCTCCTGTTCGCACACCCTGTGCGGCGAGGATCTGACTAGCGTATTTCTTCGCAACGGCGACAAGGGTGGAGGCGCTACCGCGGCGTTGCGCACCGCTTCAGGCGTGGGATCGTTGCGCCCGCCCGGATGCTGCGCGGTGACAAAGCAGGCCGTCGCCCACACTCGGCAACTCGGTGCCTTCCGAGTGTGCCACCGTTCGTGGCGTCCGGCGTCTGCGAGCCGAGAGCACACCCACCGGACCTGGACCCGCCATCAATAAGGTTCGCACGCAAGTCCGTCGTTGTCGCGGTCAAGCTTCGGAGCGTAGGCCGCATCCCCCCTCGGGATGTTGTAGCGCCCGTCCGCATGCGCCTGCGAGCAATTCTTGTACGGCGGGTCGGCCTGGGCCGCGGGTGCGGCAGACACTCCGAGGCCGGCGATCGCGGCAACTGCGCCCACTGCTGCCATGAGATGGCGGAATATCAACACTCCGTGCTCCTTCCGTTGGCGGTCGGAAAGGATCGTAAGACGGCGCCGGTGTGTCAGCGCGGTGGAATGCGCGACCTCATGTGAGGCTCATAGGAAACCCCGCCCGCGCCGCTCGCCGCGCCGGTGGCGGGGCACGACCGGACGCACTCGGGCGTTCCAGAGTCGCGCAGGTGTCAGCTCACACGAGTGCCGACGCGTCGAACACCCAGCTGGTGTCCGCATTCGCCAGGTTCTCGAAGTGGTTCGGGGGAGCGAAGGCCACCAGGGAGTTCATGTCCCAGTAGTCTTTCCAGACCGTGATTTTGCCGTCCTCGACCTTGTGCACCGTGACGAACCGCAGAACGCCCTGCTCTCTGGTCGCGAAAGTCCAAGTCTCCGAATGCCCGTAGAGGACGTCGGAACCGTCGCACACCAGCACGCCGTCGTGGTTCTCGTAGCCGGCCAGCGGTTCGAGCCCCATCTTCAGCCGCTTCACGATGTCCTCGGGACCGCGGGCGGCCAGCGCGGGCACCGGCATGTCGACGTAGAGGCAGTCGTCGGACAAAAAGGTCTTGACCGCGTCCCAGTCCCGCCGCGAAAGTGCCTGCCATAGCCCGAGGACGACGTCGCGGACCGTGCTCGTGGATTCGATTGTCACAGCCGTCATCACACCCGCTCGCGGAGCGGGTGTCAACGATCAGTTGTCGACCCCGGCCATCGAGTGTGCCGGGCCCAGGGCCACCGGCAGCGTCGACCAGCCCCGCAGCACCCGCGTGTCGCGCCTGCTGCCGGCGCCCGCGGCCCGCACCTCGGGGAAGCGCTCGAAAAATGTCCGCAACCCGACCTCGCCCTCGGCGCGCGCCAGGGCGGCGCCCAGGCAGAAGTGCCGGCCCCCGGAGAACGCGAGATGCTTTCCGGCGTTGGGCCGCTGGATGTCGAAGCGGTGCGGGTCGGTGAAGACCGCGGGATCGCGGTTGGCCGCGGCCAGGTACACGACGACCAGCCCGCCGCGGGGGATCGGCGTTCCCGCCACCTCGACGTCGTCGAGCGCCACCCGCGCGGTGAGCTGCACCGGGGAGTCCAGCCGCAGAATCTCCTCGACGGCGTTGGGCCACAGCTCCGGTTGCTGCCGCAGCGTGTCCAGGTGCTGCGGCGCGTCCAGCAGCATGCGGATGCCGTTGCCCAGCAGGTTGACCGTCGTCTCGAATCCGGCGGCCAGCACCAGCCCGGCGATCGCCTGAAGCTCGAGTTCACTCAAATACGTTTCGGTAGAACCACTTTCGGCCATCTGGATCAGCTGGCTCATCAAGTTGTCGCTGGGCGCCCGGCGCAGCTGCCGCAGGTGGCCGGCGAGCCAGGAGTGAAATCCGGCGATGCCGTCCTGCACGCTGCGGTACTGCCGCCACGGCAAGCCGATGTCCAGGCTCGGCGCCGCCAGCTCACCGAATTCCAGGACGCGACGCCGGTCCTGCTCGGGCACACCCAGGATGTCGCTGATGATGGCGACCGGAAGCTGCGAGCAGTACCGCCCGACGACGTCGACCACCCCGGAGGTTCCCGACCTCCGCTCCAGCTGGTCCAGCAGTCCGGCGGCGGTCTGCTCGACCCGATCGCGCAGGGCCGCGACCGCCCTGGCCGTGAACACCGCCGACACCGTCTTGCGGTAACGGGTGTGGTCCGGCGGCTCGACGGCCAGCAACGACGGCGCGCGCAGCGGGTGCAACCGGTCGTCGCGGGTGCGGCGCTCCAACCACCGCAGCGGCCCCGGCAGATTCGACCCCATGTTGACCACGCGGAAGTCGTCGGAGCGCAGCAACTCCTGGGCCAGCGAGTAATCGGTGGTCAGATAGTTGACTTGACCTTTCGCCAAGGGCCCCAAGGCACGCAGTTCGTCGTAGAAGGCCACCGGGTCCGCGGCCACCGACGGATCGGCGATCAGCCGGGCCTGCAAGTCGCCCCGCCGGGCCCCGATCGCCGCGACGCCCCGGACGAACCCGTGCATCGCGAGCCAGTGCAGTCTTTCCTTCATTGGTAGTCAGGGGCGCGGTGTCCGCAGAGCAGACCCGTTTCCCCATCCCCCTTTCAATCCGTGCATGCGGTTTTCCCGCACACGGCTTACCGATGATCTTCTTGACATGGTTACGCAGCCTTCGGGTAGCGGATAGTGCCACGAAGCCGGTGCAGGCCGTGCCCGTTGAACCACGCTTCGGTCCACTGATCGGCCTGGCCTGCGCGTAGGTTGCGGCCCCGCTTCTTAACCATCAAGCGGAACAGCCGACTATTCACATACCAGTCGATCTGACGGAACTTCTCGGCGGCGTTACCGGTCCGAAAGTAGTTGCCCCAGCCGTGCAAGATCGGATTGAGATCCGCGATCACATCGCGAATATCGGCTCCGACCCGGTGACGACCGGTACGCTCACGAACTTTCGTCCGCAGCCGCACCATCGCCGTTTGGCTGGGCCAACGGTGCAGGTAGTAGCGCACAATGCGCTGCTGCTCCCACAACCGCCCCGACATGCGCGCCCGGAAATGACAACCCAGAAAATCCAGGCCCTCACGACCCTCACGCAGATCGACCACCTTCGTCTTCTCCGGATGCAGCCGCAACCCCAACGACGCCAGGATCTCTCCCACCGCTTCCAGAGCCACATTCGCCTGTGCCTGCGATCGGCACAGCACCACACCGTCATCGGCGTAGCGCACCAACTCACCCACCCCGCGGGCGGACAGTTCAGTGTCGAGCACGTGCAGGAAGACGTTAGCCAGCAGCGGGGAGATGACCCCGCCCTGCGGGGTGCCCGCGACCGTCCGCGTCACCACCCCGTCGACCAACACCCCTGCTTGCAGCCACAAACGCAGCAGTTTGAGTATTCTGCGATCCGAGACCCGCCTGCCCACCAACTCAAGCAGGCGTTCGTGGTCGATCTCGCCGAAGAAATTGGCGATGTCGAACTCGACCACGAACCGATGACCCTCGATGAACCCGGTACGCAACCGCTCCATCGCCATCGTCGCCGACCGCTTCGGCCGAAACCCATACGAGCACGACAGAAAGTCCGCCTCGAAAATCGGTTCCAACACCAGCTTGGCCGCCGCCTGAGCCACCCGGTCTCGCACCGTGGGAATCCCCAACGGCCGCACACCACCTCGTGGTTTCGGAATCTCCACACGCCTGGCTGGCGCGGGACGATACACACCCTCGCAAAGGTCATGGCGCAACTCACGCAACATGCGGTCCACGCCGTAATCCTCCACCGCGACCAGAGTGACACGATCCATCCCGGCCGCACCCCTGTTCTTGCGCACTCGTTCCCACGCCTCCACCAGGACGTCACCCCGACAGATACGGTCATACAGGACGTGGAAACGCCGACCCTTCGACTGCTTGGCCGCAGCCCATAGCGTGCGTTGCAGTTGTCGCACTTTCACCGGCGAGCAACTCAACGGCTCCTCGTCGGCTACGACAGGCGATAGCCCACCGGGGTAGTTGGACCGGGCAGACCCGGCCATGCCCTCACGCTTACCCACTTCACGCGCATGATCAAAGTCGGGGCCCTTCCCTCCCGGCGCGTTATGTTGCACGCCGATCCGCGGTACTACGACCCCATCGGACTCCCGCTGCCCTCCAAAGGATTTCACCATCGGCTTATACCCCTGGTCTTTGCCCGACGAAGGCCAGGCAGACGGGTCTCTCCTGTTCCGAACCAGACTATGTGCACGTGCCGCCACCCATACCCCGGGAAGACCCGACAAGCTGACCCCGGACCAGGGCTCGCCGGACATGGCCTTCGCCGTGAAATGAGCGGCTCGGCTCTCCCATTGTGGTTGTGACGAGGCTGCAGAGTTCGCTTAACGCTACGGCCCGCACACTTGCTCCCTCCAAAGAGGCTCTCGACACCCCGCTCAGCCCGCCAGATCTCTCCAACGAACCGGGGCCTGCTACCCGGCGCTCCGGTACCTACCGGGACGGGACTTCCACCCGCTAGTCCAATCCAACTTTCAGGACGCACCATCGGACCAGCCTAGGCCGCTTCCGCCGGGGGCCTCAGCACTCGGCGGCGATCTTGAAGTCGGTGGTCACCACCTTGTTGGGGTTGCTGCTGCTGATGCCGTAGGCGTTGCCGCTGATGGTGTAGGCGTCGTTGGCGATGTCGGCGTGCGCCTCGCCCACGCCGCCTTCCCAGTAGCTGCCGGTGAAGCCGTCGACGTCACGGATCTTCACCCACTGCGGGATCGCCCGGGCCCCGCTGAGCAGCACCACCGCCTCGACGCGACCGCCGCGGTCGCGGATGTCGATGGTGCGGTACGCCTGCTCCTGGCTGCACGCCGCGGGGCGGGTCGCATGGGTGGCGCCGTCGATGGTCAGATGGGCGGCCTTGCGCGGCATGGTCTGGGGCTGGGCGCACCCCGCGACACCAGCCGCCACCACCACACCAGCGACCGCGAGCAACCGGTTCGGCACGGCTTGACCTCCGTTACTGCCGCTCGGGCATCAGCGCGGGTAGGGATTTGAGGATACGGCCCCGCACGAATTCCGGGCTCAGGCCCTTGAGCAGGTCGATCATCCGGATGCTCCTGGGCGCGTACCAGTGCAATCGGGTCGGGTGCTGGTAGGCCCGCCAGGCCACCTGCGCGACGCTGCTCGCCGGCATCAGCCGGAACATGCCCTTCTTGGGCGCGCGGGCCCGCACGTCCTCGGCCGACGTCGCGCCGGCGCCGGCGTCGGCGGAGTGATCGGTGGTCGTGGTCAGGATGGCCGTGTCGATCAGTCCGGGCAGCACGTCGGCGACCCACACCCCGTGCCGCTGCCATTCGACGCTCAGCGCCTCGGTCAGCCCCTTGACCGCGTGCTTGGTCGAGGAGTACACGGCCAGGCGCGGCATGCCGTAAGTGGCCGAGGACGACGACGTCGAGAACATCAGGCTGCCCGGGGTCTTCTTCAGGTAGGGCAACGCGGCATAGGCGCCGGTCAGCACCGCCTTGAAGTTCACCTCGACGACGCGCATCGCCGCCTCGTAGGGCACATCCTCGAACCAGCCGGTCTCGCCGATGCCGGCGTTGTTCCACATCATGTCCAGGCCGCCGCCGGTATTACCGGCACAGAAGTCGCCCAGGGCCCCCTCCAGCGCCGCTTTGTCCGTCACGTCGGCGGCGCGAGTCCACAGCCGATCACCGCGCAGTTCGCGCTCCAGGGTCGCCAGGCCCTCGGCGTTGCGGTCCACGGCACCGACCCGCCAGCCGTTGGCGTGGAACAGCCTGACCCCCTCGCGGCCCATGCCGCTGGCCGCGCCGGTGATGAGAACCGATCTCAAGTCAGCCTGCCTCGACCACATCTTTGATGCGGTTGAGGGTCTTGGTCATGTCGCGGATGTTGCGCCGCTTGCGCAAGAAGCCGCCGAACAGCCAGTAGACGGCCAGCAACGGGGAGGAGTTCAGCCGAAACGACTCGGTGACGTCGGTGCCGCCTTCGCTGGGCGCCAGCCGGTAGTGCCAGTTGTTCACCGCCCTGTCACCGACGAGCACCGCGAACCCGAACTCGCGGCCGGGTTCGCAGGCGGTGACTTTGCACGTCGTCCAATACACCGGACCGATTTCGTTGCGCCGGACGTGACCACGGAATTTGGCGCCGAGCGCGGGGCCGGTGGCACCGCCCAGCCATTCGGCCTCGAAGACCTCCGGGGAGAACCGCCCGATGTTGCGCACGTCCGCGATCACATCCCAGACCTTGTTCGCGGGCGCACTCATGTGAACCGTCGCAGAACCTTCCATCGCCTGATCAAAACACAGCTCCGCGCCCGCTCCTAGACCTCGAGGGGCGCGCGCCGCCCACTAGTGCGGCGCGGCGAGCTGGATCAGGCCGTTGATGATCTGCTTGATGCCCTGCGCCGGGTGCGAGTACCACGCGATCGGCAGGCCCGATTCGGCGCCGCACTTCGGCCAGGGCTCGACACCCTCTTCGGCGAAAACCCGTTCGGCCACGGCGATTTGTTCCGCCCGCGACGCGGCCGCCGGGTTACCGACACCGCCGTAGCGGGCCCAGGTGCTCGGCTTGAACTGCAGTCCACCGTATTCGCCGTTTCCGGTGTTGGCGTGCCAATTGCCGCCGGACTCGCACTGCGCGATCGCGTCCCAGTTGGGCTCCAGGGGTGCGGCGTGGGCCACGCCGAGGGATGAGGTGAGCCACGTTGCGACGAACCCGCCGACCGTCAGGGCGTTGACGCGAAGTTTGCCGGGTTTTTTCATGCCCAGCATTTCGGCGGGCGTGTCCAAAGCGTTACCCATTTGAAAATGACGCGAGATATGCCGTCTATCTGCGGAAATCGCCCTACCGACAAGTCAAATCGGATTTTTAGAATTCCGTGAGAAAAAACTAAACTATCGCTGGCAATATGATCGCGTGGCCGCCGAGAGGGCTTGCCGGTAGAGGCCGTCCAGCGGCCGCGCGACGTCAGTCCTGGCGGCGTCGAGCCGCCCGGCACAGGCCGGCGAGTGCAGCACGTCCCAGTTGGCCACGACCTGACTCGGCATCGTCTCGATGAGCGCATCGATCGCCGACCGCGACGCCGAGAGGTCCGTCGCATCGGCCGGTGCGCTGTCGGGGTCCAGCTTCCACTGCGCGAAGCGGCTGTATTCGATCGCCTCGGTCGCGTTGACCTGATCGCCGAAGATGCGGGCGACGTAACCGGCGTCGATGTTCCGGACGCTCGCCTGCGCGCCCAGCGCGTCGAGTTCCTGCCGGACACGGGCGGGGTCCTCGACGGCTCCGCCGGTCTTCCACTCGAAGGCCGCCACCGGCTCGTCGAGACCCAGCCGGCGCGCGGCGGCACCGACCAGCTCGACGAGCGGGCCGTCGGCGCCGGCCCCCGCGTGCGGCACAAACGACGTGCCGACCAGCGTGACGAGCACGGCGCACAGCCGGCGACCGCGGGGTTGCCCGCCGACAACGGTCATGACCACGATTGTGGACCGACACCGGACCGCACCGGTCGAAGTTGGCTAGCCTGGCCCCAGACAAACTCAGACACCCCGATGAGCCAGACCGCCTACGACCGTCGCCCCACAAGTCAGGGGACACCACCGCGATGGCTGCGCCCGACGCAGGTTCGCGCATTGACGGCTGCCGTGCTCGCCACCTCGCTGACGCTGGGCGGGGTCTTCGTGGCGGTGGACAGGCTGCATTCCACGCCCGCCGACCTCCTCGACCATCCGGCCGACCCGATCGGCGACGAGCAGGCCGAGTCCCAGGTGCTCAACGCGGCCAGAGAGATCGTCAGCGTCGCCCAGCTGGACACCTCGTCGGCCGGCTACTCCCTGATGTCCTGCAAGAACCGGTACGACCCCCCGTATCAGGGCGCCATCTACCTGACCTTCGCGCTGCCGGCCGGTGCCCGGAGTTTCAGCTATTTCCCGGCGATCCTGCGCGCGCTCGCCGCCCGCGGCTGGGCCGAGGGCCAACCGGCCAACGATCACGCCCTGGGCACGACGCTCTCCAAGGACGCCGTCACGGCGGTCATCTACCGCCAGGACGAGGATCCGGGGCTGGGCATCGTCCGCGTCTACGGTCAGTGCCGGAACATGAACGATCACACCGGCGACGCGACGGCGTGGACCGATGTCACCGACCGGTTCGCGAAGAAGCGCTGACAACCGGCCATGGGCCTTCGACGCGCTGCTGCGCCCGACGGAATCGTCGGGCGCAGCAGCGGAACGTCAGCAGGGCGGGTTTATTCGCCGCCCCCGGGGGTGGCGCCCAGGGTGCTCTGCAGGTCGGGCTTCATGGCGTTGAGCTGGGCGCCCCAGTACTCCCAGCTGTGGGTGCCGTTCTGGTCGAAGTTGAACACCGCGTTGTGGCCGCCGGCCGCGTTGTAGGCGTCCTGGAACTTCAGGTTGCTGCTGCGCACGAAGTTCTCCAGGAACTCGGCAGGCATGTTGGCCCCGCCCAGCTCCGACGGGGTGCCGTTACCGCAGTAGACCCACAGGCGGGTGTTGTTGGCGACCAGCGTCGGGATCTGGACGGTGGGGTCGTTGCGCTGCCAGGCCGGGTCGCTCGACGGTCCCCACATGTCGTCGGCCTTGTAACCGCCCGCGTCACCCATGGCCAGGCCGATCAGGCTCGGGCCCATCCCGCTGGAGGGGTCCAGCAGCGCCGACAGCGAGCCGGCGTAGATGAACTGCTGCGGGTGATACACCGCCAGGATCATCGCGGACGAGCCGGACATCGAGATGCCGACCGCGGCGCTACCGGTGGGCTTGACGCTGCGATTCGACGACAGCCACTGCGGAAGCTCGCTGGTCAGGAAGGTCTCCCACTTGTAGGTCTTGCAACCGTCGTGACCGCAGGCCGGCTGGTACCAGTTGGTGTAGAAGCTGGACTGCCCACCCACGGGCATGATCACGGAAAGACCGGACTTGTAGTACCACTCGAACGCCGGGGTGTTGATGTCCCAACCGTTGTAGTCGTCCTGGGCCCGCAGCCCGTCGAGCAGGTAGACAGCCGGGGAGCCGTTTCCGCCGCTCTGAAACTGCACCTTGATGTCGCGGCCCATCGACGGCGACGGCACCTGGAGATACTCGACGGGTAGACCGGGGCGCGAGAACGCCCCCGCCGTCGCCGCGCCCCCGGCAAGACCGATCAGGCCGGGCAAAGCCGTGGCCGCCGCCGCACCGACCATTAGCCGACGCCCCCAAGCCCGGATCTTGTCGCTCACGTCTGTCATACCTGCCCCTTAGTCGTATGTCGTCGCGTGTCTTCGCTGGAATTTACCGTGGTTAGCGGCCGAATGTCGATCAGGACGCGGCCTCGTCTCAATTGTGTTGCGCTATTCGCTGCGGATTACGCGCGCCAGGGCGGAGCGCGCTGGGATCATTCCGGTTCCCCGTACGGCGATCGGCGCGGCAACAGCGCAGGTGGGCGCGGTGGCAGATGCGATTCGCCGGACCGTTCCCGCAGCGACTAAGACATCCATTGACATGTCCAGATTCCCGCTGCGGGGAAAGCCGGCGATGAGACGCCGCGGCCGGTTTCGGGGCGAACAACGCCGTGCGGGTGCTGCTCCGCGGCGTCGGGTGTGGCATGATTCGGCGGCCCGCTGGCTGGCGTCTGTGAATTGGGCGCGGGATTGCGGACCGGAGCACTCAGCGGTGGACGGCAAGCGTAGGCTCTCACGGAGCACGCCGATGGAGACCACGCTTCCCGGTCCGTTCCGGCTCTCACGATCTACCGCACCAGCGGTTTCATGGTGCGCGACGGTGAGACCGAGGGCGTCGGCGGTCAAATGATTGAGGTGCGAATTTGGACACGGTACTGGGACTGTCGGTGACGTCGACCGCCGTCGGGTGGGTCCTCGCCGAGGGGCACGATGCCGACGGCACCATTCTGGACCACCGCGAGATGCCGCTGCATGCCGGCGGCGGGGTGCCCGCAGTGGGCACGGCCGAGCAGGTCACCGGTGAGGTACTGCGGGTGGAGGCCATGGCGGCCGCGAACGATCAGCGGGTGCGAGTCGTCGGCGTGACGTGGACCGACGAGGCTGCCGCGCAGGCCGCGCTGCTGATGGAGGCGCTGACCGACGCGGGTTTCGACAACATCGTCCCGGTCCGATTGCTCGAGGCGGTCGAGACGCTGGCTCGGGCCATCGCGCCCGTCATCGGTTTCGAACAGACCGTGGTCTGCATCCTCGAGCACGACTTCGCCACCGTCGTCATGGTCCACACCCACAACGGCGCGACGCAGACTGCCGTCAAGCACTTGAGCGGCGGCTTCGACGGCCTCACGTCGTGGCTGACCGGGATGTTCGAGCGCAACGGCTGGCGTCCCGGGGGAGTGGTCGTCGTCGGCGCCGACAGCGACATCCAGGATTTCTCGTGGGAGCTGGAAAAGGCTTTGCCGGTCCCGGTGTTCGCCCAGAACATGGTCCAGGTGACAGTGGCCCGGGGCGCGGCGCTGACCGCGGCGCGCAGCACCGAGTTCACCGATGAGCAACTGGTGGTGCACACGCCCGAACCGGGCGCTGCACCCGCGCGGCCCCGGCGCCTGTCCTATGCCGGCGCGGTGACCGCGCTGTCCGCCGGCGCGGTCACCTTCGTCGCCTCGCTGTCGCTGGCCGTGGGCATCGAGATCTCCCCGAAGGGCGACGCCACCTCGGCGAAGCACGCGGTGCACTCCCGGGCACCGCAGGTGGCCCAGGCCGTCGCACCGGCCGTCGCACCGCCCCGGCAGGCCACAGTGTCGCCCGCGCCGGCGCCGGAGGCCACGGCGTCGGCGCCCGCTGACGAAACACCCGCCGCGGAAGCGGTGCAGCCGCGCACCCCCGAGGAACAGCCATCGGCGCCCGACACCCGCCAGCCCTACCTCGCCAGAGTGCTCGAGCACATCCCCGGCGACGCGGGCGACTCGGCGCCGGGCGCTGCCGAGCAACCGTGATCCGGGACTACCCGCGCCGGGTCGCCGTGCAGTAGTAGTTGTCCAGGAATGCCGCGTTGGCCGGCGTGTCCGCGATCTCGGGCAGTCCGTTGACGGTCAGCAACTGGTTCAGCGTCGTCGAGCCGGTCTCCCAGCCGTGGTCGCCGAGGTAGGCCGCGACGTCGTTGCGTTCGACGTCATACCGCAGATCGGCCAGCTCGATGTCGAACCCGTGTGCCCGCCACCACTCGCTCGCCGCTTGCAGCGGGTCCACGGCGGGACCGTCGGCCTCGCCCTGCGGGCTGGCGAAGATCTCGGCGGCCAGCCTGCTGTCCGAGGCGCTGAGCTCGGTGATGTTGTCCAGCAGGCGATCCTGGGCCTCTGGCGGCAGGAACGCCAGCAGCCCCTCCGCGATCCATGCGGTGGGCCGCCTGGCATCAAAACCCGCCTACCGCAACGCCTTCGGCCAGTCCTGGCATCGAGCCCCTTCCGGTGAACCGGGGACACGAGCGGTAGCTGTCAGTCGCCTTTGGCGTGCACCGCGGTGAACGCCAGCGTCACCTCGTCGGCGACCTGCACCGAGCCCATCAGCAGCGAATAGGGCTTGACGCCGTAGTCGGACTGGCGAACGCCGGTGTCCGCCGACATCCGCCAGGTGTCACCGAGATCCTCTGTTCGCAAGTCGACGGCGTGTTCGCGCGATTTCCCCCGAATGTGCAGCTTCCCGATGATCCGATACCCGCCCTCGGTCTTGTTAATCGTCTCGGCGACGAAGCGGATGTCGGGGAAGCGGCCGGCATCCAACGACTTCAACGCATTCGACCGCGCCAGGGCCTTTTCCGGCGCGGACAACCCCTTGACGCCGCCCTCGCCGCGCAGCACCTCGAGGGAATCCGTCTCGACCACCAACTCCAGGCCCGCCGGTTCGGTCCCGGCCCAGCTCACCGTGGCGTGCCATCGCGTCATCGCGATCGTGAGGCGGTGGCCCATGCGCGCGGCCCGGCCGGTGACCCGGGTGCGGATGAGCAACTCACCGTCGGAGGCGTCCAGCGCCCAGGTGTCGGTCACAGACGGCCCCCTGGTCACATGGTGAGGACGGTGCGGTAGTGGGCGCGGCCTTCCTCGAGCGCCGCGTAGCCCTGCGCGGCCTGCGCCAGCGGCAGCTCCTCGACCCACGCGCGCACGCCCGCCATCACGGCGAAATGCATTGTGTCCTCGACGTCCTTGGCGGTGCCCGAGGGATGCCCGACGATGCGCAGCCCCGGGCTGATCAGCTGGACGGGACTGATCGGCAGGGGGTCGGGGGTCACGCCGAGCGTGACCAGTTCGCCCTGGGGCGACAGCCCGCCGACGGTGTCGGCCATGGCCTGCGAGTTGCCGGCGGTGGCCAGGACGACCGCCGCCCCGCCCAGCGCCCGCATCGCCTCGGCGACGTCGCCGCTGGTCGAGCCGACGTAGTGGTGGGCCCCCAACTTCCGCGCATCCTCGGCTTTGGCGGTGCCGCGGTTGATCGCGATAGTCTCGAAGCCCATCGCCCGGGCGAACTGAATCGCCAGGTGGCCGAGACCGCCGACGCCCAGGACCGCAACCCGGTCACCCGGCAACGCCTTGGTGTGGCGCAGCGCGTTGTAGGTCGTCACACCGGCGCAACCCATCGGGGCGGCCTCCACGTCGGTGAGCCCGTCCGGAATCCGGGCCAGCGCGCTGGCCGGCACCGTCACCGACTCCGCGTAACCGCCGGGGTAGTGCCAGCTGGGGACCTTGCCGTTTTCGCAGTGAATGAACTGGCCTTTCCGACACTGGTCGCACCGGTAGCAGCAGCCGCCGAACCAACCGACCGCCACCCGCTCGCCAACCGCGAAATCCTCGACACCCGCGCCGAGTTCGGCGATGTTCCCGGCGATCTCATGACCGGGAGTCAGGGGCCAGGATATGTTCGGGAAGCCGCCGTGGACGAAGGCTCGGTCGGTGCCGCAGATGCCGCACGCGGTGACCGCTATGCGCACCTCATCGCGGGCGGGTGCTCGGGTTTCGACGGCGGCGAGCTCCAGGGAGCCACCGGCAGAATGGATTTGGACGGCTTGGTGAGTGGGCACCCACTTAGCCTAATGCGCCACAGACGGTGTCGCCGCCCCGTCGGTGTGGTAGTCGACCTGCCAGTGCTTGATGCCGTTGAGCCAGCCCGACCGCAGCCGCTCAGGCTGGCCGATCGACTCCAGGTTCGGGATGCCGTCGGCGATCGCGTTGAACATCAGGTCGATGGTCATGCGCGCCAGGTTCGCCCCGATGCAGTAATGGGCGCCGGTGCCACCGAAACCCACGTGCGGGTTGGGATCGCGCAGGATGTTGAAGGTGAACGGGTCCTCGAAGACGTCCTCGTCGAAATTGGCCGAGCGGTAGACCATCACCACCCGCTGGCCTTTCTTGATCTGAACGCCGGACAGCTCGTAGTCCTCGAGGGCAGTGCGCTGGAACGATGTGACCGGGGTGGCCCACCGAACGATCTCGTCGGCTGCGGTGGCCGGACGCTCGCGCTTGTACAGCTCCCACTGGTCGGGAAAATCGGTGAAGGCCATCATGCCCTGGGTGATGGAGTTGCGGGTGGTCTCGTTTCCGGCGACCGCGAGCAGGATGACGAAGAAGCCGAACTCGTCGTCGGAGAGCTTGTGGCCGTCGATGTCGGCCTGGACCAGCTTGGTGACGAGGTCCTCGCCGGGGTTCTTCGCCCGGTCGGCGGCCATCTGCATGCCGTACATGATGAGCTCGACGGACGCGGTGATGGCGTCGTTGTTGGCGAACTCGGGGTCCTGGTCGCCGACCATCTCGTTGGACCAGTGGAAGAGCTTTTTGCGTTCTTCCTGTGGCACGCCCATCAGCCCGGCGATGGCCTGCAACGGCAGCTCGCACGAGACCTGTTCGACGAAGTCACCGCGACCCTGGGCTGCCGCTTCCTCGACGATGCGCCGGGCGCGCTCGGCGAGGTCGCCACGCAGGCGCTCGATGGCCCGCGGGGTGAAGGCCCGCGAGATGATCTTGCGCAGCCGGGTGTGCTGCGGCGCGTCCATGTTGAGCAGGACGAACTTGCCGCGTTCGACCTGCTCGTCGACCGTGCCGTCCTTGTAGCGCGGCAGGGCCGTCTTCTGCAGGCTGGAGAAGACGTCGCTGCGCAGCGAGATCTCCTTGACGTCCTTGTGTTTGGAGACCACCCAGAAGCCGCCGTCGTCGAAACCGCCCGCACCGATGGGCTGCTCGTTCCACCAGATCGGCGCGGTCCGCCGCAACTCGGCGAGCTCTTCCACCGGCAGCCGTTTCGCGTGGATGTCGGGATCGGTGAAGTCGAAGCCGGGTGGCAGGTTGGGGACCGGGGTGGCGGCTGGCTCGGCGGTTGGCATGGGCCCACTCCTCGAAACGAAGTCGTCTAGTCGTCCTTCAGTGCAAATAAACCATTGCCACCCCCCGTTGTGAAGCATCATCGCGATATCTCCGAGAAGAACTGCAACATGTTCACCGGCCCGGAATCGTGGGTGGGCGGCGTCTTGGTCCACACCCGCGGCGGTCGTCCGGCGGCGGCGCCGAACCCGAAACGCCTTGAGACCCGCGGCCCAATGGATATGCTTTGTGCAGGTCACCGGCGGATCGCCGGGAGCGGGTGGCACGAAGGCTTACAGAAGCTGAGGGTGGAGCATGATTCGCGAACTACTCACCGTCGTTGTGGTCGCCGGCGGCGCGGTCGGTCTGGCGCCGTGCGCGGCCGCCGACCAGCATTACGACGGCGACGTGCCGGGGATGAACTACGACGCCTCCCTCGGCGCGCCCTGCGACAACTACGAGCGCTTCATCTTCGGGCGCGGCCCCAGCGGGCAGGCCGAGGCGTGCCATTTCCCTCCGCCCAACCAGTTCCCGGCCGCGACCACCGGCTACTGGGTGATGTCCTACCCGCTGTACGGAGTTCAGCAGGCCGGGGCCAAGTGCCCGGGCCCGCAGTCGGCGGCACAGTCGCAGGCGGGGCTTCCCATGCTGTGTCTGGGTGCGCAGGGATGGCAGGAAGGATGGTTCACCGGGGCAGGGTTCTTCCCGCCCGAACCGTGACCGGCTGACCCACGGACCGCGGGCCCGCCGAACCGCCGATCCCGCGCTGGGTGCGCGTCGTCCTGGCCTCCGATCGGGCGGGCTCGGCCGGGTACGTCTGAACCGGCTCCTTCTTCGCACCCGCGCCCGCCCCGGGCTCCCCGTGGCCCGCGGTCACCGCCGCACCCGGGCTGGCGCGGATCCTGCGATCCGGCGCCGAGATCCCCGAAAAGTACTGGCGCACTTTGGTGAACTACTTCAGACCTGCCCGCCGCGTCTAGAGTCTTAACAAAGTCCGGCAACCATGAGGAGACTCCGATGGGCTTCAACCCCAAAGACGCCGTCGACGCGGCCAGGGACATCGCGACCAACGCGGTCGAGAAGGCGTCCGACATCGTCGAACACGCCAGCGACATCATCCGGGGCGACATCTCCGGCGGCGCCAGCGGCATCGTCCAGAACTCCATCGACATCGGCACGTACGCGGTCGACAGGACCAGGGAAATGTTCACCGGCAGCGACGACGACGACGAGGACGACTAGCCCGTCATCGAACCCTTGCCACGCCCCCGTCGACCAACGTGGTTGGTATGCACCAAGATTCGCGCATACCCACCACGTTCGGCGCGCCTCAGACGGCGGCCGCCTCGTTGAGCTCGTCGAGCCGGTTGGTCGCCTCGAGGTACTCCTGCACCCACCGCTCGATGACGGTCGCGGTCTTCTCCACCTTGGTGAACTGACCGACGACCTGGCCGACCGGGTTGAACGCGACGTCCACGCTCTCGTTCGGGTACCTGTTCGTGGCCCGCACCGCCATGCCGGAGACCATGTACTGCAGCGGCATGCCGAGCGGCTTCGGGTTGTCCGGCGCCTCCCACGCCTCGGTCCAGTCGTTGCGCAGCATGCGGGCCGGTTTGCCGGTGAACGACCTGCTGCGCACGGTGTCGCGGCTGCCCGCCTTGACGTATGCCGCCTGCTGGACGGGCGTGTTCGAGGACTCCTCGACCATCAGCCACTGCGAGCCGGTCCACGCGCCCTGCGCGCCGAGCGCCAAAGCCGCCGCGATCTGCTGGCCGCTGCCGATGCCGCCGGCCGCCAGCACCGGCACGGGTGCGACCTCCTTGACCACCTGCGGCCACAGCACGATCGAACCCACCTCACCGCAGTGCCCGCCGGCCTCGCCGCCCTGGGCGATGATGATGTCGACGCCCGCGTCGGCGTGCTTGCGGGCCTGCGAGGGCGAGCCGCACAACGCCGCCACCTTGAGTCCCGCGTCGTGGATGTGCTTGATCATGTCGGCCGGGGGAGTGCCGAGCGCGTTGGCGATCATCTTCACCTTCGGGTGCTTGAGCGCCACCTCGACCTGCGGCGTGGCGGTCGCCTCGGTCCACCCGAGCAGCTGCAGGCTGTCGCCGTCGCTGTCCTCGATCGGCACGCCGTGGTCGGCGAGGATCTTCTTGCCGAAGTCCAGGTGCTCCTGGGGCACCATCTTGCGCAGCGTCTCGGCCAGTTCCTCGGCGGACAGATGCGAGTCCATGCCCTCGTACTTGTTCGGGATCACGATGTCGACGCCGTAGGGGTGGTCGCCGATGTTCTCGTCAATCCAGTTGAGCTCGATCTCGAGCTGCTCGGGTGTGAAGCCGACGGCGCCCAGCACGCCGAAACCGCCGGCCTTGCCGACGGCGACCACCACGTCGCGGCAGTGGGTGAACGCGAAGATCGGAAACTCGATACCGAGTTCGTCGCAGATGGCGGTGTGCATACAAACTCCTCGGACGCCGGGCGAAATTGAAACGTGTTCTACTTTAGTACGGTCGCCGCCGACGGGGCCAGCCAGGTCCGGCGCGTGGCAACTACGACCGATCATGGCCGGACCCTCACCGCAGCGAAGCGCGCGCCGGCCTGCGGGGCATCGGGTGCGCGTTACTGACGTGGTGTCAGCAACGCGCGGTTATGCGCCTACCATTTACCGGGGACGGTAGACCTACCGCCGGAGGTGTAGATGTCTTTCGTAGTCGCAGCGCCGGACGTGTTGGCGTCGGCGGTGGCGGACGTGGCACAAATCGGTTCTGTGCTCAACGCAGCCAACGCGGCCGCCGCGGGCCCGACCGCCGTGATGGCGGCTCCCGCCGCCGACCAGGTGTCGGCTGCGGTCGCCTCGTTGTTCAATGGCCACGCGCAGGAATACCAGATGCTCGGCGCTGAGGCGGCCGAGGTCCACGCGCAGTTCGTGCAGGCGCTCAGCGGCGCCGGCAACGCCTATGCGGCCGCCGAGGCGGCCAATGCTGCGCCGCTGCAGAACCTCGGGCAGGAGATGTTGGGAGCGATCAACGCACCCACCCAGGCGCTGTTGCAGCGCCCGCTGATCGGCAACGGCACCAACGGGGTGGCAGGCGGAACATTGACTCAAGCCAACGGCGGTCCCGGCGGGCTCCTCTGGGGGAACGGAGGCAACGGCGCGACCGACCTGGCCGGTCAGGGCGGTGCCGGCGGGCCCGCAGGGCTGTTCGGCAGCGGTGGCTCCGGCGGCACGGGGACCCTTTTGGCCGGCGGCGCCGGCGGCAACGGCGGCTGGCTGTGGGGCAACGGCGGCGCCGGCGGGTCCGCCACCACCGCCGGCGCGATCGGCGGGACCGGCGGCAACGCGCTGTTGCTCGGCGCGGGTGGCCCCGGCGGAAGCGGCGGCGCCGCCGGAATCTCCGGGATCGGCGGGAACGGCGGCGCCGGCGGCCACGGCGGCTTCCTGGCGGGCATGGGCGGCACCGGCGGGACCGGCGGCGACACGACCACCGGAAGAGGCGGGACCGGTGGTGCCGGCGGCAACGGAATCGGCCTGTTCACCGGCAATGGCGGCGCCGGAGGCGCGGGCGGCAACGCGACCGGCACCGGTGACGGCGGCATCGGGGGCGCGGGCGGTGACGGCGCGGCACGCCTGCCCTTCGGGATCGACTTCGCCAGCGGCGGCGCGGGCGGCGCCGGCGGAACCGCCACCACGGGGACGGGCGGTGCGGGCGGTGCCGGCGGCGCTGGTGCCGCCGCCGGTTTCGTCGGATTCGACCTCGTCCAGGGCGGCGCGGGCGGCGCGGGTGGCGCCGCGACCGGCACCGGCGGAACCGGCGGTGTCGGTGGCGCCGGTGGCATGACCGGCGCCCCGGTCGTCGTCGGGGCGGGCTTCGCCCAGGGCGGCAACGGCGGGGTTGGCGGCGCGGCCGTCCTCGGCACCGGCGGACAGGGCGGCGACGGCGGCATCGGCGCCACGCTCGCCGGCATCGCCGGCGGCGGCAACGGCGGCCAGGGCGGCGAAGGTCTCACCGGCGGCAACGCCGGCAACGGCGGCTTGGGCGCCGCGTTCGTCAGCGCTGTCGGCGGCGCGGGCGGACACGGCGGCGAGAGCCTCGGGACCGCCCCCGGCCAGGGCGGAAACGGCGGCGACGGCCTCGGGTTCTTCGCCGGGGGCGGCCACGGCGGTGACGCGGGCACCGGCGTTGGTACGGCTGACGGCGGCAACGGCGGCAACGCCGGAGTGTTCCAGAACGGGACCTACACCCCGTCGTTCTTCGGTATCGGCGGCGACGGCGGCAACGGCGTCAACGGGGGCGTGGGCGGCACCGGTGGGCTCTCCGGCTACATCGGCGCCAACGGAAACAACGGCACGTCGTAGCCGGATTCGCGGCCGGCGCCGCCGCGGCGCCGGCGCTCTTGATCCAGGGGTTGCCCGCGGGTAGCCTGGGTGCCAATTACGACACTGGTAGTAGCGTAATTTTTTCTTCCCCGCTTACCGAGAGGATCGGCGCGATGCGCAGCCCCTATGCCGGCCGGCCCTTCACCACCCCGACGCCCGAGATCGCCGCTGCGCTCGACGATGTCAGCGTTCCGACGCTGCTGCTGTCCGTCGTCCACATCACCGGCGACCCCCGGTTCATTCGCGACTTCAAGCCGATGGGCAGCTTCCTCAACGAGATCCAGGGCTTCATGTCGGAGGAGGACAAGGCCCGGGCCCGCGCGGCGGCGCTGCCCGTGCTCACCGAGTACCGGGACCGCGGTTGTCCCGAGCCGCAACCGCTGAGTTCGGACCTGATCCAGGAGATGCTGGACTGGGCCGCCTGCGAGCATGTCACCGACGACTACCTGCCCCTGATCGCCGAGGAGATGGACCTCGACGGCGTCGACCCCCGCCGCCCGGCGGCCTTGCCGAGCGAACGCGCGGCAGAACTCCCCGTCCTCGTCGTCGGATGCGGCGAATCCGGCATCCTGGCCGGCATCCGGCTCAAGCAGGCCGGCATCCCGTTCACGATCGTGGAGAAGAACGCTGGCCCCGGCGGAACATGGTGGGAGAACAGCTATCCCGGCGCCCGCGTCGACGTCGCCAACCACTTCTACTGCTACAGCTTCGAACCCAACAACGACTGGACGCATTTCTTCGCCGAGCAGGACGAGTTGCAGGACTATTTCGCCCGGGTGATGGACAAGCACGAACTGGGCGAGCGGGTGCGCTGGCAGACCGAGATGGTTGCCGCCGAATGGGACGACCACGACGGCGTGTGGGGCGTGACGCTGCGCTCGGCCGACGGCTGGACCGAGACAATGCGCGCGCGGGCCCTCATCACCGCGGTCGGCCAGCTGAACCGGCCTTTCATCCCCGACTTCGACGGCGCCGAGACCTTTGCCGGCCCGGCGTTTCACTCCTCGGCCTGGGATCATTCCGTCGATTTGACCGGCAAGCGGGTGGCGCTGATCGGAGCCGGCGCCAGCGGTTTTCAGATCGCGCCCGCGATCGCGGGCGACGTCGAGCACCTGACGGTCTTCCAGCGGACAGCGCAGTGGATGTTCCCCAACCCGATGTATCACGACGCGGTCGGCGACGGGATGCGCTGGGCGATGCGCCACCTGCCGTACTACGGACGGTGGTACCGGTTTTTGGTGCTGTGGCCCGGCGCCGACAAGGGGCTCGACGCGGCACGCTGCGACGCCGAGTACGCCGACCAGGGCGAGGCGGTCAGCGACATCAATGCCGCCGCCCGGATGATGTTCTCCCAGTGGATCACCAGCCAGGTGGGCGAAGACGACGCGTTGCTGGCCAAGGTGCTGCCCGACTATCCGGCCTGCGGCAAGCGCACGCTGCAGGACAACGGCAGCTGGCTGCAAACCCTGCAACGGGACAACGTCGAACTGGTGCGCACCCCGATCCGGGCGATCACCCCGCGCGGCGTCGTCACCGAAGACGGCGTGACGCATGACCTCGACGTCATCCTCTATGCCACCGGGTTCCGGCACACCGACGTGCTGTGGCCGCTGAAGATCACCGGGCGCGACGGCACCGACCTGCACGAGATGTGGGGGAGCCGCCCGTACGCCTACCTGGGTATCACCGTTCCGAACTTCCCCAACCTGTTCATCATCTACGGGCCCGGCACCCACCTCGCCCACGGCGGCAGCCTCATCTTCCAGTCCGAGCTGCAGATGCGTTACGTCAACCGGTGTCTCGAGCATCTGGTGGAGGCCGATCTGCATTCCCTGGAGCCGGCGGCCGAGGCGGCCACGGCCTGGCATCAGCGGACACAGGCCGAGATCAAGCGGATGGTGTGGTCGCACCCCGCCGTCAAGCACACCTACTTCAAAAATCCCGACGGCGAGATCCACACCGTGAGCCCATGGCGCCTCCCCGAGTACTGGGCAGCGGTCCGCGAGCCCGACTGGTCCCAATTCATCCTGCGGACAAAGGAAGCGAGTACGCCGACATGCGGACGGTAGTCATCGACGGACCCACCAGCATCCGGGTCGACACCCGCCCCGACCCGGCGCTTCCCGGCCCCGACGGAGCGATCGTCGAAGTCAGCGCGGCCGGCATCTGCGGTTCCGACCTGCACTTCTACGAGGCGGATTTCCCCCTGGCCGAACCGATCCCGCTCGGCCACGAAGCGGTGGGGACCGTCGTCGAGATCGGGCCGGAGGTGCGCACGGTCAAGGTCGGCGACCAGGTGATGGTGTCGTCGGTGACCGGCTGCGGCAAGTGCCCCGGCTGCGCCACCCGGGATCCGGTGATGTGCCACAACGGATTTCAGATCTTCGGCGGCGGCGTGCTCGCCGGTGCGCAAGCCGATCTGCTGGCCGTGCCCGCGGCCGACTTCCAGCTGCTGAAGATCCCCGAGGCGCTCAGCACGGAGCAGGCGCTGCTGCTGACCGACAACCTCGCCACCGGCTGGGCGGCCGCGCAGCGGGCCGATATTCCGCTCGGCGGCACCGTGGCGGTGATGGGCCTCGGCGCGGTCGGGCTGTGTGCGCTGCGCAGCGCGCTATTCCAAGGCGCCGCGGAGGTTTTCGCCGTCGACCGAGTCGATGGCCGCCTGGACCGTGCTGCGTCCTGGGGGGCGACACCGCTCAAGGCGCCAGCGGTCGAGGCGATCCTGGCCGCCACGGGCGGGCGCGGAGCCGACGCGGTGATCGACGCAGTCGCCACCGATGCCTCGATGACCGACGCCCTCAATGCGGTCCGGCCCGGCGGCACCGTCTCGGTCGTCGGAGTACACGACCTGCAACCGTTCCCACTGAACGCGCTGGGCTGCCTGATCCGCAGCATCACGCTGCGCATGACGACGGCGCCGGTGCAGCGGACCTGGCCGGAATTGATTCCGCTGCTCGCCTCCGGCCGACTGGACGTGGACGGCATCTTCACGACGACCCTGCCGCTGGACGAGGCGGCCAAGGGTTATGCGACCGCGGCCGCCCGCAACGGCGACGACGTCAAGATCCTGCTGACACCCTAGGAGTCCCTACCGCGTCGCCGTGATGTACTGCGACCGCATGAAGCTGTCGATCTTGACGTCCACTTCCGGCGGGATCATCCCGTACGCCGCTTCCAGCTGAAGGGTGTTGCGGATCGGCTCCACACGCCAACCGTGCGAGGACAGCCAGTCGGCCGGGTCGCTCTTGGGCTCATAGGTCAGCGCCGAGAAATCGACGCTCCCCGACATGTTGACTCCCGGGTGGGCCGCCTCCAAGCCTTCCAGCTGGTCGTGATCCAGCCGCGTGCCCAACGCACCCACGGCCACTCGGCTGCCCGGCGCGCTCAGGCCGCTGATCAGGGTGAAAAGCGTGTTCTGGGCCTCGTCGGTCAGGTAGGGCAGAATTCCCTCCACCGACCAGGCGCTGGGACGTTCCACGTCGAAGCCGGCCGCCTCCAGCGGCTTGGACCATTCACTGCGCAGGTCCGCGGCGACCT
Organism: Mycobacterium sp. HUMS_12744610; assembly: GCF_041206865.1. Taxonomy (NCBI): domain Bacteria; kingdom Bacillati; phylum Actinomycetota; class Actinomycetes; order Mycobacteriales; family Mycobacteriaceae; genus Mycobacterium; species Mycobacterium servetii. The sequence continues at coordinate 3,031,579 of NZ_JBGEDP010000001.1, forward strand.
CGACCCGGCGCGCCTTCGGGGCGGCGCCGTGCTCAGCCAGCACCCGGGACTTGAACTCCAGCACCTTGGGCAGATCGATTTCGAAAACCGTTGTGCCCGATGGCCAATCGAGCCGGTACGCCCGCGAATCCAGGCCGGCGGCGACGATCACCGCCTGCTGCACGCCCGCTTGTCCCGCCGAGAGGAAGAAGTCGTCGAAGAATCGGGTCTGGACACCGTAGAGGCGGGGAAAGGCCGTCTGGTCCTCGGAGGTCCCCGGGTTGGCGAGCACGTCGGCCAGATACGGGTCCTGCGACGCGGCGATGAATGCCTGCGCGTACTCGTCGCGAACCAACGGCTGCGGGCTCGTGGCGTGCACCGCCCGCCAACCGGCCACCAGCAACGCGGTGTAACCCACGCTGCTGACGATGTCCCAGTGGTCGTCGTCGGAACGCAACGACCCGAACTCAGGTGTCGTGCTCAATTCGGTCCTCCCCATCGCAGTCCCCGACGTCACCAAGGTACCCGCAGCGGCACGGTCAAACCTCGAGAAGCACCGTGACCGGGCCGTCGTTGACCAAATCCACCTGCATGTCCGCGCCGAAGACCCCGGTTGCCACGTGGGCACCCAACTGCCCCAACGCCTCCGCGAACGTCGCCACCAGCGGTTCGGCGACGGAGCCGGGGGCCGCGGCGTTCCACGACGGGCGGCGGCCTTTCGCGGTGTCGGCGTACAGGGTGAACTGACTGACCACCAGGATCGGCGCGTCGACGTCAGCGGCGGACCGCTCACCAGCGAGAATGCGCAGGTTCCAAAGCTTTTCCGCCAGGCGCCGCGCTTTGCCGGCGTCGTCGCCGTGGGTGACGCCGACGAAGGCGAGCAGTCCCTGGCCGGACGGGGAGATGGCGCTCACCACCCGCCCGTCGACCGACACCGCCGCCGAGGAGACCCGTTGCACCAGAATCCGCACGATCCTCGATGCTGCCAGGCCCGCTGGGTAGGCTCGTCAGGTGTCTGTGCTCGTGGCGTTTTCCGTGACCCCGCTGGGCGTGGGCGAGAGCGTCGGCGAAATCGTCGCCGAAGCGGTACGGGTGGTTCGCGATTCCGGCCTGCCGAACCAGACGGATTCGATGTTCACCGTGGTCGAAGGTGATACCTGGGAAGAGGTGATGGGCGTCGTGCAGCGCGCGGTCGAGGCCGTGGCCGCCCGCGCCCCCCGGGTCAGCACGGTGATCAAGGTGGACTGGCGCGCCGGGGCCGGCGACGCGATGACGGCGAAAGTCGCCTCCGTCGAACGACACCTGGCCGGCGGTTAGCCTGCACGGCGGTGCTGAACGCCCGTTCGGCCGCCTCACCGTGAACGGCGAACACCACTTTCTCCCTCGTCGCCGCATGGATCACGTAGCACGCCGGCATGGCACCGGCGGTGGTCTCGATCGCCTCCCCGAGCCCGATCGGTGCCTTCTCGGTCGATTCCCGCTGTATTGCGGGCCCGCCGGCCCGGGCGATCGCCGCGGCGACGCCGCCACCGTGGCGCAGCTGCGTGTTGGCCGCATTGGCGATGGCGTCGAGTTCGAGTTTGGTGACGTCGGCCTGGCGCACTTCTCATTCGATCATCGGCTCATTGTCGACGGGTCGGGTGCTGCTCGCGGAGCGCACACCGTCCGGATCCGCGCGCGGGGGCCCGCGATGGTTGTGCTGGTCGGGCCCGCGGGGCGCTTACGATGGCGAAATGACCGGCGACGCACCCGACGATGGCAGCATCGGCGAGCCCCGCAAGAGTGGGGACGGCGGCGCGGGAGGCGCCGGGGGAGCCGGAGGAGCCGGAGGCGCGGGCGGTGCCGGCGGCGCGCCCGGCCCCGGTGGAACCCCCGGCCAACCCGGGCAGCCCGGGCAGCCCGGCTGAGAACAGCCGCAGCAGCGCGGTGGTCGACCGGATGGCCCGAGAAAGTCCACCACTAGGCTCATGACGGTGAGCGCACGCGCAGGCATCGTCATCACCGGGACCGAGGTCCTCACCGGACGAGTCCAAGATGCAAACGGTCCCTGGATCGCCGAGCGACTTTTGGAGCTCGGCGTCGAATTGGCCCACATCACCATCTGCGGTGACCGCCCCGCCGACATCGAGGCGCAGCTGCGCTTCCTTGCCGACGAGGGCGTGGACCTGATCGTCACCAGCGGCGGGCTGGGGCCCACCGCCGACGACATGACCGTCGAGGTGGTCGCCCGATTCTGCGGACGCGCGCTGCTGCTCGATGCCGAGGTCGAGAACAAGATCGCCGAGATCCTCAAAAAGCTTATGGCGCACTTCGATTCGGACAACTTCGACGCGGTGCGTGCCGCGAACCGCAAGCAGGCCATGGTTCCGGAAGGCGCCGAAGTGCTCGACCCGGTGGGCACCGCGCCGGGGGTGGTCGTCCCGGGCAAGCCCACGGTGATCGTGCTGCCGGGACCGCCTCGCGAGCTGCAGCCGATGTGGCGCAGGGCGATCGAGACGGCCGCGGCCCAGCAGGCGATCGCCGGACGCACCACGTACCGGCAGGAGACCCTCCGCATGTTCGGGGTGCCCGAGTCGGGGCTGGCCGAGACACTGCGCAGCGCCGAGCGCGCCGTCCCCGGCTTCGCCGGACTCGAAATCACCACCTGCTTGCGGCGCGGAGAGATCGAGATGGTCACCCGTTACGAGCCGGACGCCGAGGACGCCTACGCGGAACTGACCCGCATGCTCCGCGACAAGCACGGGGACCAGCTCTACTCCGAGGACGGGTCCACCGTCGACGATCAGGTCGCGCGGCTGCTGACCGGTCGCCGGATCGCGACGGCCGAATCCTGCACCGCGGGATTGCTGGCGGCGCGGCTGACCGACCGGCCCGGCTCCTCCGACTACGTGATGGGCGGCGTGGTGAGCTACTCCAACGAGGCGAAGGCTCATCTGCTCGGCGTCGAGCCGGCCCTGATCGAAGAACACGGGGCGGTGTCCGAACCGGTCGCCGAGGCGATGGCACGCGGTGCCCTGGATCGTTTCGGCGCCGACACCGCCGTCGCGATCACCGGCATCGCCGGTCCGGGCGGGGGCACCGAGCAAAAACCGGTCGGGACCGTGTGTTTCACCGTGATGCTCGATGACGGCCAGGCGGACACCCGCAGGCTGCGGCTGCCCGGGAACCGATCCGACATCCGCGACCGCTCCACGACGGTGGCCATGCACCTGTTGCGGCGCATCCTGAGCAGCTCGCGCTAGTCACGCTTCCGTTGGGACGAAAGCGCTTTCGGCGGTCCCAAAGCGGATTCCGGTGGCGTCCTTGCCGACCAGCGTCAGCACCGTGACGGCCAACAGCACCGGCACGATCGTCGCCGCCAAAGCAAAGGGATAGCCGTGCGATTCGGCCAGTCGTTCCTGGATCGGCAAGTTGAACGCCGCCAGCAGATTTCCCAGCTGATAGGTCACGCCGGGGTAGAGCCCGCGGATGGCATCCGGCGACAGCTCGGTTAGGTGCGCCGGGATCACCCCCCAGGCACCCTGCACGCAGACCTGCATCAGGAACGCGCCCAGGCACAGCATGGCCGCGGTGCGCGAGTATGCGAAAAGCGGCACGATCGGCAGGCCCAGCAGCGCGCAGAAGACCACCGTGTAGCGGCGGCTGAACCGCTGGGACAGCGTCCCGAACACCAGCCCGCCGATAATGGCGCCGAGGTTGTAGACCACCGCGATCCACTTGACGGTCACGCTGGACAGCCCGGCGCCATGGTTGGCGGTGGCGCCCAGGAAGGTGGGGTAGACGTCCTGGGTGCCGTGGCTCATCCAGTTGAACGCGGTCATCAGCAGCACCAGGTAGAAGAACCGGCGGATGATCGCCTTCTCGCGCAACACGTCACGGATCTTGGTGCTGGTGACCTTCAGCTGGTCCTGGGCAGCTTCCCATACCTCGGATTCCTCCACCCGGTAGCGCACGATCAGGCTTATCAGGGCCGGGATGATGCTCAGGGCGAACAGCCAACGCCACGACAGGCCCAGCAGATTCATCACCACCAGGGAGGCCAGGCTGGCCAGCAGGTAGCCGAACGCGTAGCCCTCCTGCAGCAGGCCCGAGAAAAACCCTCGCCGTTCGGTGGGCACCTTCTCCATGGCCAGCGCGGCGCCCAGGCCCCACTCGCCGCCCATCCCGATGCCGTAGAGCAGCCGGAGAATCACCAGCACGGTGAAGTTGGGCGCGAACGCGCACAAGAACCCGACCACCGAGTAGAAGATCACGTCGACCATCAGCGGCAGCCGCCGGCCGACGCGGTCGGCCCAGAGCCCGAACAGCAGCGCGCCCACGGGACGCATGACCAGGGTGGCCGTCGTGACGAACGCGACCTCGGCTTTGCTGCGGTGGAATGTTGTCGCGATGTCGGCGTAGACGAACACGACGATGAAATAGTCGAAGGCGTCCATCGTCCAGCCCAGCCAAGCGGCGACGAACGAGTTGCGCTGGTCGCGGGTGATCCGCTGTGTTGTCACGTCAGCATCGTGCAGTACCGAGCGCGTACGCGCGAGAGTGGACATGTCGCCGAGAACTCCTCCCTGGCGACCGAAGCGATGCAGCGCTGGCCGCAGTACGTCAAGCCCGCCGCCGACGGCAGCCGGTTGACGTTCGAGGGACGCAGCTACCCGGTCGACGAGGGCCCGGGCGCGGGTTGTCCGCCGCAGCACGGGATCAGCAAGGCTCCCGGGATTCACTGCCGCTCCACCGAAGGCGTCCTGCACGACGCCGACCGCGACCACATCGACACGATGGTGCTCTATCCCAGCCTCGGGCTGTGCGCCCCGACCCTGGAGGCCCCGAGTTCGCCGCCGGATTCGCGCGGCTCTACAACCAATGGATCGCAAACTACTGCGCCGTCGGGCGGCCGACTGAAAGGCGTCGCCGTCACCCCAATCGAGCACGGTCACGTGGCCATCGACGTCATGACCGAGGCCAGGGACCTCGGGCTGGTGGCCACGCTCGTCCCGCCGGCGCTCAAGACCCGCAACCTCGACCACCCCGACCCCGACCCCTTCTACGCCGCCGCGGTCGAGCTCGGGATGCCGCTCGGCGTCCACGGCGCCCCCGGCATCCACCTGCCCAAGATCGGCGTGGACCGCTTCACCAACTACATCCAGGTGCACTGCATCAGCTTCCCGTTCGACCAGATGACGGCGATGACGGCGCTGGTCTCCGGCGGCGTCTTCGAGCGGCACCCTGATCTGCGGGTCGCCTTCCTCGAGGCGGGCGCCGGCTGGGTTCCGTTCTTCATCGACCGCCTGCACGAGCACTACGAGAAGCGCGGCGACTGGATCGAGCGCGGCTGGCGCCGTGACCCGCACGAATACCTACGGGCGGGCAACATCTGGGTGACCTGCGAGCCCGAGGAGCCCATCCTGCCCGGCGTGATCGACGTGCTCGGCGCCGACTTCATCATGTTCGCCGGCGACTACCCGCACTGGGACGGCGAATGGCCGGAGAGCATCAAGCATCTGCGCACCCGCGCCGACATCAGCGAAGAGGCGCGCGAAAAGATCGGCGGCCTCAACGCGCCGCGGTTCTACGGGCTGAACTAACGCGCCCGGGGTGGCAGGATCTTTCGACATGGGTGCTTTCCTGCTCCGGGCAACGTTGACCGGCTTTGCGTTGTGGTTGGTCACCAAGTTCGTTCATGGGATCGAATTCGTCGGCGGCCACAGCACAGTGCAGACGGTCGGCATCATCTTCGTCGTCGCGGTGATCTTCGGTCTGGTCAACGCGTTCATCAAGCCGATCGTCCAGATCTTGTCGATCCCCCTGTACATCCTGACGCTCGGCCTGATCCACATCGTGATCAACGCCTTGATGCTGTGGATCACCGCGTGGATCACCGAACACACCACCCATTGGGGACTGCGCTTCGACCATTTCTGGTGGACGGCGTCTGGGCGGCGATCGTGCTGTCGATCGTGAGTTGGGTGCTGTCGCTGGTGATTCGCGACGTCAACCGTCGCACCCGCACCTAGACCGTCAGCGGCCCTGCCACCGCGGCGGTCGCTTCTCGGCGAAGGCGCGCGGCCCCTCCTTGGCGTCTTCAGTGGTGAAATCCGTTCGCTGTGCCGAGTTTCGTTGTCGTATGCGGACTCGAGGTCCAGTGCCAAACCCTCGACGTTCGACTGCTTGGTCGCCGAAACCGCGAGCGGTGGGTTGGCCGCGATGCGCCCGGCGTAGTCGTACGCGGTATCCATCAGCTCTTCGACTGGGACGACCCGGTTGATCAGTCCCATCGCCAACGCGAGCTTCGCATCCACCACGTCGGCGGTCAGCAGCAGCTCTATCGCCATGGGGTAGGGCAGTTGCCGCGGCAGCCGCACGGTGCTTCCGCCGCCGGCGAAAAGACCCCGCTTCGGTTCCATGACCGCGAAACGCGCATCCGGCACGGCCACGCGGATGTCGGTGGAAGTCAGCATCTCGAAGCCGCCCGCGACGCACGTGCCGTTCACGGCCGCGACGATCGGCTTGTACGTCTCGAGATCGGCTCCAGTGCAGAAGTCCCGGCCGACGCCGGTGATGACCGCGACCCGTGCGCGGGCGTCGTCGCGGAACGCCGCCCAGGCGTTGGGTCAGATCGCGGAAATGCCAGCGAATTACGTGTCTCGGGCCGGCTGAATGGTGGCGATGTGGGTGTGCAGCGCGTATTCGATGCTCACCGCGTCTCCCCGTGACCACCGGTCACCAGGCGGACCACGTCACGCGCGCAGCCCCACGACAGGGTCACGCCGTTGCTGCTGTGCCCGTAGTTGTGGATGCACCGGGCCGAGCCCAGCGGCTCGGCCTCGAGCCGCACCGACGGACGATCCGGGCGCAACCCGGTGATCGTCTCGATCAACTGCGCGTCGCGCAGGCGCGGCTCGATCCGGCGGCACCGCTGCAGGATCCGCTCGCTCACCTCGGGGTCTGCGGTGGTGTCCCAGCGGTCGGGGATGCTGATGCCGCCGCACACCACCCGCCGCGGATGGGGGAAGAAGCAGGTCCATTCCGATCCGCCGTCGACCTCCAGGAACAGTTGCCGCAGACCGGGATTCGTCAGAACGACGTGCTGGCCGAACAGGGGCCGCACCGTATCGTCGCCCGCCAGCGTTCGCGCGCCCAGGCCGGCGCAGTTCACGACGATCGGAGCCGTGTCGGCGACCTCGGCCAAGGACCCGACCGCGTGTGCCTCGATTTCGCATCCGGCCGCCGCCAGTCGCCCGATCAGGTAGTCCAAGTACTGCGGCATGTCGATCATCGGCACGGTGGCACAGAACGCGGCATCGAAGCCGTCGGGAATCTCGGCAGCGTCCGCCGCGCGCAGGTCGGGGATCAATTCGCCCACCGCCGACATCGCTGCGTTCAGATCGCCGGCCGCCATCGCCGGTGCCAGCTGGACTCCGGTGGCGGGGTCGTCGGCGAGTTCGCGGAACACCCGCAGCGAGTGTTCGCACCAGGCCCGCGTCGCAGTGGCACGCCCGGCCGGCCGCGGGGGAGTCCACACCGCACCGGCCACCGCCGACGTGGTCTGGTGCGGCATTGCGGTCGCCCACACCTGCACGGGCCAGCCCGCCTCGGCCAGGCAGATCGCCGACGTCAGGCCGCTGACACCGGCGCCGACCACGACGATCTGTTGGGCGGTGGCCACGGCGGGCAAGAACTCAGCGCGGTGCGTTCCCGCCCAGCAGCCCGTTGAGGATGCCGAGCTGGGCGCCGGCGACCTGCGGCGGCGTTTCGGCGGGCACGTTGGCGTCCGGTGTCAGTTGCCAGGGCTGGCAGCCGTTGGTCTTGAACGACTTGTCCGTGGCATCGATACGGACCACCTGCGGCTTTTTGCTCAGGGCGTTGTCGACGACGTTGCCGTCGGGGTTGCCCGTCCGCTTCCAGTAGCAGGTGCCGTCGCCGACGGGCCCGCCCGAGCTGTAGATGCCCGGCGCGATGTCGGTGCCCACTGCGTACGTACCGTCCTTGTCGATGGTCGTCTTCGGGGCGGGCGGCGGCGCCGGATCCGGGTCCGCGCCGGCAACGGCGGCACCGGCAATGCAGCCCGCAAATAGCAGCCCCGCGGCGCCGAACCGTGCCGCGATCGGTGCTTTCGACTTCGAGCCCATAGGAGTGCAGTTTACCGGCGCGAACGCCCCGGGGTGGCGTCCTCGGCTCAATTGCACACGGCCCGCACCCCCATAACCGGCTGGGAGCCGCGGCCATCGTCGAAGTCCGGCGCCCACGGCCACCGACCGCGCTCGTCGGCCCACACCACCTGAAGTGCGCTCATCTGGTTTCCGAAGAACGCGGTGGCGAACTTCAAATGGGCGTCCGGATGCTCCACCTCGACGAGTTCGACGCGAGACCCGGCCGGGAGGGTCATCCGCGCGCCCGCCGTGAACGCCCCACGATTCACCGCTTGGAACGCGACGGCGTTGAGCAAGCCCACCGCCCGCTGCGGTGAGACTCCGGTGATCAGCAATTCCGGCAGGTCGCAGCGGGTCAGCCCCACCGTGTACGCGAATGGCCGCCGCTCGCTCTCCACGTATTGCACGGCCCAACCGCGCTTCGGCATGGTCGCGTACAGCTCGTCGAGGTAGTCCTGTACGGGCCTGTCGGGGTGGTCGCACCTCCAGCACATGGCGGTCCCTTTCTCTGGTTGCTTGCGACCACCATGCCCGCGGGGTCCGACATTCCCGCCCCAAACGCACGCCACCCCGCGGGCCGGATGGCCCGCGGGGTGGCGGTGGGAGGTCGATCTAGCGCAAATCGAACCGGTCGGCGTTGATCACCTTGTTCCACGCGGCGACGAAGTCCTGAACGAACTTCGGCTGCGCGTCGTCGGCTCCGTACACCTCGGCGAGAGCCCGCAACTCCGAGTTGGCCCCGAACGCCAGGTCCACGCGGGTGGCGGTCCACCTCGGTTGCCCGAAGGCGCGGTCCTTGCCCACGTAGGTCCCGTCGTCGGCGCCCGACGGCTCCCATGCGGTGCCCATGTCGAGCAGGTTGACGAAGTAGTCGTTGGTCAGCGACTCGGGCGCGGCGGTGAGGACGCCCAACGGCGATTGCTTGTAGTTGGCGCCCAGGACGCGCAGACCACCGACCAGCACCGTCATCTCGGGTGCGCTGAGCCGCAGTAAGTTGGCCGGGTCCAGCAACAGGTACTCGGCCGGCATCGAGCTCGCCTTCCCGAGGTAGTTGCGGAAGCCGTCGGCCTTCGGCTTGAGCACGGCGAAGGACTCGACGTCGGTCTGCTCCTGAGTCGCGTCGGTGCGGCCGGGCGCGAACGGCACCGTGATGTCGTGGCCGGCCGCCTTCGCGGCCTTCTCGATGGCGGCGCACCCGCCCAGCACGACGAGGTCGGCGAACGACACCTTTTTGTTTCCCACCCGCCGAGGAGTTGAAGGACTTGGCGTGCCCCCGGTGAATGAGTCCGCCTTGTTTTAGGGTCCTGTGGCCCCGATGTGGGGGCCGGAAGGGACGATGAATCACATGGCTGGGCGGAAGAAACATTCTGCTGAGGACGTCGTGCGCAAGCTGCGCTGTGCCGACGAGCTGGCTGCGGCGGGCAAGACCAACGAGGAGATCGCCGCGGAGTTGGGGGTGTCGGCGGCGACGCTGTACAACTGGCGGCGTGCTTACGGCGGCATGGACATCGATGCTGCCAAGGAACTGCGGGAGCTGCGGGAGCAGAACGCCAGGCTCAAGCGGCTATTGGCCGACGCCGAGCTGGAAAAAGACGCTCTGCGGGAGGTGGCCAAGGGAAAATTCTGAGCCCGGCCGCCAAGCGCCGTGCCGTGGACATGCTCAAAGAGGTTCTGAACGTGTCCGAGCGGCTCGCGTGCAAAGCGGTCGGGCTGGCCCGCTCCACCTACCGCCGGACCCCGATCGCGCTGACCCCAGGCGATCCCGACGCTGATCTGCGGCGATGGCTGCGTGACTACTCCACCGCTCACCCGTGTCATGGGTTTCGGCGGGCCTGGGCCGCCCTGCGCCATGACGAGCATCGCGGGGTGAACAAGAAGAAAATTCACCGCTTGTGGAAGGAGGAGGGCCTGCAGCGACGCGTGCACAGCCCACGCAAGCGGGCCGGCATGTCCTCGGCCCCGGAAGTGGTTGCCGATGCCCCGAAGGTGGTGTGGGCATTGGATTTCCAGTTCGACTCCACCATCGACGGCAGGACGGTCAAGATTGCGTCGAGGGTAGACGAGCACACCCGCGAATCGCTGCTGAACATCGTGGAGCGCTCCATCACCGCCGAGCGGTTGATCGAGGACCTACGCAGGTGTTTCGCCGCGGCTGGCGGGCCGCCGCTGGTGCTGCGCATGGACAACGGTCCTGAGATGATTTCCCAAGCGCTGCAATCGTTTTGCTCCGGATATGTCGGGCTCTGCTACATCCCGCCAGGCACGCCGTGGAACAACGGTCACATCGAATCGTTCAACAACCGGCTACGAAGGGAGTGCCTCAACCGCAATCACTGGACCAACCTGACCGAGGCCCGCGTGGTCATCGGCGACTTCAAGGACGAGCACAATCGGCGACATCGTCACTCGGCCCTGGGCTATCTCACCCCGGCCGAGTACGCTGCCCGATGCAGCCACACCCACCACCCCGTGGCCTGCGAGATCAACTGAAATCGGTATCAATCACAACCTGGCTCCAAAACCAGGTGGACCGACTATCGGGGACATGCCAGACTCCTGGATTCGCTCCAGCGTGCGGACGACCAGGGCCAGCTCGTCGGGCTCGTTGACCTCCCAGCCGGCTTGTGGCTGCAGGCGGATGCGGCCGCCGTTGGCGCCGCCCCGCTTGTCGCTGCCACGGAACGACGACGCCGCGGCCCAAGCGGTCTTAACCAGTTGGGAGACAGTCAAACCCGACGCAAGAATCTTGCTCTCGAGCGCGGCGATGTCGTCCGCGCCGATGAGCTCGTGGGAGACCGCCGGCACCGGGTCCTGCCACAGCATGACCTCCTTGGGGAGCAGCGGACCGACGAAATGGGACACGGGCCCCATGTCGCGGTGGATCAGCTTGTACCACGCCTTCGCGAACTCGTCGGCCAGCTCCTCGGGGTGGTCCAGCCAGCGCCGGGTGATCCGCTCGTAGATCGGATCGACCCGCATGGAGACGTCGGTGACCAGCATCGTCGGGGCGCGTCCCGGCCCGCCGAAGGGGTCGGGAATCGTGCCCGCCCCGGCGCCGTCCTTGGCGGTGTACTGCCAGGCACCGGCGGGGGCTCTTGGTCAGCTCCCACTCGTAGCCGTACAGGATCTCCAGAAAGCCGTTGTCCCACTTCGTCGGGGTGTTGGTCCACACGACCTCGAGGCCGCTGCCCATCGCGTCGCCGGCCATCCCACTGCCGAACGAACTCTTCCACCCGATGCCCATCCGCTCGAGCGGGGCCGCCTCGGGTTCGGGACCGACGAGCTCGGCCCGGCCGGCGCCCCGGGTCTTGCCGAAGGTATGTCCGCCGACGACCAGCGCGGCGGTTTCAACCCTCCGGGTTCACATAGATCAGACCCATCTGCACCGCGGCCAACGGGTTTTCGAGGTCCCGGTTGCCGGTGTAGCGCTCGTCCCCGAGCCAGGTGCTCTCCTTGCCCCAGTACACGTCGTCGGGTTCCCACTGGTCGACGCGGCCGAAGGCGAAGCCGAAAGTCTTGAGCCCATGGGCTCCAGCGCGCAGTTGCCCGCGTAGACGATCAGGTCGGCCCAGGACAGGCATAGTCGTACGCTTCGCCGATCGGGTCGGCAGGCGGATTCTGATGCAGGATCCTCAGGTTGAGCCGGTGTGGCCACCAGTCCTGGTTGCCGCCACCCTCCACGGGATGGTTGAGGTGACCATTCCCGACAGGGCAACCTCCCTGCTGTAGCGCGGTGTTGGCTTCTGCAACGGGTGGGTGTTGCTCTGGCATGGCATCACCTCCTCAGATGAAATTGCCGGGTCGTGATCGTGGGTGTGGTCACAACACGTCTGTGCGGCAGCGGCCGGCGTGGCGACCTCGGCCACGGGCTGCCCCGCGCAGGTCCGGCAGAAACCCCAATAGATGACTTCGCTCTCGTCGAACAAAAACCCGCACTCGTCGGAGGGGATCAGGCAGGCCCTCGCGCCGATGGAACAGTCGACGTCGGCAATGGCGCAGCATCCGCGGCAGACGAAGTGGTGGTGGTGGTCGACCCGGGTCTCATAACGCGCGACCGATCCCGACGGCTGGAACCGTCGCAGCAGACCCACCTCGGTCAGGGCGTGCAGGACGTCGTACACGGTCTGCCGCGACACGTCCGGCAGGTCGGCGCGAACGATGCCGAAGATCGATTCCGTGTCGGCGTGCGGGTTCGCCTGGACGGCCCAGAGGATGCCGACCCGTGGGCGGGTTACCCGCAGGTCGACCCTGCGCAACTGCTCCGCATAGACCGCCATCCCAGGCATACCGTTAACCTGGATTTTTCATCGAATGTGGAGCTCAGGGGTGTCGTTAACGTGAAAGGTGCACTGCCGCAAGGATAATCGGAGTATTCGAGGCTCGGTTATCCAGGATGGGAGTGCACCTGTCAGATGCAGGCTACTACGGATTGGTCGAAGAATGTCCGAGTTGAGGTCCGTGGCGACGACGTGGTCGGGCACGCCGGTAACGTGATACCCCGGTTGCTGGCCGACAATCTGGGTTTGACCAGCGGTTTGTCGTCGGTGCTGTCGCGCCCAGAAGTCACCCACGACCGAGGCGCGGTGTTGCGCGATGTGGCGGTATCGATCGCCGGCGGCGCGCAGAACCTGGCCGGCACCGCGGTGCTGCGCGATCAGCACCGGTTGTTTCAGGCGGTGGCGTCGGTTCCGACGATGTGGCGGTCCCTGGGCGAGATCGACGAGCAGAGCATCACCGAGGTCACGGCCGTGCGCAACAAGGTCCGCTCTCGGGTGTGGGAGGCGATCGAGGCCCGCCACGGTGCGATCCCGGCTTCGCAGACCTGCTATGGGGACCTCGGGGACACGATCGTGATCCGCATCGACGCGTCGCTGATTCAGTCGCACAGCGATAAGCAGCACGCCGCAGGCAATTTCAAAGGCGGGTTTGGCTTCCACCCGCTGTTGGCGTGGTGTGACAACACCGGCGAACTGCTGGCGGTGATCGCCCGTGCAGGCAACGCCGGCTCGAACACCGCGGCCGATCATATCGCGATCATCGACGCCGCGATCGCGGCGATCCCGGCCAAGTGGCGCCGCAAGTTGCTGGTCACCATCGACGGCGCGGGTTCAAGCCACGCCGTCGTCGAACACCTGGAGAAACTCAATGCCCGGCCGGGGATGTCAGTGGGCTACTCGGTCGGATTCGACCTCGATGAGCGGGTCCGGGTCGCGATCGGCCAGATGCCCGATGCGGGATGGCAAGCCGCACTGGATGCCACCGGAGCGGCCCGTGACGACGCCCAGGTCGCCGAGTTGACCGGGCTGCTGCGCCACAGCACCGGAGGGGATCGGCTGGTCGGCTGGCCGGCCGGCATGCGCATCCTGGTGCGGCGCGAAGAAATCGAACACGGCACCCAGTTGTCATTGTTCGAGCAGCTGGCCGGCTACCGCTACCAGGTCCTCGCCACCTCGACTGCCGGTGGACAACCCCAGCGACTGGAAGCCCGCCACCGCGTCCACGCCCGGGTGGAGGGCTTCATCCGCACCGGCAAAGACACCGGCCTGGCCCGCTGGCCCTCACACTCGTTCGCCATCAACACCGCTTGGGTCACCGCCGTCGCGATCGCCATCGACCTGCTGTGCTGGATGCGACTGCTACTCCTGGACGGCCCACTGGCCAAAGCCGAACCCGCCACCCTGCGCTACCGGCTGCTGCACGCCGCGGCCCGGCTGATCAAACGATCCCGCTACCTGATCCTGCGGATCCCCCAAACCTGGCCCTGGGCACAAGAATTCGCCGACGCCCTCAACAGGGTCCGCGCCATACCCTGACCCACAGGCCCCTATGCCCTCTCGACCCCAAGAAAGGAGTAACCACCCCCGGGATAAAGGACCCGGCGTCACCGCACGACACGCGGCGCCGCCGCCTACCCCCAGCCTCAAAACCTCGACAAAGCTGCCGCCCCGCAGACCGCCACAGCAGAACCCGGGCCACCGTGAAATTCTGAGGTTAATATGACGCTCCATTTTGGAACCATTCAACAGGTCACCCCCCCTTTCTCTGCGCGGTTACGCCTCGACCACGCTCGAACTCCCGGTTCGCGCGAGTTAACTGAAAAGCTAATTAGTGCACCCCGATCACCGTAGAGCCCTTAGATCCTTGTGGCGAGAATCTACCGAATTCTCCGACCGCACACAGCAAACCGTCCGTCATAATTTTCCGGGACTTTCGGGCCCGGAGGAGCGATCGACTTTCGCAGCGCGCTATTCGCAACAGCCGCCCCGTAATTCGCCGCTTTCAAGCCCTCCGGTACGCGTCGCGGAGGCATCGGGGTCCCGGTGGTAATCGCCGCCCGCAGCTAGCCTGGATTTTTCGCGCGACCAGCAGGCTGGAGGTGACCTTGTGTAGGTGATCTTTGGTCGTAAAGCTCGTCGTCGCTTGCCGGTGTGAGTCCGGTCCGGGTAGCTGTCAGGAGGCCCGGCAGCAGACTGGCGGCTTGGTCTGGAAACGGGTCAGGTCGAAGCCCAGTGTCGAAAGCCCTTGAGGGGGAGCGACTGAGCGGTCCGTAGCATGACGCGAAGCCTGCGGCGTCGTTAGAGGTCCGTCCGTTAGGGCGGGTGCAGGGAGTGCCGAGCCCCCGAAATCAGGGCGAAGGCCATGGAAGGCGCTGAAGACCTGAATGTGCAGGCGCTGAAGAACTCCCCGGCGTATGGGTGCGTGTGATCACCTGAATTGGCCCCGGTTGGGTCGTTTTTCTTCACGAATTTTGGCTCCGCCTGGGCGGTGATTCGCTGCGCGGTGGGGTCAGCGTGTCGTCGCGAATATTGGCCCCACCCGGGATGCGATTTCCACGTCAGTCGTCATCGGCGTGGAGGTTCGGGAATGGTGCGGTCGAGGGTGGAACTGTTCGAAAAGATCAGGCGTGACAGGCGGGTCGAGGAGTTGTCGATCCGCGAGTTGGCCCAGCGGCATCAGGTGCATCGGCGTACGGTGCGCCAGGCGTTGGCTTCGGCCCTCCCGCCGCCGCGTAAGGCCTACGCGCGCCGGTCGCGGCCGGCGATCGACCCGTATGTCGAGGTGATCGACTCGTGGCTGCTGGGCGACCGAGAGGTGCCGCGCAATGCCGCGGTACGTGTCGGCGATCGCGGCGCGCTTGTCGGCGTCGGTGACCACCAGCCAGCGCCAGTCCTGCGCGTTGCTTGCCGTAGGCGCCTGGATCGCCAGCCGAATGCATTCGAGGATGACGTCGCGCCCGACCGGCCGGTCCAGGTCGAGGCGCTTGCGCACCGCGCGGGTGGTGGTCAGTAACTCGTCGACCGAGGCAATATCCATGCCGTCCTTCCCAGCCGTTACCGAGCCGAGCAAACCAGAAGCCCGCCCCGGCTGTCTAGACCGCCGGTGGCGCCGTCGCCCGGTTCAGGATGCGGGTGGCGTCGCAGACCATCTCACCGACGATGCCGGCGGCCGGGCGCACGTCGCGGATGCGACCTATCGCCTCGCCGACGAGCACGGTGACGACGTCGAAATCCTCTGCGTCGACAGCCTTCTGGAAGGCGCTCACCATCTCCGGCAGGCGTGCCCGCAGGCCCGCCTCGTCGCCATGCCACGCCTCGATGAACGCGTTGCGCACCAGCCGCGCATCGTAGCCGTCGGGCCAATCCTTCTCGCGCACAAAGTCATAAACCCGGGTGCGGAGGGTGTCGTCGCCGCTCGCGGCGATGCCCCGAAGGTGGGCCCGTTGCGACACCAAGGCCTCGGGGGTCGCCCAGAACCTGGTGCCGACGAGCGCGCCGTCGGCCCCGAGCGCCAGCGCCGCCGCCAGGCTGCGGCCGTCGGCGACCCCGCCGGCGGCCACCACCAGCGTTTCGGGGCAGCGTTCGGCGGCGAGGTCGACGACGTCGGGCACCAACGTGAAGGTCGAACGCGCGCTCATCCCGTGCCCGCCCGCCTCGCCGCCCTGAGCCACGAGGACGTCCGCGCCGGCATCCAGGGCCCGGCGCGCCTGCTCGAGGTTCTGCACCTGGGCGGTGAGCGGAACACCGGCCGCGCGGATGCGATCGGCGAACGGGTCCAGGTCGCCGAACGACAACATGACGGTCACCGGTTGCCGGCCAAGAGCAACGTCGAGCACCCCGGGATCGCGCGCCAGGCTCCAGGTGATGAACCCGCACCCGACCCGTGCGCCGTCGGCCTCGCCGATCTGCGTGCGCAGCCATTCGGCGTCACCGTATCCGCCGCCGATCAGACCGAGACCGCCCGCCCGGGTCACTTCCGCCGCGAGCCGGCCCCCCGAGACCAGGGCCATCGGCGCCAACATGATCGGGTGGTCGATGCCGAAGAACTCGGTGAGCCGCGTCGTCAATGGCATGCAACCGACGGTAGGCCTTCCCGGTGCGCCGACCGCGCGCACCCGACGCCGAGAGTTCGGAACAGTACGCCCGCCGATCAGGCGAGCGGTGCCAGGCCGGAGCGAACCAGGTCCAGGCTCGTGGCCACGAGGTCGCCGAGATCCCCGGTGTAACCATGGCGGCCCCAGTTCTCCAACCGCCACGACCAGGGCCGCCGCCAGCGCAGAGCCGGCAACCTCGGCGGCCAGGTCGATGTCGGCGACGTCGGGGTTGCGAGTCTCGACGAAGTCGGTCAGCACTCGGGCGAACGACGACTGCACCACCCGCAGGTGGCCGGCGATCCGCTCGGCGATGATCAGCTCCGCGCGTGCCGCCGCCGCATGGCGGACCACCTCGCGATCGTGCGGGAAAGCCGCCACGCTGGCCCGCACAGCGTCGAACAGCGCTTCAGCGGCAGGACGGCGCGCGAGGGCCTCGGCCAGCCATTCCAGCTGCGTCTCGTAATCCTGGACCAGCACCGCTTCCTCGGTCGGGAAGTGCCGGAAGAAGCTGCGTTCGGCGACACCGGCATGCCGGGCCAGCTCGGTCACGGTGACGTTGGCAAAACCCTTGCGCGCGAAGCTGTTCAACGCGGTTTCGCGCAGCGCCTCGCGCGTCGAGCGCCGGCGTAGCTGGTGGCGGTTGATCGGCGCGGTCATCTCCCGGCCGATGGTGAGTGCGCGGGATGCTCGCGTTCCTGGCCGTCAATTCGACCTACCGCGGCCCCTATACGCCGGGCAGCGCCACCTGCCTGGCGTTCGCCCTCGCGGTGCCGGGCGACAGCACCGCGATGATGACCAAGCTCGAAGGCGGGATCGGCGCGCTCACCGATTAGCTGCGCGAGTTGTTCGTCTCCCACGATGGCGAGCTGCGATTCCGGCCAAGGTCGAGCAGATCCTGGTCGAGGATGGCGCGGTGACCGGTCTACGGCTGCGGGACGGGTCGACGCTCACCGCACCGGTCGTGGTGTCCAACCACTCGCCCAACGTCACCCTCGCCGAACTCGTCGCACCGGAACTCGTGCCCGCGGAGCTGATTTCGCGCGTCTCGCAGCGCGATCACCGCGCCTCGTTCGTGCAGCTGCACTTCGCCCTCGACGGGCTGCCCGAATTCGCCCCGCCCTGCGACTTTTTGAACGAGCCGGGTATGCAGCAGTCGGTCGGCATCTTCGGCTCCCCGGAAGAACAGCAGCTGCAGTGGGAGGTGCGCCGGCGCGGCCTCGTCCCGGACAACCCGTCGATGGGATGCAGATCCCCTCCGCGCACGACCCGAGCATGGCGCCACCCGGGAAGCGCGCCGCCAGCGCGTACGCCTACGCCTTCCCGGTCGAAGCCGACCGCCAGCAGCACGGTCATCTAAAAAGATGATGTCTCAACGCGTTATCGACAAGATCACCCGGTTCGCCCCCGCCTTCGAGGACATCCTGATCCGCCACATCACGTTCGCGCCCTACCACATGCAGACCATGTTCGCCGCCCCCGACGGCGACTTCTGCCATGGCTTGCCGCACCCGGACCTGATGGGCCCGAACCGCCCGGGCGCCAGGGGTTTTCTCGACTCCCGGTTCCGATCGGCAGCCTCTATCTCGGCGGCGCGGGCTGCCATGGCGGGCCGGGAATTACCTTCACCCCCGGCTACAACGCCGCCTATCAGGTGCTCGACCACGCGTCGTGAGTCGTCGATGCGCCCTCAGGCCCCGAACGTGCCGGTGAGCTGGGCCTGCGCGACGGCGGCGCCCGCGATCGTCTGGGCCGCCCGCGGCCCGGCCAAACCCCCGGGCAGCTCGTAGGCGGCGGGCAGCTGGTAGAGGGTGAACCGGTAGTGGTGCACCCCGCTGCCCGGCGGCGGGCACGGCCCCATATATCCCGCACGGCCGCCCGAGTTCGGCAGGCTGGTCCCGCCGCCGGGGGTCTGGCCCTCCGCGGTGCCGCCAGGTCCGGGCGGGATGCCGACCACGATCCAGTGCACATAGGTGCCGCCGACGGCGTCGGGATCGTCGACCACCAGGGCCGCCCCCAGCGGCGCCGACCACGTCAACGGGGGCGCGGTGTTTGCCCCCTTGCAGGTGTAGCGGACCGGGATGGGCGCCCCGTCGGCGAAGGCGGGACTGCCGATCGTCACCGGCCCCTCGGCGGGAGCCTCGGGAACGCTCCGGGCGACCGTCGTCAGCTTCGGCGTCGCCGGCGCCGTCATCTTGCTGCCGCCGTGGCCGCCGCAGCCGGCCTGCGTCAGCGCCAGCGCGAGCCCTACGCCTGCCAGTGCGATGCGCCGTGCGGTAACCGATGTCGACTTCATAAGGAGAGTGTCGCCGACGGCGGGCGCGGAATAAAGGTCTTTTGCCGGCCACGAACGTGGGCCGGCTACGCGCCGCCCTTGTTCACCTCGAGCACCCGCTTACGCAGGCCCTGGGTGGCCGTCTCCATCAGGCTCTTGGCTCCTCTTTTGACCAGGAATCCCGGGACCGGCGCCAGGAGGTCGACGGTCAGTTCGAAACGGACCCGGGTGGAGTCGCCTTCGGGAATCAGGGTGTAGCGACCGTCCTGCGCGCGTTGCTGTTTGGCGCTGACCAGCGTCCAGCTCACCCCGTCGTCGTGCACCTCGTAGGCCAGTTCCTGCTCGTCGCTGACGCCCACCAGTTTGACCACCTGCCGCGACCTGCTGGGGTGGCCCGCGTCGTCGCGCTCCAGGACCTCGACCTTGCGATGCACCGAGGACCACTCGGTCAGCGACTCCAGATCGAACAGCACGTCCATGATCTGGTCGGGTGTCGCCTCGATGACGACTTCGCGGGACTCGGTGACAGCCATGCGACGAAGATAGCCACTGGGGGGCCGCTCGAAACTCGGTTTGCGACTACCGTCTGCACTCGTGAATTTCGCCTGGGAGCAGTTGACCGCCGGCGTGCATCGCTGCCGGCTACCGTTCTGCGACGTCACGGTGGGGCTGGTGCTGGGCGGTCGCGGGGCCCTGCTCGTCGACGCCGGCTCCACGCTCACCGAGGCGGCGGCCCTCGACGCCGACGTGCGACGGCTCACCGGCCGAGCGGTCACCCATATCGCGTTGACCCACAAGCATTTCGACCATGTCCTGGGTTCCTCGTTCTTCGGCGCGGCCGACGTCTACTGCGCACCCGAAGTCGTCGCGGACCTGACGGCCGGCGCCGGGCACCTCCGCGAGGACGCGCTGCGCCACGGCGCCGACGCGGTGGAGGTCGACCGCGCGGTCGCGGCCCTGCGACCGCCGCGCCACGGCACGAGAGAGGCCGTCGTGGACCTCGGCGGCCGGACCGTGGCGATCACCCACCCCGGCCGCGGCCACACCACCTCCGACCTGGTCGTGGTGGCACCGCCCGCGCACGGTGACGACCCGGTCGTGCTGTTCACCGGCGACCTCGTCGAGGAATCCGCCGACCCCGCGATCGACGCCGATTCCGACGTGGCGGCCTGGCCGGCCACGCTGGACCGGGTCCTCGAGATCGGCGGACCGGACGCCGTCTACGTTCCGGGCCATGGCAAGGTCGTCGACGCGGAGTTCGTCCGCCGGCAGCGGGACTGGCTGTGCCGGCGTGCGGCCGCCGGTCGGGCCTGAGCGCCCCGATCCGGTCGTACGCGGGCTAAACATGTTGTTCCCCAACATTTATCGATGCGGCCGAACCCGGCGTCGGCGATCGTGGGCCCATCGCCGGCCTCGCCCAGCCACCGCGCGGGTGCGCCGCGCCGCGCCGCGAAGGGGTATTTCGACCCCTGATTGAACCGCGGTTGTCAGGGATAGACTCTGGTCCAACGGAACCTGAAGAGGAGCGTAACCCCATGGCCATCATCGACACGGACACCGAGGTCCGGGCACCGTTCGGCGACGACGTCGTCGCCACCCAGCGATACATCGACGGCCCGCGCTTCACCGGCATCACGCGCCTCTACACGGCTCGTCAGGTTGCCGAGCAACGCGGCACCATCCCCGTCGACTACCCCGTGGCACGGGAAGCGGCGGCGGCCTTCTACGAGCGGCTGCGGGAGCTGTTCGCGGCGAAGAAGAGCATCACGACCTTCGGGCCCTACTCACCCGGCCAGGCCGTGGCCATGAAGCGGATGGGCATCGAAGGCATCTACCTGGGCGGCTGGGCGACCTCCGCCAAGGGCTCCACCACCGAGGACCCCGGGCCCGACCTCGCCAGCTACCCGCTGAGCCAGGTGCCCGACGACGCCGCGGTCCTGGTGCGCGCCCTGCTCACCGCCGACCGCAACCAGCAGTATCAGCGCCTGCACATGAGCGAGCGCCAGCGCGCCGCGGCGCCGGAATACGACTACCGGCCGTTCATCATCGCCGACGCCGACACCGGCCACGGCGGTGACCCGCACGTGCGCAACCTGATCCGCCGCTTCGTCGAGATCGGCGTGCCGGGCTATCACATCGAAGACCAGCGCCCCGGCACGAAGAAGTGCGGGCATCAGGGCGGCAAGGTCCTGGTGCCGTCCGACGAACAGATCAAGCGCCTCAACGCCGCCCGGTTCCAGCTCGACATCATGCGGGTGCCCGGCATCATCGTCGCCCGCACCGACGCCGAGGCGGCCACCCTGATCGACAGCCGCGCCGACGAGCGCGACCAGCCGTTCCTGCTGGGCGCCACCAACCTCAACATCCCCTCCTACAAGGCCTGCTTCCTGGCGCTGGTCCGGCGCTTCTACGAGCTGGGCGTCAAGGACCTCAACGGGCACCTGCTCTACGCGCTGTCGGACGGCGAGTACGCCACCGCCACCGCCTGGCTGGAGCGCCAGGGCATCCAGGGGCTGGTTTCCGACGCCGTCAACGCGTGGCGGGAGAACAGCGAGACCTCGATCGACGATCTGTTCGACCAGGTGGAGTCCCGGTTCGTGGCCGCCTGGGAGGACGACGCCGGGCTGATGACGTACGGCGAGGCCGTCTCCGAGGTGCTCCAGTTCGGTGAG
Organism: Mycobacterium sp. HUMS_12744610; assembly: GCF_041206865.1. Taxonomy (NCBI): domain Bacteria; kingdom Bacillati; phylum Actinomycetota; class Actinomycetes; order Mycobacteriales; family Mycobacteriaceae; genus Mycobacterium; species Mycobacterium servetii. Next base: position 3,053,020 of record NZ_JBGEDP010000001.1, read on the forward strand.
AGCGAGGGCGAGCCGGTCGCGATGAGCCCCGACGAGTGGCGGCGCTTCGCCCAGCGCGCCTCGCTGTACTCCGCGCGGGAGAAGGCCAGGGAGCTCGGCGCCGACCCCGGCTGGGACTGCGAGCTGGCCAAGACGCCCGAGGGCTACTACCAGATCCGGGGCGGCATCCCGTACGCGATCGCCAAGTCCCTGGCGGCGGCGCCGTTCGCCGACATCCTCTGGATGGAGACCAAGACCGCCGACCTGGCCGACGCCCGCGAATTCGCCGAGGCCATCCACGCCCGGTTCCCCGAGAAGATGCTCGCCTACAACCTGTCGCCGTCGTTCAACTGGGACACCACCGGCATGACCGACGAGGAGATGCGGCGCTTCCCCGAGGAACTCGGCAAGATGGGCTTCGTCTTCAACTTCATCACCTACGGCGGCCACCAGATCGACGGTGTCGCCGCCGAGGAGTTCGCGACCGCGCTGCGGCAGGACGGCATGCTGGCGCTGGCCCGGCTGCAACGCAAGATGCGGTTGGTGGAGTCGCCCTATCGCACGCCGCAGACGTTGGTCGGCGGGCCGCGCAGCGACGCGGCGCTGGCCGCCTCCTCCGGTCGCACCGCGACCACCAAGGCGATGGGCAAGGGCTCCACCCAGCATCAGCACCTGGTGCAGACCGAGGTGCCCAAGAAGCTGCTGGAGGAGTGGCTGACGCTGTGGAGCGAGCACTACCACCTCGGCGAGAAGCTGCGGGTACAGCTGCGACCGCGCCGGGCCGGATCGGACGTGCTGGTGCTCGGCATCTACGGCAACGAGGACGAGCAACTGGCCAACGTCGTCTTCGACCCCATCAAGGACCGCCACGGCCGCAGCATCCTCACGGTGCGCGACCAGAACACCTTCGCCGAGAAGCTGCGCCAGAAGCGCCTGATGACCCTGATCCACCTGTGGCTGGTGCACCGGTTCAAGGCCGACGCGGTCTACTACGTCACGCCCACCGAGGACAACCTGTACCAGACCTCGAAGATGAAGTCGCACGGCATCTTCAGCGAGGTCAACCAGGAGGTGGGCGAGATCATCGTCGCCGAGGTGAACAAGCCCCGCATCGAGGAGCTGCTCAAGCCCGACCGCGTCGCGCTGCGCAAGCTGATCACCAAGGAGGGGTAGGAAGCGCGTCCTGGCGAGCCTCCGCGCGTGTCGCCTCGGCACACGTCCGCCCCTGACAAACGCCGCACGGCCCCTGCTCGGCTTTGCGGCACACCGCTGATGCCGGACGCGAGCGGTTACGGCGTGGCGCCACTCAGGAAGATGCCCGACAGTTTGTAGCCGATGTTGTCCATCCCTGAGACCAAGCTGCCGACGGTCAGCTGACCCGTGTTCAAAACGCCCGATACTCCGCCGCCCAGATTGGACAGGCCCGACAGTTCATTGCCGTAGTTCCGATAACCCGAATCGGCCAGCCCGCCCAGGGGGTTGGTGTTGAACCAGCCCGACAGTCCCGCGCCGTTGTTGCCGAAGCCCGAGTTGCCTCCGGCGCCGGTGTTGAAGAAGCCCGACGACGGCGCGGTGCTCGAGTTCGCGAACCCGGGAGCGGAGGGGATGTCGAAGGTCGCGATGGTGGTGCTGGGCAGGTGGATGCTGCCGATGGTGAACGGCGCGGTGGTGAAGCTGCCCAGTCCGATGGGCGGCACCGTCACCGGCGGCGTCGTGATCGCCGGCGTCGTGATGTTCGGCAACGTGAACGCACCCACACCGATCGGATCGATCGTCACCGGCGGCGTCGTGATCGCCGGCGTCGTGATATTCGGCAGACTGAACGCACCCACACCGATCGGATCGATCGTCAACGGCGGCGTCGTGATCGCCGGCGTCGTGATATTCGGCAGACTGAACGCACCCACACCGATCGCACCGATCGTCACCGGCGGCGTCGTGATCGCCGGCGTCGTGATATTCGGCAGACTGAACGCACCCACACCGATCGCACCGATCGTCAACGCCGGCGTCGTGATCGCCGGCGTCGTGATACTCGGCAGGGTGAAGGCGTCGACGGTGATGGGGGAAACGTCGAGTCCGGGGATCGTAAAGTTGGGCAGGCTGAAGCCAGAGACGGTGATGGGGCCGCTCAAGGTGTATGGCTGGATCGTAACCGTGGGCAGGGTAAACGGGGAGACCTTGACATAATTGATGGTGAAATTGGCCGTGGTACCAAACGGCCCCGTCAGTGCCAAAACGTTAGTGTTCCAGGACACAGCTATTTGATTTATGGTAAAACCGCCGACACTGATGACGGGGCCGTTTATCGGCTGGCTCCAACCGATGCTGGGCAGCGTGAAGTTGCCGGTGCTTATGTTGTTCACGAATATCGACGAGGTGTGAATTCCGGGTAGCGTAAATCCACCGACAGCTGTCCCGGCCGGAATCGTGAACGACGGAATCGTCACCGACGGAATACTCAACGTCGGCAGACTGAACGCCCCCAACGCCGTCCCCGCCGGAATCGTCACCGGCGGAATCGTCACCGACGGAATACTCAACGTCGGCAGACTGAACGCCCCCAACGCCGTCCCCGCCGGAATCGTCACCGGCGGAATCGTCACCGACGGGAGGCTCAACTGCGGCAGGTCGAAAGCGGGAATGTTTATTGCCGGTATCTGCAACGGCGGCACGGTGATGTCGGGCGTCGTAATGGCCAAGTGGAGGCTGCCCTGACCGACGCCCTGATATAGCATCCCCGAGTTCAGGTCACCGGAGTTGAACAGTCCGTTGTTCATGTTGCCGGAGTTGAAGGCACCTGTGTTGAGGTCGCCGGTGTTCAACCAGCCGGTGTTCGCGGCACCGGTATTGAAGCCACCCGTGTTCGACGCGCCGGGATTGAAGTCACCGGTGTTGTAGTTGCCGACATTCCAGCTGCCCGTGTTCGCCGTGCCGACGTCGAAACTGCCGGTATTGAGCACGCCCGGGTTGAAGAAGCCCGTATTTGCCGTCCCGGAGTTGAACAAGCCGGTGTTGTAGCTGCCGGAGTTCCCGATGCCGGAGTTGCCGGTACCGGAGTTGAAGAAGCCTATATTCCCGGTTCCCGAGTTGAACAAGCCAATGTTTCCGGTGCCCGAGTTGAGGCCGCCGATGGCCAACTGGCCGATGTCCGAAGGGCCGTAGCTGACATAGGTGTTGCCAATACCGATCAGGTTGTTTCCGGTGAGGCCGATGCCGATATTGTTATTGCCGCTGCTTGCAACACCGATGTTGAAGTTACCCGCGTTACCGAAGCCGAGGTTGCCGCTACCCGCGTTTCCGAAGCCGATGTTGCTGCCACCGAGGTTGCCGATACCGTAGTTGAGGCTGCCCAGGTTTCCTGCGCCGAAGTTCGAATTGCCCAGGTTTGCGCTGCCGAAGTTGCCCTGGCCGACGTTTGCGTTGCCGACGTTGCCGCCGCCGACGTTGGCCAAGCCGAGATTAAGGGTGATGGTTCTACTGGCAGCGGCCGGCACGGTGGCCACCGAGGCACCACCGGCCTGCAGCGCTGCGGTCAACCGGGCCGGCAATCCCACCAGGTTCTGCAGCGGCTGGGTGAACGGTGTCAGCGCCGAGACGGCCGCCGACGCCCCGGCGAAATAGCCCGACATCGTCGAGACCGCTTGGGCCCACAACTGCTCGTACTCGGCCTCGGCGGCGGCAATCGCGGGGGCGTTCTGTCCGAAGAGGTTGGAGATGACCAGCGCCGCCAGTTGGGAGCGGTTGGTCGACACCACCGCCGGCGGCACCATCGCCGCCCGTGCCGCCTCGAATTGCGCGACTACCGCGCGGGCCTGCGCGGCCGTCCGCTCCGCGTGGGCCGCGGAGGCCGAGAGCCAGCCGGCGTACGGGTTCGACGCAGCGAGCATCGCCGCCGCCGACGGGCCCTGCCATGCCGTACCGGTCAGGCCCGAGGTAATCGATACGAACGACGTGGCCGCCGAGGACAACTCCGCGGCCAGGCCATCCCACGCCGTTGCCGCCGCCAGCATCGGCGCCGACCCGGCGCCGGAGAACAGACGGACGGCATTGAGCTCCGGCGGCAGCACTGAGAAATTCAATATTCGGCCTTTCGCGCAGACTTCGGCGCCAATAATCGCGAGCGGGCGCCGGTCGACGAGTTGTCAATCGGTAGCACTGCGCGATTGGTAGCGCACAAGTTACGCGCCCACCGGGGAGGATAGGGAAGTGTTTTGGCAGCGGATACGAAAACGTTATAAAACCGTGATAATCAACCAATCGGTGTGTCAAATTTCTTTACATTTACCCGAGCGACAGAAATTGGGAACTCGACGTCAAGCTGCTTAAAAGCCTTCGGCGTGAATGTGGTCGGCACTCACGCAATGGCCGCCGCGGGGGCCCGGCTGCCGGCACAGGCCATCTCACCCCCCCTGAGCGGGTGCGTGGCCGGCGCCAACTGCCGAGCCGGCCACGAGCTGGGCCGTATCGGGCATCCGTCGGCCGGTTTGGGTGTTCGCTTGCGGGGGTACGGATGGACGGACGACTTGGGGTGTGGCGCGAACGGAAAGTGGTGGCCCTGATGAGAACTGCAGCAAGGAACGCGGTCGCGGTGTTCGGCGGCGCGGCCATGCTCGTGGTGGCGGTCGGTTGCGGGGGCGGCGGGCACAAGGGGCCGAGCAGCAGCACCACGCCCTCGACGACCGCCCCCTCGTCGAGCGTGGCGCCCGCGCCGTCCCCGGCGCCGGGCGGCCCGAATGGGGGCGGTGGCCCCAACGGCGGCGGCGGCAGTGTTCCCGGCGGCCCCACCGGCGGGGGCGGCCCGGCCGGCGGCGGGGGCAGCATCCCCGGTGTCGGCGGCGGTGGCGGCGGCCCCGGCGGCGGGGGCGGTTGCGTCGGCAACATCTGCGGCGGCTACCCGTGATCGCACGGGCGTCCTGAACCCGCACGGCTCTTCGAAGCCGAACAAAGTCTTGCTCCCTAGCCGATGGGGCCACGCTTGCGAGCTGGCCCCATCGGCTGAGCAATTCCGAAATCGGATCCTAGGGTGGGGCACCGTTTTCGAGTTATGGTTCTGCGCAACTCGACCGCAAGAGGAGCCCGATGGCCAAGCTCAGGTTCGGATACTTCATCGCCCCCTTCCACCGCGCGGGAACCAATCCGACGCTTGCCCTGCAGCGCGACCTGGAGTTCATCCGGCATCTCGACGCCCTCGGCTTCGACGAGGTCTGGCTGGGTGAGCACCACTCGGCGGGCAGCGAGATCATCAGCTCGCCGGAGATCTTCATCGCCGCCGCCGCCGAACGCGCCAAGCGGATCCGCTTCGGCACCGGGGTGATCTCGCTCGCCTACCACAACCCGCTCTGGGTCGCCGACCGGCTTATGCTGCTCGATCACCTCACCCACGGCCGCGTGATCGGCGGGGTCGGCCCCGGTTCCCTGCCCACTGACTCGGCGATGATCGGCCTCACCCCCACGGACACGCGCGAGCTGCTCGAGACCAATCTCGACATCCTCGTGCGCCTGCTGGCGGGCGAGACTGTGTCGGCGAAGACCGCCACGCACCAACTGTTCGACGCGCGGCTGCAGCTCGCCCCGTACTCCGACGGCGGGATTCCGCTCTCGGTCGCGGCGGTCGCCTCGCCGACGGGTGCGCGGCTGGCCGGCAAGCACGGCATCGGCCTGCTGTCGATCGGGGCGACGCTGATCGTCGAGGGCTTCGACGCGCTCGCCTACCACTGGGGCATCGTCGAAGAGCGCGCGGCCGCCTTCGGCACGCAGGTGGACCGCAAGAACTGGAGCCTGGTCGGGCTGTTCCATCTCGCCGAGACGGACAAGCAGGCGCGCGAAGAGGTTAAGTTCGGCATCGAGCCGTGGTTCCGCTACTTCCAGAAGGTGGCCGCCTTCCCGCAGATGACCATGCCGGGGGAGCAGCTCGACGAGATGATCGACGTCATCAACGACAACGGGGCGGGTGTGATCGGCACCCCGGAGCGGGCGCGGGTCCAGGTGCAGCGGCTCTGGGATCAGTCCGGCGGGTTCGGCTGCATGCTGCAGATGGGCCACGAGTGGGCCAACCCGGCGGCGACCAAGCGGTCCGCCGAGCTGTTCGCCGCCGAGGTGATGCCGCACTTCCAGGGGCAATCGCAACCGACCCTGGATGCCGCCGCACGCGCCGGTCAGGTGCGCGACGACCTCGCGCAGACCCAGCTGCAGGCCGTCGAGCACATGACGAAGAAGTATCAGGACGAGATCACGTCGTCGTAGCGGCGCGGATGCCGAACCAGGTGTCCAGCGTGGCGCGCAGCTCGCGCAGTTCGTCGCCGCCGGGCGCAGCGGCCGAGGACGCCCACGCCACGTAACCGTCGGGGCGCACCAGCACGGCCGTCGCGGCGACGTCGCCCACCGGCCGGCCGGCGGCGACGGTGAGCTGACCCGCGCCGTCAATCGTGGCGTCTGCCACCACCGCGCCCGCGGTCAGATCGATCAGCAACGGCCGTCCGTCGCGGGCCAGCTCGGCCACGCGGCGGATCCCTCCGGCACCCGCGACGGCGAAGTCGGGCACCCAGCGCCCCACCAGCGGATGCGCCTCGGGGCCTGCGGCGTAACGGTTTTCGGCTCCCGACACCAGCTCGCCGAGCCGACGGACGACCGCGGGGTCGGTGAGGAGTTCGGAGAAGAGCCGCCGCAGGGCGGTGACCTCGGGTCCCGGACGCACCAGCGTCAGCTGCGCGCGACTGTGCATGATGACCCGTTCGGCGGCCGGCCGGCGCTCCGCCTCGTAGCTGGCGAGCACCGTGGGCGCGACGCGCCGGTGCAACACGCCCGCCAGCTTCCAGCCCAGGTTCACCGCGTCCTGCAAACCCAGGTTGAGTCCGGGCCCGCCCATGGGGGAGTGCACGTGAGCGGCATCGCCCACCAGGATCACCCGGCCCCGCTGGTAGTGCGAGGCGATCCGCGAGTTGATGCCGGAAAAGCGGCGCAGGTCCAGCGGCTCGTCGGACGAAGGCGACACCGGCCGCAACGGAAGGTCGGCGCCGATGACGCGCTTGGCCGCGGCTTCCAGTTCGGCCAGGCTCATCGCCGGGCCGTCGTCGCCGCTGTCGTCGTGGGGATCCTCGCGGGCCGAGCCGTCCAGCTCGAACACGATCACCGCCGCCCGGCCCCCGAGCGCGCCGAAGGCGAACACGCCGCGCTCGACCCGGTGGAACTGCAGCGGCGGGACGCGCCCGAACCCGGGGATGTCGAGCACACCGGTGACCGGGTCGACCCACTCCTCGGGCGGCAGCACGTCGAAGCCCATCCGGACGGTGACGTCGTAGGCCGACATGCCGGGAAAGTCGATGCCGGCCAGCCTGCGGGTGGGGCTGGTGCCGCCGTCGGCGCCGACAAGGTATCCGGCCCGCAGCTCGTAGGCGCCCTCGGGGCCGTCGACGTGCACCGTGACGCCGTCGCCGTCGTGGTCGAAGCCAGCCAGCGCGTGACCCCAGCGGATGTCGACGCCATGTCCGCGGGCCCGCTCGGCAAGCACCTGCACGAGCCTGGGCTGCTGCACGGGGAGCAGGAAGACCTGCGAATCCGGCACCTGCGTCAGATCCAGCGGGAAGGCGGCGAACATCGGGCGGGGGTTGCGCCGGAGTGGTTCGTCGGTACCGGCGAGGGCGCCGTAGAGACCACGGTGGTCGAGGATCCGAACCCCTTGGCCGAAAATGCCGTTGGCTCGTCGCTGCGGGTTGGGCCCCGGCATCGGGTCCAGCACGACGGGACGGATCCCGGCCAACCCGAGTTCGCCGGCCAGCATCAGCCCGTTGGGGCCGGCACCCGCGATGACGACACCAATCACTTAGCCCAGCTTAGTGATCTCCGTGGCGACCCGCTACATCGCCGCTTACTGCCCGCGAAAGCGCTTGTGCGACAGAGGGATAACGGTCAGCCCTGCCGTTCGGCCGCCTTGACCAGCCGATCGGCGAAAAACCGCACCGCGCCCCCCAGCGCCGCCCGCATCAGCGGTCCCGTGCCGCGGATACCCTCGACGAACGAGCCGGTCCAGCGGATGTCGGCGCCGCCGGCGGGGTTCGGGGTGAGGGTCACCTCGCCGCGGTAGTCCTTGACCGGGCTCGCGGGCCCGACCAGCTTGTAGACGTGGCGGTGATCCGGTTCGTACTCGACGGTTTCCTCCTGCACGAACACCGGCCACATCCCGACCTTGCGAATGGCGCCAACGCCACCAGGTGCCGGGTCACCCTGCCGCGCCCAACTCGACTGAAACACTATTGGCTTGGCCCATTTCGACCAGTTCGCGCCGTCGGTCACCAGCCCGAACAGCGTCGCGGCCGGCGCGCTGCTGGTCCGGTTGATCTCGAAGGTGAACCTACGACCCGACATACGTTCCTCCCTGGCTCTGCCCGGCAAACGCGAGCGACCTCGAACGGCGTTGCTGGTACCGTACCGCGCACCGAGTCGGCCTCCGGCGATCACGCCGCGGAGCCGGCCGGCGCGGGGTCGCCGTTGCCTACACTGCGCTTATGAATTCCGGTTCCCCGCAGAGCGACAGGAGTGTCCCCGGGCTCCTCGACATCGAGGACTGCCTGGACGCCAACGGCGAGATCGTGCTGCCCCCGGACGTCACGCTGATCTCCCTGATCGAGCGCAACGTCGCGAACGTCGGCGACACCGTGGCCTACCGCTACCTGGACTACAACCACGGTGCCGACGGCCGCGCCGAAGGGGTGACCTGGACACAGTTCGGCGCCCGGCTCCAGGCCATCGGCGCCCGGGTGCAGCGCGCCGCGAGCCGCGGCGAGCGGGTCGCGGTCCTCGCACCGCAGGGCATCGACTACGTCGCCGGGTTCTACGCGGCGATCAAGGCCGGCGCCATCGCCGTGCCGCTGTTCGCGCCCGAACTGCCGGGCCACGCCGAACGCCTCGACACGGCGCTGCGCGACTCGCAGCCGTCGGTGATCCTCACCACGACGGAGGCCGCGGGCGCCGTCGAGGACTTCCTGACCAACCTGCCGCGCCCGCAACGTCCGCAGGTCTTGCTCATCGATCAGATCCCCGACTCGGAGGGGGAGTCGTTCGCCCCCACCGAGCTCGGCATGGACGACGTCTCGCACTTGCAGTACACCTCCGGCGCGACGCGCCCCCCGGTCGGCGTGGAGATCACCCACCGGGCGGTCGGCACCAACCTGACCCAGATGATCCTGTCCATCGACCTGCTGGACCGAAACACCCACGGCGTCAGCTGGTTACCGCTCTACCACGACATGGGCCTGTCGATGATCGGCTTCCCCGCGGTGTACGGCGGACACTCCACGCTGATGTCGCCGACCGCGTTCGTCCGCCGGCCGCAGCGCTGGATCCAGGCCCTGTCCGCCGGGTCACGCGAGGGCCGCGTGGTCACCGCCGCGCCCAACTTCGCCTACGAGTGGACCGCGCAGCGCGGCCTGCCCGCGCCGGGCGACGACATCGACCTTTCCAACGTGGTAATGATCATCGGTTCCGAACCGGTCAGCATCGACGCGATCCGCACCTTCAACAAGGCGTTCGCGCCCTACGGTCTGCCGCGGACGGCGTTCAAACCCTCGTACGGGATCGCCGAGGCGACCCTGATGATCGCGACCATCGCGCCCAGCGCCGAGCCCACGGCGGTGTACCTCGACCGCGAACAGTTGGGCGCCGGGCACGCGGTACGGGTCGCGCCGGACGCCCCCGACGCGGTGGTCCAGGTGTCCTGCGGTCAGGTGGCCCGCAGCCTGTGGGCGGTGATCGTCGACCCCGACACCGGAAACGAGCTGCCCGACGGCGAGGTCGGCGAGATCTGGTTGCAGGGCAACAACGTCGGCCGCGGCTACTGGGAACGCCCCGAGGACACCCGGCGCGCGTTCGGCGCGCGGCTGCGCGCGCGGCTGCCCGACCACAGTCACGCCGAGCACTCCGACACCGACCGCACCTGGCTGCGCACCGGCGACCTCGGGGTGTACCTCGACGGCGAGCTCTATGTCACCGGCCGGATCGCGGACCTGGTGACCGTCGACGGGCGCAACCACTATCCACACGACATCGAGGCCACCGTCGCCGACGCCTCGCCGATGGTGCGTCGCGGCTATGTCGCGGCGTTCGCCGTACCTGCCGACGAGGGGGGCCAACGGCTGGTGATCGTCGCCGAGCGCGCGGCGGGCACCAGCCGCGCCGACCCGCAGCCGGCGATCGAGGCGATCCGGGCCGCGGTGTCGCACCGCCACCGGGTTGCGGCCGCCGACGTGCAGTTCCTGCCGGCCGGCGCCATCCCGCGGACCACCAGCGGCAAACTCGCCCGCCGGGCCTGCCGCGCGCAATACCTGGGCGGCGCGCTGCGCAGCCACTGACGGGTGTCGGCGGATCTGATCGGTGGCGAGAGGGAGGCCGGCCACGGCAAGGTCGCCGACCGGAGGGGCGCTCGCGGGGACAGCACCGGTTGGGACAGTGGGACAACACGTGGTGCGAGCTCGGTCAACTATCCCCTCAGGAGAAGGGCGCGAACCAGCGGACGGGGTCCGATCGATCGGAGCAGTTCACTGGCTGGACGCGGGCGCACCCGCAACGGCCACCAGAACCAGCGCCCCAGCAGGGTGGCGATTGACGGGATCATCAGCGAGCGCACGATCAGCGTGTCGACGAGCAGGCCCAGTCCGATGGTGGTGCCGCCCTGTTTGAGCGTGTACAACTCGTTGACGACCAAAGAGCCCATGGTGAAGGCGAACACCAGGCCGGCGGCGGTCACAACTCCGCCGGTGCCGCCCACGGAACGGATGATGCCCGTCTTCACGCCTGCGCCGATTTCTTCCTTGAACCGCGAGACCAGCAACAAGTTGTAGTCGGATCCCACGGCCAGCAGGATGGTGACGGAGAACGGCAGCACAATCCAATGCAATTCCAAGCCGACGAGATGCTGCCAGATCAGTACGGAAAGCCCGAAGCCCGTCGCCAGCGACAGCACCACCGTACCGACGATCACCATTGAAGCGACCAGCGCGCGTGTGATGACCAGCATGACGATGAATATCAGGATCAGCGCGGCCATGGCCTCGGTCAGAACGTCGTATTTAGTGGACTCCTGAATATCTTTGTAGGCCGCGGCTGTGCCGCCAAGGTACAATTTCGCGCTAGCCAACGGCGTTTCTTTCACCGCCTCGCGCGCAGCTTTGAGTTCTGCGTCGACATGCGAAATTGCCTCGGGGCTCGCGGGGTCGATGTCATGCGTGATGATCATCCGGGTGGACTTGCCGTCGGGAGAGACCAGTAACCTTAGGCCTGTCTTGAAATCTGGACTGTCGAATACCTCGGGTGGGATATAGAAAAAGCCGTCGATTTTAGCCTGGTCGAAAAATTTGCCCATGAGTGTGCTGGTGTCGGTCATGCGATCCATCTGGGTGACCAGGCCCGAGAAGCTACTGTAAAGCGTTAGGAACGTTGTCTGCATCGACTTCGCGACGGCGATCAGCGGGGGGATCAACGCGACCAGTTTTTGGGACGCATCAGCGCTGTTCTGGAGATCTTTGGCAAGAGAATGGAAGTTCTCGGCGAGTTTGTCGAAGCCGTCCAAAGCGTCGAAGATGGAGCGTAACGACCAACACATGGGGATGTCGAAGCAATGTTTTTCCCAGTAGAAATAGCTGCGGATCGGCCGCCAGAAATCGTCAAAATCTGCCACGTGGTCGCGTATTTTGTCCGTAATAGCGGCAGTATCGGCTGTGACCCGGGCACTGTCGCTTATCGAATTCGTCAGATCTTGTTGCACCGTGTACATGTGCTCCAGAGTCGCGATCTGGGTGCCGAGGTCGTCGCGGCTCAGTTTGAGAATATCGTCGAGGCGGTCTTTCAAATATCGCAGGTTTTCTCTGATGGGAACCGGCTCCATGCCAATCGCGAACGGTATGGTGCCGTGCTCGATGTTGTATCCCAGCGGCCTGGTGATGCTTTGCACCCGCGCGATGCCCGGCACCCGGAAGATATGTTGGGCGATCCTGTCCAGGTCGAGCATGTCCGCGGGATTGCGCAGGTCGTGGTCGGCTTCGACCAGCAATAGGTCGGGATTCAGCCTGGCGTGCGTGAAATGCTGAGTGGCAGCGCGGTCGCCGACATTGGACACCAAGCCCGCCGGCACGTAGTAGCGGTCGTCATAGTTGGTGCGGTACCCCGGCAGCGTCAAGCCCCCCACAATCGAGACGACCACAGCGCTGGCCAGGATCGGTGCAGGCCAGCGGACGGTGGCCGTCGCCAGGCGCCGCCAGCCGTGGACATTCATTTTTCGCTTGGCTTCGAGCAGACCGAAACGGCCGCCGATGACGATGAGAGCGGGAACCAACGTCAACGAGGCCGCAATCACGACGACCAACGCCACCGCGCACGGAATTGCCAAGGTGTTGAGATAGGGCAGCCGCACCAACCGCAGACAGAGCATCGCGCCGGCAATGGTCAGCCCCGAACCCAAAACGACGTGGACCACCCCACGATATGTCGTATAAAAGGCCGTCTCGCGGTCCTCGCCGCTCTGGCGGGCCTCGTGATAGCGGCCGAGAAAAAAGATCGCGTAATCCGTGCCCGCGGCGATTGCCAGCGACATGAGCAGGCTGACCGCGAAGGTGGTGAAGCCGATCAGGTGAAAGCTGCCGATGTATGCCACGACTCCGCGCGCCGCGGCCAATTCGATGAAGATCACGGCCAACACGATCAGCACGGTGACAATCGAGCGATAAACAATGAGCAACATGATGGCGGCCACCGCGATCGTTATCGCCGTCCGCTTCGCCAGACCCCTGTCGCCGGCTTCCGTGGTGTCGGTGGTCAACGGCGCCTGACCGGTGACGTACGCCTTGACTCCCGCCGGCGGATGTGAGCGCGCCACGATGTCCTCCACCGAGTGCACCGACTCGTCCGCCCTCGTCGAGCCCTGGTCGCCGGCGAGGTTGACCTGCACGTACGCGGCCTTGCTGTCGGCGCTCTGTTCGCCCCCTGCCGTGACCAGTTCGCCCCAGTAGTTCTGCACTTTCTCGACGTGCGTGGTGTCGCGCTCGAGCCGGCGCACCAGATCGTCGTAGAAGCGGCGTGCGGCATCGCCTAACGGCTTGTCACCCACCAGCACCACCATCGCGACGCTGTCCGAGTCGAATTCGTGGAACACCTTGCCCATTTGCTTCATCGCGATCAGCGAAGGAGCATCCCGGGGCAGCAGGCCGACCGAGTTTTCCCGCTCAACCGCATCGAGTCGAGGCACGAAGACGGTGACGACGATCGTCAAAACCAGCCAGCCCAAGACAATCGGCACCGCCAGCCGCCGCAATGCCTGCGCGAAAACCGGCCGTTCGGCACTGCCGTTCATGCGGCCTTGTCCAGGCAGAAGACCTGCGCGTTGAGGCCGGTCGCGGACTGTTGGTCTCGAACGATGCCGTTCACGACGATCCGGCATCCGATTGTGTTGCTGTCACCCTGGGCCACCACGTTGGTGAACACGCCGGGCAGGGTTGTGGTCACCGTGTACGACCACGGCAGCGTGGTGAAATTCGCCTGTTGAGGTTGTGCATCCGCGTCCAGATAATTGACAACTCCGGCAGTGCCCGGGGGGCCGGTGACCTCATAGGTAACGTTCTTGACATTGATCGGCACGATCTGTTCGACTGGGCCGGCTTCCGACACGCGGTTCGAGCCGAAGATCCCTTGTAGCCGGTAGGCCACAAATCCCCCGATGGCCACGACCACGACGATCAACAGCGGAATCCATGTGCGCTTGAAGATGCCCAACAACGTCGCACCGCCCTTTCATTCGCGTTCCGTCCACTCAGATCAGCATGCGGCCATATCACCGCATGGCCGGAACCAGGCAGATCTCTGCTGGAAAACGCGGCCGATCCTCAGGCGTGTCCCTGTCAGCAAGCAATACGAATTCCAGCTCACGAGGCAACGCAATCGGCATGCCGGCCGATTCCTTGGACGAAAGTTCCACATAGTGGAGGGAACGCAGATCGACTGTCGAAATCCCAACTGCGCGTGGACGAAAACCCCGCAACGCGAGCGAACGGTCGCATGCTGCCACGACTGCATATTGTGGCTGGGGACTGCGGGTCGCAGGCAGAGCGAAATTAACCTAGGAATTTGACAACTAGGATAACGCGCTGGTTACCATCGTCTCGTGGCGACGAGACTGGGAGAATTTCTCCGAGCGCGTCGAGAGGCGACAACACCCCGGCCCGGTTGCGATGGCGAATCTCGCAGGCGGCGGCGCACGCCCGGGTTGCGCCGCGAAGAGGTAGCCGCGCGAGCCGGGATCAGTCCGGACTACTACGCGCGGTTGGAGCAAGGACGCGAAATCCATCCGTCAGTTCAGGTGTTGGAGGCCTTGGTGATCGCACTCAGCCTGTCTCCCGACGAGGCGCGCTATCTGTATGACCTCGCGATCCCACAACACCGACGTCGGCAAGACCTCGGTTCGCACCAAGGACCCGTCGAATATCTCCTGCTACTCATGCAGGCGTGGACGCTCGGTCCGGCCTACATCGTCAACCGTCGATGCGACGTGCTGGCCGAGAATCCCCAAGCGTCGCTGCTCTTCAGTCAATTCCAGATCACTGGAAATATCCTCCGCCTACTTTTCCTGGATCCCGAGGCGAAAAACGTCTGGGTGAATTGGGAATCGTACGCCAGAACCGCCGTTGCCACCGTGCACCGTATCGTAGGCGTAGATGTTGATCATCCGGATGTGGCCGAAATCATCCTCGAGCTTTCGAAAGAGAGCAGCGAATTCGTCCGGTTATGGAAAAGCCACGATGTCGGCATTTCTGACGGTAAAGTGAAACAGTTCAGGCACCGCGATTTCGGTGACATTGAGTTTGACTATGAGCTACTCTCTGCCGCGAGTGCGCCAGGACAATTTCTTGTAATTCATTGGAGCAGGAAAGCAGAGCTTCCTTGTCAACCGAGCAAATGAGAACTGGCTCGGGAGGGTGATCCCGGTGCGCGCTCGAACCGATCGCGATCGTCATCGCGATGATGTTCTCGGCGCGCTCGCACGCATGGGATCGGCCTGCGCTTGGGGCGGGGGACATGTCGGCACGCGCCTTGCCGCAGGACCTGTGTTCGGCACGATCGTGCATGAGGAAAAGCACGATGCCGACGCGGGCCGGAACATCCTTGGGTGGTGTCGGCCGTCGTGCTGATGGTGGCCCTGCTGTCTCTGCTGACCGCGCCGCGGGCGCCGTCAGCGGCGCGGATCCCGATGCGCCATCGCCGAAATGGGTGGGCCCTGAGGTCGGCGACGCATATCGGCACCTGCAGGCGAGCACCGCGAACATGCCATAGGTGAGCACGTTGAAGACCCTGCACGGCTTCGGCATCTTGTGAGCGGAAGCACCGGGGCGTGCCGCCGCCGTCGTCGGCCGCCTGGTCAGGAAGCCAACTTCACCGAGCGCCGGCGCAGCCAGCGGGTGTAGAGCACACCGATGGCGGCGGTGACCAGTACGTAGAGGGCGACGGCCCCGCGCTCGTCGGCGTTGGGGAAATTCGCCGCGGCGAACGTCAGCGCGGTGGCGGGGTGTCGGCAACTGGCCGCGAAGGCCAGTACCGCCGAGAACCGGGGATCGGGGCCACCCAGGACATGCCCGATGGCGACCATGGTCGTCACGAACAGCACCACGGCGACCAGGGTCCAGCCGCCCATGAGCTTCCACATGGCTGGTGCCGCGGCCATCACCAGCATGATTATGGCCACCGGGAGCGCCCACCGCTGGACGCGTTCGACCGGGCCGGCTATCCGTTCGGCGAGTTCCGGCCGGCGCGACCGGATCGTCATGCCGGCCACCAGCGGCGCCAGCACCGAGGTGACCACCAGCCCCGCGATATGCCAGGTGCTCACCACGTACTGGCTGCCGAACACCTGCCCCAGCAGGGGGGTCGCCGCGGCAGTCCACGGGACGGCGAGAACGGCCAGCACGACGACCAGGCCGAGCCCGTACTGCACATGCCCGCCGGCCTTTGCACCGCGCCGGGGCAGCAGCGACGGCAGGGGTGTGATCGCCAGCGCCACGAGCGCGATCGCCACCTGCGGGCGCAGGGCGAGCACGCTGACCAGGACGGCGGCTATCACCGGCGCGACGACGAGCACGGCCAGCAGGGAACGGGCCAGAAGATCGGGGAGGCGCAGCACGCAGGTCACGTCGGAGTAGCGCGCCGTCAACCCATAGCCGAGGATCACCACGAAGAGGCTGATCTGGAAGGCAAGCTTTGCCGCGTCGGCCATCGTCACCCATCCACATTGACACGACACCAGCGGTGTCCGGCAAGTGACCGCCCACTCGTCGACGTCCGGGCGGCGCCGGGGGCATTGCGGAGCCCGGAGATGGCATCCTGGCCGGGTGGGTCTCATTTTCCGGCTGGCGGAGCTGCTGATCGTGATCCTGCCGCTGGC
This sequence comes from Mycobacterium sp. HUMS_12744610, assembly GCF_041206865.1. Classification (NCBI taxonomy): domain Bacteria; kingdom Bacillati; phylum Actinomycetota; class Actinomycetes; order Mycobacteriales; family Mycobacteriaceae; genus Mycobacterium; species Mycobacterium servetii. The sequence continues at coordinate 3,069,416 of NZ_JBGEDP010000001.1, forward strand.
GGGCGTGGTCGTCGCCGCGGTGAAGGCGTTCACAGCCAACAGGCAGCACACCGAAGCCCCGCGGGACGAAACCCGGGGCGATCCGGATGCGCCGGCCCGCCCCGCCGCTGGCACCGACCGGGCCGCGCAGTGGCGGATGCTGCGGCGCGTCATCGACGAGCACACCCGCACCGACACCCGTTGGCTCGACTACGAACTCGACGTCGCGAAGCTGCTGAACTTCCCGGTCATGACCGACATGCGCGACCCGCTCACCGTCGAGTTCCACAAGGCCAAACTCCGTGCCGACCTGCTGCGTCCGGTCAAAGCCGAGGACCTGCTCGACGACCCGGAGGCCGCCGCGCGGTACCGGGGCGCCGTCGAGGACTACGTGACCGCGTTCCAGGTCGCCGAGGCCGAGGCGAAGCGGCGACGCCGCAACGACTTCTCCCGGGCCGACCAGCAACGCATCGCGCGTGCCCAGAACCTGCTGCGGGTCGCCTCGGACCGGGCCGCGTCGCCGCAGGAGCGGCAGAACGCCTACGAACGGGCCGGCAGGGAACTCGACGGCCTCATCGTGCTGCCGACCTCGACGCAGGCCGGTATCGAGCGGGGGATCGCCGGTCAGCTGGAGGGGTGAAGGGCACTCTGCGCCGCCGACCGATGCCATTGGGCCCTTATCCGCGCAGGCCGGTCCCCGCCATCATAGTGGCAGCGCCCCACGATCCCACAGGAGCACACGATGATCGAATACGACTTGGACACCGAGCATTCCATCCTGGAGGTGCGACCTAAGTCCGCCCTCGACAAGGCGGATTTCGTCGAACTCGCCAACGCCGTCGACCCGCAGATCGAGGCTCACGGCGACCTCGCCGGCCTCATCATCAGCGCCTCGTCGTTCCCGGGATGGGACAGTTTCGGCTCGATGGTGACCCACTTCCGCTTCGTGCGCGACCACCACAAGCACGTCAAGAAGATCGCGGTGGTCACCGACTCGCCCCTGGGCGATGTGGCCGAGCACCTGACCTCTCACTTCGTGTCGGCCGAGATCCGGCACTTCCCGGGCGGGCAGGTGGAGCAGGCGCGGCAGTGGATCGGCAAGGGCTCCTGACCGACACTCACGGGCAGGTGTAGCCACCGTCGATCACGACGTCGGAGCCGGTCATGTAGCTGGACGCCTCGCTGGCCAGGTACAGGTAGAGGCCGGTGAGCTCGTCGGGGCGGCCCATGCGGCCGAGCGGTATCTTCGGTTCCCACTGCCGGTGGTACTCGGCCAGCGGCTCGACGAGTTCGGTGCGGATGTAGCCGGGGCTGACGCTGTTCACCCGGATGTTGTGTGGAGCCAACTCGACGGCCATGGCCTTGGTCAGATGGATGACGGCGGCCTTGGAGGTGCAGTAGTGGCCCACCGACTGCGGAACGTTGATGATGTGGCCCGACATCGAGGCGGTGGTGATGATGACTCCGCCGCGGCCCTGGCGGACCATCGCGCGCGCCGCCGCCTGGGCCGTGAGGAACACGCCGGTCACGTTGGTGTCCTGGATGCGCTGGAACTCCTCCGGCGCCATGTCCAGCAGCGCCTGCACCGAGACGATGCCGGCATTGCAGACCGCGATGTCGACGCCGCCCAACTCCGCGGTGACCCGGTCCAGCATCGCGGTCACCTGATCCGGCCGGGTCACGTCGCACGGGACGGCCACGACCTCGCCGGCACCGGCGAGGTCGGCGGCCACCCTCTCCAACGGTTCGGGGTGCCTTGCCGCGACGGCCACCCGGGCGCCGGCCTGCAGATAGGCCAGCGCCACGTGTTTACCGATACCGCTGGATGCGCCGGTCACCAGAGCCGTCTTGCCCCGCAGGTCGAACAAGTCCAACACGTTCATGCGATCTCCCCGTTCCAACGAGTGCCCGGTCACCGAAACACGTTCTAGTCTGTCCGCCGTGGGCGAATTCAGCAGGGCCGAAGTCGAGCGGGCCGTCCGGCACTACACGACCGTCGTCGAAGGGTGCAGCTCGTCGGGTGACTGGCGTCCCTTTGCCGACCTTTTCACCGAAGACGTCGTCTACACCGAACACCAGTATGGGGTGTTCCGCGGACGGGAGGCGGTCCGGGACTGGATCGTCGCGGTGATGGCCCCGTTCCCGCATATGCGCTTTCCCAACGGCTGGGTCGCCTACGACGAGGACAACGACGCCGTCGTCGTCATGATCAAGAATCTGCTCGACCACCCCACGGACCCGCAGGGGGAGCCGTTCTGGTTCCCGAACTGGACCCGCCTCGTCTACGCCGGCGGCGGCCTGTTCTCCAGTGAGGAGGACATCTACAACCCCAATCGTGACGCGCCCGGGGTGATCGCCGCGTGGATGCAGGCCGGCGGCCAGTTGGCCTCGACCGAGATCCTGCAGCCCGGCGCCTGACCGGATGTGGCTATCCAAGCCCTGACCCCGGGGCGTCCGGCCGGGCTTGGCAGACTGTGCCCATGGCACAGATAACCTTGCGCGGAAACGCGATCAACACCATCGGCGAGCTGCCCGCCGTCGGGTCCCCGGCCCCGACCTTCAACCTGACCGGCGGCGACCTGGGGCCGGTCACCAGCGAGCAGTTCCGCGGTAAGCCCGTGGTGCTGAACATCTTTCCGTCCGTCGACACCCCGGTGTGCGCGACGAGCGTGCGGAAGTTCAACGAGCGCGCCGCCTCCGGCGGGGCCGCCGTGGTGTGCGTGTCGAAGGACCTGCCGTTCGCGTTCTCGCGGTTCTGCGGCGCGGAGGGCATCGAGAACGTCAAGACGGCATCGGCGTTCCGGGACAGCTTCGGCGAAGATTACGGCGTCACCATCACCGACGGGCCGATGGCCGGCCTGCTGGCCCGGGCCGTCGTCGTGGTCGGCGCCGACGGCAACATCGCCTACACCGAACTGGTGCCCGAGATCGGCCAGGAGCCCGACTACGACGCCGCGCTCGCGGCGGCGGGCTGACCGCCCGGCGCATCGCGGACCGGCTCAGCCTTCGGCCGGCCCGAGCCGCTCCGCCGTGGCCGCCAGCACCGCGCGGCACCCCGCCCACGTCCGTTCGATGATCTCGGCGGCCGGTGCGATGTCGTCGATGCGCCCGGCGACCTGACCGGTGTTGGCGACGCTGGCGTCCATGTCGCCGTCGAAGTAGAGCCGCTGGACGCGTTGCAGTGCCGCCGCGCCTTCGGCGGGAGATGTTGCGGCGTCGAGGCTGTCGGCGGCCGCCGTGCGGATGACGCGCATCATCCGCTTGCCGTCGAGGGGCAGCAGCACGGTGGCCGTCTCGTCGGCGTCCAGCACTGCCCGCTTGAGGTTGCCGTGTACCGGCGAGTCGGACGAGGCGAGCAGCCTGGTGCCCATCTGCACGGCCTCGGCGCCCAGCACAAACGCGGCCGCCATCGACCGCGCATCGCAGATGCCCCCGGCCGCCACGATCGGCACCTCGACGTGAGCGGCCACCAACGGCAGCAGCACCATGGTCGACGCGCCGAACCGGTTCTTGAACCCGCCCCCCTCGACACCCTCGACCACCAGACCGTCCACCCCAGCGTCGACGGCCTTCTTCGCCGCGGCCAGCGTGCCCACCACATGGAATACGGTGATGCCCACATCGTGGAGCCGGGCGGTGAACAGCGACGGGTCCCCGGCCGAGGTGGTGACGAAGCGAATGCCGTTGGCGACGAGCAGGTCGACCACGGCCGGGTCGCGATTCATCAGCAGCGCGATGTTGGCGCCCACCGCACGCTCGGTCAGGGCACGCACCCGGTGCAGATCGGCACGGCCCTGCTCGGAGGTGGTCTCGATGACGCCCAGCGCGCCGGCGTTCGATACCGCGGCGGCCAGCCGGGCGCCGGCGATGTAGGTCATCGGGGCCTGCAGGATCGGGATGTCGATCCGCGCGAGCTCGCAGACCCGGTTGGTGGTGTTCACGAGCCGCGCGGCTCCCGTCCGTCGATGAGGTCGCGGAAGCGTTCCGCGGGATAGGCCCAGGCGCCCAGGCGGGTGACCCGGCCGGCCAGCTCCCTGTCCGAGGTGACCACCCGGATGCCGTCCGGTCGCGCGTCGGCCCCCACCAGCCGCACGATCTCGTCGTCGGCCGAGTTGGCCGCCGCCCGCGGCGCATGCGCGACCTGGACCACCGACGCGGCGATCGCCGTGGCCGGCGGCCGCTCGAACACCACGGTCACGTCCTCGTTCCGGCTCGACGCCCACCGGTCGAGGCTGTCCACCAGCGCCACCATGGCGCGGCCGCGGTCCTTCCACCACCCGTCCGGGCGGCTCCCGATCACGTTCATTCCGTCGACGATCCACCGCACGCACTTACCGTAGGGCCGACACCGATATTCCGCGACGCATTTGCCCGGGTGATCAGGCGCCTGGTTGGTACGGTGCACCGGTATCAGCGTTTCCTTGATGCCGGCGCACGACGACTGGCGTCATCGACGATGGGATTGGGCCGATGACCTCGATAGCCGACACCGACCGGGTCGTTTCGCTGGCGCGCGGCATGCGGGATCTGGTGGCGGGCAAGGCCGCCGAGTCCGAGCGGATGCGCACCCTTGCCCCGGCGATCGTCGAGCGGATGTGGGCCAGCGGGCTGATGTCCGCGTTCAACCCGGTCGCGGCCGGCGGTATCGAACCGTCGTTCGCCGAGATGATCGAGACGTGGATCGAGATGGCTTGGCAGGACGGCTCGTTCGGGTGGATCGGGATCGCCAATCTGCCATCGTCGTTCGCCGCGGCGGCCTACCTGCCCGACGAGGGCTTCGCCGAGGTCTTCACGGCCAACGACAACCGCGTCACCCTCGGAGGCCAGTTCTTCCCGAACGGCCAGGGGAACGCCGTGGACGGCGGGTACGTGTTGAGCGGGTCGTGGAGCTTCGGCTCGGGGACCGGACACTCGCAGTACGTCGCCGCGGGGTTCTTCCCGATGGACAACGGCGAAATGCGCTGGGCCGCGGAGGGTTTTCCCGAGATGCGGGTCGCCGTGGTGCCGCGCGAGCAGATCAGCTTCAACGACGGCTGGCATGTGCAGGGGCTCAAGGGCACCGGATCCTACGACTACAGCGTCCAGGAGGTGTTCGTGCCCGCGAGCCGCACCTTCGAACTGTTCACCCGCCGGCCCCACCGCGGCACCTCGCCGGCCACGCGCATGGGGCTGATGCCCGTCACCGCCGCGGGCCACGCGTCCTGGGCACTAGGCATCGCCAAGAGCATGCTCGACGACGTCCAGGAACTGGCGGCGACGAAATTCCGGATGAGCGACATGGCGTCGCTGGCCAGCCGCCCGACTTTCCAGAAAGGCCTCGCGCACCATCGTGCGGCCTGGCGTGCCGCGCGCCTGCTGGTGCTCGACGCATTCACCACCGCCGAAGCCGCGGTGGCGGCCGGTGACGAGCTGACACCGGCCTTGCGGGCCGACATGCGGGTGGCCGCCGTCTACGCCACCGACACGGCCCGCGGTTGCGCCGAGTGGGCGCATCTGGTGGCCGGGACCAGCGCGATCCGCGAGGGCAGCCGCCTCGAGCGCGCGTTCCGCGACGTCTACACCGGGACGCAGCACGCCTTCATCAGCGAGAAGGTCGCCATCGACGCCGCACAGATCTGGCTCGGCATCATCGACGACCAGCCCGGGCTCTGACCCGTTGGGCGCCCCGGCCTGAACCCGATGCCGGACCGGCAAGGCGCGCGCCTGCACCCGCCGGATCCTGCAAAACGAATGCGCGCATCGAGATGAATCAGCCTTTGATCAAGCCGTATTCGACGAGCAGCTCGCCGATTTCGTTGCGGCTCATCTTGTCGACGAGGCGTTGACGCAGGATCTCCGGGATGGGGATGTCGACCTCCTTGCCGTCGCGCAGGTGCACGGCGGCGGCCAGGAGGCTGCGGATGTCGTAGGTCGAATCGAACACGTCCGGCACGCCGCGGTCAATGCCGAGCAGCCGATAGGCGGCCTCCATGCCCGTGCGCACCGAGTATTCGGTCGTGAAGATGCAATCGCGGGTCGTCTCGGCGAACTGGCCGATGAACGCGAAGTTCACGGCCCCCTCGGGAACGACGTCTGGGCGGTCACCGGCCGCGCGGGGCATGAAGAACGCGGTGACGTAGGGCATCATCACCGGCACCGTCCTGGCGCCTTTGGCAGCCAGCTCGGGAGTCTCCCCCTCGGGGACGCCCAGGTGGTAGAGCCATTCCCGGGTGATCTCCTCCCCGGTGCAATCCTGCATCGGTTTATCGACGTAGTCGCCCGGCACGTCGACGAACAGTCCATACAGCCACACCACGATCTGATCGGGTGGCTGCTGCTTGAAATGGGGCTGACGGTTGACCGTCCAGCTCAGCAACCATGCGGAGTCTCTTGCCGTCACGATCCCGCCGGTGACGACCTTGCCGCTGAAAGGATCCCGCTTGCAGATCTTTTGAATGTATTCCGGGATCCGCCGATCCAACGTGGTGACGGTGGCCGATTCCCATTTGGTTTCCGGGATGTGACCGCCGAACACGTCCGGGCGCCCGAAGCAGGAATCCTTGGCCGCGATACGCCGCCACAGATCCCATGCCGGGGCCGGGCCGGTGTTGAGCACGGCGGGGGTGTGGTGGTCGCCATTGTCGGAGTTTTCGGTCAGCGAGCCGATGGTGGTCAACACCAGATCGTCGGGTCCGAGGTCAACCCCGCCGGGCCCACCGTCGCGTATCCAGTGAATTCTGGTGGCCTGCTTGCGGTCTGTGTTGATGTCGAAGTCGATGTCGGTGACTTCGGTGTCGAAGTGAAACGTCACACCCTGATCGAGCAGCCACCGGTAGAGCGGCAGGACCAGCGATTCGTACTGGTTGTACTTGGTGAACTTCAGCGTCGACAGGTCGGGCAGTCCACCGACGTGGTGAATGAACCGGTGAATGTAGAGCTTCATCTCCAGCGCGCTGTGCCACTCCTCGAACGCGAACATCGTGCGCCAGTACAGCCAGAAATTGCTGTCGAGGAAGTCGCGGCCGAACACCTCGTCGATGCGTTTGTTCTCCATCTCGGCGCGCGAGGCGAGGAAGACCTTGACGATCTCCTTCTGCGCCTTGGCGTTCAGAGCGAACAAACCGTCGGTGTGCGCATCCTGGCCGCGGTTGACCGTGGCGCGGCACAGGCTGTAGTTCGGGTCGTCCTTGTTCAGCCAGTAGAACTCGTCGAGGACGCTGGCGCCCTCGATCTCGATGGACGGCACGGAGCGAAACAGGTCCCACAGACATTCGAAGTGGTCCTCCATCTCGCGGCCGCCGCGAATGATGAAGCCCCGCTTAGGCTCTTTGATGCCGTCGAGCGCCCCGCCGGGCAGCCCGAGTCGTTCCAGAATGGTGATCTTGGTGCCGGGAAACCGGCCGTCGCGGATCATGAACGCCGCCGCCGACATCGACGCCAGGCCGGCGCCGACCAGCCAGGCGCTCTTGTCGTCAACGCCCTCGGGTTTGCGGGGGCGGGCGAAAGCCTCATAGTTACCGCTGCTGTAATACACGACGTTTTCCCTCCGGTCCATCACTGGTAGGTGTAGAAGCCCTCGCCGGTGGCCAGGCCAAGCTTGCCCTTGTCGATGTAGTTTTCCTTGAGCCAGGCGGCGATCTCCTGAGATTCGGCATCCCCGTGGACCATGATGTTGTAGGGAGTGTTGAGGCCGATGATGTCGAGCATCTGGAACGGGCCCAGCGGCGCGCCGGTGGCGATGCGCCAGGTGCTGTCGACGTCCGGCGGGTCGGCATAGCCGCCGAAGGCCAGCCCGGCCGCGGCGTTCAAGAACGGCACCAGCAGCGAGTTGAGCACATACCCCGCTTTCTCTTTGTGCAATGCAATGGGCACCATGCCAATGGCTTTGGCGAATTCGACGACCTCGGCAAAGACCTTGGGGTCGGTATCGGCCGTGCCCATGATCTCGGCGGTGTTGAACTGCCAGACCCGGTTGGCGAAGTGCAGCGCCAGGAATCGGTCGGGACGACCCGTGGCATCTTTGAGGTCGCTGGGCAGCAGCGTCGAGGAATTGGTGGCGAAGATCGTCTTCGGCGGTGCCAGCGCGGCGAGCTTTGTGTACGTTTCCCGTTTCAGTGCGAGGACCTCGGGAACCGCCTCGATGATCAGGTCGGCGTTTTCCGCGGCTTCGGCGAGATCCGAGGTCAAGGTGATCCGATCCAGCGCCGCGGCCGCCGCTCCGTCCCTGGCGTCGGGAACCTCCTCGGTGTAAGTAGTCACCAGGGTGTCGTAGCGTTTTGTGGCGGCTTCCAGCGCGTCGGCGTTGATGTCGTAGGAGACGACGGCGAAGCCCTTGAAGGCCGACTGGAAGGCGATCTGCGAGCCGAGGACGCCGGCGCCCAGGACTGTCACGTTGCGGATGCGGGTGCTCATGATTTGCTCCGTTCGACGACGGTGACGCTGGCGATTGTGATGGCTTGCACACCAGTCTTTTTCAGGTCAAGCGTTGTTCGGCGTCCGGACTGCGTGAACGCTCAGACCGATCGAAACACCGGGGCGAGGCCATTCATAGGGCCCAAAGACCCGGACCGACTGGGAGGCCGATCGATGTTAGGCATCGGTTTTCAGTTTCGATGCCGATTCCGGATCGGAAGGGCCGTTTAGCCCCGAACGCCCGGGACTAAAGCCTCCTGAGTACGCATCCCCGGGATGTTAACGTGACACATGGATGCCATGGTTTCCGGTTACGGGATATCGAGATAACCAGCGCAACAACGAATCCAGGAATTATCGCCGGTATCCGCGAACCCCGTCTTCGACTGCCGGCCATGCGGCGGGTACGCGTGACGCAATCGATGAGGGAAGGGAGCGACCGCGATGACCGAGGCCAAACCGCGGGTCCTGGTACTGGGGAGCAGCTTTGCCGGGCTGACCACCGCGCGATTCATTCGTGAGCACGCCGGTGAGGCCGTCGATCTCGCCGTCGTCGACCGCAACCCCTATCTGACGTTCGTGCCGAACATCCAGATGGAGGTGCTCGCCGACCGCGATCCCCTCGAATCGATGCTACTGGAAACACCCAAGATCCACGACCGCGACGGCAACACCTTCCTGAACGCGGAGGTGATCGCCATCGACCCCGATGCCCGGCGCGTACACGTGGTCCCGAGCGACCGTCCGGGCGCGGCGACCGAGGTGCTCGGCTACGACTACCTGGTGATCGCGCTCGGGAACCGTCTGGCCTACGACCAGATCGAAGGCTTCGGGGAACACGGTGACACGGTCTCCAGCGGCTACTACGGCAACAAGCTGCGTCGCCGTCTCGCGGCGTACAAGGGCGGGCCGATCGCCATCGGCTCGGCCCGGTTCCATCAGGGACTGCAGGGCAAACCGGACTGGCTGCCCGTCGGGCTCGCCGCCTGTGAGGGACCGCCTCTGGAGCTCGCGCTGGCGATGGCGCACTGGCTCGGGGAACACCATCTGGGCGACGCGCATCGCATCACGCTGTTCACCCCCGCGGGGATGATCGCCGAGGATGCCGGCGAACAGATCGTCGCCGGATTTTTGAAGATGGCGGCCGAACGCGGATTCGGCTATCTGAACAAGACCGACGACGTCGTGCGTCTTACCGCCGACGGGATAGAATTCCGCAACGGCGCGAGCCTGGAGGCAGAGATCAAGATCGTCCTGCCGGACTGGGTGCCGCACCCGTTCTTGAAGGATCTGCCGGTCACCGACGAGATGGGTTTCGTGCTCACCGACCGCCGGATGCGCAACCCCGAGCATCGCGAGCTATTCGCCGTCGGCGACGCGGCGGCACTCACGGTGCCCAAGCTGGGAGGCCTGGGACACCAGCAAGCAGAGATCGTGGCCCGTCAGATCGCCATCGACGTCGGCGTACTGGCCCCCGACGACGCCGGGCCGGACTACCAGCCCGAAATTCTCTGCTTCGGCGACATCGGTGCGCACCAAGGCTTCTATATCTACTCGAACACCTGGTTCGGCGGCCACACCTCCGTATTCAAAATGGGCCACGCTCCCTACGCGATGAAGCTGGCGTTCAAAGAGATGTACTTCCGCACCGGAGGGAAGCCCCCGGCGTTCGGCGTGCCGGCCACTCACTTGCTGATGGACCACTTTCCGGGCGAATAGGAGGGACCGGACCCAGATCAGAAGCCCAGGCGATCCAGGCTGCTACCGCATGGCCCGTTTGTTCGGTGCCGAAGGTGCTGAAGGAGGGAGAATTTTCGGATGGATAACGTCGATGTGCTCACGATCGGTGCGGGCGGCGGTGGCTACCCCGCGGCGTTCCGGCTGGCAGCTGCGGGACGCCGGGTCGTGATGGTCGATCCCAAGGGGGTGATGAGCGGAAATTGCCTGGCCGAGGGCTGTGTGCCGTCCAAAGCGGTGCGCGAGATCGCCCATCACCTCCTGCGGCACCGACGCTTTCAAAAAAGTGGGCTGCACGGGGACGTCTCCGTCGACTACTCCGAGGTGGTCGCCCACAAGGACCAGGTGCAGACCCGTCGCTACGAGCAGCACGATGCGGAGTTGCGGGCAGCACCCAATGTCGCCCTGCTCACGGGAACCGCCCGCATCGAAGATCCGCACACGGTGGCGGTGGACACCCCGGAGGGGCTACGTCGATTCACTGCGCGCAATATCATCGTCGCCAGCGGCTCCGACATTTCCGTTCCACCGATCCCCGGCCTGGAGCACTGCCTCAGCAGCCGGGATCTGTATGCACTGCACCCGTCCCTGTCGACGCTGCCGTCCTCCATGCTGGTGATCGGCGGCGGTTACGTGGGATTGGAGACGGCGTCGTTTTTTTCGGCTTTTGGCTGTCGGGTGACCGTGTTCGAAAGGGAAGCACAGCTACTGCCCGGTATGGATCCCGACATGGTCGCGCAGCTGGTTCCGCTTTTGGATCCGAATATCGACATCATCCTGCAGGCCGAAGTCCGGCGGGTCGAACCAACCTCGCAGGGCGTTCGGGTGGTGTTCTTCGACGGAACCGCGGAACAGCACAGGTCGGCGCAGCAAGCGTTTCAGGCGCTCGGCCGCCACCCGGTGATTCCCGCGGGCCTGCGCGAGATCGGTGTTACGATCGGCGCCCACGGCGTGCAGGCCGATCCCACCCTGCAAACCAATCTGCGCCACATCTACGCCTGCGGCGACGTCAACGGGAGAACTCCTCTCTTTCACGCCGCGGTCCGCCAGTCCGTGGCCGCCGCGGCGAACATCCTGGCAGGTGATCACCACGCCGACGCCGTGGACTTTCTGTCAACTCCCACAACGGTCTTCACGCTTCCCGCCGCCGCCTACGTCGGTCTGACCCGCGCATCTGCGGCGGCAGCGGGAATCTCGATCGAAGAGAGTGCCTACTCATTTGCCGAGGACAGCCGGGCACAGATCTTCGGCGAAACCCAGGGCGAGATCCGGCTGTTCTTCCAAACGGGTTCACTGCGGCTGGTGGGCGGTTGGGTCGTCGGAATCGACGCAGGCAACCTCATCGGCCAGATCGGGCTCGCAGTCTCGCGCGGACTGGACGCCCGAGACCTCGCAGCCTTCGCCGACCAGCACCCGATGAGCGCCGAAGGAATCTCCCGGGCGGCCCGAAGCCTGTTTTAAGGCGTGGGACGCCAGCAGGCCCGCAATGCGCCGGCGCCGTTGGTGTGTCCCGGCACCGACCCGCTGCACCGCTGGGCACGCCCAACCTGGTGGCGGAAAAAGCCGTCGCTCGCTTAACGCCGCCACGGGGTGCTGCCGATCAGCATTTGGTACTCGTGCCGGGATGGGCGTGCCGCTCGGCCGGCACAGCAAAACGCCGGGCCGCGGTCGCAATCAGATCAGGGCCCCACCGGACTGTTCGCCGGTACCGTCCGGCCCGGACTGATCGTCGTTCTCGACCACCGCCGACGCCAGCGCCGGCCCGGCGGCACCGCCTGCCGACGCGCCCTGGGAGAACGAGCTGATCGCGCTCGGTGGCCCGGTGGCAACACCCAGGACCGTCGATGCGGCGCCCGCCGCGGCCAGCAGCGCCGACGCCACGGTCCCCGCGGCCGGCACCATCGCCGACGGGTTCACCGCCGCGACCCCGTCGAGCAGGTTGGCCAACAGCGGGGTGCGGGCCGCCGACCCGGCCGCGCCGGGCAGCGTCGCCGAGCGAATCAAGCCCGCCGCCGCGTCGTCGGCCTCTGAATAGACGCGGGCGATGTCCATCAATGCCGCCCCCGCTCGCGCGAGCTCCTCCTGGGCCGCGCTGGTCAACGCCAGCATCGCCTCACCCTCGGCCGCGAAGCTCGCCGCCGCCTGCAGGGAGACCTCTTCGGCCCCGGCGGGCGCCAATCCGGCAACGGCCGGTAACGCGATGGCGCCGGACCCCAGCCCGCGGGCGGCCACCTCGATCAGTTTCGCCCCGATGGCGGCGGCGGCCGGATCAATGGACATCTCCATGTGCGTAGTGCTCCCGTGAGCTCGTCCGCGGCCACACGCCGTTCGCCGGCAGGCCCGGATTCGTCGGCGACACAACTGATCCTAGTGGCCCCGCCGGGGTGCTCCCGACGCTTTTCGCGGCCCGAAACCCCGCGACAGTTCGCGAATCGTCGAGGCGAACCGTCAGCCAGAAAACGAAGAGTTCACGGCTCTGCGCAGCCGATGGCATTGCCGAAAAGGGCCTGGCGTCCTGGCCTTTTGGCGTCGGCACACCCCCGGTACGCCGCTACCGACGGGCCGCGGGCGCGTGCTTCGATGGCTGCGGGGCCGCGCGTGCGCCGCAGCGTTTCTTCACCCCCCGAGGCACCCTAGAAAGGCCCGACGACACCGATGAGACCGTTGGCTACGGGAAACGGGTTTCCCGACGCGGTGGTCACGGGCATCGCCATGACGACCGCGCTGGGGACCGATGCCGAGACGACATCGCAGTGCCTGCTCGACAGCCAAAGCGGCATCCGCACGCTCGATGACGCGTTCGTCGAGGAGTTCGAACTGCCGGTGCGCATCGGCGGGCATCTCCTCGAGGTTTCGAGCTGACCCTCCCCGAGATGCGCCGCATGAGCTACCTGCAACGCATGTCCACCGTGGTCAGGCGGCGGGTACGGGACAACGCGGGCCATCCCGATGGTCGACCCCGACCGGTTGATGGTCTCCATCGGCACCGGCCTCGGCTCGGGTGAGGAACTGGTCTTCAGCTAAGACGACATGCGGGCCTGCGGGGCCGGGGCGGTGTCACCGTTGGTCGTACACAAGTACATGCCCAACGCCGCAGCGGCGGCGATCGGGCTGGAGCGCCACGCCAGGGCCGGCAAACCCCGGCCCGGCAGATACGACTACGCCATCAACAACTCGGGTTCGCCGGACACAACGTCGCGCTCGCCTTCGGCCGGTACTGTCCCGGCGCCCGGTCCACTTCACCTTCACCCGGCCGCGGGCGAGCCACGCGCGAGGCAGTAATGCCCTCGAGATAGGGACCAAGGCCTCCTGACGCTGCGCGTCCGGCCGCCTAGGCCGAAGTTACTGTAGCTGAAATGGGTGAATACCTGGGCTGAGCTGGGGATTTGTTTGGTTTGGGGGGTGGTTGTTCTGGCTACGCGGTGATGGTGAGCGGGATCGGGGTGTTGAGCAGGTCGAAGGCGCGGCGTTGGTCGGGGGTGGGTTCGGCCAGTATGGGGACTTCGGTGTTAGCGCCGGGGTAGCGGACCTGGTTGCGGGTCAATGTGGCCAGGTGGTCGAGCAGTCCACGGAAGCTGCGCAGCGGGTTGCCGTGGGTGTCGTGCTTGCGGGTGGCTTTGGCATCGGCGTGGGGTGAGCGCTGTGCGGGCGCGACCGGGTTATCCCGCTGGGGTGGGTGCTCGTCGGTGAATGTCATTGGCGCCCAGGTTTTGCGCAGGTGCCAGATGAGGTAGCAGGCGAGCAGGCAGATCAGCACGTGGGCTTTGACGCGGTCCTCGAGACGGTGGTGGATGGGCCGCAGGTCCAGATCGTCGGTTTTGATGATGCGAAAGTCGCGCTCGACGTTGGCGAGGTTCTTGTAGCTTTGCACCACCGCGCCGGGGTCGAAGGTCCTCGGCGTCGACGCTGGTGCGCAGCACGTAGATGCCGTCGAGGGCGGCTTCGGCCTCGATGCGGGCCTGGTCGCGGCGGTAGGTGAAGCTGGTGTCGGTGATGTCGCGGTGAAAGTGCTTGCCCATCTTGTACTTCCCGATGGCCGCGCCGACCACTTCGCCGATCTTGCCGGCCCCGCGCAGGGTGCCGCGGTTGACCCGGTCGGCGATCGCGGCGAGTAGTTTCTCGGTCGCGTTGAGCAGGTCGCTGCGTTTGCGGGCGCGTTCGGCGGCCAGCGCGGGGTTGCGGCAGGCGATCAGCCGTTCGCCGGGGTAGTCGGGATGGGTGATCTCGGCCAGGTCCTGGGTGTCGAAAAGGCTCATCTGCAGCGGGCCGTCGTCGGCGGCCAGTTTGGCGATCGCCGGGGCGCGCAGCGCGGTGATCCACCCGAAATCGGTGGCGGTGTCGGGGTCGTCGTTGAGCTTGCGCAGCGCGTCGATGCGCGCAGAGGTGACCATGCCGCGATCGCCCACCAACACCAACCGCTGGATGCCCAGCTCGTTGCGGATGACGGTGACGATCTCAGTGAAGGCATCCGGGTCGGCGGTGTTGCCTTTGAACACCCGCACCGCGACCGGGCGCCCGGCCGGATCGGTGAGCACCCCGTACTCGATCTGCTCGCAGCCTTTCTTGCCGTCGCGGGAGTAGCCGCGCGCGGCCAGCTCGCAACACCGGCCGGTCACCCATGCGCTGGTCAAATCGAACAGTGCCATCCGGCCCGGATTCACCTGCGGGGCGAGGTGTTTGGCCGCGAGCTTTTTCTCGATCGCCCCCTGTCGGCCGGCCAGCCAGTCCATCGCGGCGTAGATCTCGTCGGTGGATGCGCCGGCCACCCCCAGGTCGGTGGCCAACGTGGTGTCGGGCCACCACGCCAGCGTGGATAGTTTCGAGCCGGGCCGGATCACCCGCGAGACGATCAGCGCCAGGACGAGATCGCGTCTGCGCCCGGCCGGGCCCAGCAGCGCGGGCAGGCCCAGCTGGCGCGCTACCGCCGCGACCGCGGCCACGTGCCCATGCGGCAGCGACCGCACGATGCTGAATTCGCTGCCCGCCGGCACCAGCGTCTGACCCTTCAGCGTCGCCTCGATCGCGTCGACGGACTCCGGCGGCAGCATCGACAGGTTGGCCACGGTCTCGTTGCGCACCGCAGCGCCGTCTCGGTAAGTGCGCCGCAGGTAGGCCGACGTGTACTGGCGGCGCTGGCCCTGCTTGTCCACGTGCGTCTTCCGGACTCTGACTACGTGAACCCGGCCCTGCTGACGCGGCATAACAACGATCATATTTCATTCCAAACTTCCCGCGAAGGCGACACGCCGCATATTCTGACTACATATCTACGCCGGTTCAAAACCATCTACCCAGTTCAACAATCAGATAACGCCCGAAAGCAGTCGTAACTTCGGCCTAGGGTCGAGCATCATCGCCGATTCGGCTATGCGCTCGCGAAGGGAGACTCGGATGTCACCTCGACAGGCGTCCGCGGAGATTCTGGTCGCTGTCGACGGCTCGCCGTCGTCGTTGGCGGCCGTCGAATGGGCGGCCCGAGACGCCGCATTGCACGAGGCGCCTTTGCGGCTGGTGCACGTGGCCCCGGCGATCACCGAATTCTTCGGTCCCGTGCCGCCGGTGCCGCCACCTGGCGAGTACTCGTCCTGGCAGGAACAGCACGCGCACCAGATCCTGGAGGAGGCGCACAAGATGGCCGCCAAGGCGGCCCAGCCTCATGGCGCCTACCAGATCACCAGCGACGTGCTCTACGACGCCCCGATACTGCCCACCCTGATCGATCTGACCAAGGCGGCCCAGCTGGTGGTGGTGGGCTGCCGTGGCCAGACGGCGGTGGCCCGCGCCGTGCTCGGGTCTGTCAGCTCCGGCCTGGTCTATCACGCCAAGTGCCCGGTTGCGGTCATCCACGACGAGGACTCGCTGGCGACCGTCAGCTCGCACGCCCCCGTCGTGGTCGGCGTCGACGGCTCGCCGGCCTCGGAGCTGGCGACCGAGATCGCCTTCGACGAGGCGTCCCGCCGCGGCGTGGGGCTGGTGGCTCTGCACGCGTGGAGCGACATGGGCCCGTTGGGCTTCGGGCGCCCCGGCCAGGCCCCCGTCGAGTGGGCGAACTTCGAGGTTCGCGAGGGGGAGGCACTCGCCGAGCGGTTGGCGGAATGGCAGCAACGCTATCCGGACGTGGCGGTCAGCAAGATCGTCGTCAGCGATCGACCGGCACCCCGGCTGCTCCAACAGGCCGAGACCGCCCAGCTCGTGGTCGTCGGCAGCCACGGTCGCGGCGGCTTCAGCGGCATGCTGCTGGGCTCGGTCGGCCGCGCGGTCGTCAATGCCGCGCGGATACCGGTCATCGTCGCCCGGAGTCCCGAATAACCCTGCCGGACGGCGCGTTTCACCGGATCGACAGGCCGCTCAGCTGGCGGCGGGATTGGTCTTGTCGACCGACGTGCGTCCGGCAGCTAGCCGGCCTGCACCAGCTGTTTCATCGGCTTGTCGCAGCAGACCTCCGAGTGCTCGTTCTCCGAGGTGCACGGGCAGGGCTTCTCGTAGACGAGCACTGCCCCGCACTCCTCGCACTCATACCGGGCTCCGGCGCTACGGGACATGAGGACCTCCTCCTCGGTTTGGGGCGCCCCGGAATCGGGTGCCGCCGTGTTCGACGTAACTAGGTCTGCGGGGCGGTCAGCGGGCTCCCCAGATCCCGGACCATCGGCCGCCCACGCGGGGCGGGTCGGCTCGTTCGGTCATGAATGGAATGATCGCGTGTGCACAACCGCGAGGTCTAGGGACCATCGGCCCTAAACACGTCCTGCCCGGATTCCTGGGGATCAGCCGGCGCGCGTGGCGTGGACGACGTTGCACGGCAAGTGAATGCGGGCGTTCTCGAGGAGCGGCAGGATCGCGGCCATGTGTTCGGCCATTCGCCGCATCTGGTCGGCCTGCCCGGGTGCACTATCGCTGCCCGTGATAGCGCCGAGAGCTTCGAGTTCCATCGACCGCGGTTGGGCCGCTCCGATGTCCCACGGGGCGCCGTCGGGAGCGGCGCCCCCCCGGGCACGCGGCTTCGCCGCGTTAGAGCCTCCCATAGGATTCCCCTGTTGCGCCGGAAGGGTTCTGACGCGGGCGGGCTTTTGGCTACTGCGAAGGATTCCTGCCGACCGCGAACCATTCGACCTTGGCCTGCCACGAGCGCGCGGAACCGTATGCGAAACCGATCGCGCCCAGGCATGTGCACAGCCAGACCGGCAGGGTGATGTCGACGCCGACCTCGGCCGTGGCCACCTGGATCACGGTCGCGGCAACACCGAAGGCGGCCGAGGCCAGATAGAGGTTGGCGGTGGACGTGGAGCGGGGATCCCTCCGCAGGATCAGCAGCACCCGGCCGGCGTAGAGAAACAGATAGACCAGCATCGTCCCGAGCACCAGCCAGTAGGCTCCGAACCAGAAGGTTCTGACGTGGGCCACGAACAGGTCCGGCTGGTATTTCTCGTCGGCGAGGACAAACGTCGCCACCAGCAGCGGAACACCGATGCGCACCGGCGTCTCGACCTGCCGGCGGAAAAGCCCGCGAACCTGCTCGGCGCCGTTGAGCCGGGCCAGACCGTGGTGAATTATCGCCGTGACCGCGACGACCAGGCAGAGATGGGCGAACAGGTCTTCGACGTTCCACCGCCGGAAAATGTGGTGGAGCGGCGGCCCCAGATGGGCCGACGCGCACGGCGACATGAGCAACACCGCGCAGCCTTGCAGGGCGATGTTGAGGCTCGCGCCCGCCTCCCACCGGGAACGCCAGGTGTGACGGCGGATCCACAGACTCCATACCAAGGCAGCCAGTGTCGTGAGGATGAGCACGCACTTCATTGCTCGCGACCGACCGTTTTGCCCAACCGCCGTCAGATCGACGGCTTGTGCGGGTCCGGGCTCAGATCCCGCAGTCGGGACGGGTGGGGCGCCGAATCGACGTATTCGGTGACCGCTTCCGGCGGGATCAACCCGTAGCGGACCTGCAGGTCGACCGGGTTCAAACCGAAGTAGGTGGCGACC
This sequence comes from Mycobacterium sp. HUMS_12744610, assembly GCF_041206865.1. Lineage (NCBI taxonomy): Bacteria > Bacillati > Actinomycetota > Actinomycetes > Mycobacteriales > Mycobacteriaceae > Mycobacterium > Mycobacterium servetii. The sequence continues at coordinate 3,087,503 of NZ_JBGEDP010000001.1, forward strand.
CTGATCAGATTGTCGGCCGTGATGAGCCTGCCCTCACGAGCCGCCTTGTAGTACGCGGATTTGCGGTAACCGAATGCTTCGTAGACCTCGGTGGCGGCAAGCGATCTGCCTACAAGATAGGGCAAAACCACCGCCGGATCTTTGTCGCGGTCGTCCATGAACCCAAACAGTACGCACTCGGTTGCCAAAGCGTGCAACAGCATCGCGGCCGAAATTGTGCGTGTCCGGCTTGGGAAAATCGCCCGCGCAACCATCTTTGTCGACGCCCGCGCGTTGCCGCTGCCGCGAAGAAAGTTGGCTACACGCCGCGGGTCTCGTCACGCGGTGGCCTACCATCAGCCCATGCGCGGCGCAAAAATCCTGATCACAGGTCCGACAGGTCAAATCGCCACCCCTATCGCCCGGGCCCTCGCGGCCGAGAACGAGGTGTGGGGGATTGCCCGGTTCACCGATCCCGCCGCCCGCGAGCGTCTGGAAAAGGCCGGGATCCGGTGCGTGCCAGTGAACCTGGCGGCCGGTGAGTCCAGCGAACTCCCAGAAGATTTCGAGTATGTTCTCAACTTGGCCGTGGCCAAAAGCGGGCATTGGGACAAAGACCTCGCGGCCAACGCCGAGTCGGTCGGTCTGCTCATGGCGCACTGCCGCGGCGCCAAGGCGTTCCTGCATTGCTCCTCGGCCGCCGTCTACGACCCGCCGGGCGACGAGCCGCGCAGCGAGAGCGCCGCCCTGGGCGACAACCACAAGCCTTTGTTCCCCACCTATTCGATCTCCAAGATCGCCGGTGAGGTCGTCGCGCGCACCATGGCACGCGTTCTCGGCGTGCCCACGACCATCGCCCGGCTCAACGTCCCCTACGGCGACAACGGCGGTTGGCCGTTCTACCACATGGAGATGATGCTGGCCGGCATCCCGATCCCGGTGCCGCCCGGCGGACCGGCCCGCTACAACCCGATCCACGAGGACGACATCATCGCGACCATCCCCAAACTGCTGGAAGTGGCGTCGGTCCCGGCGACCACGGTCAACTGGTGCGGCGACCAAACCGTCAGCATTCAGCAGTGGTGCGGCTACCTCGGCTCACTCGTGGGCAAGGAGCCCGTCTTCGACGAGAGCGACCAGGCGCTGCGCGGCAACCCCACGGACGCCACCCGGATGCGCGAACTCGTGGGCGCGACGACCGTCGACTGGCGCGACGGGCTGCGCCGCATGGCGGCCAAGTTTCATCCCGAGCTGGTCGGCTCGTAACCGGTTGCGGCACATCACAACACGGGCAGGCGTCCGGCTACCAGTAGCGCAGGGCCTGCCGGAACAGGTCCGTCAGCACCGGCTTGGTCATCTCCAGGGGCGCATTCTGCAGTAGGCGCTGCTGTGGGTGGGCGCCCTCGGCGAGCGCCGCCACGTCGGCGTCGGTGTAGCCGACCCCGCCGAGGCCGTTCGGCATGCCCACCGCACGCATGAGGCGGACGAGCTCCGCCGCGAGGACTTCACCGGCGTCCGCCCCCGCGGCCCCGCGCGTGTCGGCGCCGAGCAGTCGGGCGGCCTCCAGATGGCGCTCCGGGCTGACCGCCGCGATGTGCCGGAAGACCGCGGGCGCGTTGAGGATGACGGCCATGCCGTGGGGCACCAGCGGCTCCTCGGCGGGGTAGCCGGCCGGGCGGAAGTCGCGCACCAGCCCCGCCACCGCGTAGGCCATGCCGTGCGGCGCGTGCACGCCCGCGTTGCCGAAGGCGATGCCGGCAAGCGTTGCGGCCCACATCATCTGCTCGCGGGCGTCGTTGTCGGAGGCGTCCCGCACCGCGCGCTCCATGAACAGGCCCAGCACGCGCAACGCCTCGCGGCAGCCCAGGTCGCTCCACGGGTTGGCGCCCTGGCTCATCGGCCGCAGGCTCGGGCGCTCGGGTGCCCGCCGATGGACGTAGGGACGTGCGGTGTAGGACTCCAGCGCGTGCGACAGCACGTCGAGGCCGGCCGCGGCGACGACCTCCGGTGGCAGGCTGGCGGTGCAGTCGGGGTCGACCAGCGCCTCGGTGGGGCGCAGGGCGTGCGAGGCGATGCCCGTCTTGGCCGACAGCGCGAGCAGGTCGAAGATCGCGATACCGGTGACTTCGCTGCCGGTGCCCGCTGTTGTGGGGCAGGCGATGTGGGGCCGCAGCGGGCCGGGAACGGGTTTGCCCTCGCCGACCGGCGCGTTGACGTAGGCCAGCAGGTCGGCGGGGTGGGTGGCGTAGAGGTTGGCCGCCTTGCAGGTGTCGATGACCGACCCGCCGCCCAGGGACACGTAGCCGTCCGGGTTCGACTCTCGGGCGAAACGCGCAGCCTCGGCGAACGATTCGTCCGTGGGTTCGACGTGGACGTCGGTATAGGTGAGGACGTCCAGACCGGCCGCAACGAGCGAGTCGTGCGCCGTGGCGAAGACGGGCAGTGTGGCCACCCGCGCATCGGAGAACACGGCGACCCGCCGCAACCCCAGCGCGCGGGCCCGGTCGCCCAACTCCGCCAGGCAGCCCCGCCCGAAGGTGACCCGGGAGGAGTCGACCGTGAACGCGCCGTCGCAGCCCTCGGCCGCGGCCGGGAATTCGCAGCATCCCATCGGGGCCCTCCTGAGTCCGGTAGCGACGGGAGAGTACCCCACGCGGCCGACGCGCACCGGCGGCTCCGCCGCGACCGTGGACCCTTGACCGCGCCGCACCCGGAATGCTAAGCAAGTGCTCAGCATTCCGGGCATCGTGGCGCCGGTTGCGACAAGCGACGGGGAAGGATCGGATGACGCTGCAGTCGGTACTCGAGGACATTCGGAAACGGCCGGGGTCGGGGGAGGTCATCCCCGTCATCGATCCGGTCACCGAGGAGCCGATCACCGAATTCACCGACTGCGGGCCAGCAGCCGTCGACGACGCGGCCGCGCGGGCCAGGGCAGCCTTCGAGGCGGGCGTCTGGGCCGGCCTGCCGGGGCGCGAGCGGGCCAAGGTCATGTGGCGCATCGCCGACCTGATCGAGCAACACGCCGACGAGCTCGCCGAACTCGACTCGCTCAACACCGGCATGCCGTTGATGCAGGCCCAGCTCGTCGTGCCCACCTGCGCCGAGTTCTTCCGGTACTACGCCGGCTGGTGCACCAAGGTCAACGGCAACGCCTACGACGTCAAGACCAGCGGCATCGCGTCGGACACGTACGTCGACATGCACACCTACACGCTCAAGGAGCCCTACGGCGTCGTCGGGCTGATCTTCCCGTGGAACGGCCCGATCTTCAACGCGAGCGCCAAGCTCGCGCCCGCGCTGGCCGCCGGGTGCAGCATGCTCGTCAAGCCCGCCGAGGAGACCCCGCTCTCGGCGCTCCTGCTGGACCGCCTCATCGCCGAGGCCGGCGTGCCCGACGGCGTCGTCAACCTGCTCACCGGCTACGGCCACACCGCGGGCGCGGCGATCACCGCGCATCCCGACGTCCAGAAGGTGGCCTTCACCGGGTCGACCGACGTCGGCAAGGAGATCGTGCGGGCATCCGCCGGCAACCTCAAAAAGGTCATGCTGGAGCTCGGCGGCAAATCGCCGGTGCTGATCTATGACGACGCCGACCTCGACCAGGCCATCATGATGGCCGCGATGGGCATCTTCGTGCACTCCGGCCAGGGATGCGTCTGTGGCTCAAGGATTTTCGTGCAGCGCGGCGTGTACGACCGGGTCGTCGAGGGGATCGCGATGATCGCCGACAACCTGAAACTGGGCGGCCCCCGGGAAGAGGGCAGCATGAGCGGTCCGCTGATCAGCCAGAAGCAGCTCACCCGTGTCCTGGGCTTCCTCGACGAAGGCAGGTCCGACGGCGTCGAGGTGGTCACCGGCGGGCACCGGCTCGACCGCAAGGGCTACTTCGTGCACCCGACGGTGCTGACCAACGTCGAGCGCGGGATGCGGCTCTATCAGCAGGAGATCTTCGGGCCCGTCGTGACCGTGCTGCCCTTCGACGACGACGACGAAGCCGTGGCCATGGCCAACGACACCACCTACGGCCTGGCCGCCACCGCGTGGACCACCAACCTCGCCCGCGCCCACCGTCTCGCCAAGCGGCTGCAGGCCGGGACGGTGACGCTGAACTGCCAGTTGGTGTTCGACCACACGGTGCCCTTCGGCGGCTACAAGCAGTCCGGGTGGGGCCACGAGTTCGGCCGCGAGGGCATCGAGGCCTATATGCAGACCAAGTCCGTCTGGGCCCAGCTGTAGCGACGCCTACCGGTCGAGCACGTCCGCGTTCATCTCCGCGCGGAAGCGCCGATACCGCTCGGCGTGACCGGGCCGGCGCCGCACCAGCAGCCAGCCGGCCGCCAGGACGGCGAACCACAGCGGAACCCACGCCAGGGCGACGGCGCTACCCCGGTCGACGCACAGCGTCGCGACCACGAACGCGAAGAAGACGAGCACGGCCCAGCACATCGCCACGCCGCCGGGCATCCTGTAGGCCGACTCGGCGTGGCGCTGCGCGTGGCGGCGGCGGTAGACGAGGTAGCTGACCACGATCAGTGCCCACACGAACATGAACAGCAGCGACGAGACGACGGTCAGCAGGGTGAACGCGCCGATCACCGAACCACGCACGTAGAGCAGCGGAATGGCGGCCAGCATCAGTGCCGCCGTGGCCAGCAGCGCGCGCGACGGCACCCCGTCGCGGCTGAGCCGGCCGAACGGTGCCGGGGCGCTGCCTTCGTCGGCCAGGCCGAAAAGCATTCGGCCCGTGGAGAAGACCCCGGAATTCGCCGAGGAGGCCGCCGCGGTGATGACGACGAAGTTCACGATCGACGCGGCCGCGGAAAGCCCGGCCAGCGAGAACATCATGACGAACGGCGATTCCCCGCCGGCGAAGTCCCGCCAGGGCACCACGGTGAGGATGGCCAGCAGCGCCCCGATGTAGAAGATCGCCACCCGCAGCGGAACGGCATTGATCGCGCGGGGGAGGGTGCGGCGTGGGTTGACCGTCTCGGCCGCCGCGATACCGATCAGCTCGACTCCGACGAAGGCGAACGACGCGATCTGGAACGCGCCGATCGCGCCCGTGAACCCGGTGGGGAAGAATCCGCCGTCGTTCCACAGGTTCTCGACGGTCGCGCGGTGACCCTGCGGTGAGACGTATCCGGTGGCCAGCAGGACGACCCCGGCGACGATGAAGCAGACGATCACGGCGACCTTGATCAAGGCGAACCAGAATTCGATCTCCCCGAAGTTGCGGACACCGGACAGGTTCACCACAAGGATCAGGGCGACGGTGAGCAACGCCGGCAACCACGCCGGCAACGCGGGCCACCAGAACTCCGAGTAGCCGGTGATCGCGACCACCTCCGCGGTGCCGGTGACGACCCAGGCCAACCAGTACGACCACCCCATGAAGAAGGCCGCCGCGGGGCCGAGCAGATCGGCCGCGAAGTCGACGAACGACTTGTAGTTGAGGTTCGACAGCAGCAGTTCGCCCATCGCGCGCAGCACGAAGAACATGAAGAACCCGACGATGCCGTACACCAGCAGCACCGCCGGCCCGGCGTGGGCGATCGTTTTCGCCGACCCCAGGAACAGGCCCGTGCCGATCGCGCCGCCGATCGCGATCAGCTGGATGTGTCGGTTGGACAGCCCTCGGTGCAGGTGCGGGACGGCGGCGTCGTCAGGCATTAGCGGACGGTACCGGACCGGCGGCGCGCGATTCCGGACACGCGCAACGCCGCGCGTCTTACGCTGCATCCGGGGCCGAACGGAAGGTGGGTTCGACATGGTCTCGCGAGCCGCATCCGTTGCCGCCGGTGTCGCCGCGGCGGCGGCCGTCTGCTGGCCGGCCGCGCCGGCGAATGCCGATCCGCCGCCGACGGAGGTGATCACCATCGTGGCCGTGGGACCCGACGGCCAGCCGGTCAACGGCTATCAGGAGGCGCCGGCACAGGGCAACGTCCCCACCGTCGACCAATGCACCACCCCGTCGCCGTCGGCGGTGGCCGACGACATCTACTACTGCTCGCCCAGCGCCGCCGGCGCCGGCACCTGCTGGCCCGCCACACCCGGGTCGCTGCTGTGCATCGACAATCCCTGGGACATGCGCCTGCACCGGGTGGGCTACGGCGGTCCGCTGCCGCCGGTGCAGCCGCTCGCGACGCCCGATCCGTTCGCGCTGGTCCTCGACGACGGCACGCGCTGCCTGTTGCGCAACGGCGGCGCGTGGGGCGGGCGGGACGACGGCTATGTCGGGGTGTACGGCTGCGGCGACCCCGCCGCCCACCTGGCGGTCCTGTGGCTGCCCAGCCAGGGCGCGGGAACCTGCATAGATCGCGCGGCACCGGTGTGGACGGTCAAGGTCGGCCAGGTGGGCACCTCGAGCACTCCGTTCCCGCCGCCACAGATCCATGCGGTGACGACCGCATGGTTCGCCGGCCGGTGACCGGCGGGTGCTATAACGCAACGTATGCCCGGCCCCGGAAGCTCGATCACCCACGTATCCGACACGGCGAAGTGGACGGCGCTACACCGGGCCGCCGAGTCGGCCCGTCCGGACGCGCTGTTCCGCGATCCGCTGGCCGAGCGCCTCGCCGGCGAGCACGGCCGCGCGATCGTCGCCGCGGTGCCGCGGTCGACCCGCAACGGGTGGTGGCTCGTCGCGCGCACCAAGATCATCGACGACGCCATCGCCCAAGCGATCGCCGACGGCTGTGACCGGGTGCTGAACCTGGCCGCGGGGCTGGACACCCGGCCGTACCGCCTGGATCTTCCGCCCGACTTCACCTGGATCGAGGCCGACCTGCCCGCGTTGCTCGAGGAGAAGACGCGACTGCTCGCCGACCAGACACCGCGCTGCCGGTTGAGCCGGACCGCCGTCGATCTGGCCGACCCGCGGGCACGCGGCGCCTTCTTCGACGACGCGCTCGACGGCGCGACGAAGGCCCTGGTGCTGACCGAAGGCCTGTTGATGTATCTCGAGGAGGCCGACGTCGCCGCGCTCTCGGCGGCCATGCAGCGGCCCGAGGTCGGCTGGTGGATGCTCGACTTCGCCGGCCCCGGCCTCAGGGCGATGATGAACAAAAAGATGGCCGGCATGCTGGAGAACGCGCCGTTCAAGTGCGCACCCGAGAACGGGCTGGCCTGGTTCGAAGGTCTCGGCTGGCGCACGGTCCACTCCGAATCGCTGCTCGCGGCCGCGCGCCGGTTCCGTCGCCTGCCGCCGTTGATGCGGCTCGCGGCAAGGCTGCCCCAGCCCGATCCCCGTCGCCCGGGCCGCAGGGCGTGGAGCGCGGCGGCCCTTCTAGCCCCCGCATGATTCGGCCGGCCCCGCATCGTGAACGCCGGGACGTCCGAGCGGCTTCACCATCGCGGCATGGGAATCTCGCTCGAGTTCGACATGCGCTTCGATGCTCCCCAACCCGAGGAGATCAACGGACGGCCGGCGGATCGATCACTTCCTAGCTGCCGCCGTTGACGCTTGCCGAAAATGAGTTGACCGACGCGCCGACGCTGCCGCTCCAGGGCTCGAAGCCGGCTTGGATGCTGGTGAGATACCACGAGTTGGTCACCTGCTCAATGGTTTCCGTATTGTCGACAAAGCCCAGCACGTTGAAGTTGTTCCAGGAGTTCATGGGCGTGCTGGCGACGTAGGACACGACATTGTTCTGACCGTTGCTGCCCTCCCAGACCGCGAAGCTGCGCCCGTCGATCGTGGCGTTGCCCACCACCGAGCCGACCGGCTGGATCGGTCCCTGATGGTTGAACCAGATCATGATCTCCTGATGGTTGACACCGTTCGTTATAGGCGTCGGATTCAGCCAGATGTCGTAGGACGCGTCGTAGATCCCGTGGCTGGGATAGGTGTAACTGATGCTGCTGGTGGCGGTTTGGATCTGGCTCAACTGCTCGGGCAGGGGAGTGCCCGGCGAACTGGCGCCATAGGCCGTGCCCAGATAGACCGACGGGTATCCCAGCGGCGCCCCGTTGGTGGGGGCAGACCCGTTTTCCCCGGTGATCGTGAATCCGGTGGAGGTGACGTCGATGGTCTGCCCGTTGGGGTTGTTGTAGGCGTTGTTCTGGACCAGGTAGGAATTTTCGATCGTCGTCTTTCCGTACTGGGTGGTGATCACAGTGTCGCCCGTTCCGGTTCCGGTGCCCGTGCTGCCGCTGCCCGTGCTACCCGTTCCGGTTCCAGTGCCCGTGCCGGTTCCGGTACCCGTGCCGGTTCCCGTACCGCCGGTTCCCGTGCCCGTGCCCGTGCCGGTTCCGGTTCCCGTGCCGGTGCCGGTGGGGATTGAGTGTCCGTCGACCAGCAGATGGGTGGGTGGGGCGTAGGAGCCGGTTTGGCTGGCCTGGAAGCCGACCGTCACTGAATGACCCGGCGCAATCGTGTCGTTGTAGCTTTCGGCGGTCAGGGTGTACTGGGTGCCCGTGTGAGCGATCTGTGCGTTCCAGGCATTGGTGATGGATTCGTTTGAGGGCAGGTTGAATTGGGCCTGCCAGTTGGTCAGCGGAGTCGAACCGGTATTGGTGATCGTGTAGTCGGCGGTAAAGCCGTTGGCCCACTGCGACGACACACTGTACGTCGCCCCTAAACCGGTCCCCCCAGCGCTGCCTGTACCAGTGCCCGTTCCGGTTCCCGTGCCGCCGCTTCCCGTACCCGTCCCCGTACCGGTGCCTGTACCCGTGCCAGTCCCCGAGCCCGTGCCCGTACCCGCACCCGTGCCGGTGCCCGTGCCCGTGCCCGCACCCGTACCGGTGCCGGTTCCCGTGCCGGTACCGGTTCCGGTCGGGATTGAGTGTCCGTCGACCAGCAGATGGGTGGGTGGGGCGTAGGAGCCGGCTTGGCTGGCCTGGAAGCCGACCGTCACTGAATGACCCGGCGCAATCGTGTTGTTGTAGCTTTCGGCGGTCAGGGTGTACTGGGTGCCCGTGTGAGCGATCTGTGCGTTCCAGGCATTGGTGATGGATTCGTTTGAGGGCAGGTTGAATTGGGCCTGCCAGTTGGTCAACGGAGTCGAACCGGTATTGGTGATCGTGTAGTCGGCGGTAAAGCCGTTGGCCCACTGCGACGACACACTGTACGTCGCCCCTAAACCGGTCCCCCCGGCGCCGGCGGACGACGTTGCCCCACTGGCCGAGTCTGCAGTGGATGCGGACGCGTAACCAGTCGCGGTGCCCGCCGTGTTGCCGCTCGCATTCAGGGCCGCGGCGCTGGCCCGGACCTGCCCGCTGGTTCCACCGTTTACCGAGAGGCTGACCTTCCCGCTGGGCCCCTCCGCCCGCGAACTAGTCCCATTGATGCTCGCCGCTGCGGATCCGTTGTGTCCGCCGGCGCCGCCCTTGGCCACCGATTGAACACCGTTGGCGCCGGTCAGTGCGGTCACCATGCCGCGCGCCTCCTGCGCCACGCTCTGCAGGCGCGACGCGTTGGCCGCCTCCGCGTTCGCATACAGCGCCGCGCCGGCAGCCATTGCGCGCTCGAATTGGGCATGAAATGCCGCCGCTTGGGCGATCAGCGCTCTATATTCGTGACCGTACGAGCCGAAGAGGGTCGCGATGGCCGCAGATACCTCGTCGGCGGCCGCCGGTGTCACGCGCGTTGTCGAGACTGTTGCCGCGGCGCTGGCCGCGCTGACCTGGATTTTTCATCGAATGTGGAGCTCAGGGGTGTCGTTAACGTGAAAGGTGCACTGCCGCAAGGATAATCGGAGTATTCGAGGCTCGGTTATCCAGGATGGGAGTGCACCTGTCAGATGCAGGCTACTACGGATTGGTCGAAGAATGTCCGAGTTGAGGTCCGTGGCGACGACGTGGTCGGGCACGCCGGTAACGTGATACCCCGGTTGCTGGCCGACAATCTGGGTTTGACCAGCGGTTTGTCGTCGGTGCTGTCGCGCCCAGAAGTCACCCACGACCGAGGCGCGGTGTTGCGCGATGTGGCGGTATCGATCGCCGGCGGCGCGCAGAACCTGGCCGGCACCGCGGTGCTGCGCGATCAGCACCGGTTGTTTCAGGCGGTGGCGTCGGTTCCGACGATGTGGCGGTCCCTGGGCGAGATCGACGAGCAGAGCATCACCGAGGTCACGGCCGTGCGCAACAAGGTCCGCTCTCGGGTGTGGGAGGCGATCGAGGCCCGCCACGGTGCGATCCCGGCTTCGCAGACCTGCTATGGGGACCTCGGGGACACGATCGTGATCCGCATCGACGCGTCGCTGATTCAGTCGCACAGCGATAAGCAGCACGCCGCAGGCAATTTCAAAGGCGGGTTTGGCTTCCACCCGCTGTTGGCGTGGTGTGACAACACCGGCGAACTGCTGGCGGTGATCGCCCGTGCAGGCAACGCCGGCTCGAACACCGCGGCCGATCATATCGCGATCATCGACGCCGCGATCGCGGCGATCCCGGCCAAGTGGCGCCGCAAGTTGCTGGTCACCATCGACGGCGCGGGTTCAAGCCACGCCGTCGTCGAACACCTGGAGAAACTCAATGCCCGGCCGGGGATGTCAGTGGGCTACTCGGTCGGATTCGACCTCGATGAGCGGGTCCGGGTCGCGATCGGCCAGATGCCCGATGCGGGATGGCAAGCCGCACTGGATGCCACCGGAGCGGCCCGTGACGACGCCCAGGTCGCCGAGTTGACCGGGCTGCTGCGCCACAGCACCGGAGGGGATCGGCTGGTCGGCTGGCCGGCCGGCATGCGCATCCTGGTGCGGCGCGAAGAAATCGAACACGGCACCCAGTTGTCATTGTTCGAGCAGCTGGCCGGCTACCGCTACCAGGTCCTCGCCACCTCGACTGCCGGTGGACAACCCCAGCGACTGGAAGCCCGCCACCGCGTCCACGCCCGGGTGGAGGGCTTCATCCGCACCGGCAAAGACACCGGCCTGGCCCGCTGGCCCTCACACTCGTTCGCCATCAACACCGCTTGGGTCACCGCCGTCGCGATCGCCATCGACCTGCTGTGCTGGATGCGACTGCTACTCCTGGACGGCCCACTGGCCAAAGCCGAACCCGCCACCCTGCGCTACCGGCTGCTGCACGCCGCGGCCCGGCTGATCAAACGATCCCGCTACCTGATCCTGCGGATCCCCCAAACCTGGCCCTGGGCACAAGAATTCGCCGACGCCCTCAACAGGGTCCGCGCCATACCCTGACCCACAGGCCCCTATGCCCTCTCGACCCCAAGAAAGGAGTAACCACCCCCGGGATAAAGGACCCGGCGTCACCGCACGACACGCGGCGCCGCCGCCTACCCCCAGCCTCAAAACCTCGACAAAGCTGCCGCCCCGCAGACCGCCACAGCAGAACCCGGGCCACCGTGAAATTCTGAGGCTGAGTCTCGAGCCGATCTCGGCGATGTTTGCCGCCGTCGCCGCCAGTGCGTCCGGTGTCGAAATCATGTATGGCATGTGCAATCCTCTGGATGACGTATCACGCAGTTATCACGGCCCTATCACGGTGTGATCACGACCGTAAATCACTTCGATGTGATGCACATAGCGTTTCGATAACTTTTCGCGAAATTTTCAATCCCCAGGGCACAAATGAGTGCCAGTAGTCATTCGCTGTCCAGGCCAAAAACAAAGGTGACTTGGGTACGCAAACGTTGCGGAGCGGAGCGGTCGGGGAACAGCGGCGTCGAGTCGTTTGGGGCGACGCGGCGGGTCGATGCGACCGACACGCACGTCGAAGCCACACCGCCGTAGCCAACCCCGATAGAACGTCTGGGCAAGGATCGTGGCAGCCATGCCCACGGCAACGCTGAACTGGCGCTTCGGGTCGGACGCGCCTTGCCGCGTCCACATTGCGTCGCGGGCATCGTGCTCAGATACGCGGGCTGTCGCGGTTGCTGCGCCGGCGGCTTCTGTGCATTCGGCCAGGAACTTTCGCGCCGTCCGGCGCGAAAGCTCGTGGTCCGGAACGAACACGGCCGTCGCCCACTCCGCAACCGAGGCACCGGCCGTAGCGGCGGCTGATGGTCAGCGCATCGAGTGTGGTCCAAGATCCGGTTGTTGCCGGGGGGCGGGCCTGCGACGGCGCACCGCGACCATCGCGGCCGAGCACGGCCGAGCGCCAGTGCGCTCTTTTGTTCGTAAACCAACCCGCAAATCTGATAACGCCCGAATTCACGGCGGAAAACGAACGAAAAAAATTCAGGCGAGCGTGCAAATACGCGTTTCGCCGACGGCGCTTTCAGCCGGTGGATGCGACCCTCCCGGATTTCATGCATCCTGGAAGTGCTGTGAGACGCCAGTCGGTCGCGTGTTGGGAAGGGTAATGGGCCTCAACCTGGACGGGTCAGTCATCAACCGTGCGGTCAGCCGCACGCCACCGGCGCTCCGCTGATCCCCGGCCGACCGATCGAACGAGTGATATTGCGATTACACGCCTCGCATGCCCGGGACAAGGGCCGGGTGCCATCGCGTTCGGAGGACGATTTCCCTTGCCGAATGGCTGACGAAAATGGGTGAATCAGCTACCGAATGCTTTAACCGGGAGAGTGAGATGCAGGCACGAACTCTGGCCCCCGCCGCCACGGCCGTAGCCTCGGCCGCCGTCATCGGTGGGTTGGCGAGCCGCCCGGCCGCATCGCCGTGGTATCGATCGCTGCGCAAACCGCCGTATCAGCCCCCACCCCAAGCCTTTCCGATCGTGTGGCCGGTGCTCTACGCGGACATCGCGGTGGTCTCCTCCAACACACTCGACGAGCTGGAGCGCCGCGGACGAAAGCCGGAACACCGCCAGTACGTCATGGCACTCGCGGTCAACCTGGCATTGAACGCCGGCTGGTCGTGGCTGTTCTTCCAGCGCCGCCGGCTGGGCCTTTCCGCGGTCGCCGCGGGGGTGCTCACCGCCAGCAGCGCCGACCTGGCGCGCCGGGCGATGGACGCGCAGGGCGGGCGCGCCGCTCCGCTGCTCCTGTACCCGTTGTGGTGCGCGTTCGCGACGGCACTGACCGCGCACGTGTGGTTTCTCAATCGACGCTGAGAGAATGACATCGTGATGAAACTGACCAAGCTCGCCGAACAGGTTGCCGAATCGCTGGTCGCGGTCGTCGGAATCCGCGTGGGCACCGAGGAGCCCGGCTATACGCGCCGGGAACTCACCGACACCGTCGAAATCCGGAGCTACGGCCCGCGCATCGCCGCCGAAACCACGGTGCCGGGAGACCAGGAGCGCGCCCGCAACCTCGGCTTCCGCCGGCTCGCGGGCTACATCTTCGGCGGCAATCGCGGCGGCCAGGCGATTGCGATGACGGCGCCGGTGGGCCAGCATGCAAGCGCGGGCCAACAGATCGCGATGACCGCGCCCGTCGTGCAGTCGGCCGCCGCCGAGCGCGGCTGGGTGATCCGCTTCTTCATGCCGTCGAAGTGGACCATGGAGACCCTGCCCCCCCCCTGATGACGAACAGGTCCGCCTGGTGACCGTGCCGCCGCAGACGGTGGCAGTGCTGAAATTCAGCGGCGACCGGAGCCCGGCGGCCGTCGCCGCCCGCACCGCCGAGCTCAGGAACGTCCTGCGCAACAACGACATCACCCCGATCGGCGGGGCCGATGCGTGGTTCTACGATCCGCCGTGGACGCTGCCGTGCCGGCGCCGCAACGAGGTGGCGATCCCCGTCGAGCCGTGATGGGACGCAACGTCGGCCCCGTCGTGGTGGTGGTCGGGATTCTGGTCGTCGCCACCGGTGTCCTGATCTGGGCGGGCGGCTTATCGTGGTTCGGCCGCCTTCCTGGCGATGTCCGGATCGAGCGCGGTAACGTGCGCGTCTACATTCCGTGGGTGTCGATGCTGCTGGTCTCGGTCGTGGCGACGTTGTTGCTCTCGGTCGTGCGGCACCTGTTCCGCCGTTGAGTCGGGAGGTCTGATGAGTCGTCACAAAGACGACGGAGACGGCAAAGTGGACGCCCGGCAGTTGACCGGCGTCTCGGAAACTGCGCTGCTGACCTTGTACGGCAGGGCCTACCAGGCCGAGCGACCCGACGCGATCCTCGACGACCCGATGGCGATCGAACTCGTCGAGTCCATCGACTTCGACTTCGAGAAATTCGGCCGCCGGGGCCAGGAGATGGCGCTGCGGTCGCTGGCGGTGGACCGGTGCGCGACCGAATACCTCACGGCGCGGCCCCGCGCGACCGTCGTCGCGCTCGCGGAGGGCTTCCAGACCAGCTTCTGGCGCCTCAGCAGCGCGCTGCCCGACGCACCGTTCCGTTGGGTGTCGGTGGACCTGCCGCCGGTCATCGAGCTGCGGCGGCGCCTGCTGCCGCATTCGGAGCGGATCACCTACTTGGCGCAGTCCGCGCTCGACTACAGCTGGATGGCCGAGATCGACGACTCCGACGGCGTTTTCATCACAGCCGAGGGTTTGCTGATGTATTTACAGCCGCACGAGGCGCTGGGCCTGATCGCCGCGTGCGCCAAGCGGTTTCCCGGTGGTCAGATGTTCTTCGACCTGCCGCCGACCCTTGTTAAAAAGCTCGCGCCGCGGGGGATGCGGTCCACCAAGCGCTACCGCGTGCCGCCGATGCCGTTCAGCCTTTCGGCGCGTCAACTCTCGAATCTGGCCGGCACCATGCCCGGGATCCGGGCGGTGCACGACCTGCCGATGCCGCGAGGGCGGGGCTTGTTCTTCGGGATGCTGTTTCCCGCGTTCTGGCAGTGCGCGCCGCTGCGGACGTTCCGCGGCGCCTACACGCTGCTCGAGTTCGGCTGACTCACCACACGCGTATCCAGTCGACGAGCATTTCGGCGGGGTAGGTGCCCGGCCCCGGATCGCCGCCGCCGGAGCCGGCGACCGCGAGGTTGAACACCGTGAAGACGGTGTAGCCGGGCGCGTTGAACGGCCAGTCCGGCAGCGAGTTCGCCGGGACGTCGAAGTAGGGCTGCGCGCCGTCGACGTAGTCCTTCCAGAAGCGGATCCCGGTCTGGTCCCACTGGGTTCGCCACGTGTGCCACGCGTTGTCCACCGCGATGTTGTGGGTCTTCCACTCGCCGCCATTGGCTTTCGCGTGCACGGTGGTGGCCGAGGGCCAGTTGCCGTTGCCGTACCATTCCATGACG
The DNA here is from genome assembly GCF_041206865.1 of Mycobacterium sp. HUMS_12744610. Taxonomy (NCBI): domain Bacteria; kingdom Bacillati; phylum Actinomycetota; class Actinomycetes; order Mycobacteriales; family Mycobacteriaceae; genus Mycobacterium; species Mycobacterium servetii. Next base: position 3,102,533 of record NZ_JBGEDP010000001.1, read on the forward strand.
TCGATCTCGCCTTGGTCCTGGTTGCCCAGCCAGTAGGCGGGCCAGGCGCCCGGCGTCAGGCAGTTCAGCTTGATGCGCGCTTCCCAGGTGTGCCCGACGCCGCCCCGCCACAGGCTTTGCACCTTGCCGCTGTAGTACGTCGGGCCGTCTTTGGCGGCACGCAGGACGAGGTTGGACTTGCCGTCGACGTAGACGTTCTGCCGGTTGTCGCGGTACTGGCCGATGTTCTCCGGCCGCTCCCAGTACGTCGGGTCCTTGATGGTTTCGCGGGCCTGCGCCACCGTCCACTTCGACGCGTCGGGCGGCGAGCCTGCCGGCCCGTCGAATTCGTCCTGGAAGGCGTAGCTCCCGGACTGACCGCTGGGCGCTGCGGGCAGCGGGGTGCGCTGCGCGCGGGCCTCGGGACCGGGCAAGGCGGCTGCCAGCACGCCGATCCCGGTCGTCAATATCATGCGGCGGCGGTCCATCTCCGGCATAAGCAAGGGACGATAGCAGCCCGATACCAGCCGGGGCCCGGTCGAAGCCGGGCGAAATCGCACCGCCCGACCCGCGAATCGTGTCGGTGGTCACCATTACCCTCCTGATTCGTGGCCGGCCCGAGAACCGGCGGCGACAGGGAGCGGCTGAGCATTGCGGCATTTTCATGGCAAATTCTCATCTCTCGGGGTGGTTTGGTCTCAGGATTGGTCGGGCATCCTGAAATCACGAACCAATAACCACACCTGTCCCACGGCGCGGCCGAATCGCAATGCTTCGGAAGGAGTTGACAATCGTGGCGAATACTTCAGAGGCGACGGTCATTCGTCTTGACTCCCACCCAGTGTGGCTTGCGGCTCAACGACGTGCGCGGGAGCGCAGCGAGGCTATGCTGCGCCATCCGTCAGCCAGGGCCCGACGACGACGCGGCCCGTCCACCGGCGGTGCGGCCGGCCTCCGCGCTTTCGGGAGCTATTCAAGCTCTGATACACCGGCCTGAACTCTGTCCGCAATCACCCTGAGCAAAGACGGTTGATCAAAGACATATACATGGCAGTCGGTCGCCGGAAAGCGCGGCCGCTAACTGGCTGGCGCGGTGTTTACCGCCATTTCCAGTGACCGACGGTGGTAACGGATCGGCCTCGGCGGAGCCGCCCGCCTCAGAATTTCACGGTGGCCCGGGTTCTGCTGTGGCGGTCTGCGGGGCGGCAGCTTTGTCGAGGTTTTGAGGCTGGGGGTAGGCGGCGGCGCCGCGTGTCGTGCGGTGACGCCGGGTCCTTTATCCCGGGGGTGGTTACTCCTTTCTTGGGGTCGAGAGGGCATAGGGGCCTGTGGGTCAGGGTATGGCGCGGACCCTGTTGAGGGCGTCGGCGAATTCTTGTGCCCAGGGCCAGGTTTGGGGGATCCGCAGGATCAGGTAGCGGGATCGTTTGATCAGCCGGGCCGCGGCGTGCAGCAGCCGGTAGCGCAGGGTGGCGGGTTCGGCTTTGGCCAGTGGGCCGTCCAGGAGTAGCAGTCGCATCCAGCACAGCAGGTCGATGGCGATCGCGACGGCGGTGACCCAAGCGGTGTTGATGGCGAACGAGTGTGAGGGCCAGCGGGCCAGGCCGGTGTCTTTGCCGGTGCGGATGAAGCCCTCCACCCGGGCGTGGACGCGGTGGCGGGCTTCCAGTCGCTGGGGTTGTCCACCGGCAGTCGAGGTGGCGAGGACCTGGTAGCGGTAGCCGGCCAGCTGCTCGAACAATGACAACTGGGTGCCGTGTTCGATTTCTTCGCGCCGCACCAGGATGCGCATGCCGGCCGGCCAGCCGACCAGCCGATCCCCTCCGGTGCTGTGGCGCAGCAGCCCGGTCAACTCGGCGACCTGGGCGTCGTCACGGGCCGCTCCGGTGGCATCCAGTGCGGCTTGCCATCCCGCATCGGGCATCTGGCCGATCGCGACCCGGACCCGCTCATCGAGGTCGAATCCGACCGAGTAGCCCACTGACATCCCCGGCCGGGCATTGAGTTTCTCCAGGTGTTCGACGACGGCGTGGCTTGAACCCGCGCCGTCGATGGTGACCAGCAACTTGCGGCGCCACTTGGCCGGGATCGCCGCGATCGCGGCGTCGATGATCGCGATATGATCGGCCGCGGTGTTCGAGCCGGCGTTGCCTGCACGGGCGATCACCGCCAGCAGTTCGCCGGTGTTGTCACACCACGCCAACAGCGGGTGGAAGCCAAACCCGCCTTTGAAATTGCCTGCGGCGTGCTGCTTATCGCTGTGCGACTGAATCAGCGACGCGTCGATGCGGATCACGATCGTGTCCCCGAGGTCCCCATAGCAGGTCTGCGAAGCCGGGATCGCACCGTGGCGGGCCTCGATCGCCTCCCACACCCGAGAGCGGACCTTGTTGCGCACGGCCGTGACCTCGGTGATGCTCTGCTCGTCGATCTCGCCCAGGGACCGCCACATCGTCGGAACCGACGCCACCGCCTGAAACAACCGGTGCTGATCGCGCAGCACCGCGGTGCCGGCCAGGTTCTGCGCGCCGCCGGCGATCGATACCGCCACATCGCGCAACACCGCGCCTCGGTCGTGGGTGACTTCTGGGCGCGACAGCACCGACGACAAACCGCTGGTCAAACCCAGATTGTCGGCCAGCAACCGGGGTATCACGTTACCGGCGTGCCCGACCACGTCGTCGCCACGGACCTCAACTCGGACATTCTTCGACCAATCCGTAGTAGCCTGCATCTGACAGGTGCACTCCCATCCTGGATAACCGAGCCTCGAATACTCCGATTATCCTTGCGGCAGTGCACCTTTCACGTTAACGACACCCCTGAGCTCCACATTCGATGAAAAATCCAGGCCCGCGGGGCCTCTGACTCCGCTTCGTTGTGAAGCCTGTGCGGCGACACCGCCAAAACCGTCAGTTCACACAGGCCGCCTCGCCGCGATTGGCCACGCCCCCGAACAACGCCCATCCGATAGGGGCGTTCGGCCCTACCCGGTTCACGGCCGGAATGCGACGGTGAACCCGACATGCAGGAGCCCCGAGGGGAGACGGGTTTGGCCGAGACCACCGAAAAGCTGACCGAGTTGCCGTTACCGCAGCTGCTGACCGCACTGGACAGCTCCGCAGCGGGATTGACGACAGCCCAGGCCCGGCAAAGGCTGGAACGGTACGGGCCCAACGAGATCGCCGAACGGCATCGCGATCCGGTGCTGGAGTTCCTGGGGTACTTCTGGGCGCCGATCCCCTGGATGATCGAGGTCGCGCTGGCGTTGTCGGTGGCCGCCCAGCACTGGACCGACGCCGCGATCATCGGCGTGCTGCTGGCGATGAACGGGCTGGTGGCCTACTTCGAGGAACACCAGGCCGCCAACGCGATCGCCGCGCTCAAACAGCGTCTGGCCTCCTCGGCCCGGGTGTTGCGCGACGGCACGTGGGTAACGGTGGCCGTGCGCGAGTTGGCGCCCGGCGACGTCGTGCGAGTGCGCCTGGGCGACGTGTTGCCCGCCGACCTACGGATTCTCGACGACGTCGCCCTCGAGGTGGACCAGTCGGCGCTGACCGGCGAATCGCTCGCCGTGACCCGCGGGCAGGGCGAAGCCCTGTTCTCTGGTTCGGTGGTGGTGCGCGGCGAGGCCGACGCGCTGGTGTGCGCCACCGGGACCGCGTCCTACATGGGCAAGACCACCGCGCTGGTCGAGAGCGCGGGCACGGTGAGTCACTTCCAGCGTGCGGTGCTGCGCATCGCCAACTACCTGATCGTGATCGCGCTTGTCCTGGTCACCCTGACGGTCGTGGTGTCGCTGATCCGGCACAATCCCGTGCTAGAGACGCTCGAGTTCGCGCTGGTGGTCACGATCGCCTCGATCCCGGTGGCACTGCCGGCGGTGCTGTCGGTGACCATGGCCATCGGCGCCCGGCAGCTGGCGCGCCACGAGGCCGTGGTCAGTCACCTGCCCGCGGTCGAGGAACTCGGCGGCATCGACCTGTTGTGCTCGGACAAGACCGGCACCTTGACCCAGAACCGCCTCGCGCTCGCCGCCCGCTGGACCGCCACGGCCGTCAGCGACGACGAACTGCTCACCGCGGCGGCGCTGGCCTCACGCGTGGAGGACAACGACCTCATCGACTTGGCGGTGATCGCCGCCGCGGGCTCACCGCCGTCGGGGCGGGTGGACAAGTTCGTTCCGTTCGACCCGGTCAGCAAACGCACCGAAGCGACGGTGCACGACCCCGACGGCCGTGTCTTCCGGGTCAGCAAGGGTGCGCCGCAGGTCATCGCCGCATTGTGCGACGGCGACGGTGCGGTCACCGAGGTCGACGGCGTGGTCGAACGGTTCGCCGCGCACGGGTATCGGTCCCTCGGGGTGGCCCGGACCGATGGCGAAGGCTCCTGGCGGCTGATGGGTGTGCTGGCGCTGGCCGACCCGCCCCGCGACGACTCCGCGGCCACCATCAGCGCCGCCGAGGAGCTCGGCATCGACGTCAAGATGGTCACCGGCGACCAGGTCGCCATCGGCCGCGAGATCGCCCGGCAGGTCGGCCTGGGGCAGAACATTCTCGACGCCGCCGTCCTGGACAGCGCCGCCGACGACGACGACCTGGGTGCCCGGGTGGAAACGACCGACGGGTTCGCGCAGGTGTTTCCCGAGCACAAGTACCGCATCGTCAAGCTGTTGCAGGCTCGCGGGCACATCGTCGGGATGACCGGCGACGGCGTCAACGACGCCCCCGCGCTCAAACAGGCCGACGCCGGCATCGCGGTGTCCGGCGCCACCGACGCCGCGCGCGCGGCCGCTGACGTGGTTCTGCTGGCGCCCGGGTTGTCGGTCATCGTGCACGCGATCGGGGTGGCCCGGGAGATCTTCGCCCGCCTCACCAGCTATGCCACCTATCGCATCGCCGAGACCATCCGGGTGCTGTTGCTGATCACCCTGGCCGTGGTGTTCATGAACTTCTTCCCGGTCACCGCCGCGATGATCGTGTTCCTGGCGCTGCTCAACGACGGCGCCATCCTGTCCATCGCCTACGATCGCGTGCGCGGCTCAGCCAAACCCGTCAAGTGGGACATGCGCACCGTGTTGACCATCGCCACCGTGCTCGGTGTGATCGGCGTCGTCGCGACGTTCACGCTTTTCTTCCTCGCCGACAAGGTCTTTCACCTCGACCGCGACTTCATCCGCACGATGATCTACCTGAAGTTGTCGGTCGCCGGCCAGCTCACCATCTTCCTCACCCGCAGCCGAGGCCCCTTCTGGTCCGGACCCGCACCCGCACCGTTGCTGCTGGGCGCCGTCCTCACCGCTCAGACCATCGCGACGCTGATCTCGGTCTACGGGGTGGCGATGACGCCGCTCGGGTGGCGCTGGGCCGGGCTGGTCTGGGCCTACGCGTTGGTGTGGTTCCTGTTCAACGACCGGCTCAAGCTGGCCGCCTACTGGTGGCTCGACCACCACCCGCGCCGCGAGCAGCCACAAAAGCAGCGCGCCAACATGTTTCGGCGTCACCCGGCCTGAGCCCCGCCGGACGGCCGCGGATGGGCACGGACCCTGCCGTCGGGCACCCGGCCAGACCGCGGGGCGCGGGACTTTGGTCCCTGTTTCCGGGTCGCGTCGGCCGCCAGGAGGCAAGGCGAGACGGAATTTGACGTTTGGCGCTCGGGTCAAGCCACCGTGGGTGTCGGTCGAGGAGGAACGGTCGTGAGTGCCCCTGTCCAGCTGCAAGGTTCAGTCCGGCAGGACGGTCTCGACCGGCTCGTCGCAGGCGACCACCACGACCCGCACCAGCTCCTGGGCGCGCATTTCCGGCACGACGGCGACTTCGGGCGGCGCGGTGGAGATTCGCCCCGCCCGGACGCGCAGGACATGGCGGTGCTCACCGCCGGGGAGCGGCTGCCGATGCGCCGCATCCACCCCGCCGGTGTCTTCGCCGCCGCACTGAATACGGGTGCCGTGCCCGGCCCCGGCGGTCCGGCGCGAGCACCGGATCGGGCTTCCCGAGGCGGGCCGGTGGGTCGCGGTCCTCGCTACCGACGCGACCAGATTCGGCGGCAGCGGCGTGAGCGTCGGCGACCTCACCGCGGAACCGATCGGGTGCCGCGACCTGCCGTACTCAGCCGCCCTGACGCTTCCGCCGTTGAGCGTCGTCTGGCTGACACCCGACGACGACCGAAACCGCCGCTGAAATCTATCGCTATCGCCGGTATTGCGGGCAGTAGGCGGTGATCGCCGCGTTGACGCCCGCCGCCGCCTGCGCGGGCGTCAATCCGCTCCTGTGTTGGGTTGCGGCGGCGGCATCGTCGGGGCTGACCCCTTTTTGCAGCCCGGCGCACACCCCTCGGGCGGTGGCGGTTGCCTCCTTGGGGTCGCTGACGGTGACCCCGGGAATCTGTGAGGCCAGGTCGAGATACACCTGGTCGGGTCCCGGGGCCTGCCGCCTCGGGACCGGCGGCGTGTGCGTCGGGGCGGCCGCGACGGGCACATGGGCCCGGGATGCCACAGGTGGCGCCGAAGCGCGTCTGGGCGCCGGCGGGACCTGGACGGGCGGAGCGGGCGTCGGTAGGGCGGAGGCCGGTGGCGGAGCCCCCGGTGCCGGTCGCGGCGGGGCAGGCGCCGGAGGCCGCGCCGGGGCCGGGGACGCGACAGCCTGGTTGTGGCCTGCTGTGCCGCTGCCACCTTCGACGGCGTAGCCGGTGGCGCCGACGAGGTCGAATGCGAGGATGGCCGCCGCAGCCGCGAAAATCCGGCGCCGCCTGCGTCGTTGCTGCTTGCCGACGTTGATGGGGGGCAGGGCCACGCTCGCGGGCGGCCGGACCGCCAGCGGAATCTGCATGGTCGCGGCCGTGTCCGTCGGCGTCCGCCAGGGCGCCGCCTCGGCGAACGCGCGGGCGAAATCGGTGCACCGGGGGAATCGGTCGGCGGGGTCCTTCGCGAGGGCCACGGCGAGCACCGGGTCGAAGGCCGCGAGTTTGGCGCGGGTCTTTGCCAGCGCCGGCGGCGGCGCAGTGAGGTGGTGGCTGATCACCGCCACCGGATTCGTGTAGGGAAACAGCGTGGTTCCGGTCAACAGGTGATAGGCGGTGGCCGCCAGCGCATACTGGTCGGCGCGGCCGTCGGTCGGTTCGCCCGTCAGTTGTTCGGGTGCGGCATAGGGAAACGTGCCGATGGTCATGTTGGTGGCGGTCAAGCCACTGGAGTCGGCGATGTGGCGGGCTATGCCGAAGTCGCCCAGCAGGATTCTCTGTTCACCGTCACCGGGTTTGGCGAGCAGGATGTTCGCCGGGTTTACGTCGCGGTGCAGCAGGTCGTGGTGCTCGTGGGCGTAGTCGAGCGCGCCGGCGATCGCCGTGACGATCGTGGCAACCTGGTCTGCCGGCATGCCGACCGGGTAGCGGTCGCGCAGGAGGCTGGCGGCGTCGGTGCCGTCGACGAAATCCATCGCAATCCACAGCCGCCCGTCGCACTCGCCCCGGTCGTTGACGCGCACGATGTTCGGATGCCACAGCGCGGCCGCCAGGTCCGCCTCCCGGACGAAGCGGCGACGGTAGTCTTCGTCGGCAGAGACGTCGCCGCCCAAGATCTTGAGCGCTTCGCGGCGCGGCAGCCGCGGGTGCTGGGCGAGGTAGACCTCACCCATCCCGCCGGATCCCAGTAACCGGACGATCGTGTACCCGGCGAACACCTGCGCGGCGCGCAGGAGCGGCGTGCTCATGGCCTTCTCCTCGGTAGGCGGTCCTGCAACGCCCACCATCCGATTTCAGCACATCACCGCGTTCGCCGATAGGGGGTAAGACATCTTGCGCGCCATGCGATCCCATGCGGGCGAGATCGCCGTCAGAGCTTCGAGTTGAACATCAACCCGCGACGTGAACGTGATCGCCACGCCACGCGGCCCGCCGCTGGGGCGTGAAAACCGTTTGGGTGCAACGGGTCGCAGTCCACCGACCGCGCGAGGTGCTTCACAGGTTGCGACGTGACGCCCGAGGAGGGAATCGAGACGGCCATGAATTCACCGGTACGGCAGGCAGTCGGGGTCTGCGCCAACGGCGCCGTGGTCGCCGCGGCGCCGGCCGTCTCCGGATTCGGATTTGCCAGCGGCCCCAGCGAGTTGGCAGCCATTACGCCGACGACAACCCCTTCCGACAGCGCTACGTCGACGCCGCCCCCGGACAGCGATGCGCCGGGCGACACGGGCCGTATCCCCGGCGTCATTGCCGGCCGACCACGCTCGCGTCACCCGGCAGCGCGTCACAGCATGGAATTGATCATCGCCTCGGCGACGCCGCCGATCTGGCTGGGCGATTCGTCGGATTCCCGGTAGTCGATGAACGCGGACAGTCGGCTGGAAGGATTCAGCAGTTCCATGAACACGCCCATCAGGTGGGTGGTGTCGATGCCCGCCCGCTCATCCGCGGTGTAGTGCACCCGGGCCGCCCGCTGGAAGTGGCCGCCCTGCACGGTCTTGGATTTGATCTCGTCCGACGGCGCCAGATTGATCAAGCTGGTATTGGCCACCTCGTTGTCGATGTCGGCCTGCAGCACGGCGGCGACGTCACCTGCGCCGGCGGTTTTGACCGTGACCCGCATTTTCGCGCCGGCGTCGGTGTCGGCCAGGGTGACCCAGTTCGGGCCCCGATCTACCAGCTCCCAGCCGGGTGCGGGGGTGATGGAGACTCCTTGGTCGATGCCAATGGGGTCGGCCGATGTGAGGGCGATCACCGCGCCGCGACCGCGCGTGGGCGATGGCTGTCCCGGATCGATCGTGGCGGTGAGGACGGCCGCGCCGGTCACGGCGGCCATGAGGACGTTGGATGCGATGACAACCGGACGCAGGCGGTGCGGTGACGTTGATGACATGGTGGTTCCTCTTTCAGTTGAGGTGATACGGGACGTGCGGGTGCGTAGCGCCTGCTGGCGCATGTTTTCTGTTCATCGGCCGTGCTCGGTGGAGGCGGAATAGCGGTCTTCGATGGCGTGGATCAGCTGGCGCCGGATCCGTTGCACGTCGGCGGCGTGGCGCGCCACCAACTCGTCTTCCCAGGCGGCGACCTTCGCGGCGAGGTCCATGTCGGCGATGGTGTCGCCGAGCCAGCGGGAGAAATCGCCGCGTTCGAGGTGGTACTGCAGCGCCTGCGGATCGAGATATCCCAGCGCGGTGCGGAACTCGTGCATGGTGCCCGCCGCCGGGATGTTGCGCCCGTCGGTCGGGCGAAAGTAGAACCGGCGCTCCTCGGGCAGCGACACGTCGGCGTATTTGTGGGCGTGGCGCACGTGACCGGTGCGGCGAGACGAGATTGTGAAGGCACGGGGCGCCGCCGAGCCGAACTGGATGGATGCCCGCCGAACCGGTTCCGGTGCAACGCTACTCACCGGATCGATACCGCCGACGGTGAGCACGATATCAGTGTCGCCGACTTCACCCGCCGGTAGCAAGGCGGGCATGAAGGACGACAGCAGGTTTCCCCCGCGGCGCGTCCAGTGCGGCTGCTGGTCCGCACCCAGCAGGTGGGCCTCGTCGTAGATGACCCAGTGGGGAAACCCGCGGGCCTCCCGCTGAGCTTCGGCTGCCGGCCGCAGGCGATGCAAGTAGCCGATCTTCTCGGCGGTGGGCAGCGCCGACAGGTCCACCACCAGACCGGTGTGCGGCTGCAGCAGACCGACCAGTTCCACCGGGTCGGGGAGCCCCTCGTCGGCGTCCACGACCCGGACGCCGTTGAGCTGCTCGAGTTGCCGGTGGTCGCCTTCGGGGTCGACGAGCAGCACGCAGTAGCCGGCGTTCGTCCATTCCTCGGCCAGCAACCCGACCAGGTAGCTCTTGCCCGACCCGGCCGGCCCGGTCACCATCATGCGTGCCTGGCTGCCGGGCACCTTCGTCGGTGTTCCGTCGTCGAAGGTCCCGATCTGCACCCACCGGCGCGGCGGGCACCAGCGCCGCGCCCCACTGAGGTATGTGTCGGTGAGCAACTCGGCGACCCCGGCACCGTTCGGTTGGTCGAGCACCAGGTCGGCGTGTTCGCGTAAGGACGGAACCGCGTCGGCGACGGCGGCACCGATCTCAGCCGAGCCGAATAGTGACAGGTCGTTTTCGGCATCTCCGACGGCGATCGTGTTGTGTGGCGAAAGATTCAGCCGGTTCAGCACCTCCGTCAGACCGGTGCCCTTGGTGACCCCGGCCGGCACGACCATCAACTCGCCCCGGTTCCGGACGATCTGGCAGTCCAGCCCCAGCGCGCCGATCACCTCGAGGACCGTCGTGGCACGCTCGGCGCTGGTGGCCAGGATCACCTCACCGCGCCGGTACGTCACTTCGTGTTCGTCCAGTGCCGCGTCGAGTGCGGTGTCGACCGGCGCCGCCAGCGGGTAGGCCTTCCCGCCGATCTTGGCCACCGCCCCGTTTTCCAGGACCAGCGCATCGACATGGTTGCTGATCTGCGGGAAGCTTGCCGCCAGCTCGGTCCCGATCCGGCCGGTGGCCAGCACGACCAGCAGACCGTCGCGGCGCACCTGGTCGATGGCCTGCACGGCCTGCTCCGAGATCTGGCCTGCCGAGGTCAGGGTGCCGTCCACGTCCAGGGCCACCACTCGAAAGAAGCCCACACCCCGATCCCTTCGTTGCACACCACCGACCCGGCTAGCGGCGCGACCACGTGAAGGATAGGCAACCCGGCCGCGCACCGGGCAGGGTCGTTCGTCCCCATTCGCGGGTCGAACGTCCCGGCACGACGCCGCTCGGTCGTGAGCCGCAAGCCTTTCCGGGGCGGCATCCGGCATCCGGCTCCGGGCTGGCCGCGGCCCCTCGGCCATTGGTCGGCCCGCCGGACGCACCGATCGGCACGACCGATAGGTTCGGCTGATGAACGGCACCGATGCCCACTCGACCGAGCGCCTGTTCGCGCTGTCCGAACAGGTGCAGGGTTTCATGCCCGCCGACGAGGGGCGCGCCCTCTACGAGGCGGCGGTGCGCTACCTCGACCGCGGCGTCGGTGTCGAGATCGGCACCTACTGCGGCAAATCGACCCTGCTGCTGGGCGCGGCGGCGCAACAAACCGCCGGCGTGCTCTACACGATCGACCACCACCACGGCTCGGAGGAACATCAACCCGGCTGGGAGTTCCACGACGCCAGGTTGGTCGACGAGGTCACCGGTCTCTTCGACACGTTGCCCACCTTCCGCCGCACGCTCGACGCGGCGGGCCTGGACGACCACGTCGTCGCCGTCGTGGGCAAATCGCCGGTGGTGGCCCGGGGATGGCGGTGCCCGCTGCGGTTGTTGTTCATCGACGGCGGTCACTCCGAGGCCGCCGCGAACCAGGATTTCGACGGATGGGCCAAGTGGGTGGATCTCGGCGGTGCCCTCGTCATCCACGACGTGTTCCCGAACCCCGCGGACGGCGGGCGCCCGCCTTACCACATCTATTGCCGTGCACTGGATTCCGGCCAGTTCCGAGAGGTCTCGGCCACCGGGTCGCTGCGGGTGCTCGAGCGCACCGGCGGCGAGGCGGGGGAGAGGGTCGTCAGCGGCCCGGGCCGGTGACCACGCATTCGCAGTCGAAGCCGGTCTGCAGCCCCGTCGGCAGCCCGTCGCCGCGGAAGATGCCGCCGGCCGCGGTGGTGTCCGAGAGCGCGTCGGCGGCCAGGATCATCGCCGCCCCGGTCCAGGTGGTGCGCTCTTCGGGCCAGCGCTTACCGTCCGCGAAGACCAAGCCGGTCCAGTACGAGCCGTCATCCTCGCGCAGGTGCTGCATCGCGGCGAACTGCCGCAGCGCGGCGGGCCGCTGACCGATCGCGTCGAGCGCCATCACCAGTTCGCACGTCTCCGCACCGGTCACCCAGGGGCGGTCGTCGACGCAGCGGATGCCCAGGTCCCCGACCACGAAGTCGTCCCAGCGCTGCTTGATCCGCTCGGCCGCCGCCTGGCCGCGCAGCGCGCCCCCGAGGATGGGGTAGTACCACTCCATCGAGTAGCGGTCTTTCTCGGTGAACGCCTCCGGATGCGCGACGATCGCGTGGCCCAGCCGCCCCAGCGCCAGCTCCCACTCGGGCTGCGGCTCTCCGATGAGACCGGCGAGCGCCAGCGCGCACCGGATGCTGTGGAAGACGCTGGCGCACCCGGTCAGCAGCGCCTCCGGCAGCGGACCGGCTTCGCTTCGCGCCCAACAGATCTCGCCGTAGCCGATCTGCAGGTCGATGACGAAGTCGATCGCCTTGTGCACCACGGGCCACATCGACCTGGCGAAGGCTTTGTCCCCGGTGACCAGCACGTGGTGCCAGACGCCGGCCGCGATGTAGGCGCAGAAGTTGCTGTCGCTGTTGGCGTCCTCGACGATTCCCTCGCGCACCTGGATGGGCCAGGAACCGTCGGGCCGCTGCGTGCGGCGACACCATTCGAACGCGGCCCGGGCCGGCTCCAGCAGCCCCGCCGCGGTGAGCGCCATCGCGCACTCCACGTGGTCCCACGGGTCGGTGTGCCCGCCCGGGAACCAGGGGATGGCGCCCGACGATTCCTGAGCGTCGGCGATGGATCGCGCGGTTTGCCGGCACTGCTCGGCGGTCAGGATGTCCGCGACCGCCGGCGGCTCAACGCGACGCAACTGAATACCCCGGCGTCACTCCGCTTTCCGTCGCCCGCGGCTTGGTGAAGTACATCGCCACGCTTTTACCCACCAGCGGGTTGAGCAGCGACTCGGCCAGCCGCGTCAGTTTCGGCCGCTGCATCAGGTCCCACACCAGCAGTTTGTGGTAGGCGGTCACCGCCGGATGGTCGGTGTTCGACACGCCGACGGCGCATTTGAGCCACCAGAACGGCGAATGCAGCGCGTGTGCGTGGTGCTCGTGAGTCCAGTCCAGGCCGCCGGCGGTGATCTTGTCGCGTAGCCGGCTGGCCCGGTAGATCCGCACGTGGCCGCCCTCGTTGGCGTGGTACTCGTCGGAAAGCAGCCAGCACACCCGTTCGGGCAACCAGCGCGGGACGCTGACCGCCAGCGTGCCACCAACTTTGAGTACCCTGATCAGCTCGGCGATTGCGGCGTCGTCCTGCGGTACGTGTTCGAGGATCTCCGCGGCGATGACGCAGTCGAACGTCTCGTCGGCGTAGGGCAGGCTCAGCGCGTCACCGGCGACGGCCTGCGCCGAGGCGTCCAGGGGCGCCTCTCCGGTCTCGCCCATCGCCCGCAAAATGGTTTCCACGCCGCGCAATTCGGATTCGTCGCGGTCGAACGCGACGACGTCGGCCCCGCGCCGGTAGGCCTCGAAGGCGTGCCGGCCCGCTCCGCATCCCACGTCGATCACCTTGGTGCCCGGCCCGACGCCGAGGCGGTCGAAGTCCACCGTCAGCATCGGGCTTCGCCCCCGGCGGTGGCGCGGCGCGCGATCGCCAGCTCGTAGACCGCCACGGTCTGCGCCGCCACGGCGTCCCAACTGAACACGTTGACCGCGCGTTCGCGACCCGCGCGGCCCATGCTGCGGCGCTTCTCCGGTGAGTCGAGCAGACCGCCGAGCGCCGCGGTGAGCGCCTCGACGTCAGCCGGCGGCACCAGCTCGGCGCAGGCACCGTCGGTCCCGACGACTTCGGGCAGCGCGCCCACCCGGCTCGCGACCACCGGGGTGCCGCTGGCCATCGCCTCCACCGCCGGCAACGAAAACCCTTCGTAGAGTGAGGGAATGCAAGCAACCTCCGCCGACGCGAACAAGGCGGCCAGCGCGGCGTCGGACAGCCCGCTGGTGATGTGGACGATGTCGGAGATGCCGAGCTCGGCGATGAGTTTGTGGGTGGGGCCGTTGGGCTCCACCTTGGCGACCAGCCGCAGCTCGAGGTCGCGGTCCACGCGCAACCTGGCCACCGCGTGCAGCAGGGTGCGAACCCCCTTCAGCGGGGTGTCGGCGCTGGCGATGGCGATGACCCGCCCGGGCCGCCGCGGGGCCGATCCCGGTTTGAACAGGTCGGTGTTCACCCCGAGCGGCACCGTGTGCAGTTGCTCGGGGGCCACGCCGAAGTCGGTGACGATGTCCGCCGCCGACGACGACGAGACGGTCAGCAGGTCCGGGATCTGGCGCGACACCTCCTGCTGCATGTCCAAAAAGCCGTACCAACGACGCACCAGGGGTTTGCGCCACCAGCGCGCGGCGGCCAGGTCGAGCACGCGGTCGCGGGTGATCGGGTGGTGCACGGTGGCCACCACCGGCAAACCCGACTCGGCGATCCTGAGCAGCCCGGTGCCTAGGCTCTGGTTGTCGTGGACGAGGTCGAAATCGTTCACCCGGTCGGCCAGCAGCCGGGCCGCCCGCAGGGTGAACGTCCGCGGTTCGGGAAAGCCGGCCGTCCACACGGTGAGCAGTTCGAGCAGGTCGATCGAGCTCCGGATCTCGCTGGGACGGGGCACCCGGAACGGGTCGGGTTCGCGGTATAAGTCCAGGCTGGGCACCTTGGTCAGCCGCACCCGCGGATCGAGCAGCTCGGGATAGGGCTGGCCGGAGAACACCTCGACCTCATGCCCGAGGTCGACCAATCCGCGGCTCAGATGGCGCACATAGACGCCCTGTCCGCCGCAATGGTCCTTACTGCGATAGGACAGCAGGGCAATTCGCATACTCAACTCTTATCCGCCGCTGGAATACCACGGACGGGCAGCCCCCACTCCATCGCCATCAACGCACCCGATAACCCCACGACAGCAAACTGGACATGTGTCCAGACTATAGTTCGAACAGCTAAACGACGCAACGCGTACCCGGGACGACGCCGAGGCGGCCGCCGCTGCGCGCGTTCAGAGTTTGCCCGCGACGAAGTCCGCGGCTTGGTTGGGCATGCCGGCCTTGATGTATGCCCCCGCGAGGTGTTGCGGCCAGTTGTCGTTCCAGGTGTGCGGGTCGGCCGGGTTGCAGATGGGGTCGTCCCCGTGGCACAGCTCGATGGTCCTGTCGCCGTACGCCGGGCTCAAGTTCGTGAACGGGCCGATCCATTGGGTCCCGTTGCCGAACAAGGCGACGGCGGCGACGTGCTGGCCGGCGTCCGGCGGGAGCGGGTCGTCGAAGCCGAACGCGGAGAAAGGCACCGCGAGCACTACGTCGGTGACGGCCGCGCCGAGCGAATAGCCGCCCAGCACCAGCCTGGTGTTCGGGCAGTTGTCGACCATGTACCGGACGTGCTTGCTCATGTCGTTGGCGCCGACGGCCACCTCGGTGTTGGCGGGATAGTTCACGGCGTACACGCCGACGTCCTTGCCGGTTTTCGACCTGAGCGCGTCGACGAACGCGTTGCCGACGGCGCCCGTCCCAGGCGGTTCCAGACGTCCGCGGGCGAACACCACCTGCACCGGGGGGCAACCTGCCGCGGCGGCCGGCCAGGCGGCGCCCGGCGCCCCGGACGGCAGCACGATCGCAGCCGAGATCAGCGCCGCCGCGAGCGCGACGACCGACCGACGGGCGAGCCGGATACCCACAACAGAATTCAAAACGATGCGCGGCCAGCCCACAAGCCGTAGCGCGCACTCCGCGCCGTCGCGGGCGTCGGTTTCGGCCCGCCCGGCGGTCCAGCGGGCTTTGTTACCATCGCGCGATGCACGATTCGGCCGCCCCGCGCGGACCGGACGACGCGCGCTCGTTCTCACGACGCGACGTCCTCAAGCTCGCCGTCACACCGGTCCTGCTGGGCGCGGGTGCGGCGGCCGCCACGCTGGACGCGCCGACCGCGTCGGCCGGCGATCTCAAGCTGATCGACTTCGCCGAGCGGCGGATCGCGCCGGAGGAAATCAAGGCGGCGGGCTATGACGGCGTGGTCAACTACGTCTCCGAGCCGCGGCCCGGCGCGCACTTCGAGGCCAAACCGTTGACCCGCGGGTACGCGGACGCGTTGCGCGCGGTGGGCCTGCACATCGTCAGCAACTACCAATACGGCAAGCCCGCTTGGCCAGGGGCGCCTTCGGACTTCACCCGCGGCTACGACGGCGGCGTGGCCGACGCGCAGACCGCCCTGCAGCTGCACACCGCGGCGGGCGGGCCTCCGTCGGCGCCGATCTTCTTCAGCGTCGACGAAGACATCGACTCCAACACCTGGAACGATGTGGCGCTCAACTGGTTTCACGGGCTCAACTCGGTGCTGGGCGTCGGCCGCACCGGCGTCTACGGCAGCTACCCGGTCTGCGGCTGGGCGATCCGGGACGGGGTGATCGGCAGTTCGAGCACCGCGGGGCACCGGTGGGCCTGGCAGACGAAGGCATGGTCGCACGGGCAACGCGAACCCATGGCGGTGCTCTATCAGGCCGTGGTCAACAGCCCGTCGAGTCCGGGTCCGCTGCTGGGCGGGATCAACGTCGATGTCGACGACGTCCTCGCGGCCGATTACGGCCAATGGGATCTCGACCGCTGACGGTCGCGACTCACTTGGAGTTCAGGGCGCTGCCCTTGCGCCACTGGTCCCAGCCGAGCGTCCAGTCGCCGTTCTGCGCCAGGGTCAACGAGGGCCCGCCGGTGTTGCGGACCTCGACCACATCGCCCGGCACGGAGAAGTCGTAGAACCATTTCGCGTTGTCGGCGTTGAGGTTCAGGCATCCGTGTGAGGTGTCGCGGTGCCCTTGGGCCCACACGGTCGCGTTGAGCTGGTGCAGATAGATTCCGTCGATGCTGATCTTGGTTGCGTAGTGGATGGTCTCGCGGTAGCCCAGCCGGGAATTCTTGGGCAGCCCGAACGTCGAGGAGTCCATGATGACCGGGTTGCCCTTGCCGAGCACGGTGTAGATCCCGGGGGGCGTCCACAGATAGATGGTCTTGCCCCCGACGTCTTCGGTGCCGCCCATCCCCATGCTGGTGGGCATCGTGCGGACCAGCTTGCCGTTGTCGTAGACGCTGACCTGTTTGGTGGCATCGTCGGCGATGGACACGTGGGCGTCGCCGATCCGGAACGACACCCGCTCGTCCTCCTGCCCGAAGATGCCGTTGCCCATGGCGATTCCGTAGATGTCGGCCTTGGCGGTGACCGTCGTCCCCGGTGCGTAGTAGTGCTCCGGCCGCCAATGGGCGTTCTGGCCGTCGACCCAGAACCACGACCCCTTGACCGGCGGGTCGGTGGTGACCGTCAGATGCCGCTCGGCGGTGGCCCGATCGGCGATCTGCTCGTCGAAGTGGGCGACGACGACCGTCCCGACACCGTAGGTGGCGCCCTCCTGCAGGGGCGCCTCCGAGGTCAGCTCGAAGTAAACCTTGGTCTGGTTGGAGGGACGCAGCGTCGAGAACGACGACACCTGCGTGGCGTCGACCCCGTCGGATCCGCGGGCGGTGACGGTGAGTGTGTAAGTGCGCCCGTACCCCAGGGGGACCGTGGGCTTCCAGGCGACGTCGTCGGGGGTCATGACCCCCGGGATCGGCTTGCCGGCGTCGTTGACCATGCGCACCTCGGTCAGCCTGCCCGCGTCCGCTTTGACCATCACGTGCCCGACCGGGTCGACGTCGCGGGCGTCGTCACGCGGTGTGATGCTCACCCGCGCCGGTTCGGCGGGCTTCACGGAGGCCTCGTGGCGCGTGCAGCCCCCGCTCGGGCAGCCCGCCGGCGACGAGGTGAGCTGCACCGCGCCCACGACCGCGACCGCGACGAACACGGCAAGCATGAATCGGCGCGGCCAGTCGATGCCGAGAATGCGGCGAACGAGCTGTTCGCTGTTTTCGGATGTCATGGGCTGCCGAATCCTTGCTGGTCTTGGTCACCGGGTCATGCCGACACCCGCCGCCGAGGTCGTCCATCAGGTATCCCCGGACGTGCATTCCGAAACCGGTCCCGGCTTCGCGCCCGACGACGAGCTCGCCGAATTGTATTGGGTCCGACCGGATGTTTTCACCACGCGACGCGCCGCGTTTTCCCGCGGGGCGGCCGGGGTATCAGCCCGCGATAACTTCCTTGTGGCTGGCCGAACGCGCCGAACCTCTACCACGGGGCGTGCGGCTGGCCGAACAGGCACAGTTCGACCCGATGCCGTTCCTGGACTCGCTGGTCGTGGAGCTGGGCAGCCGCGGCGGGCGGCTGGTCGAGCACGCCCGGGTGCGGCGGGTGTCCGTGCGCAGGCGGGGCGTGCGTGTCCAGTCCTCAACTACGCGCGGCATAAGTTCGAGCTCACCGCGGACCGGCTGGTGCTGGCCACGGAATCCCGATCCTGGACCGCGGCGGATATTTCGAGCTGGAGGGGCCCGCCACCAGCGGGCTGACCGCCTCGGCCTGAGTGGGTCCCGGCGCTCAGCCCGTCTTCTGGTACACCAGCCAACGCAGGTCGATCGGGGAATCCTCGGGCTCGACGTCGAACACGTCCAGGCCCCGCGCCCACCCCTCGAACCACCCTGTGGGCGGCCAGGCGGTTCCGGGCAGATGGGTCTTCTCGAATTCGTAGGCGGGGTCGTCGGCGACGAGTTCGAGGGGGAGCCCGGCCGTCGCGGTCACCACCTCGTCGCGGGTGAAGATCATGGTGTTGCACTGCTGGCCCATTTCCCGCGCCGCGTCGTCGGGGGTGTAGCCCGCACGCGCCAGAAAGGTGTTGAGCACCAGGCGCCCGCCGGGCGCCAGGAGCCGGGCGGACAGTTCGAACACCTCACGCAGCTGGGACAGCGTCCGGAAGTCGGGAACCACCTCCGAGACGATGATCAGCTGATACTGCGAGTCGACATCCTCCATGGCCGCGAAGACGTTCTGCTGGATCACGCGTATGCCCAGCGATTCCTTGTCGGCCTCGATGCGGATGATCTCGGCGAACTTGGGCGTCATCTCGACCGCGTCCACCGGGTGACCGCGTCGCGCCAGCGCCAGGGAGTTGCGCCCGGTTCCCGCGCCGAGGTCGAGCACCCGGCACGCCGCCGGATCGGCTGCTTCGCCGGCCAGCGCCCACACCCGCGCGTCGGGTTCGCTGCCGAACAGCGGCGCCGGGCGGGTCTCGACCCAGTGGTCGTAGTCGGCTTCGAGCGTCCACCATTCGGCTTTGACGCGGTAGTTCAGCGTCGTGCCGAAGGGGCTGTGAAAGGTGACGACGACGTTCGAGCGGGGCGAGGCCCGGTAGCCCTTCGCCAGCTCGGCTTCCAGCACACTCCTGAGCTGAGCGGACTGTTCTGCCGTGTACTCCACGCCCACCCCGGCGAACAGCTGTCCGCACATGCGGACGTACTCGTCGATCAGGGCGGGCACGGCCGGCAGGCTGAGCCGGCCCTCGGCGACCGCTCGGCGATGCAGCCGCCGCGCCACCGCGTCCCGCAGCAAGGGCGGATCGAACGATCGGGGATTCGGCTCCTCCACGAGACTCTTCTACAGGACCGGGTGCGCGATCGCACACCGGGGCGGCAGCAAGCCGCCCGGCATCGCCGGGGCCGGCCTGCGCATCCTCGAAACCGCAGTTCTCCGGGGTCGGCGGCCTGCCGCCGGGTGCCGCGGGGAGCAATTGCGTAGGCTGGAGCCACCTGGTTGAGCCGACAGCCCCCATCCACGTGACCGTGCCCCTGCGCCGGACCACGACATGCACTGCCTAACGGCAAGAGAGTCGGCACCCGATGCTGTTCAAGAAAACACGCGTCGTGAACGACGCGGAGATTCACCCCTCTCCCCCCGACGTCCGCGCTCACCTGGCCGAAGAGATCACCCTCGACCTCGGCGGATCGCTGAACCTGCGCCGCAGCGCGCTGCGCCTGATCACCCTCATCGAGGCCAGGCTGGCCGACTGGGCGATGGTGGTCATGCCCGACGGTCGCACCGGCGAGCTCGTCGCGGTTGGCGCCGCCGACTCCGGCGGGGTCGTCTTGCGGCGGGCCACGCTCGAAGGCCTGCCGCTGGGCCGCATCCTGCACACGGGCCGCACCGAACAGCTCGTGGGCAGCGAGCTCTCGGGCCTGGTCCCCATCCAGCCGTTCCACGCGTCGGCGATGGACCTCACCCCGGCCGAGGTGCTCGGGCTGGGACTCACCGCCCGCGGCGGCACGTTCGGTGCGCTGGTGCTGCTGCGGCGGGCCAACGCGGGATTCGCGACGACGTCGCGTTCGCCGAACTCGTCGCCGGCCGCGCCGCGCTGGCTTTGGACTCGGCCCGGCTGTATGAGGACCAGGCCAGGATCGCGTCGGTGCTGCAGCAGAACCTGCGGCGACCGAGCCTGCCCGAGATCCCGGGTGTCCGCGTGGCCGCCCGCTACCGCGCCGCGGCCGAACACCTCGACGTGGGCGGCGATTTCTACGAGGTCAGCGGTCGCGACGACGACTGGCTCATCGCCATCGGCGACGTGTGCGGCAAGGGCGTGGAAGCGGCGGCGTTGACCGGATGCGCCCGCCAAAGCCTGCGCACCGCAGCGTATTTCGATCGGCGCCCGGCGGCGGTGCTCGCCGCCCTGAACAGCGTGCTGGACGAATCGATTTCGATGCCGTTCGTGACAGTGCTGTGCACGCGGGTGCGGCCGAACCCGGACGGGACGCACGCCGACGTCGAATTGGCCACTGCGGGACACCCGGCGCCGATCATCGTGCGCGCCGACGGCGGGGTCGAGCAGGCCGAGGTCTATGGGACCGCGGCCGGAGTGGTGAGCGAGATGGCATACGGCGCCGTGTCGCTGAGGCTGCACCGGGGCGACACGATGCTGTTGTTCACCGACGGGATCGATGAGGCACGCGGCGACGACGGCCAGTACGGGACGGAGCGGCTGCACGCGCTCCTGCCCACCTACGCCGGGGCGTCACCCGAAATCATCTGCGAGGCGGTCGAACAGGACGTGATCGAGTATCTCGACGGCCGCCGCCACGATGACATGGCATTGCTCGCGGTCACATGCGGCAGGTGACGGTCGCGTCAGACGCGTTGCAGCAGTATGAAACTGCCGTGGCCGCCGATGACAGGGCCGCGGTGCTCGCGCTCGTGGAAGCCCTTCTCGAGCAGGGAGCCGCGCCGCTGGACATCCTCACCGGGCTGGTCGTGAGCGCCCAGCGCGAGATCGGCCGACGGTGGCAGCGGGGGGAGTGGTCGGTCGCACAGGAGCACGCAGCCACGGCGATGGCCATGGCCGCCACCGAGATCGTGGCGCGCCGGATAGCGCAGGTCCCCGTGCGACGCGGCCACGTGATCGTCGCCTGCGCCGAGCGGGAGTGGCATTCCCTGCCGGCCACGATCATCGGCTGCGCGCTGCGCGCTGACGGTTGGCAGACAACGCAACTCGGGCCGGCCACCACGCCGCAGCGAGTCAGCCAGTACGTCCAGGACCTCGGCCCCGAAGCCGTCGCGGTCAGCTGTTCGATGCTGGGGGCGGTCCCGACCACCCGACGACTCATCGAGGCCGCCACCTCGGCCGGGGTCCCGGTGGTCGTCGGCGGCGCCGCATTCGGCGACGACGGTCTGCGCGCGACCGCGTTGGGAGCGACAGCATGGGCGGCCGACGCCCGCAGCGCGGTGGAGGCGGTGGACAACCTGCCGCTCTCGGTACCGCCCGTGGCACCGCTGCCGGGGGCGCCGGCCCAGGAACAGGCCGCTCTGGAGCTGAATCATCAGCGCCTCGTCGACGGGCTGCGTCGCGGGTGGGCCATCACCTCGGATCGCCGGCACGCCGGCTCGTCGGCCGCGCTGCGTGCGGTGGCCCGCGACGCGCTCCCACAAACCCTGCACGCCGTGTCGGCGGCCCTGCTCACCGGTGATCCACGGCCGGTGTCGCAGACGGCGGCCTGGTTGGCCGACCTGCTCGCCCACCGCGGCGTCCAATCCGTTCCCGCCGTCGCCGACCTGACCGGGGCGCTGGCCGACACGCTGCGCGACTACCCGTTGAGTCTGGACCTGATCCGTCGCCACTTCGCCACCGGCTGAGGTCGGGCGGGCCCGCCTAGAGTTGTCTCCATGGCCGCCGCCGATCCGACGACCCGCACGGGCCGCGCCCCGGCGCGGATGCAAGTCGACAGCCTGTGCCGCTACCCGGTGAAGTCGATGCTCGGCGAGTCCGTGGACCGGCTG
This sequence comes from Mycobacterium sp. HUMS_12744610, assembly GCF_041206865.1. Taxonomy (NCBI): domain Bacteria; kingdom Bacillati; phylum Actinomycetota; class Actinomycetes; order Mycobacteriales; family Mycobacteriaceae; genus Mycobacterium; species Mycobacterium servetii. The sequence goes on from NZ_JBGEDP010000001.1 coordinate 3,124,444, forward strand.
TTCGTCGACGAGCGAGGCGCCGATGGGGACCGGCGGCTGGCCCTTCTCGATGCCGCGACGGGGCACGTGGCCAGCGCCAAGCAGGCCCGGCTCTGGCGCGGGCTCCTGCAATGCACCGCCCGCGGCGACGCCGGGGGAGTGAGCATCGTCTTTCCCGACGGGACTCGCGTCGCGGCCGACGATCCGCAGGCGGACGAACTGCTGTCGCGGCTGTTGGGCCGGGCGGTCCGGCTCATCAGCCGGCGCGACCCCGGCGCGACGGTGGAACGCCCTGACCCCGAGAAATTGCTCGCCCTGGGGCTGGACGCCGAGGTCGAGGGCATCGTCCTCGAGATCGGCAAGGCGACCCCGGGGGAGTCGTTCACCGACGATGCGCCGTTGCACGCGATCACCACCGCGACGTTGGCGCACATCGGTGTCGAGGCGCTGCGTTACCGGCCGAATGTGGTGATCGCAACGCCACCGGGCTACCGGCCTTATGCCGAAAATGATTGGGCCGGATCGGAGTTGACGGTCGGTGCGGCGCGGTTGCGGGTCATCGAGGCAACACCGCGCTGCGTGGTTCCCACGCTCGAGCACGGACCGCTCCCACTCGCCCCCCAGGCGCTTCGCACTCCGGGAGCCGAGAATCGGGTTCGGACAAGCGGTTCGGAAGCTCAGCGGCCCTGTGCGGGGGCATACCTCGAGGTCGTCGAGCCCGGCGTCCTCGTCCCCGGCGACGCGGTGGTACGGACGGGCTGACACCAGGAGATGTTCGCCTCCGGAATTTTCGGGGATCTACTGACGTTGTAGTGGGTCATTTCCGTCCGGGTAGTGCTGGGCAGAGGCCGCCTCGGGTGAGCATGGCCATGGCGATGAGTGCGTCTGGGCTGTGGAATCCGTAGGCGCGTTTGGTTAATGCCCGCAGGTGGGTGTTAGTGGCTTCGGATCGGGCGTTGGACAGGCCGTGATCGAGCGTGTTCCAGATGAGGTCGCGGTAGCGGCGGATGCTGCGGGCCAGCGCGGCGAACTCGGGGATGCGTGAGTGCGACGCCCACGACAGCCAGCCGGCCAGCAGCTGCCGCCCGTGGGTGCCCTTGACCCGAAACACCTCGCGTAGTTGCTCTTTGAGCAGATACGCCCGGTAGAGGGTGCGGTTGGTGTCGGCGATCTTAGCGAGGCTGGTGCGCTGCTCGCAGGACAGGTCAGCCGGGTTCTTGCGGGTCGCCCACATGGCGTGCCGATCGGTGATCCCGGCGCGGGTCATGGTGCGTACCCGCACCTTGTCCAGTGCCTTCATGGCCCAGGCCACGACATGAAACCCATCCAGGCAAATCAGCGCCTGCGGCGCGCGGGCACGCACCAGGGCGTGGATCCATTCCGCCCCGTCGCAGCTGACGTGGGTGAGCAGCTTGGCCCGCTCGGCGCCGAGCTGATCGAAGAACCGGCCCAGCGTGTCCTGGTTGCGGCCCTCGCCGGCCCACACCAGCCGGCCTGTCGTGTGGTCAACCACGCACGTCAAGTAGCGATGTCCCTTGCGGTAGGCGATCTCGTCGATGCCGATCCGCGACAGTCCGGCGAGCAGGTCGTTGGTGTCGCGGCCATCGGCCACCACCCTGGTCACGATCGCCGCCACGGTGCGCCAGGCGATCTGCAGCAGCACCGTGAGCACACTCAATGCGGTGTGCGCGGCCAGCCACGCGCAGGTGTCCTCGAACGCCCAGGTGTGTTTGGCGCCCGGCCGCGCCCACGGCACATGCGCAACCACCACCCCATGCTCGCCGCATGCCACCCGCGGGGCCGCGGCCTGCAGATACGCCTTTGTGGTCCCCACATCCAGGGTCCGCCAGCGCCTGATCCCGTTCCCGTCCCGGCCCCCCGCGTCATAGCCCGGGCACCGCTTCCGGCACCGCGAGCACCGGCCCGCCTGCGACGCCTTGGGCCGCACCGAGAACACCAGAACTTCGGAGGTCTTCGGCTGCTTCCGACCCGTGGTCTCGGTCTCGATCGTCACGTCCTCGATCACCATGTTTTGGTCACCCAGACCGCTCGCCAATACCCTGGACATGCGCAACGCCGTAGCTCCTTCTCGCGGATTGAACCCTAGACAGTCCAAAACGTAAGCAGGACACGGCGTTGCGCCCAAATTCCCAGGTCAGCGAACCCACGACAACGTCACAAGAGCCATTTTCGGTATCCCCAGCCTCGAATTCGCGTGAATTTCCCCAGCGTCGACTCTCTGCGACGATACCGCCAATGGGGTCGGCAAAACGCCGCGGACATACGAAACTCTTTGAATTCCTGACTGTGCGGCGCACTCCGGCCGACTGTAGCGTCAACGCCAACAACGGAAAGGACCGATTGACATGACTTCGCCTCGCGGGCTGATCGCGCTGGCCGTTCCGGTGATAATCGGCGCTGTTCTGATGCCCGGTGCCGCGGTCGCTGCCGCCGATGCCGCCGACGACGCATTCCTGTCCAGAATGCAGACACTCGGCTTCACATGGCCCAACGGGGAGGACTCCGCAATAGTGGCGTTGGGACGCAAAATCTGCGCCGACCGGACGGCCGGCAAAACTCCGGACGAAATCGCCGATCACATCCATTCCACCCTCGGCCCGGAAATCGTCACGTTCCCCGACGTCACGTCGATGGTAAGTGCCGCAGAATCAAACTATTGCCCAGAGTAACTGTTTTGGGTTGACCGATTCAGCGCGTTCCACGGTCGGCGCACCCGCGGCGCCGGTCGCCGGCGGTGACATCTGCGGAGACGATAAGTTCATCGCCCAGCCACCTGCCGGTCACCTTTCTTCGCCCAGGTCCGCGGCCCGGTCCCCACGGTGCGCCCGGCCGAGCCGACCGACTCGGCAAATACGGCGACCACCGTCCAGGGCAACCCCTACCGTGTTAAATCCGTTGCACGTAGTGCAGCCCGAAATTACAGCAAAGTTACGCCGGGGTGGGATGGGTCACATACACGCCGCGCTCAGGAACCCGACTGTGTACCATTTGTTAACTCGGACGAAAGGAGTGTGCTCCGATGATTTTACTGCGCCGGTTGACCGCACTCTGCGCGCCTGTATTCGTCGGCATTGCGCTACTGCCGAATCCTGCGCCGGCGCAGGCCGACGCCGCCGCCGATGATTCCGAGGACACGTTCCTGACGCAGATGCACCGACTGGGCTTCACGTGGCCGGTGGGCGAGGATGCCGCCATCGTTGCCCTGGGTAAGCAGATCTGCGCCGACCGCAAGGACGGCAAAACACCGGATTCCATCAGCCAGGACATCCATTCCGCTCTGGGCTCCAGAACCATCACGTTTCCCGACGTCACGTCGATGGTAAGTGCCGCAGAATCAAATTACTGCCCAGAGTAATCATCCTCGCCCGCAACGAAATTCGCGGGCGCGCCTACACGGTCAAGACACTGGGGTCCCGCGGTTGCGTGTCGCGCAGGTCCTTCTCGATGATGGCGAGTCCCGCGCGAAGTTCCGCGTTTCCCTGATCGAGGTAGCTGGCAGCGTACGCGATCTCGCCGCCGTCGCGGTTCTGCACGCCCACGACGCAGTGCCGCAGCCCAACGCGGTAGTTGTCGATCGCCTGCTGCAACGCGATGTTCAGTTCGGGGTCTGGGCTGGGCAGGTGGCGCTGGGCACCGGCGACGGAGGCGTCGGCGCTCCGGCAGGCCGCCCCCGTCGCGGTGACGTCGCCGGCGGCCGCGGCGGCGGTAACCGCGCGCCGGGCAACGATCAGCTCATCGATCGACGGCTCGGCCTGCGTCAGCCACCCCTGCAGCTGCCCGCCCGGCTGGGACGACGTCAACGGCTCCGCCACTCCGGTCGCGGGCGCGGCCGACGCCGCCCGCGGTGACGCCGGGTTCGCATTCGACAGGCTGTAGTGCGCCCAACCCGACAGCACCCCGATGACCACCACCAACACGGCGCCACTCGCCGCCGCGATCAGCTCCTGGCGGTGGTAGCTGGCCGGCTTGGCCGACACACCGTCACCGCCGTGGTGTCGGGAACGCACCGGCGCGCGGTGACGGCTGGTCGTGGCCATGGTGGGCCTTCCTGAGGGCGATGGGGCAAGTTCTGACGCTGATATTTCCCTTTTGGCACGATTGCAAACGAGAGCCGTCGGACACGCACGCGCGTGCCTTAGGGACCGCGATGAGGAGTCCGAAGGCCCTAGAAGCGGTGTCGGGGTCGCCGGCCGACCAGCGGACCACGCAAAGCCGTCGCGATGCTCGGCGGCTACCAAGTACACGGAGGTCGACTTCGTCGCCGGCCGCCCCGGCCTGTCGCTGATGCGCTGCCACCAGCAGATTCACTGGACTACGGGTCGATGACGCTGTTCAACACGGCGTGACGGCCGCGGCGCCCCGTCAGGGGGCGGTGGGGGACCGGTGCACCGGGCCGTGCGATTCCTCGCAGTGCGGTGCAGGCGCGGACTGATCGCGCTCGGCGTCGCCGCCGCCGGCATGATCGAGCTGCAGGGTGGTGTGGTGGATGCCGTGCTCCTCGTCGAGCAGCCGTGCCAGGTCGACGCGGACGGAGTGGCAATCCATCCCGTCTTCGACCAACACGTGCGCGGACAGGGCGGGGGAACCCGAGGTGATCTCCCAGATGTGCAGGTCGTGCACTTCGACCACCGCGTCGCAGTCGGCCATGGCCCGGCCGACCGCGGCCGGGTCGAGATCCTTCGGCGCGGCCTCCATGAAGACCCGCACGGAGGCGGCGATGAGACCGAATCCGGCCCGCGCCATCAAGGCGACCACGATCAGGGTGGCGATGGCGTCCGCCCGCCAGAACTGGGTCAGCAACATGATCACGCCGGCGATCGCGGTGGCGACGAATGCGAACAGGTCGTTGAGGATGTGCTGGAACGCGCCCTCGACGTTGAGGCTGGTGCGGTTGGCGCGACTGATCATCAACGTCGCCGCCACGTTCACCCCGATACCGACGAGCGCGGTGATCAGGACCAGGCTGCCGGTGACCTGGGGCGGATGGATGAGACGGCGGATCGCCTCGTCGGCCAACCAGGCCGCCAACAGCAACAGCGTCAAACCGTTCACCTGCGCCGACAAGATCTCGGCCCGCTTCCACCCGTAGGTCATGAACCCCGCCGCGGGACGCGCCGCCAGCCGAATCGTGTACAGCGCCAACGCGATCGAGCCGGCGTCGGTGAGCATGTGCGCGGCATCGGAGATCAGAGCCAGCGACCGCGCGATCAGGCCCATCGCGACCTCGCCGACCATGTAGGCCACGATCACCAGCAGTGCGCCCAGCAGCCAGCGCCGATCGCTGTTCGCCGAGGCATGCCCGTGCGCGTGCGAATGGCTCGCGCTCACCGACCCGCTCCCACCGCGATCACACCGAGTAACTTATGCACACACCCTTATGCGTGCAACTTCAGGCGACCCGGTTAGGGACCAAAGCCTCCTGCTCAAATCCGCGGCGCGGCCTAAGATAAATGGCATCCGCTTGACCGTCCGAGAACGGGCTTCAGGAAAAGAACATCCGAATGTCAGCTCAACAATTCGGAATCGTGGTAGGTGTCGACGGGTCACCGTCGTCTACCGTGGCGGTCGAGTGGGCGGCGCGGGATGCCGAGATCCGCGACGTGCCCCTACATCTGGTCCACGTCGTGGCGCCAGCGGTCACTCCCATCGAACCGTGGGTCGACCCATCTTCGCCGTCGAGCTTTCCGCGGCATCAGGAACAGCAGGCGCGCCGGATCGTCGAGGAGGCTCGCGGGGTCGCCGTCGCGGCGACGTCGTCCGACCGCGCATCGCAGATCACCGGGGAGGTGCTCTACGCGCCGGTGGTTTCCGCGCTGGTCGACCTGTCCGGGCGAGCCGAGATGATAGTGGTGGGTTGCCGGGGCCAGGGCGCGGTGACCCATTTCCTGCTGGGCTCGGTCAGCTCCGGACTGGTCCACCACGCCCACTGCCCGGTCGGCGTGATCCACGACGAGGAACCGCACACCTCACCGCCCTCCCGGGCGCCGGTGGTGGTGGGCATCCACGGGTCGCCTGCCTCGGAGTTGGCCACCGCGATCGCGTTCGACGAGGCGTCGCGCCGCAGCGTGGGCTTGGTTGCGCTGCACGCCTGGAACGACATGGGGCCGCTTGACTTCGCGAGTATGAACTGGGCACCTATCGAGTGGCGCAACATCGAGGTCCGTGAGGAAGAGGCTCTGGCCGAACGGCTTTGCGGTTGGCGGGAGCGTTACCCCGATGTCGACGTGCACCAGGTCGTCGTGTGCGACCGGCCGACACCGCGGCTGCTCGAGCAGGCATCGACCGCCCAGCTTGTGGTCGTCGGCAGCCACGACCACACCGCGCTGCCCGGTATGCTGCTCGGTTCGGTGAGCCGGACGGTGGTCAACGCCGCCCAGATTCCGGTGATCGTCGCCCGCACGCCTCGTCCGGGCGCGCACACAACCGAAAGCCGATGAACTGACCGCGACGGCCGGGGCCCGCGCCTATGACGCCTGGTTCGACAAGCCCTGGGGTGCTCACGCGTGGGCGGTCGAACTGGCGGCAGTCCGAGAGGCCCTGTCGGGCATCGGGACCGGGCGACTCGTGGTCGAAGCCGGCTGCGGCACAGGGCGCCTCGTGGAGTCGCTCGGGCGTCACGGTCACCGCGTCCTGGGCATCGACAAGTCGGTCGCGATGCTTGCGGTGGCCGCCGCCCGGGCCCCCGGACGCCTCGTGCGCGCCGACATCGCGCGCATGCCGTTGCCGGACGCTGTCGCTGACGCCACGCTCGCCGTTGCCACGCTGGAGTTCACCGACGCCGCGGCGGCCCTGGCGGAGCTGGCGCGCATCACCCGGCCCGGCGGCCGGATCGTCGTTCTTGCGCTGAATCCGCGCAGCCTGTGGGGACTGCTGGACCGGCCGAGGCGTCGTATCCCGTACTCGACCGCCACCTTCCTTACGCGGCGGCGCCTGCGACACCTCGGCCGCCGCCATGGCCGAATCCGCTTGTCGGGAAAGCTGTTCACGGCGGCGCGCCCCGGTCTCCTGCATCACCTGGAGCGGTTCGCCGCCGCGCTGGGTCGTGGCGTCCCCTGGCTGGGCGCCGTGCAGGTGCTCGTCATCGACAAGCAGGCGGGCGGCGGGACCTGCGTCAGCGGGTGAAGGGCAACGTGCTGAGGAACGCCGCGGTGCTCACCAGAACGACCAGTGGCCCCGCGGGGAAACCGGTGAACCGGCACAGGACGATTCCGGCCACCGCCGACACCACACCGATCGCCGCCGCGCCGAACGTGTACTGGGTCAGGTTTCTTCCGACGTTCCGCGCGGCGGACGCTGGAATGGCCACCAGTGCGGCCGTCAAGAGCCCGCCCACCATTTTCACGCCGAGCGCCACGACGACCGCGATCAAGAACAGGTACAGCAGGCTGTAGCGCCTGACGTTGACGCCCTCGGCGGCGGCAAGTTCCTCGGAGACGTTGGCCAACACGAGCTTCGGGAATGCTCGATACACCGCGACCATCACCGCCGCCGAAGAGAGCGCGACCACTACCGTGTCACCCACGCCGACCTTGGCGATGTCGCCGACCAGCGCGGACTCGGCCTGGTCGATCGGCAGAAACAAGAACGCGGCGGCCACGCCGGAGGCGAACACGACGGCCGTCAGCGCCTCCATCGGCAGCTTCGTTCTCAACTCGAGCAGCCAGATGACGACGACGCCGAGGATGACGAAGGGGAAGGCCCCGAGGGAGACGTCGAAGCCCCACAGCAGAGCCAGGGCGATTCCCGGCAGCGTCAGATGCCCGAGCGGCCCGGCCACGAGCGCCATGTTGCGGCTCAACATCAGCGACCCGAGATAGCCGGCCGCCCCACCGATGGAGGTCCCGGCGATCAAGCTGAGAACGAAAGTCTGCATGTCCCTACTCGTGCTTGTGCTTGTGCTCGTAGAACTTGACCTCGGCCCCATACAGCCGCCGCAGATTCTCCGGCGTGAGCACCGACAACGGCGCCCCTTGGCAGATCGGTTGTTGGTTCAGGCACAGCACCGTCGAGGAGAGCCGGTGCACGACCGCGAGATCGTGGGTGACGATGAGCATCGTGAGGTTCCGTTCGCGATGCAGCCTCGCCAGCAGGGCGTAGACGGTCTCTTCGCCACCGACGTCCACTCCGGTCGTGGGCTCGTCGAACAACAGCACGTCGGGATCGCCGGCAAGAGCCCAGGCGATCAGGACTCGCTGAAACTGCCCCGACGACAGATCGCCGATCCGCCGGTTGGCCAGCGCCGCGGGCAGCCCCACGGTGGCGAGTGCTCCGCAGACGTCGGCTTTGACGGCTTGCTTCAGCGCGAAGAAGTCGGCGACCGACAGGGGGACGTGCTTGATGTAGGGCAGCCGCTGCGGGACGTAGCCGATGCGGCTGCCCTGCTTCCAAATCACCGATCCGTCATGGGGCACCGTGCCGAGCAGCGTGCGCAGCAATACCGTCTTGCCCGCGCCGTTGGGGCCCAGGATGGTCAGGACGTCTCCCGGCCGCACACCGAAGGACACGTCGGCCAGCACCGTGCGGCCCTCGAGCGTCACCGTCAAGCCGGCTACCCGCAGCACCAAGTCGTCAACGAGCGGCACTGCCGCGAACCAGGTCTCGTTGCGGAACCACGACGCACCCTTCCTAGCGGCGAAACACCACGTGAAGTATGCCATTGCGGCGACGGCGGCGTCGCATACCTCAGCAAAACCGCCACAGGGGGCCCTCACTAGCGCTGCAACGCTTCGGGGTTGGCGATGCGGATCGGCGCCCCGTCCAGCCACGCGACCACGGCCTCGACGGTGTCCGCGTAGAACGCCCCCAGCATCTCGCGGGTGGCATACCCGAGGTGCGGAGACAGCGTCACATTCGGCAGCCGCCGCAGCGGATGGTCCGCGGGAAGTGGTTCGGTGTCATAGACGTCGAGGCCCGCCCCGGCGATGCGCCCTGATTCGAGCGCGGCAAGCAGTGCCGCCTCGTCGACGATCGGGCCCCTCGACGTGTTGATCAGGTAGGCCTGCGGCTTCATCGAGCCCAACTCGGGCCCACCGACCAGACCGCGCGTGCGCTCGGAGAGCACCAGGTGGACCGAGACGACGTCGGCCTCCCCGAAAAGCGTCGCCTTCTCCACCCGTCGGGCGCCGGCGGCGTCCGCCTGCTCCGCGGTGAGATTCTGGCTCCACGCGATGACGTCCATCCCGAAGGCCTTCGCGTACCCGGCCATGCGTCGGCCTGTCCTGCCCAGGCCGAGCAATCCCAGCGTCTTGCCCCACAGCGCCATACCCGCGGTGGCCTGCCAGCCGCCGCCACGCATGCGCCGATGCTCTTCGGCGAGGTTGCGCACGGTGGCGATCATCAGGCCCCACGCCAATTCCGGTGTGGCGTCCCGCACCGACCGGAACCGCGGGTTGGCGAAGTCCGAGTGGGCAACCGCGACACCGCATTCGGTGGCCGCTGCCATGTCCAGGTTCGGCAGGCTCGTGCCGATGATGGTGAGCAGCTTCAGGTTCGGCAGCCGCTCCAGAAGAGCGCGCGGGAAGGCCATCCGTTCCCGCATGGTGCACACCACGTCGAACGGCCGCAGCGCCTCGGCGGCCTCCGCCTCGGAGAGGTGGCGGTCGAACACGCTGACGTGGGAGCGGGTCCGCACCGACGACCAGTCGGCGACGTCGAGGGCCACGCCGGCGTAGTCGGCGAGTATCGCCACCCGCTGCATGCAGTCTCCCGTCACGAGCCGAAAAATGCTGGGCGACAGCCTAGTCGACTTGGCTCAACCGTGCGGGACGTCCACCAGGCCTCCGCGCTGCCGCCGGCGCGGAGGGCCAGCGGATCGGCCAGTTTGCGCGGCGGCCGCTAGGCCTCTGCGGGGGCAACCAGTTCTTCCAGCAGACCCGCGGCGTAGGCGACGCTCTTGGGGGCCTCGGTCATCTGCGTGCGCAGCTCTCGGCTCCTCGCGACGTATTCCGGGGTCAGAATGCGTCGCAGGTCCTCGACGAGTGTCTCCACCGTGGTGGCCGGAAGCTGCCTCTCACATCCGACGCCCAGCCGGACGACCGCGTCGGCCCACATCGGCTGGTCGAGCCAGAGCCAGAGGATCAACGTGGGAACCCCGGCCCGCATGCCCGCGGCGGTGGTGCCGGCGCCCCCGTGGTGAACGACGGCGCGGCACAACGGGAACACGGCAGCGTGATTGACCGAGGTGACGATTTTCACGTGGTCGGGATGCGGGACCCCGGTGAAGTCGTTGGGCCCGCTGCAGATCAACACCCGTTCGCTGAGCTGCTCGGTGGCCGCGCTGACCATGCCGACCATGTTGGCGGCGGAATCGATCGGCGTGCTGCCCAGCCCGAAGTAGATCGGCGGCGTTCCCTGGCCGATCCAGGACAGCACGTCCTCGTCGTCGTCCGTCGGCAGCTCGAGGGTGAGCGAACCGGCGAAGGGACGCCGCTGGGCGTCGGCCTCGCGCCACTCGTCGGCCAGCTTGGCCGCGCAGAGGTAGTCGTACGTCTGGATCTCCAGCGAACCCCCCGGGGGGGTCTCCGGCAGGCCCAGCGACTCGCGCTGGGCCATCTCGGCCTGGGTTTTCAAGTTCGAAAGCACCCCCCCGGCCGGCTGCAGCTGCACCGGGAAGAAATGCAGCGCGGCGAACGGGATCCCGTGATGCTCCGCCACGTTGGCGGCGATGCCCTGCTCGTTCATGCCCGCCAGGAGGAGGTCCGCGCCCGCCGCCAGCGAGGCCAAGGCGGTGGTCTTCTCCGCCGCGACCTGCAGAAGCTCCTCCATGAGCTGCGGCAGCGCGCTGAGCGGGTTGTCGACCTGCCGGACGAAGTTGGCGGCCGCGTTCATCCGTTCGCGGGTGTCCCTGCCGTAGGTGGCGGTGACGAGCCCGGCGGCCTCGACGAAGCTGCGCATGTCCGGCGGTACGGCCATGGTCACGTCGTGTCCTCGGCGCATCAGCTCGCGACCGAGGGCGGCGCCGGGTTCGATGTCACCGCGGCTTCCGTAGGCCGCCAGTACGACTTTCATGCGTGCAAACCGCCTCGTGTGCTCGACTGCCTCATCGCCACTTGATTCCGCAGCCGATCGACGGCCGCTGGTCGGGATTCACCGGCCGCCCGGCAAGCACCGCGTCGACCGCGGCCCGCACGTCGGCGGCCGTCACCGGCTTGCCGTTGCCGGGCCGGGAGTCGTCGAGCTGACCGCGGTAGACGAGCCGGCGCTCGCCGTCGAACACGAAGGTGTCGGGGGTGCAGGCGGCGGAGAAGGCCCGGGCGACATCCTGGGTCTCGTCGTAGAGGTAGGGGAACGTCCAGCCGTGGCGGTCCGCCTCGGCGACCATCTTGTCGGGGCCGTCCTGCGGGTAGGCCGCGACGTCGTTGCTGGAGATACCCACCATCGCGACGCCGCGGCCGGCGAGGTCGCGGCCCAGCTCGGCGAGCCCCGCGGCGACATGCTGGACGTAGGGGCAATGGTTGCAGATGAAGGTGACGACGAGCGCGGGCCCGGTGAGCTCGTCCAGACCGACCGTGGCGCCGGTGGCCGGCTCGGGCAGCGTGAACGGCGGAGCGGGTGTCCCCAGGGCGAGCATCGTCGACTCGATGGCCATGCCCGTCACCCTAGCGGCTGCTCCCACCCGGGTGCTCGACGGCGGGGACGGACTGCGTCAGGTACGCGGACCGCTTTGAGTGACCTTGTCGGCCGCGAACGTCGCGGCCTGGTCGGTCATCCCGGACTGGATGTAGGAGACGTGCGCCATGATGTTGCCGCCGCCGGTGCAGATCGGGTCGTCCGGGGCGCACAGGCTGATGGTCTTGGCGGTGTAGAGCGGACTGATGGTCGGCAGCGGCTGGCCACCGTAGAGCATGCTCGAGAAGCCGCTGGAGGGCTCGCCGAACAAGGCGACCGCGGCGACGTGGTCGGCCACCGGGGCCGGCATCTGCACGGTCGACAGGTCGATTACGGTGGCGCCCTGCGAGTACCCGCCGAGCACGATCCTGGTCTTGGGACAGCTGGCGACGGTGCCCTGGATGTGGGCGCTCGCATCGTCGGAACCGGCCGACGAGCTCCCGTGGTAGTCGTCGTTGGCCGGATACTCCACGGCGTAGACGCCGACGGACCGCCCGCTGAGCTTCGAGGTCAGCGAGTCGACGAACGCCTCGCCGACGTTGCCCAGACCAGGGGCCTGATGGGTGCCGCGAGCGAACACCACCTCGACGTCGGAGCAGGGATCGGCGGCAGCGGCGGGAACGCCCAGGGGGGCGCTCAGCAAACCCCATGCCGTCGCGACCAGGACACCGAGGATGCGGGCGAGTCTGCGTGCGCTCATTTCCAAATCCTGCCACACCGTCGGTGGCGGCGATTTCGGCGACCGCTCCCGATCCGGCGGTGGCGGTGGGGGTCGACCAATTCGCCAACGCGGCCGCGGCCGATGCGTCGTCAGTGCATGAACGCGATGCGGCGGCTGCCGAACCCGCCGAGATCGCCGCCGTCGCGGCGTTCCTGCTGTCCCCGGCCCCCTCCTACCTCAACGGCCCCACGGTGGCTGCCTTCGGCGGGTGGATGTGCGGCGACACCGGGGCTACCGCTCTTCGACGTACGTCTAATTAATGGCCGAATCCCGAGATTTTGGCGACGGATTTCCCTAGAGTCCGAGTTTGCCGGCGCGCCGATGCTCCCGGTCACCCGCAGGACATGCGGGTGTCGTGCGAGGAGGAGGCCGAGAACATGAGCTTCCTGACGTTCCCGCCGGAGCTGAACTCGTCGCTGATGTTTTCCGGCGCAGGTGGGGCGCCGATGTTGGCTGCCGCCGCGTCCTGGGACGGGTTGGCCGCGGAGTTGGGGTCGGCGGCACAGGCGTTCTCCTCGATCACCTCGGGGCTGGCTGGGCAGGGCTGGCAGAGCCCGGCCGCTGCGGCAATGCTGGAGAGCGCCACCCGCTACGCGGGGTATTTGAGCGCGGCGCAGGCCCAGGCCCAGACGGCGGCCACCCAGGCCCAGGCGGTCGTGAGCGCCTTCGAGTCCGCCCGAGCGGCCATCGTGCACCCGCTGGTCGTGGCCACCAGCCGGAACCAGTTTGTGCAACTGGTGGTCTCGAACCTGTTCGGGCAGAACGCGCCGTCGATCGCGGCCGCCGAATCCGAGTACGAGCAGATGTGGGCTGCCGACGTGGCGGCGATGATCGGCTACCACGGCAACGTGTCGGCCGCGGCCGCCCAGATCGCTGCCTGGCCGGCCGCGCTGCAGGGGCTGTCGGCCCAACTCTCCGGCGCCCTCGGCACGAATTCGGTGGCGGCGGTGACGTCGGTGGCCGCCGGCAATCCCGTGGCCGGGCTGGTGGCCAACCCGGCGCAAACCCTGAGCGCCGACCTCGGCCAGGCCGAGCAGACCATCGTGAACCTGATCAATGCCCCCACCAACACGTTGCTGGGGCGCCCGCTGATCGGCAACGGCGCCAGCGGCGCCAACGGCACAGGGCAGGCCGGCCAGGCCGGCGGGATCCTGTGGGGCAACGGTGGCACCGGCGGGTCCGGTGCAAACGGGCATCCCGGCGGCGCCGGCGGCGCGGCGGGGCTGTTCGGCAACGGCGGTACCGGCGGCACCGGCGGGACCGGTTCCTACGGCGGGCCCGGCGGCCAGGGCGGCCTGTTGTTCGGCAGCCCCGGCACGTCCGGCGCCAACGCCAGCGGCGTGACTACCGGACAGGTCGGGCTGACGATGTACGCCACGACCGAGCCGATCGTCTACGCCTCGGTCAACGGCGGACCGAGCGTGCCCCTGCTGGTCGACACCGGATCCACCGGTCTGGTGATCCCGCTGCAAGACATCGGCATCTGGAACCTCGGCCTGCCCACCGGGATCGGCATGAGCGGCTACAGCGGCGGGCTCGACTACATCTACCTGACCTTCAACGCCCCGGTGAACTTCGGCAACGGGATCATGACCTCGCCGACCGCGATCGACGTGCCCATCTTCTCGTGGCCGACGAGTCTGGCCAATTTCCCGACCTCCTTCAGCCAGTTCTTCGCCTCCGACGGGGTGGTCGGCGTGATGGGCATCGGGCCGAACGCCGGCGGCCCCGGCCCCAGCAGCCCGCTCACGGCGTTGCCGGGCAACCTCAGCCAGGGCGTGCTGATTAACGAAGTGCAAAACACAACGACCAGCCTGACCTTCGGTCCCCCCCCGAACCTGACGTCGATAGCCCAGGTGAGCGGGGCGCCGATCACCACCCTGGACGTCACGGTCACCCCGCCGACGGGCAGCCCCTATTCCGTGACCTCTCTGCCCTCGATCATCGACACGGGCGGCGTGCAGGGAACGATCCCGCTCAACGTGCCGTCGGGAACGGTCGTCGACGTCTACGCTCCCGGCACCACACCGACGTTGCTGTACTCGTACACCTACAACGGCACCGCCACTTCCAATCCCCAGGCTTACTACCCGACGTATTACCCGGGCCTCATGAACACCGGGGCCCTGCCGTTCCTCCAGCACGAGGTGTACCTTTCCAACGCCGGTAACGGGTCGATGACCTTCTACTGACGCGCGACGTGAATTGCCTTGCCTGCCAGGCGCAGTCACCGGTAGGCCGCGCTTTCTTTGAGTTTGCTATGCCGGTGCGATAACGCCTTCGGGTGTTGGCGTTTGCCGTCGTACGATCCGCGTTGCGGCAACAGCGGATTCGGCGAAAGGACGCTACGGGATGAGCTTTTTCACCTGGCCCCCGGAGACCAACTCCGCGCTGATGTTCTCCGGTGCGGGCGGGGGCCCGATGTTGGCCGCGGCGGCATCGTGGGACGGGCTGGCCGACGCGTTGGGGTCAGCCGCCCAGGCGTTTTCGTCCACCACTTCGGGATTGGCCGGTCAAGCCTGGCAGGGCCCGGCTGCCGCGGCGATGCTCGCCGCCGCCACCCGCTACACGTCATTCCTGACCGCCGCACAGGCTCAGGCCGAAACCGCGGCGACCCAGGCGCAGGCGATCGTCGGGGCGTTCGAATCCGCCCGGGCCGCCACCGTGCACCCGCTGGCCGTCGCCGCCAACCGCGGTCAACTCGTAAGCCTGGTGGTCTCGAACCTGTTCGGGCAGAACGCGCCCGCGATCGCGGCCGCCGAGGCCGAATACGAAAACATGTGGGCCACCGACGTGGCCGCGATGATCGGCTACCACGGTGGCGTCTCGGCGGCGGCGCAAATATCGTCCTGGCCGGCGACCCTGGAGGGCCTGTCCGCCGAACTTTCCGGCGCACTGGCCAATCCCGTCCAGGCGTTGCAGGTCGAACTCGGCCGAGCCGAACAGACCGTCGTGAACGCGATCAACGCGCCCACCAACACCCTGTTGGGTCGCCCGCTCATCGGCAACGGAACCGACGGCGCCCCCGGGACCGGCCAGGCCGGCGGACCCGGCGGAATCCTCTGGGGCAACGGCGGAAACGGCGGATCGGGCACGGGAACGCAAACCGGAGGTCCGGGCGGCCCGGCGGGGCTGATCGGCAACGGCGGAACCGGCGGCACCGGCGGGTCCACCGCATACGGTGGGGCGGGCGGTATCGGCGGCTGGCTGCTCGGCAACAACGGCGCCCTCGGCGCACCCGGCGCCGACGCCCCGCAGAACGTCACCGTCCCCCTGACGATGTACAAGACCATCGAACCCATCGTCTACGCCTCGGTCAACGGCGGGCAGAGCGTGCCCCTGCTGCTCGACACCGGATCGACTGGGCTGGTGATTCCGCTCCGCTACATCGGGATTCAGCACCTGGGCATCCCCACCGGGTTCGGGACGAGCGGATACAGCGGGGGACTGGGATACTTCTACCTCACGTTCCAGGGGCCGGTCGATTTCGGCAACGGCGTCGTCGCCCCCTCGACCGCCTACAACGTCCCCATCTTCTCCTGGCCGACGAGCCTGTCGTCGTTCCCCACCTCGTTCAGCGATTATTTCGCCCCCAACGGGGTCGTCGGCGTCCTGGGCGTCGGGCCCAACGCGCTGGGTCCCGGTCCCAGCAGCCCGATCACGGCACTGCCGGGGAGCCTGAGCCAGGGCGTGCTCATCAACGAGGTCCTCGGCGCGACGCCCTATCTCGACTTCGGCCCGGCCCCGCAGGGCCTGCCCACGCTGGCCACGATCACCGGGGCGCCCATCAGCGACTTGTACGTCACGGTCGGCGGCCCGTACGGAAACCCCGCGCAATATCCGACCTACCAGCTCGGCTCGATCATCGACACCGGCGGCGTGCACGGAACCCTCCCGTCGTTCGTGAATGCACAAGAGGGACAAGAGATTTACGTCTACGCACCGGACAATCTCACGACACCGCTCTATGCCTACAACTACTACAGCAGCTATTACCCGACCGCGGCGCCCAACAACGCCCTGATGAACACCGGGGCGCTGCCCTTCCTCCTGCACCCGGTGTACCTGTCCAACGGCGGCAACGGCTCGATGACTTTCTATGTGTGACGCGACGTGCGCGCCTCACCGGATGACGTAGAGCGCAGCCGTTGCGATGGCCACGACCCCGAGAAAGGTGCGCAGTAGGGGGTCGGGCAGCAGTGGTTGCAGTCGGGCGCCCAGGTAGCCGCCGATGAGCCCGCCGACGCCGGCGGCGATGCCGATGACCCAGTCGGGTGCGATGTCGCGACCCGGGTGGGTGACGGCCAGGATCGCGTAGGTGAGGGCACCGGCGATCGAGGTGACGAAGGTCGACGTCAGGGCCGCCGGCGCGACGGTTGGGATCGGCAGGCCGCGGGCGACCAGGATCGGGCTGAGCAGCGATCCTCCGCCGATGCCGTAGATGCCCCCGACGACGCCGACGACCACGGCCAGCGCGGTGACGGATCGATTCGACGGTTCGCCCGGCGCCCGCCGCCGAGGACGGCGGCGCGTTCGGTTGGACAGGCACAGCCGAATTCCGAGGGGCAGCAGCAGGAGCGCGACGACGAGGCGAAACAGTCGCGGCCCGGGAATGAGGAATACCCGGATGACGGCACCACCGATGACTCCGGGCACGGTGCCGGCCAGCAGCAGCGCGGTCAGCGGGCTGCCCAGACGGGCCTTTGCCCGGTAACGGGCCAAGGCTCCGGGGATGGCGACGATGTTGAACAGCAGATTCGTGGGGGTGACCGCGGGATTGGGGACCTGCAAGACGCTCATCTGGAAGGGCAGCAGGAAGACCGCACCCGACACGCCCACCGGCGCGGCGGTCAGGGCGAGCGCAAGGCCCGCGGCGAAACTGATGAGCGCTGATTCTGCGGTCGACACCCCCGCACTATCACCGAACCGGTGGGATCGGACAAGCGCAGCTCTTCACCTCCGACGAAAACGCTTGCCCCCGTGGAGATCGAGTCAGGATGCCCCCGGTGGCTAGCGGGCGAACGTCGCCGCGATCTCCCCGGCCACCTCTTCTGCCACGCGCAGGGCCGGTTCGTCGGTGGCCGGGCCGAAGCGCTCCGCGACGCGGCGCCGGCGATGGTCCCGTGATCGGCGCTCACCTCGTGCAGGTCCACCGGCCAACCCACCTCGCGGAGGCGGGCGGCGAATCCCCTGCCGGCGGCGAGGGGAACAACGCCGTCGTGCGCGCCGTGCAGCAAGGTGAACGGGGTACCGGCGCGGTAGGCCGACAGTTGCTCGGTCGCGCGGTGACCCGAGATCGGATCGGCGACCATGAAGGCGGCGGCGAGGCAGACGGTGTGCGCCAGCGGAACGGCGAGGCGGGCCGCCGCGAGTGTCAGGCCCGCGGCGGCGGCGCCCCCCCAACGACCATCCGACGAGCACGATGCCGTGGTCGCCCTCGGCGCATGACCGCGCGAAATCGACGGACCGCAACAGCTCATCGCGACCGCCGTCGGGTGCGCGGGAGCTCCAATCGGGCGCCACCACGGTGGCGCCGTGCCGGCGAGCAGAGCGGCGAGGGGACCGACGGCCGCGCGGGCATCGGTCTGCATGCCACGCCAGAGCAGGACGGTGTGCCGCGCCGAACCCGCAGTAAACGTCCGCGAGGCAACCCGGCGCGTATTCCATTGTTTCCGGCGTGCGCATGGGCAAAGGCATGTCCGGCCGCGGATAGAACCAACCGTCGGAGTTTTGGCGCACGCAAAGTGAAATGGATAACAATTCGCCCGATCCAATGGCCCCTGAACTGCACCGATGCCATTACCGCCCGTGCCCGACCCTATTGACATACGTCTATTAGCTTGAATTCAAGATTTTTCGGGTGGCCCTGTCATAGGGTTCATTCACCGGCTGTCGTGATGCTTCCGATCGCTGTCGCCGCAGAGCGTGAGAAGCCCGTCACCGGTAACAGGTGGGGTGTTGTGGAGGGGAAGGACACCAGCGGGGATGAGTTTTCTGACGTCACCACCCGAGATCAACTCGTCGTTGATGTACTCCGGTGCGGGTTCGGGACCGATGCTGGCCGCGTCGGCGGCCTGGGACGGGTTGGCCAGCGAGTTGAGTTCGGCGGCCCAGTCGTTCTCCTCGATCACCGCGGGTCTGGCCGGCCAGGCGTGGCAGGGGCCCTCCTCCGCAGCGATGATGGCGACGGCGGCACGCTACACGAACGTGCTCAGTTCGGCGTCCGCCCAGGCGCAGACGGCCGCCGCCCAGGCGCAGGCTGTGGCCGGTGAGTTCGAGGCGGCGCTGTCGGCCGTCGTGCACCCCGAGCTGGTGCTCAGCAACCGCAACCAGCTGGTGCAGCTGGTCGTCTCGAACCTGTTCGGGCAGAACGCCCCGGCGATCGCGGCGACGGAAGCCGAGTACGAGGCGATGTGGGCCAAGGACGTGGCCGCGATGGTCGGCTACCACGGGGGAGTGTCCGCGGCCGCCGCGCAGCTGCCGAGCTGGCAGGCGGCGATGCAGAGCGCATCGGCCCAGCTGAACGGCGCGGTCGCCGCCAGCCCGGTCGGCTCGGCGCTGAGCTCGCTGGCCTCGGCCGCCAACGGCGGCTCCGTCGGCGGGGCGCTCACCAGCGCCGAACAGGGCGTCAACGTGGCCGTCAGCCAGGTCCGGTCGGACATCATCGGGGCGATCAACACGCCGACCGAGATGCTGCTCGGGCGTCCGCTGATCGGCACGGGAGCGACCGGGGCGGTCGGCAGCGCCGCCAGCAGCACCGCGAGCAGCGGCGCCGTGATCAACTCAAACGGCAGCGCGACCGCTCCGCTGACAATCGTCCAACATACCGAACCCATCGTGAACGCCTCCGTCGGCAGCGGGGGAAGCATCCCGCTGCTGGTCGACACCGGATCCACCGGCCTGGTGGTTCCCTACCAGGACGTCGGCGGACTCTTCGGCTTGCTCAGCAACGGTCTGCCCACCGGCTTCGGTTTGGGTGGCTACAGCGGGGGATTGGACTACCTGTATGCCACCTACAACATGCCGGTGAACTTCGGTGGCGGCGTCGTCACCAACTCGACCCCGGTCGACGTCGAGCTGTTCGCCTTCCCGACGAGCTTGCAGGGCCTGCAGAACTACGGCTTCTCGTTCCAGAACTTCTTCGCCGGCGACGGCGCGCAGGGCATCCTCGGTGTCGGTCCGAACGCGGGCGGCCCGGGGCCGAGCATTCCGACCCAGCACTTCGCGAACCCGTCGTGGGATCAGGGGCTGCTCATCAACGAAACAGGCACGAGCCCGTCGTTGAGCTTCGGGACACCGGCGCAATTGGGGTTGACCAACCCGGTGGCCACACTGCAGGGATCGCCGGTCACCGCCCTCAACGTCACGGAGGGGAGCGGGGCTTCGGCCGTCACCTACTCCAACGTGCCTTCGATCGTGGACTCCGGCGGTGTGGAGGGGACCTTCCCGACCTCCGTCCTCGGTACTCCCACACCCGGAACGTTGATCACGGTCTCTACGCCCGGGGGTACGCCGCTGTACTCGTACACCTATTCCGGTGGCACCAATGCGTATTACCCGACACCCATTTCGAGTGGGCTGATGAACACCGGCTCTGCGCCCTTCTCGCTCTTCCCGGCCTACATCGACTACGGCGCCAACACCACCACCCTCTACTAAGCGCGCCCGAGCCCGACGGCTCTCGGCGCCGCGTGAAGAACTCAACGCACCGCCGGTGCGTTTCACTCCGCTCGCAGGCCGGGTACCCATTCCGGCATGGGGTGGGTGACGCACCACGCGGTCGCGATCGTTTCGGCGTTGCTTGCCGCATTCTGGGCGGCGGTGGGCATCGTCGTTCGGCAGGAGGTCGCCCAGGGCGCTCCCGCCGGTGAGTCCTTGTCCGGCCCGATGGCGACGACGCTGGTTCGCGAGCCGCGTTGGTGGGCCGGGAGTCTGGCCGCCGTAGCCGGTTACGCGTTTCAAGCCCTGGCGCTCGCCCACGGATCCCTCTTGCTGGTACAACCGTTGCTGGTGTCGTCGCTGCTGTTCGCCCTGCCGCTGGGGGCGCGGCTCTGCCACCAGCACATCAGCTGGGCCGAGTGGGGATGGGCATCGCTGTTGACCGCCGCGCTGGCGATTTTCGTGCTCGTCGGTCAACCCCGCGAGGGCCACAACCGACCTCCGGCGCCGGCCTGGACCTTGGCGCTGTGCGTGGCGGTGCCGCTGGTGGTCGCCTGTGTCGTCGCCGCGCGGCGCGCCTGCGGCCGCGGGCGCGCCATGCTGCTGGCCGTCCCGGTCGCGGTTCTGCTCGGCATGATCGCCGTGTTGACCAAGATCTGCACGCACCGCTACGCGGTGGGCGGCTGGCAGGCGCTGCTGAGCGTGCCGGCTCCGTACGTACTGGTAGCACTTGCCGGCATGCTCACCGTGCTGCAACAGGCCGCGTTTCATGCCGGGGCGTTGCAGGCGTCAGTCCCGATCATGTTGGTGGGCGAACCGATCGTCGCGGTGCTGCTCGGCATTGCGGTGCTCGGTGAGCACCTGGCCGTGCGCGGCTCGTCGGGCGCGGTCCTGGCCATGGCGGCGGCGGTGATGGTGGTGGCCACCGTCGCGCTGGGTCGCGGTCAGGCACCCGAATCGGGCGCGCTGCCGGCGCAGCGTGCTGTCGACGCGCGCCCAGCGGAGTACGCAAGTCCATGCCCGTTCGACGGTCCGGTAGTCCGCGCCTGCGAGGCCCGCGCGATGCCACGCCGGACGATCAGTGCGCCGCAATCGCGTTGAGCTGTGGACGGATTCGTGCGATCAGCCCGTCCTCGACGTCCATGTGGAGCACCACCGAGTCCAACGCCACGGTGCCGCGCGAGTACGGCAGCATCGCCGGCATCTCCCCGACGCGGTCGACGAAGTCGGCGATGAAGGCGCGGTAGGCGGCCAGCGGCACGTCCAGCAACTGCGCCAAATCGTCCATCAGCGGCCCATACTCGCTGGCCACCGCCAGGCCGCGACAGCGTTCCACCATGCCCAGGAATCGGTCGTGGTAGTCCATCAACCGGGTGGCGGCGTGCACGATCCCCTCGGCGTCCGCGCTGCTCTCGTCGCCGGGCTCGCCGAACACGCCGACGAATGCCGGGGTGAGCATAAAGTCCTCGACATGCTTGATCAGCACGATCATCTCGCCCATGCGGTCGAGGACGAAGCGGCCCACCTCCCCCGCCTCATCAGCTCGACGCCTTCGACGCCGTAGACGCCCCGGGCGTCGCCGCGCTGGGCCCAGCGGTCTTGTTGGTCGGCGCGTCGCGCGAGTTCTTCGTTCGCCCACGATGACACCCCGTGAGGTTTGCGTCTCTCGGCCCTCCGGACGCGAACGGCGCAGTACATCCCGGCGCAGGCCGCCAGGGTCACCAGCCACCAAAAGGTTGTCATGCCGACCTCCCATGGACGACTGTGCGGATCGTCTGGCAAACCGCACCGTACGCCGCGGCACCGACAAAATCTGCCATCGGCCGCTACGCGGCGCCGGCCGAACCGTGCGGCCAAGAACGCCGCCCGTGGGCGCGAAACGCCTTCACCCGCAACCCCCTTCGAGGATCGGACACATCGTCGTCTGCTGCGCGCGCCAATAGTTGTACCGCCCGTCCCCGCGCTCGAGCCCCTCGGCGACCTGCTCGGGGCGACACCCAGGTTGTGGGCGTCGCAGACCTACTGCGTCGGGTCCGGGCCGCCGTCCGCGCTTGCCGGACTTGCCGATACCGCCATCGCCGGCGGCCCACACGATGCGGCGTGTGCCCCATACGCCGAACCGTACAGCGCTGGGATGCGGGAAGCCCGCATGTAGGCTGGGAGTTTGCTAGAAGCGGGGCGGCCGAACCGGAACGCCGCACCCACGACGCGGCCCACCGACGACATCCTCACAGCCCGAACAGATTCGGAACCGCGCAACGCGGCGTCAGTGTTGCGATCCGCCCGACGACTGTTCGCCGGCCGCCGTGCCGCCGCAGGGTTGTCGGACCCTCCGTGCACACTGCGAGTGTGGATGAAGAGGACGGCGGCGCGACAGCCGCGGTGCCACCGTCGACGCAGGCCGCACCGGAACTGGCGTGGTCGCTCGACGACGACGAGGCCATGCCCGTCGAGCGCCATTCCTGGCGCCTGGCGTGGGTGCAGGCGGCGGTCTTCGTGACGCTGGGCGCGGTGAGTGCGTTCGCGGTCGGCGCCGTCGGGTGGGTGCTGGTCCGCGGGCATGACGACTGGCGGCAGGCCCCGCCCGTCGCGCACCGGCCAGACGAGGTCACCCAGACCCCCGCCAGGAAGGCGCCCGCCGCGCTTGCGGCCCCGGCGACCGTCACGGTCGAGGCCACCCCGCCCACGGTCACCGTCAAGGCCACCCCGCCGACCGTCACGGTCAAGGCCACCCCGCCGACCGTCACCGTCGAACCGGCCCCCACGACCGTGACCGTCCCGGCCCCCGCCGGCCCGATCCACTTTCCGCGGCGGTCCGGCGATGCGGCGCCGCACGCGGTCGACCCCGCCGCCGATCAGCGGTTCCTCGACCAGATGCGGTCGCTGGGCTATGTGATCGTCAATCAGCAGCTGATCCTGCACAACGCGCACGAAGCATGCCGGCTGCTCCGGCAGGGCGATTCGCCTGAGCAGGTCGACCAGGAGATGGCGGCGCGGATGGGCACGAACACGGCCGACACCCTGCAACTGGTGTCCAGCGCGATGCTGGCCTACCCCGACTGCTACTGATGCGCCGACACGGGTCAGCGGCCGCGCCAGCGGGGCTTGCGCTTCTCGCGCCACGCTTGAATGCCTTCAGCCACATCCTCGGTCATCGCAGCCACCTTGCGCATGGTCTCACCGAAGCGCACCGACTCGATCCAGCCCATGTCCGCGGTTCGCCACGCCACCTCCTTGGTGGCCCGCTGGGCCAGGGGAGCGGCCTCGGTCAGGGTGCGGGCCCACGCCCGCGCCTCGGCCTGCAGGTCGTCGGGTTCGACCAGCTTCCACACCAGCCCGACCTCCTTGGCCCGCTGCGCGCTCATCGGCTTGCCGGTCAACAGCAACTCCATGGCGTTGGCCCAGCCCACCCGCTGGGGAAGCCGGATGGCCCCGACGATCGTCGGCACCCCGAGCGACACCTCGGGAAAGCAGAACGTGGCCTCGGTGCTGGCGATGACGAAGTCGCAGAACAGGACTCCGGTCAGCCCGTAGCCGATACACGGCCCGTGCACCGCGGCGATCGTCGGCTTGAACAACTCCATGCCGCTCTCGAAGCTGTTGATCGTCGGCTTTTCCCAGAAGGTGCCGCCGAAACTGCCGACCGAACCCTCGCCGTCCTTGAGGTCACCGCCGGCGCAGAAGACGTCGCCGTTGGCCGTGAGGATCCCCACCCAGGCGTCCAGGTCGTCGCGGAACCGGTCCCAGGCCGCGTTGATGTCCTGGCGCATGGCCCCGTTGATCGCGTTGCGCGCCTCGGGACGGTTCAGCGTGAGGGTGGCGACATGGTCGTCCAGGGCGTAGGTGACCAGGCTCATGGTTGCACCCTAGTGGCGGCGAGCATGGGCCTCAGGTCGTGCGGTCGGCCCAGCCCGGCGGAAGCTCGCCGGGTGCGGTGTCGATCACCGATTCGTCATCGGCGCCGACATGTTCGAACAGGGTGATGTAGGCGAATTCGGGCACCACGTAGATCGGGTAGGTGGGTCCCTCGTCGCGGTAGGCGCGCATCTGGTCGAGGTGGTCGTTCTGGAAGCACACCGTGCGCTCGCCGTGCTCCCGGATCCATTGCGGGAAGAAGATCACGCCGTGCAGCCGCCGCTTGCCGGGCATGACGTTGACCGCCACGCAGGTCCCGGTCGGTTCGGTCCAGGAGATCTTGAAGCTGTCGTCGTCGAGCTGCACCAGGTCGACCTGTTGGCCCTTGACCCATCGCCCGCCGACGTGGCCGGAATGGATGCGGTAGTCGATGGTGTGGTCGTTCTTGACGTACATCTCGTAGCGCCAGCCGTTGGCGTAGGTGTAGACGAACCGGTGCCCGACGATCCCGGACAGGTCCTGCGGCGGAATCGGGTTGTCGGCAGTGGTCATGGTGCGACGGTCTCACGACTGCGACATCGCGACGACGCATACCCTGGCTCTCGTGGCCGAACCGACCGTCAAGGAGCTGCGCGCTCGCCTCGACGGCCTGACCGTCCGCGACGGCGCACGCCTGGGCCGGCGGCTGAAGAACCTTCGCGGCGCCAAGCCCGGCACGCTGCGGCAGCTGGCCGATCTGGTCGGCGAGGCCGAAACGCTCGTCGCCAACCGGCGCGCCGCGGTGCCGACGATCACCTACCCCGACCTGCCGATCAGCGAGCGCCGCGAGGAGATCGCCGAGGCCATCCGGTCACACCAAGTCATCGTCGTCGCCGGCGAGACCGGGTCGGGCAAGACCACGCAGCTGCCCAAGATCTGTCTGGAACTCGGCCGCGGCGTCCGCGGCACCATCGGGCACACCCAGCCGCGCCGGCTGGCCGCGCGCACCGTCGCCCAGCGCATCGCCGACGAGCTGGACAGCCCGCTCGGCGACGCGGTCGGCTACGCCGTGCGGTTCACCGACCAGGTCAGCGACCGCACCCTGGTCAAGCTCATGACCGACGGCATCCTGCTCGCCGAGATCCAACGCGACCGCCGCCTGCTGCGCTACGACACGCTGATCCTCGACGAGGCCCACGAGCGCAGCCTCAACATCGACTTCCTGCTCGGCTACCTGCGCGAGCTGCTGCCGCGCCGCCCCGACCTGAAACTGATCGTCACCTCGGCGACCATCGAACCGCACCGCTTCGCCGCGCACTTCGGCGGCGCACCCGTCGTCGAGGTGTCGGGGCGCACCTACCCGGTGGAGATCCGCTACCGCCCGCTGGAGGTGCCCGTCGCGTCCGGCGCCGAGGACGATCCCGACGATCCCGACCACGAGATCGTGCGCACCGAAACCCGCGACGAGATCGAGGCGATCGTCGACGCCATCGGCGAGCTCGAGTCCGAGCCGCCCGGCGACGTCCTGGTGTTCCTGTCCGGTGAACGCGAGATCCGCGACACCGCTGAGGCTTTGAGCGGCTTGAAACACACCGAGGTGCTGCCGCTGTACGCGCGGCTGCCGACGGCCGACCAGCAGAAGGTATTCGCGCCGCATACCGGGCGCCGCGTCGTGCTGGCGACCAATGTCGCCGAGACGTCGCTGACCGTGCCGGGTATCCGCTACGTCGTCGACCCGGGCAACGCCCGCATCTCCCGCTACAGCCGCCGCCTCAAGGTGCAACGGCTGCCGATCGAACCGATCTCGCAGGCATCCGCACAGCAGCGGGCCGGCCGGTGCGGTCGGGTCGCGCCGGGCGTGTGCATCCGCCTGTACTCCGAGCAGGACTTCGCGGCCCGCCCGCGCTACACCGACCCCGAGATCCTGCGCACCAACCTCGCCGCGGTGCTGCTGCAGATGGCGGCGCTGCAGCTCGGGGATGTCGAGGACTTCGGGTTCCTCGACCCGCCGGACCGGCGCAGCGTGCGCGACGGCGTGCAACTGCTGGCCGAACTCGGTGCCTTCGACGCCCACGGCGCGATCACCGACCTCGGCCGGCGCCTGGCGCGGCTGCCCGTCGACCCGCGGCTGGGCCGGATGATCCTGGCGGCCCAAACCGAGGCGTGCGTGCGGGAGATCTTGGTGTTGGCGGCGGCGCTGACGATCCCCGACCCGCGGGAGCGCCCCGCCGACCGCGAGGACGCCGCCCGCCAGAAGCACGCCCGCTTCACCGACGAGCACTCGGACTTCGTGAGCTACCTCAACCTGTGGCAGTACCTGCGCGAGCAACGAAAGACGCTGTCCGGTAGTGCTTTCCGCCGGATGTGCCGCCAGGAATTCCTGCACTACCTGCGCATCCGCGAGTGGCAGGACCTCGTCGGGCAGCTGCGCAGCATCGCCCGCGACCTCGGAATCATGGAATCTGATGAGCCGGCCGACCCGGCACGGGTGCACGCGGCGCTACTTGCCGGGTTGTTGTCGCATGTGGGCATGCGGCGCGAGGACGGCCGTGAATTCCTCGGCGCCCGTAACTCGCGGTACGTGCTGGCGCCCGGTTCGTCGCTCAGCAAGCGGCCGCCGCGGTGGGTAATGGTTGCCGAGCTGGTCGAGACCAGTCGCCTCTACGGCCGCACCGCCGCGCGGATTCAGCCGGAGGTCGTCGAGCGGGTCGCGGGCGATCTGGTGCAGCGCAGCTACAGCGAACCGCACTGGGATGCCAAGCGCGGCGAGGTGCTGGCCGTCGAGCGGGTGACGCTGTACGGCCTGCCGCTGGTGGCGCGCCGCCGCGTCGGGTATGCCCGGGTGGAGCCGGCGGTGGCACGGGAGCTGTTCATCCGCCACGCGCTGGTGGAGGGCGACTGGCAGACCCGCCATCACTTCTTCCACGAGAACGCCCGGCTGCGCTCCGAACTCGAAGAGCTCGAGGGGCGGGCCCGTCGCCGGGACCTGCTCGTCGGCGACGACGACATCTACGCCTTCTACGACGCCCGCGTCCCCGCCGAGGCCGTCTCGGCGCGGAGTTTCGACGCGTGGTGGAAAAAGCAGCGGCACAACACACCCGGCCTGCTGACGTTGACCCGCGACAATCTGCTGCGCACCGAGGACACCGCCTGGGCGGACCGGCCCGACGCCTGGAGGGCCGGTGACGTCGCGCTGCCGTTGACCTACCGGTTTGAGCCCGGCGCCGCCGACGACGGCGTCACGGTGCACGTCCCGCTCGACGTGCTCACCCGCCTGGGCGGCGAGGAGTTCGCCTGGCAGGTGCCGGCGCTGCGCGAGGAGCTGGTGACCGCCCTCATCCGCGGGCTGCCAAAAGAACTGCGTCGCAACTTCGTTCCCGCCCCCGACACCGCACGCGCGGTACTGGCCACGATCGACCCGGCCGGGGGGCCGCTGCTGCCGGCGTTGCAGCGCGAATTGCGCCGCCGCAGCGGCGTTCTGGTGCCCCTCGACGCATTCGACCTCGACAAGCTGCCGCCACATCTGCGGGTTACGTTCGCCGTGGAGTCGCCGGACGGCATCGAGATCGCCCGCGGCAAGGACCTGCAGGTGCTGCAGGAGCGGCTGCAGGCCGTGGCGCGGAACGCCGTCGCCGACGCGGTCGCCGGCGACCTCGAGCGGACCGGCTTGCGCGCTTGGCCGGATGACCTGGAGCAGCTGCCGCGCGTCGTGGAGCGCACGGTCGACGGGCGTGCGGTGCAGGGCTATCCGGCCTTCGTCGACGCCGGCTCGTCGGTCGACGTGAGCGTGTTCGCGACGTCGGCCGAGCAGAACCGCGCGATGGGACCTGGCATTCGGAGGCTGATCCGGCTGAGCGCGCCTTCTCCGGCCAAAGCTGTTGAGCGAAAGCTGGATTCGCGGACCCGCCTGGCGCTGGGAACGAATCCCGACGGCTCGCTGTCCGCGCTGCTCAACGACTGCGCCGACGCCGCGGTGGATGTCCTGGTGCCCGGGCCGGTGTGGACGCTCGGCGAGTTCACCACGCTGCGCGAGCGGGTGGCGCGTGCGCTGCCGGCGATGACCGCCGACGTCGTTAGCCACGTCGAGACCGTGCTGTCCGCAGCGCAGGAGGTGCGGCTCGCTTTGCCCGCCCAGGCCCCGACACCGCAGGCCGACGCGATTGCCGACGTCCGTGCCCAGCTCGCCCGGCTGCTGCCGCCCGGGTTCGTCACCGCGACCGGGTACGCGCACCTCGCCGACCTGACCCGCTACCTGACGGCCATCGGCCGGCGTCTCGACCGGCTGCCCTACGCGCCCGAGGCGGATCGGGAGCGGATGGCCCGGGTCCACGCCGTGCAGGACGCCTACGACGAACTCCTGGGCGCGCTGCCGCCCGCACGGCGGGCGGTCGCCGACGTCCTCGATCTCGCCCGCGAGATCGAGGAGCTGCGGGTGAGCCTGTGGGCCCAGCAGCTCGGCACGCCGCGACCGGTCAGCGAGCAGCGGATCTACCGCGCGATCGACGCCGCACGCGACCGCCGTTGACCTGCCCGGCTGCGAACACGCGGCGGCAGTGGAAATATCGCGGTCGTGACCAAGAAACCGCAGACGATCTCCTACCCCGCACCAGGGTCTCGCCCACGCCGCCACGACCATCAGTCGCTCGAACCCCACGTCATCGTCCTCTTCGGGGCCACGGGCGACCTGGCCAAGCGCAAGCTGATTCCCGGTCTGGCCTACCTCGACCAGTCCGAGCTCGCCCCCGACATCCAGGTCGTCGCGACGTCGCTCGAGGACCTCAGCGACGACGAGTTCCGCGACATCGCCAAGAATGCGATCGACGCATTCGGCATCCACAAGCTCACGCCCGAGCAGTGGTCCAATTTCGCGAAGATCGTCACCTACGTCCCACAGAGCGCCGGACCCGAGGCGTTGGCGGCCGCGGTCGCCGAGGCCGAGAACACCCTCGGGCCCAAAGTGCGCCGGCTGCATTACCTGTCGGTCCCGCCCAGCGCGGCGCGCGCGGTCATCAACATGTTGCGTGACGCCGACCTCGTCGAGCGATCCCGAGTGGTGATGGAGAAGCCGTTCGGCACCGACCTGCCCAGCGCGGTCGCCCTCAACGACTTCTTGCACGAGACGTTCGAGGAGTCCCAGATCTTCCGGATCGACCACTTCCTGGGCAAGGAGGCGGCCCAGAACATCTTGGCGTTCCGCTTCGCCAACGGCCTGTTCGAGCCGATCTGGAACCGCAACTTCATCGACCACATCCAGATCGACATCCCCGAGGCCCTGGGCCTGGATGAGCGGGCGAACTTCTACGAGAGCACCGGCGCCTACAAGGACATGGTGGTGACCCACCTGTTCCAGGTGATGGCGTTCGTGGTGATGGAGCCGCCCACGGCGCTCGAACCATACGCCATCAGCGAGGAGAAGAACAAGGTGTTCCGATCGATGCTGCCGATCGAGACGTCGAACGTGGTTCGCGGCCAGTACAGCGGCTACCGCCAGGAACCCGGGGTGGCCAAGGATTCCGACACCGAGACGTTCATCGCGCTCAAGGTCGGCATCGACAACTGGCGCTGGGCCGGCGTGCCGATCTATCTGCGCACCGGCAAGAAGATGGCCGAGGGAATCCGGATCATCTCGATCGCGTTCCGGGAGGCGCCGCGCACCATGTTCCCGCCGGGGTCGGGAGTGGGCACACAGGGACCCGACCACCTCACTTTCGATCTCGCCGACAACTCCAAGGTGTCGCTGTCGTTCTACGGCAAACGGCCCGGCCCCGGCATGAAGCTGGACAAGATGTCGATGCAGTTCTCCTCGCAGGAGATCGAGACGGTGGTCGACGTGCTCGAGGCCTACGAACGACTCATCCTCGACGCGATGCGCGGCGACCATACGCTCTTCACCACCGCCGAGGGCATCGAATCCCTTTGGGAGCGCTCGGAAGAACTCCTCAACGATCCGCCGGCGGCCAAGATGTACCAGCCGGGCACGTGGGGCCCCAACGCCATTCACCAATTGATCGCCCCCAATGCCTGGCGGTTGCCGTTCGAGCGGGAATGGCGTGAAACGCGGTCATAGCCGAGTCATTTTCGGGCGCTGGCGCACGCGGTCTAACAATTATTCTCAGACAATAGTGCTGCGGAAAAATGACTATCGCCAACCGTGTCGCATGGTTGCTACAGTTCCTCTCTCGTTGGTTGCTCAACGCCCCGATTCGCGGGGTGTCCAAGAAGGGAAGCGCCATGTCGATGCTGGGTATCGACATGGCTGCCGTGACCGCGGTGAGCGGGAGTCTGAATGATCTAGGTTCTTGCGCCGCGCAACGCGAATGCCACAGCGGCGAGCCAAACTATCGCAATCACCGCGCTGGCCAGTCAGTTCACCTCCTGACCCGGTGGTATCAGCGGAACCTGGAACCTTGGTCTCCTAGCCCTGTCGCTGAGCCAGACGGGCGTTCCCGTCGGCCTCGACGGGTACGCCGGGGTCGCGAACGCGGCCGTCACGCTCACCACCGGCGGAGCGGGATTCCCCGCCATCACCGCGTTCTCGTTCAACTTGGACAGCTTCGGCTTCTCCATCTGAGAACTACGGCGTCGCTCCCGATTCGCTTCAGTCGTCGATGACGGTAAGGCCCCGGCGCTCGAGCTCGGCCAGGCTGTCACGCATGGCCCGCAGCTGCTCGGAGGAATGCCCCACCCAGTCGGTGATCTCGCCGATGATTCTCACCGGCTCTCGGGTGCGATAGGAGCGAGTCGGATTCCCGGGCAGTTTCTTGTCCGTCACGTTCGGGTCGTCTTCCAGTGCGCCTTGCGGTTCCACGACGTAGATGCGGCCGCGGCCTTCACCTCGCGCCAATTCGGCTCCCCACACTGCGGCGTCGAGTGTTCGCGTCACATAGACGTGGTTGGCGACGCGTCGTGCGCCATAGTTCGGCCGATGGCCGGGCACCAGACAATCGCCCACCGCCAGGTCGGCCTTGGTGCCGTGCAGGAGTGCGCCCGATTCGTGCGCCTCGAAAGGTACCGGTGCGCCGCCCACGCGCCCCCTCGTCTGCCGCATTTGCCTGGACGCACGATTGTGCAACGACCTCAGGGCTTGCCGCAAGCCCCCGACCGGGCCCTAAAGTGAGAGTGGGAAGTCTTCCGCCACGGGCCCGACAGGGGCTGACCGCCGTCACGGCCAACGCCATCGCGGCCGACTGGCCAGCGCATTGGTGGCGAGTGGCATCCACCACACCACGGCCGGACGACGACGACGGTCGAGGTTCTCAGGACCCCTTGATGAGTCGCAGCGCCCGCTCAGCTGTGGGAGTGGCAGATTGCGAGCAGAACTTTTTGCTCGTTCAGCATTTGCGTGATGGTGTTCAAGTAGGCGGTCTTATGGGTGGCGATGACATCGGTTGATGCACTTGATGCTCCATCACTACCGATGTCGTGGAGCAATGAGACCGTGTGAACGGACAGGTCCACCGACGCGCGGCAAACCCCCGACGGGCCCATCGGAGGCCATCCGCGGCAGATGGCGTGCGCAACTGGTCCGACCAAGCGCGATGTCGGGCAAGGGATCGACGACCCTTCCGCGCTGCGTGAGCTCCACCGCACCGGATTTCGCGAGTTCGCGGGCGACCTCGCGGGCGTCGAGCATCAGATCCGCCAGTGCTCACCGCCGACAGCCCGGGCGGCATCCGACGGGCACGTGCTGCTGTCCGGGCCAGGGTTCCGTGCCAGCGCACGCATGGCGGACTTCAGCCGTTGCCGGACCGGCCGGTCCGCCAGCGCGGCCGCAGCGTCGGCGGCACCGGGGCCGCCCTCGTCGGCGATCCGGCGCTACTGTGCGCGCAGGCGTTCGTCCATCTCGAACCGCGCAGCGCGGCTCAGTCCAATTCGGCGCTGAGATAGCTGATGGCGCCCCGGAACTGCTGCAGAACCTCGTTGTCGGGGACGACGAAGCCGTACTTCTCGTACACCTGGTCGGTGGGGTGGACGGTGACGTGCCAGCCGGTCGCCCCCAGGTGGTCGGCCGCCGGACGGCGTTCGCCGAGCCACACCAGTTCGGCGACGTCGATGTCCAGCCCGTGCTTGCGCCAGGTGCTGCGCATCGCCCGCGCACGCTCGTCGGTGAACACGCTCATGTCGGTGATGTTCTCTGTGGCCAGCCGGCTCCCGGGCGCGCTGAGCGCGGTGATGTTGTCCAGGAGGCGGTCCTGGGCCTCCGGCGGCAGGTAGGGCAGCAGACCCTCGGCGATCCACGCGGTCGGCGCGGCGACATCAAAGCCGTTGTCGCGCAACGCCGTCGGCCAGTCGTCACGCAGGTCGATGCTCACGGTACGCCGTTCGGCGGTCGGTTGCGCGCCCAGCGCGGCGAGTGTGTCGGTTTTGAAGGCGATGACCTCGGGCTGGTCGACCTCGAAAACCACCATGCCCGGCGGCCAGGCCAACCGGTAGGCCCGCGCGTCCAGCCCGGCCGCCAGAATGACGGCCTGGCGTATCCCGGCGGCGGCCGCGTCCTGGAAGAAGTCGTCGAAGAACCTGGTCCGCACCGTCATCTGCTCGCGCCGCTGCTGCAGGGTCATGGGCGCATCGTCGTTCTCGAGGGGGAGCTGCCCGTCCAGCATCCGGATGAAGAAAGGGTGCCCGACCGCGCGCACCAGCGGCTCGGCGAAGCGGTCGTCGAGCAGGGGATCGGGCCCCCGCGATGCGAGCGCTCGTGAGGCCGCCACCATCGTGGCGGTCGCTCCGACGCTGGAGGCCAGGTCCCAGCTGTCGCCCTCGCTGCGCGCCGAACCAAAGGATGACATCGGTTTCTCCCTCCCGGCGTGACGCCGCCACCAGTTACCTCATCGAGGTCGAAGCGTACTTTCTCCTATGCTGCGCTCAGCATGCACCCGGCACTCGACGACAGGAAGCGAAGCAGTCCATGGCACCGACACTGCGCCCGCGCCGATCCGCTCTCTACCTGCCCGGCAACAAGGCCCGGGCGCTCGAGAAGGGCAAGACGCTGCCCGCAGACGTGCTCATCTTCGACCTGGAGGACGCGGTGGGGCCCGACGCCAAAGCCGAGGCACGAACGACGGTGTGCGAGGCAGTCGCGTCGGAAAGCTACCGGCCCCGCGAGGTCGTCGTGCGCATCAACGGCCTGGGCACCGATTGGCACGACGACGATCTGGCGGCGGTGGCCGGTTCGCCCGCCCACGGGGTGCTCGTGCCCAAGGTGGAGACCGGCGAGCAGGTGCGGGCGCTAGACGCCAGGCTCGAGCGGCTCGGCGCGCCGGAGTCGTTGCGGTTGTGGGTGATGATCGAGACGCCCCGGTCGTTCCTCAAGGCCGAGGAGATCGCCTCGGCCAGTGAGCGTTTGGCGGCGCTGGTAGTCGGCACCAACGACCTGGTCAACGATTTGCACGCGCTGCACGTGCCCGGACGGGCACCGATCGTGCCGGCGTTGACTTTGGCGGTGCTGGGGGCGAGGGCCGCCGGCAAGGTGGTGCTGGACGGCGTGTTCAACGACATCACCGACGCGGAGGGCTTCCGGGCGCAGGCCCGCCAGGGACGCGAAATGGGTTTCGACGGGAAGACCTTGATTCACCCCTCCCAGATTGGTGCGGCCAATGACCTCTTCGGTCCGTCGGAGGGGGAGTTGGCCGACGCCCGTAAGGTCGTCGCGGCTTACGAGCAGGCTAAGGCTTCGGGCGCCAGCGTGATCACCGTCGACGGCCGCATGGTTGAGAGCCTGCACGTCCGCAACGCCGAGCGGATTCTCGCTCTGGCCGAACGCATCTCGGAGATGGAATCCGCCTCCTGAGTCACGGCAGCACGCCCGTGGTCGCATCCGTGTGCTTGAATGCGTTGCCCGGGGTGGGCGGGTGCGGTTCGCGCGCGAAGCTGCCCAGCCGCATCACAGCACGTAGGCGCCCATGTAGAGCACGGCCGCCTGACCCAGGACCGAGCCGACCACGACGACTTGTCCCGCGCCGCGCTGCCTGAAATCGCTTATCGCACAGCGGGACACGTTGGCAGCCCCGAGCACGTTGGTTGTGACCACTTTGTCGAAGACCTCGGCGCGCACCTGGGTGAACCGGCCGAACGCCGGCACGGCGGCGTTTTGGACCACGACGTCCAGGCCGCCGTAGCGCGTGACCGCCGCGCCGATCGGGTAATCAGGGCGGCATCGCCCGCGCCGTTGTACCGTCGAAGAGGTGACGGTGCTGAGTCAGCTGGGTGCGGTGCGGGAATCGCTGGGCGCCAGGTTGTTCGCCATGGTTGCCGGCCCCGACGGCCCGGCCCAGCGGACGCGGATCCATGAGACGCCGGGGCCGCGGTGGTTCGACGAGGACCGCCCCATCCGCAGGGTGAACGCCGACGCGTCGATGTTCGTCGGTGGGTTGCGCGCGCTGCTGCTGCAGTCGTTGCACCCGCTGGCCATGGCCGGCGTGGCCCAACACTCGAACTACCGGGGCGATCCGTGGGGCCGACTGCAGCGCACGAGCACCTTCTTGGCCGTCACGACGTTCGGGACGGCGGCCGACGCGCAGCGCGCCGTCGATCGGGTGCGGGGGATTCACCGCCGGGTGCATGGGGTGGCGGACGACGGAAGGCCGTATTCCGGCACGGATCCGCACCTTTTGGAGTGGGTGCACATCACCGAGGTGGACAGCTTCCTGCTGGCGCACAAGCTGTACGGCGCCGCTCCGCTGGACCGCAGCGGTCGTGACGCCTACGTGGCGGACATGGCATATGTGGCAACCCGACTCGGGGTGGTCGATCCGCCGCGCACCGAGCATGAGCTGGTGGAGCGTATCGCGGCGTACCGTCCGGAGCTGCGCGGCACGTCGGCGGCACGCGACGCCGCCCGGTATCTGTTGCTGACCCCGCCGCTGCCGCTGGCCGCCAGGGCGCCCTACGCGGTGCTGGCGGCGACGTCGGTGGGGATGCTTCCCGCGTGGGCGCGCACACCGCTGCTGTTGCCGTACTTCCCCCCGATCGAGCGCACCCTGGGCCGCACGGCCGGTCGCGCGCTGGTCGGCGGCATCCGCTGGGCCATGACGGGCTGACAGTACGCCGCTGACGGTAACGTTGTGCGCCGTGAACGACTTCGTTGTCGTCAAGGTCAAGCCCGGCAGCAGCAAGGGCCCGCTCGTCGAGACCGGCCCCGACGGCGACCTGACGATCTACGTCCGGGAGCGCGCCGTCGAGGGCAAGGCCAACGACGCCGTCATTCGGTTGCTGGCTACCCACCTACGCCTGCCCCCGAGCCGAGTCGAACTGGTGTCCGGAAAGACCTCGCGGCTCAAGCGATTCCGCGTGCACCGAGCGGCGTCGCCGACGGATGACACCCGGACGTAGTTCCACACCTCGGCAGCAACGTCCGCGAGCTGCTGCCATGCTGAACCCGGGAGCGCCGATCATTCTGGCGAGTTCGACCACGGCATACAACGGGACGCCGGCGTTCAGTGCCTACGCGGCCTCCAAGGCCGCGATCCTCTCCTTCGGCCGCACCTGGGCGGCCGAACTCGTCGATCGCAACATCCGCGTCAACACGGTCGTGCCCGGCCCCGTCGAAACGCCTGGCCTGACGGAGCTGGTTCCCGCCGAGCAGAAACAAGGTCTCCTGGATACCCAAGCGGCCGTGGTACCGATGAGGCGGGTGGGCCGGCTCGAGGAGATCGCTGCAGCGGTGGTGTTTCTCGCCTCCGGTGCCAGCAGCTTCATGACGGGAAGCGAGTTGTTCGTCGACGGCGGCGCCGAACAGTTGTAGAGTGCCCGTCACGTCACAGCCGGGCATGGCGCAGACGGGATTGAGCCGCAAGGCTATTCGTAGCTCCGCTACGGCGAAGCCCGCTCGTACCGCCGGGCCCAAAAGGCAACGACGCCATACATCACGCCGCCGAAGGGCTGAATCACCCGAAATGGCAGCCACCAGTGTCAGCGACGAGGTGGCGGCGACGATTCCGGTCGCAGGTCTCACCGCCGCCGCCGTGGACGCGATCGGCCTGCGATCCGGAGACATCCTGCTCGTCGGTGGTGCCGCCGGCGGCGTCGGCGTGTTCGCCGTCCAGCTCGCCAGGCTCGCCGGCGCGACCGTCATCGGGACCGGCTCTCGGGGCACCTTCGAGTTCCTGCGGCAGCTGGGGCTCAGCCCGTGGCGTACGGCCCGGGACTCGCGGAGCGGGTTCGAGCGCTGGCCCCCGACGGTGTGACCGCCGCGACCGATTTGTTCGGCATCGAGACGGCCCAGACCGCGCTCGCGCTGGGAGTCTCGCCGGAACGGATCTCCACCATCGCCGCCGGCCCCAACCCGCCCGGCGGCGTCCGCGCCACCGGCGGTAGCGATGCCGAGCCGGACGCCGCGGCACGGATCACCGACGGGATCCTCGCGGGCAAGATCACGGTGCCGATCGCCGCGTCCTACCCGATCGAGCGGATCCGCGATGCCGTGACACTGCAGGCGGGACGGCACGTTCACGGCAAGATCGTGATCACACTCCGACCCCGCCCGGAAAGGGCGGCGTCGCGCGTTCCGCGCTCGGCGGTTACGCAGTCGACTCGGCGTAGCGGGCCAACTCCGCTGTGGCCGAACGCAATTGGTCAGCGGCATTCAGCGGTGTCGGGAAGCCGGCGCGGGTGTAGGCCACCCCGCGTGGCGTGTGCACCCGCAGGTCCAGGCCGTAGCGGTCGACGCCGGTGCACACCGCGGTCTCGGTATCGGGGTAGCCGCCGAACGCCCGGGCCATCGCGGCCAGGGCGGCGGCGTGGTCGGCGTTGAGATGCGCGACCGCCCGGGCCGAGGCCGGCGCGATCGGATCCGGCGACGCGGCGGCGTATTGGTCGGCGGTGGCCGAGTCCATCCGGCCGTAGCCACCGACCCAGCGCACCCGCCGCACTGCGAGCACCCAGAGGGTGAAGTCGCTGAAGTCGAGGTAGAAACGGGCGGCGGGCACCGCTTCCAGGTATGCGGCGCGGGCCGCCTCCCGTTCGGCGTCGGGGGGTCGTGCGACCACCCCCGCCAGGGTGATTCGGCTTCCGGCCAGCGGGTCGGCGTCGTTGCTCGCCGCCACGATCGACAGGCTCGCTCTCGGGTCGCCAGCCAGGTTGCGGCCGTGCTCGGCCAGGTTCGACACGCACAGCACCGGCATCCCGCCCAGCAGCCCGTAGGTCACCAACGATGCCCACGGGTCGCCGTCGGCGGTCAAGCTGGCCAGCGTGGCCACGTTGGTGGCGGCGGCGATGGTGCGGGCCTCTTCCGCCGCGGAGCGACGGGCGGGGTTGGTCGGCGGCAGCAGGGGAGGGGGCGCGGAGGGCGCATCCCCGGGGTCGCCGTGATCGCGAGTGGCCACGAGGGCAGGCTAGCAGCGCCCCGCGTCAGCTCGAGGCGCTGAGGATCTTGATCGCGAAGACGAGCGTGTCGCCCGGCCGGATCCCGGCGCTGGGCTGACCGTTGGGGTAGCCGTCCGCGGAGGTCATGGCGACGGCGACCGTGGATCCGACCTTTTGTCCCGCGATGGCCTTCTGGAAGCCCGGAACGACTCCGCCGAGCGGGAAGTCGACCGGGGCGCCGCGTTCGTAGCTGTTGTCGAACACCGATCCGTCACGCCCGTCGACGCCCATGTAGCAGACGGAAACCCGGGCCGTGGCAGGGACCACCGGTCCGTTGCCGGCGCGCAGGGTGTGCACCTGGGTCTGGGTGACGCTGAACGGTGTCGTCACCTTCACGAGCGGGGCCGTCGTGTCCGTGGACCCGGTGACCGCGACGCTGCCGGTGTTCCCGGCCAGGGTCCAGTCGGGCGCTGCCCCGTTGGCCGGCGCTGTGGTCGGGCACGAGCCGGCGGCGGCCGCCTCGCCCGGTCCTACAAGCGCCAGCGCGGTCGCACCGGCCGCGAGCATGACGGAGGCAGTCACCTGAGAAGACTTCACCGCCGACACGCTACAGCCACCCCATGCGTCCTTGACCGCCGCGCCCCACATCCATACGCGTGCCGGGACGCTTTATGCGCTTGGTGGCCTAGAGGCCGGCGGCATGCAGCGCGCCGATGTCGGCGGTCTCGCCACTGTGCGATGCGGTGCCGACGCTCGTGTCCGGAGCGTGCAGGCGGACCCCGGCGACGAACTGCTCCGCCGCGGCCGGCGCCGGTCCCGCACGGTCGACGATGCAGAAGGCGAACTCGTCGCCGCTGAGCCTGGCCAGGACCGCAATGCGGGGCGCCAGATCTCGCCAGCGCGCCGCGCAGCGGATCAGGTGCTCGTCGCCGGAGATGTCCGTCGGTGTCATTGATCTGTTTGAAGTTGTCGATGTCGACCGCGATGACGGTGACGGTGTACGCCGTCGACCGGGACCGCGCCAGCAGATCGGCGGTGGCGATCTCCCAGCCGGCCCGGTTGACCAGTCCCGTCAGTGGGTCGGTGCACGCCGCGGCCACCAGGGTGCGCGTCACCAGCCCGAAGGACTCGGCGGTCCCGACAATGGCGGTCACGAAGATGACGTGGTCGAGGTACAAGCTGGCCGCGTGACTCAGCTCAAGGGCCAGGACACACGCGCCGGTGAGATCAGCGCCGACCCCGCCGCCACCCGGGCATTCCTTGAGGTACTGAACCACGACATACCGCCCTCGATGCTCTACACCCCCGCCCTGGCGCTACGGGCCACCGCCCGCGCCATCGGAGAGCAACCCAGACATGCGCCGGCGACCATCAAAGAATTCATATCCACCGCAAGGCAAGGCATCCAACAAGCCCGCGGCAAAAAGCGACTGGCCGATTCGGGTCCGAACGATGAGCCGAACGTCGGCTTCGCGGCTTAGTCGAGCGCCGCCGACGGGGGAGTGCGGCCAAAATCTCATGACGGTTTCGGTTGGACAACGATACTGCAGCGCACCCGCGGGGCGATAACCAAGATCACCTGGGTGTCCTTAGCGTCTGCTGCCATGGCCGGACGGAACGATTACGGGACGCGCTGGCGCACAGTGCGTCACGCAACGGTGTCGGCATTGATGGTTGCCATTCTCGGGCTCGCCATTGCCCCCGCAGCTTATGCCGCTGCGCCCGCGGCCAGGTTGTCGGTGACATCGACGTGGCAGACCGGGTTCATCGCCCGGTTCACCGTCCTGAATCCGACCGCGGCGCCCCTCGCCGATTGGAAGCTCGAATTCGACATGCCGGCGGGACAATCCGTCACGCACACGTGGAACAGCACCATTGCGCAATATGGCACGCACTTCGTGCTCACCCCCGCCAATTGGAATCGCGTCATCGCGCCCGGTGGTTCAGCCACGGGCGGCTTGAGAGGCGTGCTGACCGGTACCTACTCGCCACCGCAGAATTGCATGCTCAACCGGCAGTATCTGTGCACCTAACGGCGACCGCGCAAACAGGATCGGCCGTCCTGAGGCCCGGAGCCGTTGCCACGCCGGGGAAACCCGTTGCGGTACATTGGCTCACTCGGCCGTACCCTGCGCCGGTCCATGACGGGTGCTCGACGGATCCAGCGCGTGGTGTAGCCGCCGTTCACGGAGATGATCAACGTCCCTGGCGTACAGAGAGAACGGCAAACGTACAGACGGTCGCGGTGTCGAGGTGATTCACCATGAGATCTGTGCTGACATGCTGCTCGGTCTCGCCGAGCTCGAGCGCACCGAGTGGGGCTGGCTGCCGCACCGACTCCCGGCTCGTGCGCGCGCGCAGTGCGACGACCCGCAGCTGCTCGGAGCCGAGGCGCAGCCGTCCGGAGTTCGGTTGGCATTACGGACGGCTGCAACGGCGATCGAGCTGGACGCGCATCGCACGCGGGTCGCGCTGACCGGCGTCCAGGTGCGGCCCGACGGCACCGTCGATCTCGTCGTCGACGACCGGCTGACGGCCCAGGCGGCAACGTACGGCGGCGACATCCTGCGCGTCGACCCGGCGACCACCTACCGAACGTCGCCATTCGGATAACTGGTTTGATGGAGGTTCCACTGGCCGCAATCGGGGGCCAGGACGTCGTTGACGTCGACTTCGAATCCTCCGACCCGAGGGCCGGGATTGGACGCCGTGCTCACGATGCGCTGGTAGAGAACAGCGGCGGGGTAGACGCGATTGCCGGACCAGGCTCGAGTTTGCCAGGCCCACCGGCGGCCGGGCGTGCTCGAAGACCCGATAACGCCATCGGCCGCGGCCCACTGACACGCATTGATGCCCCCGTAGATCCCGGTTCGTTGAACTCCAAGAACCGCGTTGATTCCACGAAACCACTGCAGCGCGAGGCGATTCCAGGTGTCGCGGCTGATGTCCTCGTCGATGGTGAAGAAAATCGGCGCACCCTGGGCCCCGCCTGCCGCGGTGTGCAGCTGCCAGGCGGTGCGCGCGTCCGCGATACCGCCGGCGTAGCCCCGCCTGAAGTCCGACGGTGCCGTCCCACCCGGCTTGCCGTATTGGTAGTTACTCACGATCACCAAGCCCGCGGCCGTCAGTGACTCGGCGTAGGGCCGCGTGATCGGCTTGGCGCCAAACGACGACCCAGGACGGGACAACGAGACGTAGTTGACCACCCCGCTATAGCCGGCAGCTCGGATGGCCTGCGCTGGAATCTGGTGCGCGGCGAAGTCGATCAGCTGGGGAGCCGAGGCGGCCGCCGTGGGCATGCCGCAGCCGACCGATGCGGCACCCAGCCCTGCCAACGCAGTGGCGTAGCGCAGCGCGTCACGCCGGGAAACCGTACCCGGTCGCCCATGGCTGGCCACCGGGGAAATATTGTGCATCGCGCGATGTTAACGATGGGTCGGCTGTCAACGGTAGGGTCCGACTTGATTACGATTTCAAATGGATACCGGGTGGTGACCCCCCGGCGATGCCATCGACCTGACGCCGACTTCGAGTGCCGCCAGAGATTGGACCCGGGGGAAATTCCCCGGCGTCAAGACTCCTCGTGGCCGCACACCTGCCATCGGGAAAAGATCCGGCCGACGCGCTTGACGACGTCACCTTGGCTGCGCGGTAGTCACAGTGATCGGCGTCGCCGCCGGCCACGGCAAGCGACTCGATGCCTCAGTGTCAGCCGATTGAGCCCAGGATCGCCCGCGCTGTGCGCTCCGCGATGAGCATCACCGGCGCGTTGGTGTTGCCGGAAATGATGGTGGGCATGGCTGACGCATCAACCACACGAAGGCCGGCCACACGGTATACGCGGCAGTCGGAGTCGAGCACTGTGACGGCCGACCGCGGGCGACCTCGGGCGTCAAAGGCTCCCATCGCGCATGTACCCACCGGATGGAAGATCGTTGTTCCGAGTTCAGTTGCTGCCCGGCATAATTCGTCATCACTTTCGAACTGTGGACCGGGAAGCAACTCCTGCGGTCGGTAGCGGGCGAGAGCCGGCGCCGCCATGATCTGCCGGGTCATGCGGAGGCCCTTCACTGCGATTAGCCGATCCGCGTCGGTCGAAAGGTAATTGCAGCGAATTTTCGGGTGAATCAGTGGATCTGCGCTAGCCATGCACACATGGCCACGCGAGCTGGGGCGCAAGTTGCAGACGGAGGGAGTGATTGCCCCGAAGGGGTGCAACGGTTCGCCGAACTTCGGCAAAGACAAGGGCTGCACATGCCACTCCAGATTGGGACTGTCCAGCGCGGGGTCGCTCTTGGCGAAAGCCCCCAGCGTCGAAGGAGGCATGGTCATGGGCCCCGATCGCAACAGCAGATACTGAAGTCCCATGCCCGCGCGGGTGATCCAATTCCGGTACAGCGTATTGACGGTCCGGGCGCCCCGGACCGTGTATACCGTTCGAAGCTGCAGGTGATCCTGAAGGTTTTCGCCCACGCCCGGTAGATCGACAACCACGGGCACGTGATGCCGGGTGAGGAGACCAGCCGGGCCCAGACCCGAGACCTGCATCAGGTGCGGCGAGCCAATAGCTCCAGCGCTCAGAATCACCTCCCGCCGGGCTCGGACGTCGACGATTTGGCCGCCTTTGAGCAGCCGCAGGCCGGTGACGCGTTGCTGGGCCGTGGTCCAGGCGCCGCGACGCTGATCGCGGCGCACCTGGTCGTCCAGCACAAGCCGCACGGCCTGGGTCTGCGTGTAGACGGTGAGATTCGTTCGGTGCGCGATGGGATGCAGGAAGGCGTCGGCCATCGACCAGCGACGGCCACGCCGTTGGTTGACGTGAAAGTACGCAGAGCCGGCGTTGAAGCCGCGGTTGAACTCGTCGATCGGGGAGATGCCCAGCTGGGCAGCGGCGGCCTGCCAGGCGTCCAAGATCTTCCAGCGCACACGCGGACGCTCGACGCGGATCTCGCCGCCAACGCCGTGCCAGTCGTCGGCGCCGCCGAAGTAGTCCTCTAATTTTTTGTAGATCGCGAGTGTCTCGCCGGGACCGTCCGGGCCACCCCAGAGCCAACGCTCGTCACCGGTGGCCCGCGCCCAAAGCTCATAGTCGCTCGCCTGTCCTCGCATGTGGATCATGGCGTTGATCGACGAGCAGCCGCCGATCACGCGGCCCCGCGCATAGTGGATGCTGCGGCCGGCCAGGCCCGGCTCGGCCTCGGTCGTGAAGCACCAATCGGTGCGGGGGTTGGCGATGGTGTACAGATAGCCCACCGGCACCTTGATCCAGAACCAGTCATCCCTGCCGCCGGCCTCGACCAAGAGCACACGGCAATCAGGGTCGGCACTGAGCCGATTGGCGAGCAGACAGCCGGCGCTGCCCGCCCCCACGATGATGAAGTCGAATTCGGCGACCGCGTTCATTTCCGGTATCGGCCCTCCAGCGTCGGTTGCGTGTCTCAGTGTGACCGACGACCAGTAACCGTGGCATCCTGCACTCACGAGCCAAGGATGAACACCAGCAGGGCCTCAGCGCAGCGCTTCGAGTGCGGTGCCGAGCCGTCGAAGTGCTTGTTGAGCGAGCGTTCTCATAGATTTCCGATTACCGGGTTGCAGCCAGCGCCGGAAGGCGTCCGCAAGAGCGAGTGCTCCGACGTTGGCGGCCAGATCGGCGACAGAGGTTCTACTCCGCGCGCGACCAGCGCATCGGCCATCGCCGCTGTCAGAGCGGCGGCCTTGAGCAGGTCTCGCTCCTTGAGTTCGGAATTGGCGTCGATGACGGCCTGACGCCTGGCCACGAATTCCCTGCGGTCGTCTGGGAAGCCCGCTGCGAAGGCGGCCAGTGCGGCGCCGATCGCTTCCAGAGGGCTGGCGCCGGCGGGCGCACCGGCAATGGCATCGGCGAACATCTCGCGGTACGCATCCTGGCCGCGAAAAAGGATCTCGCGTTTGTCGGCGAAATGACGAAAGAACGTACGCTTGGTCAATCCCGCACGCTCGGCGATCTCCACCACCGTGACGTCCTCGAATCCGCGGTCGGCGAACAGTTCCACCGCTGCGACCGCCAATCGCTCGGCGGCGTTGGGTTCCCAGCGACTCATACCCGCATTCTAAAGTGCGCAGTAGGCCGGATGACACCAAGTGCCGTCATGGTGTAGTGCGATGACACTTGGTGGCGTGCGGACGGCTCCGATGATTGCCTTTTGGGCAGGCAGGAATCCGGAATGAAAGACCTTCGCACTGCATACGGCCCTTACGCGGTGGTGACCGGGGCGTCCTCGGGTATCGGGGAGCAATTCGCAAGGCATCTCAGCGCGGCGGGCGTCAGCGTCGTCCTGGTGGCGCGCCGGGAAGATCGGCTGCAGGCCTTGGCCGCTGAACTCTCCCAAGCCCATGGCACCGACAATGTCGTGACTGCGCTGGACTTGCTTGCTGATGGTGCAGTGGATGAATTGATCTGTGGCGTTGGTGATCTCGACATCGGGATCGTGGTGGTCAATGCCGGCATCTCGTCTGCGGGTCCGCGGGTGGACAGTTCGCTGGCCTACGAGCTCGAGGTCTTCACCCTTGATGCGGTGGTACCGCTGCAGATGGCGCACGCGTTCGGCAATGCCTTGGTCCGGCGGGGTCGCGGAGCCATCGTGTTGGTGGCAACTGGGCGCCGACGATTTCCGCGTCCGGGTACGCGCGGCCGCCGCCAACCCGATGGACTTCGGCATCCGAAAAGGCAAGATGAAGATGGTTACCGGCCGCAGCTTTCCGCGG
The DNA here is from genome assembly GCF_041206865.1 of Mycobacterium sp. HUMS_12744610. NCBI lineage: Bacteria > Bacillati > Actinomycetota > Actinomycetes > Mycobacteriales > Mycobacteriaceae > Mycobacterium > Mycobacterium servetii. Next base: position 3,168,308 of record NZ_JBGEDP010000001.1, read on the forward strand.
GGACTGGGCTACGACTTCGCCGGCGTCGTCGAGGCGGTCGGCACAAACGTCACCCGACTCCGTGTCGGTGACGAAGTGCTCGGTGCGGCGTCGATCAAAAACTCAGGCGCGTTCGCCGACGTGGTCGTCGCCGACCAAGCGGGCGTCGTGCACAAGCCCGAAGGGCTTTCGTTCCAGGCGGCCGCCACGCTTCCCATCGCTGCCGGCACCGCCTATCAGGCGCTGTTCAGCGTAGGCAAGTTGCAGCGAGGGGAAGCGGTGTTCGTGCATGCCAGCCTCGGCGCCGTCGGGCGCTCGGCCGTCCAATTCGCGCTCGCCCACGGGGCCATCGTGGGCGGCAGCTGCCGCCTCGGCTCCGAGCCTGAGGCGCGCGGGCTCGGTATCGATCCCATCGTCGACTTCGACTTCGAATCCGCCGCGCTTAGCAGGCGGTTCGACATCGTGCTCGACGCGGCCGGCACGTTGCCGATCAAGAAGGCCCGACGAATGTTGACGCCGAAAGGACGCATCGTCAGTGTCAACCCCAGTCCGGCGAACATGGTCAGAAACGCCCTACCCGGACCGTTCCACGTCGTGATCGGCAAGTTCGTCATCGCCGATCTCGAGGCAGTCGCACGCGCCGCCGCCGACGGTCATCTACGGCTACCCATCGCCCAAACGGTACCGCTGGCAACCGCAGTCCCGGCTCTCACAGAACTAGAACGAAACGGCATTGCCAAGCGGGGCAAGCTCATTATCCTGCCCGGGTGAGCTCAGGGCAGCGAACCCCCGACCGCCCCGGATGCGGGCCTATGCGGCCACGGCAGCCCGGCGCGCTTAGCCAGGCCAGCGTCGGTATAGCTTCTCCGACGCCCACGCCGGCCACGTCGGTGCGCCGATGACCGTGCCCGCGGTCAGTTGAGCGACAATCCGGGGCCCCTCGAGGCGTGAATTGTCGTAGATCGTTGCGGTGTCGGCGATCTCGATCGCGTCGGCCACCAATTGCCATAATCGGCGGTGCCTTTCGCGGATCTTGCCCTCGGGGACGTCGTGACCGCCGTGGCGGACGCGCCGCCGTACGCGTTCGACGGCGAGGCCCTCGGGGATCAGCATCACGTGCAGAGCGACGACGTAGCCCCCATCGTGGGCGGAGCGGATCAGCTCCAGCTTGGACGGATGGGAGAAGACGGTCTCGGCGATGAACGATAGGCCAGCCTCGATGAGTTTGGCGCGGGTATCTGCAGCAATCCGGGCTGCATCGTAGGCGTGCACAGCGGGATTATCGGGCCAACGCTGCTTGGCGATCTCGTCGGCATTGACGAACACGCTGCATGGTAACAACGGCCCTAACGTGAACGCGATGAACGTCGACTTACCAGCACCGTTCGGGCCGACGACGAGATCGAGCCGCTTCACCGGCGCCTCGCGAAGTCGTGGCTCATCCGTCGACGTCGACCACCGAGGAAGTTCCGTCGGGCCGGTACTCGACGATCTCGCCGTCGTCGTTGAGCGCCACTGTCGTGATGCCGCGCACTGCCAGCCAGTCACCGTAATGGACGGTAGAGAGCGACTCCTCGATGGCGGCCGAGATCTCTGCGTTGAAGACGACCCCCTCATCCTCGGACAAGTGGTTCGTGTCGAGATCACCGGCCAGGGCGGCCTCGACACGGCGACGCGAGGCCGTCTGATGGCTCGACACCGCCCGGCCCACCCGAGCCCAATGATCGAGTTGCTGCTTGGCCGAGCGGCTCTGGCGAGCGCCCTCAGCAGCAGCGCTGTCCATAAGGTCGGCGGCGACCCGCGTGACGCGGTCGGCGACGTTCGTCATATCCGCACCTCCTGTAGCAAGACGGAACGTGTCAAGGTCGGTGAGACAGTTTCTTACGCGGATTTGATGAGTGCTTCCGGGGTTGGTTGGTTGATCCAGGCGACGGTGGGCAGCTTCGGTGGAGCGGGCCGTCGGTGCCGGAATCTAGCGGGGTTAGCGGCGTAGGCCGCATCCAGCGTGGCGGCACGTTGGGCCTGGATCTCGTTTGCGGTGCCGTAGTGCACCGATGCAACGGTGTGTAGGCCCACGCCGCTGTGGCGATGCTCATGGTTGTAGTAATCGAAGAATGTCGTGCAGAAGGCGCGGGCATCTTCGATCGAGCCGAACCGGCCCGGGAACGCCGGGCAGTACTTGAGGGTCTTGAAATTAGCCTCCGAGTAGGGATTGTCGTTGGACACGTGCGGGCGGCTGTGGCTGCGGTCCACCCCCAGGTCGATCAGCAACTGGGCGACCGGCTTGGAGGTCATCGAGGTGCCGCGATCAGCGTGCAAGGCCAACTGGCCGCGGGCGATGCCGTGACGGGCCATGGTGTCGGCGATAAATGCTTTGGCCAACTCACCGTCCTCAACTTCTGCGATGATCCAGCCGACGACGTAGCGCGAGAAGATGTCGATAATCACATAGAGTTGATAGAAGATACCCCGTTGTGGCCCTTGCAATTTCGTTATATCCCAGGACCAGACCCGGTTTGGTGCGTTAGCGATCAGCTCGGGTTTCTTGCGCGCCGGATGGGTGCGCTGGCGACGCCGCTCGCGGTTCTCCCCGGCAATGGCCAGTAGCCGGTACATGGTGCGAATCGAGCACAGGTAGACACCATCATCAAGCAGTCGCGCCCACACCTGCGCCGGCGCCAGATCGCAGTACTGCTCTGAGCGCAGCACCGTCAGAATCTGCTGGCGTTCGGCCTCGGTGAGCTTGTTCAGTGGCTCGGGCCGCACCCGCCGTGCCGGCCGTGGTGGTGGGTTGCGGTGGCGGTGGAGCGTGGCCCGCGATGCACCCAGCAATTCGCACGCCCGTTTGGTGCTGGTTGCGGCCTCCAGGTCGGGCAGGTGCTCGCCGATCACGGCTTGGACTTCGGCTCGAAATCCGCGCTCTCGGAGAGCATCTCCAAGAGCGCGTGTGCTTTTCCCGTGATCTCCAGCGCTAGCTTGGTCCGATCCAGCTCAGCCTGCAGTTGCGTGGTGCGCCGCCGCAGCTTGTCCAACTCGACCTGCTCAGCGCTGCGCTTCGGCTTGCCCTTCGCCGACAAACCCTCCCGAGCGCCGGCATCACGGGCCTTTCGCCATTCGGCGATATGCGAGCTGTACAGGCCTTCACGGCGCAGCAACGCACCACGCTCCGACGAGCCCACCGACAGCGCGTCGTACTCGTCGAGGATGCGGGCCTTGTACTCGGCGGTGAACGTGCGCCGCCGCGCCCGAGCACCTGGATCGGGCACGTTGTCCACTTGGTCATTATCACTGCACCCGTCCAGGGATGCGATCGTCATAGTCACGGAAAATGGTGATCCTGTCTCGCCCTGTAGCGATGATTGGCTACTGCTGCTGTCTCACTTAACCCTGTCACACAGGGAGATGCTACACCTGGTAGCGTAATGTTACATGGGTTCCCATTGGCGGATACATAGAACACCGATGATCCGTTTCCGAGGCGCTCTGACTTACCGTCGATCACCGCGGGCGTAAGTTCGTTCGGAGCTACGAACACCGCACCCGCCTGCGCCACTCAAGTGGTTCGGATGTGGCGCGGACCGGGCGCACAGGTCACCGGCAACTTGGCCCACACCAACAGGAAGACGCGGGGGAGACGCCCATGGGAATGATCGCACACCGCCGCCAAACGGTGGTCGGCCTGGCCGCCGCCGCGCTCATCACTGTCGGCTGCAGCAATGACAAGAGCGTCGACGGGGCGGCACCACCTCACGCCGGTGCGCACGCCATCTCCACGAATACGACCTCAGCGCAGCCCACCGCGGTCAAGCTCCTCGGGGAGGGAGATGTCGAGGTGACCCTGACCGGCCCGATCGCCGCCAAGTACTCGTCGGCAAGCGAGGATCAGAAGAAGGCACTCGGCAAGCCGCTGACGGGTGACCGCAACGCGGGAAAGCGGGCGAGTGGCGTGGTGTTCCAACAGTTCCAGGGCGGCGTGATCACCGCAGAGAACGACGAACCCGGCACGCCCGCGTTTATCACCACGGGCAAGCTCCGGGAGGCATGGAACGTCCCGCGCGACCCGAACGGCGTGCCCGCGATCACCGGCACCAACGGTTCGGCGGGTCCGCTGGGCCTGCCGACCAGCGACGTGAACGCCGTCCACGGTCTGCTCGTGTCGAACTTCGAGCACGGCACCATCGCGTACAACCCGAAGACCGGCCAGGTCGAAGTTACGGTAAACGGCAAGGTCGTACCATCCGGCCTGCAGCCCGAATGACGGCCAACGGAAAGCCTTGGGCGCCGGGCCGGCGCGACGATTCGCGCCGAGGCCGCAAGGCTCGCCGAAGACGAGTTCGATCGCGCCGAGGCCATGCAGGTGCTGCGCGATATGGAGACGCTGCGTGCGTGGTGAGGTCTTTCGGTTGCATGCCGCGAAGGGGAGTCGCAGTCATGAGCAGTCCGGTTCCCGATACGCCGTAGTCGTCCAGTCAGATCAAGTGCCGCTGTCGACCTGGCTGGTTGCACCCACATCCACGTCGGCGCGTGCCGCCAGCTTCCGACCCGAGGTCGAAGTCGGCGGCGTGAAGACACGAGTGCTTGCTGAGCAGACCGCAGCGGTCGACCCGGGCCGGCTCGGCAAGAGCGTCGGGTTCCTAAGCTTCGACGAAATGCGCCGCGTTGATGCGGCCCTGCGTATCGTCCTCGATCTATGAGGACTGCGGCGCCCGCATCACCGCCTGGGACGACGAAAACAACTCGTAGGCAGTGCATTACGAAGCGCGTTACTTGACATAATGTCGCTTATCGGTACCGGAGGGTAGCGAGTTGCATTAGATGAAAGAACTTGCACCTCTTGACGATTAGCATGTTCACGCAGGTCCGGCCGTTGATCGGCTGGCGTAGGCCTGGAGCGGCTCTGCCGTGGTCGTTGCACGAAGGCCCAGCACGTCGTCGAGGCCGACTGACTTCGAATCGCACGCATCGGGTGCCCGACGGGGCCGGCGCCAAGGATCGCGGAATCTGTCAACCTGAATGAGGCACCGTTGGGTGGTATTTACTGAGTGGCCTCCTGGGTGTCGTCTGGTTTGTTGATCCATGAACCGCTGGGCAGTTTCGGCGGCTCGGGCGTGTTTTGCGTCTGACTTCGCGATAGAGATCGGTGTGTCGATCAGACGACATCCGACGGGTTCTCCGAGCTCTCTTGGAGGATCTGATCATGTCCGAAGCAAACTCTGGTGGCGACCGCTCGCACCGTCGCCCGAAGCGGTTCTTGAGCCCGTCGCAGAAGTACGAGATATGGCTGCAGCTGGTACGCCAGGAGGTGACGATCGCCGAGGCCGCCGCCAACCATCAGGTGGATCGCACGACGATCATGCGCATCCGCACGATCGCCAAGGAAGGTGCGCTGGCCACGCTGGCGGCAGCCAAGCCAGGCGCGGCGGCCCGCCAACGCGACTACGAACTCGATGCCGCCAAGGCCGAGAACGCGCGGCTGTCCGAGGCACTCAAGGAGATGGCCGTGCGGCTGACGTTGGTCGAGGGAAAAGGGCGCTGGGGCTAAGTGGCCGAGTCCCACACCGTGTCGACGTGGCCACCAAGACGGCGCTGTTGGGCTTGCTCGACCAGGCGGTCGATGAAGGTTGGACACTGCGCCAGGCATGCCATGCGTTGGAGCTCGGCGAGCTGCGGGCACATCGCTGGATCGCTCGCCGAGCGATCGGCCAGCTGGTCGACAAGATCCCTGGTGGGTCGCCCATGCATGGGCTGCTCGACGAAGAAGTCAGCGAGATCTTGGCGTTGTTCGACCAGTGGGGCGAGACCGACCGCTCGCACCGCAAGCTTGCTCACCGCGGCTCTTATCTGGGCCGGGTATGGGTGTCACCGTCGAGTGTTCGTCGGGTCCTGTTCTTGGCGGACAAGCACTTTCGACCACTTCCCAAGCCTGGACGTTCTCAACGCAAGCCCTTCCCGGATTGGGTGGACTACAAGCCGAACTCGATCTGGATTTACGATACGACGCACTTCACCAGGGCGGGGATGGCAGTGTTGATCATTCAGGATTTGGTCTCGCGCAAGTGGATCACCGAGGTCGTCTCCGCTGAGGAAACCTCCACCCAGGTCGAGATCGGGTTCACCGACGCGCTCGACATCGAGGGACTCCTGCAGGCCGTTGAGCGACGCGCCGACGGCCTGGTCGATATCGGCATCGACGACCAGGCCCGGCCGATCCTGCTCGCGGTGTCCGATAACGGTCCCCAGATGACGTCGGGCTCGACGCGGGAGTTCATGGCCATGTCTGCGATCGCCCAGCACTTCGGACGAGCCTGTCACGATTTCTGTGTAAGTCAGAGGTGATTTGACTACGAGTTGTATTCTAGCACAATGGGATTCGCCCAGGGAATAGTCTGGCGAGTGTGTTGAGCGCCACAGTCCAGTTGTGCGTTCCAGTACCCGAATAGCCTCCTCTCTCGCTGGAGATGTTGCGCAGCCCGAGGTACAGCAACTTCATCGCGGCGTCCTTGTCCGTGAAATGACCACGGTTCTTGGTGATCTTGCGCAACTGGAAGTTGATCGACTCGATCGCATTGGTGGTGTAGACGATCTTGCGCAACTCCACCGGATAGTCCAGGAACGGAACGAATTCCCCCCAGGCGTTGTGCCACACGTCAATTGCACCCGGATATTGGGCGCCGAATTGCTGGTCGAACTCCTTGAGTGCGAGTTCGGCTCCATCGACGGTCGGCGCACTGTAGATCGCCCGCATCGCGGTGGCGACCTTCTTGCGGTCCTTATAAGACACGAAGCGCATCGCATTCCTAATGACGTGCACGACGCAGGTCTGCACCACGGTATCGGGATAGATCGAGCGGATCGCATCAGGCAGACCGGTCAGCCCGTCGCAGCAGGCGATGAGGATGTCGCGCACCCCGCGGTTGCGCAGGTCGATGACGACCTTCTGCCAGAACTTCGCCCCCTCGGAGTCCTGGATCCAGCAGCCCAAGGCGTGTTTGCGGCCCTCCAGATCCACGCCAATGGCCAAATAGGCGACCTTGGTGGTGATGACCCCGTTGTCGCCGATCCGCAGCCGCAGCCCATCGATGTAGAGGATCGGGTAGACCTCATCGAGCGGGCGGGCCTGCCAGGCCTTGATCTCATCGACCACCACCTCGGTGATATTGGAGATCAACTCCCGCGACACCGACGCCCCATAGACCTCCTGCAGGTGGGCTTCGATATCGCGGGTGGTCATTCCCCGTGAATACAGCGACAACACCACCGAATTGATGTTGTTGAGCCGGCGGGTCTTCTTCGGCACAATCGCCGGCTCAAACGAGCCGTTGCGATCACGCGGCGCATCGATCTGCACCGGGCCGTTGACGGTGGTCACCGTTTTCGGCGTGGTGCCGTTGCGCGAATTTCCCGATCCGCGTCCGGCCGGATCGCCGGCCTCATAACCCAGATGGTGGGTTAGCTCCGCATTCAGCGCCCGCTCCAGCACGGCCTTAGTCAGCTGGTTCAGCAAACCGTCCGCGCCGTCGATCGGGGTCCCGGTCTTCACCGCATCCTTAATCAACGAGTCCAGCGTCTCTTCGGTGAACATCTCGGCCAGCCGCCGCGCCGCGGTCGTCTCCTCAGCCGGCATCTGCATGGTCTTGGTCACAAAACACTCCTTCTGTCCGCCCAACGGCGGTCCGATGATGGACCACCCCGGACTTACACAGATGGAATGACACGCCCCTTCGGACGCCCCGGAACGCCGACCGATCAAGCCTGGATCGAGAGTTTCAACGGGCACCTCAAGGCCGAGTTCCCGCACCTGCTCGCGATCGAGGACCCCGCCACCCTGCGCGCCGAACTTGCCGTCACCCGCCAATTCTGGAACGGAGTCCGGTTGCACGCCGGCATCGGCTATGTCACGCCCAACGACGAACACGAAGGACGAGGGGAGGCCATCCGCAAAGCACGCCAAGCCGGGCTCGAATCCGCCCGCAACCGCCGACTTGCCTGGCACCGCCAGCAAAGGCACACTCAACCCATACAGGATCCCGACGATGTTGTCTGATCAAACGCGAATGTCTATCGCAAAGTCAGAAACACCTCAGGCGGACTTTCGCACGAACCGTTCTGGGTGTGCAGCGTAGGCGGTGTCGAGCACACCGGCGCGCTTGTCACGGATGATCGCGGCGGTGCCGTAGTGCATCCATGATTTCGCCGGGGACTCCGCCGCGGATCCCCGACCACTCCCAACTCGCACCTTCGAGCACGCACCGTTACCAGCTTTGCGAGTTAGGCTTGCGTTACAAAGCATTTCGTCACCGTGAGGCTACCGTCAGTGCCTGTAAATGTCCGCGCGATGATCGACACGCTGAATCAGCACTAGTGAGTGCTCCTCGTCGATCCGGTACAACAGGCGGTACGGGCCGCGCCGGGCGCTATACAGCCCTGTCAGTTCACGCCGCAGCGGCTTGCCGACCCGGCGCGGTTCCCGCGCTAGGTCGCCGAACGCGAACTCAATCGCGGCCGCGAGCACCCGCGGCGGCATCTTGTGCAGGTCACGCCGCGCGGTGCCGGTGAACCGAACCGTGTAACCCACCGACTGCGTCAGTTGCCGCGCCGAGGCAGGCCGAATTCGGCGCGAATTTCGTCCTCGCCGTACGTGCGCCCAGCGGCAATGTCGGCGTCGGCCTCGGCGACGGATTCCTTGATCCCGGGCTGGGAAAGCCAGTACAGCGTCTCCTGGAGCGATTCCCATTCCTCGGCGCCGACGAGCACTGCCGCCGGCGCTCCGTTCTTGGTGATCGTGATCTGATCCTGCGTTTGGGCGACCGCGTCGACATACTCGTTGAGCTTGTCTTTCATCTTCGAAATGGGCAGTATCCGCATACCACCATGTTAGACCTAAATATAAGCCAGCTACAGGCCATAATAAAGGCCTATAGTTCTGCACCACTGGCCCCGAACCATCTGGCGACGATGCGGAAACCCGGCCGCATGCGCTCCCTAGGCCAACTCGCACCTCTCGAGCACGCACCGTTACCAGTTAACTGTTGCGAGTTGCTTTGTATAACAACAGCTTTGCGAGCCGATTGTCCGATCCTGAACTAGTTGGGAGTAATCCGGGAAAACCTGGTAGCTGTCCGATTTCTCGCCCTCCGTTCCAGAACTACCTGACAGTGACACCCGCCCAGGTCCCTGTCCATGCAACCTGCGGATCTTCGCCCGGCGTAACCATGGCGCTGAGTCTGAATCCATGACTATCTGACAGCGCCGGACAGGACGATGGACAGTCCAGAACTACCTGACACCGGCGGACGCTCCGCGTCGTCGAGGTCCCGCGCGAGCCGTTTAATTCGTCACTGTGACGTTATGGAGGTGATGAGCGCGCTCGATCGCGGCGCGCTTGCCCAACCCGAGGTCCATCCCGCCGCGCTATTTCGTCACCGTGACGCATTAACGATAGTGCCGACCCCCTGCGGGATCCAATGGTTCGCATGCGTTCAAAGTCGAATCAGTCTGTTGAATCAGCTTCCCAGAAAACGATTTCCGCATCTGGGAGCGGTTCATCGAAATCGTCTGAGACATGAATATCTGGGAGCTGTCCAAATGTTCGCACCGGCGGCTTAAGGGCTGTAGCCGATTCATCGCTGGCCTGACCCGTTGCCATCCCCTGTCGTTCGGACGGGTCCGAGAATTCATGGTTTTTTGCCCGGCGGTTGGTTGCACATTCTGATAAACATGAAATCTTCCGTGTCACGTCGAAGGGCGCCCAGCGTAATTATTTTGTCACTGTGACGTTTTTCCAACACCGTGCAAAAGGTTGATCGGCATGGTTTGTCCTGCCAGCGGGTGGGCTGCGACGATTTGCACGACGGCGACGCTGGTGTCGTCATCGACCGGTGCGGGCGAACACGCCGGCTAGGGCATCCAGGGCGGCCGGCACTAGCCGGTAGTAGGCCCATTTGCCGCGCTGGGTGCGCTCGAGCAGACCGGCCTCGACCAGGACCTTGAGGTGGTGTGACACGGTCGGTTGGGACAGCCCGACCGGCCCGGTCAAGTCACAGACGCATGCTTCGGCCGCCTCGTGGCCCGCGATCAGCGACACCAGCCGCAGCCGGGTTGGCTCGCCGAGCGCCTTGAGAACCATGGCCAGCCGCTCGGCGGCCTCCGCATCCAGCACCGCATCGGCGATGGGACGACAACACGTCTGGAGATCCGCCACCAGTAGCGATACATCGGATTGCGCTGAGGAAGCGATCGTCGTAGGCATAAACCCAGTATGACACACATTGACAGCCGTCGATGGATAATGCAGTCTTGATCCCATAGACATCAGTCGATGAGAGGAGTATCGAAATGACCGAGACCAGGGACGGCGAGTTGCGCGATCAGGTTCGCGCCAGCTACGGCGCCGCCGCCAACGCGATCAGCGGTGGCGCCACCAACAGCGAGGTGCTCACCGCGGCGAGCTGTTGCGGGTCGAGCGATGCGGCCGACGTCGGCACCATTTTCGGAGCGGGTCTCTACGGCGCCGACGAGCATTCCGAGCTGCCCGCCGACGCCGTTGCGGCGAGCTTGGGGTGCGGCAACCCGACCGCGGTCGCCGACCTGCACCCCGGTGAACGCGTGCTCGACTTGGGCTCCGGCGGCGGCATCGATGTGCTGCTCTCGGCGCGCCGAGTCGGACCTGAGGGGTTCGCCTACGGCGTCGACATGACCGACGAGATGCTCGCCCTGGCCGAGGCGAACAAGGCCAAAGCGGGTGTCACCAACGTCGAGTTCCTCAAGGGCACCATCGAGGACATCCCACTGCGTGACGCGGCGGTCGACGTGGTGATCTCCAACTGCGTGATCAACCTGTCGGCCGACAAACCGGCGGTGCTCGCCGAAATGTTTCGGGTTCTGGTTCCCGGAGGGCGGATCGGGATCTCCGACGTGGTCGCCGAGGATCGCCTCACCGCGGCCGAACGAGCCGAGCGCGGCTCCCATGTCGGCTGCATTGCCGGAGCCCTGTCCAAAAAGGAATACCTCGACGGCCTGGCAGCCACCGGATTCGTCGATGCCTCCGTGGCCTTCACCCACGAAGTCGCCGACGGAATGCACGGCGCAATCATCCGCGCCACCAAACCCGCAGCATCGGTCGGCGGCTGAACCGACACAGAGCCGATGCAGAAAGGCCAGTGGGCTGGCGCGGAGCAACCGCACCAGCCCACTGTCACGTTTGGAGTTACTTAGACAGCAGTCACTCCTACTGCCTGAGGTCCTTTGGCGCCTTGCGCTACCTCGAACTGAACACGCTGGTTTTCCTCGAGCGACCGGTAGCCGTTGCCCTGGATCTCCGAGTAGTGGACGAACAGGTCCTTCGCGCCGTCGTCCGGGGTGATGAAGCCGAAGCCCTTCTCACCGTTGAACCATTTCACAGTCCCCTGTGCCATTTACTTTCTTCTCTCATTTCAAATGCGGATATACCTAAAATATCCGCGCGATCAACGTAGCACGAGCCGTGCTATTTATTGACAATTGTTGCCGCGCTGCGACGACGAACCCTGGGAGCGGGCCGAACGGCGCCGCCGGCCGGCAGGACCGGAGCGGCGAGGCTGCGCCGGGCGCTGTTGCGCGGTGTGCGCGGGGACGGCCTGCTTCGGCGCGGGGGCCCGGTGCGGCGCCACGTCCCCGGCCACCGCATGCACGGCGGCCGAGTCGACGGTGACCTCCTGCGGCGTGACGCGGATGCCCGCACGGCGCATCAACGCGTGCGTGTCCTTGCGCTGCTCGGGCAGGACGACGGTGACGACATCACCGGCATTGCCGGCCCGCGCGGTGCGCCCGGACCGGTGCAGGTACGCCTTGTGCTCGGCGGGCGGATCGATGTGCACGACCAGTTCGATCCCGTCGACATGGACACCGCGTGCCGCGATGTCGGTGGCCACCAACACGCGCGCGTCACCGGCGGTGAAAGCGGCCAGGTTCCGGTCGCGCGCGGGCTGAGACAGGTTGCCGTGCAAGTCGACAGCCGGGACACCGGATTCGGTGAGCTGCCTGGCGAGCTTGCGCGCCTGGTGCTTGGTGCGCATGAACAGGATGCGGCGACCCGATCCGGAGGCGAGCCGGTGGACCAACTCCTTCTTGGCCTGCGCGTCGGAGACGTGGAACACGTGGTGGGTCATCTCGGGCACCGGCGAGTCGGAGCCGTCGACGGAGTGCAGCACCGCGTCGCGCAGGAACCGATTGACGAGCTTGTCGACCCCGTTGTCGAGGGTCGCGGAGAACAGCAAGCGCTGGCCGCCCATCGGGGTGGCCGCCAGGATGCGGGTGACGCCGGGAAGGAAACCGAGGTCGGCCATGTGATCGGCTTCGTCGATCACCGTGATCTCGACCGAGTCGAGACTGATCAGACGTTGCTTCATCAGGTCTTCGAGCCGGCCTGGGCAGGCCACGACGACGTCGACGCCGGACTTCAGCGCCGCCACCTGCCTGCTTTGCGACACGCCGCCGAAGATCGTCGTCACACGTAGCCCGTTGGCGCCGGCCAGCGGTTCCAGGGTCGCGGTGATCTGGGTGGCCAGCTCCCGGGTCGGGGCCAGAATCAGACCCGTCGGGTGGGACGGGCGGCGTCGGTGTCCGGCCAGCCTGCTGACCAGAGGAATCGAGAAGGCGAGCGTCTTGCCGCTGCCCGTCTTGCCGCGGCCGAGGACGTCGCGGCCGCTGAGGGTGTCGGGAAGTGTCTCGACCTGGATGGGAAACGGATGGCTGATCCCGCGGGCGGCGAGCACCTCGATGAGTGGTTCGCGCACGCCGAGATCGGCAAATGTCATGCCTGTGGTCACTGGATGTCTTTCAGCATCGGTGGTGCCGACTTGGCGGCAAAATGCGCGCGTTCGGTCAGCACAAAGTGGCGAGATTGCCGGTGGGCAAAATCGATCGCCGCGATACGAACTGCGCCGGATTCAGTGCGCCAACCACTCGATCGGGGCGGACGCCGGAAGGATGAAGAAGCGTTTCACGACGTGCCGGCCGCCGTAGGACGGCCAACATTGCTACGAGCATAGCGCACATGCCGGCCCGGTGCGCCCCGGGGTCAAGACCTGCGCGCACCGCCCGCCCGCTGCCTGTACCGTTGAACACGAACCGCCTGCCAGCGGTCATCGCGAATCGTCGGCGCACCAGAAAAGAGATCAGCGTGCGATTCGATCGTCGTCCGACCGCCGATGCGGACCGGCCGACCTCCTCTTTCGTAAGGACACACATGGACAACTCGAACCTGTTTTCCCACCCTGAAGCGCCCGAATACGTGGTCTCGGGCGAGGCCTCCGGGAAGCCGGTCGAACACCCGGTCTTCTCGGATCGGCCCAGCGGCGACGCCGGAGCGCGCGCCAAAGAACGCCACTGAAGTAGTAAACGCCGAGCTTTCGAGGAGCGGTGGCGTCAACTGAGTCACTATCGTGGCACCGAGCGGGCTTGATCACATCCGCGCGACGGGGCCACGCCTCGCACCACACCATCGTGGGGTGCTCCACGACAAACTAGCCGCGCTGTCGATCGCGAGCGCCGAGGTTTTCACCGCTGCCGCGGTTTGGGCCGTCGGCGGCTTGGTGGCGGCAAGTCCCGCCGGCGCAAGCACTTTGGTGCCGCTCACCCAGAAGTTCCGTGCGTGCGACTTCACCCCGGCAGTGAATATGCAGTCGCGGGGACACGGTACGGCCCGAGCCGTAATCGGCACGGGCGCAAATCAAACGGTGACCGCGCACGTCCAACTCGTGGCCGTCGAACCCGGAGTTCGCTACAACGTCAGGTTGATCCAGGCACCGGCCTCTTCGGTGTCGTGCACTGCCGGCGTCACCGACGGGACGATGGAGACCGATGGCGCCGGGACAGCGACGCTGACGCTGCGGGACGCGTTTTGTCCCCGAATACCACCGGTGCGTGGGTCTTCGTCGAACGCCCATCGCCGAACTCGCAGACACCGGCCGAGTACTACACCTCGGAGTTCATCGCCGCGCTCCGAGAAGGGCAGGCGGGTCCGCTAACGCCGATATTGGGGACAGTACGCGGTGATCGCAGCGTCGACGGCTGACTGAGCCTGCGCGGGCGCGGTGTTCGTGTTGCTCGCAGGTCGCGGCTGCGGCATCCCGCATTGGAGCCATTGGAGGCCGGTACACACGGCATGGCCGGTGACGATTCGACCTTGGGATCTGTGACGGTGACGCCGGGAATCTGCGAGGCCAGTTTGAGGTAGACCTGGTCAGCACTGGGCCCCGGTCGGCACGGTGCCGGTGCCGGTGCCGCCGGCGCGGGTGGCAGCGCCGGCGCACCTTTTGCCGCGGGGCGCGCCGTTGCGGCGCCGCGGGGTGCGGCGACTCGGCCTGGATGCGCCTCGGCGCTCCGGGCGCCGCTTTGGCGGCCGGCGCCGGCTGCCGCGACGGATCATCCCGGCCAGCAATCGCCGGGCCGCACCCCCCAGCGCGAGGACGATTCCGAGGATCACCAACGGCAATTCCGATGGGAGGTGTCTGATTTCAATGGCGGCAGTCCATCGGTGTCGCAGTCGGGTTTTTGAACAGAGCCGGGTCGGCGAACAATTGTTGATCGGCCACGGTGACGCCGTCGGGAACATCGCCTTCCCGCGTTATGACCATCGGCGTCTTGTACACCGACCCCTGGTCGCCGCAGTTGACGGCGACAACGGTGTCGGTCAGCACGCCCCGAAGCGTTCCGACGGGCTGGGGCTCCCACGACCGATTCAGCGTGTCGGTGTCGCCGGCCGTTCCGTCGGCGCCGGGAGGACACGGCGCCGGCGACTCGAGCGGCGAGGGTCTCGGTGGCGGCCGAACGTCCCGATGGTGCCGGACAGTCGGCGAACGACATCGAAAAATCTGCTCGGCGAAACCCGGCGAAACCCCCATTGGCCCGAGCGTGATTTGGCGCTTCATTGCCGGCACCTCCGCGAAGCCGCCACGATGCGCGGAGGTCGGTACGGTATATTCACCCCCATGCGAGTCCAGAAAGCGGCTCTTTTGACGTGTCGACCGCACGGGAGCGATCTGGTCAAGTGAGAAGCGGGAAAATCGCAGCGCAAACGCCGGAAATCCCCTCGCGGAAGTCGCCGTAGGCGACATTGTCGCCGACCAGGCCGCGAGGATTGTTGGTTGTGTACGTGTTGATCTGAACATTATCGGGGGCTGTGAATGGCCAGGAGGCTTCTGCTCCGGCGTTGGCACCGCAACATGGAGGTGCGTGACGACACCGAGTACGTAAGCAGCATCGCAACGTTGTCCGAGGGATCGGTGCGACGGAACTTCAACCCCTATACCGACATCGACTGGGATGCCCCGGAGTTCGCGGTCATCGACAACGATCCCCGGTGGATCCTCCCGGCTACCGATCCGCTGGGGCGCCACCCCTGGTACCAGGGGCAGCCCGAGGAACGCAAGATCAAGATCGGTATGTGGCGCCAGGCCAACGTCGCCAAGGTGGGCACCCACTTCGAATCCGTCCTGATCCGAGGCCTGCTGAACTACGCGTTCTGGCTGCCCAACGGCTCCCCGGAATACCGCTACTGCCTGCACGAATCCATCGAAGAAGGCAACCACACCCTGATGCTGCAGGAGATGGTCAACCGCGTCGCCGACGGCGTTCCGGGCATGCCACGCATCCTGCGCTGGATCTCGCCGCTGGTCCCCCTAGCTGCCGGTCCGCTGCCGGTGGCCTTCTTCATCGGGGTGCTCGCCGGCGAGGAACCACTCGACCACACCCAGAAGGATGTGCTGCGCGAGGGCAAGGCACTGCATCCGATCATGGAGCGGGTGATGGCCATCCACGTGGCCGAGGAAGCGCGGCACATCTCCTTCGCGCACGAATTCTTGCGTAAGCGGTTACCGCAGCTGCCCAAATGGCAGCGCTTCTGGCTCTCCTTGTATTTCCCGTTGATCATGCGCCTGTTGTGCCACGCAATTGTTGTTCCGCCGGAGGCGTTTTGGCGCGAGTTCGATATTCCGCCCGAAGTAAAACGGGACCTGTTCTTCGGGTCACCTGAATCGCAGAAATTATTGCGCGACCTGTTCGCCGATATGCGGGCGCTGGCCTACGACACCGGGATGATGAATCCGCTTTCCCACATGCTGTGGCGGGCGTGCGGGATCGACGGCGAGCCCTCGCGCTACCGCGGCGAGCCGCAACGCGGGCGATTGAGCACCCTGCCCGACGACGATGCGGCGCCGGTGTCCGGCGACGACCCGCACGCAACACCTTCCGTGCATCGCGGCGCGCTGGCCTGACGCGCAGTTCCTCGTCGACCGCGCTCCCCCGCGGTGTCAGGCGGCGTCGTGAAAAATCAAGCCGAGCGTGTAGCGCTGCCCCGACCGGACCACCGACACTCCGTGACGTACTTGGACGGCCGACCATCCCCGCGTCGAGCGGACCGGCCGCTCCCGGGTGGTGAAGACATAGCCGTGCCCCTGCGGCAGCGTGCTGGCCGTACCACGCGACTGCGCCCGCGGCCGCTGCTCGACCAGCAGGAACTCGCCGCCGGTATGGGTCACGGCCGGTGCACTGAGGTTGATGACGACCTGCAGCGGAAAGACCAGGTCCCCGTAGAGGTCTCGGTGCAGGGCATTCCAGTCGCCGGGACCGTACTTGAGCAGGAGAGCCGTGGATTTGGTCTGGCCGGCCCGATGGCACAGGTCCAGCCATTCGTCGAGAGTGTCGGGCCAGGGAGCCTCCCGGCCCAGCTTGGCCCACCAGTCGCGGGCGATCGCCAACAACCGGGGGTAGAGCGCGTGTTTCAGTTCGTCGATGGGATGCGGACAGGGCCGGTCGAAGTAGCGGTACTCCCCCCGTCCGTAGCGGTGGCGCGCCATGTCGACGGTGGCGCGAAACAAGCGGTCGTCGGCGTAGAGAGCGATGAGCGCTGCACACTCGGTGGGAGTGAGCAGTTCGGACGTCAGCGCGCCGCCGAATTCGTTCATGTCGGCGGTGACGGCCTGCCAGTCCGCGCCGTCTACGCGCCGGCGCCACGTCGTTGCCATCAGGACGGTCTCCCGGGGTATGACACTTCATCGAGCCTGTAAATGCGCAGACGAAGTACGAGTGCGGAACTGCAAAATCTACAGGCTCGTCGCAGTAATGCGCGCCCGCTCACTCACCCGGCGACGACCAGTGCACCACCTTCACGGCCGTCCGGCCGCACGCACGTCCGCAGCATCGCATGCCGACGGCTCGGCGATGGGCACCTGCGTCACCACCTCGCCGGTACGGGGATCAAGAACGCTGATGACGTTTGTCGGAGTCGAAGACACGCCGCGGCATACCCTCGCCGCACCCCACCCAATCAGCCGGTTCGAAGCCCTTGGAACGGCTTGGCTCACTTTTCGCATCCTGTATGGTCATGCTGGCCTGTCGGCGCGCGGGAATCGAGAGCACCCATGGTGAGCGGACCCCCTGACAAGGCCTTCACGACACGGCACGTCGTGGACCCCGGCCTGCGCACCGCCGCGCGGTTCCTGCCCCGCGGATACGCGCTGCACCGCGGGTACAAGCTGCAGCGAAAGCTTATGGCGGCCCTGGGTAACGCCGGCCGGTTGCGCGACACGCCGGTCGCCGCCGTCAACGAGCACGTCACCGTTCGCCTGCACCGCCCGGCCGGGCCACCCGACCGGGCACCCGCGCTGCTGTGGATCCACGGGGGCGGCACCATCATGGGGGTCGCCGCCCAGGACGACAAGTATCTCCGCAAGCTGTGCCGGCGCACCGGGATCGCGGCGGCGGCCGTCGAACACCGACTGGCGCCCGAGCATCCCTACCCCACGCCAGTCGAGGACTGCTATGCGGCCCTCCTTTGGCTGGCGCGCCAGCCGTGGGTGGACCCGGATCGGGTCGCCGTCGGGGGCGCCAGTGCCGGTGGGCATTTCGCGGCGGCCGTGGCCCAGCGCGCCCATGATCGGGGCGACGTCGAGCTCGCCTTCCAGATGCTGGTGTATCCGATGCTCGACGATCGCACCGGCGCCGGAGGCGATGGGCCCAGACGCATCATGTGGACCGAGAGCGACAACCAGCTGGCGTGGCGCTGGTACCTCGACGGCGCCGATCCGCTCGAGGCGGTGCCGGGGCGGCGCAAAGACCTGTCCGGTCTCGCCCCGGCCTGGATCGGGGTCGGCACGTTGGACCTCTTCTACGCCGAGTGCGTGGAGTATGCCCGGCGGCTTCGCAACGCCGGTGTCCCCGTGCACCAGGAGCTCGCGCCGGGCGCCTTTCATGCGTTCGACCAGATCGCCGACAAGGCACCCATTTCGGTGAACTTTCTCGACAGCCAGTGCGCCCATCTGGGCGCTGCGCTGGCGGCCCCGCATCGCTGAGGCCGGCCGGATCGGCATGCGATCCATCACGTTGTGACTGCAGAGTTTGCAGATTGTGCAACTATTGAGTGCTATGGCCAATCAGATCGGACTCCGCGAGCGCCGGCGCCGCCAGACGAGCATGGACATCCGGGACGCCGTCGTGCGCCTGGCCAGCGAACGCAGCTTCGACCGGGTCACGATCGACGAGATCTGCGTCGAGGCCGGCATCTCCTCTCGCACCTTCTTCAACTACTTTCCCAACAAAGAATCCGCGATCGCCTACGGCCCCTCCGACATCCCCCCGGAACTCGTCGCCGAGTTCGTCGCGTCCGGACCGGCTCCCTACTCGGTGGTGCTGGCGGAACTGATCACGCTGGCGGCCCACCACCTTCGCGACGCGCCGCCCAAGCGCGAGCAGGCGGTGTGCATGTTGCAGCTCGCCAAAACCACCCCCGCGGTGCTGGCCGCCTTCCTCGCCGACTTGGAGCGCTTCCAAACCCACCTGACCGACATCGTCGCGCGCCGCCAGGGTATGCGGCCCGACGACGAGGTCCCCGCGATGATTTCCGCCCTGGCATTGACGGCCGTGCGCTCGGGTATCGAGCGCTGGTCTGGTGGCAAGCCCGAGGACGCCGACGACACGCCGATGCCCTACGTGGAGCGCGCCGCCGCGCTGGTCCACAGCATCTTCACGAAGTGACGCAAAACACCGCCAACGAACTTGCATAGACTGCAAAATATGCACAACATGTACTATGCTCTGATCGCGGTCACGCTAAGCGGTTCGGGGGCGCAGACTCATCGCAACGTCTGACGATCGCCTACGGATTCCGTTGTAGCGCAAGCGATCAGCGCCGCTCCCGTTCCCGCCCACGGGGCAACCCCGACGACGTCCACACCGCTGTTGCGCGACGAGGAAGGAAAGCACCCGGGTGCAGATATCGAAGGTTGTGCGCAACGCGTGGCTACCGCTGTTGATCACGGCGGTGGTCGTGGTCGGTGGCTTCACCGTGGCGCGGGTCAAGTCGTTCTTCGGGGAGAACAACACGGGCGTCATGATCAGCCCCCGGCGCGATGAATCCACACCGTTCAAGCCCAAAGTCGTCAAATACGAGGTCTTCGGCTCGGCCAGTCACGCCAACGTGAACTATCTCGACCTCAGCGCCGACCCGCAGCGCGTCGACAATGCGCCGCTGCCGTGGACGCTGGTCCTGTCCACGACCGCCCCGTCGGTCTTCCCGAACATCTCGGCACAAAGCAGCGGTGACCAACTCGGTTGCCGCATCACCATCGATGACGAAGTCAAGGACGAGAACATGACCACCGGTGTGCACGCCCTGACCTTCTGCTTGGTGAAGTCGGCATGAGCAGACACCTGGACGACACCGCTCCGATCGCCGCCGTCAAAGAGCGGCCTGCGATACCGCGCCTCATCCGGAAGTTCGCCGTGCCCGTCATCCTCGGCTGGATCGCGGTCATCGCGGTACTCAACATCGTCGTACCCCAGCTGGACGAGGTCGGCAAGATGCGCTCCGTGTCGATGGCCCCCGACGATGCGCAATCGGTCATAGCGACGAAACGCATGGGCGCGGTGTTCCACGAGTACAAGTCCAACAGCTCGGCGATGATCGTGCTGGAGGGCCAGCAGCCGCTCGGTGACGCGGCCCACGCCTATTACGACGAGATCGTCAAGAAGCTCGACGCCGACACCAAACACGTTGAGCACGTGCAGGACTTCTGGAGCGATCCGCTCACCGGTGCGGGCGCCCAGAGCAACGACGGCAAGGCCGCCTACGTGCAGGTCTATCTGGCCGGCAACCAGGGTGAAGCCCTCGCCAACGAATCGGTGGAAGCCGTCCAGCGCATCGTCAAAAGTGTGCCCGCCCCCCAAGGGGTGAAGGCCTACGTCACCGGGCCCGGAGCGCTGTCGGCGGACCAGCACGAGGCCGGCGACCGCAGCCTGCAACTCATCACGGCGGCGACCTTCACGGTGATCATCGCGATGCTGCTGCTGGTCTACCGGTCGGTCGTCACGGTGTTGCTCACATTGCTGATGGTGGTGTTCGAGCTTTCCGCCGCCCGGGGCATGGTCGCCTTTCTGGGCTACTACAACATCATCGGGCTCTCCACGTTCGCCACGAACTTGTTGGTCACGTTGGCGATCGCGGCCGCCACCGACTATGCGATCTTCTTGATCGGCCGATATCAGGAGGCCCGGTCGGTCGGCGAATCCCGGGAAGACGCCTACTACACCATGTACCACGGCACCGCCCACGTCGTGCTCGGGTCGGGCCTGACCATCGCCGGCGCCACGTTCTGCCTGCACTTCACCAACCTGCCCTACTTTCAGACGCTGGGAATCCCGTTGGCAATCGGCATGGTGGTGGTCGTCGCCGCGGCGCTGACGCTCGGCCCTGCCGTCATCTCGGTGGCATCGCGTTTCCGCAAGACACTGGAACCCAAACGGTCACAACGGATCCGCGGGTGGCGCAAGGTCGGCGCTCTCGTCGTCCGGTGGCCCGGACCCATCCTGGTGATGACGATCATGGTCGCACTGGTCGGCCTGCTCACCCTGCCCGGCTACCGCACCAACTACAACGACCGCAACTACCTGCCGGCGGACCTGCCCGCCAACGAGGGTTACGCCGCCGCGGACCGGCACTTCTCAAAAGCGCGGATGAATCCCGAAATGCTGATGATCGAAAGCGACCACGATCTGCGCAATTCCGCGGACTTCCTAGTCATCGACAAGATCGCCAAGGCGGTCTTCCGGCTCCCCGGAATCGGTCGCGTGCAGGCCATCACCCGGCCGGAGGGCACGCCGATCGAGCACACCTCGATCCCGTTCCAGATCAGCATGCAGGGTGTCACCCAGCAGATGAACCAGAAGTACCAGGAAGACCAGATGGCCGACATGCTCCACCAGGCCGACATGATGCAGACGACCATCAACGACATGACCAAGATGCAGAGCATCACCACGCAGATGGCCGACAACATGCACGTCATGGTCAAAAAGATGCACGATATGACCATGGACGTTGCCCAATTGCGGGACAACATGGCCGATTTCGAGGACTTCTTCCGGCCCATCCGCAGCTACTTCTACTGGGAGAAGCACTGCTACGACATCCCGGTGTGCTATTCGCTGCGGTCCGTGTTCGACGCCCTCGACGGCATCGACACGATGACCGACGACATCCAGAGCCTGCTGCCCGTCATGGATCGCCTCGACGCCCTGATGCCCCAGATGGTGGCGCTGATGCCCGGGATGATCGAGAACATGAAGGCCATGAAGACGACGATGCTTACCATGTATTCGACGCAGAAAGGGTTGCAGGATCAGCAGAACGAGGCGCAGAAGAACGCCAGCGCGATGGGCAAGGCGTTCGACGCGTCCAAGAACGACGACTCGTTCTATCTGCCGCCGGAGACGTTCAACAATGCCGAGTTCAAGAAGGGCATGAAGAACTTCATCTCCCCCGATGGCCATGCCGTGCGCTTCATCATCAGCCATGACGGCGATCCGATGTCGGCCGAGGGCATCGCGCACATCGCCGCGATCAAGAAGGCCGCCTACGAGGCTGTCAAAGGCACGCCGCTGGAGGGCTCGAAGATCTATCTCGGCGGGACCGCGGCAATGTACAAGGACCTCAGGGACGGCAACACCTACGACCTGTTGATCGCCGGAATCGCCTCGCTGTGCCTGATTTTCATCATCATGCTGATCATCACACGCGGGGTCGTGGCCTCGGCGGTCATCGTGGGCACCGTCCTGCTGTCGCTGGGCGCGTCCTTCGGGCTCTCGGTGCTGATCTGGCAGCACCTCATCGGCATCGAACTGCACTGGATGGTGCTCGCGATGTCGGTCATCATCCTGCTGGCCGTCGGCGCCGACTACAACCTGCTGTTGGTGGCGCGGTTCAAGGAGGAGATCTACGCCGGTTTGAACACCGGCATCATCCGGTCGATGGGCGGCACCGGCTCGGTCGTCACCTCGGCGGGGCTGGTGTTCGCCTTCACGATGATGACGATGGCGGTCAGCGAGCTGACCGTGATCGGCCAGGTCGGCACCACCATCGGCCTCGGCCTGCTCTTCGACACGCTGATCGTCCGCTCGCTGATGACCCCGGCGATCGCCGCGCTGCTGGGCAAGTGGTTCTGGTGGCCGCAGCGGGTCCGGCAGCGGCCCAAGCCGTCACCGTGGCCCAAGCCGGTCCCGGCCGAGCAGCCCGAGTTCGCTTCGACCCTGCGCTGACGCGAGGCTACGTCACCCACTCCGGTTGCTCGCCGATGTCGGCCGCGGAGAAGTCCTTGTGGCCCAAGCCTGCCGTGGTGCCGCCGTCCACGACGAACTCCGAGCCGGTCGAATAGCTGGACTCGTCGCTGGCGAGATAGACCACCAGGTGGGAAACCTCTCTGGGGTCGGCGGCGCGCCCCAGCGCGGTCTGGAAGAGATCGTCGGGAACCCACTCGGTCATGGGCGTCTTGATGAGCCCGGGATGGATCGAGTTCACCCGGATCCCGCTCGGGCCCAGCTCCAGTGCCGCCGATTTGGTCAGCCCGCGGACGGCGAATTTGGTTGCGGTGTAACCGTGGCAGGCGATAGTGCCGGCCATCCCCTCGATGGAGGAGATGTTGATAATCGAGCCGCGTCCCGCTTCCTTCATGGGTTTGACCACGGCGCGGATGCCGAGGAAGACCCCGGTCAGGTTGATGTCGAGGATCCGCTGCCACTCGGAGAGCTCATAGTCCTCCAGCGTGCCGATGTTGATGATGCCGGCGTTGTTCACCAGCACGTCGACACCGCCGAACTCGGCCAGCGTGGTGGCGACCGCCGCCTCCCACTGCTCGGGTTTGGTGACGTCCAGGTGCACATAGCGGGCGGCGTCACCGACTTCGGCGGCCACCGCCTTGCCCTCGTCGTCGAGGATGTCGCCGAAGACCACCTTGGCGCCCTCACCGACCAGCATGCGCACGTGCGAGGCCCCCATCCCCCGCGCGCCGCCGCTGACGAGCGCGACCTTTCCCGCCAACCGATCCGCCACCGCATGTCTCCCGTCGTGTCGCAGGGTCGTTAGCACCATACAGATGCGTGCAGATGTATGACCAGGGGTTGAGGGCTTCCACCGGGACTTTCGGCCCTCGCGATCGCCGCCCCGCCACGGAAGCATGGATGCCAACCCCCAGACCGTGGCGAGGACCGCACATGCCTGATCCACAAGACCGCGAACGCGACGGGTCGCCGTCGGGCAGCAGCCCGCGCGGGTCCGCACCGTGCTACCTGCCGAATGTGATCGCGGCGATCGCCGCGAGCGTGGGCATCGTGGTCGGCAGCGCGGGCCCCTGGGCGAGCCGCGCCTGGATCGCTGCGAACGGTGCCCCAGCCGGCATCTGGTGGCAGGGACAAACCACCTTCGCCCTCGCGGCCGTTGCCGGCGCCGCGTTGTTCATCCTGCTGCACCGCGTGCGGATCGGGTCGGGCACGCGGTGGCTGCTCGCACTGGCGTGGCTCGCCCCGGGCGCAGGGCTGGTGTGTCTGCTCATCGCGATGGTCAACATCGTCAACGTGACATCGGCCGCCGACCGACTGGTCGGCCTCCACGTCGGTTGGGGCTTGTGGCTGGTCGCCATCTCCGCTGTGGTGCTGTGCGCCATGGCATCCGTGGCCGCCGCACAGGTCGGTGCGGTGATCAGAGGTTCCCGGGCAGGGGTCCACGCGGCGATCGCGATCTCGGTGCCGATCTTGCTCGGCGTCGCCCTCTACGTCCCGATCCGCTGGGCCGCGGTCAGCCCGCACCCCGGCCGGGACCCGCAACCGCCGATCAGCGCGCCGGTGCCCGTGCTCTCACCGCAGTCACCGCCATCGACGGCGATTCCGGCCACCGTCGCGCCCCAATCGCCCGAAATCGCCGAGGTGCAGCAGCTGTGGCTGACCGCCCTGCAGAAGCATCACCCGGTCCAGGACTTCCTGGCCGCCGTGCAAGCGGCCGGCGTCACCGGGCTGGAACCGGCGCTGTTGAACAACGGTTACCGGGTGTGCGGGGAACTCTGGAATGGCGGCATGGACGGTGTCCAGGCGGCCAAGGACCTGCAGAAGCGCTATCCGACACTGACCCTCAAACAAGCGGCTCAATTCGTTCTCGCCGCAGCTGAGAATCTGTGCCCGACGAGTGCCTATGCCGGTGTGTACAACTGGTGGGAATCCGGCGGCGGTGCCGGTGCCGGCGGCGGCGGCGGTGCCGCCGGCGGCGGCGGCGGATGACCGCTGAACTGCTACGGCCTGACCACATCGAAAATCGCCGCGGCGGAAGTGACCGCCTTGTCGGCGTTGCCCTCGTCGTGCAGCAGCATGCGCACACCGACGCGCCCGGACCCGCCCGCATGCGCCGTGCCCTCGACGCGGAACGGACCCACCTTGCCGCGCGACATGAACATGACGTGCCAGCTGACCACCTGCACCATGCGGGTGCCGGCCAGTTCGGCGGCCAAGTCGGTGGCCGCGGTTTCCAGGACGACGTGCTGGGGCCCGATGTGCAGGGCCGCGTCCGGCGAGGCGAGTTCGGCGCTGAGCGCGGGCAGCACCCAGTGGCCGTCGTCGCGCTGGCTGGCACCGAAGGCCTGCCACAGCGGCGGCAGTTCGGGCGAATCCTCGATCACCAATTCGGTGCCCGAAACGTCCATTCTGCCAAGGCCTTCCGGCGGGATCCCGATGATCGCGCCCTGGCCCTCGTTGAACGCGATGACCCGGGCGGGGTTGTCGGCGTCGACGATGGTGCACCGTCCGTACCCCATGGTCCGGCCCTGATGCACGATGCCCGATCCGACGATCTCGATCCTGCTGACGTCGTAGCCGGGGTCGACGATCTGCACCGAGGCGATCACGGGGTTGGGCACCGCGACCATGTCGGTCTGGCACCCCTCCGGTGAGGAGATGGCCAGCGGTGCCACCAGGAGCCCGCCCGCCTCGTTGCGCATGTCGCGACGGATCGCGACGGTGTCGTCGGGGTCGCCGAGGTCCATCGACGAGTGCTTGCGGCCGATGTAGCGGTAGCTCAGCAGACCCGTCCAGCGGCGGAACAGTTCGTCGCGGTAGGCCGCAGAGTCGCCGGCCAACTCCCGGATGTCCCGCAGTTGGTCGCCCACTCCCGGCCGCCTTTCCCCGATGTCGGGCTATCGCACTGCTGAGCGACTGTACAGACCCGGGGCGGGAGCGGCCAGGAGCTGATCAGCCGTCGACGGCTTCGAGCAACGCCTCGGCGGCAAGCCGGCCCAGCGCGTCGGACGCGAGCGGGCTGTCGCCGGTGAGCAGCCGGCGATCCTGGTGGACCTTGCCGGTCATGTCGTCGTTGAGGATCTTCAGGCCCTGCTTGCCCAGCAGATCCCCGACGAGCCACGGGAGACGGCCCGGCAGGTAGCCGATCTCGATGTTCGGCCCCTTGTCGAGTGCGTCGGGGAAAACACAGACCGAGTAGCCCTTGAACGGTGACTCCTCCTTGTCCAGCGCGCCGGCGAGCAACGCGGCCGGGCCGTGACAGAGCGTGATGATGAACTTGTCGTTGGCCAAGGCCCAGTCGAGCGTGCGCCCCACGATCCGGCTGTCCGGAAGTCCCACCAGCGCGCCGTGGCCACCCGGGATGAACACGGCCAGGTAGGGGGATTCGGGCCCCAGCTCGTGATCGACGACGTCCGAAAGCCTCTTGGGCTGTTTGAGCTTCGGCTTGAGGGCCTCGTAGGTCGACAGCACCGCCTCGTCCTCGCGCGGCATCGCCCAGAGCTCCAGTTTGGCCGGGTAGCCGGAGATGGTCGCGACGTCGACGTCGAAACCGGTCTCCATCAGGTGGTGCAGGGGGAGCAGCGTCTCGACGGGGTGGTTGCCGGTGGAGAACATCGTGCCGTTCTCCAGCAGGACGTAGCGCTCCTCGGTCGCGATCAGGAGCACTTTCCACCTGCCGCCGATGTATGCGCCCGGGTGCTGCACACCGTCGAAGTCGGTCTTGGGCGACGTGTACTCGTTCAGCGAGTACGCGGAGGGGAAGAATGCGTTGTCCTCCGCCTCGTCGGGCCTGGGGTCCTTACTCAGATCGTCTGCACCGGATGCCATCCAGGGGTACTGCCCGCGCGGGAGCACCCGTAAACGCTCATCACGAGAATCTGCCCCGCCGCACCTGGTTGAACGGCACGCCGCGGTCGGCTGCGTACTCGCGCGGAAAGTTCAGGACCCGCTCGCCGATCACGTTGCGTGCCATCTCCGTGGTGCCGCCGCCGATGCTGGCGGCCTGGCGCCCCAGATAGCGCGTGCCGACGTCGAGCAGGCCCGCCGCGTCGTCGACGACGGCCGCCGAGCCGGCCACGGCCAGCGCGGTGTCGGTCTCGACGTCGTGCACCGCGGCCATCGACAGCCGGGTGATCGATCCCGCCGCCGGGGGCAGCGAACCGGCGACGACGGCGTGGAAGACGTGTTCGGCAAGTTGCCCGTGCACGGCCCGGTGCACCAGGGCCCGGCCGGCGCGCTCGCGCGCGCGTTCGCTGCCGCCTGCCTTCTCAACCAGCGACAGCAGGTCGATCGAAATGTCTTCGGCGTCGGCGATTCCGGGCCCGCTGGTGTACTCCGAACCATCCCCCATCGTGCGACGCTCGTGGTAGAGCTGCCGCGACGCGACGTCCCAGCCCTTGCCCGGTTCCCCGACGACGGCGTCGTCGCCCAGGACGACGTCGTCGAGGAACTCCTCGCAGAACTCGACCGAGCCGTTGACCTGCTTGATGCGGTTGATCGTCACGCCGGGATGCCGCAGCGGCAGCAGGAACATCGTCAGGCCCTCGTGCTTGGGCACGGCCCAGTCGGTGCGGGCCAGGCACAGGCCGTAATCGGCGGCGAACGCCCAGGTGCTCCACGTCTTGGCGCCATTGAGGATCCACCGGCCGTCCCGGCGTTCAGCGCGAGTGATGACGCCGGCCAGGTCCGAGCCGCCGCTGGGCTCGGACAGCAGCTGCACGAGCACCTCGTCGCCGCGCAGCGCCGCGCCGATGTGGGTGCGTTTCTGCGCTTCGCTGCCCATGTCGAGGATCGTCGCGCAGCAGATGGCGAACGAGGGCACGTTGAGCAGCAGCGGCATCTCGTAGGCGGCGGTCTCGGCGTCGAACACCTTCTTGTACTCGTAACCCAGTCCGAGCCCGCCGTAATCGCGGGGAAAGCAGATGCCCGCGAATCCCCCGTCGTACAGCCGCTTTTGCAGTTCGCGGGCCCGCTGCCAGGACTCCGGCGCGTCACGCTCGAGCGCCCTGGCCTTGTCGGGGTCCAGTGGCGGCATGTTCTCGGCGAGCCAGGCCCTGGCCCGGCCGCGAAATTCCGTGACCGACTCCGTCACCGGGGACCTCCGTCCTTGCCCATCAGGACAGGTTTACACTTCACGGAGTAAATGTCACGGCCAGCATCAACGATCAACCGGAATCGAGCCGCAATGACAGAGGGCGCACCCGACGTGATCGCCGACAACGACACCGCCGCGCTGCTGGCCATCGAGGCCATCAAGCAGCTCAAGGCCCGCTACTGCCGCTACCTTGACACCAAGGATTGGGCGTCCTGGCGCACGATCTTCACCGACGATTTCGTCAGCGACACCGCCGAGGCCGGCGGCAAGGTGATCGTCGGCGCCGACGACTTCGTGGCTTTCCTGCGCAAGACCCTCGGGCGGCCGGCACAGGTCACCGCGCACCAGGTGCACGCGCCCGAGATCGAACTGACGTCACCGACGACGGCGCGCGGGGTGTGGGCGCTGCAGGACGTGGTGCGGCTCGGGCCGGGGGTGACGCTGGTCGGCTACGGCCACTACCATGAAACCTACGAAAACGTCGCCGGCCGCTGGCTCATCAAGAGCTCCAAGCTGACTCGGCTCCGCGAGGACATCACCACTCCCCTGTTCTCGGTCTACGTCTCGGACCGGATCCGCAGGGCGATCGGCAGGCTCGCCGGCCAGCCGGCGGGGAGGTGACCCGCCGATGACCGTCGACACCATCCTCGTCACCGGCGCGTTCGGGCAGATCGGCAAGCGGTGCACCGAAATCCTGCTCGACCGCGGCCGAACCGTCGTCGCGATGGACCTGCGCACCGATAAAACCGTTGCGGCCCAAAGAGAATTATCCGCCCGCCCCGGCACGCTGATACCGGCCTACGTCGATCTCCTGGATCCGGCCGCGGTGCGCGAACTCCTCACAACCCATCAGCCCGAGGCGATCATCCACCTCGCGGCGATCGTCTCGCCACCCTCTTACCGCAACCCCGCGCTGGCCAGAAAAGTCAACGTGGGCGGCACCGAGAACCTGCTGGCGGCCGCGGCCGAACTTCCCGACAAGCCGCTGTTCCTGATGGCCTCCAGCGCCGCGGTCTACGGGTCGCGCAATCCTTATCGCCACCCGGAACGCATCACCCCCGACACCCCGGTGAACCCCATCGACCAGTACGGCCAGGACAAGGTGCTGGCCGAGGCCGCCATCGGAGCCAGCGGCCTGCCGTATGCGCTGTTCCGGCTCGCCGGGGTCGCGTCCCCGGACACCCAGGGCAGCATCAACGGCGACTACCTGGCGCTCATGCGTTCGATGCCCGGTGACAACCGGATCCACATGGTGGACGCCCGCGACGTGGGGCTGGCGTTCGCCAACGGCGTCGACCGGGCGGCCACCATCGCCGGCAAGGTGCTGCTCATCGGCGGCGACGACTCGTATGTGATGCTGCAGCGCGACCTCCAGGACGACATGATGGCCGCCGCCGGGCTCGGACGGCTCGGCCCCGCGGCCAGCCTGCCCGGCGATCCCGGCGACGACCGCGGATGGAGCTTCACCGGCTGGTACGACACCACCGAGACGCAGGCGCTGCTCGACTTCCAGGAGCACGACTGGCATCAGACCCTGGACTGGATCGCGAAATCCCAGGGCCGCAAGCGCATCTTGGTGCAAGCATTGAGCCCGCTGCTGCGGCCGCTCATGCTGGCCGCCCTGCTGCTGCAGCGCCGCCTCGAGGGGCGGGGCCCCTACGCCGACCCGTGGGCGCTGATCGCGAAGAAATACGGCCCCGGGGCGCTCGCCACGCCGGACTAGGGGCGGGACGCGAAGAACACGGCGGCCTTGCGGATCGAGTGTTCGACGGGGTCGGGTTCCCAGCCGAGTTCGCGCTCGGCCTTCCCGTGGTCCAGCGGTGACATCAGCTCGGCCATGCGCATCCCCATCGCGGCACGCAGGGCGTCGTCGTCGAAGACGTCGCCGTAGCAGCGCTCGACGTCGAGGTCGTCGATGCCCTTGGTGGAGCTGGTGCGGCGCAGCATGACGCGCACGTCGGCGCCCGAGGCGACGAGCGCCCGGGTGACGTGTGAGCCCAGAAACCCGCTGGCGCCGATCACCAGCTTCTTTTTGCGACTTGAAACCGCGCCGGCCACTACCGGTCGATCCATGCCATCTGCGCCTCCGCGTGGTGGCCGCCGGCGGGCGGGGTGAGCGCGTCGAGCCTGGCAAGTTGCTCGGGGCTCAGCTCGACGGCGTCCGCGCCGACGTTCTCCTCAAGGCGCGCAACGCGTTTGGTCCCCGGAATCGGGACGATGTCGGAGCCTTTCGCCAGCAGCCAGGCCAGGGCGACCTGCGCCGGGGTGGCGCCGATGTCGGCGCTGATGTCTCGCAGCTCGTCCGCGCTGGCGAGGTTGTGCGTGAAGTTCTCCTCGAAGAACCGCGGATTCGTCTTGCGGTAGTCGGTGTCGGGAATTTCCCCGGTGGAGCGGATCGCACCGGTGAGAAATCCGCGGCCCAACGGCGAGTAGGCGACGAAGCCGATCCCGAGTTCACGCAGCACGGCCAGTACCCCGTCCTCGGGGTCGCGGGTCCAGATCGAGTACTCCGATTGCACGGCCGCGACGGGGTGCACGGCGTGCGCCCGGCGGATCGTGTTCACCCCGACCTCGGACAGGCCGATGTGCCGGACCTTTCCGGCGGCCACCAGCTCGGACAACGCCCCCATCGTCTCCTCGATCGGGGTGCCGCGGTCCAGCCGATGTTGATAACAGAGGTCGATGTGGTCGGTCCCCAGCCGCTTGAGCGAACCGTCCACGGCGATGCGGACATTGGCGGGGCTGCTGTCCAGGCCGTCGCGGCCGGTGTGGGAGAGCAGACCGAACTTGGTGGCCAGCACGACCCGGTCGCGACGGCCCTGCAGGGCGCGCGCGACGAGCTCCTCGTTGACGTAGGGGCCGTACACCTCGGCGGTGTCGATGAGCGTGACGCCGAGATCGATGGCGCGATGAATGGTGCGGACGGACTCCGCGTCGTCGCTGCCCGCGCCGGCGTAGGCCACGGACATGCCCATCGCGCCCAGGCCGATGCGACCGACACCGAGGCCACCGAGATTCGCTTGTTTCATGAAGTCATTCTGCCGCGGGCGACTTCGGGCCACGGCGCGGGTACCGTGACCGGCGTGCACCGTATGGACCTTTCGGAGACCTGATGGACGTCGCCACCACGCGGCCGGTGCGCAATCTCGCCGTCGACTTCTACCGGGTCTCCGGTGTGGTGCTGATCGTGCTGGGACATTGGCTGGCCGGGTCGGTGACGTACCAGGACGGACATTTCGGCCGCCAGAATCCGCTGGTCGATATTCCGTGGACCCAGTGGCTGACGTGGTGCTTCCAGGCCGTTCCGGTGTTCTTCCTGGTCGCCGGCTATGCCGGTGGCATCTCCTGGACGCACCGGCGCGCCGGCGACGACTTCTCGCGGCACGCGTGGACCCGGCATCGGCTGGCCCGCGTCCTCGGGCCGACGGCGGTCTACGTCGCGCCGCTGTGGGCCGCCGTGGCGGTAGCGGAATTCCTCGGTGTGTCCGGCTCCCTGCTCGACTACGCCGGCTGGGCGGTGGCCATGCACCTGTGGTTCCTCGCCATCTACATGATCGTGGTGTCGCTGACCCCCATCGCGGTTGCCGCGCAAAGGCGTTGGGGTCTTCGGGTGCCGGCGGCGCTGGCGGTGGGGGTCATCGCGATCGACGCCGCCTCCGTGCACGGCCACATTCCCCACCTCGGATGGCTGAACTACGTGTTCTGCTGGGGGCTGCTCTACCAGCTCGGAATCGCTTGGCACGGCGGCCTGCTGGGCGGGCCCAGGCCGCTGTTGCTCGCGGCCGGGTCGGCGCTCGCGCTGGCACTGCTGATCGGGCCGGGCGGATATCCCGTCAGCATGATCGGCGTCCCCGGCCAGGCCGTCGAGAACACCACGCCGCCGACCGTGGCGCTGCTGGCGTTCGGCTGCACCGAGGCCGGGCTGGCGATCGCGCTCGCCCCGGCGGTCAACCGGGCGCTGCGCGCCGCCCGGGCGCGGCGCGCGCTGTCGGTCGCCAACACCAACGTGATGGCGCTCTATTTGTGGCACATGATCCCGGTCGTGATCGTCGCGGTCGTCGGCTACCCGGCCGGGCTGTTGCCGCAACCGGTCGAGGGATCGGCGGCGTGGTGGCTGGCCCGACTGGCGTGGGTCGCCATCCTGAGTGTGGTGACCGGCGCCGAGATGGTCCTGTTGGCTTGGCAGCGAAGGATTTTCGGTGCCCCGCTCCCCACGCTGGGCGTCCGTCTCCCCCGCCGCTGGGGCGAAGCTGTCACGCTGGCCGGCGCCGCGATGACGGTCTACGGCCTCGAGTTCCTGTCGGCCAACGGCTTCGCCCCGAACGGGCGGTTCCCGTGGGAGGCCGCGACGGTGTTCGCGGCCGGGCTGGTCCTGGTGATGTTTCGTCCCGCGGGTCCCCGGCTCAGCCCGTGAACCCGTGGTAGTGCATGACGTGTTTGATCCGGGTGTAGTCCTCCAACCCGTACAGCGACAGGTCCTTGCCGTACCCGGAGTGCTTGAAGCCGCCGTGCGGCATCTCGGCCACCAGCGGGATGTGGGCGTTGACCCACACGCAGCCGAAGTCCAGCTGCGCCGCCATGCGCGCCGCGGTGTCGGCATTCCGCGTCCACACCGATGACGCGAGCCCGTATTCGGTGCCGTTGGCCAGCGCGACGGCCTCGCGTTCGTCGCCGAACCGCTGCGCGGTCATCACCGGACCGAAGATCTCGGTCGCGACCAGTTCGTCGTCCTGGCGCAGGTCGGCGATCAGGGTGGGCTCGTAGAAGAAGCCGGCCCCGTCCTTGCGGCGGCCCCCGGTGAGAACCCGGGCATGCTCCGGCGCGCCCGACACCAGCCCGGAGACCTTCTCCAGCTGGTTTTCGCTGTTGATCGGCCCGTACAGGATGTCCTCGTCGTCCGGGTCGTAGCCGGTCTTGATCTGGCCCACCGCGTCCGACATGACCGCCAGGAACTCGTCGTAGATGCCGTCGCCGATGATCATGCGCGTGGCCGCGGTGCAGTCCTGGCCGGCGTTGAAGTAACCCGCCTCCGTCAGGCCGCGCACGGTGGCCTCGATGTCGGCGTCGTCGAAGACGACCACCGGCGCGTTGCCGCCGAGTTCGAGGTGCGCACGCTTGAGGTCCCTGGCCGCGCTGGTCGCCACGGCCATGCCGGCCCCGACGGAGCCGGTGATCGACACCAGCTGCGGCACCGGATGCGCGACGAGCTCCGCGCCGGTGTCGCGGTCGCCGCAGACCAGGTTGCACACCCCGGGCGGAAAGATCTCCTGCATCTTCTCCACCATCCAGAACGCCGACGCCGGCGTGGTGTCCGACGGTTTGAGCACCGTCGTGCAGCCGGCGGCCAGCGCCGGCGCGAACTTCCACACCAGCATCAGCATCGGGTAGTTCCACGGCGCCACCTGGGCGACCGGGCCGACGGGTTCGCGGCGCACCGAGGAGGTGTAGCCCGGCATGTACTCGGCCTGGGCGCGGCCTTCGAGGACCCGCGCGGCGCCGGCGAAGAACCGGAGGTGGTCGAGCACCTGCGGGATCTCCTCCGATGTCGTCAACCCGATTGGCTTGCCGGTGTTCTCGCTTTCGATCGCCACGAGTTCGTCGGCGTTGTCCTCGATGACGTCGGCGAGTTTGAGCAGGGCCCGCTGCCGGTCGCCGGGGGTGCACCAACGCCATGATTCGAATGCCCGCGCCGCTGCCCGGAATGCCCGGTCGACGTCCTCGGCCGACGAGTTCGGCGCCACGGCATAGGTTTCGCCCGTGGCGGGGTTGACGATGTCCATCAGCCTTCCGTCGGCAGCGGCGGTGATCTCGCCGCCGATGATGTTGTGAAATACCTTGTTCTCCCACATATCCGCTTCCTCCTGCGATGGTTTCACTCGTCGTTGCGATGGCAGGCGGTTGCCTGGCTGGGCGCAACATCCAACGCCGGGGTGCGATCGAAGAACCCGACGGGCTTGAGCCAGAACGACACCGTGTCGACCGGCATGATCGGCCAGTCCTCCGGGCGGGTGATGTGGTGAATCCCGAAGGTGTACCAGAGCACCACGTCGGTGTTATGGATGGGACGGTCGGCCGCGGTCCAGCGGGGCAGACCGAGGCCGGGTCCGCTCTGGTTCACGAACTCCCCTGCAGGCCAGCGCTCGTCGGGATGGTTGGGAGTGACCCACACGGTGTGGCCGATGACTCCGGCGCGCTGCAGGACCGGCGAGTCGCGGTCGAACATGGCCGGGATCGCCCCGCCCGGGATCAGCTTGTAGGAGGGATGGGTGCCCAGACCGTTGGTGACGTTCTCGTTGACCACCCGCCACGCCCGCTGGGTTTCCCAACAGTAGTCCTGCTTGCCGTCCTGCTCGGTGCGCAGCGGAATCTCCTTCTGCCGCACCGACAACCCGTAGGGGTTGTCGGGCCCCATCGGCACCGGCTCGGTTTCGCCGGCGTACACGGTGTTGTCGCTACCGTCGACGTCGAGATCGATTCGCGCGGTGAGGAAATGCTGGTGGTACGGCGCGTAGGTGCGGGTATCCACCAGCGCTCCCCGCGACGCCTTCTCCCCGGGATACAGGTGGGTGGTCAGGATCAATCCCGTTGCCCGCACTTCGCTCTGGATGCTGCCGTCCTGATAGAAGCGCCAGTACACGAGGTATTCGTAGTTGGCCACAGTCACGTGGAAGGACACGGTGAGGCGGCGCGCGCGGCGCACCTCGGCGCCGGTGGCGGGGTCGACGTGCTTCCAGAGCACCGCGTCGTCTTCTTCGTGGATGCAGATAGCGTTCTTGATCACGTACGGCCGGCCCGTGCTGTCGTGCAAGGTCGCGTCCAGATAGCGGATCTCGCCCAGGCAGTCGCAGCCCAGCGCCAGGGAGGTCGTCATGAATCCCAGGCCCCACTCGCCGATGTCGAACGCCGTGCGCCGGTAGTGGTCGTCGGACTGGTCACGGTAGGGCACCGTCATCTCCGCGAACGACAGCCGATGGGCGATCGGGCGGATGCGCCCGTGGTCGTTGTAGGTGACGGTGTGCAGGTCATCCCTTCGCGCCAGTTGAAACCGATTCGCACAGACCAGTTCTGCCATTCCAGCAGGTTTCCGTTGAGGGTGAACGACGGGCCGTCGGGCTGGGTGATCTCCAACGGCCGCAACGGTTCTCTGACACTCGAGTCGCGCAGGCGCCGGGGCACGTGCTCCGGCAGGTACTCGCCCATGATCTCAGGCAACTCCAGCGGCTCCCCTTCTTCGATGTCGAGCACCTCCATGGAGTTGAGGTCGAGGATGCAGTGGAAGCCCCTGAGCTGATGCGCGTACCGATTCGCACCGCCCGGCGATTTGAGCCAGGTGTCCGACCACGCCAGCCGCCGGCCGCGGTAGTCCTCCGGGATCAGCACGTCCCCGTAGGCCCAGATGTCGGCGAACACGTCGTCCACGTCGGTGATGCCGCGCCGGCGCAGCGCGGCGACGACGCGCGGATCGCGGCGCATGACCTCGTTCGCCTCCCGGAACTCGTCCACCGTGATGTTGGGTTGCACGCCGGGCACCCGGTCCCAGGCCACCACCGCGTCGTCGGTCAGCGAGACGAGCGCCTTGAACGTCGTGTTGGTGTCGCGGTCGAAACACACCACCGCCGCCCGGCGGTCGGGCACCGCGCCGGTGTCCTCGAACGCGGCGACCATGGGCTTGCCCGGCTCCTCCAGTGCGATGGAGGCGAAGCGCCAGCGGTCGTCCACCGATTTCTCCCGGCGCAGGAGCGCGGCCGCCTGCCGGAACTCGTCCGCGGTGAGCGGGTCAAGGGGGTGGAAGGTCTGGATGAGGGTGTCGGTCATAGCTTGTCTCTACCCACCGCGACAGGCCTACACCCGCTTCGCCGGGTGGTGGGTTGAGCGCCGGCGTCTCGCTACAGCGCTCTCCGGCCCGCCACACGCCGAGAGAGTCGGCGCCGCAACGCGATTCGCCCGACCCGGCCACGGGCCGGGACGGGTCGGGCGAATTTCGGCGCCCGGCCCGATTTGCCAGAAGAATTTGGGTAGCCTACCCTATCCTGCGATGGATCACCGTTTGCGGAATTCGCTCCCGATCGACCCCCACGCCGACGCGTCGCGTCGCGCCTGGCTACCCTGCCCGCGCTGCGACTGGGGCCACGGCAGATGCGCGGAGTGCCGCAGCAGCCGCAACTGCGCGACACACTGGCAGTACCTGCTGAGCAACCGGGCAACGCGCGTCAACCTGCAGTGCCCGGGCTGCGCGACGCTGTGGTCGACCGACACCCGCCATCGGTGACGCCGGACGATCCGGGGGGCTTTTTCAGGTTGCCGCGGCGGCCCTGGCCACGATCACCGGCACCCGCACGGAGTGCAGCACCGCGTTGCTGACCGAGCCCAGCAGCATGCCGGCCAAACCGCCCCTGCCGTGACTGCCCACGACGACGAGCTGAGCCGAGCCCGCGTTTTCGATGAGCTCATGCGCCGGACGGTCGCGCACGACGAGCCGGCGCACGGTCACGTCGGGATAGCGTTCCTGCCAGCCCGCGAGCCGTTCGGCGAGGCTGCGTTCCGCCTCCCCGAGCAGTCCGGGCAGGCCGGACTCCCCGAGGTCGCTCACCGTGAGGTCACTCCACGCGTGCAGGGCCACCAGGCTCACCCCACGCCGAGAGGCCTCGTCGAACGCGATCTCCGTGGCTAGCTCGGAGGCCGGCGAGCCGTCGATGCCCACCAGGACGTGGGCGTCCGGGGCCGGCAGGTCTCCCTCGTGGACAACGGCGACCGGGCAGGAAGCCTGGCGCACCACCGTCGAACTGACCGAACCGATCACGCCGCGGGCCAGCAGCCCATGCCCGGAACTGCCCACCACGACCATCTCCGCCTGGGCGGACATCGTGATCAGGGTCGCCGCCGGGGTCGCGAAGACCAGCTCCCTGGCGATAGGGACCTTGCGGTCCGCCGGCATGGCCTCTTCGGCGATCTTGACCGCGTGCATGATGGCCTTCTTGCCGTCGTCCTCGAGCCGCACCGCCAAGGAATCCGGGTAGGGCATCGGCGGCCAGGTCGCGGTCGGGGTGACCACCGCGTGGACGACCGTCAGTGGAACATTCCTCATCGCCGCGTCACGGGCCGCCCAGGCGACGGCGACATTGGACGCCGCCGAACCGTCGGTGGCGACCACCACGCCGGGCTGCTTCGGTGCTGACATGTCGCGCTCCCTCCTTCAGGAGGGACGTTATCGGCGACGGGTGCCCCCGGTCGTGAGGCTTTAGTCCCCAACCGGCGGGACGGAGTGCTTCAGCGGCGCCCCGTTGCGTCGCCCGGCCATAACGGTCCCGTCACCGGCCGGCCATGAGGCGGGGCGTTGCAGCCGCGCGATGACCCAGAACGGCAGGGCCACGAACAGCGTGCCGCCGATCAGATTGCCCACCGTGGTGATGCAGATGTTGGTCAACAGGCCGCCCTCGCCCAATCCCCAGCCGATCCCGCCGCGCGGCGCCGCTGGATGGAACAAATTGAGCATCAAGGGAAGACCCACAAATCCGGCGTTGGCGACGACGTGCTGGGTGCCGCCGACGACGAAGGCGAACGGGCCGTAGAAAGCGAAGGCCATTCGCGCGACGTCGCTGCGGGCCTTGAAGTACATGCACATCGCCGTCTGCAGGAACCAGGTGCACATCACCGCCAGCAACAGCGCGGTCCAGAGCGGCTGGCCGGCCTTCTGGGCGCCCACGACTGCCGCCCGCTCGGCGAAGGCACCCAGGTATGGACCTCCGGCGGCGCCGCAGACGGTGACGAACACCAGCGC
Organism: Mycobacterium sp. HUMS_12744610; assembly: GCF_041206865.1. Taxonomy (NCBI): domain Bacteria; kingdom Bacillati; phylum Actinomycetota; class Actinomycetes; order Mycobacteriales; family Mycobacteriaceae; genus Mycobacterium; species Mycobacterium servetii. The sequence goes on from NZ_JBGEDP010000001.1 coordinate 3,205,747, forward strand.
TCCCGCGATGTTGCCGACGAGTCCGACGACAACCAGAAACCCGTAGCCACCCACGCTCATGCGGCCCTTGAGCACGGCGAGGAAGCCGGCGGCCATATCCGCGGTGATCAGCGACATGCCCGACACCAGGATGAGAACGAACGACATCCCGAACGCCAAACCCATCAGCAGGCTCGAGACGCCGGGGGTCTTCACCCCGGTGCTGACGACCAGTGCGAGCAACACCCCGAAAGTCACCATCGCCCCACCGACCAGGGAACGTATCAGAAAAGCCCAGGGATGCGTTGCCTTTTCGACCGCCATGGCGGCCACCCGGTCCACCATGGCCCCGACGCCGAGCGGCTCGAAGGGATCTCCGTCCGCCCGGTGTGCCGGCGGTGCGGTCATCGGAGGGCTGGTCGAAATCAGCTGAGCCATTGTGGTTTTCCTCAAGTTCGTGGGGTTAGTGGCCTGCCCGGAACGCGTTGATGCCCCGGATCACTCCGGCGATGTGCTCGTCGCTGAGTTGTTGTCCGTCGAAGACGTGGCTGAGCAGGATCCGGAGGTCGAGCATTTGTTGCAGGTAGACCAGGCAGGGCGGGCACTCGTCGAGGTGCCGGCTCACGATCGCGCCCCAGCGCCGCGGATCCGAGTCCACGAGATCGTCGACGAGCCGGACGAATTCGACGCAGTCGATGGCGGGAACTGCCTTGTCACGGACGGTCATCGTGGGTACCGCTTCTCCAGTGCGTTGCGAAGGTTCCCCCGGGCGCGGTAGAGCAGTGCGCGTTGCGCCTCGGCGGACAGGTCGAGGGTCTCGGCGGCCTCTTCGGCCGTCATGCCGACGACGTCGCGAAGGATGACCAGTTGCCGCTGCCGCTGCGGCAACGCATCCAGCGCGGCGCGCACGTGGCCGACGATCTCCTGCGTCATGGTCTGGTCCTCGGGCAGGAAGCGCCGCGACGGCGGGACGCTCCAGTGTCCGGCGTCGGGATGACCGACCGAGTGCATGCGACCCGACAGCGGGTCGGCGGCTTCGGCCTCTGCCGAGGCCAGCACCTCGTGGTCGCGGATCCGGGACTCGCGGCGCCGATGCCGCGACGCGGTGTTCTTGACGATCCCGAACAGCCAGGTGCTCACCGACGAACGGCCCTGGAAGGAACGCGAGGACTGCATCACCTGCACCCACGCCTCCTGCACCGCTTCTTCGGCGAGCACCGGCGAGTCCACCATGGTCCGGGCGAAGTTCACCAGCGGGCGGTGGAAGTCGCGCACCAGCACCGCCAGCGGGATCCCGCCGACCAGGTGCCGGTACGCGGTGTCCTCGGGCGGCATCGCCACCGGGGTCACCATGGATCCGTGCTCAGGCACATCGGGCGAGTTCCCAGCGCAGCTGAGCCTCGGACGGTGACTGGACGGGGATGAACGCCGCCTCCCGGTAGCGCCGGCTCGCCGGTGTCCTGCTCGCATATCCTTTGCCGCCGGCGGTCCGGATCTCCAGATCGGCGCTGGCGCTGGACAGTTCGGCGGCCGTGAGGCGCAGCGCCAGCAGCTGCCTCTTGGTCGGCTGTCCGGGGCTGCCGACCGCCGCCGCCAGGCCCGCCAACGTCATCTCCGCGCACGCGAGCCGGCCGGCGATGCGGTCCACATCGGCGGCGAAGACCTCGTTGACCCCCGTGAGCCCCCGCCGGCTCTCCTCCACCGTCGTCCTGGTCAGGCCCAGGCACATGGCCGACTGCAGGACGAGGAACGTCGGGCGGACGGCTTGCAGGAACCCGTCGAAGTCGCGTGACAGCACCTGCTCCGGACCGACGCGGACGCCTTCGAGGGTGAGGTGCGACGAGGCGGTGCTGCCCATGGCGAGCAAGTCGAAGTGGTTGCCCAGGGCCACGCCCGGCATATCCAACGGCATGGCCACGATCAGCTTTTCGCCGTTCTCGGTACGCGCCGCCGTGACCAGGGTCGAGTCGCGGTAGAGGTTGCTGGCCCACCTGATGGCGCCGGACACCTCGTAGCCGTCCGCCACCGGTGTGGCCGTCAGTTCGAGGTTGCCGCAGCCCGCCGCCTCCTTGAACGCCGACGCCATGCCGGTGACGCCCAATGCGGTGCCGGCAAGCAGCGGCCGGGCCGCGGCCGCGCTGAACGGCGTCGCGGCCGTGAGCAGGTACTCCACCGCCATCCGGTGGGCCCACAGCGAAAATCCCGTGCTCATGCACTCCCCGGAGATCAGCCGGATCACCTCGGCCATGTCGGGAAGCCGGCCGTCGGCGTTGCCCGGCGCACCGATCCCGAGCAGCCCGGCCGCACCCAGTGCGGTGAAGCTGCGCCGGGAGTGCTGCTCACCGCGGTCCAACACGCCGGCATGGGCCCGGATGTCTTCCAGCAGTTCGAGATCCAATCGGCCCGCCGCGGGATCCATCGTCGCCGTCATTCGAGTACCTCCTGCGCCTGCTGCGCGGCGTGTTGCCATGCGTAGTCGAGAAACTTTCCGTCGAAGATGACGACCACCCTGTCGCCCTGCGGATCGGGACGCCGTCGCACGCTCAGCTGAAAGTTGATCGCGCTCATGATGCCGTCGCCGAATTCCTCGTGAATGAGTTCTTTGATCGCCGGGCCATAGACGGCCAACGCCTCGTAGAACCGGTAGATCGTCGGATCCTTCGCGGCGACCGAATCCGATCCCCGGTACGGGGCGGTCTGTAGCACCGTCACCGCCTCGTCATCGAGGTCGAGGAGCGATGCGACCGTCGCCGCGTCGCCGGCCGCGAGCGGGTGCTGGCCGAGCAGCGCCGCCACGGTCCATACCGGGTCCTTGCGGATCGACTCGGCGATTTTCGCCCAGCTCAGTCCGCGTTCCACACGGGCCAGCCTGATGGCCTCCGCGAGAACCGTTTTGGTCAATGTGGTTGTCACGGTGGGCTTCCTATTGGGTGTACAGGGTCGAGTCGACGCTGACCGGGTTGCGGAACGTGTTCACCACGGGCGACCAGGCGATCGCGTTGTCGTGGATCTCCTTGAGCGTCGCCTCGTCGACGTCTGCGGCCAGGGTCACCGTGCAACGGACCGCGCTGAAGCCCAGGAGCTTGCCGTCGGGAGTGTCACCGACCCCCCACACGGCGGAGATGTCGATGTCGCCTTCCATCTCGACCTCGATCTTGGTGAGGGTCACGCCCCGGTGCGTCGCGTTGGCGAGCATCCCGACCGAGATGCAGGAACCGAGCGCGGCCAGGGCGGTTTCCGACGGGTTGGGCGCCGAGTCGTCGCCCAGCAGCGCCGGCGGCTCCCCCACCAGCATCGGTGCGAGGTCGCGTACATAGGTCATGTTGCGAAATCCGGCCTCGCACACCGTAGTGGCCTTCAGGGTCTTCTTGCCGGTCGCGGGGTCGGCCTTGGCGTTGCACGACAACCGGTCCAGGGCCGCGGCGTCGATGACGAGCGCGTCGGTCATGGGCTTCCTCCGTTTTCTCGCTGGATATGGGGTCTTCACGGGGTCTTCACGGTGTTAGTGCTCCGAGGACACCCGTATGTGACGGCGAGCGGGAGTGATTTACACGGACGACACGAAACATCACTTCGCTGAAACATCTCGGCCGCCCCGGTGACTGCGCGTGGGTGAATTATGGCCCGGACGAGGGGAATTCGTCGCGCCGAGCGTCACGCGAGCATGGCGCTCGCGGGGTCTGCGGCCGGGTTCAGGACTCCGACGGTTGCGTCACGAAGTCGATGAGCTCCTCGACCCGGCCGATCAGCGCGGGCTCGAGATCGTTCCAGTCGCGCACGCGGGACCGAATGTGCTGCCAGGCCCTGGCGATGTCGGCCTGGGCGGCGTGCGGCAGGCCCAGGGCCTGACAGGCGCCGCTTTTCCACTCCACGTGCCGCGGCACCTGCGGCCAGGCTTTCAGGCCGAGCCGCTGCGGCTTGACGGCCTGCCAGATGTCGACGTAGGGATGGCCGACGACCAGCGTGTCGTCGCCACCCGGTCCGCGCCGCACCGCGTCGGCGATGCGCGCCTCTTTCGAACCCGCCACGAGGTGGTCGACGAGCACACCGAGCCGGCGCCCCGGGCCCGGACCGAACTCGGCAACGATGTCCACCAGGTCGTCGACGCCGCCGAGGTGCTCGACAACCACACCCTCGACGCGCAGGTCATCGCCCCACACCTGCGCGATCAGCTCGGCGTCGTGGCGTCCCTCGACATAGATCCGGCTGGCGCGCGCGACCCGGGCGCGGACGCGCGGCACCGCGACGGAGCCCGACGCCGTCCTGGCCGGGGCAGCCGGCGCGGCGCGTCGGGGTGCTGTGAGGATCACCGGACGTCCCTCGAGCAGATACCCGGGTCCGAGGGGAAATCCGCGGGTCCGGCCGTGCCGGTCTTCCAGGTCGACCCGGCCGTACTCGACCCGCACCACGGCACCGACATAGCCCGTCTGCGCGTCCTCGACCACCAACCCCAGCTCGGCGGGATGCTCGGTCGAACGGGGCTTGCGCCGGCCGGCGGCCAGCACGTCGGTTCCATAGCGATCGACCACGCCGGCAATCCTAGAAAGGCCCACGGGTGATCACCGGCGCGGCGCGCCAGAGCCCGACATCACAATTTGTGGTGTCGCTGACGCCGGCCTCACGCTGCCGGGGCGACCATGACGCACTTCACAACACGTGACGAATTCCAATTGCAATGCGGCAAAGGCAATCAGTCCGAGCGGAGAACGTTTGGCCGGGCGGCTTCGAGGTACGCCTTGTCTAGTTCAAAAAAATGACGCGAACGAGAGGAACGAAGCATGAAGCTCTCCCAAATCGGGACGACGGCGGTCGCGACTCTGGCCGCGGCGACGGGGGTCGGGATTGCGAGCGCACCCGCCGCATCGGCCGACGCCTACCCCGTCTTCAAGAAGTTCGGCAACCAGGAGAGGCTCAACGACTCCGACGGCGCCGTGATCACGGGCTGGACGGTGAGCAACCTGCGCCCGAGCAACGACCCGATCCCGTATCAGCCCCGCGGCCACCTGTGGGAGGCCGACGCGACCGTCCGGGCGATCCGCGGGAACGTCCAGCCGATCATCCCGGACTTCAACGCCCGTGCGGCAAACGGCGACAACTACCCCGAGCTCGGTAACGTGGCCACCGCCCAGGGCATGAACCCGGCCGTGGTGAACCAAGGCGACGAGAGAAGCGGCAAACTGTACTTCGACGTCGTGGGGCCCAACCCCAACAGCGTGGTGTACGACGCCGGTGGGCGCGATCTCCTGTTCTGGACGCGGTGACGCCCGCCGCAGTGGCGCAAGCTGCCGGGTGTCCGTGCACTCGGCAGCTTGCCGGCCCTCACCTCACTTCCGGTCGCCGGTCGGTGGCCCGCACGCGGCCAGATAGGCCGGGTAATTCCAGGTCGTCAAAAAGTTTCGGCCCGCTCGCAAACCGCGTTGGTAAAGCGCGTCCCGTTGTTGGGCGGAAAGGCCGAAATCGATCGGACTGACCTCCTCGGCGGGAACGAAAATGGTGCGTCGCACCGTGCACGGGTCGTCGATGTAGGCGTTGTCCTGGTTGCTCATCAGCGTCTCGACGGCGGCAATGCCCAGCGACACCGGGCCGTGCACCGGGTGGGTGGGCGGAATGCCGGGACGCGCCGAGAGCCGGATGCCGAATGTCGGCCAGCGGGGCCGGCCGTCGGGCTCGTCGAACAACTGAACCGGAAAGTCCGACAACAATCCACCGTCGACCCAGGTGGCCCCTGCCACCCGGACCGGTTGGAACACGTACGGGATCGCCGCCGAGGCGTGAACCGCGCGGGCCACCGGAAAGGTGTCCGGGTCCACCCCGTAATCGGGCAGGTCCCACGGAATGCGCACCAGTCGGCGTCGGGACAGATCGCTGGCGGTCACAACCAGTGACCACGCGAACTGGTCGGGCTTCTCCCCGGTGCGCAGATCGGCGAACGTGCGCACGCCCAGCTCACCGAGCAGCCCGGCGAGCAGACGCTCCAGGTAGGCCCCGCGATAGACACCGTCGGACACCAGCAGCGACAGTCCCCCGCCGATGACAGGAATCCGGCCGATCATGCTGCGGTCGAGGAACTTTCGGTAGTCGATGCTGCGCATCACGTCGCCGAGCCGACTCAGCGGTTCGCCGGCCACCTCCAGAGCGGCCAGCAGCGAGGCGACGATCGCGCCCGCGCTGCTGCCGGCGACGCGCGGGAACCGGTAGCCAGCTTCGGCCAGCGCGTCCACCGCGCCGACCAGTCCGATGCCCCGCACGCCTCCGCCCTCGCAGACCAGGTCGGCGTGTGCCACGCTCACGGCCGCCACCTCAGCCCCGATCCGATGGGTCGCCGGGCCGCACGCCGCTCGGCAGCTCCACGGGAATGCGGCGGCCGTCGGCGCCGAAGAAATGCACGTGCCCGGGCTCGGGGTGCAGGCACACGCGGCTACCCCGTTCCGGCGGCCGGCGCCCGTCGGCGCGCGCCACGACGGTCTGATCGACGGCGTTGCCCGAGAGGATGATTCGCCCGTACAGGTACGCGTCCGCTCCTAGTTCCTCGACCACGTCCACCTGCATCTCGACGCCCCCCTGGGCCCCGGGACCACCCACCTCGAAGTGTTCGGGACGCACTCCGACGACGACCTGTGCCGCTCTGGCGGCGATCTCACGTGGTACCTGGATGGGCCAATCCCCCAGCGACACTGAAGAATGCACGATCGGCAGGGTGAACAAGTTCATGGCCGGCGAGCCGATGAAGCCCGCCACGAAGACGTTGGCGGGGTTGCGGTAGAGCTCGCGGGGCGCGGCGACCTGCTGAAGCACGCCGTCGCACAACACGGCGACCCGGTCGCCCATCGTCATGGCCTCCACCTGGTCGTGGGTGACGTAGACGGTGGTGGTGCCGAGTCGCCGTTGCAGTGCGGCGATCTGGTTGCGCGTCTGGACCCGCAGCTTGGCGTCGAGATTGGACAGCGGCTCGTCCATCAGGAACACCTGCGGACGGCGCACGAGGGCGCGGCCCATCGCCACCCGCTGGCGTTGCCCCCCGGACAGGTCCTTGGGTTTGCGGTCCAGATGCGGGCGCAGGTCGAGCAGGTCGGCCGCGGCCAGCACCCGCTCGCGGATCTCGGCCTTCGGCGTCCTGGCGATCTTCAACGCGAAGCCCATGTTCTGCGCGACCGTCATGTGTGGGTAGAGGGCGTAGTTCTGGAAGACCATCGCGACGTCGCGATACTTCGGGTCGACGTCGGTGACGTCGCGGTCGCCGATGCGGATGCGCCCGGAATCCAGCGTCTCCAGTCCGGCCACCATCCGCAGCGAGGTCGTCTTGCCGCACCCGGACGGGCCCACCAGCACGACGAACTCGCCGTCGCCGACCACCAGGTCCAGCCCGTCCAGTGCCGGCCGGTCCGCGCCCGGGTAGCGGCGGGTCGCGCGTTCGAAACTCACCGAGGCCACGACTAGCCACCGAGCCCGGTCACGGCGATGCCGCGGACGAAGGAACGCTGCGCGATGGCGTAGATGAGCACCAGCGGCAACATGATCAGCATGGACGTCGCCATGAGCACCGGCCAGCGGGCGGCGTACTCCCCGCGCATCCGGACCAGGCCGAGGGTCAGCGTGGCCAGGCCGTCGCGCTGGATCATCAGCAGCGGCCACAGAAAATCGTTCCACACGTTGACCCACGTGAGCACCGCGAGCACCAGCACCGCGGGCCTGGCATGGGGCAGCAGAACCCGCCAGTAGACCTGCCACGAGGAGCACCCGTCGAGGATCGCGGCTTCCTCCAGATCGGTGGGCAGTGTCAGGAAGAACTGCCGCATCAGGTAGGTGCCGAAGGCGCTGCCGAACAAACCGGGCACGATCATCGCCCAGGGCGTGTCGACCCAGCCGAGGGTCCGCATCAGGATGAACTGCGGGATGACGGTGACCGTCAGCGGCACCATCAGGGTGGTCAGGTACACGAAGAACAGCGCATCGCGGCCGCGGAATTGCAGCCGCGCGAACGCATATCCGGCCAGCGAGCAGAAGAACACCTGCCCGGCCGTGACGCAGCCGGCATAGAGCACGGTGTTGAAGAACATCCGCCAGAACGGCATCAACGCGAACACTTCGGTGTAGTTCGACCACTGCGGCCGCACCGGCCACAACGTCGGCTCGGTGACCTCGCCCTCCTTCTTCAAGGATCCCGAGACCGCCCACGCGATCGGGAACAGCGCACAGCAGGCGATGCCGATCAGGGCCGTGTAGACGACCACGGTCCGGATGGCGTTGCGCTTGAACATGCGCGTGGGGTGCTCAACCAAGCCCACGGGAAGCCTCCCAGGAGCGACGCCGCGTGATGCGTAACTGCAGCACGGTCAACACCAGCAGGATGGCGAATATCACCCACGCCAGCGCGGAGGCATATCCGAACTCCAGGAACGAAAACGCGTGCTGGAACAGCATGATGCCCAGCACGTACGTCGCGGTCTCCGGACCGCCGTTGGGCCCGTTGAGGACATACACCAGGTCGAACGCCTGGAAGGCGTGGATGACCGAGATGACGACCACGAACGACATGGCACCCCGGATCATGGGCACGGTGATGGAGACGAACTGTCGTATCCCGCCCGCACCGTCGATCCTGGCGGCCTCGTAGAGGTTTCCCGGCACTCCCTGCATTGCGGCCAGCAGTACGACGCTGGCGAACGGCACGCTCCGCCACACGCTGACCATGCACAGCGACACCATGGCCCATTGTGGTTGGATCAGCCAGGGAACCGGGCCGACCCCGGCCCAGCCGAGCACGATGTTGAGCAACCCGTTGTCGGTGTCGAAGGCGAACTGCCACACGACCGCCATCACCACCGAGGAGATGGCCAGCGGCAGGAACACGATGGTGCGAAAGATGCCGATGCCCTTGACTTCCCGGCTCAGCACGGCGGCCACGACGAGGCTGATCAGCACGGTCGGCACCACGGTGCCGACCGTGAGAACCACCGTGTTGCGAAGCGCGATGACAAACAACGGGTCGGACGTGAGGTCCCCGAAGTTCTTCAGGCCCACGAACTTCGGCGGTGTGAACAGGTCCCACTGCTGAAAGCTCATGTACAGCGAGAACCCGAGCGGGAACAGCATGAAGACGCAGACCGCGGCCAGGTTCGGCGTCACGAACAGCCGGCCCGCCCGGGCGCGTCGTCGCAGCGGGCGGGCGCCCGGGGAGCGTGTGCGGATCGGTGTCATGGGTTGCGCAGCACCTCGGCGAGGGCGTGCGACATCCCGGCCAGCGTCGTCGCGGGCTTCGACCCGCGCAGCACGGGACCGAAGTTGCGGTCCATCAGGGCGCTGACCTTCTCCCATGCCGTGGTGATCGGCAACGCCTCGGAGTGGGCCGGACCTTCGGTGAGCACGGACAGGTTGCGCAACCGGGCGTGGGCCGCGGCGAACCCGCGGGAGGTCAGCGCGGAGTGTAGCGCCGGCACGAAAAGACACGATTCACCGATCAGAGACTGCCCGACGAATCCGGTCGCGAATTTGACGAATTCCCAGGCCTGGTCCTTGCGTTGGCTGCTCGCCGAGATGGCCAGGCCGGTGGCGCCGATGTTGGAACAGGCCGCATGCCCCTTCGGCAGCGCCGGCCCCGTCGGAAGTGGCGCGACGTCGAACTCCAGGCCGTCGGCGCGCAGGAACGTCTGATAGCGCCAGTGGCCGCCCAGCGCGATCGCCGCCTTGCCGGCCGCGAACAGGTTGGGCGTGGACATCGACTGGGTCTCCGAGGCGGTGGGCGCCACCTGGTGCTTGGTGGCCAGGTCGGCGTAGAACTGCACCGCCTCGATGAACGCGTCGTCCCCGAAATTGAAGTGGCTGGGGTTCTTCAGCGGGGTCGACCACGGCACACCGTTGTTCATGGCGAACAGCCCCGCCGACGCGTACGGCAGGAACGTGTCGACGAAACCCCACTGCGTGGTCCGCCCGGAACCGTCCCGCCTGGTGAGCGCGGAAGCGGTATCCAGGAACTCACCGAACGTCCAGGGCTGCGCCCACGTCCCGGGCGGTGCCGGCGCCCCGGCCGCGGCGAACAGGCGCTTGTTGTAGTACAGGTAGTTCCCGGACCACTGCTCGGGGAACGCGTACTGGCCCCCGTTGAACGAGAAGACGTCGTAGAGCGGGCCGAGGCGGTCGGCCTCGAGCTCGGCGGCGAACGCCCGATCGCGCGCCAGCATCGTGTTCAGGTCGAGCAACACTCCCCGGCCGGCCAATTCGGCGTAGGTCGATTCCCAGGCCATCAGCACGTCGGGACATCGGCCGCCGGCGCAGAACGTCGAGAGCTGCTGCATCACGCCGGGCCCGGACAACAGCGTCCGCACCTTGATGTCGGGGTAGCGGCGCCGGAACGCTTCGATGACGCGCATCCTGGCATCGCGTTCGTCCGGGTTGGCGGCGAAGAAGAAGGTGAGCGCGTCGTCGTCGTCGGAAGCGCAGCCGCCCGACCACGGCGTCAGCGCCGCCGCGGTGAGCGCGCCGGCGCCCCGCAGCAGGCCCCGCCGTGCGAACGGCTCGTCGAGCATGGCGCTCCCCGGTCTTCGGTCCCGGCCGGTCGCGCGCCGGCCACTTCTAGTGTCCTTGGTACCCGATGCCACCGCGGGGTCGCCCGGGCGGCGGGTACGGCAACGCCAGAACGGCCCGACGCAGGCGGTCGGCGTCGCCGCGGATGTCGATCGTATGGATGTGGCTGTCGGCTCCGACGCCGATCAGCAGCAGGACCCGGGCGTGCCCGCCCGGCGCGATCACGATGCCCGGTGTCCCGTCGATGAGCAGCACCACACCGGTTTGCGCGCGTCCGGCGAAGCGACGAGCCTCCTCGGCGACCTCACGGGCGCCACGCAACTCGGTCGGCACCCCGGGCGGGACCAGCGACCGGTCGACCCTGCGCATCACGTCGGGAGCCAGCAACTCGAGCAAGGTGGCGACATCACCGCCGCGAGACGCCGCCAGGAACGCCTCCACGATCTCGAGGTGTTCGGGCGCGAGTCGGCGTGACTCGGCCGGGCCGGCGTGCAGCCGGCCCCGGGCTCGGCTGGCCAGCTTTTTCGCGGCCGTCGGCGACCGGTCCAACAGGGCGCCGATCGTCTCGAACGGCACCGCGAACACGTCATGCAGCACGAAAGCAACGCGCTGCGCGGGTGAGAGCCGATCGAGCACGACGAGCAGCGCGCCGCTGACCGAATCCGCCAGCAGAGCATCTTCGTCGGCAGGCGCCGAGGCGCTTCCCGCCAGCCGGTCCAGCTCGTCGGGATCGGCCAACGGTTGTTCGGCACGGCGCTTGCGCGCTCGAAGCTGGTCGAGCGCCTCGCGTGCGGTGATCGTGGTGAACCAGCCGGTCACGTTGTCAATCCCGCTGATGGAGCCGAGATCTGCACGACTGGCCTTCAACCAGGCCGCCTGCACCGCATCCTCGGCGTCCGCGACCGAGCCCAGCAGCTGAAACGCCACCGACCTCAGGTGTCGCCGGTCCGCGTCGAACCGTTGCGCCAGATCAGCGAGATTGTGTGCGCACATGGGTCACCTTTCCTGCGCGGGAGTCGTCAAGAAGATGTCCGCATCCATCGAACCCCTAGTCCCAGAGGAGACCCGTTATGACGCAATCGATTGTGCGCCGCGGCGAGCGTTGCAGCCATCCGGCCCACCACCACGCAGATCACCGCGCCCGCCCGGCAACGGTGTGAGCGCAGTGCATACCGCGTGCATCGTGATCACGCTGATCACCGCGACCATCACCGCCGCAATCGCCGTGGCCGACTTCATCCCCGCACGGTGCGTCCTGGCGAACTCGGCCGAGGTCGGGGTGCCGCGCTCGTGGCTGCCGGCGTTGGGAGCGGTGAAGCTGGCCGGCGCCGTAGGACTGGCCGCCGGGCTGCTCGGCACGCCCGCCCTGGGAATCGCCGCCGCCACCGGTCTGGTCCTGTTCTTCCTCGGAGCCGTCGTGACACATCTGAGGGCGCGTGTCCTCTACAACATCGCGTTCCCGGGCGCCTACCTGTGCCTGTCGGCGGCAACGCTGGCGCTGCTGGTCCGGCCCGCAACCTGGCTATGAATCCGGCCTGGGCGATCAGGCGGGGAAGTACCCGATCCCGTCGATCGCGTCGGCCCGCCGGGCCACCTCGGCGAACAGGACGGCGCGCCCGCGCCCCGAGTTCACCGCGACGGTCACGGTGGATCCGGCACCGATCGTCTTGGTCCAGCCGCCGCCCTCGAGTCGCTCGGCGAGCCCGGCGAGGCCGAGGGGCTGGTCGTCGCCCAAAGTTATTGTGGCGGTTGGGGACAGGGCACGTCCTGCGGTCGTCGTATCGCCGCGGGTCACGGCGCCCAGGAATGCCTCGACGAACTTCTGGTGCCGTGCACCCACGCGGCGAAAACCGGCCCCGAAGCCGGCGGTTCCCCGCAGGCCCTGGTTGGTCAGCAATCCTCGCGACAGTTGCACGGCAGGACGGATCGCCCGCGAGCCGGTCCCGAGGAACTGCAGCATCATCGCGGGCAACTCCCAGTAGGCCCGCAGCCGGGCAATCCGCCACTGGCCGTTGCCTTCTCGCAGGTCTTGCTGAAGGTCATAGCGCAGAAACGCCGGAATGTGCATCGTCACGGCCGAACCCATGCAGACCTCGAGCTCCAGATCCCGCACGACGACCGTGCCGACGACGACGTCGAGATCGCGGTGAAACGTGATGTCGCGCGGACCGATGAAGGTGTCGTAGAAGCGGCCGATCTGCCGGTGCCCCACGTGCGGCCGCGAACCCACCGGGTCCTCGATGCGGCCGTCGGTGGCGAACAACCCGACCCAGCCGGCACGGTCGTGCGCCGCGGCCGCCTGCGGCGAGCGCTCCACCGCGGCCAGCAGACGCTGCCGATCCGGCGGCACCACCATCAGGCCGCCTCGACCAGCTCGACGCCCGCCGCCCGCATCGCGGCCAGGGCCCGCGCGGCCGAGTCCGCGGCGACGGGGCGTGTCAGGTCCACCAGCACGCGCGTCGCCAAACCGGCCCGCGCCGCGTCCTCGGCGGTGCGCCGGACGCAATGGTCCGTGGCGATGCCGACGATGTCGACCGCGTCGACGCCGCGCCGCCGCAACCACGCCAGCAGCGAGGTGCCGTCCTCGTCGACGCCCTCGAAGCCGCTGTACCCGGCGGCGTGGGCGCCTTTGCAGAAGACCGCCTCGATCGGACCGGTGTCGAGGCCGGGCGGAAAGTCCGCACCCGGGGTTCCGGCGAGGCAGTGTGGTGGCCAGGACGACGAAAAGTCCGGCCGGTCGGAAAAGTGATCCCCCGGGTCGACGTGGCAGTCCTTGGTGGCCACGACGTGCCGGTAGCCCGGTCCGGCCGCCAGGTAGTCGTTGATCGCCGACGCCAGCGCGGCGCCGCCGGCGACCGCCAGCGCGCCACCCTCGCAGAAGTCGTTCTGCACGTCGACGATGACCAACGCCCGCACGGGTCCACCCTATCGCCGCCGCACCCCTGTCAGCTGGGAATACGGGCCCCGGATTCGCGCTGCGGACGGGGCGGTTTGTTTGCGGGCGCGTGGGGTAACCAGGCTGCCATGTTGATCCGCAGAATCGCGCGGCCGCTGTTGTCGGCCGTGTTCATCGGGCAAGGAATCGATTCACTGCTCAACCCCAAGGCCGCGGCCGAGGCCGCGGCGCCCGCGGTGGGTGGCCTCCAGTCGTTGCCGGATCCGGTGGGCAGCAGCGTTCCGAGCGACCCGCAGACCGTCGCGCAGATCACCGCGGCGGTCCAGGTCGGGGGTGGCCTGCTGCTCGCCACCGGGCGGATGCCGCGCGTCGCCTCGGCGGCGCTGGCTTTCACCGTGTTGCCGGGCAACCTGGGCGCGCACATGTTCTGGAGCGAGACCGACCCGCAGCGCAAAGCCGAGAAGCGCAAGGATTTCCTGACCGACCTCAGCCTGCTGGGCGGTCTGATGATCGCGGCCGCCGACACCGCGGGCAAGCCGTCGCTGGGGTGGCGCGGCCGCCGGGCGGCCGAGCGCCTCACCGACAAGGTGTCCTCGGCGCTGCCGGACCTCTCGGACACGGTCGGCCCCGACCTCGACGAGCTCGGCGAGAAGATCGTGCACGGGTTGCAGGCGCGCGCCGAACGCGGCCGCGAACTGGCTGGCGAGGCCGTCGAAAGGGCCGAACCGCTGACGAAGAAGGCCCGCAAACGCGGCGAGAAACTGGCTTCTCAGGCCGCCGAGATCGCCGAGCAGCCTTGGGCCCGGTCCGCCCTCGAGCGCGGCCGCGACCTGGCCGACACCGCCCGGGCCCGCGGCGAGCACCTCGCGGAATCCGCACGTCATCTCGCCGATTCCGCGAACGGCCACGCGGCCGAGAACGCGCTGGAGCGGGTCGGTTCGAAAGTCAAGCGCCGGATTCGCTGAACGGGCAGGCGCGCAACAGTTTTCAGCCGTCGGCGCACCGGCGCGCCGCCGAAGCGGACAGGTAGGCGTCGCAGATCGCGCCGACATCCCGGCCCACGTCGACGGTGACACCGGCCTCGTCGGCGCCGAGGGGCTCGAGCACCTCGAACTGCGACCGCAGCAGCGCGGCCGGCATGAAATGCCCTGCCCTGGCGGCCACCCGGGCGCCGATGAGCTCCGGCGAACCACTGAGGTGCAGGAACTCGACGCGCGGGCAGTGCGCGCGCAACCGGTCGCGGTAGGCGCGCTTGAGCGCAGAACAGCTTGCCACGCCGCCGGATCGATGGCCCGCCAACCACTCCCCGACCGCGTCCAGCCACGGGCGGCGATCGTCGTCGTCGAGCGGTTCGCCCGCGGCCATCTTGGCGATGTTGGCCGGCGGGTGCAGGATGTCGGCGTCGACGAACGGGACCCGCAACCGTTGCGCCAGCGCCGAACCCACCGTCGACTTGCCCGCGCCGGAGACACCCATGACCACGATCGGCGGCGGCACACCGGCCCCGGCTCGGCTCACCTGCTCGCCAGGTTGCGGTTCCACTCCACCCAGCCGACGCCGCGACGGCCGTCCGTGGCGGTGACGGTGACCCAGGCGCGCGGGAACTGGCTCACCCGCCCGTCGGCGGAGACCAGCCGAACCGGCGCCTGGCCGCTCACCTCGATGTCCGCGGCGATCCCGCCCGGGTCGAAGACCACAGTCGCGTCCAGCGGTAGACCGTTGGCGCCGAATGCTTCCCGCGAGTCAACCGTGTGCACCTCGGTGACATTGTGGTCGGGGTCCTGGACGTAGCCGAAGCTGAACGCCGGGGCCCCGGGGATGCGGATGTTCACGCCGTGCAGGTGCGTGCCGTCGTCGAGGTGCAGCGCGCTCCATATCCAGTCCATGCTCCACCAGTCGCGCACCCCCCAGGAGTGGTCGCGCTGTCCGGGCACGGAGGCGACGCGGTAGCTGGTGCCGTCCACGCTGACAGTGCCCGAGACCGTGCACGGGATCTCGTAGCGCGTCGTGAGCCGGTACTTGTACGGGGCGCCGTCGGTGGTCCACACCAGCTGCATCGTCATCTCGACCGGACTTCCCGGCTCCCCGCGCAACAGGGCCGAGGGGTCGTCGTACGCCCGGGCCTGCGCGCGGAGGTCGACGCGGTAGGTCCGCAGCGCGGCGGTGGCCGAGTGACCCAGCTCGACGGTGTCGGTGGCCACCACCCACGGGTCCGCGGGCAGCGGAACCAGCGCGTCGACGGCCACCGTCGCCATGCCGGGGCCGCACAGCAGCGCGTGCACCAGGGCCTGCCGCTGGTTGGCGATCAGTCCGAGGCGGAACCAGCCGCCCAATCCCTGTGCGGGATCGGCGAAGTCGGCATACCAGCTTTCGCTCCACAGCGGTTCGGCGGTCGGGGCGTGCGCAAGTTCGTCGTCCTCGTCCGGTCGCAGCGACTCGGGTGCCTTCGCGGCCGGCAGCGTCGCCAACGCGTCGGTGTCGATCACGTGCTCACAATGCCGTTGCAGCATCGTCATGAACATCCGGTCACCGCGCTCGGTGCGCTCCACCAGCATCGAGGAGACGATCGCCATCATCACCCCGAAAAAGCTCTGGCGGCGCACACCTTCGGCTACTTCGGCCAGGCCGATGGGGGCGTCGGGTCCCAGAGCCTCGTGGTAGGCGCGCAGCAACGCGTCGTAGTGCTCCCGACGGTCCGGCGGCGACAGCGCGCACCCCAGGAAGTAGGCCAGGTCGGTCAGCGCGGGGCCCCACGAGACGGTCTGCCAGTCGACCACGGTCAACGCGCGGTCGGCCCCCTCGCTGCCGAACAACATGTTGTCCAGGCGGTAGTCCCCGTGCACCAGCCCCTGGATCCGGTCCGGCTCGGACTCCTGCGCCAGGTACCCGTCGAACGAGGCCACCAGCCGTTCGCACACCACGCGGTGCGCCGGCTCGATCTGCTCGCCGTAGCGGTCGACGAAACCGGCATACAGCGGGGCGACCATCGCCTGGCTCAGCGGCGACTCGCGGTTGAGCCACGGCGCCTCGGCCAGCGCCGGATCCCCGAGCAGCGGGCCGTGCAGCCGTCCCAGCTCCTCGACGCCCAGTCGTGCCTGTTCCGTTGTGGCGCCGGCGATCTCGTCGCCGACGACGGCCGGACCCGCGTCGCCGAGCAGCAGGTCGAAGACGCCGGTCGTGGTGTCGACCGCGGCGTGGTAGCAGGGCGCGACCGGGCCACCCAGACGTGGCGCGATGTCGCCGTAGAAGCAGACCTCACGTTCGTAGAGACCCAGCGCGAGCCCGGTCTGGCGACTCATCGGATCGGTCGCGGCGACCTTCAGCACCACCGACTCGGGCCGGTCGGGGCCGGCCGGCCCGTCCGCGTAGCCGAGCCGCACCCGGTAACACTCGCTCATCTGGCCGGTGCCGATGCGCTCCACGGTGAAATCCGCGACGGGTGCGCCGATCGCCGCGCTCAACCAGGAGGCCGTGAGGTCGTCGGGGCCTTCGATGACTTGCTCGGTGTCGGCGTGCATGGGGGTCAGCGTGCCAGGTCAACGCGCCAGTGAAAAGCCTTCCCAGGCCCTCCGGCGATGCGGATGCGGGTCGAACTCGACGCGGCTCCTGCGGTCGAAAACCATGACGGCGCGGTCCTCGGCGATGTAGGCGGGCCAGTCGTCGCCGGGTACCCCGGTGCGGCTGAAGGTCCGCCAGCGGCGCTGCACCTCGTTGCTGACCCGCAGCGCGGCCCGGCGGTCGGCCGCGGCCGTCAGCAACGCGCCGAACCGGGTCCGATAGATGTCGAAGACCGCGAACAACTCGGTGGCATGCGTGGCGCCCAGACCCGACCAGCGCAGGGTCCGCGGGGCGTAGTCGTAGCGGTACAGGTAGGTGGGCGCGTGGGCGCCGTGGGCCTCGGCGATCTGCCAGGCCGCCGAGCCGAACGCGAAGTCCCCGCCGAGCTGGATACACGCCGACGACGCGGGGTAGTCGGGGTAGGCGGCGGTGATGCGTTCGCGCGCAGCCGGTTCGGCGTCGGCCAGCAGCTCCTCGATCATCGACTCGTTGGTGGGCAGCATCCGCAGGAAGCGGGTGAACAACCTGCCCTCCTCGGCGTTGGTGCCCACGACGAGCGGCACCCGATGCGCATGCCCGCGCCGCATCGCCTCGACGGGGTCGGCGGGCAGGACGTCGTCACCGAAGACGGGACCGATCGGGAAGGCACCCAGCCTGTCCTTCATGCCCTGGTCGAGCAGGCGGTGCTGCGCATCGACCAGCTGCTGCGGCGAGGCCTGCAGCAGGGCCTGCGCGGCGCCCCGGGGCCGGGCCCCGAGCAGTTCGGCGAAGCGGGTCGCGAACTCGGCGGCGGTCTCCTTGGGCCGCGTCATGCCCGAGGCCGGACTTTCGGCGATCGCGCGGGTGAACAACCCTGCGGCGGCGGGCACCGCCAGCAGCGTGGCGGTGATGTGCGCGCCCGCGCTTTCGCCGAAGACGGTGACGTTGTCCGGGTCGCCGCCGAAGGCCGCGATGTTGTCGCGTACCCACTGCAGCGCCAGTACCAGGTCGCGCAGGAAAAGGTTTCCGTCGATTTGGACGTCGGGTGTCGACAGCGACGACAGGTCCAGGCAGCCCAGCGCCCCGAGCCGGTAGTTCGCCGACACGTAGACGCACCCGCGGCGCGCCAGCGCCGCACCGTCGTAGAGCGGCGTCGCCGAGCTGCCCAGGATGTACCCGCCACCGTGGATGAAGACCATCACCGGTAGCGGCTCCGCGCCGCCGGATTCGGGGGTGACGACGTTGAGGGTGAGGCAGTCCTCGCTCATCGGCTGGTACTTGCCGACCCCGAGCAGGGTGTATCGCCGCTGCTGGGGCGCGCAGTTGCCGAATCCGTGGCAGTGCCGCACCCCCGACCACGGCCGCGCGGGCTGCGGCGCGCGGAAGCGCAGCGGCCCCAGCGGGGGGCGGGCATAGGGGATGGATCGCCAGCGGTGCACCCCGTCGCGGGTGAAACCTTCGACGGCGCCGGCGGCCGTGTGCGCGCGGACGGTGCGCTCATGCATGTCCCGACCGTAACCGACACGACGCGCACAACGCGCGCGCAGCGCCGCATTCGGGGCTGGTTCGTGGCTCGGCGGTTAGCCTGGCCCAATGCGGATCGCCGCGCTGGTCGCGCTGACGTTGCTGGTCGCCGGATGCTCACACGGCGACCCCGGTCAGCCCCCGCCTACCGGCCAGGCGCCTGAGACCTCCCCGACGACGAGCACCACCGCCTCTGGGCGGCCCGCCCCGCCGGCCGCGCACGCCGCGATCTCGGAGGTGATCGCCTGGATCGAGGCGGGTCACCCCGCCGACCCCGCCGGCTTCCACACCGTGACGCGCGACGGCGTTGTAACCCCACTGGGCGGCGACGTCGCCTTCACCGCACAGGCCGGCAAAGTCGCGTGCATGACCGACGCCAAACACACCGGGCCCGCGCCCGTTTGCCTGGTCGAGTTGACGAATCCCCCGCCCGCGCCAGCGACCGCCTACGGCGAATGGAAAGGCGGGTGGGTCTTCTTCGACGGGACGAACCTGCAGGTGGGCGCGGCCCGCGGCGACCCCGGTCCCTTCGTCGACGGTGACGGGCCCGTGCTGGCCGACGGTGATTCGCTGTCTTTCGGCGACTACCGCTGCCGGGCCGACCGGTCCGGCCTGTTCTGCGTGAACTACGCCCACCGCTCGGCGGTGCGGTTCGGCACGGCCGGCATCGAGCCGTTCGGCTGCCTGCAGCCCGTGCCGCCGCCCGACGGCGTCGGCCTGGCGTTCGCCTGCCCGCCATGATGGGCGAACACGTCGAGAATCGGTCGTGACCTTGGCCTCTGTCCGGCGGCGCCGGCCCGCCGCGGCCGAATCGCGGGTTCGGCCGCCGAAGCCGAGCGCGACCTGACGCTGCTGGGGCTGCTCGCGCTGGAAGACCCGCCGCGCCAGGCGCTGCCGCGCCGCGGCCACGTGGTTGCCATGACCGGCGTCGGGGTCAACGACGCGCCGGCCCTGCGCGAAGCGGCAATCGGGGTGGCCATGGGCCGGTCGGGCACCGACGTGGCCCGCGAAGCCGCCGACCTGGTGCGGCTCGACGACAACATCAGCACCATCGTCGCCGCCGTCGAACAGGGCCGGGCCACGTTCGCCAACCTGCGCCGCTTCCTCACCTATCACCTCGACAACGTGGCCGAGCTCGCCCCGTTCGTGGTCTGGGCGCTCAGCGCCGGGACGTTCCCCCTCTCGATCGGGGTGCTGCAGGTGTTGGCGCTCGACATCGGCACCGACGTCCTGACCGCCCTGGCCCTGGGGGCGGAGTCGGCCGCCGCGCACGTGCTCGAACGGCCCCGGCGCACGGACACCTGCTGGATCGGCGACTGTTCGCGCGCGTTCGGGGTGCTGGGCCCGGCCGAGGCCGCCGTAAAGCGCGGCGCCTTCCTGGCCGCGTTCCTCGCCCTCGGCTGGCGGCCGGGTGCGCCCTTCCCGCACGGTCCGGCGCTTCTCGCAGCCTCTGGGGCCGCGTTCACCGCCGTGGTGTTCGGGCAGGTGGCCAACGCCTTCGCCTGCCGCAGCACGACGCGCCCCGCCTGGACCGTGGCGCGGCGGACCACCCGCCTGCTGCTGGTCGCCGTCGGCGCCGAACTCGCCATGCTGGCGGCCTTTTTGTATCTGCCACCTGCTCGGCCAAACCGGCCCGACGTGGGCCGGCTGGCTGACCGCCCTGCTCGCCGTGCCCGCCGCCGACACGATCCACAAGCGGCTCCGCGGACGTGGCGCGGTGACAGCACGCGTCACCAGCTGACCGGAAGCTCCTTCATGCCGTAGATGTCGGCCTCTTTGAAGCTCAGCTCCTCCGGCGGTACGGCCAGTTTCAGCCCGGGCAGCCGCCGCGCCAGCGTGGCGAACGCGACCTGCATCTCGACCCGCGCGAGGTTCTGGCCGATGCACTGGTGCGTACCGTAGCCGAAACCCAAGTGCCCCCGGTTATTCCGGCCAGGATCGAAGGTCTCCGGGTGGTCGGTGAACTCGGGATCCCAGTTGCCCGCGGGCAGGTTCATGACGAGGAAGTCCCCGGCACGAACCACTTGGCCGCCGAGGGTCAGGTTCTCGGTCGCCACGCGATCGACCTGGCTGTGCACGATGCTGAGGTAGCGCATCAGTTCCTCGACGACGTTCGCTGCCGCCGACGAGTCACCGGTCTCGCCGAGCCGGCGGAACACGTCGGGATTGTCCAGCAGCGCAACGGTTCCCAGCGAGATCATGTTCGCGCTGGTCTCGTGGCCGGCCAGCATCATCACCACACCGGTCATGGCCGCGGTCTCGCGGGTGAGCTGGCCGGTCATGACGTACCCGGTGACCAGGCGGCTGATCAAGTCGTCACCGGGGTCGTGGACCCGGCGCTCCACCAGCTCGTGGATGTAGACGTACATGGCCCCGAACGACTCGGCCCGCTGCTCGTCGGTTGCGCTCGTCTGCAGCCCCACCGTCGAGTGGTGCTGGAACAGCCCCAGGTCCTCAGCTGGCACACCCAGCAGCATCGCGATGACCAGCGAGGGCACCGGCAGCGCGAAGTCACGCACCAGGTCCGCGGGCGGCCCGCCGGCGATCATCCTGTCGAGGTGCTGGTCGACCAGATCCTGGATCTGCGGGCGCATGGCCTCGCAGCGCCGGAAGGTGAAATCGCGAGTCATCATGCGCCGCAACCGATGATGCTCGGGATCGTCGACCCGCGCGAACATCACCGGGATGGTGCTGTCAGGTCCCGCCGGCTTCAGGGCGGCCGGGATGGTGTCGGCGGACAAGCGCGGATCCAGCAGCGCCGCCCTGATGTCGCGGTAGCGACTCACCGCCCACGCCGGCCGCCCGTGATACATGACCCGCCGCAGCCCCGGCTCGTCGCGCCAGTCCACGAACTCGGCCGGGGCGGCAAGGGGACAGTGTTCGGCGCGCGGGAGGGGGATGGCCGGCAAGTCGGTTCCGGGGCAGAAGTCCGAAGTCGTTGTCATCACCGGGCTTTCCCATTAAGTGTCAGATGGCTGCCAATTCGATCGAGCGTAGAACCCGGCCAACCGACCGTCAACTGTCAGTTACCCTGAGACGATGACGGCGGTTGAAGATCGGCCGCTCCGGTCCGACGCGGCGCGCAACGTTGCGCGCATTCTGCGCAGCGCACGCGCGGTGTACAGCGAGTTGGGCCCTGACACTCCCCTCGAGACCGTCGCCCGCCGCGCGGGCGTGGGGGAACGGACCCTCTACCGGAGGTTCCCGACCAAAGCCGCCCTGGTCCGCGCCGCCCTGGATCAGGGCATCGCCGAGGACCTCACGCCGGTGATCGAGGAGGCCCGCCGAGCCGACGACCCACTACAAGGCCTCGCCCAGCTGATCGAGGCGGCGATCTCCCTCGGCGCGCGCGAACACAACCTCCTGACCGCCGCACACCGGACCGGATCGCTGACCCCCGACATCTCGGTCGCGCTCAACGACGCCCTCAACGACCTTGTCCGCCGGGGCCAGCGGTGCGGCCGTGTTCGCGACGATCTGGTGGCCGACGATCTGCCCCGGCTGGTCGCGATGCTCTACAGCGTGCTGTCGACGATGGATTCCGCCGGCGGTGGCTGGCGCCGCTACGTCGCCCTCGTCCTCGACGCGCTATCCCTCGACGAGCGCCGGCCGCTCCCCCCGGCGCCCGCTTTCCGTTATGCGTCCGGGCCGAACAGCTGGCCGCTCTAGTCCGAGTTCACGCGGACGAACTCGTTCCGCCGGTATAGCTCCACGCACGCCGACCGTCTGATCTTGCCGCTGGTGGTGATCGGAATCGAACCGGGTGCCACCATGACCAGATCCACGACCCGCAGGTTGTGTGAGGTCGAGACCGCCGCGACGACCTCGCGCTTGACGCGGGCGAACTCGTGCGTCGCATCCTCGTCGGAATCGCTGCGCTTCTTGACCTCCGCGACGACGACGAGCTGCTCCATGCCGTCATCCGGAACGGCGATCGCCGCCACCCGGCCCCGGGTGATCTCCTGGATCGTCGCCTCGATGTCGTCGGGAGCGTGGTTACGCCCGTAGATGATCAGCAGGTCCTTGATGCGCCCGACGATGAACAGCGCTCCATCGCAGACGAAGCCCAGGTCCCCGGTCCTCAGCCAAGGCCCCTCGGGTGTGCCGGCCGACGGCTCGACCAGCACGGCGCCGAAGGTGCGCACAGTTTCGTCGGGCTTGTTCCAGTAGCCCGCGCTGACGTTGCCCCCGTGCACCCAGATCTCGCCGGTCGTGCCGTCCGGACACTCGGTGTGGGTCTCGGGATCGACGATCCGCACGGTGGGCCCTTGCAGCGCGGGGTAACCGACCAGCGCCGTCCCGGTCCCGCTCGCGCACCGTTGCGCCTGGCCGGCGGCAAGCTTCTCGGGCTCGAAGTCGACGATCTTCGGGGGTTCACCCTCCGTGCTGGTCGCCACGTACAACGTCGCTTCGGCGAGCCCGTAGGTGGGCCGCAACACGGTGTCGCGCAGGTTGAAGCGGGCAAACCGCTGCGTGAAGCGCTGGAGCGTTTCGGGGCGTACCCGTTCGGCGCCACTGATGATGACCGCCACGTTGCCCAGGTCACGCCCGGCCATGTCGTCGTCCGTCGTCTTACGGGTCGCCAGGTCGAAAGCGAAGTTGGGCGCCCCCGTCGATGCGCTGGGATAGGACGACAGCAGCTGCATCCACCGGGCCGGGCGTTCCAGAAAAGCCGCGGGGCTGGTGAGCACCGCACGGCACCCCGCGAGCACCGGTGTGCAAACACCCATGATCAAACCCAGGTCGTGATAGAAGGGCGTCCACGACACAATCGTGTGGTCGGGCGGTTCGATGCCTCCGTTTTGCGAAAAAAAGCCGGCCATCGTCAGCTTGTAATTGACCTGAAGGTTCGCATAGGAAACCATTACGCCCGCCGGCCGGCGGGTCGACCCGGACGTGTATTGCAAATACGCCATGCTTTGGTAGCTGCTTTCCCCGGTATCGAATCGGGCCGGTGCGTCCAGGTCGAGCAAATCGACCTCGATGAGCGAGGGCGCCTTTTCCCCGGGCCGGTTTGTGACATGCCGGGCGACGTCGCCGACGACGGCGGATGTGGTGAGCACGGCGATCGCCGACGCATCGCGCAGCACCGAATCCACCCGCTCATCGGCGACCCCGCCCAGCGGCACCGAAAGCGGAACCGCGATGACCCCGGCCTCCAAAGCACCCAGGAAGGCCACGATGTAGTCGAGCCCCTGGGGCGCCGATATCACGGCACGGTCCCCGGGTGAGGCACAAAGCCTGAGTTCGCGCGCGACGTTTCGCACCCGCCGATACAGCTGCGGCCAGGTCACACTTTCGGCGACGCCGGCCCAGTCCCGCTCGTAGTCGACAAACGTATATGCCACGTCGTCGGGCTGCAGAGCGGCACGTTTACGTAGCAAAACCGGAAAAGGGGTCCCAAGCACGGGCATGAGAGTACCGTGGCCGTCCGCGCTGCACCGGCGGAGCGGTTAAGTCCTTTTCTGTCGCTAAGAGTTGTTCTCCCGAACCGGCGGATCGCCGTCGGGACCCGGTTCGAGCACCTGAATTTCGCCCGTGGCGCCGTCGACCTCGACGAGGGCGCCGGACGGCAACAACCGGGTGGCGCCCTGGACGTCGACCACACACGGGAAGCCGAACTCGCGGGCCACCACCGCCGCGTGCGACATCGGGCCGCCCAACTCGGTGACCACCGCCGCGGCGTAACAGAAGGCCGCCGTGTAACCGACGTCGGTGACCTCGGCGACGAGGATCTCGCCGGGTTGCAGGTCGTCGATCGTCTCGGGTCGCACGACGCGCACGCGGCCGCGTACCCGTCCTCCGCACACGCCGACGCCGCGCAGGGTTCCCCCGCTGCCCAACGCCACCCTCGAGTCGATCGCGGGTTGCCAGCTTCCGCTGAAGACTGCCGGCGGGACGACACCGGCCAGCCTGAGCCGTTCGGCCCGGCGGCGCGCCACCAGCCCCGCCACGTCCGCCGGAAGCGCGTCGAGTTCGTCGACCAACAGGTAGAACACGTCATCGCAGGCTCCGAAAACGCCGGTATCGGTCAGCCGGCGCCCGTATTCCCGCAACAATCCGCGCAGCACCCAGTTGGCGCGCACCATCTTGTCCCGGCGCACCTCACGATCGCGCAGCTGCCGCACAAAAAGCGACGCCACGGGTTTGGCTTGCAACGGGATTCGCGGATGCTGCGGAACCGGCGCCGGCGGCGCACCGATCGCCCGGGTCACCATCCGCACCAGCAATTCCGGATCGTCGGCGTAGCTGGTCGAGAGCATCTCGAGTTCGGCGGGGCCGCGGTGCCCGATCAGATCCAGCTCGGCCAGCACCGCGGCGTGGAATTCCGGAACCTCCACGGCCAGCTTGCCGAGGCGTTCCCCCGGTTCGGCCAGTAGGCGTACCACATCCGGGTTGTGTTGTGCCGCAACCACAAGCCGCTGCACCGCCTCCACCGACCGCGCGCTGACCAACTCCGGACCGGCCGGCGGGGCGGTGTCTCGCCCGCACAGGCCGCGCAACAGCACGTTGTAGGCGGCACACAACATGAACGACCCCGAGGCCAGCACCCAGCTGTGCACGACGTGATCGCGCGCCAACGCGATCAGGCTGAGGAGCCGGGCGTCGTCGAGACGGGTGAGGTCACCGCCCGCGAGACGTTCCAATCGGTCGACGTCCGCGACGAAGGCCCGGGTGTCCAGCGTCGAGCCGGCGCTCAGGCCGACTTGGTTGACGGCGAATACCCCAATATTGCGGACGGTGCGCAGTTGTTTGCGTCCCCAACGCGTTTCCGGCGAGGGGCGCTCCGCACCGAAGATCGGCAGGGACGCCATGCTGGGGCCGAAGAACCCGCTCTTGCTGACCACCGTCGCGGGCTTGACGAACGGCACCGTCTCCGCCATGAAATGCGCCGTTGTGATCGCCCCGTAGAGGCGGTGGGCGAACACCGCGACCATGCGCATCGCGATTTCGCGCTGAACGATCCCCCCTGGCCGCAGCCGCTCGGCGACCCCGACGCCGGCGGTGCGCAGACCGCGAACGGTGACCGACGCCGATGACGGCGAAAACGGCCCGGGCAGCGCCTCGGACAGGTTCGTGGCCAGGAAGGTCGGGAAACGAGGGTCGATCAAGGTGTCGAACTCGCCGTTGAGCCCGTCCGGGCCGGCCGGTACGGGCACCACCCCGTCGTCGGCGGGCACGTCGGCGGCGGGCGGGTCGTCGATGGTGGCCAGCCGCCACGGCAGCGAGACCACCCGCCGGCCCACCGTCAAACGGCCGCGCAGTCCCATCGCGAGATCCTCGACGCATTCGTCGGCGTTCCATGCCGGTTCGAATCCCCACTCCTCGCGCAGCCGCGAGGTGTCCATCAGCGCGGCGCGTTGCAGCATTTCCAGCTCGCACAGCGAGGTCAGCCGCCGCCGCAGCGGCGCCACGAGCGGACCGCCCAGCGGGACTATCGGCCGGCCGGCCGCGGCGGCGAGCTGCCGAAACGTCGGGACGCCCGGCGCGGCGAGATTGACCGGGCCGCCGGTGATCCCGGTGTCCAGCAGGGCGCGGGTCAAGACCCGCAGCGCGTCGTCGAGATGGACAACCTGTACCGGCGCATCGGCGGAGCTCTCGGGCAGCAGCGGTAGCGAGAACAGCCGGCGCACCCAGTTGTCGACGCCGCGACCGACGACGAGCGCGCAACGGATCGTGACGGATTCGACGTCGGAGGCCGCCAGCATCTCCTCGACCCAGGCTTGCTGCACGCCGCCGGGGAGGGCCGGCGCCGTCGTGTCGCGCTCTGTGTGCGCGGCTCCGCCCATCCCGTAGACGTGCGCCGACGACGGAAAAACGATGCGCCGAGCACCGGTGTGCGCCATCGCTTCGAGGACGTTGACCGCGCCGCCGAGGTTCACCTGGTCGCTGATGCGCTGCTCGGGTCCGGGGGTTTTCGCCCACGCGCAATGCGCGACGACGTCGGCCCCGTCGACGCACAGTTTGACCGCGACCGCGTCCCGGATGTCGCCCACGATGAACTCGGCGGTGCTGGGCCAGCTTTCGGGCCGATGCCGCGCCAGCCCGACGACGTCGTGCCCCTGGCTGAGCAACCGGGCGGCCAGCCCACGTCCCAGGACCCCGCTCGCCCCCGTGATCGAGACTCTCACCGACTGCCCCGGCTAGTCATCGTTGTCCAGCAATGCGGCGTTGACCAGGTCGTCGAGATCCATGTCCGCGATGCTCTTTGCCGTGGTCGTCGCCGTCGTGGGCCGGCCCCCGACCCCGACTTCACTGCCGTTGGACTCATCGGCCAACGCCAGCAACAGCTCCAGAACCCCCGCCTGGCGCAGACGCTTGACCGGGATCGACGCCACCACCCGCCGGATTTCGTCTTCTCCGGGCGTCGCGGCCGGCGCGGTTTCCCCGGACGTTCCAACGAGTTCGCGGTGCATATAACCGGCCAGCGCGGCGGAGTTGGGGTAGTCGAAGATCAGCGTCGGCGACAGCGCCAGTCCGGTAGCGGTCTTGAGCCGGTTGCGCATCTCGACCGCGGTCAGCGAGTCGAAGCCCAATTCCTGGAACGCCTGGTCGGGATGGATCGCCTCGGGGCTGGCGCTGCCCAGCACGGCAGCGATGCTCGAACGCACCAGGTCCAACAGCACCGCGTGTTGCTCGTCCTCGGGTAGGCCTTCGAGTCGTTGCAGCAGGGCCGATTTCGACTTCGCGGCGGCCAGCGAGTCGTCGACCTGGCGCCGGGTGGGCGCGTTGATCAAGTCGACGAACATCGGCGGCAGAGTGCCCCCGTCGAACTTGGTCCGCAGTGCCGCGAGGTCGATGTGTGCCGGCAACACGAACGGCTCGTCGAGGATGAGCGCGGTGTCGAACAACTCCAACGCTTCTTCCGACGACATGGCCACCACGCCGTCGCGGGCGAAGCGGGCGAAGTCGACGGTCGCCAGTCGCCCGGTCATGGCGCTGGCCTGCTCCCACAGGCCCCAGCCCAGCGAGATCGCCGGCAGGCCACGGGCCCGCCGGTGCGCGGCCAACCCGTCCAGGAACGCGTTGGCCGCACCGTAGTTGGCCTGCCCCGAGGAACCCACCAGCGCGGCCAGCGACGAGAACAGCACGAACGCCGACACATCCAGGTCGCGGGTCAACTCGTGCAGATTCCACGCCGCATCCACCTTGGCCCGCAACACCACATCCATTCGCTCGGGGGTCAGGGAGGTGACGACCGCGTCGTCGAGCGCTCCGGCGGCGTGCACGACGGCCGAAAGCGGATGCTGCACCGGAATATCGGCGATCACCTTCGCCAACGCCTCACGATCGGCCGCATCACAGGCCACCACCTGCACCTCGGCACCGGCGGCACCCAACTCCGCCACCAACTCCGCAGCCCCCGGCGCCTCCGGCCCACGCCGGCTCACCAACACCAGGTGACGCACCCCGTGCCGGGCAACCACATGCCGCGCCAGCGCCGAACCCGCCATCCCCGTGCCGCCGGTCACCAGCACCGTGCCGGCGGCCCACGCCCCCGGCATGGTCATCACGACCTTGCCGACATGACGAGCCTGGCTCAGATACCGCAACGCCGCCGGGGCGCGCCGCACGTCGAACGTCGTCACCGGCAGCGGCCGCAGCACCCCCGCCTCGAACAACTCGGTCAAATCGGTGAGTATCCGCTGGATTCGGTCGGGCCCGGCCTCGAAGAGGTCGAAGGCGCGGTACCGCACCCCGGGATACTCCTCGGCGATGGCCTGCGGGTCGCGGATGTCGGTCTTGCCCATCTCCAAGAACACCCCACCGGGGGCC
This sequence comes from Mycobacterium sp. HUMS_12744610, assembly GCF_041206865.1. Lineage (NCBI taxonomy): Bacteria > Bacillati > Actinomycetota > Actinomycetes > Mycobacteriales > Mycobacteriaceae > Mycobacterium > Mycobacterium servetii. The sequence continues at coordinate 3,233,981 of NZ_JBGEDP010000001.1, forward strand.
ACCAAACGCAGCGACGCATCCACGAACTCACCGGCCAGCGAGTCCAGCACCACATCGAAACCACGCCCACCGGTGACCGCACGGAACTTGTCCTCGAACACCACGCTCCGCGAATCCGAGATGTGATCGTCGTCGAAACCCATCGCCCGCAAGGTGTCCCACTTGCCCTGGCTGGCCGTGGCGAACACCTCCAAGCCCAGATGCCGCGCCAACTGCACCGCGGCCATCCCCACCCCGCCGGTGCCGGCATGCACGAGGATGCGCTGACCCGCCTTGACGGAAGCCAGATCCGTCAGCGCGTAGTAGGCGGTGGCGAAGACCACCGATGTGGTCGCCGCGGCGGTGTGCGACCAACCCGAAGGCACCTTCACCAGCAGCCGCTGATCCGTCACGGCGACCGTCCCGGTGCCTTCCGGGAACAGCCCCATCACGCGGTCGCCCACCGCAAAACGACCATCGGCGGAGGCGGTTTCGATCACCACGCCGGAGGCCTCGACGCCCATGACCGCGTCGGGGTCGGGGTAGAGGCCCAGCGCGATCATGACGTCGCGGAAGTTGGCGGCGACGACCGACGGTGCGACGCGAACCCGCCCGGGCGCCAACGCCACGTCGGCGTCGGGGATGGGCTCGAGTCTGACGTCCTCTAATGTGCCCTGACCGCTCATGCCCAGTCGCCACGGCCCCCGACCGGGCGGCACGAGCACACCGCCGACCGCGCGGCTCCCGCGCACCCGGGCCGTGTACACCGTCCCCTCGCGCAGCAACACCTGCGGCTCACCCGCCGCCAGCACCGCGGCCGCGGCCGAATCGTCCAGCGGCACATCGGTATCCACGAGCACGATCCGGCCGGGATGCTCGGTCTGCGCCGCACGCACCAACCCCCAAACCGCCGCGCCCGCCAGATCGGTGACGTCCTCACCCGGCAACGCCACCGCACCCCGGGTCGACACCACCAGCATCGCCGACCCGTTGCCGGCCAACCACGTTTGCAATACGTTCAGCACGGCACGTGTGGCCGCATAGACGTCCGCGACGACGTCGTCGGTCACCGGCGGAGAGTCGAACAGATACGCCGCGGGCTCGACCTCGGTGGTATCGAAGACCGTTGTTCCCCAGGCGAACACCGAGACCGGCCGCACCTCCTCCGCGGGCTGCGCGGACCAGACGACCTCGAAGATGCGATCCGGGCCCGAGTTCGAAGCCGCCGCCAGTAGCTGCTGATCGCTGACCGGCCGCGCCACCATCGTCGACACCGACAGCACCGGCAACCCCAACCCGTCGGCGAGGTCGATCGACATCGCCGACGGACCCGACGGCGCAATACGCGCCCGTAGCGCCTCTGCGCCCGCGGCGTGCAACGAGACGCGCTGCCAGGAGAAGGGCACCAGCACCGAGCCTTCGGGCAATTCGCCCTCCCTGGACGCCAGGATCACCGCGTGCAGCGCCGCATCCAGCAGGACCGGATGGATTCCGAAGCCGGCCACGGACAGCCCGGCGTCGGCCGGCAGGGCCACCTCGGCGAACACTTCGTCGCCGCGCCGCCACATCGCGGTCAGACCACGGAATGCCGGCCCGTACCCGTAGCCGCGTCGGGCCAGAAGCTCGTAGCCCTCGCCGATGTCCACCGGTACGGCCCCCGCCGGCGGCCAGGCCGACAGGTCCGCGCTGGCCTCGACCGATCCCGCACCCAGCACCCCCTCGGCGTGCAGGAGCCAGGCGGAGCTCGTTTCGGCGCGCGAGAACACCGAGACCGTGCGGGTGCCCGACTCGCCGGGGCCACCGACCACCACCTGCACCGCAACCGAGCCGCCAGCGGTCCCGGCCGGCAGAATCAGCGGAGCAGCCAGGTTCAACTCCTCGACCACTCCGCAGCCCACCTCGTCGCCGGCGCGGATCGCCAACTCCACGAATCCCGCACCGGGAAACAGCACGGTGCCACCGACGGCGTGATCGGACAGCCAGCCCTGTGTGCCGGCCGACAACCGGCCCGTGAGCACCACCCCGCCCGATGCCGGCAACTCGACCACCGCGCCCAGCAGCGGGTGCTCGCTGACGCCCAGCCCCAGACCGGCGGCGTCGGCGGCCCCACCGCCACCGGAGAGCCAGAAGCGGCGCCGCTCGAAGGCGTAGGTGGGCAGTTCGACGAGGTTGGCCGTTCCGATCGCGCGGCGCCAGTCCACGTCCATGCCGGTGACGAATCCTTGTGCGAGCGCGTTGGCCAGCGTCACCGGCTCGGGGCGATCCTTGCGAAGCACCGACGCCGTCAGCACGGGCGTATCGGACAGCGACGCTTCGATCGCCGCTGCCAGGCCGCCGCCGGGGCCCACTTCCAGGAATCGGCTCACCCCGGCGGAGTGCGCGAAGCGGATGCTGTCGGCGAACCGGACTGCTTCGCGGATGTGGCGTTTCCAGTACGACGGCGAGGCATAGTCGTCTGCGGCCAGTTGCCCGGTCACGTTGGAGATGATCGGAATACCGGCCGCCGCAGTGGCGAGCCCGGCGGCGACCGCCCCGAATTCATCGACCATCGGCTCCATCAACGGTGAGTGGAAGGCGTGCGAGACGGCCAGCCGGTGCACTCGGCGGCCTTCCCCGCGGAACCGCTCGGCGATCGCGACCACACTGTCTTCGGCACCCGAAATCACCACGGAGGCGGGCCCGTTGACCGCGGCGAGACCAACCCGGTCGCCCAGCAGCGGCCGCACTTCCTCCTCGGTGGCCTGCACGGCGAACATCGCCCCACCCGCCGGGAGGGCCTGCATGAAGCGGCCCCGGGCCGCCACCAGCACCGCGGCGTTCTGCAGCGACAGGACGCCGGCGACATGCGCTGCCGACAGTTCGCCGACCGAGTGACCCATGACGAAGTCGGGCCGCACGCCCCAGGATTCGAGGAGCCGGAACAACGCCACCTCGACCGCGAACAGCGCGGGCTGGGCGAATTCGGTGGTGTTCAACAGATTCTCGTCGTGGCCCCACATCACCTCGCGCAGTGGGCGCAGCAGGTGTCGGTCGAGTTCGGCCACGACGGCGTCGAGGGCCTCGGCGAAGACCGGGTATTCGCCGTGCAGTTCCCTGCCCATGCCGAGCAGTTGGGAGCCTTGGCCGGGGAACACGAAGACGGTCTTGCCCACCGGTGTGGCGCTGCCCCGCACGACCGAACCGGCCAGGTCATCGCGCGCCAGCTCGTCGAGGCCGGCCAGCAACCGATCCCGATCCGCACCGACCACCACCGCGCGATGCTCGAACACCGACCGGCCCGCCAACGACCACCCCACATCGGCCACGTCGAGCTCGGGGTGCGCGGCCAGATGCGCGGCCAACCGGGCCGCCTGGGCCCGCAACGCCGTCGTCGACTTCGCCGAGACCACCCACGGCACCACCGGCGGCCGAGCAGCCTCGACCACCTCCGCCGGCGGCGCGGCCTCCAGGATCACGTGCGCGTTGGTGCCGCTGATCCCGAACGACGAGATCCCCGCCCGTCGGGGCCGATCCTCGCTTTTCCAGGTTCGCGCCTCGGTCAACAGCGCCACCGAGCCCGCCGACCAATCCACATGCGCGCTCGGCTCATCGACATGCAATGTCGCCGGCAGCATCTCGTGGCGCATCGCCAACACCATCTTGATCACCCCGGCCACCCCGGCCGCGGCCTGCGTATGCCCCATGTTGGACTTCACCGACCCCAGCCACAGCGGCTCGTCGCGGTCCTGCCCGTAGGTGGCCAGCAACGCCTGCGCCTCGATCGGGTCGCCCAACGTCGTGCCGGTGCCGTGCCCCTCGACCACGTCCACCTCGGCCGCGCTCAGGCCGGCGTTGGCCAGCGCTGCGCGCAGCACCCGCTGCTGAGACGGCCCGTTGGGCGCGGTCAGCCCGTTGGAGGCCCCGTCCTGGTTGACCGCCGAACCCCGCACCACCGCCAGCACCGGATGACCCAACCGGCGCGCGTCCGAGAGCCGCTCCACCACCAGCATCCCGCCGCCCTCCGAGAAGCCGGTGCCGTCGGCGGCGTTGGCGTAGGCCTTGCAGCGGCCGTCGACCGACAGTCCGCGCCAGCGGCTGAACTCCACGAAGATGTCGGGTGTGGCGTTGACGGTGACCCCGCCGGCCAAAGCCAGGTCGCACTCCCCCGAGCGCAGCGACTGCACCGCCATGTGCAACGCCACCAGCGACGACGAGCACGCCGTGTCCACCGACACCGCCGGGCCCTCCAGCCCCAGCACATACGACACCCGCCCCGAAGCCACGCTCGAGAGCTGACCCGTCAACCGGAAGCCCTCCACCGGCTCGGCGGCGAACATGCCATAACCCTGCGTCATCACCCCGGCGAACACGCCGGTGGCGCTGCCGCGCAGCCCGCCCGGGTCAATCCCGGCCCGCTCCAACGCTTCCCAGGACAGCTCGAGGAACATGCGTTGTTGGGGGTCCATGGCCAGCGCCTCGCTGGGGCCGATCCCGAAGAACCCGGGATCGAAGTCGGCGACACCGTCGACGAACCCGCCGATGCGGGTGTAGCAGGCGCCCGGGACGTCGGGGTCCGGGTTGTACAACCCGGGCAGGTCCCAGCCACGGTCGCTGGGGAACTCGCTGAGCACGTCGCGGCCCTCGACCAGCATGGCCCAGAGATCGTCGGGCGAATTCACCTCACCCGGATAGCGACACGACATGCCGACGATCGCGATCGGGTCGTCGCCTGTGACGCGCACCGCCGGCGCGTAGGTGACTTCCTGTGGGACACCGGCGAGTTCGGCGCAGATGTACTTGGCCAGCCCGTTGGGGGTCGGGTAGTCGAAGATGAGGGTCGGCGACAGCGCCAGTCCGGTAGCGGTCTTGAGCCGGTTGCGCATCTCGACCGCACTGAGCGAGTCGAAGCCCAGTTCCTGGAAGGCCTTGTCGGGGTCGATGGCCTCGGGGCTGACGTTGCCCAGCACGGTGGCGATGTTGGATCGCACCAAGTCCAACACGACGGCGTGTTGTTCGGATTCGGGCAGCCCGTGCAGACGCTGCGCCAGAGCCGATTTCGACTCCGCAGCGGCCAGTGAGTCGTCGACCTGGCGGCGGGTGGGCGCGGCGACGAGCTCGCTGAACATCGGCGGGACCACAGCGGCGTGCGCTCGCAGCACACCGAGGTCGATGCGGGCCGGTGCGACGAACGGCTCGTCGAGGACGAGCGCGGTGTCGAACAACTCCAGCGCCTCTTCGGAGGACAGGGCCAGGATTCCATCGCGACCCAGACGGGCGCGTCCGGCGGTGCCCAGTCCCCCGGTCATGGCGCTGGCCTGCTCCCACAGGCCCCAGCCCAGCGAGATCGCCGGCAGGCCACGGGCCCGCCGGTGCGCGGCCAACCCGTCCAGGAACGCGTTGGCCGCACCGTAGTTGGCCTGCCCCGAGGAACCCGCCAGCGCGGCCAGCGACGAGAACAGCACGAACGCCGACACATCCAGGTCGCGGGTCAACTCGTGCAGATTCCACGCCGCATCCACCTTGGCCCGCAACACCGCGTCCACACGCTCGGGCGTCAACGACGTCACCACGGCGTCATCGAGCACCCCGGCGGCGTGCACGACGGCCGAAAGCGGATGCTGCACCGGAATATCGGCGATCACCTTCGCCAACGCCTCACGATCGGCCGCATCACAGGCCACCACCTGCACCTCGGCACCGGCGGCACCCAACTCCGCCACCAACTCCGCAGCCCCCGGCGCCTCCGGCCCACGCCGGCTCACCAACACCAGGTGACGCACCCCGTGCCGGGCAACCACATGCCGCGCCAGCGCCGAACCCGCCATCCCCGTGCCGCCGGTCACCAGCACCGTGCCCGTCCCCAGCGCACCACCCGGCATGGTCATCACGACCTTGCCGACATGACGAGCCTGGCTCAGATACCGCAACGCCGCTGGGGCGCGCCGCACGTCGAACGTCGTCACCGGCAGCGGCCGCAGCACCCCCGCCTCGAACAACTCGGCGAGTTCGAGCATGTATTGGTGCATGCGGACGCGGCCAGGTTCGAAGAGGTCGAAGGCGCGGTACCGCACCCCGGGATACTCCTCGGCGATGGCCTGCGGGTCGCGGATGTCGGTCTTGCCCATCTCCAAGAACACCCCACCGGGGGCCACCAAACGCAGCGACGCATCCACGAACTCACCGGCCAGCGAGTCCAGCACCACATCGAAACCACGCCCACCGGTGACCGCACGGAACTTGTCCTCGAACACCAGGCTCCGCGAATCCGAGATGTGATCGTCGTCGAAACCCATCGCCCGCAAGGTGTCCCACTTGCCCTGGCTGGCCGTGGCGAACACCTCCAAGCCCAGATGCCGCGCCAACTGCACCGCGGCCATCCCCACCCCGCCGGTGCCGGCATGAATCAGCACCCGTTGGCCCGGTTGGGCGTCGGCGAGGTGCACGAACGCGTAGTACGCGGTCATGAACACCGCGGATATGGCGGCGGCTTCGGCATAGGACCAGTCGCCGGGCATGGGAAGCAGCAGTCGCACGTCGCCGGCGACCCGCGTGCCGTTGCCGTCCGGGAAGAAGCCGAACACCGAGTCGCCGACGGCGAATTCGGTGACTCCCGGGCCGACCTCGACCACCACGCCGGCGCCCTCTCCGGCGAGCAGTGCGTCGTGGGTGAACATGCCCAGGGTGACCATGATGTCGCGGAAGTTGGCGGCGACGGCGCGCACGGCGACTCGAACCTGGCCCGGCTCCAATGGCGCATCGGCGTTGGGAACCGGTTCCAGTTGCAGGTTTTCGAATGTGCCGGCGCTGCTCAGGCCCAGCCGCCACGGCCCGTCAGCGGGGGGCACCAGCACGCCCCCGGCCGCGCGGCTCCCGCGCACCCGGGCCGTGTATACCGTCCCCTCGCGCAGCACCACCTGCGGCTCACCCGCCGCCAGCACCGCGGCCACCGCCGAATCACCCAGCGGCACATCGGCATCCACAAGCACAATCCGGCCGGGATGCTCGGTCTGCGCCGCACGCACCAACCCCCACACCGCCGCGCCCGCCAGATCGGTGACGTCCTCCCCCGGCAACGCCACCGCACCCCAGGTGGACACCACAAGCACACCGGAGTCGCGCTCGGTGACCCAGGACTGCACGGCGGCCAGCGCCTGGTGCGTACGCGCATAGACGTCGGACAGCGGGAGCACCTCAGCCGCAACGGATTCGAAGACTTCGTAAGAGGGCAGTTCGTTCTTGGCCGGCGTCGTCGCCGCCGGCGACCAGATCAGTTCGAACAGCCGGTCGGGACCCGAACCCGAAACCGCCGCCCGCAGCTGCTGATCGCTGACCGGGCGGGCCACCATCGCACCCACCGACAACACCGGCAAGCCCAACCCGTCGGCGAGCTCGATGGATACGGCCGACTGTCCGGCGGGCGCGACCCGGGCCCGCACCCCTGTCGCACCCGCCGCGTGCAGCGCCACGTTCTGCCACGAGAACGGCAGCAGCACTTCCGCTGTCTGGGAGGCGGGCCGGCCGGCGGTCTCGCCGGCCACGATCAGCGCGTGCAGCGCCGCGTCGAGCAGCGCCGGATGCACCCCGAATCCGTTGATACCACCGGCGGCATCGGGCAACTGCACCTCGGCGAACACCTCGTCGCCGCGAACCCATACCGCGGTCAATCCCCGGAATGCCGGGCCGTATTCGTATCCGCGGGCCGCCAGCCGCTCGTACCCGCCGCGCGGATCCACGGCGACCGCGCCGGCCGGCGGCCACACCGACAGGTCCGCGCCCGGCGCGACCGCCCCCGAACTCAGCACGCCCTCGGCGTGGCACACCCAACCCGAACCCGGGGCCGAGTCGGAGCGGGAATACACCGAAACGCTGCGCCGTCCCGAGTCCTCGGGGGCGCCCACCACGACTTGCAGCGCCGCGGACTCTCCGGGAGCCGGCAACAGCAGCGGCGCCCGCAGCGTCAACTCCTCGATGACCGGGCAGCCGACCTCGTCGCCGGCGCGGATCGCCAACTCCACGAAGCCGGTACCGGGGAACACCGCCACCCCGGAGACCGCGTGGTCGGCCAGCCACTCGTGCGCGCCGGGCGCCAGCCGGCCGGTGAGCACCACCCCGCCGGAGGCCGGCAACTCCACCACCGCACCGAGCAGGGCGTGATCGCCCGCGCCGAGGCCCAGACCGGCGGCGTCGGCCCCGAAGCCTTCGTTCGAGAGCCAGAACCGTCGCCGCTCGAAGGCATAGGTCGGCAGCTCGACGAGGTGCGCCCCGTCCAGTACGCCGCGCCAATCGACGCCCACACCCGCCACGAATGCGGCGGCGACCGACGCGAAAAAGCGCTCCAGCCCGCCCTCCTCGCGGCCCAAGGTGGGCACCACGATCGCCTGGGCGTCACCACCGGCGCAGTCGTTAGCGATGTCCTCGAGCCCGGCGATCAGGGCCGGATGTGGACTGGATTCGATGAACGCGCGATACCCGTGTTCGCACGCGCTGCGGACGGCCTGCTCGAACTGCACCGTCTGACGGATGTTGCGGTACCAGTACTCCGCGTCCAGACCCGCTGTGTCCACACGGCTTCCGGTGACCGTGGAGAAGAAGGCGGTGCGCGTGGAACGCGGTTCGACACCGGACAGCGCCTCGATGAGTTCCGCACGGATGGCTTCGACCTCGACCGAATGCGACGCGTAGTCCACATCGATCCGGCGGGTGCGCAGTTCCTGGCCGGCGCAGACCCGCATCAGGTCCTCCAGTGCGCCCACTTCGCCCGAGACCACCACGGCCGCCGGGCCGTTGACGGCAGCGATGCCGATCCGGTCACCGTAGGGCGCCGACAACTGCCGTGCCCGTTCGGCGCCGCAGGCGATGGACACCATGCCACCGGGAGCGGCCAGTGACCGCAACAGCTTGCTGCGCAACGTCACCACGCGGGCGGCATCGCGCAGGGACAGCGCCCCGGCGACGTGGGCCGCGGCGATCTCGCCCTGTGAATGGCCGATCACGGCGTCCGGGTGCACGCCGACCGACTTCCACATCTCGGCCAGCGAAACCATCACCGCGAACAGCACCGGCTGCACCACGTCGACGCGGTCGATGCCCGGGGCGCCCGGCGCCCCGCGTAGCACGTCGATCAGCGACCAGTCGACGAACTCCGAGAACGCGTCCGCGCACGCCGCCATCTGCTGCGCGAAAACCGGTGCGGTGTCGAGCAATTGGACGCCCATCCCCAGCCATTGGGAGCCTTGGCCGGGGAACACGAAGACGGTCTTGCCCACCGGTGTGGCGCTGCCCCGCACGACCGAACCGGCCAGGTCATCGCGCGCCAGCTCGTCGAGGCCGGCCAGCAACCGATCCCGATCCGCACCAATTACCACCGCGCGATGCTCGAACACCGACCGGCCCGCCAACGACCACCCCACATCGGCCACGTCGAGCTCGGGGTGCGCGGCCAGATGCGCGGCCAACCGGGCCGCCTGGGCCCGCAACGCCGTCGCCGACTTCGCCGAGACCACCCACGGCACCACCGGCGGCCGAGCAGCCTCGACCACCTCCGCCGGCGGCGCGGCCTCCAGGATCACGTGCGCGTTGGTGCCGCTGATCCCGAACGACGAGATCCCCGCCCGTCGGGGCCGATCCTCGCTTTTCCAGGTTCGCGCCTCGGTCAACAGCGCCACCGAGCCCGCCGACCAATCCACATGCGCGCTCGGCTCATCGACATGCAATGTCGCCGGCAGCATCTCGTGGCGCATCGCCAACACCATCTTGATCACCCCGGCCACCCCGGCCGCGGCCTGCGTATGCCCCATGTTGGACTTCACCGACCCCAGCCACAGCGGCTCGTCGCGGTCCTGCCCGTAGGTGGCCAGCAACGCCTGCGCCTCGATCGGGTCGCCCAGCGGCGTGCCGGTGCCGTGCCCCTCGACCACGTCGACATCGCCCGTCGAAAGCCCTGCGTTGGCCAGCGCTGCGCGCAGCACCCGCTGCTGAGACGGCCCGTTGGGCGCGGTCAGCCCGTTGGAGGCCCCGTCCTGGTTGACCGCCGAACCCCGCACCACCGCCAGCACCGGATGACCCAACCGGCGCGCGTCCGAGAGCCGCTCCACCACCAGCATCCCGCCACCCTCCGACCAGCCGACCCCGTCGGCGGCGTTGGCGTAGGCCTTGCAGCGGCCGTCGACCGACAGTCCGCGCCAGCGGCTGAACTCCACGAAAACCGCGGGTGTGGCGTTGACGGTGACCCCGCCGGCCAAAGCCAGGTCGCACTCCCCCGAGCGCAGCGACTGCACCGCCATGTGCAACGCCACCAGCGACGACGAGCACGCCGTGTCCACCGACACCGCCGGGCCCTCCAGGCCCAGCACATACGACACCCGCCCCGAAGCCACACTGGAAGTCATGCCGGTGAGCCGGTAGCCCTCGATCTCCTCGGCCAACATGCCGTAGCCCTGCGTCATCACCCCGGCGAACACGCCGGTGGCGCTGCCGCGCAGCCCGCCCGGGTCAATCCCGGCCCGCTCCAACGCTTCCCAGGACAGCTCGAGGAACATGCGTTGTTGGGGGTCCATGGCCAGCGCCTCGCTGGGGCCGATCCCGAAGAACCCGGGATCGAAGTCGGCGACACCGTCGACGAATCCGCCGGTGCGGGTGTAGGTCTTGTGGCGCGCGTCGGGGTCGGGGTCGAACAATCCGGCCAGATCCCAGCCGCGGTCGGTCGGGAAATCCGACATGACGTCGCGGCCGTCGGCGACCATCTGCCACAGGTCTTCCGGGGTGTCGACCCCGCCGGGGAAACGGCACGACATACCGACGATCGCGATCGGCTCGCCGGACCGCTCCAGCAACGCGCGGTTGGTCCGCTTCAGGCGTTCGACCTGCCCCAGAGCTTTACGCAGCGCCTCGGTCGCATGCTGGAGTTGATCAACCATCACTATCCCTCGCCCTAACCCTCGCCTATTGGTGGCTGTGGCCCGCCGGATGCGGCTGTCGCCAACTCACGGGAGCTGCCGTACGACGCGATGTCATGGTCTTTGCGACCAACGTCGTGCTGCTCTCCGACCCAAGTCCGCTGGTGAGTATGGCCAACTCCGGCAGGATTTCAAAACGTCCGATACTCCCGGCTTCTCGAGGAGGACCGGCATCGACATGTGGAAGGCAGCCGAGTGCATGCGATGGCGCGCGCCGGCCTGCCCGGTGACTGATTCGTCCCGCTGACCCCCGGAAACGAGGACATATTCGGCGCGGCGTCCATGGCGCGACTGTACCCGGCCGGCGGCCGAAGGCGGTTACGCGGGCAATCGGGTGCCCGGGCGACAAAGGACACGGTCAGGCCCCCACCCGGCGCCAGCCGTCGGCGGCCCGGGCGGCCGCGATCAGCGTGTCGCACAGCTCGCGAAGTTCCACCGCCCCGGCACCCTCGTCGAGCGCGGTGACGACGTCCTCGGCCGCACAACGCACCTGATAGACCCGGTCAGCGAGGTCCGCCGCGTCGTCGGCCGACAGGACCACGGCGTCCTCGGGCACGGCGCCGCCCCCGGCACGGCTCAGCGACGCCCGCTGCTCGTAGCCGCTGCCGACAGGACTGCCGGCAATACTGGCGACGGCGGCCCATCCCGGCGTCGGCGACGTTCCGGCCGCACCAGCGGCACGGTTGGGGTCGGTCGCGGCGCGTCACGCCTGCGACTTTAGCCCGCTCAACGCTTGTCGAGCCGCTATGCGGGTATCATGAGTGGCTGCGTCGCGCGCATTCCGCGCCGGGCCCGGGGAACTACCCGGGCCGTCGCCACGTTTGCCATGCGAAGAGACGTCCGAAAAGAACTGCCACCACAGAGCCCACGAGAGCTCAGAGGTCCAAAGGAGTAGCACCTATGGCTGATCGAGTCCTGCGGGGTAGTCGCCTCGGCGCCGTCAGCTACGAGACCGACCGTAACCACGATCTGGCGCCGCGTCAGATAGCCCGGTACCGCACCGAGAACGGCGAGGAGTTCGAGGTTCCGTTCGCCGACGACGCCGACATCCCCGGCACCTGGCTGTGCCGGAACGGCATGGAAGGCACCCTGATCGAGGGCGATCTGCCCGAGCCGAAGAAGGTCAAGCCGCCGCGTACCCACTGGGACATGCTGTTGGAGCGCCGCTCCGTCGAAGAACTCGAAGAGCTGCTCAAAGAGCGGCTCGAGCTGATCAGGTCGCGCCGCCGCGGCTGACGCGGCGCGGCGGAGGGATCAGGCTCGGTCGGGAGCGCGTGTCCCGCGGGCGTGCGCCGTGCGACCCTCGATGCCCCACCGCGTGACCTTGATCAGCGCCTCGCGGATGTTGGATCCGCTCATCTTCGAGACGCCGAGTTCGCGTTCGGTGAAGGTGATCGGCACCTCGACGATGACGAACCCATTGCACGCGGTACGCCAGGTCAGGTCGATCTGGAAGCAGTAACCCTTGGATTCCACGCGGTCGAGGTCGATCTTCTCGAGCACCTCGCGGCGGTAGGCCCGGTAACCGGCGGTGATGTCGTGGACGCCGATGCCCAGCGCCACCCGCGAGTAGGTGTTGGCGGTCTTGGACAGGGCCAGGCGCCGCCACGGCCAGTTCCGGACGGTCCCCCCGGCGACGTAGCGCGAGCCGATGGCCAGGTCAGCACCCGCGTCGACGGCATCCAGCAAACGGTGCAGCTGTTCGGGCGCATGGCTGCCGTCCGCGTCCATCTCCACCAGCACCGAGTAGTCCCGGCTCAGACCCCAGCCGAAACCCGCCAGATACGCGGCGCCCAGGCCGTCCTTGGCGGTGCGGTGCAGCACGAACGTGCGGCCGGGATCGGCGGCGGCCAGCTCGTCGGCGAGTTGGCCGGTGCCGTCGGGGCTGCTGTCGTCGACGATGAGCAGGTGCACTCCCGGGCACGCCTTCTTCAACCGGTCGTGGATCAACGGCAGGTTCTCCCGCTCGTTGAAGGTCGGGATGATCACCAGCGTGCGCTGGCTTGGACGGTTGCCCGGGGCCTGCGGCGCCGGCTGGGCGGTGGTCATTTAGCTCCTCTGTGTCGCCCGAAGTAACGCGGTTGTCGGCCGCTCCGGTGGAGCGGAGTGTAGTCACCGCCCTCGTCGGGCGGGACCTGGTCGCCGCCGTCGTCGGGCGGGGGGTCCTGCGAATCCGAACCGCCCTCGTCAGGCGGTGCGTCGTCGTCCGGGTCGCCCGTTCTGGACCTGAGCCGAATCGGACGCGGGAACCACCCATTGTGCCGTATCCCGGCCAGGATGACCGCCCCGGCCACCGCGACCAGAACCCATTGCAGCGTCGGGCCCCATCTGGTTGCTGGCGTCAGCCGGGTCTTGAGCCGCACCTGCATGTCGAGATAGGCGGGTTCGAAGAACTCCGTGCGCACCAGCTCGCCGCCGTCCGGCGCGATCACGGCGCTGACGCCGGTGGTGCCGGCCACCACGACGAACCGGTCGTGCTCCACGGCCCGAACCTTGGCGAACGCGAGTTGCTGCTCGCTCATCGTCTTGTTGAAGGTGGCGTTGTTGCTGGGCACGGCCAGCAGCTGGGCGCCGTGCAGCACCGCCTCACGCGGCTCGCGGTCGAAGATCACCTCCCAGCAGGTCGCCACCCCCACGGGCACCCCACCGATGTGCACAACCCCGCTGCTTCGGCCCGGAACCATGTGGCCGGCCAGGCCGGCGTACCCGGAGAGGTGCCTGAACAGCCACGGCATCGGCAGGTACTCGCCGAACGGTTGCACGATCTCCTTGTCGTGGCGGTCGGCCGGACCGGTGACGGGGTTCCAGACGATCACGGTGTTGGTGTATTCGGGGTCGTCTGCCGGGCGGCCCGGGATGCCGAGCACGGTGCCGACGAGGATCGGCGCGTGGATGGCCGTGGCGGCTTTCGCGATCTGTTGGGCGGCGTCGGCGTTGACCAACGGGTCGATGTCCGACGAATCCTCCGGCCAGATCACGAACTGGGGTTGCGGAGCTGCCCCTGACCGCACGTCCTCGGCCAGCCGCAGCGTTTCCCGGACGTGGTTGTCCAGCACCGCGCGCCGTTGCTCGTTGAAACCGAGACCCAGCCGCGGCACGTTGCCCTGCACCGCCGCGACGGTGACCGGCGGTTCCCCGCCCGCGCCGGTCCCGGCGTGCCGCACCTGGGGCCAGACCGCGACCGCGGCCAACAACGCCACGCAGATGCACACGCCCGGCAACACGACGGCGGGCGGCCGGTCGACTTCGCGGTCGGTGCGTGCTTGCGCTCGGCCGCCCCGCGGCCACCACGCGACGATCTCCCGCGTGATCGCCGTGGCGCTGAACCCCACCAGCACGATCGCCGTCGACAGCAGCGCCACACCGCCGAGATGGGCCAGCGGCAGGAACGGCCCGTCGGATTGGCCGAACGCAACCGACCCCCACGGGAAGCCCCCGAACGGATAGTTCGCCTTCAACCACTCCTGGGCCGCCCACAGCACGGCGAACCAGATCGGCCAGCCGGGCAGCCGGCGCACCACGACGGCGAACAACCCGAACAGGCCCGGGAACAACGCGCACGTCGCCGCCAGCACCAGCCAGGGCATGGCGCCCACCAGAGCGCTGATCCACGGCAGCAGCGGCAGGTAGAGCGCCAGCCCGAACAGAAAGCCGTAGCCCAGGCCACCGACCGGTGTCGTGGCGCGGTGCGTGAGCACCCAGGCCAGTAGCGCGGCGGCGATGATGGCGGCCCACCACCAGTTCAGGGGCGGAAAGCTCGCGCACAGCAACAAACCGCCCGCGACGGCCAGCAGCAACCGAGGCAGCCTAGGCAGCATCGCGGCCCGGACCGCGGGCAGCCGGGCCGCCACCGCGGCACCCAGCCCCAGCGCGGCCCGGTGCGTCGCGGCACCCAGGCGTGCGGCCAGGGCCGGACCGGCGGGGACGGGCTGGGGCCCGTGTTCCCCCGCCGGCGCTTCCGCGGGCTCCGGCGGCGCGTCGGCGGCGGACTCGTCGTCGGCCGCGACGGTCTCGTCGGCAGCCGCGGGGCGCGCGTCGCGGGCGAACCAGCCCCTAACCATGGATGACAGCGCCCCGATGCACGGTTTGCCGGCAGCGTGGCACGGGGTCGCCGGCGCCGAGTCGGGGCAACGCCGGAACCCGGGAGCGCGGGTCGGTGGACCAGCGCTGCACACCGTCGGGCGCCGCCCGGGTGTCCAGGGGCCCGGCGTCCCACACGGCGTATGACGCCGGCGCGCCGGGCACCAGGGTCCCCGCCCTGGCGTCGAGCGCCCCGCTCGCGCGCCAGCCGCCGCGGGTCGCGGCGGCGAATGCGGCCCGGGGCGAGATTGCGCTTCCCGCGGTGCGATGGTTGACCGCGGCGCGGACGCTCACCCACGGGTCCAAGCCCGTGACCGGGGCATCGGAACCGAGGGCGAGGGGCACGCCTTGGGATGCTAACAGCGCGAACGGGTTGAGCCGGCTGCCCCGCTCGGCGCCGAGCCGCTGCGCGTACATGCCGGTGGGCCCGCCCCACAGCGCGTCGAAATTGGGCTGCACGCTGGCGATGACGCCCCAGGCGCCCAGTTTGGCGGCCTGCTCGGCGGTGACCATCTCGAGGTGCTCGAGCCGGTGCCCGCATCGGGCGACCGCGGCCATGCCCAGGTCGGCGACCACCGCCTCGAACGCCGCGACGACGGCCGTGACCGCGGCATCGCCGATGACGTGGAAGCCGGCCGTGACCTGCGCCTGCGTGCATGCCCGCACGTGCGCTTCGACGGCGTCGGGGTCCAGGTGGCAGCTGCCGACGCGGTCGGGCGCGTCGGTGTAGGGCTCGTGCAACCAGGCGGTGCGCGACCCCAGCGCCCCGTCCACGAACAGATCGCCGGCCAGCCCGCGAGCGCCCGTCTCATCCAGCAGCGCTCGGGCCCGAGCCGGGGTGGTGACCGCCTCGCCCCAGTAGCCGATCACCTCCACTCCCGGGACGCCCTGGACGTTGCGGTCCGGCGCGCACAGCCGCAGCCAGTCGTCGAGGCCCCCGATCTCGGGACCGGCGCATTCGTGCACGGCGACGATCCCGGACGCGGCGACGGCCCGCAGCGCGGCCGCCCGCGCCTCGGCCAGCTGCGTATCGGTGAGCAGGCCCCGGGCGACGGCCCGAACCAGGTGATGCGCGTCGCCGGTCAGTGGCCGCTCGGGGGCGAAACCGGCGGCGGCGGCCAGGCCGGGAACCAGCCGCCGCAGCGCGGTCGAGGCGAGGGCGGAGTGGACGTCGACGCGGGCCAGGTAGGCGGGCCGGTCGCCGAGCACGCCGTCGAGGTCGACGGTGCCGGGGGCATCGTTGTCCGGCCACGCCGATTCGTCCCAGCCGTGCCCCCACACCGGCAGGCCGGGATGGGCGGCCGCATGGTCGCCGATCATCTTCAGGCAGTGCGCACGCGAGGTGGCCGCCCGCAGGTCCAGGCCGCTGAGCGCCAGGCCGATCGCGCTGAGGTGAACATGGCTGTCCACGAACGCCGGCGCGACGAACCCGCCGTCGAGATTTTCCACGGTGGCGTCGGGGAACTGCTCGCGGCCGACGGCGTCGCTGCCCAGCCAGACGACGACGCCCCCGCGCACCGCCATGGCGGTGGCATCCGGGTGGGTCGGGCTGTGCACCCGGCCGTTGACCAGCAGCTTGGTCACAGGCCAAACCTAGTCAAACCTGGGCGTGGCGGTGCCGGGGCGATCAGTAGGGGCTTCGCGCGGTACGTTCCCGGGGCCCACCGGCAATCGGGGCGTTCGGCAACGTGGGGGGCTCGCCCTCGGTCACGTCGATGACCTCGCCGTCGATGTAGTCGATGTAGTCGCGTTCGCCGCCCGGTTCGCCCTGCCGTACACCGGCCGCGAAAGTGGTGATCAGCGGCACCCGCCGCTGCAGGCCGCGCATCGTCACCGCGGCCAGTCCCGAACCGGCGGCGGCCCGGATGGGCGGCACCAGCAGCAGGATCCCCAACGCGGTGGTGACCAACCCGGGCACGACAACCAGACCGGTGGCCACCGTCACCAGGGCTCCGTCGCCCAACGCACGCCGCGGATTCCTGAGGCCCGATCGCAGCTGGCCCACGTGGTGGACGAGTTGCGATCCCGCCATCGGCACCATCAGGGCCCACCCGAGCACGAAGCTGGCCAGCAGCGCCAACACGGTCCAACCGAACCCGATCGTCGACACCAGCGCGATGATCACCGCGAGTTCGACACCGGCATATATCAGCAACAACCGCCACAGCATATGACGCCAACGCCTGCGGGCCGGGCCGGAGTTCCCTGGTGGCGAACGACGCGGCTGCAGTTAGATGACGCTATGACAACGATCGAGATCAACACCCCCGACGGACCGATCGACGCGCTGCTGAGCCTGCCGCCGGGGCAGGGCCCCTGGCCGGGGGTGGTGGTGGTCCACGACGCGTTCGGCTACAACCCCGACAAGGAGGCGACCAACGACCGGATCGCCCGGGCGGGATACGTGGCGATCACGCCGAACCTGTACGCCCGGGGCGGCCGCGCCCGCTGCATCACCCGGGTCATACGGGAGGTGCTGACCCAGCGGGGCCGCTCCCTCGACGACCTGCTGGCCGCCCGCGACCACCTGCAGGCCATGCCGGAGTGCACCGGACAGGTCGGTATCGCGGGCTTCTGCATGGGCGGCCAGTTCGCGCTGGTGATGGCGTCCAGCGGCTTCGGCGCCTCGGCACCGTTCTACGGCACTCCGCTGCCGCGCCACCTCGGCGAGACGCTGGACGGCGCTTGCCCGATCGTGGCCAGCTTCGGCGCCCGCGACCCGCTCGGCGTCGGCGCGCCGGCGCGGCTGCGCGAAATGACCGACGCCAAGGGGGTGACCGCCGACATCAAGGTCTATCCGCACGCCGGGCACAGCTTCGCCAACAAGCTGCCGGCCCAGCCGCTGCTGCGCATCACCGGCTTCGGCTACGACGAAGCGGCGACCGAGGACGCGTGGAGCCGGGTGTTCTCGTTCTTCCGCCGGCACCTCACGGCGTCGTAGGCCTAGCCGGGACTTCCGGCGGGCCTGATCTCGAGGCCGACGTTGTTCTGCATCCCGCCGCGCAGCTTGCTGAACAGGTTGAAGACCTTGCCGACGATGCCGTACCGCCTGCCGATCGCGTCGTAGACGGCGCCCGTGTGCGACTTGTCGAGGACGGCCGCGCTGCCTTCGACGGCCTCGCTTTTCGGGTTGCCGCGCATGTCGCAAGCGGCCAGCGTGACCCGCGGGGTGTTGCGGATCCGCTTGACCTTCCACGACTTCTCCTGCGTGATCACCAGCAGCCGGTCCCTCTCCTTGTTGTCAAGGGCCGCCCAGACGGGCGTGGGCTTGGGCCGGCCATCCCTGGTGAACGTGGTCAGCAGGACGTATTGCGACTTGGCGAGGTCGGCAAAGGTGGGTGTCACGGTGTTCAACCTACCGCCGCGGCGACTCGAACGTGACCTGCAGCCACGGTGGGGCCCGAGCGTGACCGCAGTGTCACGTTCGGGCGCCAGAGGGGGCTCAGCCCTCGAGGTCGCCCTCGGTTTCCAGCAGCGCCTGGCGCAGACCGTCGAGCGTTTCCGGTTGGGGGTCGGCCCACATGCCGCGCCCGGCGGCCTCGAGCAGCCGCTCGGCCATGCCGTGTAACGCCCACGGGTTGGACTCCGCCATGAACTTACGGTTCTCCTGATCCAGCACGTAACGCTCGGCGAGCTGTTCGTACATCCAGTCGGCCATCACCGCAGCGGTGGCGTCGTAGCCGAACAGGTAGTCGACGGTCGCGGCCATCTCGAACGCGCCCTTGTATCCATGGCGGCGCATCGCCGCCATCCAGCGGGGGTTGACGACGCGGGCGCGGAACACGCGCGTGGTCTCCTCCAAGAGCGTGCGAGTGCGGATCGCGTCGGGCCTGGTGTTGTCGCCGATGTAGGCGGCCGGTGCCTGCCCGGTCAGCGCCCGCACCGTGGCCACCATGCCGCCGTGGTACTGGAAGTAGTCGTCGGAGTCGGCGATGTCGTGCTCGCGGGTGTCGGTGTTCTTCGCGGCCACCGCGATCCGACGGTACTGCCGGTTCATGTCGTCGACCGCCTCCCGGCCGTCCAGGTTGCGCCCGTAGGCGAACCCGCCCCAGGCCGTGTAGACCTGCGCGAGGTCGGCGTCGTCACGCCAGTTGCGGCTGTCGATCAGCTGCAGCAGCCCGGCACCGTAGGTACCCGGCTTGGAACCGAAAATTCTTGTGGTCGAGCGCCTCTGGTCGCCGTGCTGGGCCAGGTCGGCCTGGGCGTGGGCCCGCACGTAGTTGTCGGCGGCGGGCTCGTCGAGATCGGCGACCAGCCGCACCGCGTCGTCGAGCATCGTGACCACGTGCGGGAACGCGTCCCGGAAGAACCCCGAGATGCGCACGGTCACGTCGATGCGCGGGCGGCCCAGCTCCGCCGGCGGGATCGGCGTCAGGCCGACGACCCGCCGCGACGCGTCGTCCCACACCGGCCGGACACCCAGCAGCGCAAGCACTTCCGCGATGTCGTCGCCCGAGGTGCGCATCGCCGAGGTGCCCCACACCGACAGCCCGACGGACCGCGGCCACCGGCCGTGCTCGTCGCGGTACCGGGCGAGCAGCGAATCTGCAAGCGCCACACCGGCTTCCCACGCCAGCCGGGACGGCACCGCCTTGGGGTCCACCGAGTAGAAGTTGCGCCCGGTTGGCAGCACGTTGACCAGGCCGCGCAGCGGCGAGCCCGATGGCCCGGCCGGGACGAAGTGGCCGTCCAGGGCCCGCAGTACCTGCTCGATCTCGGCGGCGCTGCCCGCGAGACGGGGCACGACCTCGGTGGCCGCGAACCGCAGCACCGCCGCGGCGTCGGGGTTGTCGGTGAGCCGGTCGACGGCATCGGCGTCCCAACCGGTGGCCTGCAGCGCCGCGACCAGTTCCCGGGCGGCGGCCTCGGCGCCGTCGACCGAGGATCGATCGTCGGTGCCGTCCTCGGCCAACCCGAGCGCCTGGCGCAGGCCGGGCAGTGTGTGCTCGCCGCCGAATAGCTGCCGGGCCCGCAGGATCGCCAGCACCAGGTCGAGTTCGGTTTCCCCGGAAGGCTTTTGGCCCAGGATGTGCAGGCCGTCGCGGATCTGGACGTCCTTGATCTCACACAGCCAGCCGTCGACGTGCAGCAGCATGTCATCGAACGAGTCCTCCGCCGGGCGCTCGGACAGCCCGAGATCGTGGTCCATCTTCGCGGCCCGGATCAGCGTCCAGATCTGCTGGCGGATGGCGGGCAGCTTGGCGGGATCCAGCGCCGCCACGTTGGCGTGCTCGTCGAGCAACTGCTCCAGGCGCGCGATGTCGCCGTAGGTTTCGGCGCGCGCCATGGGCGGGATCAGGTGGTCGACGAGCACCGCGTGCGCCCGCCGCTTGGCCTGGGTGCCCTCGCCGGGGTCGTTGACCAGGAAGGGGTAGATCAACGGCAGGTTGCCCAGCGCGGCGTCGGGCCCGCAGGCGGCCGACATGCCCAACGTCTTGCCCGGCAGCCATTCCAGGTTGCCGTGTTTGCCCAGATGCACCACCGCGTGCGCCCCGAAACCCGCGTCCAGCCAGTGGTAGGCGGCCAGGTAGTGGTGGCTGGGCGGCAGGTCTGGGTCGTGGTAGATCGCGACGGGGTTCTCGCCGAAGCCGCGCGGCGGCTGCACCAGCAGCACCAGGTTACCGGATCGCATTGCGGCGATCACGATCTCACCGTCGGGGTCGTTGGTGCGGTCCACGAACAGCTCGCCGGGCGGCGGACCCCAGTGCGCCTGCACGGCCTCGGTCAGCTCGGCTGGCAATGTGGCGAACCACGCACGATATTCTCTGGCCGGCAACCGAATCGGGTTGCCTGCCAGCTGCCCGTCGGTGAGCCAGTCGGGGTCCTGGCCGCCGCGTTCGATCAGCGCGTGGATCAGCGCGTCGCCGTCGCCGTTCTCCACACCGGGCAGCTCGCCCACCCGGTAGCCGTGCTCGCGCATCGCCGCCAGCAGAGCGACCGCGCTGGCCGGGGTGTCCAGGCCGACCGCGTTGCCGATGCGGGCGTGCTTGGTGGGGTACGCCGAGAACACCAGAGCCACCCGCTTGTCGGCGGGCGCGACGTGCCGCAGCCGCGCGTGCCGGATCGCCAGTCCCGCCACCCGCGCGCAGCGTTCCGGGTCGGCCGCATACGAGATCAGACCGTCGTCGTCGAATTCCTTGAACGAGAAAGGAACCGTGATGATGCGCCCGTCGAACTCGGGCACCGCCACCTGGGTGGCCACGTCGAGGGGGCTCAGACCATCGTCATTGTCCAGCCACTGCCTGCGCGGGCTGGTGAGGCAAAGCCCCTGCAGGATCGGGATGTCCAGGGCCGCCAGGTGTTCGACGTTCCAGCTGTCGTCGTCCCCGCCGGCGGACACCGCCGCGGGTTTCAGTCCCCCGGCCGCGAGCACGGTGACCACCATGGCGTCGGCCTCGCGAAGCCGTTGCAGCAGATCGGGTTCGGCGGTGCGCAGCGACGCGCAGTAGAGCGGAAGGGGCCGGCCGCCGGCGTCCTCGATCGCCCGGCACAGCGCCTCGACGTAGGCGGTGTTCCCGGCCAACTGCTGGGCGCGGTAGTAGAGCACCGCGATCGTCGGGCCTTCGGCGCGCTCAGCGGCACCCGCGCGGGCGAGCTCGCCCCAGGTGGGGGTCGCCATCGGCTCGGCGAACCCGTAGCCCGTCATCAGGACGGTGTCCGACAAGAAGGCGTGCAACTGACGCAGGTTTTCCACGCCGCCGTGGGCCAGATAGATGTGGGCCTGCACCGCGATCCCGGCGGCGACCGTCGACAGGCCGGTCAGCTCCGCGTCGGCGGCCTGCTCACCGCTGACCAGGACGGCCGGGACGCCGCTCGCGATCACCGCGTCGATGCCGCTCTGCCAGGCGCGGTAGCCGCCCAGGATCCGCACCACCACGACCGCGGCGTTCTCCAGCAGGGAGGCCAGCTCGTCTTCGGAGAGCCGCGACGGGTTGGCCCACCGGTAGTTCTTGCCGCTGGAGCGGGCACCGATCAGGTCGGTGTCGGAGGTCGACAGCAGCAAAATGGTCGGGTCAGCCACCCATCATTCGTACCGCATCGGCCCACCGCATCGGCCCACCGCATCGGAAGGCGCGGATTCCCGGCCCGATTCACGCCAGCAGGACACCGCGCGCGACCAGCACCTCGCGTATCTCCTCGAAGATCGACTGGCGCTGCTCGTAGCCCCGAACGACGGCGACCCAGTCGTCGCCGCTCTTGACCGCGAACTCGGCGGCCGCGGTCAGCGCCGCGTAGTACGCCGCCCCGACATCGTCGGACCACATCACCCAGGCCGCCTCGTCGGTTTGGCACAGCGCGCCGATCGACGCGAAGAACGTGTCGAGCGCACCGTTCTCCCGATCCGGGTTCAGGAAGTACAACAGGTAGGGCAATTCCGAGTACACCCTGTGCAGGAAGCCGGTGATCGCCGGGTTCATGTATGGGTGGCGCTCCTCCAACTTGTCGGTGTCCGCGAATTTCAGCGCGATCGATCCGCGCCAGGCGCGGGCCACCGCCGGGTTCGCAGACACGTCGGCCAGGGTCTTGTGCATCACCGCGGTGTCTTGCGACCGCCAGTCGTCGGCCGGGATCTCGATCTGTCGCAGGCTCATGCCCCGGCCCGCCGTTGCCGCTCGTGCTCAGCACCGATTACCGGGTCTGCCCAAAAGGTGTCTGTACGCACCACGCCCCCAAAATTCACCACGCGACGCATGCCAGGCCATCATATTCCCCCGAGACCGTAGCGCCCGCGACCACGATCTCCGTCGTACCGTAGGGCATGCCTCGAACCCGCGACACCGACGCCTGTCCGGGTGCGTTGCAGGTGCATCAGGCCGCCGACGGCGCGCTGGTGCGGGTGCGACTGCCCGGCGGCATGATCACCGCCGACCAGTTGGCAGCGCTGACCGCCGTCGCGGGCGGGCTGGGCTCGGGAACCCTGGAACTGACCGTGCGGGGCAACGTTCAGGTGCGCGGGATCACCGACGTGACGGCGGCCGCCGCGGCGATCGCCGGGGCCGGGCTGCTGCCGTCGGCGACCCACGAGCGGGTTCGCAACATCGTCGCCTCGCCACTGTCCGGCCGCGCCGGCGGGCGAGCCGACGTGCGGGGATGGGTCGGTGACCTGGATGCGGCGATCCGCGCCGAGCCGCGGCTGGCCGAACTGGGCGGCCGATTCTGGTTCAGTGTCGACGACGGCCGCGCCGACGTGTCCGGTCTGGGCGCCGACGTCGGGGCCCAGGTGCTCGACGACGGTGTGGCGCTGCTGCTGGCCGGGCGGGACACCGGCGTGCGACCTGACGCCGACGGCGTCATCGAGGCGCTCGTCGCCGTCGCCCTGCGGTTTCTGGAAGTGCGCGGAAAGGCTTGGCGGGTCAACGAATTGGCCGACGTGCGCGTGCTGCTGCCCGCTGCCGACCCGCGCGGCCCCACGTTTCCCGTCCGCACCGGCCCCCCGGTGGGGTGGATAGGCCAGGACGACGGCCGCGTCACGCTGGGCGCCGCGGTCCCGCTCGGCGTGCTGCCCGCACGCGTCGCGGAGTACTTGGTCGCCGTCCAGGCGCCACTGGTCGTCACACCGTGGCGCTCGGTGCTGATCTGCGACCTCGACGAAGCCGTCGCCGACGCCGCGGTGCGGGTGCTGGCGCCCGTGGGCCTGGTCTTCGACGAGAACTCCCCCTGGCTGACGGTCAGCGCCTGCACCGGCAGACCCGGGTGCGCGCACTCGGTGGCCGATGTGCGGGCCGACGCCGCGCGGTCGCTGGACCCCGACTCCACGGTGCACCGTCACTTCGTCGGCTGCGAGCGGGCGTGCGGCAGCCCGCTGGCCGGCGAGGTGCTGGTCGCCACCGGGGACGGATACCGGCTGGAGCGCTCCGCGGCGGGTCGCCGCCGCGACGAGCCTTAGGGTGATCGGGTGCTCGACTACATCCGCGACGCGGCCGAAATCTATCGGCAGTCGTTCGCGACCATCCGCGCCGAGGCCGACCTGGGCCGGTTCCCCGCCGACGTCGCGCAGGTCGTGGTCCGGTTGATCCACACCTGCGGCCAGGTCGATGTCGCGGGTCACGTCGCCTTCACCGACGACGTCGTGGCGCGGGCCCGCGCCGCCCTGCGCGCCGGTGCGCCGGTGCTGTGCGATTCGTCGATGGTGGCCGCCGGCATCACCGCCGCGCGGTTGCCCGCCGGCAACGAAGTGGTGTCACTGGTGGCCGATCCGCGCGCGGCCGAACTGGCCGCCCGACAGCGCACCACCCGCTCGGCGGCCGGCGTGGAATTGTGGGCCGACCGGATGGGCGGCGCGGTCCTGGCGATCGGCAACGCGCCCACCGCCCTGTTCCGCCTGCTGGAGCTGATCGACGAGGGGGTCGCCGCGCCGGTCGCGGTGCTGGGCGGCCCGGTCGGATTCGTCGGGTCGGCACAATCCAAGCAGGAGCTCATCGACCGTCCGCGCGGCATGTCCTATCTGGTCGTGCGGGGCCGACGCGGCGGCAGCGCCATGGCCGCCGCCGCGGTCAACGCGATCGCGAGCGAGAGCGAATGACCGCCCCCAGAGGCACCGCGCGAAGCGCCCCCAGAGGCACCCTGTGGGGCGTCGGGCTGGGACCCGGTGACCCGGAGCTGGTGACCGTCAAGGCCGCCCGGGTGATCGGCGACGCGGACGTGGTGGCCTATCACAGCGCCCGGCACGGTCACAGCATCGCGAGGGCAATCGCCGAGCCGTACCTGCGGCCCGGTCAGATCGAGGAGCACCTGATCTACCCGGTGACCACCCAGTCCACCGACCATCCCGGCGGCTACGCCGGGGCGCTGGAAGACTTCTACGCCGAGGCCACCCGCCGGATCGCGGCACACCTGGACGCCGGACGCAACGTGGCGCTGCTCGCCGAGGGCGACCCGCTGTTCTACAGCTCCTACATGCACCTGCACACCCGCCTGACGGAGCGCTTCGACGCGGTCATCGTGCCCGGGGTCACCTCGGTGAGCGCCGCCTCGGCGGCCATCGCCACACCACTGGTAGCCGGTGACGAGGTGCTGTCGGTGCTGCCGGGCACCCTGCCGGCCGCCGAACTGACCCGCCGGTTGGCCGACGCCGACGCCGCCGTGATCCTCAAACTGGGCAGGTCGTATTCCAATGTGCGGGAAGCGCTTTCGGCCGCCGGCAAGCTCGACGACGCATTCTACGTGGAGCGGGCCAGCACCCGCGGTGAACGCGTGCTGCCCGCCGCGGACGTCGACGCGAACAGCGTGCCCTACTTCTCGCTGGCCATGCTGCCGGGCGGGCGGCGGGACCGCGGCCCGGCAACCGGCGCGGTGGCGGTGGTGGGACTCGGGCCCGGCGACACCGACTGGATGACGCCGCAGACCCGGCGGGAACTCGCGGCCGCGACCGATCTGATCGGTTACGCAGGCTACCTGGACCGCGTGCCCGCCCGCGACGGTCAGCGCCGACATCCCAGCGACAACACCGACGAACCCGCGCGGGCGCGGCTGGCGTGCTCGCTGGCCGAGCAGGGACATGCGGTCGCGGTGGTGTCCTCGGGCGACCCGGGCGTGTTCGCGATGGCCACCGCCGTACTCGAAGAGGCCAAGCAGTGGCCGGGCGTTCAGGTGCGGGTCATTCCGGCGATGACCGCCGCCCAGGCCGTGGCCAGCCGGGTAGGCGCTCCGCTCGGTCACGACTACGCTGTGATCTCGCTGTCCGACCGGCTCAAACCGTGGGACGTCATCGCCGCCCGGCTGACCGCCGCCGCCTCCGCGGATCTGGTGCTGGCCGTGTACAACCCGGCGTCCAAATCGCGGACCTGGCAGGTCGGGGCGATGCGCGACATCCTGCTGGCTCATCGCGAACCGGGCACACCGGTGGTGATCGGCCGCGACGTCTCCGGGCCCGAGGAAACCGTCCGGGTCGTGCGGCTGGCCGACCTCGACCCCGCCGACGTCGACATGCGCTGCCTGCTGATCGTCGGGTCCTCCCAAACGCAGTGGCACTCAGTCGATTCGGGTGACCGGGTGTTCACTCCACGGCGCTACCCGTTCTGATCGCGCTCGGCCCCGTTCAGGGTCGGACGACCGGGATATCACCCCCGACGAAAATTGCCCGGTAGGCCGCGCGGCGAGCGAAGGTGTTGATGGCACGAAGCTACGGCTGTGGACCGGAAGAGATGCGCTGCGCACCTGTGTCAATGCGCGTGGCCCAGCCCCGGCCCCTCGCCGCCGCTGTGCGTCATGTCGCCAGAGAATTGGCTGCCGTCCTTCTGGGTGTCCGCCGCGGCGTTGCCCTCCGGGCGCCGGGACCTGACTGTCGTCGCGTCCGCGGGCTCACCCAACAGCAGCGAGCGGACCAGGCGACGCGGCCCGAACGGCCGCAGCATCTCGCTGGCCGGGCGGGGCCGCACCTTCAGCGGCCACCAGAACCAGCGGCCGAGCAGCGCGGCGATCGACGGCGTCATCAGCGACCGCACGATCAGGGTGTCGAACAACAGGCCCAGCCCGATCGTGCTGCCGGCCTGGCCGATCGAGCGCAGGTCGCTGGCGACCATCGACATCATGGTGAAGGCGAACACCAGGCCCGCCGAGGTGACGACCCCCCCGGTCTCGCCCATCGAGCGGATGATGCCGGTTTTCAGGCCGGCGCCGATCTCCTCCTGGAACCGCGACACCAGCAACAGGTTGTAGTCCGAACCGACGGCCAACAGGATGATCAACCCGAACACCGGTGCGATCCAGTTCAGGTCCAGGCCGAGCAGGTGCTGCCACACCAGCACCGAGAGCCCGAAGGCCGCGCCCAGCGACAGCAGCACCGTGCCGACGATCACCAGGGACGCCACCAGGGCCCGCGTGATGATCACCATCACGACGAAAATCAATGTGATCGCGGCAATCCCGACGATCAACAGGTCGAAATTGGCGCCCGACTGGATGTCGCGGTAGATGGCTGCCGTTCCGGCCAGGTAGAACCTGCTGTCGGTCAGAGTCGTCCCCTTCACCGCATGGTGGGCGGCCTCGAGTTCCGGCTTGACCGCGGCGATGCCCGCCGGGGTCGCCGGGTCCTTCTCGTGGGTGATGATGAACCGCGCTGCCTTCCCGTCGGGCGACAGGAAGAGTTTCAGGCCGCGCTGAAAGTCAGGGTTCTGGAACGCCTCTGGCGGCAGATAGAAGTAGTCCCCACTCCGGGACGCGTCGAACGCCTGGCCCATCGCGCTCGCGGTGTCGGTCATCTGCGACATCTGCGTGACCAGGCCGGAGAAGCTGCTGTGGATGGTGAGCAGGCTGCCCCGCATCGACTTCGCGACGGCGATGATCGGCGGGAACTGGGCCACCATCTGGGGCATGATCGCGTCGATGTTGTTGACGTCCTTGATCAGCGTGCTCATGTTCTGGCTGAACTTGTCGACGCCATCGATCGCCTCGAACACCGAGCGGGTCGCCCAGCAGACCGGGATGTTGTAGCAGTGCTGCTCCCAGTACAGGTAGCCGCGCAACGGCCGCGCGAAGTCGTCGAAGTCCGCCAGGTGGTCCCGCATCTCGTCCAGCGTCGTCTGCATGTCATGCATGTCGCCGACCATGCGATGGGTCGAGTTGCTCATCCGCGCCATCAGCGCCTGCATGCGCTCCATCGACCCGATCATGGCGCCGAGATCGTCGCTCATCTTGAGCATGTCACCCATCCGGTCCTTCATGAACTGAAGGTTCTCCTGGATCGGGATCGACTGGGCGCTGATCTGAAACGGTATGGACGTGTGCTCGATCGGGCCGCCCAGCGGCCGGGTGATGCTTTGCACCATGGCGATTCCCGGCGAACGGAAGACGTCTTTGGCAACCCGGTCCAGGATGATCATGTCGCCGGTGTTCCGCATGTCGTGATCGCTCTCGATCATGAGGATGTCGGGATTCATCGTGGCCGCGCTGAAATGGCGCTCGGCGGCCTCATAGCCGACGTTCGAAGGCAGGTCTTTCGGGATGTAATAGCGGTCGTTGTAGCTGATCTTCATCGTCGGCATGATGAGGATGCCCACGATCGCGATGGCCAGCGAGGCCGCGAACACCGGGCCGGGCCAGCGCACTGTCGCGGTGCCGATGCGCCGCCAGCCGTGGACTTTGACGGCGCGTTTCGGGTCCAGCAGGCCGAACCGGCTGGCCACGGCGACAACGGCCGGTGCCGCGGTGAGCGCGCCTGCGACCACGACCAGCAGCCCCAGCGCCGAGGGGATGCCCAGCGCCTTGAAGTACGACAGCCGCGCCAGGTGGAGGCAGAAGGTTGCGCCGGCGATCGTCAGCCCGGATCCCAAAATGATGTGGAAGGTGCCGCGGAACATGCTGTAGTAGGCCGCTTCCCGGTCCAGACCGGCCTGACGCGCTTCCTGGTATCGGCCGATGAGGAAGATCGCGTAGTCGGTTCCCGCCGCGATCGCCAACGAGGACAGCATGGCGACGACGAACGTCGAGAACCCCAGCAGGTCGTAGTTGCCGAGTATCGCGACAAGGCCCCTGGCCGTGCCCATCTCGAAACCGACCATGACCAGGACGAGCAGCACCGTGCTGATGGAACGGTAGGCGATGAACAGCATGATCATGATGACCACGCCCGTCACGCCCATCATCACGAACATGCTCTTGTCGGCGGCTTCGTTCATGTCCGTCGTCAGTGCCGCCGGGCCGGTGAGGTAGACCTTGAGTCCCTGGGGCGGCGATGAGTGGTCGATGGTCTCCCGGACCGCTTTGACGGACTCGTTGCCCAGCGTGCTGCCCTGGTCGCCGGCCAGGTTGAGTTGAACGTAGGCGGCTTTACCGTCCCGGCTCTCCACACCGGCGGCGGTGAGCGGATCTCCCCATACGTTCTGGACGTGCTGCACGTGCTTGTGGTCGGCCTGCAGCTTCTTCACCAGGCCGTCGTAGTAGCGGTGTGCGTCCGGGCCGAGTTTGTGATCGCTCTCCAGGACGATCATCGCGATGCTGTCGGAGTCGGACTCGTGGAACGTCGCGCCGATGCGCTTGGCGGCGATCATCGCCGGCGCATCCCCGGGCGACATCGTGACCGCGTGATTTCTGGCGACCGACTCGATCGGCGGCACGAGCAGGTTGACGGCCGCGGTCAGCAGCAACCACCCAATGATGATCGGGACCGCGAAGTTGCGGACGAAGCGCATGAATTTCGGGCGCGTTTCGGTGTCTGTGTTCATCCGGCTTTCACCAAGCAAGAGGTTTGGGCGTGGTGGCCGTCCGCCGACCGCTCGTCTTTGACCTCGCCGTTGACAGTGATGCGGCACCCGATGGTGTCGCTGTTACCTTGTGCCACCAGGTTGGCGATCACCGCCGGCACCGTGGTGCTGATCGTGTAGGTCCAGGGCAGGCTGGTGAAGTTCGCCTGCTCCGGCTGGGCGCTCATGTCCAGGTAGCTCACGCTCCCGACCGTGTCAGCGGGCCCGTAGACCTCGTATGTCACCCGCTTGACGTGGGATGGTTTGAGCGGTTCGGCGCTGCTGCCGGTGGCCGTGAAGATTTCGTCGGAGCCGAACACGCCGCGAAGATTGATAACCGCGACAGCACCCAGGGCGACTGCCACCGCGACGACGAGAGGTACCCAAGCCTTCTTGAGAAAGGCCAACATCGGGGGTTCCTTTCGCTCGCGGTCTGGTTAAACCGGGTTTGCTCATCGGCAGTTTCACCCCTGCGCCATTGCAGCTGATAGGGCCATTCGACCCTGTGGGCAGTGGTCTTCAGCCATCTGACGTGCGGTTTGTTGCCTGGTTACGCGCCCGCAGCACAATTTATACCATACCCCCCACCGTATTCCGGGCCGCCGCCTCGCGAACCCCGCGCGCGCATCCGGCGCACCTTCAGGTCACCCGTTCCAACAGTATTAAACAGCTTGTCAGCAGGCCGGATTCGGCAGATGCCCACCCCAGCTGCCGGGCAGCATCGGCACGACCGGGCCCTCGGTCATGCCGTCGCCGGACAGTGTCATCAATCCGGCAGCCGGCGGGACATCGGATTCCGCTGCGGCCCCGGCAGATCCGAGCGGCCCCGCACCCGGCCCGGACGCCGTGGCCGGTACCGACGGTGCGGAGTCGCTCGCCTCCATGAACTCGTAGCGGTGCGCGTGATCCTCGACGGACGCCGCGAGACCGCGGCGCGCCCGCGCCCGCCCGTTGACCACGGCCGAGGACGCGGGGGCGGCCGCGACGTCCGGCGCCGACTCGGCGACCCCACGACGCGCTCGGCCGCCGGCGGCGGCACGCGCCGACAGCCTCCCCGACAGGCCCACGGCGTACACGGCGTCAGGCATGACCGCGCCGGGCCCGTCGGGGGCCGTTGGACCGAACCCCGTCCCCGGCCCGCCATCGACCGGTGCCCCGACGGGCGTCGCCGCCGTGCCAGGCATGCCCGGGCTCGGAGCCGCCGCCGCTCCGCCGGGCCCGGCGGCGAGACCGCCCGGCAGCGCGGCAGCCGCTGCCCCCGCCGCCGGCGCGGCCAGGGGAATCGACAGCGGAAGCGCGATGCCTGCCGCGGCCGCGGCGGCGGCCGCCACGGCAGCACCCTCCGCAGCCGAAACGACGGCGGCCAGCGCCGGAGCCAGCGATACGGCCAGTTGGATCGCCTGCTGGCCCAAGGGCCAGAAGATCATCAACGTGTGGAACATCGCCCAGCCCAGCGCGCCGGCCAGGGTCGGGGTCATGCCGGGGAGCTGCAGCAGCGCGGAGCTGAGCCCGTTGACGAAGGGCGCCGCGGGTATGGGCCAGCCGCCCGGGTTCAGCTCCTTGGAGACCGGCCAGGCGAATTTCGAGGTGTACTGCTTGATCGCGGCTGCCAGCTGGTCCTGCCAGGACTGGGCGGCAGCGGCGCTCGGTGCGGCCGCCGTGGCCGTGGCGACGATCTGCGGCGCGGGCGCGGTCGCGGGCACCGCGGCCAGCGCCGCTTCGGCGACCAGCTGGTAGGTCGCCATCGTCTCGGCGGCTTGCAGCCACATGCGTGTGTAGTCGGCCTCGTTGACGGCGAGCGGAATCGCGTTGATGCCGAAGAAGTTCGTGGCCAGCAACGCCGCGTGGGCCGCGTGGTTTGCTGCGAGTTCGGCTGGCGTGGGCATGGCGGCGAGCGCGACGCCGTAGGCGTTGGCGGCCGTCTTGTGCAGTGCGGCCGCGGCTTCGCTCTTGGCCGCGCTCTCGAGCAGCCAGTCCAGGTACGGAACGTGGGCTGCCAGATACCGTTCCGCGCCGGGGCCGTCCCACGCGTGTCGCACCGCACCGAGAAGCGCGCCGAGTTCATCGGCGGCCGCGGCATATTCGGTGCTCATCGACGACCATGCCCCCGCCGCGGATTGCAACG
Organism: Mycobacterium sp. HUMS_12744610; assembly: GCF_041206865.1. Taxonomy (NCBI): domain Bacteria; kingdom Bacillati; phylum Actinomycetota; class Actinomycetes; order Mycobacteriales; family Mycobacteriaceae; genus Mycobacterium; species Mycobacterium servetii. The sequence continues at coordinate 3,265,279 of NZ_JBGEDP010000001.1, forward strand.
GCCCAGCGCCCGGGCCGCTGTTTAGCAAGGCCGAGTGCACCTCCGGGGGCAGGGCCAGCCAGACGGGGGCGATCATCGGGGCCGGACTTCGGAACCGAACAGCGACACGGGGACCCCTTGTTTGCCGGCGATGCTTGTCTTCACTGGTCGGTTGGCCGGCGACTTTGGTTCCCGTCGGTTCTCCGAGGTCGCACGACCGTGGCTGGGCCGCGATCGGCGTCGGCCTGCGCCAGGTGGCGTTCGCGGCCGGGCAGATCAGCGGCATCGAAAGCGGCGCTTGGCCGGCGATCAGCCGAGCCCGGTCACCCATTCAGCGGCCTCATCGATGGTTCCGACGGCGCGCACGCCCGCCGGCAGCGCCGGCCGCGCCACCATCACGACAGCGACATCCAGCGCGGCGGCGGCATCCAGCTTCGCCCGGGTCATGTCCCCGCCGCTGTTCTTCGTCACCAACGCGTCGATGCGGTGATCGCGCAACAGGGCGAGCTCGTCGTCATAGCGATACGGACCGCGGGAAAGGACCAGGCGATGACGGCGCGGCAGCACGGCCCCGTCCGGGGTGGTCACCGCGCGGATCAGAAACCACGCGTCGCTGCCGGCGAATGCCCCGACGCCCGACCTGCCCGTGGTGAGAAAGACCCGCGAATAGCTCTGCGCGGCGACGACTTCGGCCGCTTCGGTGTCGGACGCGACGACGATGGCCGCACCCGGGTCCCAGGCGGGGCGGGCCAACACCAGGTGTGGCACGCCTACTTGGCGGCACACCTGGGCGGCGTGGGCGGTCATCGTAGCCGCGAACGGGTGGGTGGCGTCGACGACGGCGTCGATGCCCTCGTCGTGCAGCCAGCGCCGCAGCCCGTCGACGCCGCCGAATCCGCCGATGCGCACCGGCCCGACCGGCAGGGCCGGGTCGGGCACACGACCGGCCAGCGAGCTAACGATGTCGACCCGTGGATGCAGGGCCCGGGCCAGTGCCCGCGCCTCGGCGGTGCCGCCGAGCAGCAATACCCGCATCAGTGCCTGGTTCCCCGGGTCCGCCCGCTCGAGTACAGGTAGCTGTCGGTGAACCCCTGCGCGGCCAGCACGTCACCGACGACGATGACGGCGGTCCGGGTGACACCGGCGTCGTGCATCTGCCCGGCGATGTCGGCGAGCGTGCCGCGCAGCACGCTCTCCTTCGGCCAGCTTGCGAAAGCCACCACCGCAGCCGGCGTTTCGGGGCGGTAGCCGCCCGCGAGCAGCTGCGGGACGATGGCATCGATCTGGGCGGCGGCCAGGTGCAGGACCAGGGTGGCGCCGGACCGGGCGAGCGCGGTCAGGTCCTCCCCGGGCGGCATGGGGGTCGACAGCGTGGCGACCCGGGTCAGCGTCACGGTCTGCGCCACCCCGGGAACGGTCAGCTCTCGCTTCAGCACGGCAGCGGCCGCGGCGAAAGCCGGAACGCCGGGCACGATCTCGTAGCCGATGCCCACGGCGTCGAGCCGACGGCACTGCTCGGCCACGGCGCTGTAGAGCGACGGATCGCCGGAGTGCAGCCGCGCCACGTCGTGACCGGCGGCGTCCGCGTCGGCCAGCTCCGCGACGATCTGTTCGAGCGTGAGCGGTCCGGTGTCAACGACTTTCGCATCGGGGGGGCACAGCGCCAACAGGTCGTCGGGCATGATCGATCCGGCGTAGAGGCATGTCCCGCATCGCTGCAGGATTCGCTGCCCGCGCACGGTGATCAGGTCCGCGGCGCCGGGACCCGCGCCGATGAAGTAGACCGTCACCGCGTCACCGACCATTGGGTGACCGGGTACTGCGGGCGCCAGCCGGTGAACTCGCCCAGCGGCTCGCCCTGGTAGTGCTGGAAACGTCGCAGCAGTCCACCGAATCGCGAATGCGCGTGGATCAGCGCGGCTTCCGATTCGGCGGTGACCACGTTGGCGACCAAGCGCCCGCCCCGGGGCAAGTTGTCGAAGCATGCGTCGAGCAGACCCGGTTGGGTCAGCCCGCCGCCGACGAAGATCGCCGACGGGGTTTCGGCCCCGTCGAACGCCCGTGGCGCGTCGCCGCGCACGTCGATGGTCACGCCCGAGGCGACGGCGTTGAATTTGACGTTCTCGCGGCGTTTCCCGTCGCGCTCGAACGCGACCGCGCTGCAGCCCGGCCAGCTGCGGCACCACTCGACACCGATGCTGCCCGATCCCGCGCCGACGTCCCACAACCGCTCCCCCGGCCGCGGCGCCAGCGCCGCCAGGGTCACCGCACGCATCGCGTGTTTGGTGATCTGGCCGTCATGCACGAACGCGTCGTCGGGCAGCGGCGAGATGCGTTCGTCGGGCAGGTAGTGGATGGCGATCACGTGGAGATCGTCGATATCCGGCGGGGCGTTGTGGGCCCACTGCCCCGCGGTGCCGTCGCGGCGGCGTTCGCCCGGGCCGCCGAGTTGTTCGAGGGTGGTCATCGAGGAATCGCCGCGGCCGTGGGCGTGCAGCAGTCCCGCCAGCGTTGCGGGCGTGGTGTGGTCGCGCGAGAGCACGATCGCCCGGCCGCCGCGGCGCACCGCGGTGTCGGGCCGCGCGGTGACCAGGCTGATCACCTCGGTGTCGTGGACGTTCCAGCCCATCCGGGCGCAGGCGAGCGCGACCGACGAGACGTGCGGCAGGACGGTGACTTCGCCTGCTCCGAACATGCGGACGAGGGTGCCGCCGACGCCGTGCATCAGCGGGTCGCCGCTGGCCACGACGTGGACGTCGAGGCCGGCCTCGACGGGCAGCTGCCGCAGGGCGGGCAGCATCGGCGACGGCCACTCCCGACGCTCGGCGGTGACGGTGGCGTCGAGCAGGGCGAGTTGCCTCTTTGCGCCGTAAATTACGGTGGCTCTTGCCAATTCGGAGCGTGACACCGACGACAGGCCCGCCATGCCGTCGGCGCCGATGCCGACCACGACGATCATAAGCGCCGCTCAGCATATTCGGCGGTGCGGATCATCGGGGCATCCTGCGCCACACGAACTGCGGCAACAACCGCATCGCGAAGAACACCGGCCGCAGCGCCCACGGGATCCACACGGTGCGCCGCCCCTTTGCCAGCGCGCGCGCGGTGGCCTCGGCCACCTGCTGCGGGGTGCTGGACAGCGGCGCTGGCGACATGCCCTGCGTCATGCGCCCGATCACGAACCCCGGGCGGACGATCAGCAGGCTGACGCCGCTGCCGTGCAGCGCGTCGGACAGGCCGCTGGCGAAGCCGTCCAGACCCGCCTTGGCCGAGCCGTACACGTAGTTGGCGCGGCGCACCCGGATCCCGGCCACCGAGGAGAACACAACCAGCGCGCCCTTGCCGGCTTGACGCATCGCCGTCGCCAAGTGGGTCAGCATGCTGACCTGCGCGACGTAGTCGGTGTGCACGACGGCGGTGGCGTGGGCGGCGTCGACTTCGGCGCGGGCCTGGTCGCCCAGGATGCCGAAGGCCAGCACGGCGGTCGCGATGGGGCCGTGCTCGTCGACGACCGCAGCGACGAACGGGCCGTGCGAGGCCAGGTCGTCGGCGTCGAACTCTTCGGTGTGCACCGCAGCCGCGCCGGCGGCTTTCAGCGTGGTGACCTGCTCGTCGAGCCGGTCGGCGTGGCGGGCGGCGAGCACCACCGTCGCGCCGGGAGCCAGGCGGCGGGCGAGTTCGACGCCGATCTCGCTACGGCCGCCCAGGATCAGTATCGGGCCTGCGCCCGTGTCATCCACGGCTGCGATTATCACCTGCGCTAGCGTGGGCGGTGATGGCGAACACCACGACCCGGCTCACCGACGACGCGCTGGCATTTCTGTCGGAACGTCATCTGGCCATGCTGACCACGCTGCGCAACGACGGTTCACCGCACGTCGTGGCGGTGGGATTCACCTTCGATCCCAAGACTCACATCGCACGGGTCATCACCTCCGGCGGGTCGCAGAAGGCGGTCAACGCCGACCGCGCCGGCGTCGCCGTGCTCAGCCAGGTCGACGGTGCGCGATGGCTGTCGCTGGAAGGCCGGTCCAAGGTCAACAGCGACGCCGACGCCGTGCGCGACGCCGAGCTGCGCTACGCCCAGCGCTACCGCACCCCCAAGCCCAACCCGCGACGGGTCGTCATCGAGGTGCAGGTGGAGCGGGTGCTGGGGTCCTCGACGCTGCTCGACCGGGGCGAGGGATAGTCTGGCCTGCTCGGGCCGAGTTGCCCGAGGCAAAGCCGTCGGCGCCCCGACTCCTCGCGTTTAGCGATCTCCCCTCCGAGGGTCATACTCGGTACCCGAAATGTCATCCCAAAACTTTGGCGAGATCTCTGTTGGCCGATCTTCGTCGGCAACGGCGTCTACTTTCTCCTGAAACTCATCAAAAAGTTGTCGTGCGCGCGCCAGCTTTTCCGCAGACGGCGGAGTAGCGCCTGCCTCTTCCCGGGCCATAAAGACCTTCCCCGCGATCTCCCTCACCTTAGACCTCCCGTGGTGTCATTTCGTTCATGGTTATTCTAGTCTTCCATCAATTCGATGATAGTTCGGCCAGTTAGGGGATCCACCCTATTATCGATCACCAAGAATCTGGTGTGCGAACGAAATAGCACTTCCTGTTCCGCCGGGAACACTGAAACTGCAGAAACGCCGCGACCGGCAAAGATACGATTCTGAACTCGACATTCCCTGCAAATGCTGGCGACTGAGCCACGACTGGATCCTTTGTCGTGCTCATGAATCCTTTTTCGATGATGTATTCGCCTGGTCGATATTCAGCAAGAACTTCGGGAGAGATTAGTACCACGGACCACTGGCCCCTCATATGCGGGGAGCTTTCCCAATGCATTATTTAGCGCTTCAATGCGAGCGGATTGAGACGCGTCCAAAGCATCGCTCCTCAACGCCTCGTTCATGTCTATGTAGCCTGAGCCAGTGTAGTCGGCAAATGCCGAAAGATCATCCGAGGTCAACTCGTCAATAGCCAGCGATGGGACGCCGCCTTCAGTCGCACCGCCATGGTTTCCGTGCCCGTCGCCGGGCCTCTGAGGCAGGGTGCCGGAAAAGTTGATGCGTAGTGCTGTGACCTTGGCTGTTATCGCCGCGTGACCGGCGTGGCGTATGTGGCGGGTGTGACCAACGGGTTTGGATGCAGGTTGCGAATCCATCCATCCGAACCCGAGGTCACACCCGCGTGCCATCTTCTCCTACGCCGCCTGCCGATGCGAATCCGACGCGCCACGAACGACTGCTGAGTGTCCTCAACACGGTGCCCGACCCACGTGACCGACGCGGGGTGCGTTACTCGTTGGTCGGGGTGCTCGCACTGGCGGTCACAGCTACCTTGGCCGGGTGCCGCTCGTTCGCGGCGATCGGTCAGTGGGCCGCAGAGACCGCAATTGACAATCTGGCCTCGTTCGGACTCACCAGCGGTAGCGTTCCGGACGAATCGACGTTGAGAAAGTTGTTCGCCCGCATCGATGCCGACGCCCTCGACCGGGCGTTGGGCACATGGATGTGGACGCGAACCTTCACCGTCGAGCAACGCCGGGTGATCGCGTTGGACGGCAAGACCCTGCGAGGTGCGCGCACCCGCCCCGACGGTAAGGCGCCGCAGCTGGTCGCCGCGTTCGACCATGGTGCCGGTGCGGTGCTCGGGCAGGTGGCCATCGACGCAAAGAGCAACGAAATACCTGCTGTGCGAACACTGTTGGGACAGTTCGATCTGGAAGGGGCGGTGGTGACCCTTGATGCGATGCACACCCAGACCGACACTGCCACCGCGATCACCGGGGCGGGTGGGGACTACGTGTTCACGGTCAAGGCGAACATGCCCACCCTGCACCAGACGCTCAAGAAGCTGCCGTGGAAGGACATGCCCGCGCACACCGCCACGACTGTTGAGCGTGGCCGGCGGGTCACCCGAACGATCAAGGTCGCCGACGCTCCCGACTGGATCGACTTTCCCGACGCAGCCCAAGTCGCCCAACTGCGCCGCACCGTCACCGACAAAGCAACCAAAACCGTCGAGGTCGTCTACCTGATCACCTCAGCAAACCACACGGCGGCGCCGCCGCAGCGACTCGCCGCCTGGGTACAGGGCCACTGGAGCATAGAAAATCGCCTTCACTGGGTCCGAGACGTCACTTTCGCCGAGGACGGATCACAGGTACGTAGTGAGGTGTTTCTGACTTTGCGATAGACATTCGCGTTTGATCAGACAACATCGTCGGGATCCTGTATGGGTTGAGTGTGCCTTTGCTGGCGGTGCCAGGCAAGTCGGCGGTTGCGGGCGGATTCGAGCCCGGCTTGGCGTGCTTTGCGGATGGCCTCCCCTCGTCCTTCGTGTTCGTCGTTGGGCGTGACATAGCCGATGCCGGCGTGCAACCGGACTCCGTTCCAGAATTGGCGGGTGACGGCAAGTTCGGCGCGCAGGGTGGCGGGGTCCTCGATCGCGAGCAGGTGCGGGAACTCGGCCTTGAGGTGCCCGTTGAAACTCTCGATCCAGGCTTGATCGGTCGGCGTTCCGGGGCGTCCGAAGTGCTGGGCGATCGCAGACATGGCCATGAACTCCCGCGTCGAGCCCGACGTCATCTGGGGACCGTTATCGGACACCGCGAGCAGGATCGGCCGGGCCTGGTCGTCGATGCCGATATCGACCAGGCCGTCGGCGCGTCGCTCAACGGCCTGCAGGAGTCCCTCGATGTCGAGCGCGTCGGTGAACCCGATCTCGACCTGGGTGGAGGTTTCCTCAGCGGAGACGACCTCGGTGATCCACTTGCGCGAGACCAAATCCTGAATGATCAACACTGCCATCCCCGCCCTGGTGAAGTGCGTCGTATCGTAAATCCAGATCGAGTTCGGCTTGTAGTCCACCCAATCCGGGAAGGGCTTGCGTTGAGAACGTCCAGGCTTGGGAAGTGGTCGAAAGTGCTTGTCCGCCAAGAACAGGACCCGACGAACACTCGACGGTGACACCCATACCCGGCCCAGATAAGAGCCGCGGTGAGCAAGCTTGCGGTGCGAGCGGTCGGTCTCGCCCCACTGGTCGAACAACGCCAAGATCTCGCTGACTTCTTCGTCGAGCAGCCCATGCATGGGCGACCCACCAGGGATCTTGTCGACCAGCTGGCCGATCGCTCGGCGAGCGATCCAGCGATGTGCCCGCAGCTCGCCGAGCTCCAACGCATGGCATGCCTGGCGCAGTGTCCAACCTTCATCGACCGCCTGGTCGAGCAAGCCCAACAGCGCCGTCTTGGGCCACGTCGACACGGTGTGGGACTCGGCCACTTAGCCCCAGCGCCCTTTTCCCTCGACCAACGTCAGCCGCACGGCCATCTCCTTGAGTGCCTCGGACAGCCGCGCGTTCTCGGCCTTGGCGGCATCGAGTTCGTAGTCGCGTTGGCGGGCCGCCGCGCCTGGCTTGGCTGCCGCCAGCGTGGCCAGCGCACCTTCCTTGGCGATCGTGCGGATGCGCATGATCGTCGTGCGATCCACCTGATGGTTGGCGGCGGCCTCGGCGATCGTCACCTCCTGGCGTACCAGCTGCAGCCATATCTCGTACTTCTGCGACGGGCTCAAGAACCGCTTCGGGCGACGGTGCGAGCGGTCGCCACCAGAGTTTGCTTCGGACATGATCAGATCCTCCAAGAGAGCTCGGAGAACCCGTCGGATGTCGTCTGATCGACACACCGATCTCTATCGCGAAGTCAGACGCAAAACAGTACCGGTCAAGCGCCACGCGTGATGGCCACCTGCCGCAACCTCGCCATCGGAATACTCCGCATCACCGGATGGGACAACATCGCCGCCGGCCTCCGCCACCACGCCAGACACCCAGATCACGCCCTCAAATTGATCCTGACCTCATGAGACGTGACTTTTCCGGGACCCTGGCCTCTGAGGTGTTCCATCGTGCAGGTGCGGCTCACGCGAGTAGCCGTCTGACGCACCGCCATCACACCATGTCCACGCAGATCAGGCCGTGCGGCGGTTTTCCTTGGTGCTGACCAGCCGACACGCCGTCGCCTGGCGTCCCTGGCCCACCAACACGCGGAGTTGGCAATTCAGCCGGACGACCGCTGGCAGGAGCGAAATCGGAAGTGCGAGGCGCAGGCGATGCGTCAGCCGGCGCAGGTGGGTGCGCAGCGTCGGATGCTGGCGCGGCGGGCGATCCACCGGGAAATTGCGGCACCTGCTCGGCCGCCGGCACGTCCGCCCAGGACGATTCACGGGCGCCGCCGGCGACGGCCGGCACCGGATCGTGCGGACCTTTGGCCGGCGGAGACGACGACGGTTCGTGCGGTGTATCCGTCGGCGTCGACCCCGGTTCATGCAAGGTCGGGGCTGACGCCGGTTCGCGCAGGCCGTCCGGCGGGGCCGGTGCCGGCTCGTGCGCGCCACCTGCCGGCGCGGGGTCGTCCGGGTGTGGTGCGTGCTTGACGGGGGCCGGGGCCAGCGTGTCGGTCGGCCGTCCGACGGGTTGGGCGCCGCGCGGGGATTCGGGCTTGGCTAGATCTCCGGTGAGGCCGTCGAGGTCTTTGGTCAGCGGGCGTGTCATTCCATCTGTGTAAGTCCGGGGTGGTCCATCATCGGACCGCCGTTGGGCGGACAGAAGGAGTGTTTTGTGACCAAGACCATGCAGATGCCGGCTGAGGAGACGACCGCGGCGCGGCGGCTGGCCGAGATGTTCACCGAAGAGACGCTGGACTCGTTGATTAAGGATGCGGTGAAGACCGGGACCCCGATCGACGGCGCGGACGGTTTGCTGAACCAGCTGACTAAGGCCGTGCTGGAGCGGGCGCTGAATGCGGAGCTAACCCACCATCTGGGCTATGAGGCCGGCGATCCGGCCGGACGCGGATCGGGAAATTCGCGCAACGGCACCACGCCGAAAACGGTGACCACCGTCAACGGCCCGGTGCAGATCGATGCGCCGCGTGATCGCAACGGCTCGTTTGAGCCGGCGATTGTGCCGAAGAAGACCCGCCGGCTCAACAACATCAATTCGGTGGTGTTGTCGCTGTATTCACGGGGAATGACCACCCGCGATATCGAAGCCCACCTGCAGGAGGTCTATGGGGCGTCGGTGTCGCGGGAGTTGATCTCCAATATCACCGAGGTGGTGGTCGATGAGATCAAGGCCTGGCAGGCCCGCCCGCTCGATGAGGTCTACCCGATCCTCTACATCGATGGGCTGCGGCTGCGGATCGGCGACAACGGGGTCATCACCACCAAGGTCGCCTATTTGGCCATTGGCGTGGATCTGGAGGGCCGCAAACACGCCTTGGGCTGCTGGATCCAGGACTCCGAGGGGGCGAAGTTCTGGCAGAAGGTCGTCATCGACCTGCGCAACCGCGGGGTGCGCGACATCCTCATCGCCTGCTGCGACGGGCTGACCGGTCTGCCTGATGCGATCCGCTCGATCTATCCCGATACCGTGGTGCAGACCTGCGTCGTGCACGTCATTAGGAATGCGATGCGCTTCGTGTCTTATAAGGACCGCAAGAAGGTCGCCACCGCGATGCGGGCGATCTACAGTGCGCCGACCGTCGATGGAGCCGAACTCGCACTCAAGGAGTTCGACCAGCAATTCGGCGCCCAATATCCGGGTGCAATTGACGTGTGGCACAACGCCTGGGGGGAATTCGTTCCGTTCCTGGACTATCCGGTGGAGTTGCGCAAGATCGTCTACCTCAGAATTTCACGGTGGCCCGGGTTCTGCTGTGGCGGTCTGCGGGGCGGCAGCTTTGTCGAGGTTTTGAGGCTGGGGGTAGGCGGCGGCGCCGCGTGTCGTGCGGTGACGCCGGGTCCTTTATCCCGGGGGTGGTTACTCCTTTCTTGGGGTCGAGAGGGCATAGGGGCCTGTGGGTCAGGGTATGGCGCGGACCCTGTTGAGGGCGTCGGCGAATTCTTGTGCCCAGGGCCAGGTTTGGGGGATCCGCAGGATCAGGTAGCGGGATCGTTTGATCAGCCGGGCCGCGGCGTGCAGCAGCCGGTAGCGCAGGGTGGCGGGTTCGGCTTTGGCCAGTGGGCCGTCCAGGAGTAGCAGTCGCATCCAGCACAGCAGGTCGATGGCGATCGCGACGGCGGTGACCCAAGCGGTGTTGATGGCGAACGAGTGTGAGGGCCAGCGGGCCAGGCCGGTGTCTTTGCCGGTGCGGATGAAGCCCTCCACCCGGGCGTGGACGCGGTGGCGGGCTTCCAGTCGCTGGGGTTGTCCACCGGCAGTCGAGGTGGCGAGGACCTGGTAGCGGTAGCCGGCCAGCTGCTCGAACAATGACAACTGGGTGCCGTGGGCGTGTCATTCCATCTGTGTAAGTCCGGGGTGGTCCATCATCGGACCGCCGTTGGGCGGACAGAAGGAGTGTTTTGTGACCAAGACCATGCAGATGCCGGCTGAGGAGACGACCGCGGCGCGGCGGCTGGCCGAGATGTTCACCGAAGAGACGCTGGACTCGTTGATTAAGGATGCGGTGAAGACCGGGACCCCGATCGACGGCGCGGACGGTTTGCTGAACCAGCTGACTAAGGCCGTGCTGGAGCGGGCGCTGAATGCGGAGCTAACCCACCATCTGGGTTATGAGGCCGGCGATCCGGCCGGACGCGGATCGGGAAATTCGCGCAACGGCACCACGCCGAAAACGGTGACCACCGTCAACGGCCCGGTGCAGATCGATGCGCCGCGTGATCGCAACGGCTCGTTTGAGCCGGCGATTGTGCCGAAGAAGACCCGCCGGCTCAACAACATCAATTCGGTGGTGTTGTCGCTGTATTCACGGGGAATGACCACCCGCGATATCGAAGCCCACCTGCAGGAGGTCTATGGGGCGTCGGTGTCGCGGGAGTTGATCTCCAATATCACCGAGGTGGTGGTCGATGAGATCAAGGCCTGGCAGGCCCGCCCGCTCGATGAGGTCTACCCGATCCTCTACATCGATGGGCTGCGGCTGCGGATCGGCGACAACGGGGTCATCACCACCAAGGTCGCCTATTTGGCCATTGGCGTGGATCTGGAGGGCCGCAAACACGCCTTGGGCTGCTGGATCCAGGACTCCGAGGGGGCGAAGTTCTGGCAGAAGGTCGTCATCGACCTGCGCAACCGCGGGGTGCGCGACATCCTCATCGCCTGCTGCGACGGGCTGACCGGTCTGCCTGATGCGATCCGCTCGATCTATCCCGATACCGTGGTGCAGACCTGCGTCGTGCACGTCATTAGGAATGCGATGCGCTTCGTGTCTTATAAGGACCGCAAGAAGGTCGCCACCGCGATGCGGGCGATCTACAGTGCGCCGACCGTCGATGGAGCCGAACTCGCACTCAAGGAGTTCGACCAGCAATTCGGCGCCCAATATCCGGGTGCAATTGACGTGTGGCACAACGCCTGGGGGGAATTCGTTCCGTTCCTGGACTATCCGGTGGAGTTGCGCAAGATCGTCTACACCACCAATGCGATCGAGTCGATCAACTTCCAGTTGCGCAAGATCACCAAGAACCGTGGTCATTTCACGGACAAGGACGCCGCGATGAAGTTGCTGTACCTCGGGCTGCGCAACATCTCCAGCGAGAGAGGAGGCTATTCGGGTACTGGAACGCACAACTGGACTGTGGCGCTCAACACACTCGCCAGACTATTCCCTGGGCGAATCCCATTGTGCTAGAATACAACTCGTAGTCAAATCACCTCTGACTTACACAGAAATCGTGACAGGCTCGGTGCCGTGTTCGATTTCTTCGCGCCGCACCAGGATGCGCATGCCGGCCGGCCAGCCGACCAGCCGATCCCCTCCGGTGCTGTGGCGCAGCAGCCCGGTCAACTCGGCGACCTGGGCGTCGTCACGGGCCGCTCCGGTGGCATCCAGTGCGGCTTGCCATCCCGCATCGGGCATCTGGCCGATCGCGACCCGGACCCGCTCATCGAGGTCGAATCCGACCGAGTAGCCCACTGACATCCCCGGCCGGGCATTGAGTTTCTCCAGGTGTTCGACGACGGCGTGGCTTGAACCCGCGCCGTCGATGGTGACCAGCAACTTGCGGCGCCACTTGGCCGGGATCGCCGCGATCGCGGCGTCGATGATCGCGATATGATCGGCCGCGGTGTTCGAGCCGGCGTTGCCTGCACGGGCGATCACCGCCAGCAGTTCGCCGGTGTTGTCACACCACGCCAACAGCGGGTGGAAGCCAAACCCGCCTTTGAAATTGCCTGCGGCGTGCTGCTTATCGCTGTGCGACTGAATCAGCGACGCGTCGATGCGGATCACGATCGTGTCCCCGAGGTCCCCATAGCAGGTCTGCGAAGCCGGGATCGCACCGTGGCGGGCCTCGATCGCCTCCCACACCCGAGAGCGGACCTTGTTGCGCACGGCCGTGACCTCGGTGATGCTCTGCTCGTCGATCTCGCCCAGGGACCGCCACATCGTCGGAACCGACGCCACCGCCTGAAACAACCGGTGCTGATCGCGCAGCACCGCGGTGCCGGCCAGGTTCTGCGCGCCGCCGGCGATCGATACCGCCACATCGCGCAACACCGCGCCTCGGTCGTGGGTGACTTCTGGGCGCGACAGCACCGACGACAAACCGCTGGTCAAACCCAGATTGTCGGCCAGCAACCGGGGTATCACGTTACCGGCGTGCCCGACCACGTCGTCGCCACGGACCTCAACTCGGACATTCTTCGACCAATCCGTAGTAGCCTGCATCTGACAGGTGCACTCCCATCCTGGATAACCGAGCCTCGAATACTCCGATTATCCTTGCGGCAGTGCACCTTTCACGTTAACGACACCCCTGAGCTCCACATTCGATGAAAAATCCAGGTCTACACCACCAATGCGATCGAGTCGATCAACTTCCAGTTGCGCAAGATCACCAAGAACCGTGGTCATTTCACGGACAAGGACGCCGCGATGAAGTTGCTGTACCTCGGGCTGCGCAACATCTCCAGCGAGAGAGGAGGCTATTCGGGTACTGGAACGCACAACTGGACTGTGGCGCTCAACACACTCGCCAGACTATTCCCTGGGCGAATCCCATTGTGCTAGAATACAACTCGTAGTCAAATCACCTCTGACTTACACAGAAATCGTGACAGGCTCTGGTCAGCCCCGCCCCGGCTTTGCCGATATCGCCCAGCGCGCCGCCGGCACCGGCGGCTCCCGCACCACGCCCGGCAACGCCGGCGGCCTGACCACCTTCTTCGGCGGCCCGCCCTGCCGCGGCGGCACCCTTGGCCCCGGCTCCGGCCTCACCGACCCCGGGCACAACCAGCGTCGCGACGTCGAAGAGGTTCTCCCCCAACCCCAATCCCGGGCGATCGGCGCGCCAATCGTCCAGGTGCAGCAGCGATCCGACCATCTGCTTGTCGGCGTCCACGGCATCCTGGGGGTTGAGGACGTGGTTGAGCAGACCCGTTTTGGTCATGGTCTTCCAGGTGGCCGCCGCGCCCTGCGGGTCGAGCACAAACCACCACGGATCCACCCCCTCGATGCCCCTGGCCATCTCGTAGGCGCCCTTGAGGAACCCCTCACCGGTGTTGACCCAGGTGTCAAACGTCGCCGCCACCTGATTGCCGACCTGCTGGCCCAGGAAATGGGTGAACTGGCCGCCCATAAACCGCTCCATCCCCACCACCAGGCCGTCGACGGCCTGCACGCCCCCATCCAGCGACTGCTCCCACGCCGGGGCTTCCCGGCCCAGGCAATGCAGGACGGCGTTGATGTCCGCGGCGATCCTTTCCACCTCGTCGAACGCCTTGCCCTCCAAGACCAACGCGATATCGTGGGCGATATCGCCCAGCGACCCCAACCGGTGCAACAGGTCCCGGATCGCTTTCTGGGCGTAGCTCACCTCCTCGGCGAACCGGTCGAGGGTCGCGGCCAGCTTCCCGCATTGCGCGCCGACGCTGCTCGCATGGTCACCGATCTGCGACAACACCTCACCGATCTGCGCGCCTTCGGGAATCTGCTGGCCACCGACGAGCGCAGTGGACGCGCTCAGCGCACCCGACAGCTCGATCTTGGCCCCGTTGAACCGGCACGCATTCACCACGGCCGCCGCCGCGCTCACCAGCGACTGGCCCGCGCACTGATACCCCAACCCGAGCGCCGTCCCGCCATGATCGTGCCCGGTGTTGGCCGCAAACCCACCCACCAGCACCGTGAGATTCGCAGCCAGCCCATCCCCGGCCGCCACCACGGCGGCGCCCGCAGCAGACAACACCACAGGGTCCACCACCAACGGAGTCACCCGCGGAATTCTCACCTCGCCAGCGATCGGTGCTAATCACCCAAGGGGCCGCGCCGCCAAGCTAGCCCTCACGAACAAAACAGCACAACTCACGCGCTAACAGGCCGGCGCGCCCCCAACGTGATCTGATGCCGCCCAGCCGGCACCGCGACGGGCGATCCCGCAGGCTCGCCATCCAGACGCACCTCGACCCCAACGGGCAACCCGCCGAGCGTGACGCGCGCGGCGGCGTCGGTGGTCACCATGATCGTCGACGCCGGCAGTGCGGCCAGACCGGCACGCGCAACATCCAGCGTGAGGCCGGCGACCCCGGTCAACCGCAGCGTCAGATACGGCATCGGGGCCGGGGGTGCCCCCACCCGCCAGTCCAGCGCGCTGTACACCCCGGGGGTCGGCTCGAAGTTCAGCACCACGCCGCGGTCATAATGCACGGTGTGCGTCGGGTCCGGCCGGGCGTAGGACCGCGCGTCGACTTCCGCGACGGCGCCGCGCCGCTCCGTCACCGCGGGATCGGCCGTCAGGTCCGACAACCACCACACCCGGTGCGGTCCGATACCCAGGTCGGGATGCACCAACTGCGGGTACCACGCGAAGGTGATGTGTCCGGGATCGGCTTGGCGCAGACCGGTTCCCATGTGGGAGATCGGGTCCTCGAACTTGTCCTGCAACACCCAGGCGAGATGGTCCTCGAGCGGGTAGGTCGTGAACCGGTGGCGGTAGCCCAGCCGATCGAGCTCGAGTACCTGCTCGGCGACCGAGGTGAACGGCACCAGCTCGTCGATCAATCCCTGGGCGATGACGTAGGGCAGCCAGCGGGCGTTCACCAGCAGCTTCCACGTGTCGCCTTCGCGCGCGCAGGTCGAGTCCGGGTCGACGTCGGCCGGGATGTCGACGTCGGGAAGCAACCGGACGCCGCACGCCGGTGGTCCCGCGAGCACCACGGCCTGTGCGAACACCTCGGGATAGCTCAGACCTAGCTTGTAGGCCGCGTATCCGCCCATCGAGTAGCCCGAGATCACGGTGCGGTTGGGGTCGGTGCCCAGTTGTTCGGCCACCCGCGCCCACACCTCCCAGACGTCGAGTTCCCCGGTGCCGAAATACCAGGTCGACGGCCCTCGGGCCAGCGGCGTGATCACCACCGAGTCGCGGCCCTCGCATACCTCGTGCAGCAGGCGCGGGTCGATCGCGGCGAACTGGTTCTGCCCGAGCGCCAGCGAGTGCAGCAGCAGCGTCAGCGGCAGCGACTGGCCGGGCTTGAAGCTCGACGGCACGCAGATCGAATAGGGCTGCACGCGCCCCAGGAACTGCGGCTTGAGACTGAAAATGTCGTCGGGAGCCACCCCCTGCCCCAACTCGACGGAGGACACGTACCAACGCGTCGAGGGGCCGGTGACGACCGGCTCGGGATCGGCCCGGCCGGACGCGAGCCGGTCCCACGCCACCGTGACGGCGAACTCCGACACGTCGCCTTTGGTCAGCGCCGCGGCCTGCGCCGCATCGGACCAGAAGTTCAGGTGCGGCGCTTCCTGCGCGTTGGTACGGAAGGCGACGTTGTAGACGTTTGGCTGGCCCGGGAGCGCGCCGTGGTCGGCGGGCACGTCGGCGAACCCGTCCCCGGCCTCGTTGGCCAGGCCCGCGCCCACTCGCACGGTCCAGCTTCCGGCGGGCTCGGCCAGCGACCGCGGCACCCGCGCCAGAAACGACCGCGACTCCATGTCCACGCTGTGCTCGACCGGCGTGCTCACCTGCGAGGACATGTCGATCAGCGCGGCGCCGCGCCCCGAGATGCGCAACGCCAGGTCGACACCCCTCGAGCGCACGCCGGCCCCGGCGGGCCAGGTCGCGGCGGCCGACCCGCCGCGGCCGGTGTCGATGGCGAACAGCGCGATCGGCACCGAGGCGTCCAGCAGCGTGTTCCAGTCGATTCGCCACCAGGTGTCGGTGTCGGTGAGCCCGATGGCGACCCGGAAGATGTCGGCGCCGTTGCGGGCCGCGGGCCCGGCCGGATAGACGTAGGTGCCCCGGGGTGGCGCCTGGATCTTCAGGTCCCCGACGGGCAGGCCCGTCGCACCGTGGTCGTCGTAGATGAAGTCGGTCCAGAACAATGCACCGCCGGCCACCCGGCCCGCGCCGCAGGTGCGGGGGAACTCCTCGCCGAACGGCCAGTCCGACGGCACGGGAAGCGGCGGCTCGGGCCGCAGCGCCGCCGGCGGTACGCCTTCGGGCATGCCGCCGACCACGACCAGCTCGGCAGGCGGAGCCGGTGCGGGCACGAGGGTGTGCACGACGGCGCCGGCGATGTGGCGTGCGACGCGAAGCGGAAGCAGTGTGAGATCCCCCAGGAGTGACACCCCGCCCAACCTACGCGGCCCCGGTGACACCATCACCGAGACACGGGCACCACGATCAACTCGTGCGGCCGGTGATTGACGGCCAGGGCGCCGTCGGCGGTGACGACGACGATGTCCTCGATGCGCGCACCCCACCGGCCGGGGAAGTAGATGCCGGGCTCGATGGAAAAGGCCATCCCCTCCGTCAGCGGCAGGTCGTTGCCGGCGACGATGTAGGGCTCCTCGTGCACCGACAGGCCGATCCCGTGCCCGGTGCGGTGCACGAAATACTCCGCGAGCCCCGCTTCGGCCAGCACCTCGCGGGCCGCGGCGTCGACCTGCTCGGCGCTCACGCCCGGGCGCACCGCGTCCAAGGCCGCACGCTGGGCACGCTCGAGCACCGAATAGCGTTGGGCCACCTCGGGTTCGGGGTCCCCGATGCTGTAGGTGCGGGTGCAGTCGGAGTGATAGCCGGGCTCGTAAACTCCCCCGATGTCGACGACGACGATGTCGCCCACCCGCAGTTCGCGGTCCGAGTAGCCGTGGTGCGGATCGGCGCCGTGCGGTCCCGAGCCGACGATGACGAACGCGACGTCCGAATGCCCTTCGGCGACAATGGCTTCGGAGATGTCGGCGGCCACGTCGGCTTCGGTGCGCCCGGGAACGAGGAACTCCGGCACCCGGGCGTGCACCCGGTCGATGGCCGTACCGGCCTTGCGCAACGCGTCGATCTCGCACGCCTCCTTGACCATCCGCAGCCCGCGCATCACCCCGGTGGCCAGCACCGGCAGCACGCCGAGCGCCCCTGCCAGCGGCAGCAGGTGCAGCGCCGGCATGGAATCGGTGACGGCGGTCGCGACGCGGCCCCCGCCCAAGGCCGTGCCCACCAGCGCGTAAGGGTCATCGCCGTCGACCCAATCGCGCACTGCCAAGCCCAGTTCCGTGATCGCGGACCCCTTCAGGGCGGCCAGTTCGAGGCGCGGCACCACGACCATCGGATCGCCGGCGGCCGGCAACACCAGCGCGGTGAGCCGTTCGAACGTCTGGGCCCGCGATCCGCAGAGGTACCGCAGGTCATAGCCCGGGGTGATCACCAGGGCGTCGAGACCCGCGTCGGCGGTCGCGGCGGCCGCCGCGGCCAGGCGGCGGGCATACACGCTCGCGTCGAATCGGTCTGCGTCCACGGCAGCCAGGCTAGCCCGGTGCGGCACCCACGGCGAGCAGGCGTGAGACCATACCCGGCATGCGATCACCACTGTTGCTGCTCGACGGCGCCAGCATGTGGTTCCGCTCCTACTTCGGCGTGCCCTCCTCGATCACCGCTCCCGACGGCCGGCCGGTCAACGCCGTCCGCGGCTTCATCGACTCCATGGCCGTGGTGATCACCCGGCAGCGCCCCGGCCGGCTGGCGGTGTGCCTGGACCTGGATTGGCGGCCGCAGTTCCGGGTGGACCTGATCCCGTCCTACAAGGCGCACCGGGTGGCTCAGGAAGTCAGCGGGCCGGGATCCGAGGGCCAACCCGACGTCGAGGAGGTTCCCGACGACCTGACGCCGCAGGTCGACATGATCACCGATCTGCTGGACGCGCTCGGGATCCCGATGGCCGGCGCGGCCGGGTTCGAGGCCGACGACGTGCTGGGCACGCTGGCGGCGCGGGAACGCGACGACCCGGTCGTCGTGGTCAGCGGCGACCGCGACCTGCTGCAAGTGGTCGCCGACGACCCGGTGCCGGTGCGGGTGCTCTACCTGGGCCGCGGGCTGACCAACGCGACCCTGTTCGGTCCCGCCGAAGTGGCCGATCACTATGGCGTGCCCGTCGACCGCGCCGGGGCGGCCTATGCCGAGCTGGCATTGTTGCGCGGCGATCCGTCCGACGGTCTGCCCGGCGTGCCGGGCATCGGCGAGAAGACGGCGGCGACGCTGCTGGCACAGCACGGCTCGCTGCAGCAGATCGTCGCCGCCGCCGGCGACCCGAAATCGAAGATGGCCAAGGGACTTCGTACGAAACTGCTGGCCGCCGCCGACTACATCGAGGCCGCCCAACCGGTGGTACGGGTGGCCACCGACGCGCCGGTCACCCTGTCGACTCCGACCGACGCGCTGCCCCTGACGGCCGCCGACCCGCAGCGCACCGCACGGCTGGCCACCGAGCTCGGTGTCGGCTCGTCGATCGCGCGGCTGCAGAAGGCGCTCGACGCGCTGCCCGGTTGACCGCCCCTACTGGGGCCGGCCGACCTCGTACGTGCCCTTGTTGTCCTGGAAGGTCACCGTCACGTGCTTCTGCGCGCCGTCGATGCTCACGCTGCAATCGAAGCTGGCGCCCTTCTTGACGGTCGGGTCGGCGCCGTTGTTGCACTTGACGTCTTTGACGTTGCGGGCGCCGTAGCCGTTGGTCTCATCCGACAGGATCTGCTGGACGCCGGTCTGGGCCTTTTTGATGTCCAGCTTGGTGGTGACGAAAAAGCCCGGCTCCCAGAAGCCGAGCACCAGCACGGCGGCGATGAGCAGGAAGGCGATCACGCCGACCACCCCGGCGATCAGCGTGGTCGAGCGCTTCTTGCCCGGTTGCTCGTAAGGCGGGAACTGCTGCGGGTACTGGCCCGGCTGGCCGTATTGACCGTACTGACCCGGCTGGCCGTACTGGGCGTACTGGCCCGGCTGGGCGTACTGGCCCGGCTGGGCGTACTGGCCCGGCTGGGCGTACTGGCCCGGCTGGGCGTACTGACCGTACTGAGTCGGCTGGCCGTATTGACCGTACTGGGGGGTTTGCCCACCGTACTGCTGCTCGGGCTGCCCATAGCCGGGCTGCTGCGGGTAGGCCTGCTCCCCCTGCTGCTGGTACGGCGAATACCCGGGGGGCGGCGTGTAGGCCGGGGTCTGCCACCCCGCGTCCTGGTTCGGCTGCTGCTGCCAGGGCGATCCTGCCTGGGCCGCTTCCGAGGACTGGTCGCCACTGTGACCGGGCGGTTGCCACTGCTGGTCCGGCTCGGATCCCTGCGGTCCGCTCATCGTTTCTCCTCAGCCCCTTGACGTCTTGGCTTCTCGTTACGGTGTCACCGTAGCTCCGGCACAGCCTACCCGGCGTCAACAGCGACGACGCCGCGCCGAACGTCGTTGATGGCGCGCTTGGCGACCGCCCGCAGATCGGCGTCGGGGGCGGCGTTGCGCACCTGGTCGAGCAGGTCGAGCACCTGCCGGCACCAGCGCACGAAGTCTCCCGCCAGCAACGGCGAACCGGTGCCCGTGACGTCCGCGGCGGCCAGCGCCGCCGTCAGGTCACCGGTCCGCGCCCAGCGATAGATGACGTTGACGAAGCCGTCGTCGGGCTCGCGGCTCGGGGCGATGCGGTGGGCCTGCTCGTCGGCGCGCAGCGCGGTCGACATCCGGGACGTCTGCTGCAGCGCCTGCCGCAACCGCTGGGTCGGCACCTCGGCGACGAACCCGGAGCCGGCCCCGTCGCCGCCCCGGGTCTCGTAGAGCACCGCGGAGACCACCGCCGCCAACTCGGCGGGCTTCAATCCCGCCCACGCGTCGGTGCGCAGGCATTCGGCCACCAGCAGGTCGCTCTCGCTGTAGATGCGGGCCAGCAGCCGGCCATGGTCGGTGACGTGGGGATCGGCGGCCGGGCCCTCGATGAAGCCCCGCTCGGTGAGCAGCCCGACGATCCGGTCGAAGGTGCGCGCCAGCGAGTTGGTGGCCGCGGCCACCTTCTTCTCCAGTTGCGCGTTGTCCCGCTCGATGCGCAGGTAGCGCTCGGCCTGACGAACCCGCGCCTCCAGGCCCGGACTGTTGTGCGACGGATGCCGGCGCAGCTGCGCTCGCAACTCCGCGAGCTCCGGATCGTGGAACTCGCCGTCGCCGTCACCGCCGCCACGGCGCCGCGACGGGACGGCCAGTCCGGCCACGGCCGAACGCAGCGCCGATGCCAGATCGCGCCGCACGCGCGGCTGGCGGTGTTCGACGTGCTTCGGCAAGGACATCGACCCGAGCGGACCCGGCGCACCCGAATAGTCCGCCGAGGAGATCCGGCCCGCCCACCGGTGTTCGGTCAGCACCAGGGGCCGCGGATCGTCGCTGTCGCGGGCCGACTCGAGCACCACCGCAAGCCCGCCGCGTCGGCCCTGGGTGATGTTGATGATGTCGCCTTTGCGCAGCGCGGCCAGCGCGTCGCTGGCCGCCTGGCGGCGTTGCAGCCGGGAGGCGCGCGACTGCGCGCGCTCCAATTCGGTGATCCGCGCGCGCAATCGGGCGTAGTCCAGGACCGGCGCCTTCGGCCCACCCAGTTCGGCGGCGATCTCGTCGAGCATCTTGGTGCCCCGCTCGATGCCGCGGACCAGGCCGACGACCGACCGGTCGGCCTGGTACTGGGCAAAGGACTGCTCGAGCAGCTGGTGCGCCTGTTCCGGGCCCATGTGCTGCACCAGGTTGATCGTCATGTTGTAGGACGGCGCGAACGAACTGCGCAGCGGGAAGGTGCGGGTCGACGCCAGGCCGGCCACCGCCGACGGTTCGGTGGTCTCCTCGCTGGGTTGCCAGAGCACCACCGCGTGGCCCTCGACGTCGATGCCGCGCCTGCCGGCGCGCCCGGTCAGCTGCGTGTACTCCCCCGGCGTGAGCGGCACGTGCTGCTCGCCGTTGAACTTCACCAGCCGCTCCAGCACCACCGTGCGGGCGGGCATGTTGATGCCCAGCGCCAGCGTCTCGGTGGCGAACACCGCCTTGACCAGGCCGGCGGCGAACAGCTCCTCGACGGTGTGCCGGAATGCCGGCAGCATGCCGGCATGGTGGGCCGCCAGGCCGCGCAGCAGGCCCTCGCGCCACTCGTAGTAGCCGAGCACCTCCAGGTCGGCGTCGGCCAGATCGCCGCACCGGTGGTCGATCACCTCGGCGATCTGCGCGCGCTCCTCCTGGGTGGTCAGTTGCAGCGGCGAGCGCAGGCATTGGTGGACCGCGGCGTCACACCCCGCCCGGGAGAACACGAACGTGATCGCAGGTAGCAGGCCCTCGGAGTCCAGGGTCGCGATCACGTCGGGCCGGGCGGGCGGGCGGTAGAACCGCGGCCTGCCACCCGGGCGTCCGGAACCGTGGCGGCGGGGACCTCGCCAGTCCGACATCCGGTCCGCCTCCCGGCGGTGTGCGATGTGGCGCAGCAGGTCCGGGTTGACGCGCGGCTCGCGGCTGCCGTCTGGGGGCTCGCCGGCCTCGGAATCGCGGTAGTCGAACAGGTCGTAGAGCCGTTTGCCGACCAGCACGTGTTGCCACAGGGGCACCGGCCGGTGCTCATCGACCACCACCGTCGTGTCGCCCCGCACGGTCTGGATCCAGCCGCCGAACTCCTCGGCGTTGCTCACCGTCGCCGACAGGCTGACCAGGCGCACCTCGTCGGGCAGGTGCAGGATGACCTCCTCCCACACCGGACCACGCATCCGGTCGGCGAGGAAGTGCACCTCGTCCATCACCACGTGGGAAAGCCCATGTAGGGCAGGCGAATTGGCGTAGAGCATGTTGCGCAGCACTTCGGTGGTCATGACCACCACCGGCGCATCGGCGTTGACCGACAGGTCGCCGGTCAGCAGGCCGATGCGGTCGCGGCCGTAGCGCGCCGTCAGGTCGGTGTGCTTCTGGTTGCTGAGCGCCTTGAGGGGCGTGGTGTAGAAGCACTTGCCGCCGGCCGCCAGCGCCAGGTGCACGGCGAATTCGCCGACCACCGTCTTGCCGGCGCCGGTCGGCGCGCAGACCAGCACACCGTGGCCCCGCTCCAGCGCCTCGCAGGCGCGCCGCTGAAAGGCGTCGAGGGCGAACGGCAGCTCGGTGACGAACCGCGCCAGCTCGGTCACGCGGCCGCCCTTGCGCGCCGCGAGGGTGCGCAGAATGCCGGCCCCGGCGGCGTGTCGCCGTACCGACGCGCACACTCGCGGGTGACGAGGCTAAGTGACATCGTCGTGCTGCCCCGTGGTGAACGACGGCTCGGGCACCGGGGGGGTCACCGGGCCGGGCCGCTCGATGACCGAGGCCACGTCGTCGGGAATCTCGGCCTGGGCTTCGCGTCTGGCCTTGCGCTTGTCGTGCAGCCGGGCGATCTGGATGGCGAACTCGAGAAGCACCGACAACGCCACGCCCAGTGCCGTCATCGAGAACGGGTCGGAGCCGGGCGTGAACACCGCCGCGAACACGAACATGCCGAAGATCAGGCCGCGCCGCCAGGCCTTCAGCCGCTGGTAGGTCAGCAACCCGGCCATGTTGAGCATGACGATCAGCAGAGGGAATTCGAAGCTGACCCCGAAGACGACCAGCAGGTTGATCAGAAAGCCGAAGTACCGGTCCCCGGACAGCGCGGTCACCTGCACGTCGCTGCCCACGGTCAGCAGGAAGCCCAGCGCCTTGGACAGTACGAAATAGGCCAGCATCGCGCCGCCGGCGAACAACCCCGCGGCGGGGACGACGAACCCGATCGCGAAGCGACGCTCGTTCCGGTACAGCCCCGGCGTGATGAACGCCCAGAGCTGGTACAGCCACACCGGGCAGGCCAGCACCGCCCCGGCCGTCAACCCGACTTTGAGCCGCAGCATGAACTGGTCGAACGGTGCGGTGGCCAGCAGCCGGCACTGCCCGTCGGCGCTGATGGAGGCCCGCGCCGACGCCGGCAGGGAACAGTAGGGATGGCGCAGCCACTCGCCGAGGCTTTCCATCCCGAAGACCGGGTGCGAATACCAGACGAACCCGAAGATCGTGGTGACCAGGATCGCGGCCAGCGAGACCAGCAGCCGGGTGCGCAACTCGGTCAGGTGGTCGACCAGCGACATCGTCGCGTCGGGATTGGTGCGGCTGCGCCGGTTACGGGGATTGAGCCGCTTCAGCACGGCGGCGGTGCGCGCTGAAACTTTGGAGACGTTCACGACGCCGGGTCAGTGGTGACCGGGCACCACGGGGATGCTGCCGCGCTATGCCGGGCGTGCTTCAGTGTGACCCTGCTCGGTAGCCGCGGGAGGGTCGACTCGCTGCGCTTGCACGGGAGTGGGGTTCGCCGACGATGTGTCGATCGCGGACGCCTCCGATTTGCTCTCGCTCTGCATTTCACGGATCTCGGATTTGAAGATGCGCATCGACTTACCCAGCGAGCGTGCCGCATCGGGGAGCTTCTTGGCACCGAACAGGACGATCACGACCACAGCGAGGATCGCCCAGTGCCACGGACTAAGACTGCCCACGTTCATTACCTCCAGACGTCCACCCGATGCTACCGCAGGGTGGCGCGATGCCGGTGGCTCCGCAGCCCGGCGTGGTAGAGGCCGGTCACGTCTGGTCTTGACCCCGGTAGAGCTCGAGGGCCGCCGCCGCGGCGTCCCGCACCCGCCGCGCCAGCGATTCCGGTTCGAGCACCCGGACGGCCGGGCCGAAGCCCAGCACCAGGCGCGTCATCCACTCGTCGGAGGCGTACGTCATCACGGCCTCGCACGATCCGTCGTCCAGCTCGCGAACCTCCCGCATCGGGTAGTACTCGAACATCCACGACGCCGAGGGCGCCACCCGCAGCCTGGCCGACGGCAGTGCCGGGTCGCCGTCGAACAGCGACGTGTCCGGCGGCGCCTGCCGCGCCGGTTCGGGCGGAGCGGCAGGTTCATCCAGCTCGTGCGCATCCACGATCCGGTCGAAGCGAAACAGCCGGACCCCTTCCGCGTCGCGCGACCATGCCTCGAGGTAGCTGTGGCCGGCGATCAGCAGCACCCGGATGGGGTCGACGACACGGCTGCTCAGGGTGTCGCGTGAGGCCGAGTAGTAATCGATGGCCAGCGCGCGCTGGCCCTGCAGCGCCGTGCGCACCACCGCCGCGACGCGGCTCTCGGCGGGCGCCGGCGCGCCGGTGGCCGCCGAGAGCCGCGGGCCCTGTTGCCCGACGGCTCCGGCGGCGGCCTCGATCTTGGCGATCGCGCTGCGCGCCGCCTCGGGATCGACGACGCCCGGAATGTCGGCCAGTGCCCGCAACGCCACCAACAGGCCGGTCGCCTCGGGCGAGGTGAGCTTGAGCGGCCGGTCGATGCCCGCCGAGAACGTCACCTCGATGGTGTCGCCGGAGAACTCGAAGTCGATGAGGTCACCCGGGAAGTAGCCGGGCAGCCCGCACATCCACAGCTGGTTGAGGTCCTCTTCCAGCTGCTTGTCGGACACACCCAGGCCGGCCGCAGCCTCGGCTCTGGTGATCCGCGGGTGTGCCTGGAAATACGGCACCATGTTGAGCAGCCGGACGAGCCGGGCGGACACGGCTGTCACCGGCCTTCCTCCCCGCCCGCGTGGGCGCGCAACCTGTCCAGCACGTCGTCGCGCAGGGACTGCGGCTCCAGCACGACGGCGTCGGGCCCGTATCCGGCGACGTCGCGCGCCAGACGCTCGGTGGATCCGATGTCCACCTCGATCACCTCGCCGTCGCGGTCGCCCAGCCGGCGCGCGCCCACCGACTTCCCCGCGCGGCGCAGCGCGGTGGCCCGGCCGTCGGCGACCCAGAGCCGGGCCAGCTCGCCCGTCGGGACCTCCGCTCCTGCGCGGGCGATTTTCTCGGCCACGATGCCGCGCAGGTCCACGTCGGCGGGCACGGTGATCGCGCCGCGCGGTCCGATCGGCGTGACCTCGGCCCCGATGCGCGACAGTCGAAAGATGCGCGTGTCGTCGCGGTCGCGGTCGTGCCCGACCAGATACCAGCGACCCTTCTGCGTCACCACGCCCCACGGTTCGACGGTGCGCGTGGTGTAGGGCTCGGCCCGCGACGGGCGATGCGCGAACCGCACCGCCTGCCCCGACTCGATCGCCGACAACAGCACGCCGAGAACGTCCTCCGAACCGCGCAGACTCGGCACCCCCGCCGGCGAGGCGATGGCCACCGGCGCATCCGGATCCACGTCGACGCCGGCGGCGCGCAACTTCAGCAGCGCGCCCTGCGTGGCGGTGACCATCTCCGGCGACTCCCACAGCTGCGTGGCGACCGCGACGGCGGCCGCCTCGTCCGGGGTCAGCTGCACCGGCGGCAAGGCGTAGGCATCCCGGTTGATGCGGTAGCCCTCGGTGGGATCCAGGGCCGACACCCGGCCGACTTCCAGGGGGATGCCCAGATCACGCAGCTCGTTCTTGTCGCGTTCGAACATCCGGGAGAACGCCTCGGCGTTGGGGCTCTCGGTGTAACCCGCCACGCTGGACCTGATCTTCTCCGCGGTGATGTAGCCGCGGGTGGACAGCAAAGCGATGACGAGGTTCATCAGCCGTTCGACTTTCGAGGTCGCCATTTGCCCGAGCCTAAAGCGTCCGCGCGGCCGGCGTCTCCCGCCACGCAGCAGACTCGCTACATGCTCGCGATGAGCCGCTTGACCCGCTCGTCAACCGCCCGGAACGGGTCCTTGCACAGCACCGTGCGCTGCGCCTGATCGTTGAGCTTGAGGTGCACCCAGTCGACGGTGAAGTCGCGGCCCGCGGCCTGTGCGGCGGAGATGAACTCGCCGCGCAGCCGGGCGCGGGTGGTCTGCGGCGGGTTCTCGACGGCGTCGGCGATGTCCTCGTCGGTGGTCACGCGCGTAGCCAGGCCCTTGCGCTGCAGCAGGTCGAACACACCGCGGCCGCGCTTGATGTCGTGGTAGGCCAGGTCCAGCTGGGCGATCTTGGGGTCGGACAGCTCCATGTTGTAGCGGTCCTGGTAGCGCTGGAACAGCTTGCGCTTGATCACCCAGTCGATCTCGGTGTCCACCTTGGCGAAGTCCTGGCTCTCGACGGCATCGAGTTGGCGGCCCCACAGGTCGACGATCTGCTCGACCTGGGCGTTCGGCTCCCGCGTCTGCAGGTGCTCGACGGCGCGGGCGTAGTACTCGCGCTGGATGTCCAGCGCGCTGGCCTGACGACCGCCCGCCAGCCGGACCGGCCGGCGCCCGGTGGTGTCATGGCTGACCTCGCGGATGGCGCGGATGGGATTGTCCAGCGAAAAATCGCGGAACGGAACGCCGGCCTCGATCATCTCCAGCACCAGCGCCGCGGTGCCCACCTTCAGCATGGTGGTGGTTTCGCACATGTTCGAGTCGCCCACGATGACGTGCAGCCGGCGATACTTCTCGGCGTCGGCGTGCGGCTCGTCGCGCGTATTGATGATCGGCCGGCTGCGGGTGGTGGCCGACGAGACGCCCTCCCAGATGTGCTCGGCACGCTGGGACAGACAGAACGTCGCGGCCTTGGGGGTCTGCAGCACCTTGCCGGCCCCGCAGATCAGCTGGCGCGTGACAAGGAACGGCAGCAGCACGTCGGAGATCCGGGAGAACTCGCCGGCCCGCACGATCAGGTAGTTCTCGTGGCAGCCGTACGAATTGCCGGCCGAGTCGGTGTTGTTCTTGAACAGGTAGATGTCGCCGCCGATACCCTCGTCGGCGAGCCGCTGCTCGGCGTCGACCAGCAGGTCTTCCAGAACCCATTCGCCGGCCCGGTCGTGGGTGACCAACTGCACCAGGCTGTCGCATTCAGCGGTCGCGTATTCGGGGTGGCTGCCCACGTCGAGATACAGACGGGCGCCGTTGCGCAAGAAAACGTTGGAGCTGCGCCCCCACGACACCACCCGGCGGAAGAGGTAGCGGGCCACCTCGTCCGGGGACAGCCGGCGATGGCCGTGAAAGGTGCAGGTGACACCGAACTCGGTCTCGATGCCCATGATTCGCCGCTGCACCTTACCGAGCGTACTGGCTGCGGGCGCCACTGGCGCGAAAGCGCGGCGGCAAATGACGTTTTTGCCGACCTTGACGGGTCAAGCAGCGGCGGCGCCGTTCCCGCCGGCGAGGTGCGCGACCACCGGTCAACCGCCGCCGAATGCGGGGATTCACTGCCGATTACGTTGCCACCACGCGGAATTCGGCCAGGGACCCGTCGGCGGCGCCCTCGACCGTCACCCGGCCGCTGCTGTCGAAGCTATTTCGGCGGCTCGCCGCCGCCCGAGTCCCCGTCCGCGGAACCGTTGTCGGATTGCGGTAGGAGCGCGTCCAGCGCGGGTCCGGTGATCCGCCGGAACGCTCGGCGCGGCCGGTTGGCGTCCAAGACCGCGACCTCGAGGCCGGCCACTCCGAGGGAGGACTGATCGTTGCCCGACGTCTCGGCGCTGCCCGCCCGCAGCGCGTTCACGGCGATCCGCACCGCGTCGGAGAGCTCCGAGTTCTCGGTGTAGGACTGCTTGAGCGCGGTGGTGACCGGCTCGGTGGTGCCACCCATCACCACGAAATACGGCTCGTCGGCGATCGACCCGTCGTAGGTGATCCGGTACAGCTCGGGCGGCTTGGTCTCACCGAGATGGGCGACCTCGGCCACACACAACTCGACCTCGTACGGTTTGGCCTGCTCGGTGAAGATCGTGCCCAGCGTCTGCGCGTAGACGTTGGCCAACTGGCGGCCGGTGACGTCCCGGCGGGCGTAGGCGTAACCGCGGGTGTCGGCGAACTGGATGCCGCCGCGGCGCAAATTGTCGAACTCGTTGAACTTGCCCGCGGCCGCGAAACCGACCCGGTCGTACAGTTCGCTGATCTTCTGCAGCAGCCGCGAGGGGTTGTCGGCGACGAAAAGCACGCCGTCGGCGTAGGTCAGCGCCACCACGCTGCGACCGCGCGCGATTCCTTTGCGCGCGAGCTCGCTGCGCTCGCGCATCGCCTGCTCGGGCGAGATGAAATACGGGAAGCTCATGACTCTCCCCACAGGTCTGCGTCCGGGCCGAAAGTGTCGGAGCGCGAACGACTCTCGATGACCTCACGCGCCAGTGCGGCGATGCGCTCTTCGGGCACCTCGACCGCGCCCTCGGCACCGATGGTCGCCGCCGTGGGGTAGATCCCCCGCACCAGGTCCGGACCGCCGGTGGCGGAGTCGTCGTCGGCGGCATCGTAGAGCGCCTCGATGGCCACCCGCAGGGCGGAATCCGCATCGGTCACCTGCGCGTACAACTTCTTCATCGACGACTTGGCGAAGACCGACCCCGATCCCACCGACTGGTAGCCCTCTTCCTCCATGTTCCAGCCGCCGGCGGCGTCGAACGACACGATCCGGCCTGCCTTCTGCGGGTCCGCGGCGTTGATGTCATAACCCGCCAGCAACGGCAGCGCCACGAGGCCCTGCATCGCGGCCCCCAGATTGCCGCGCACCATGGTGGCCAGCCGGTTGACCTTGCCGGGGAACGTCAGCGGCACACCTTCGAGTTTCTCGTAATGCTCGAGTTCGACCGCGTACAGCCGGGCGAACTCGACGGCGATCGCGGCGGTGCCGGCGATCCCGGTCGCGGTGTAGTCGTCGGTGATGTACACCTTGTTGACGTCGCGGCCCGCGATCATGTTGCCCTGCGTGGAGCGCCGGTCACCGGCGATGACGACGCCGCCGGGGTACTTCAGCGCGACGATGGTGGTGCCGTGTGCGAGTTGGCCACCGGCCTGAGCGCCGCCACCAAGGCTGGCCGGCAGCAACTCCGGCGCCTGACGGCGCAGCAGATCGGCAAACGAGGACAAATCGACGGCTGAGGCTTCGGAAAGCGCGGGGTTAGTGGGCAGGCGGTCGGAAAACTGCCAGGTCACTGTCCACCCTTCTGCACGTACGCGCGGACGAAGTCCTCCGCGTTCTCCTCGAGGACGTCGTCAATCTCGTCGAGCAGATCGTCGGTGTCTTCGGCTAATTTCTCGCGGCGCTCCTGGCCCGCGGCCGCGGTGTCGGTGAAGTCGTCGTCATCGCCGCCGCCACCGCCACGCTTGGTCTGCTCCTGCGCCATCGCCGCCTCCTGCATGATAAACAGCCGCGTCACGCGCCTGCTGGTATTTCCCTACCCTACCGTTCCACTCCGACGTTTCCCGGCTCCACACCAGTATTGTCGGCCCGCGTTGGCCGTCGCGCTTCGCACGCCCGCAAACAATCGGGTCCCCCGATATCAGCTGGTCAGCTGCTGGACCAGTTCGGCCGCGCTGTCCACCGAATCCAGCAGCGCCCCGACGTGCGCTTTGCTGCCCCGCAGCGGTTCCAGGGTGGGGATACGGACCAGCGAATCGCCGCCCAGGTCGAATATGACCGAGTCCCAGCTTGCCGCCGCGATGTCGGCACCGAATCTGCGTAGGCATTCGCCGCGAAAGTAGGCACGGGTGTCCGTAGGCGGACTGTCCACGGCGTCGAGTACCTGTTGTTCGCTGACCAGTCGTTTCATGGATCCGCGCGCCACCAACCGGTTGTAGAGGCCCTTGTCCAGCCGGACGTCGGAATATTGCAGATCCACCAGGTGCAGCCGCGGCGCCGACCAGCTCAGGTTCTCCCGCTGCCGAAAACCCTCCAGCAGTCGCAGTTTGGCCGGCCAGTCGAGCAGCTCGGCGCAGTCCATGGGGTCGCGTTCGAGCTGGTCGAGCACGTGCGCCCACGTCTCCACTACGTCGGACGCGCGTGGGTCGGGGTCGCGGCTGTCGACCAGTTTTGCCACCCGGTCCAGGTAAACCCGTTGTAGCGCAAGGCCGGTCATTTCACGGCCGTCGGACAGCGCGACGGTGGCGCGCAGGCCGGGATCGCGGCTGATGGCGTGGACCGCGTGCACCGGCCGGGCCAGGGTCAGGTCGCTGAGGTCTATTCCGTGGGCGGGGCCCTCTTCGATCAAGTCGAGCACGAGCGCGGTGGTGCCCAGCTTGAGGTAGGTCGAGGTCTCGGCGAGGTTGGCGTCTCCGATGATCACGTGCAACCGGCGGTACCTGTCGGCGTCGGCGTGCGGCTCGTCGCGGGTGTTGATGATCCCGCGCTTGAGCGTGGTCTCCAGCCCGACCTCGACCTCGATGTAATCGGAACGCTGCGAAAGCTGGAAGCCCGGCTCGTCACCGGATGGGCCGATGCCCACCCGACCGGAGCCGGTCACCACCTGGCGCGATACCAGAAACGGGGTCAGGCCGGCGATGATCGCCGAGAACGGCGTCTGCCGGCTCATCAGGTAGTTCTCGTGCGCCCCGTAGGAGGCGCCTTTGCCGTCGACGTTGTTCTTGTAAAGCTGCAGTTTCGCGGCGCCCGGCACGCTGGCGACGTGGCGGGCGGCGGCTTCCATCACACGCTCGCCCGCCTTGTCCCAGATCACGGCGTCCAGGGGGTCGGTGCACTCGGGCGCGGAGTACTCCGGGTGGGCGTGGTCAACGTAGAGCCGCGCCCCGTTGGTGAGGATCATGTTGGCCGCGCCGACCTCGTCGGCGTCGACCACCGGCGGCGGACCCGTCGACCTACTCAGATCGAAGCCGCGGGCGTCGCGCAGCGGCGACTCGACCTCGTAGTCCCAGCGGGTGCGTTTGGCGCGCTGAATGCCGGCGGCCGCCGCGTAGGCCAACACCGCCTGGGTCGAGGTGAGGATCGGGTTGGCGGTCGGGTCCGACGGCGACGAGATACCGTACTCGACCTCCGTCCCGATAATCCGTTGCATGCCATAAGCCTAGGCCCGGCGACGAAGCGGCCCGCGAAGCGGGGCGTGAGTAGTCGGCGGCGAAGAGCTGCCCGCGCTCGGTCGCCGCCTGGACGCGGCGGTATCGCCGGCGCGCGGAGCGCGCCGGCCGTAGGGTGAGCCGTCATGGGCCCTCTCAGCCGTCCGCCGGCCGGAGCGTCGGCGGGTGACGCGGCCGAGAGTTGGTTCCTGGCCCGCGGCCTGCCGCTGGTGCTGACACCGCGGGCGCGGGTGCGCCGGCTCTGGCCCCGGTCGGCGCCCGTGTTGGCGGCCTACGCGACGACCGAGGGCTGCGAGCTCGCGATCTGGGTGATCACCGGAGACCGCAACGTCGACATCGTCGGAAACCCGACGGCCGTCGAATGGGGACTGCTGGCCATCCTGGCGGCCATGTTGCCGCTGGCCGCCGTCGTCGGCTGGCTGGTGTCCCGGTTGTCGGGCAGCCGCAGCCGCACGGTTGTCGCGGCCATCGCGGTGGCCTTCGCGACCATCACCGGAACCATCGAAACCGGCCCGATTCACGTGCTGCGGATCGCCGCCCTGGTGGCTCTGGCGCTGCTCTTGACCGCCTCCGGCGTCGGGGCGGTGTTCGCCTGGGCGGTGCGGATGACGTTGTCGCACCTCGCGGCGGTGGGCTCCATGGCGGTGCGGGCCCTGCCCGTCGTGTTGCTGACCGTCCTGGTGTTCCTCAACCCCTATGTCTGGCTCATGGCGGCGACGATCAGCCAGCAGCGGCTCTGGCTGGCGCTGGCGTTTCTCGTCGCCATCGCGGCGGCGTTCGTCGTGTCCGGGAGCCTGGAACGGGTCCGGCCGATGCTGCGGACGACTGCCGCCCCGCCCCACGACTGCGAACGGCTGGCCGACACGCCCTTTGCCGACATGGCGGACCCGCCGGCCAGCCCCCGCCTGACCAGGGCCGAGCGCCTGAACGTCGTGTTCGTGCTCGCCACCTCGCAGCTGGTGCAGATCCTGGTGGTGGCCGCGGTCATCGCCACGATCTTCTTCGTTCTCGGCCTGATCCTGCTCAGCGAACCGCTGCTCGCCGAATGGACCCACAGCAAGGGCTCGACGCACGGCACGCTGCTGACGATGACGGTCCCGGTGCCGCAGCCGCTGATCAACACCTGCCTCTTCCTCGTCGCGCTGGCGTTCATGTACATCGGTGCCCGTGCGGTCGGCGACGGCGAATACCGGTCCACCTTCCTCGACCCCTTGATCGACGATCTGCACGTCACCCTGATCGCGCGCAACCGCTACCGCGGTGCCGTCGCTGCGCCGGCGCCAGCTGTTGACGCGGCCTATGGCAGTGACTAACTTCACCGTGTGTCAGCCCCCGAATCCGACCACGTAGCGAATCAACAGGCAACCGATCTGGCCGGGAAGCGTTACGGCGAAGTGCTTCTCGTGAAGGTCGGCGAGTCCGGCCCCCGGGCCACCGTGTACAACAGCTTCCCGCTCAACGACTGCCCCGCCGAGCTGTGGTCCGCGCTCGACCCTCAGGCCATCGCCGCCGAGCACGGCGCGGCCGCCGCATTGCTCAACGGCCCGCGCTACTGGCTGATGGATGCGATCGAAAAGCAGCCGCAGGGCCAGCAGGAGACGGAGACCTTCGGCGGGATCGAGATGATCCGCCAGGCCACGGTCGCGATGTCGTCGATGAACCCGGCTCCCTACAGCCTCAACGAGGTGGACCGCAACACGGTCTTCGTCTTCAACGCCGGCTCCGAGGTCTACGAGCTGATCGACCCCGAAGGCCGGCGCTGGGTCATGCAGACCTACAGCCAGGTCGCCGATCCCAACCTGTCCCGGGCGGACCTGCCCGGCCTGGCCGAACGGCTCAATCTGCCCGAAGGCTGGAGCTACCAACCGCGGGTGCTCACCGAGACCCTGCGCATCGACACCACGACCCGGCCGGCCAAGGTCACCCAGGACGACCTGACCAACAGCTACTCGCTCGCCGAAACATAAAGCCATGCGCCCACGCCGCGGCGTGGGCGCATGGCTTTTGTTTCGCGGTGGCGGCCTTAGAGGTACTGACCGAGGTTGGATTCGGTGTCGATGGCGCGCGACGCGCTCGATGACTTGCCGGTGACCAGGGTGCGGATGTAGACGATCCGCTCACCCTTCTTGCCCGAAATCCGCGCCCAGTCATCGGGGTTAGTGGTGTTGGGCAGGTCCTCGTTCTCGGCGAACTCGTCGACGATCGAGTCGAGCAGATGCTGGATCCGCAGACCCGGTTGGCCGGTTTCGAGCACAGACTTGATGGCGTTCTTCTTCGCCCTGTCGACGACGTTCTGGATCATCGCCCCGGAGTTGAAGTCCTTGAAATACATGACTTCCTTGTCACCGTTGGCGTAGGTGACCTCCAGGAACCGGTTGTCGTCGATCTCGGCGTACATCCGGTCGACGACCTTCTCGATCATCGCCTTGATGCAGGCGCCTCGGTCACCGTCGAACTCCGCCAGGTCGTCGGCGTGCACCGGCAGCGACTCGACCAGGTACTTCGAGAAGATGTCCTGTGCCGCTTCGGCATCGGGGCGTTCGATCTTGATCTTCACGTCGAGGCGGCCGGGCCGCAGGATCGCCGGGTCGATCATGTCCTCGCGGTTGGAGGCGCCGATCACGATGACGTTCTCCAGCCCCTCCACGCCGTCGATCTCGCTCAAAAGCTGCGGGACGACGGTCGTTTCGACGTCCGAGGAGACCCCGGTGCCGCGGGTGCGGAAGATCGAGTCCATCTCGTCGAAGAACACGATCACCGGCGTTCCCTCCGACGCCTTCTCGCGGGCCCGCTGGAAAATCAGCCGGATGTGCCGCTCGGTCTCGCCGACGAACTTGTTGAGCAGCTCCGGGCCCTTGATGTTGAGGAAGTACGACTTGGCCTCGCGGGCGTCGTCGCCGCGCACCTCGGCCATCTTCTTGGCCAACGAGTTGGCCACCGCCTTGGCGATCAGCGTCTTACCGCAGCCGGGCGGGCCGTAGAGCAGCACGCCCTTGGGCGGACGCAGCGCGTACTCCCGGTACAGCTCCTTGTGCAGGAACGGCAACTCGACCGCGTCGCGAATCTGCTCGATCTGGCGGGTCAGCCCACCGATGTCGGAGTAGCTGACGTCGGGCACCTCCTCCAGGACCAGGTCTTCGACCTCGGCCTTGGGGATGCGCTCGAAGGCATAGCCGGCCTTGGTGTCGACCAGCAGCGAGTCACCCGGGCGCAGCTTGCGGGGCTTGGTGTCGTCGTTCAGAGCGTCGGGAACACCGTCGGGCAGGTCCTCGGCGACCAGCGGCTCGGCGAGCCACACGATGCGCTCCTCGTCGGCGTGGCCGACGACCAGGGCCCGGCTACCGTCGGCCAGCACCTCGCGCAAAGTCGAGATCTCACCGACCGATTCGAACGTGCCGGCCTCGACGACGGTCAGGGCCTCGTTGAGCCGGACCGTCTGGCCCTTCCGCAGCGACGTGGGGTCGATGTTGGGAGAGCACGTCAAGCGCATCTTGCGGCCGGACGTGAAGACGTCGACCGTGTCGTCTTCGTGTGCGCCCAACAGCACGCCGTAGCCGCTGGGCGGCTGGCCGAGCCGGTCGACTTCCTCGCGCAACGCCAGCAGTTGCTGGCGGGCTTCTTTGAGGGTTTCCATCAACTTGGAGTTGCGGGCCGCCAGAGAGTCGATACGGGCCTCGAGTTGATGCACGTCTCGTGCGGTGCGGCCGCCGCCCTGCGTACCGACCGCCTGCTCGAGTTGCTCGCGAAGCAGCGCCGCCTCACGCCGTAGTTGTTCCAACTCGGCAGCATCAGAACGCTCTGAGTCACCCATGTTGCGCTCCTTTCCCACACCAGGAATTGGTGCAGCGGATACTTCAACGCTACCGGCGATTGGCGCTTGATGTGCGGAACCGAATGCCGCCAAAAGTTAAAACTGTGATGCCGCTGGTAACGTCGCCTTGCATTCGGGTGGATCGAAAGGGAAGGCGTGACCACAAACCCCCTCGCCACGGGCCCAGCCGCCCTCGCCGTTCCCGGCGCGGGAGCCGCCGGTGTGACGTCCGTTGCATCCGGCGGTGCGGTCTCCGACGCGGACACGCGGCGCCGGGGCTGACCGACTGGATGCGCCGGCAACTCTGCGTTGCGCTGGCCACCGTGGCCGCGTTCGGGCTCTCGGCATGTTCGCCCTCCAAGCCGACGGTGTCGTTGCCGCCGTCGTCGCGGGCCGCACCGGCATCGCCGACGTCGCCGCCTGCGGTGGTCGCTCCCCCGGCGGTCCCGTTGCCCGCACCCCCGGCGCTGACCGACGTGCTGAGCCGGCTCGCCGACCCCAACGTCCCCGCCGCCGAGAAGGTGAACCTCATCGAAGGCGCCACGCCCGAGAATGCGGGGACCCTGGAAAAGTTCACCACCGCGCTGCGCGACAACGGCTACCTGCCGATGACCTTCGCAGCCAACGACATCGCGTGGTCGGACAAGAACCCCTCGAACGTCAAGGCCATGGTCACCGTCAACACCGCCAAGGCGGACAACGGCAACTTCACCTTCCCCATGGAGTTCACGCCCTCCCAGGACGGCTGGCAGTTGTCGCGGCGGACCGCGGAGATGCTGTTGGCCCTGGGCAAGTCGTCGGCGCCGACGGCCTCGGCCCCACCGGCCCCGCCCCCCGCGCAGGCTCCGGCCCCGGCCCCACCGAGGTGATCAGCGGGATGTGGATCGGCTGGCTCGAATTCGACGTGCTGCTGGGCGACGTGCGATCGCTCAAACAGAAGCGGTCGGTGGTCCGCCCGGTGGTCGCCGAGCTGCAGCGCAAGCTCAGCGTGTCGGCGGCCGAAACCAACTCCCCCGAGTTGCATCGCAGGGCCGGCATCGGGGTGGCCATGGTGTCGGGCGACCGCAGCCATGCGGTCGAGGTCCTGGATGCCGCCGAACGTCTGGTTGCCGCGCATCCCGAGTTCGAGCTGCTATCGGTGCGACGGGGTCTGCACCGCAGCGACGACTGGTCCGGCTAGCCGTCGCGTCCCGGCCGCTTGCGGCCCAGCGGCGCCGGGGCCACCGCGCCGGGAGCGAGCCGGCGCGTGAAGATCAGGAACGCGGTGTGCCCGCGCATCGTGTGTTGCGGCCGCACCGCCAGGCCCACGACGTTCCAGCCGCGCTGCAGCGTCTCCCACGCGCGCGGCTCGGTCCAGCATTGCTGCGCCCGCAGCGCCTCCACCGCCTTCGACAGCTGGGGCACGGTGGCGACGTAGACGATCAGGACCCCGCCGGCGACCACAAGCCGCGCCACCGCGTCCAGCACCTCCCAGGGCGCGAGCATGTCGAGGACCGCGCGGTCGAAGGAGCCATCGGGGAGGTCCGACTCGCCGACGTCGCCGACGATCAACTGCCAGTTCGCGGGCGGCCGGCCCGCATCGCCGTGAAAGGCGGCCACGTTGCGCCGCGCGTGCTCGGCGTGGTCGGCGCGCTGTTCGTAGGAGACCACCCGCCCGTCGGGCCCGACGGCGCGCAGGAGCGAAAGGGTCAGCGCGCCGGACCCGGCTCCGGCCTCCAACACCCGGGCGCCCGGGAAGATGTCGCCCTCGTGCACGATCTGGGCGGCGTCCTTGGGGTAGATCACCTGCGGCCCGCGGGGCATCGACATCACGTAGTCGACGAGCAGGGGGCGCAGCACCAGGAACAGGGCGCCGTTGCTGGATTTGACGACGCTGCCCTGTTCCAGGCCGATCAGCGCGTCGTGCGCGATCGAGCCGCGGTGGGTGTGGAACTCGGCACCGGGTGTGAGCGACAGCGTGTAGTGCCGGCCCTTGGCGTCGGTGAGCTGGACGCGCTCCCCGCTGGTGAACGGACCGGTGGCAAACACGCGGTCCAGCGTGCCAGCCGACTCGCCGGTGCCGGTGCCCGGGGTTGTCGGCGCCCGGTCCTAGGCTGCGGGCATGACCGTCGAGCCGGAGACACGCCCGTCGCGGCCGGCTTCAAGACCGGCGCTGTCGCCGTCGCGGGCGGCGGACTTCAAGCAGTGCCCGCTGCTGTACCGGTTCCGGGCGATCGACCGGTTGCCCGAGGCCCCGTCGGCGGCCCAGCTGCGGGGCTCGGTGGTGCACGCCGCCCTGGAACAGCTCTACGGCCTGCCCGCGGGGCGGCGCGGGCCCGACACGGCACGGTCGCTGGTGGAGTCCGCGTGGGAACACGTGGTCGCGGCGGAGCCCGACCTGGCCGGCGAGTTCGATACCGACCAGCGGATCCGGCTGATCGAGGAGGCCCGCGACCTGCTCTCCGGCTACTACCGGCTCGAGGACCCGACCCGGTTCGACCCGCAGTGCTGCGAGGAGCGGGTGGAGGTCGAGCTCGCCGACGGCACGCTGCTGCGCGGCTTCATCGACCGCATCGACGTCGCCGCCACCGGCGAGGTGCGGGTGGTGGACTACAAGACCGGCAAGGCGCCGCCGGCCGCGCGGGCGATGGCGGAGTTCAAGGCGATGTTCCAGATGAAGTTCTACGCCGTGGCGCTGCTGCGTTCCCGCGGTGTGCTGCCCGCCCGGCTGCGCCTGATCTACCTCGCCGACGGACAGGTGCTGGACTATTCGCCGGATCACGAGGAGCTGCTGCGCTTCGAAAAGACGCTGATGGCGATGTGGCGCGCCATCCAATCTGCCGGTCAGACCGGCGATTTCCGGCCCAAGCAGTCACGGCTGTGCGACTGGTGCCCCCACCAGCAGCACTGCCCGCTCTTCGGCGGAACTCCCCCACCCTACCCCGGATGGCCGGAAAGCTTTGCGGCCGTTGATGTTTCGCCGCGCACCTCACCGGCGGCCTAATCCGATCGGGTGAGCGGCGAGAGCTCCTGCAACATCGTGGGGACGAGCTCGCTGACGGTGGGGTGGATGTGCATGGTGCGCGCCAGCGTGGTGTAGGGCGCGCCGGCGGACATGACGTCCAGGATGGCGTGAATCGCCTCGTCGCCGCCGACCCCCAGGATGGCCGCCCCCAGGATTTGCTCGGTGTCGGTGTCGACGACGATCTTCATGAAGCCTTGCGTCTCACCCTTTTCCACCGCCCTGCCCACCCGCGTCATCGGCCGCGTGCCGACCAGCGCCCTGCAGCTCGACGCACGGACCTGCGCGAGAGTCATGCCGGCCGGCCCAGCGGTGGATCGATGTACAGCGCGTAGGTGGTGATCCGGTCGCTCACGCGCCGCGGGTCGCCGTCGAGGAGGTTGGCGGCCACGATCTCGAAGTCGTTGCAGGAGGTATGGGTGAACGCGCCCCTGCCGTTGCAGTCGCCCATCGCCCAGATGTGATCGGCGCTGGTCTTGAGCCCGTCGTCGACCAATACGTAGCCGCGGTCGACGGTCTGCACGCCGGCCGCTTCCAGGCCCAGGTCGTCGGTGTTGGGCCGCCGCCCCGCCGCCAGCAGCAGGTGGGTGCCCGCGACCGGTGCGGCACCGGGGCCCGGCGTGAGGTCGAACCCTTTGTCGCTCTTGGTGATTCGCACGTCGTCGGCGCCGAGGAGGACCTCGACTCCTTCGTTCTCGAGGATGCCCAGGATGGCCGCCGACACGTCTTGGTCTTCGCGGGACGCCAGCCTGGGGCCCCGCTCGACCACGGTGACCCGGGACCCGAAGCGCCGGTACATCTGCGCGAACTCCAGCGCGATCTAGCTGCCACCCACGACGACCAGATGGGTTGGCAGCGTGTCTAATTCGAGGATCGAGACGTTGGTGAGATAGTCGACGCCGGACAGTCCCGGAATGTCGGGCACCACCGCACGGCCGCCGACGTTGAGGAAGATCCGCTCGCCGCGCAGCAGGTCGTCGCCGACCCGCAGGGTGTGCGGATCCACGAAACGGGCGTGACCGCGGACGACGGTGCAGCCGTCCATGTCGGCCAGCCAGCTCTCGACGCCGTGGCGGTCGGCGAGCATGATCTCGTCCTTGCGCGCCTTGACCTTCGCCATGTCCACGCGCACCGGTCCGGTCACGACGCCGTACTCCGCCCCGCGACGCGCCACCTGCGCGGCCCGCGCGCTGGCCACCAGCGTCTTGGTGGGGATGCACCCGGTGTTGACGCAGGTGCCCCCGACGAGTTTGCGCTCGACGACGGCGACGCGCTGCCCGGCGGCAGTCAGCCGACCGGCCAGCGGCGGCCCCGCCTGGCCGGCACCGACGATGATCGCGTCGAAACGCTCCGTCACAGGCTGGCCGTCAGCGCCAGGATCGCGAACCCACCGACCGCCGCGACCGCGTCCTCCAACAGCGCGATCGGCAGGTCCTGCCCGCCGCGGGACTCCACCAGCCGCCGGCGCGTCTGGTAGCCGCCCATGGTCCCGATCACGGCCCCGATCACACCGCAGCCGAGCGCGGAGAAGGTGTAGTGCCACGCGGCGCCGATCACCGCGGCGGCGAACGCGCCCATCGTGATGCGCCCGGCGAAGGCCGGCGGCGCGGTGCGCGGCGGTGTCTTCGGGAGTTTGTCGGTAACGAGTTCGGCGATCGCCAGGACGGTGACGATCGCGACCGTGATGCCGTTGCCCATCCAGAACGCCCAGGTGGACTGCAGGTCGATCCACCCGAGCATGGCGGCCCAGGCGACGACGGCGGGAGCCGTCAGGGAACGCAAGCCGGCGACGACGCCGATCAGCAAGGCCATCAGCAAAACGAGCACATGCAACACGGGCCCTCCCGGGGACTAAGGCGACGCGGGTGGCGGCTCAGCTACGCGGACGCTAACACAGCCGCGCGAGCCGCACCC
Source organism: Mycobacterium sp. HUMS_12744610 (assembly GCF_041206865.1). Lineage (NCBI taxonomy): Bacteria > Bacillati > Actinomycetota > Actinomycetes > Mycobacteriales > Mycobacteriaceae > Mycobacterium > Mycobacterium servetii. The sequence continues at coordinate 3,304,980 of NZ_JBGEDP010000001.1, forward strand.
GCCGTCAGAACCGGCAAAACCGGATGTCAGAGGCGAGGATCGCCTTGGCGCCGATCGCGGCGAGCTCGTCCATGACCTCGTTGACGCCCCGTCGTGGCACCAGCGCGCGGATGGCGACCCAGGCCGGGTCGGCGAGCGGCGCGATGGTCGGCGACTCCAGCCCCGGCGTGATCGAGGTGGCCTGGTCCAACACCGAGCGCGGGCAGTCGTAGTCGAGCATCAGGTACTGCTGGCCGAACACCACACCCTGGATCCGGGCCACCAGCTGGTCGCGTGCCGCCCTGGCCTGCTGGGCGTCGTAGTCCATGCTCTCGATCAGCACCGCCTCCGAATCGCACAGCGGCTCACCGAAGGCGACGAGGTGGTGCAGGCTCAGGGTGCGCCCGGACCCCACCACGTCGGCGATGGCGTCGGCGACCCCGAGTTGCACCGAGATCTCCACCGCGCCGTCGAGCCCGATGACGGTCGCCTCGATTCCCCGCTCGGCCAGATCTTTCCGGACCAGGTTCGGGTAGGCGGTCGCGATGCGTTTGCCGGCCAGGTCGGCCATCGTCCACTTGCGACCCGCCGGCCCGGCGTAGCGGAAGCTCGACGACCCGAAGCCGAGCGCCAGGCACTCGCGCACCGCCGCACCGGAATCGCACACCAGGTCGCGTCCGGTGATCCCGAAATCGAGTTCTCCCGAACCGACATAGATCGCAATGTCTTTGGGGCGCAGGAAGAAGAACTCGACCTGGTTGACGGGGTCGAGGACCGTCAGGTCCTTGGGGTCGCTGCGGCGACGGTAGCCGGCCTCCGCGAGGATTTCGGAGGCCGGCTCGCTCAGCGAACCTTTGTTGGGAACCGCGACGCGCAACATGCTCACAGCTTCCGGTAGATGTCGTCGAGGGACAGTCCGCGCGCGATCATCAGCACCTGCGTCCAGTACAGCAGTTGGCTGATCTCCTCGGCCAGGGCGTCGTCGGGTTCGTGCTCGGCGGCCAGCCAGACCTCGCCGGCCTCCTCGAGGATCTTCTTGCCCAGCCCATGCACCCCGCCGTCCAGCGCGGCGACCGTGGCGCTGCCGGCCGGTCGGGTGCGGGCGCGGTCGCCGAGTTCGGCGAAAAGATCCTCGAAGGTTTTCACGGCCAGCGATTCTGTCATGCTGCGCCCGCCGCGCTCGTCGCGAGGGTGCGCAGAATGCCACCCTCACCGGCGTGTCCCCGTACAAACACGCGCGCTCGGCGGCCGGGCGAGGGGCTCAGTCCTCCGGGTTGTAGCCGAGGTTCGGGCCCAGCCAGCGCTCGGCCTCCCGCAGGGTCCAGCCCTTGCGCTTCGCGTAGTCGGCGACCTGGTCCTGGGCCATCCGACCGATCACGAAGTACTGCGACTGCGGGTGCGAGAAATACCAGCCGCTGACGGCGGCGCCGGGCCACATCGCCATCGACTCGGTCAACTCGATACCGGTCCGCTCCTTGACCTCCATCAACTCCCAGAGCGTCAGCTTCTCGGTGTGCTCCGGGCAGGCCGGGTAGCCAGGGGCCGGGCGGATCCCGACGTACTTCTCGTCGATGAGCGCCGCGTTGTCCAACTGCTCGTCGGGCTGGAATCCCCAAAACTCCTTGCGGACCCGTTGGTGCATCCGTTCGGCGAACGCCTCTGCCAGCCGGTCGGCGATCGACTCCAGCAGGATCGCGCTGTAGTCGTCGTTGGCCGCCTTGAACTCCGCGATCTTGTCCCCGCCGCCCAGGCCCGCGGTGACGGCGAAGGCGCCGACGTAGTCGGCCAGGCCGGTGTCCTTGGGCGCGATGTAGTCACTTAGCGACCGGTTCGGGATGCCGTCCCGGTGCTCGCCCTGCTGGCGCAGGTTGTGCAACGTGGTCAGCACCTTGGTGCGGGTGTCGTCGGTGTAGACCTCGATGTCGTCTCCGACCGCGTTCGCCGGGAAGAAGCCGATCACCCCGTTGGCGGTCAGCCACTTCTCCTTGATCAGGGTGTCGAGCATCTCCTGGGCCTCGTCGTAGAGCTTGCGGGCGGCCTCGCCGGTGGAGGGGTTGTTGAGGATGTCGGGGAAACGGCCCTTCATCTCCCAGGCGTTGAAGAACGGCTGCCAGTCGATGTAATCGCGCAACTCGGCGAGGTCATAGTCGTGAAACTCCCGCACGCCGAGCCCTTGGGCGGGTACCGGCGGCGTGTAGCCGTCCCACTCGATCGGCGTCCGGTTGGCGCGGGCCTTCTCCAGCGTCAGCATCGGCCGCTCGTTCTTCTGGGAGTGCCGTTCGCGCAGCGATGCGTAGTCCTGCTCGGTGGCCTCCAGCAGCGCCGGACGCTGCTTGTCGTCCAGCAGCGCGGCGGCGACCGGCACCGAGCGGGATGCGTCCTTGACCCACACCACCGGGCCGCTGCGGCGCGGCGCCACCTTCACGGCCGTGTGGGCGCGCGAGGTGGTCGCCCCGCCGATCAGCAACGGGATATCCAGCCCCTCGCGTTCCATCTCGGCGGCGAAGTTGACCATCTCGTCCAGCGACGGGGTGATCAGCCCGGACAGCCCGATGATGTCGGCGTCGTGCTCCTTCGCCGCGGCCAGAATCTTCTCGGCGGGCACCATCACCCCGAGGTCGATCACCTCGAAGTTGTTGCACTGCAACACGACCCCGACGATGTTCTTGCCGATGTCGTGCACGTCGCCCTTCACGGTCGCCATCACGATGGTGCCGCTGGTGTCCTTGGCCTCGGGAGCCCCAGCCGTGCCGTTCTGCTCTTTCTCCGCCTCGATGAACGGCAGCAGGTACGCCACGGCCTTCTTCATCACCCGGGCCGACTTGACGACCTGGGGCAAAAACATCTTGCCCGAGCCGAACAGGTCACCGACGACGTTCATTCCGTCCATCAGCGGGCCCTCGATCACCTCGATCGGGCGGCCACCGGCGGCGGCGATCTCGGCCCGCAACTCCTCGGTGTCGTCATCGACGTGGGCATCGATGCCCTTGACCAGGGCGTGCGTGATCCGCTCGCGGACCGGCAGGTTGCGCCATTCGGCGGTCGCCGGGCCCTCGCTCTTCTCCGAGGAGTTGAACCGCTCGGCAATCTCCAGGAGCCGTTCGGCAGCATCCTCGCGACGGTTCAGGACGACGTCCTCGATCCGGTCCCGCAGCTCCGGGTCGATCGAGTCGTAGGGCACCAGCGCACCGGCGTTGACGATGCCCATGTCCAGGCCGGCCTTGATGGCGTGGAACAAAAACACCGCGTGGATCGCCTCGCGGACGGGATTGTTGCCCCGGAACGAAAACGACACGTTCGAGATACCGCCGGAAATGTGCACGCCGGGCAGGTTCTCCTTGATCCAGGCGCAGGCCTCGATGAAGTCGATCCCGTAGGTCGCGTGCTCCTCGATACCGGTCGCCAGCGCGAAGCAGTTCGGATCGAAGATGATGTCCTCGGCCGGGAAGCCGACCTCTTCGGTCAGGATCCGGTAGGCGCGCCCGCAGATCTGTTTGCGGCGCTCCAGATTGTCGGCCTGCCCCTGCTCGTCGAAGGCCATCACGACGACGGCGGCGCCGTACTTGCGGCACAACCGCGCCTCGCGGACGAACTTCTCCTCGCCCTCCTTCAGGGAGATCGAGTTCACGATCGGCTTGCCCTGCACGTTCTTCAGGCCCGTCTCGATGACCTCCCACTTGGAGGAGTCGATCATCACCGGGACGCGGCTGATGTCCGGTTCGGCCGCGACCAGCTTGGTGAACCGGTCCATCGCGGCGACGCCGTCGATCATGCCCTCGTCCATGTTGATGTCGATGACCTGCGCACCGACCTCGACCTGCTGCAGGGCGACCGACAGCGCGGTGTCGTAGTCCTCGGCCTTGATCAGGTTGCGGAACCGGGCCGAGCCGGTGATGTTGGTGCGCTCACCGATGTTCACGAACAGAGACTCGTCGGTGATGTTGAGCGGTTCGAGACCCGCAAGCCGGGTGGCCAACGGGATCTTCGGCACCTCGCGCGGCGGCTTGCCCTCGACGACCTTGGCGATCTCGGCGATGTGCGGCGGCGCCGTCCCGCAACACCCACCGACCAGGTTGACCAGGCCGGCGTCGGCGAAATCGGCGATGTAGCTCGCCTGACGTTCCGGGGACTCGTCGTACTCGCCGAAGGCGTTGGGCAGTCCGGCGTTCGGGTAGCAGGAGACGAAGGTGTCCGCGATCCGCGACACCTCGGCGATGTAGGGGCGCATCTCCGGCGCACCCAGGGCGCAGTTGAGGCCGACCGCGAGCGGCTTCGCGTGCCGGATCGAGTTCCAGAACGCCTCGGTGACCTGACCGGACAACGTCCGCCCGGAAGCGTCGGTGATCGTGCCCGAGATGATCAACGGCCAGCGGCGTCCGCGCTCCTCGAACAGCGTCTCGACGGCGAACACCGCCGCCTTGGCATTCAGCGAATCGAAGATCGTCTCAATGATGAGCAGGTCGACACCGCCGTCGACCAGCCCGTTGGCGGATTCGAGGTAGGCGGCGACCAGCTGGTCGTAGGAGACGTTGCGGGCCCCGGGGTCGTTGACGTCCGGCGAGATCGACGCGGTCCGCGTGGTCGGCCCGATTGCTCCGGCCACGTAGCGGGGCTTGTCCGGGGTGCTGAACTCGTCGGCGGTCCTGCGGGCCAGTGCGGCGCCGGCGTAGTTCAGCTCGTAGCTCAAATCGGACATGTCGTAGTCGGCGAGCGAGATCGCATTCGCGTTGAACGTGTTGGTCTCCAGGATGTCGGCGCCCGCCTCGAGGTACTCGCGGTGAATCCCGGCGATGATGTGCGGCTGCGTCAGGCTGAGCAAGTCGTTGTTGCCCTGGAGAGCGGTAGGCCACTCCGTGAACCGGTCGCCGCGGTAACCGGCCTCGTCCGGCCGGTCGCGCTGAATCGCCGTGCCCATCGCGCCGTCGATCACCATGATCCGCCGACGCAGTGCCGTGGTCAGTTCGTGGGTGCAGTCCGGCCGGATGTGCGGCTCGAAGGTCTCTGAAGCCGGGGCGCTGTTGGAGGCGTTCACGTACGTTCCTTCCGTAGTGGAAGGCGTCCTTGACTTCGCCGAGCGTGGCGGATACCGGTAGGCAGCCGGAACCGTTGCAACGCCTCTCGACCAGAGGAGTCTACGTCGCCACCCGACGTCTGGACGCCCAGCTCGACCCGACCCGCTCGGCGATTGCGAAGCCCTTGAGCGCCAGCTCGCGGATCTTGTCGGCCATGTCGGTAGTTACCCAGCTTAACCAAATGGCTGCCGAACGTATTTCGGCTCGACCGCGTCGTAGCCGGCCACCGCACGCTGGGGTTTGTTTTCGGCTGCCACCCGCTTAAGGATAGCCGTCCTATGGATTCGGGCTCGCCCCCGGCGGCGGGGTCCGCCGCCCCCGACCCGCATGCCGCACGGCCCGCGTCGTCGCCGGGGGACGCCGTACCCTGATTCTGTGACTTGGAGGGATGGCGGGCGCGAGGGCGGTGCCGCGCTGCCCGAACTGCGCAACACCGTCGTCGTGGCGGCGTTCGAGGGCTGGAACGACGCCGGTGACGCGGCCAGCGACGCGCTCGAGCACCTCGAGGCCATCTGGGAAGCGGAGGCCATCGTCGAGATCGACGACGAGGCGTACTACGACTACCAGGTGAATCGTCCGGTGATCCGCCAGATCGACGGCGTCACCCGCGAGCTGGTGTGGCCGGCGATGCGCATCTCGCACTGCCGGCCGCCGGGCAGTGGCCGCGACGTGGTGCTGATGCACGGGGTGGAGCCCAACATGCGCTGGCGCACCTTCTGCGCCGAGTTGGTGGCCATCGCCGACAAGCTCAACGTCGACACCGTCGTGATCCTCGGCGCCCTGCTGGCCGACACGCCCCACACGCGACCGGTGCCCGTCTCCGGCGCGGCCTACTCGCCGGAGTCGGCGAAGCTGTTCGGCCTGGAGGAAACGCGCTACGAGGGGCCGACCGGGATCGCCGGGGTCTTCCAGGACGCGTGCGTGGCCGCCGGGATCCCCGCGGTGACGTTCTGGGCGGCGGTGCCGCACTACGTGTCGAGTCCGCCCAACCCGAAGGCGACGGTGGCGCTGCTGCGGCGCGTCGAAGAGGTGCTCGACATCGAGGTTCCGCTGGGCGATCTGCCCGCGCTGGCCGAGGAGTGGGAACAGTCGATCACCGAGGTGGCCGCCGAGGACGAGGACCTGGCCGAATACGTGGAGTCGCTGGAGCAGCGCGACGCCGAGGTCGACATGAGCGAAGTCCTGGGCAAGATCGACGGCGACGCGCTGGCTGCCGATTTCGAACGCTATCTGCGCCGCCGCCGCCCCGGATACGGGCGCTGAGTCCGCCCCACCGACGAGACCGCCACAATTTGCCGTCATCGGCGGCGATGCGAAAAAATCGGCAGTTCAAGGGCAAACCCAGCCGGACGGCGTAAGCGACGACGATAGGACCCGCATGGCCGCGTGCCCCGATCCCGACAGTCCGGCGCCCGGCGGGGACCCCCTCGGCGAAGAGGCCGGCTATCACAAGGGACTCAAGCCGCGGCAGCTGCAGATGATCGGCATCGGGGGTGCGATCGGGACCGGACTCTTCCTCGGCGCCGGCGGGCGGCTCGCCAAAGCGGGGCCCGGGCTGTTCCTCGTCTACGCGTTGTGCGGTGTCTTCGTCTTCCTGATCCTGCGAGCCCTGGGCGAGTTGGTGCTGCACCGCCCGTCGTCGGGCTCATTCGTGTCCTACGCGCGGGAATTCTTCGGCGAGAAGGCCGCGTACGTCGTCGGGTGGATGTACTTCCTGAACTGGGCGATGACGTCGATCGTGGACACCACCGCGATCGCCACCTACCTGCACCGGTGGAGCTTTTTCGCCGTCGTCCCCCAATGGCTCCTGGCCCTGATCGCCCTGGCGGCCATCCTGGGCATGAACCTGATCTCGGTGGAATGGTTCGGCGAGCTGGAGTTCTGGGCTGCGCTGATCAAGGTGTTCGCGCTGATCGCCTTCCTGGTCGTGGGGACCGTCTTTCTCGCCGGCCGCTATTCCATCGACGGGCGCAGCACCGGATTGAGTCTTTGGACGGGCCATGGCGGCTTCTTCCCGACCGGGCTGGCGCCCCTGCTGGTGGTCACCTCCGGCGTCGTGTTCGCCTACGCCGCGGTCGAACTCGTGGGCACCGCGGCCGGGGAGACCGCGGAACCGGAGAAGATCATGCCGCGGGCCATCAACTCCGTGATCGCGCGCATCGCGGTGTTCTACGTCGGGTCGGTCGCCCTGCTCGCCCTGCTGCTGCCCTACACCGCCTACAAGGCCGGGGAGAGCCCGTTCGTCACGTTCTTTTCCAAGGTCGGCTTCTACGGCGCCGGGGACCTGATGAACATCGTGGTCCTCACCGCGGCGCTGTCGAGCCTGAACGCGGGCCTCTACTCGACCGGCCGCGTCATGCATTCGATAGCGATGAGCGGCAGCGGCCCGAAGTTCGCGAAGCGGATGTCCCGCAACGGCGTGCCCTACGGCGGCATCGCGATGACGGCCGTCATCTGCCTATTCGGGATCGCGCTGAACGCCTTCAACCCCGGCGAGGCGTTCGAGATCGTGCTCAACGTCGCAGCGCTGGGCATCATCGCGTCGTGGGCCACGATCGTGCTGTGCCAGCTTCAGCTCCGCCGGGCGGCGCGCGCGGGGCTCCTGCAGCGCCCGCGGTTCCGCATGCCGCTGACGCCGTACAGCGGGTACGCGACCCTGGCGTTCCTGGTCGCCATCCTGGTTTTGATGGGCTTCGACGCACCGATCGGCACGTGGACGGTGGCATCGCTGCTGGTGATCGTCCCGGCCCTGGTCGTGGGGTGGTACGTGGTGCGCCACCGCGTCATGGCCGTCGCGGATCGGCGCACGGTGCCGCAGCCGCCGATTGCCAACCCGCCGGTGCACCCGCGAGACTGATGCCCGTCGCCGAACCCCGCCCGCAGGAGTGAACCGCCATTCGCAACCGCTACGCCGCCACACCCCCGCTGTACGGAATGGCCATGGTCTTTTTGGCCATCGCCGTCGTCGCGGCCACCGCGTACCTGCACGCGGGCTGGTGGTCGGCCATCGGGTACGGCGCCGCGGCGCTCATCGCCGTGGTCGGCTTCGCGCTCATCTTTCGCGACCTGTCCTGACGCCGGGCGCGGACGGGTCAGGCCCCGGGCTTCTGCAAATCCTCGTTGTAGGCGCTCGTGGAGCGGCCGAGCGCGGCGACCTCGGCGTCCATCCGCGGCAGCAACTCGGCGGTGGTCCTGCGGATGGGCAGTGCCCCGACCGGGGTGGACAGCACCGGTTTGAGCCAGCGGAACGCGCCGACCCAGGGCGGGCAGTAGACGTGGTCCCGGCGGCCCTCGATGCCCTTCACCAGGGCGTCGGCGCACTTGTCGACGGTGGTCGTCTTGTTCAGCGGCCACGGCAGCTTGGCGAGCAGCTCGGCGAAGGAGGGCAGGTCAGTCTTGGTGTCGCGGACCAGCGCGGTGTCGATCCAGGACATGTGCGAGGAGCCCACCCCGACGCCCCGGTGGGCCAGCTCCAGGCGCAGCGCGTCGGCCAGGATCTCGACGCCGGCCTTCGACGCGTTGTAGGGCGCCAGCCCCGGGGCTGCGGCGTATGCCGCCAGCGACGAGACGACGAGCACGTAGCCACGACGGTCGATCACCGACGGCAGGGTGGCGCGCACGGTGTGGAAAACGCCCAGCACGTTGACGTCCAGCACCCGCTTGAACGCCTCGGGATCGACCTGCAGCACCGATCCGTAGCTGGCGATGCCGGCGTTGGCCACGACGACGTCGATGCCGCCGAAGCGTTCGACGGCCTTCGCTGCCGCCGCCTGCATGGCGGGCAGATCGCGCACGTCGGCGACCGCGGTCAGCACCACGTCCTCGCCGAGCTCAGTGGCCAAGGTGTCGAGCTCGACCTTGTCCAGGTCGGTCAGCACGAGTTTGGCGCCCTTGTCGCGCAGCCGGCGGGCGGTCTCGGCCCCGATCCCCCGGGCGCCACCGGTGATGAAGACGACTTTGCCCTGCAGCGATGTCATGGCCGAAAAGGTACCGCCGCGCCGCCTAGAGGTCCACCCCGAGCAGCGCATCGACCGCGGTCGCGACCAGCCGGGGCGCGGCGGTGTCGTGGCCGCCGTATTCGAGCGCGTCGGTGACCCAACCGTCAAGGGCAGCAAGGGCTTTGGGGGTGTCCAGGTCGTCGGCCAGGTAGCGCCGCAGCCGGGCGAGGACGTCGGCGGCGTCCGGGCCCGCCGGCAGCGCCGCGGCGGTGCGCCAGCGCCGCAGCCGCGCCGTCGCCTCGGCGAGCACCTGCTCGCTCCAGAACCGGTCGGCGCGGTAGTGCCCGGCGAGCAGGCCGAGCCGGACGGCCGCCGGCTCGACGCCCCGCGCGCGCAGCGCCGAGACCAGGACCAGGTTGCCGCGGCTCTTGGACATCTTGTGGCCGTCCCAGCCGATCATCCCGGCGTGCACGTAGTGGCGCGCGAAACGCCGCTCGCCCCCGACGCATTCGGCGTGGGCGGCGGTGAACTCGTGATGCGGGAAGATCAGGTCGCTGCCACCGCCCTGGATGTCCAGTCCGCTGCCGAGGCGGCTGAGCGCGATCGCCGCGCATTCGACGTGCCAGCCGGGCCGGCCGGCCCCGAACGGTGACGGCCAGCTGGGCTCCCCGGGCCGCGCGGCCCGCCACAGCACGGCGTCGAGCGCGTCGGACTTACCCGGCCGATCCGGGTCGCCGCCACGCTCGGCGAACAGCCGCAGCATGGTCTCGCGGTCGTAGCCGGACTCGTAGCCGAACTGCAGGGTGGCATCCGCGCGGTAGTAGACGTCGGGGTACTCGTCCTCGACGGTGTAGGCCGCCCCGGCGGCGACCATTTTCTCGACGAGTTCGACGACCTCGGCGATCGCCTCGGTGGCGCCGACGTAGTCGTGGGGCGGCAGGACGCGCAGCGCGGCCATGTCCTCGCGGAACAGGGCCACCTCGCGGTCGCCGAGCTCTCGCCAGTCGATGCCGTCGCGGTCGGCGCGCTCGAACAATGGGTCGTCGACGTCGGTGACGTTCTGCACGTAGCGGACGTCGTGACCGGCGTCCAGCCAATACCGGTGCACGAGGTCGAACGTCAGGTAGGTGGCGGCGTGCCCCAGGTGGGTCGCGTCATACGGCGTGATCCCGCAGACGTACATGCCGGCGACCGCGCCCGGGCCGGTGCCGACCGTCACCGGGCGGACCTGACGGTCGGAGGTGTCATAGAGCCGCAGCTCCGGGCCGCGTCCGGGCAACTCCGGAACCCCGGGAGAACTCCACGACTGCATGCCCCCGACTTTAGGCGCGGCGACGATGCGGCCCGGAACGGGCCGCTGAGTAGGCGCGCAATCCAACCCAGCGCGGCGACGATGCGGCCCGGAACGGGCCGCATGGACACCCCCTACAAACCGAAAGTCGTGTCGCGCGTCCTCACCGCGCAATTCTGCACGATTAGAACGCGAATTCGCAGTGCATTGTTGAGTCAGCGATACCGAACCAGGACCAACGACTCCCCCATTGGTTTTCGAGCTAGAAAAGCGGTCGAAAAATTCAGACGGCCAATAACGCGAATATCTTGTTAGGATTTGATTCGCGACAATATTTACCGGCCCGTCTTCGCGGGCCGCCTTTCCGAGAGGGGAGAAAGCCATGTCGGTGTTGAGCATCGAGCCGGACGCCATATCGGGAGCAGCCGCAAAATTGGAGGACCTCAACGCTGCCCTGCGCAGCGCGACGGTGGCGGCGGCGAGCAGAACAACCGCGATCGCGGCGCCGGCCTCTGATGAGGTGTCGAGGGCAGTCACATCCCTTTTTGGTGCGCACGCGCAAGAATTCCAGGCCCTAAGCACCAGGGCGGCGGCTTTTCATGATCAATTTGTTAGCCTATTGAGCCACGGGGCGGCACAGTATCTGAATGCCGAGTTTACTAATGCTGAAACTGTCGCGAATTCGATCAACGGGACCTCGACACCGGCCGCGCTCGCCGTCATCGGCCTTAACGAGCAGACCTTCAACATCCCGTTCGGCCCGTTCACGATAACAGCGAATCAGACGCTCACCCTCACGAACAGTGGATTTTCCGGAATAATTCAGGGAAGCCTTAGCTTCAACGGTCCGCACGGTTTAGTAAATGTGTTCTCAGGCAACGGGAACGAGAACTTCTCTGCGCTCAACGGCATATTGTCGGGAGACTTCGCTGGAAGCGGCTCATCGATTTCGGCCACCGGATACGGATCCCTCAATGAACTCTCCGGTGCGTTCTCCGCCGTGTTGAACGGGCTCGGTCCGTCCTGGTACGCAGGGGGTTCGATCGGCGGGTTCCTTCCCGTGAACGGCACCGGGTCCCCCCAAATCACCGCGCTCTCGTTGATGTTCGACGGGAGACTGTTGCCCGTCCAGCCGCTCATCGGCGACTTGAACCTGCTATTGCGGCAGTGGTACCCCTACATGTAGTCGGCCGCCGAGGAGACGTGCAGCCTCGGCGTGGCCGCTGGTCACCGGTAGGCGTCGCGTATCGCTCCGAGCAGAATCGGCGCCAGCTCGGCACGGCACATCACGAAGTCGGGCAGGTAGGGGTCGTACTGGTTGTAGCGCAGCGGGGAACCGTCGAGGCGCGACGCGTGCATGCCGGCGGCCATCAACACCCCGGCCGGCGCCGCCGAGTCCCACTCCCATTGCCCGCCGGCGTGCACGTAGGCGTCGACCTCGCCGTCGATCACGGCCATCGCCTTGGCGCCCGCCGAACCGATCGCCACGGGCTGGATGGGCAGCATCTGGTGGATGCGGTAGAGCACCGCGGGCGGCCTGGTGGCGCTGACCGCGATCCGGATGGTGCCGGTGACGCCGACGCGCGCGGCGTCGGCGGTCACCGTGTCGCTCCGGTACACCGTGTTGCCGCGGGCCGGCAATGCCACTGCGGCGTCGGTGATCTCGCGCTGGCCGTCGGTGGGCCGCTGCCACAACGCGACGTGGACCGCCCAGTCGTCGCGGCCGGGGGTGGAGAACTCCCGGGTGCCGTCGAGCGGGTCGACGATCCACACCCGGTCGCGCTGCAGCCGGACCAGGTCGTCGTGGGCTTCCTCGCTGAGCACCGCGTCGCCCGGACGCTCGGCGCGCAGCCGCCGCAGCAACAGGTCGTTGGCCAGCCGGTCGCCCGCGTCGCCGAGCATCCACGGATGACCGAAGCCGATCTCCTCGCGCACCTTGAGCAGCAACTCCCCGGCGTCGGCGGCGAGATCGGCGGCCAGTGCGGCATCGGTCATCTCATCCGCGCCGGGGCTCACCGTCCCAGTATCGCCGACGCCGGAGCCGGCGTCGGAGTCCGCGTCAGAAGGCCGGCCACGGAATGGGGCGGTGCCGGTTGGGTTCGGGCATCACCGGCTTGTCCAGCAGCGCCTGGGCGCGCCCGCGCAGGGCCAGAATCTCGGCCGGGGTGACGTGCCCGGCCAATTCGTCGCACAACGAACCGCGCAGGGCGTCGACGAGGCCGGCGACCGCCTCGCACGTCGCGTCGTCGATCGGCTTGCCGGCCCAGCCCCACAACACCGTGCGCAGTTTGTTCTCGACGTGCAGGCAGACACCGTGGTCGACCCCGTAGACCCGCCCGTCGATCCCGGACAGGACATGACCGCCCTTGCGATCGGCGTTGTTGACCAGGATGTCGAAGACCGCGATCCGCCGTAGCCGAAGGTCGTCGGCGTGCATCAGGACGACCTCGTCGCCGGCGTAGTCGTAGGCCCGCAGCACCGGCAGATAACCCGGCTGCGGCTTGCCGGCGGGAAACAAATCGATCAGGTCCGGTCCCGGCCGGGGATCGGCGCCGACCGCGTCGCCGGGTTGCTGCACCCACAGCTGCACCATGCCCGGGCCGGCGGGCCCGTCACGAATCACGGTGTAGGGCACGATGTCCCAACCCAGCTGCACCGACACCAGGTAGGTGCCGACCTCCCGGCCGGCCAGGGTCCCGTCGGGAAAATCCCACAGCGGCTGCTCCCCCGAGACGGGCTTGTAGACGCAGTGCACGGTCGAGCGGCCCAGGCTCGCCTCGCACAGGAAGGTGGCGTTGCTGGCCGAGCGGATCCGTCCGAGCATCGTCAGCTCGCCGTCGCGCAGCACCTCTCGCCGGTCATTCGTCGACGTCATCGCCGGGCCCGAGCAGCGCGCCGCGCCGGTAGCCGTTCGTGCGCGCGCAGATGTGACCGTCAGGGTCCAGCGGTTCCTCGCACAACGGGCAGGGCGGGCGTCCCGCGGAGATGACGCGGTTGGAGCGGCTGGCGAACTGGCGCGCCGACTCCGGCGTCAGGAACACCCGTACGGCGTCGGGGCCCTCCTCGGTGTCGTCGAGCACCACCGAGGCGTCGAACTCGCCGTCGGTGACCGCCAGCAGTTCGACCACCACCGTCTGGGCCTCCGAATCCCAGCCCAGCCCCATCGTGCCGACCCGGAACTCCGCGTCGACGGGCGTGACCAGCGGGCTGAGGTCGTCGATCTCGGAGGGCTCCGGCGGCACGGGCGTACCGAACCTGCGGTTCACCTCGAGCAGCAGCGCACCGATGCGTTCGGCCAGCACCGCAACCTGTTGCTTCTCCAACATCACGGACACCACCCGCGCATCGTGCACGGCCTGGATGTAGAACGTGCGATTGCCGGGCTGGCCGACGGTCCCGGCCACGAATCGGTCGGGGGTGCGGAAGACGTGAATTGCGCGGGGCATGGCACTTCCAAAATACCGGCTGTTGCCGTCGCCGTGCGATCCGATGGGGGACCCGATCGTCGCGCGGCGGCGAAATCAGTCGGTCGAGCCGCCGACCACCGCGTCGCCGGCCGGCACCGCCCCGGACGATTGTTCCTGCGCCTGTCCCGGCTCCTCCCGGGCGTCGTCCTTGGGGGTGGGCGCCGCCCGCAACGCGGCCGATAGCCGCGCACCGGTGTGGTTGACGTGCAGCACGAACGGCCGCAGCTCGGTGTAGCGGATGACGCTGACCGAGATCGGGTCGGCGGTGACGCGCTGGAAGCCGTCGAGATGGATGCCGTAGGCGTCGGCGATCACCGCCTTGATGACATCACCGTGGGTGCACGCCACCCACAGCGCGTCGGCCCCGTGTTGCTCGGCCAGCCGGCGGTCGTGTTCGCGTACGGCGGCCACCGCGCGGGCCTGGACCTGCGCCAGCCCCTCGCCGCCGGGGAACACCGCCGCGCTGGGGTGGGCCTGGACCACCTTCCACAGCGACTCGCCCGCCAAGTCGCCCAGCTTGCGACCCGTCCATTCCCCGTAGTCCACTTCGGCGAGCCGGTCGTCGACCTGCGGCTCGAGGCACAGGGACTCTGCGAGCGGTTCGACGGTGCGCCGGCAGCGCAGAAGGGGGAGCAGACGACCGCGCGGATCGGCAGGTCGCCGATCCGGTCGATCAGGCCGGCCGCCTGTTCGCGTCCCCTGTCGTCGAGATCGACGCCCTCGGACCGGCCCGCGAGGACGCCCGCGGTGTTTGCGGCGGACCGGCCGTGCCGCACCAACATCACGGTCATGCCGCGGCCAGCGCAGCCGAGACGACGCCAGGGAGCCGAGCCGTCGTCGAAACCGCAGTCACGACGACGACGGTACCTGGTGCCCAGGGCTGCCGACCGACCTGACTAGCGTGAGACGGGCACTGCGTGCGCGACCGAGTCGCGCACCGCCGCGGTCAGGCTGCGCTCGTCGGTGAGGTCGATGTCGACCAGGCCGCGGACCGCGGTGGCGACCACCTCTTCGGCCTGCGGAACCGGCCCGGCCAGGCGCGGCCGGTACACCTCGACGACGAGCGATCCGTGCTCGATGCGGAAGGAGAAACTACGCCCGTCTCCGACCCGCCCGTAGCCACTGGCGAAAATCCCCGTCAACATGTCCTCGACCGCGAAATGGTCGTCTACGACATGCCGGTCAACGGTGACGGTCATGTGGGGAACATACCTCTCCGGTACGGCCCGGTGTCGCCTACATGGCCGTATCGGATACGAAACCGTTCCTTAGAATTGACCTTTCCGTTATCCGACCCGAGGTTGCCCGTTGCCGTCACGACAGAAATCCGGTGAGCGACCTGTTCAGCGGCGCGTTGCCACATTGCTGGGGTTGCTGACGCTGCTCACGGCGTGCTCCTCGAATCCGCTCGAGGCCCCTCCACCCACGATCGAACCGGCCCGGCCGGCCGTGTCGCCGCCGCCGTCGCAGGAGCCGGCCGGTTCGGTACGGCCACTGGCCGGACACGCCACGGCGGCGGTTTTCGACGCGGCCACCCACCAGTTGGTGGTCCTGACACCCGGCCCCGACGCGGCGGCCCCGTCCGCGCTGACCGCGTTCGGCGATCCGCGGGGCGCGCCGCGTCTCGTCACTCTGCCGGGTCCGGCGGCGGCGCTGACCGGCGACGGCCACGGCACGGTCTACCTGCCTACCGACGGCGGGTACTTCGTGGTCGACGTGGCCACCGGCCACACGGCCCACGCGCGGGTCGCCGGGGCCGAGCAGACCCAGTTCACCGCGATCGCCCAACGCGCCGATGGCAAGCTGGTGCTCGGCAGCGCTGACGGCGCGGTCTACATCCTCGGCGCCACCACCCCGGACCGCGACGGCACCGCGACCGTCGCCAGTCGGAGCAAGATCTTCGCGCGCGTGGATGCCCTTGTCGCCCAAGGCGATACCACGGTGGTGCTGGACCGGGGACAGACCTCGGTGACGGCGATCGGCGCCGACGGCCGCGCCCAGCAGGCGCTGCGGGCAGGCGAGGGCGCGACCACCCTGGCCGCCGACCCGCTGGGCGTGGTGCTGGCCGCCGACACCCGCGGCGGCCAGCTGCTGGTGTACAGCGTCAACCCGCTGATGCTGCACCAGGCCTACCCGGTGCGGCAGTCCCCCTACGGCCTGGCCGGTTCCCGCGAGTTGGCCTGGGTATCCCGGACCGAATCGAATACGGTGGTTGGTTACGATCTGTCCACCGGAATTCCCGTCGAAAGGGTGCATTACCCAACCGTGCAGCAACCGAACTCGCTGGCCTTTGACGAAGCGTCAGGCACCCTGTACGTGGTGTCGGGGTCAGGTGCGGGGGTCCAGGTCATCGAGCACGCGGCGGGCGGGCGTTGAGCGCGCCGCGCCGAGCGGCGTTGCCCGCGGGCTGGGACACCGAGATGTCCGACGAATACGAGTGGGCGCCGTTGCGCCTGCCCCCGGACGTCACCCGGATCAGCGCGTCCACCCGCCTGTCGATCGAGGCCGAATACCGCGGCTGGGAGCTGACCCGCGTGCGGCTCTACACCGACGGCAGCCGACGGGTGTTGTTGCGCCGCAAGAAGACTCGCTTGGACAGGGCCGACGCCACCGGGCGCCGGCCCGACCAGCCGGAACTGTGACGGCCGTCGAGCGGCACGAATCCGCCCATCGCATATACGGTCTGGTGCGCCGGCTGCTGTTCGCCGTTCCGCCCGAGCGTATCCACATGCTGGTCTTCGCCTTGCTGCGCGGCGCGGCGGCCGTCGCCCCGGTGCGCCGGGCGCTGCACCGGCTGTTGGCTCCCTCCGATCCGGTGCTGGCCAGCACCGTGTTCGGGGTGCGGTTCCCGGGTCCGCTGGGGCTGGCCGCCGGTTTCGACAAGGACGGCACGGGGCTGCGCACGTGGGGCGCCCTCGGGTTCGGGTACGCCGAGGTCGGCACCGTCACCGCACGCCCGCAGCCGGGCAACCCGGCCCCCCGCATGTTCCGGCTGCCCGCCGACCGGGCCCTGCTGAACCGGATGGGCTTCAACAACCTCGGCGCGGGCACGCTCGCGGTCCGGCTGGCCCAGCACCGTGCCGCGGTGCCGATCGGGGTGAACATCGGCAAGACGAAGACGACCCCGGCCGCCGACGCCGTCGACGACTACCGGGCCAGCGCCCGCCTGGTCGGCCCCCTCGCGTCGTACCTGGTGGTCAACGTGAGCTCGCCGAACACGCCCGGACTGCGCGACCTGCAGGCCGTCGAGTCGCTGCGGCCCATCCTGGCGGCCGTCCTTGCGGAAGTTTCGACAGCCCCGGGGTCCTCGACCCCGGTGCTGGTGAAGATCGCCCCGGACCTGTCCGATTCCGACGTCGACGACATCGCGGACCTGGCCATCGAGTTGGGCCTGGCCGGAATCGTCGCCACCAACACCACCGTGTCGCGCACCGGACTGAGCACCCCCGGCGTCGACCGGCTGGGCCCGGGTGGCATCTCGGGACCACCGGTGGCGCGCCGCGCCGTCGAGGTGCTGCGCCGGCTCCACGCGCGGGTCGGCGACCGACTGGTGCTGATCAGCGTCGGGGGCATCGAGACCGCCGACGACGCGTGGGAACGCATCACCGCCGGGGCCTCGCTGCTGCAGGGCTACACCGGTTTCATCTACGACGGCCCGCTATGGGCCAAGCACATTCACGATGGCATCGCCCACCGGCTACACGAGGGAGGGTTCGCCTGCCTGGCCGATGCCGTCGGCTCGGCGGCCAGGCGGGAGGGCCCGGCGGCGTGAACCGGCCGTCGGCGATCCGCCGGCGCGAGAGTGCGTGTGCCCGGCCCCCGATGTGGTTCTCGCGGCGGGTGTTGCGGCGCACGTTCGATCAGGCTGTCAGTTCGGCGACCCGCACCCGGGTGGCCGACCACACCGTTCCGGCGGCAGCGCGCATTTCTGGATGGCGTGTCGAGAGCTCAACATCCACCGGTCGCCGTGCGCATGACCTCTCGGTTGCCACCGCCACAGCCGGCGCGCGTTTGCCGAGCAGCCCGGCGATGTAGTTTGCCCACTCCAACTTCGTCAGCCCGTCGACGCCGACGGCGTGATATACGCCGCGCCGGACATGCGTCGCGATGGTCATGGCGGTGACCTGAACAACATGGTCCAGCGGAATCGGAAACCGTCGGCGCTCGTCGCATCGAAGAGGTAGGCCCTTCACCGTCGCGTTGACGGCTTCAGCAACAAAATCTCTACTCCCGAACAGCAGAGGAAGCCGCAGCACGACATGGTCGCCGTCGTCGAGGAGAAACTGCTCCGCCTCAACCTTGTGACGTCCATAAACCTGCTGGGGCGACACCTGGGCGTCCTCACGGTAAGACCCGGGCGCCCCGAATACGTAGTCGGACGAATAGTAGATGATGCGACCGCCGATACGCGACGCCGCGGCGGCCGCATGGCGCACGCCCCGCACGTTGACGTCGTAGGAGGCCGACGGATCCCGCTCGCACCGATCCGGGTCGGACAAACCCGCAGCGTAGATCACGACCCGGGGCCGCACGGCTTCGACACACTCGACGACGTCCCCGGCGGAGCGGACGTCGACGCCGTGAACGTTCGCCACCGGCGGGTGGCGCGACGCACTGCTGATCGACAAGCCGTATCCGGGGAGCAGCCGGCCCAACGCTTCCCCGACGCGGCCACCCGCCCCGAGGATCAGCACGTCGGTGCGACGAGACGTCGCCATCTCAGCTGGACCCGAATTTCATCGCGCCCACCGTCGCCATCGTTCGTCCCACATCAGTCGGACGTCACGATCCTGTCCAACCACCCGGCAAGGGCGTTCGAGCCCGGGCCGTCGATGTGCTCGCGCGCCGCCGTTCTCGCACGGGCGGTCGCGGCCCCCACCGCGACCCCGTAGCCGACCATGCACAGCATCGGCGCGTCGGAATCACTGTCGCCGAAGGCCACGACGTCGCCCGGCGCTATGCCGAGATGCCGGCACAGTACCGTCATTGCATCAGCCTTCCCGACGCCCTTGGCCTGGATGTCACAGCAATCCAAGCCGCTCGCCACGGCGTCCAGGTCGGGAAATGCTTCCATATCGCCGAGTAGCCGTCTGCAGGCCGATTCGTTCCCCCGGCACATAACTTTCAAAACTGAAATACCGACCGTATCCTGCAGCGCATCCGAGGGGAGTCGGGAGTCGGCCGTCAAACCTGTCGCCCGCTCTTCGACTTCGATGAGGGTGGATTGCCCGAACGCCATCCAGTGCAATCCGTCACTCACATAGAGGTTCACCGCGCCGCCCATATTCGAAAATGTGCGGAGGACGTCAATCAGACGCCCGTCGACTCCGAAACTCTCAGCGGTCAGCTGCCGGCCGGACGCGGTTCTGGCCAGGGCGCCGTTATACGCTATCAAGTGCGCATCCAACCCCAAACCACGCGCAAGAAGTTCCAGTGAGGCAATCGGTCTCGAGCTGACGAGAACTATCTGGAGTCCTCGCTTCTGCAGTTTCCGAAGGGACGCTGCGGTGACATCGGAAACAGGATTTTCCGAATCCAGCAACGTGCCGTCGACGTCGAAGGCGACGAGACGCGCGTGGACATCGTGCATGTCTGCTATCCCTCGAGTCGCCACGCATCGTGATTGACGTCATTCATGCGGCTCAATCCGCGGTGCTGGAATTGGCTTGAGAACGGCAGGTCAATCGACAGTTTTCCGAGGACGTCCGCCAGAAGCAACGCGCCCGTCGCGTATATGGCCACGGCGACATTCGGCGAGGCCTCGGCATTTATGTGAAATGGCATGTCAGAACAGAAATGCATGGCCTCGTTGAAGTTGATCTTCAGATCCATTTCGTCAAAATCGGCGCCCAGAACTTCTTCGACGACGCCCTGCATGGAGTCCTTCAACCGCCGGTACAGTCCGACGAGATACGGCGATCTGAAGCCCAGGTCGACCACGACGGTGTCGTTCACGACACGATGCCTTACCTCATGTCGGCCCTCGTGCAGCAAGTCGTACATTCCGTTGTAACTATGGGCCAACTTCCCGATGTCATAGTAAATATCGCACGCGGGATAGCCACGCGGATCAACCAACCAGAACTTGTCCGACTCCTGGTCGTACAAGATGTTCTCCAGATGCAAATCGCCATGAATGTAGGGCGACACCCCGGGGGGCGCCAATTCCGCCACCGCACGACCGCTCCGCTCCAGCTCAAACAGCATCGCCGGGATGTTAGGAATAACACGTCCGTTGACCTGCAGGCAACGACTCTCTATCAGCGGAGCAAATCCTGGGTCCAGGTCGATAGTAACCCCGAGACGATTCCAGACACGACTGAAATGATAATCCTGCACATAGGTCGAGGGTGTCTCCGTCAAATGTCCGAGATACACCTCGTTGTATTCATAATCGAGAACCTTTCTGAGTACGGACGCCGCCCGCTCGGGTGTGATACGAAGATTCAGCAATAAATCACGGAGATTGGGGTAACCGACATAGTCGAGCCCGATACAAACGGCATCGCCCTCTTCGTGGGAAAACAATAACTTGGGATAATGGCGGCGAAGCGGTTCCGGAAGTCGCCCATAGAAACGCTTCTCGTCACCCAACTTCACCGAACCGCGGCCTTCGGCTTGCTTACGAAAATATTTCTGCACACCCGACTTTGCGAACGAGCCCCCGACGCGGACCGCATCGTTGGCCACGAGTTCATCAACCGTGTATTGGTGAAGATTCCTCGTGCTACTCAATTTCCGGAGTTCGCAGTCGAAATCACGGGGATCGCTGCAATTTATCTGCAGCACATCCCCACACGCGAGACGGGCGGCGGCTATGCGGCCGTTGTCGTTGGGATCCCACACGATGAAATGGGAGGGCAAGCGAACCGACCTCAACGTCAAGAGCCGCACCACCGACGGTATCAACTCCCGGCCAGAGCGGATGAGAATTACCTCGTCTGCGGGCGAGCAGCTATCCATCAACTCACCCAGGTCATCATTGGCGTAGAGAGTCAGGACATCGCTTACGCCGTACCGTTGCAACTCGTATTTAATCGATTCGTGTAGAGCGTCCGGCCCTTCGTCCGCATTGCTCCGTTGAGATTCGTCGACGATTATTCCGTGCACACGCGGGCCGCCCCCGAGCGCCGCTTGGATGAACTCGCCGAGCGGGGCACCCAACAGCTTCGCGAACCTGTCGAGCACGGTGACGTCGGTCAGGACGACTTCGCCACGTTCGACCTGCGACAGCCAGCTACTGGGTTTGCGCATCTCCTCGGCGAGCCGCTCACGCGACCAGTCGCGTTCGACTCGGTACTGGTAAACGAGGTCGGCGATGGTGGCTTCAGGCTCTGCCACGGTGCCCCATGAGCGGTGATCGGTTGGCCGCACCGCTCGCGGACCGAGGCCGTCGCGGCGTGGGTCTGCCGACGCTGTTCCTCGACGGGCGATCGCCTCGCGACGGCAGGGCCCCCCTCGGAGGGGCCACGAGCGGGTGTCGCCGAACGGGCCGCGGTTGGACGCCGACGGTGGCGCGCTCGTAACGGGCGGTCGCGGCGACCGCGTCCAAGCGCCGCGTGTGCGGCGCCCGGCTGTGGCGGTCACGGACCTTCAACTCGATGACGAGTGCAAACATCAATGGCCTTCCTGGCTCATCACGATGGGGTTGCGGCATCGACGACGTTAGCGTCCGCCAGCAGCCAGGCTACCCAATCGCCTCGCGGAGGTGATGCACCGCCCGAACGGGATGGGCCCGAACGGGATGGGATTGTCGGCGCCGACCGGGCGTTCGCCCGGCAACCCACGCGCGCGCAACCCCGACGGGATCCGACCGGGCCGCCCTAACGCTGTTCGTAGGTGCCGTAGATGTAGGCCCGTGCGATCGCGTGCTGGAAGAGGTTGAACCCGAGGAAGGCGGGGCTGGCGTCCTCGGTGAGGTCCAGCTTGTCGACGTCGACGGCATGGACCGCGAAGTAATACCGGTGCACGCCGTGGCCCGGCGGCGGCGCCGCGCCGACGTAGCGGCGCATGCCCGCGTCGTTGACCAGGGTCACCGCGCCACCCGGGAGTTCACCGCCGGCGCCGGCGTCCTCGGGCAACTCGGTGACGTCGGCGGGCAGGTTGGCCACCGCCCAGTGCCAGAACCCCGACAGCGTGGGGGCGTCGGGGTCGTAGCAGGTGACCGCGAAGCTGCGGGTCCCCTCGGGGAACCCCGACCAGCTCAGCTGCGGGCTGACGTCCTCACCACCCGCTCCCATGATCCCGCTGATCTGCGGTGTGGCCAGCGGTTCGCCGTCGGTGATCGAGTCGGACGTCAGGGTGAACGTCGGCAGCTTGGGCAACGCATCGTACGGG
Source organism: Mycobacterium sp. HUMS_12744610 (assembly GCF_041206865.1). Lineage (NCBI taxonomy): Bacteria > Bacillati > Actinomycetota > Actinomycetes > Mycobacteriales > Mycobacteriaceae > Mycobacterium > Mycobacterium servetii. The sequence goes on from NZ_JBGEDP010000001.1 coordinate 3,327,064, forward strand.
TCGGGCGGCGAGCTCATGGGGCGTTCCTCTCGTGACGTGATGTTTCGGGCTAACTCGGCTAACAATGGGTCAGGAAATGTGCCAGCACCTCGGTGCCGAACCTCAACGAGTCGACGGGTACCCGCTCGTCCACACCGTGGAACAGCGCGGCGAAATCCAGGTCCGGCGGCAGCCGCAGCGGGCTGAAGCCGAAGCAGCGAATACCCAGGCGCGCAAAGGCTTTCGCGTCAGTTCCGCCGGAGAGCATGTAGGGTACCGTCCGGCCGTCCGGGTCGAGCGCCAGCACCGCAGCGTTCATCGCGTCGACCAGTTCACCGTCGAACGTGGTCTCGTAGGACGGCAGGTCCCGGATCCATTCCCGCGTCACGTCCGGGCCGATCAGCTCGTCGACCTCGGCCTCGAACGCCGCCTTGCGGCCCGGCAGGATGCGGCAGTCGACCACCGCTTCGGCGGTGGCCGGAATGACGTTGGCCTTGTAGCCCGCCTTGAGCATCGTCGGGTTGGCGGTGTCGCGCAGCACCGCGTTGAGCATGCGGGCCATCGGGCCCAGCTTCTCGATCGTTCCCTCCAAATCCGGTGAGTCCGCGTCGAACGCGATGCCGGTCTCCTCGCGCACGGCGGCCAGGAACTGCGCGACGGCGTCGGTCATCACCGCCGGGAACCGGTGCCGACCCAGCCGGGCGACTGCCTCGGCGACGGCGGTGACGGCATTCTTGTCGTGCACCATCGAACCGTGTCCCGCCGGGCCCCGGGCGGTCAGCCTCATCCACGACAGGCCCTTCTCGGCCGTCTCGATCAAGTAGAGCCGGCGTTCGCCGCCGTCGCGGCGCGGCACGGTCAACGAGAAGCCGCCCACCTCGCCGATCGCCTCGGTGACGCCCTCGAACAGGTCGGGACGGTTGTCGACCAGCCAGTGCGCCCCGTAGTGACCGCCGTGCTCCTCGTCTGCGACGAAGGCGAACACCAGCTCGCGCGGCGGCACGACACCCGCCCGCTTCAACTGGCGGGCGACCACGATCATCATGCCGACCACGTCCTTCATGTCGACCGCGCCGCGGCCCCAGACATAGCCGTCCTCGACGGCGCCGGAGAACGGGTGCACGCTCCATTCGGACGGCTCGGCGGGCACCACGTCGAGATGCCCGTGGATCAGCAGGGCGCCGCGGGCGTTGTCGGCGCCCTCGAGGCGGGCGAACACATTGCCCCGGCCGGGCGCGCCGGACTCGACGTACTCGATCCGGTAGCCCACCTCCGCAAGCTGCTCGGCGACCCAGCGGGCGCACTCGGCCTCGCCGCGCGTCGTCTCCAGTTCACCGGTGTTGGTGGTGTCGAACCGGATCAACCTGCTGACGACCTCGACGACGTCGTCGCCCGGGTTGTCGGGAACCCCGGCCTCCCCACGATCAACGGTCACAACCCAAATTCCTACCATTGCCGGGGGCCGTGGGCCGTCTCAGCAGCTGGGTTGGGCGGGCGCAGGCCGATCCGATAGCCTTAGCTGCCGACCCGTGCGGTTGGTATTGTCCGAGTGGCGGAATGGCAGACGCGCTAGCTTGAGGTGCTAGTGCCCTACTAATGGGCGTGGGGGTTCAAGTCCCCCCTCGGACACATCCGGCGACACGACTCAAGTCGGCCGTCGCCTTGACCCGTCGCAGGTAGGGATCGTAGTCAAGACGCAGACCCAGGCTTGCGTACACCTGTGCGCGTTCCGCCCCGGTTGCCTCACCAAGCACGGCTGACAGCCCACCCAACTCCTCGACCAATTCGCTGATCTGCGCGGCAGATATGGCGCGGGGTCTTTCGGCTCGCTCAAGGCGGGCCTTCAGCTCGTCGCGCTCGGCGGTGCGGCGACGCAATGCAGCGGTCAAGTCCTCAACGGCCACACCAGACTCCAGGGCGGTAACGAGGGCAGTCACCTTGCCATTCGCCTCGCTGAGCTGGCGCTGCAGGGCGGCGTACCCAGTTCCTGATGCCGGGTCCGCGTCCTGCCCGCGTGCGAGGTCTTCCGCATCGGCCAGGGTGGCGATCCATTCGTCGATTCGCGCTGTCACCTCGTCTTCACGGAGGTAGACGGTGCGGGGGTGATCGCTGAGGTCTGCAGGTACAGAACGCGACTTACCTAGCTCACAGCGGTAGAGGATGCGGGTCGTTCGCTTCCCTACGCGGGCGGCGCCCTGCATCCGCCGTCCACATGCGGCGCAGAACAGCAGCCCACGCAGCGCATACGGCACCGTCGATTCTCTGCTGCAGACGAGGCCGGGGCCCCGCCGCGCCTGTGTCCGAAGACGAACAGCCTGAGCCAAATCGTCAGGGATCAGCGCTTCGTGCGTCCGGCGGTCCGGTGCGATCCAGTCGGCCTGATCACGCCACCGCAGCCGTGTCTCGTACCCAGCGGCGACATCGTCAGGGTTGACCAGGACCTCGTATTTCTCCTGCTTGCCCCAAACGCGGATACCTAGGGAAGCGCTGATCAAAGGGCCGTTGTGAGCGGTTGGACTTCGGGTCTTCCTCGTAGGGGCTGTGGTGGGACATCGCAGTGGCTCTGGCTGGCCCCGGGCCTCGGTTCGAAGGCTTGCGGGGCCGGTTTTGGGCAGGCTGACGCTTGGCCGTCACCCCATCAGGGCGACGGCGCGGGCCCGCATCAGCCAGTTCGCCGAGGCGAACAGCATGTGCAGGTGGTTGAGGTTCTTCGCTATTCCGCGGTAGCGGGTCTTGGCGAACCCGAAGTCGCGCTTGACGATTAAGAACGGATGCTCGACCTTGGCCCGCACCGACGCCTTGCGGGTCTCGCTGGCCCGGTCGTAAGGATGCATCGCCTTGAGCTCGGTCTTGCGGGCAGCCACCCGCCACGCGATCTTCGACTTGCGCTCGTCGCCGGTGATCTCGGGGCGCTTGTGCGCGCCCCGGTAACCCGAATCGGTGTAGACCACCTCGTCGTCATCGCGCACCAGGTTGGCCGCCTCGTCCAGGTCATGGGTGTTCGCGGGCGTCGCGGTCACCGTATGGACGTACCCCGTGCCGGCGTCGACCCCGATATGGCCCTTCATACCGAAGTACCACTGGTTGCCCTTCTTGGTCTGGTGCATCTGCGGATCACGCTCGCCCGCAGCGTTTTTGGTCGAGGACGGTGCGGCGATGATCGTGGCGTCGATGATGCTGCCCCCACGCATGATCCAGCCTTCCTCCTCGAAGATCTGGTTCTGCGCCTCGAACAGCTTCTCCCCGAGCTTGTGCTTCTGCAGAAGGTGGCGAAAACCCAGCAACGTGGTCGCGTCGGGAACCTGCTCGACAGCGAAGTCGAGCCCCATGAACCGGCGCATCGCATAAGAGTCATAGATCGCCTCCTCCACGCCCTCATCCGACAGCGAGAACCACACCTGCAGCAGGTACATCCGCAGCATCGTCTCGATCGGCTTGGCCTTGCGGCCCCGGGTCATGCCCGCTTGCCCGGCGCGTCGATGTAGTAATGCTGCTCGATCAGCCCCACCCACACCGCCCACGGGATCGTGGCATCCATCATCTGAAGAAATCGCTCACGGCGAGACACCCGCCGCCGGTTGCCGTACTCGATATCGGTGAAACTGGGCTGCTGGCTATCCACGACCCCGATCATTTCGCAACATCAGCCACCCAGGTGCCACCCAGGCCAGACGCCGGGCCGGACTACCACCGAATAAATCCGCGCTTCCCTAGATATGTCGGGTTGTCGAGTATGGCGCGGATCGCCGAATGCGACCCCCTCTCTGTCAACCTTGGGTGAGGCACCCGTCCCCTGACAATCAGTGACTCGAGGGCGGGGATGGAGAGCTTCCCCGAGATGACAAGCAAGGTGACCACGTTGGTGCGAGCGACCGGGATCGAAGATCCTAGGACGGCGCTGATGTAGTGACCTCCAGCAGGGCGGGGATTTCGCGGTATCGGGGTCTCGACGGCTGGGTGTTTTGCGTCTGACTTCGCGATAGAGATCGGTGTGTCGATCAGACGACATCCGACGGGTTCTCCGAGCTCTCTTGGAGGATCTGATCATGTCCGAAGCAAACTCTGGTGGCGACCGCTCGCACCGTCGCCCGAAGCGGTTCTTGAGCCCGTCGCAGAAGTACGAGATATGGCTGCAGCTGGTACGCCAGGAGGTGACGATCGCCGAGGCCGCCGCCAACCATCAGGTGGATCGCACGACGATCATGCGCATCCGCACGATCGCCAAGGAAGGTGCGCTGGCCGCGCTGGCGGCAGCCAAGCCAGGCGCGGCGGCCCGCCAACGCGACTACGAACTCGATGCCGCCAAGGCCGAGAACGCGCGGCTGTCCGAGGCACTCAAGGAGATGGCCGTGCGGCTGACGTTGGTCGAGGGAAAAGGGCGCTGGGGCTAAGTGGCCGAGTCCCACACCGTGTCGACGTGGCCACCAAGACGGCGCTGTTGGGCTTGCTCGACCAGGCGGTCGATGAAGGTTGGACACTGCGCCAGGCATGCCATGCGTTGGAGCTCGGCGAGCTGCGGGCACATCGCTGGATCGCTCGCCGAGCGATCGGCCAGCTGGTCGACAAGATCCCTGGTGGGTCGCCCATGCATGGGCTGCTCGACGAAGAAGTCAGCGAGATCTTGGCGTTGTTCGACCAGTGGGGCGAGACCGACCGCTCGCACCGCAAGCTTGCTCACCGCGGCTCTTATCTGGGCCGGGTATGGGTGTCACCGTCGAGTGTTCGTCGGGTCCTGTTCTTGGCGGACAAGCACTTTCGACCACTTCCCAAGCCTGGACGTTCTCAACGCAAGCCCTTCCCGGATTGGGTGGACTACAAGCCGAACTCGATCTGGATTTACGATACGACGCACTTCACCAGGGCGGGGATGGCAGTGTTGATCATTCAGGATTTGGTCTCGCGCAAGTGGATCACCGAGGTCGTCTCCGCTGAGGAAACCTCCACCCAGGTCGAGATCGGGTTCACCGACGCGCTCGACATCGAGGGACTCCTGCAGGCCGTTGAGCGACGCGCCGACGGCCTGGTCGATATCGGCATCGACGACCAGGCCCGGCCGATCCTGCTCGCGGTGTCCGATAACGGTCCCCAGATGACGTCGGGCTCGACGCGGGAGTTCATGGCCATGTCTGCGATCGCCCAGCACTTCGGACGCCCCGGAACGCCGACCGATCAAGCCTGGATCGAGAGTTTCAACGGGCACCTCAAGGCCGAGTTCCCGCACCTGCTCGCGATCGAGGACCCCGCCACCCTGCGCGCCGAACTTGCCGTCACCCGCCAATTCTGGAACGGAGTCCGGTTGCACGCCGGCATCGGCTATGTCACGCCCAACGACGAACACGAAGGACGAGGGGAGGCCATCCGCAAAGCACGCCAAGCCGGGCTCGAATCCGCCCGCAACCGCCGACTTGCCTGGCACCGCCAGCAAAGGCACACTCAACCCATACAGGATCCCGACGATGTTGTCTGATCAAACGCGAATGTCTATCGCAAAGTCAGAAACACCTCAGCGGGGATTTCGCGGTATCGGGGTCTCGACGGCTGGGAGGGGCTTGCGCTGGCTGATATTAATGGGATCGTAGGTGGCCTGGTGGCCTGGTGGCCTGGTGGTCCCGATCAGGCGATGGCCCAGCCCCCGGCCGCTGAATGCAGGCCCAGGCTGGCCAATCGGGCGAGGTTGATCGCGCCGGCTCGGGCGAGGATGTCGGTCAGGATGCGTTGTTGTCCGCGGCAGCGAGCCTTGCGACCACCCCAGGGGCGCCGGGTGAAGTGACTGATGTTGCGCGTCACTGATCTTGGACATGGTGGCGTCATTCCTGTTGAGGCTGGTTCGGGTGTGAAATAGCCCCGCTCAATCGTGTCGAGCGGGGCTGTCGGTGGTCGTGATGTCGCGGCGGTGCTCAGGGTGTCGCGGGCTGGATGTCGTGGTTGGTTTCGGTGATCGCCGATCGTGCGCTGGACTCGTCGACGAGGTTTTTGCCTGCGGCGCAGGCGGCGATGAGCGCGGCGATGGCGAGCCGGTTGACACCGCGGGGCTTGCCGCGACCGGAGTCGTGGATCAGGGCGAGGGCATCGTCGGTGAACAGCGGGTCGGATCGGCCGGCGAGCTGTAGGTGGTGGCGGATGTATCCGGCGGTCTCCTCGCTGGTCATGCCGGTCATGGTGCGGCGCACGGTGATGCGTTGTTCCAGGGCGGCCAAGATGCCCAGGGACATTTTGGCGGCGAGTGTGGGTTGGCCGAGAAGTATTGTGGCGAACGGTGATTCGGTGTCGAGACGGTGATTGGTGAGCAGCCGCAGCGCTTCGAGGGCGTCGTGGGAAAGCAGGTGGGCCTCGTCGATGCACAAGATGGGGACGCGGCCGCGTTCGGCGGCTTCGGCGGCCAGCGCATCGCGGGCTTGGGGAACCAGGGCGGCGTTGTGGAAGCTGGGCCGGCAGCCCAGCGCGGTCACGATGTGGTGGTAGATGCCGCGGGCGGCGACGGTGGGGTCGGGGATGTAGATCAGGTGGTGACGTGCCGGTTCGGCGCGCTCGATCGCGGCGCGGGCGGCGACGGTCTTGCCGACACCGACTTCGCCGGTGATCACGGTGATACCGCGGGTGGCGATGCCGTAGCCGATGCGGGCGGCGGCCTGGGAGTGGTCGGCACTGGGAAACAGCATGCCCGGCGCCAGGGCGCGGCCGAAGGGCATGGTCGTCAAACCGAAATAGGATTGGATCTTGTCGAGCATGATGGTCCGTTCCCCGTGGGCTCGCCACGGTGGTCGAGGTGGATAGCGTTGCTGCTTAAGGGTTTTGCGGTCCGGTTTGGTCGTGGCGGGGTGCTTGGATGTCGCTGTCGGCCAGGGCGAGATAGTTGATCGCCTGACCCACATCGGCTTGATGTGCCTGCTCCAGCAGGTGCAGGTAGTCGATGCCGGTGGCTTGCACCGGTGCGGGGATGTCGGGTTTGACCGCGGGGTGGGTGTGGCGGCCGATGGTGTGCGGAATGGCCCGGCCCATCGCCTTGCCCTGGTATTCGATGTCGATGACGGTCAGGTCGAACGGGGTGAACAGCAGATCCACGACACGGCCGACCAGGGCGGGGTCGAGCTCATAGCGGTTGCCGTGCAACGACACCGTGGCGGTGGCGGTGACCCTGCGCTGCTCGCGCCACAAAAACGCGCGCCGCAAAAGCCCCGCGTCCGGGCGCGGCGCCGGGGTGCGGCCCTGGGCGTGATAGCGCGCCAGCGGGGTGGCGCCGGTTTCTGAATGCACGCTGCGGTGGTAGTGCTGGTGGCACCAGGCGGTGAACAACCGGTTCAGCTCCTCGAGCGAGGCCACCTCCCCGGCGGCCTCGATCTCGACCAGGAACTGGTCGCGCACGGTGCGGTTCCAGCGTTCTATTTGGGCGTGTCATTCCATCTGTGTAAGTCCGGGGTGGTCCATCATCGGACCGCCGTTGGGCGGACAGAAGGAGTGTTTTGTGACCAAGACCATGCAGATGCCGGCTGAGGAGACGACCGCGGCGCGGCGGCTGGCCGAGATGTTCACCGAAGAGACGCTGGACTCGTTGATTAAGGATGCGGTGAAGACCGGGACCCCGATCGACGGCGCGGACGGTTTGCTGAACCAGCTGACTAAGGCCGTGCTGGAGCGGGCGCTGAATGCGGAGCTAACCCACCATCTGGGTTATGAGGCCGGCGATCCGGCCGGACGCGGATCGGGAAATTCGCGCAACGGCACCACGCCGAAAACGGTGACCACCGTCAACGGCCCGGTGCAGATCGATGCGCCGCGTGATCGCAACGGCTCGTTTGAGCCGGCGATTGTGCCGAAGAAGACCCGCCGGCTCAACAACATCAATTCGGTGGTGTTGTCGCTGTATTCACGGGGAATGACCACCCGCGATATCGAAGCCCACCTGCAGGAGGTCTATGGGGCGTCGGTGTCGCGGGAGTTGATCTCCAATATCACCGAGGTGGTGGTCGATGAGATCAAGGCCTGGCAGGCCCGCCCGCTCGATGAGGTCTACCCGATCCTCTACATCGATGGGCTGCGGCTGCGGATCGGCGACAACGGGGTCATCACCACCAAGGTCGCCTATTTGGCCATTGGCGTGGATCTGGAGGGCCGCAAACACGCCTTGGGCTGCTGGATCCAGGACTCCGAGGGGGCGAAGTTCTGGCAGAAGGTCGTCATCGACCTGCGCAACCGCGGGGTGCGCGACATCCTCATCGCCTGCTGCGACGGGCTGACCGGTCTGCCTGATGCGATCCGCTCGATCTATCCCGATACCGTGGTGCAGACCTGCGTCGTGCACGTCATTAGGAATGCGATGCGCTTCGTGTCTTATAAGGACCGCAAGAAGGTCGCCACCGCGATGCGGGCGATCTACAGTGCGCCGACCGTCGATGGAGCCGAACTCGCACTCAAGGAGTTCGACCAGCAATTCGGCGCCCAATATCCGGGTGCAATTGACGTGTGGCACAACGCCTGGGGGGAATTCGTTCCGTTCCTGGACTATCCGGTGGAGTTGCGCAAGATCGTCTACACCACCAATGCGATCGAGTCGATCAACTTCCAGTTGCGCAAGATCACCAAGAACCGTGGTCATTTCACGGACAAGGACGCCGCGATGAAGTTGCTGTACCTCGGGCTGCGCAACATCTCCAGCGAGAGAGGAGGCTATTCGGGTACTGGAACGCACAACTGGACTGTGGCGCTCAACACACTCGCCAGACTATTCCCTGGGCGAATCCCATTGTGCTAGAATACAACTCGTAGTCAAATCACCTCTGACTTACACAGAAATCGTGACAGGCTCTTCTATTTTGCCCCGCCCTTGCGGTTTTCCGGGCCGGCTGTGCACCAGCGCGATGTCGAGCACCGCCGCCGACCAGGCCAGCTGACCGCTGACGTAGGCAGCTCCGTTGTCGCAGTACAGTTTTCGCGGGCAGCCGTGGGTTTTGACCGCGTCGTGCAGCGCGGCCTGCATGCCCAGGGTGTCCTCGCCGTGGCCCCACCGGTGCCCGGGCACGTAGCGGGAGTGGTCGTCAAGCAGCGCGAACAACACCGCCCGGCGGCCGGCGACGATCGGGCCGTGCAGCCCGTCGCTGATCCACATCTGGTCGGGCGCCTCGGCCTCGAATCGGCCGAACGCGGCCGGCGGGTTGCCGTCCGGGCGGGTGTTGAGCTCGAGCCGGGCGAAGTGGCGTTGCAAAGTGCGCGCCGAGGGCGCCCACCCCTGCTCGGCCTCCACGATGCGGGCGATGTGGGCCGCAGTACGGGCGGGGTGTTCGCGCTTGAGCCGCGCCGCGAGCTCCAACACCTCGGCGTCGGTGCGCGGGGCCACCTGGCGTTCGGGCGGGATCAGCGCGTCGAACCCGCCGGCCCGCCACGCCCTAATCCAGCGGTCCAGGCTGGCGCGGGACACCGTCACCGGCTCACCGGATGGGCCCAGATGCACCTGGGCGGCCAGCTCCCGCACCAGCCGACCCCGCTCGGTCGCTGACAGGCCCGGATCGGCCAGCGGCCTAATCAGCGCATACCGGTACAGCGCGATATCGCGCGCCCGCTCGGCCCGCGACTTCTTCTTCGACATCTATTGGCACCTCAACGCTTCCCACGGTCGACGGCAGTGACGCGCTCGACCCTGACGCGCCGAGGCGGCCGTTCACAGACGCGGGCTCATGTTGATCGACAACGCCGCCACCGCCGGCGGCCCCGACCCCAACAGCCAGCCACCCGAGCACGCCGCCACCAGCTCGGCCGCCGACACCTCGAACACGGCCGAACCGGCCACCCGGCGCACCGCCGCGCACGCCACACCGATCTGGGCGACCGCATCGGCGACCGGGCTTGCCGCAGGAGCCAGACGATCCATGTCGGCGCCGGTATTGGCGTGGCGTTCCAGCCGGGCGAACCCGACCCGGATCGACTCGGCATGCACGCAAAACCGCGACAGCCAGCCCCGAACCGTGGAGGCCGGGCGACCCGCCGCCGCGCAGATCCGCCGCCACCCCCAACCCGCCGCCCGGGCCAGCAGCGCCGCCCAAATCACCGAAACCGCGTCGACCCGCCGGCCCAGACAGAACCGGGGTAGCAGCACGTGTGAGCGGCCACAGCCCGCCGCGCTCGAACAGATCGCCCGCCGCGGCCAGATCCGCTCCACCACCGCCGTCGCACGACGCACAAACCGCGGCGCGGCGTGCCCCCACGGCGCCAACCGCTGCCCGCACCGCGGGCAGCTCAGCACGCCCGAGCGCAACTGACGTTCAACAACAACAGGATCGACACCTACACTGAGCAACGACGCCTCCGGGCGTTCGGACGGCCCTTCCCAGTAGCCCAGTCAAAGCACGTGGGAAGGGCCGTCGACTTTCAAGATCACCCGGACCCTAAACCGACCGTCCTCACCGTGACAGCACCACCCACAACCCGCCCGCCGGTCGGCGTCACGCCCAGCCCGTCCTCAACCCACATGACGCACCACCACCCCGCCGTGCTCACCCAAAGAGTCGCGCCACAACTGATCTTGCGTTCCACAACCGGCCGATACGTTCGGTAATCGGTCTGCCAGGCCGGGTCGCGTTGGCGGGCCTTGGCCAGCTGTAGGGCGGCCTCATGGGCATGGATGGTGATCACCCGTCCACGGCGGGCTTTGGTGCATTGCGCCCGCAGCGGACACGACCCACACAATGCCCCGAAGCGAGCGACCTGCTGACGCCGCCCGGTGCTGATGGCCACAGTGTGCTCGGCCGGGCAGGTGACGGTGCCCGCAGTCAGGTCGATACCGAACTGGTCTTTGGAATAGCCGTTGGCGTTGCGCACCGGGGGCACTTTGGCGCGCATGTCATGGCCACGTTGGGTCTGCTCATCGAGGGTGGCCCCATCAGCGTAAGCCGAATCGCCATACACCTCAAAGACATTGGGCTCCGACTCGTTTCGCACATGCTCACCGTGATCGGTGATCGTTTCATCGGCATCGGCATCGGCATCGGCATCGGCATCGGCATCGGTGGCGGCATCGGTGGCGGCGGAATCGGGTGCAGCACTCGTGGTGTCGGTGACCGGGTTGCCCAGCAGCTCGTCGATGACCTCACGGTCGGCGGCGTTGGCCGCGGTGACGGCCACCGCGGTGATCAGCTCGTCATCGGGATCGATACCCAAATGGGACTTGTAGCCATCGAAGGTCCGCGCCCGCGACTTATGCCCATGGCGGGCCTCGGTATCAACGGTGGAGATCAGCCGATCCCGGGCCACCCGCCTCGCGATGCGAAACACCCCGTCGTCGCCGGCCTCGACGTCCTGGCCGGCCACCAGCGCCAGCAACTCGACCGCCTCACCGAGTGCCCCGTCAAGCTGGCGGCCATCGCAGGCCTCCAGTGCTGCCTTGGCGTCGCGCACCAGCGCATCGACCAAGGCTTCACGCGCCGTGGGATCGTCCCAGTCACACGGTGGTTTTCCCAGGCTGGCGTAGTCATCGTCGCGGGTCAGCACGGTGCGCACCGCACCGGCCACCTCCGGATCGGCCCGATCGGCCACCGCCAGTAGTTTGCGGATCGCGGCCCGCAGCTGGATCACCGTGTCCTGGGTGGCCACCGCATCCAACAGCGGAGTGGAATCGAGCACCCGGCGCCGTCCCCGCAACAACCCCGCCGCCCGCGCCGTGGTGTTGACGTCCTCGAACAACCGCCGTGGCCGATCCGATGCGCGTAGCCGGCTGCGCATCCCGACCAGCACCGTGGGATGAAACGCCTCCGCATCCACGGTCAACCCGGCGGCCGCTTTCCAGCGCAGGTCAAAGGCCAGCCGGTCGCAGGCCTCCCGATCCGAAAGCCCCTCGTAGGCCTGCAGCAGCATCACCGCGGCCATCACCCGCGCCGGCACCGTTGGCCGACCCAACGCCGAACGCTTGAACACATCAGCGAAATAATCGTCGTCGAACAGTGCACCGCCGTGGTCGGCCAGCAGCCGATAGATGCTGCCCGCCGGCAGCTGATCGCCGACAAGCAGCATCACGTCATCGAACCGGCCCTGCCGATTTTCCCGTCCCAAAGCCACGCATCTGATCCTCGCCGCCCATCCATGCGAAACCCGCTCAGCCACGCCGAAAGTCAGCGACTAAAACAGCACCGTCCTAGTCGGGTGTCCGACGCTGAGACGCAACGTCCCGATCCGCAGGTGCCCGAGCGGGCCCGGCGGCGAACGTTCACGGCGCAGTACAAGCTTGAGATCTTGGCGGCCTACGAGGCCGCCCCTGAAGGTGAGAAGGGTGCACTGCGCCGCGAGGGTTTGTACTCCAGCCACATCGTGGAGTGGCGGCGGGCCCGTGACGCCGGCGCGCTGGCGGCGCTGGCCGCCCCGCGTGGACGCAAGCGACGCGACCCACAGGCCGAACGGATCGCCCGGTTGGAGGCCGAGAAACACCAACTGGAGCAGGAGCTGGCCAAGACCCGCTTCGTGGTGGATGTCCAGGCAAAACTGCACGCGCTCTTGGAGACGCTCTCCGAGAGCGCGGAGCCCGAGAACGGGTCGATGAAGTGAGCGACGCAGCGATCGTCGAGCTGGCGCCCAAGATCGGCGTACGCAACGCCTGCGATGCCGTCGGTGTCGCCCGAGCCAGCTACTACCGCCGGCACCGGCAAAGCCCGCCATCACAGCGGCCGGCGCCGATCCCACACACCGACCGGGTGCAGCCGCGTGCGTTGTCCGGCGCCGAGCGGGCCGCAATCCTCAATAAGTTGCACAGCGAGCGGTTCGTCGACACCTCGCCAGCCGAGGTGTGGGCCACCCTGCTCGACGAAGGCCGCTACCTCGGCTCGATCTCGACCTTCTACCGGCTGCTGCGGCAAGCCGGCGAGAGCCGGGAGCGCCGCCGGCAGGCCACCCACCCAGCGACGGTAAAACCCGAGCTGGTCGCGTTCGAACCGAACCAGGTGTGGAGTTGGGATATCACCAAGCTGCGCGGCCCGGCGAAGTGGAGCTGGTACTACCTGTACGTGATCTTGGACATCTTCTCTCGTTACGTGGTCGGATGGATGGTTGCCAGTCGCGAAAGTGCCGCGCTCGCTGAGGTATTGATCCGTCAGACTTGCACCAAGCAGGGCATCGGGCGCGACCGGTTGACCATCCACGCCGACCGTGGCTCCTCGATGACCTCCAAGCCGGTGGCGTTCCTGCTCGCCGACCTCGGTGTCACCCAGTCGCACTCGCGCCCGCACGTCAGCAACGACAACCCCTTCAGCGAGGCGCAATTCAAGACGTTGAAGTATCGGCCCGATTTCCCCGACCGGTTCAACTCGATCGAGGCCGCCCGCCGGCACTGCCAGGTCTTCTTCGGCTGGTACAACGACGAACATCGCCATACCGGGCTGGGTTTGCACGTTCCCGCCGACGTGCACTACAGCACCGCCGCGATCATCCGTGACAAGCGCGCCGGTGTGCTCGACACCGCCTACGCTGCACACCCAGAACGGTTCGTGCGAAAGCCGCCCGAGCCGCCGAAACTGCCCAGCGGTTCATGGATCAACAAACCAGACGACACCCAGGAGGCCACTCAGTAAATACCACCCAACGGTGCCTCATTCAGGTTGACAGATTCCGACTGGAAAGCGCGCGACGCCGAACACAGGGGTTCGCGGGTGACGACGGCGGCGCGTGAGGGTCCACGGACTCGGGGCGTTCTCATCCGCTCCACATCCGCCGCGGCATCGAGTGAGGCTGTCCAGCCGATACCGCAGTCGATACCGCAGCACTTCCAGACCCGTCCAGCTCAGGCCAACGCGACAAGCCGCATCGCCGCAGCTAGAAACAGGTATTTCTCGAACGCGCCAACTCCAGCCAACCCAGCAAACACCCAGGTACACCGATTGTGAGTCCGTCAACACGCTAAGCCGCGGCCCCGAGCCACTGGTCGGTAATGGTTTCCCGACCCACGTAATCATGCCGGGTGGCGGAAGAGTGTCAGGTTAGTCAATCTTGTTCTGCCACAAGCTGTTCTCTGGCACGCCAAGGGCGAAATTGTGGTGTCGGGCTTGGTGAGCTGTCAACGCTCGAACCTACCGTTCGACCGCATGCGGCTACGGCCTTGACAGCTCACCGCGCCCGACACATATTCGGCACCTACCAGGGAAACCCCTGGCCGTCCCACGTCGCCGAACGCAAGTTCGCCAGGCCTTCCCCCACAGCGGGCGCTACTTCCGGCGGATGCGCGGCCCGCATCGCCGCCGGGCACATTCACCTATTATCCGCGGTGCATTCACCCTGCGCGCCCGCGGATTTCGCGATTACGGGCTGAGTGTCAAGTTCGGAACCGAACCCGATCACCTGCGACACCGTCTCGCCGTCCTCACCGCCGTGGCGTTCGACGGTGAGGGTCGCGCCGACCACCACGCCCCCGACCCAGCCACCTCGGCGCGACGTCGTACCCGCTTGTCGCCCAGCTACTCAATCGTCTCGACAGAGCCGGCCCGCCCCACGACATCAAAGCACGACCGGCGTCAGTGCGCGTGCACATACGGCCCGCCGACTGGCGCTGGGGCAGCAGCCCAAGATCAACTGATCCTACGATCGTGGACTCGCAGTCAGCGGCGGCGCACCGGACCGCAACAACGCCCCGCATGTCGCGTTGGCCTGGCACAATGAATCCATGACCACCCGCGAGCGGCTACACCTGCTTGTTGACGCTATGGACGACGAGCAGGCAGAGCGTGCGCTACGCGCAGTCGAGCCGATTGCGCAGTCCCGCTCTACCCGTGCTGACGCCGGTCGCCGACCGGTGCCTGAGTTCGTTGGGAGCTTCGACAGCGGACGCCACGACCTATCCCAACGGGTGGACGAGCTGCTCGCGGACGGCTTCGGCCGCTGACCGTTCGTGGTGATTCTGGTAGACACCAACGTCATTGTGGCGTTGGCGGATCGGTCCGACACCGCACATGAACGCTGCCGCCGCTGGCTGGAAGAACAGACCGAGGAGCTCGCCTTTCCGATCACCGTTTTGGCCGAGGCATGCTACCTCATCGATCGGTTCGGTGGTCCGAACGCCGAGGCCCAGTTCCTCGACTCGGTTGGCAGTGAGCCCGCACGCCGATTCCGCCCAGTGAACCTCACTGACCCCGACCTGCGGCGAATGTCCGAACTCGTCCGGCAGTACGCCAGTGGGCATGACCCGCCGATCGGCGGTTGGGCGGCACCGACGCCTCGCTGGTAGCAGTCGCCGAACGGCTTGGGGTCGCCACCATTGCCACCATGAACCGCAGGGATTTCGACAACGTCCAGCCTCGCCATGTGCCTGCGTTCACCGTCGTCCCCACCTGACCCGTACAGCATCCGCGCCCGCCGTTCACCCGAGCTAGGGCGTGTCTCCCAATTTTTCGACTGTTGACCAGCCAGGATTGGCTGGTGACGCGGATTGGTGTGATTTCTGACGAGTTCTGGGCGGTGGTTGAGCCGTTGATGCCTTCGCATGAGGGCAAGCGGGGCCGGAGGTTTGGTGATCACCGGTTGATTTTGGAGGGGATTGCCTGGCGGTTTCGCACGGGATGCCCGTGGCGGGACCTGCCCGCTGATTTCGGGCCATGGAAAACGGTGTGGAAGCGTCATCACCGATGGTCGCTGGATGGCACCTATGACGTGATGTTTGCTCAGGTGGCGCACGCCTTCGGGTTCGACGCCGAGATGGCCGGCGATATCGAGAAGCTGTTGTCGGTGGATTCGACGAACGTACGGGCGCATCAACATTCGGCGGGTGCCCGGTCGGACACGCTGGCAAAAGGGGGCCCTGTCGAATTACAAGAAATCCGCCGATGAACCCGACGACCATGCAATTGGGCGTTCGCGAGGCGGGCTGACCACCAAGATCCACACCCTGACCGATCAGCGCGAAGCTGTTGTCGCGGTCCGGTTGACCGCTGGCCAGGCCGGCGACAATCCGCAGTTGCTGCCTTTGCTCGACGACTACGACCACGCCTGCGCTGAGCACGGTGTGACCGGTGGCGACTTCCGATTGCTCGCCGACAAGGCGTATTCACACCCGAGCACGCGCACCGAATTACGTTCCCGAAGAATCAAGCACACGATTCCCGAACGCAAAGACCAGATCGCCCGGCGCAAGGCCAAGGGATCGGCCGGGGGTCGCCCACCGGCGTTCGACGCCGAGCTCTACGGTCTGCGCAACACCGTCGAACGAGGCTACAACCGGCTCAAGCAATGGCGCGGTATCGCGACCCGCTACGACAAATACGCCCTGACCTACCTCGGCGGTGTCCTATTGGCCTGCGCCGTAATCCATTCCCGCGTCGGAAACAACCAATTGGGAGACACGCCCTAGCCACAGCCAACTGCAAACTCGGTCACGCGTGTCGCAGGTGGCCAACTCCCCCCTCGGACACAATTTATTAGCTAAAAATATGGGCAAATCTGCTCTGCCCTCGATCGGAGAGGATTTTCTGGATTTGCTGATATCGATTGGGCATCGCGTTGATGTGCTAGATCTGTCATACGGCGGGAACAGCGAATATCCCATTGCGGTGCTATGCCGCGGGGTGTCGCGTGGTGCTCGTGCGGAGCGAGCACAGGACGATCGCAGAAGAGCATGACGCATTCAGCGGGCTCGCGTCTCTGGCAGCCGGTGAGTCTTGCGGGGCGGCTGTTAGCTACGGGGCGCGCGGCCCGGGTCGGGTGGCGTGTCGCGCGTGCCGCCTTCGGCCTCTTGGTGCCACGATCCGGTCATGGGGGATCGCCTGCGTGAAACGATGGATGGGACACTCGGCCATTTCTGGATGAATTTCGGCGATGTGTACAACCTCGACAAGGCAGCAGATGGCTACGTGCGGCTAGCCGACCCGGCGTCCGACACCGAAGCGCTGCCGTCTCCATGCAGCTGACTACGAAACGCCAGCTGCGCCGAAGTCCCACCGGAGACGGCAAACACCTTCCGCCGCAACACCTTCGGATGCAGCTTGGGCGGAAGGCGACCAGCCACCAGGACATCGACCGTCTCGGCGTCGCCAGCACCGCGGACGAATCGGTGTATCGGCCCGTTGCCACCTCGCCTCCGGCTTGCGCAGGTTAATCTTTCAGGTCGTCGTTGCCGCACTCAGGAGTGACACGTACAAATCACGGTTCAGTGAGTGTACAGTTCACGGTGTGGAGGTATCCGTGACCGAGTTGCGCGCGCACCTCAGCGATTGGCTCGATCGAGCTCGGGCTGGTGGTGAGGTCGTCATCACCGACCGCGGGATTCCGGTCGCGCGACTCGCTGCGCTGGACAGCGCAGGCACCTTGGAGCGTCTCACGGCTGAAGGCGTGATTGGCAAGGCCAACGCGCAGCGGCCCGTCGCTGCGGGTCGGTCCCGGCCCCGACCGCGGCGGCCGGTGTCTGACCGGGTCAGCGACCAGCGGCGCTGACCGGTGCCGCTCGTCTACTTCGACGCCAGCGCCTTCGTCAAACTTCTCACCTCCGAGACAGGGAGCTCGCTAGCATCCGCGCTATGGGACGGCTGCGACGCCGCATTGTCCAGCCGTCTGGCCTACCCCGAAGTCCGCGCCGCACTCGCTGCAGCAGCCCGCAATCACGACCTGACTGAATCCGAGCTCGCCGCTGCCGAGCGTGACTGGGAAGACTTCTGGGCCGCCACCCGCCCAGTCGAACTCACCGCGACGGTTGAACAGCACGCCGGCCGCCTCGCCCGCGCCCATGCCTTGCGCGGAGCCGACGCTGTTCATCTGGCCAGCGCGTTGGCTGTCGGTGAACCCGGCCTGATCGTCGCCGTTTGGGACCGACGCTTGCACGCCGGAGCCCAAGCCGCCGGGTGCCGAGTCGCCCCCGCCCAACTCGACCCCTAATCCGACCGCTCGACATTAGAGTGGGTCAACCCCAGCACGGACGACGATCAGGTACTGTTTTGCGTCTGACTTCGCGATAGAGATCGGTGTGTCGATCAGACGACATCCGACGGGTTCTCCGAGCTCTCTTGGAGGATCTGATCATGTCCGAAGCAAACTCTGGTGGCGACCGCTCGCACCGTCGCCCGAAGCGGTTCTTGAGCCCGTCGCAGAAGTACGAGATATGGCTGCAGCTGGTACGCCAGGAGGTGACGATCGCCGAGGCCGCCGCCAACCATCAGGTGGATCGCACGACGATCATGCGCATCCGCACGATCGCCAAGGAAGGTGCGCTGGCCGCGCTGGCGGCAGCCAAGCCAGGCGCGGCGGCCCGCCAACGCGACTACGAACTCGGTGCCGCCAAGGCCGAGAACGCGCGGCTGTCCGAGGCACTCAAGGAGATGGCCGTGCGGCTGACGTTGGTCGAGGGAAAAGGGCGCTGGGGCTAGGGCGTGTCCCGTAACCGTTTGGTGAGTTGGGTGGCAGTGTTCGTTGGATGTCGCGGTTGCAGGTGTTGTCCGATGAGATGTGGGCTCTGGTTGAGCCGTTGATGCCAGTGGCTTCGGCCAAGGGCGGCAGGCCGTTTCGTGATCACCGCACGGTGGTCGAGGCGATTATCTGGCGGTATAGGACCGGCTCGCCGTGGCGCGATCTGCCCGAGCAATTTGGCGCGTGGAAGACCGCGTGGCGCCGTCATGACCAGTACAGCAAAGACGGCACGTGGGACGCGATCTTGGGTGCATTGCTCACCGTCGCCGCCGACGCCGATCTGATCGACTGGGCGGTCAGCGTCGATTCCACGGTCAACCGGGCGCATCAGCACGCCACGAACCTCCCGCGCGACACAGGGGGCACCATCGAATTACAAGAATTTGTCCGAAGAGCCGGCTGACCACGGCATTGGCCGTTCCCGCGGCGGGCTGAGCACCAAAATCCATCACCTCGTCGATGGGGCAGGGATGCCTCTGGTAGTCCTGACTGCGCCCGGCCAGGCCGGCGATGCCCCGATGTTTCCGATCCTGATGGGCCACCTGAAGGTGGCCAGCAGCAAACCGGGTCGCCCGCGTACGCGTCCGGACAAAGTTCGCGGCGACAAGGCATACTCGTCGAAAGCCATCCGCGAACTGTTGCGTAGTAAGGGCATCACAGCGGTGATCCCGCAGCCCGATGACCAGATTGCCAACCGGCGGCGCCGAGGAAAAAACGGCGGGCGCCCACCAGCCTTTGATGTCGAGGACTACAAGGGTCGCAACGTCGTTGAACGCGGATTTCAACGCTGCAAGCAATGGCGCGGAATCGCCACACGATACGACAAGCACAACCTCAACTACCGCGGCGGCGTTGTCCTCAACGCGGTCGTCGCCTGGCTCAAACGGTTACGGGACACGCCCTAGCGGCGTAGGCCGCATCCAGCGTGGCGGCACGTTGGGCCTGGATCTCGTTTGCGGTGCCGTAGTGCACCGATGCAACGGTGTGGGTGGCGTCCGGATTCCGGTGTAAATCGGTGGGCGGAGATTCCGGCTTCGGTGGGTGATGTTACGCGGTGGCGCTGACGGTTTGGGTGGTGCTGTCGGCGGCGTTGGGGATGGGGTGGGGTCGCAGTTGCTGGGGTGGTTGCAGCAGGCTGCGGCGTAGGTCTTGGAGTCCGCGCAGCCCGGCCGGTGTCATGGTCAGTCCGCGCCAGCCGCGAGATGCCCGGTCGAGCACGGCCCAGGCGATGCTGATGCAGCTGGTCTCGCCGGGGAAACGTCCGATAACCTTTGCTCGGCGCCGTGTTTCGCCGAAGGTGCGCTCGATGAAATTCGAGTGCCGGATACGGTGATGATGCTCAGCCGGGAACCGCAGATAGGCGGTCAAGCCCTCACGATCGGTCAACAATATCTTCATCGCCGCCGGGTAGGTGGCGCCGTAGCGGGCAGCGAACGCGTCCAGCCGGGCATCGATGAGTTCGACCAGCCGCGGTCCGGGCTCGATGTCGGCCTCGGCGGTGGTATCGAAGAGGGCCCAGTAGCCGTCGCGGATCTCTGGCTGCATCCCGGTGGGGATCTTGGCCAAAACATTGCGCAGTCGATGAATCAGGCAGCGTTGCCGCAACGCCGCCGGGAAGATCTGCTCGATCGCGGCGATCAGACCGCGGGCGCCATCGGAGACGACCAGCAGCGGACACGAAAGCCCCCGCTCGGTCAGGTCGGTCAAGAAACCGGCCCAGGCATCAGTGGATTCCCCCGAGCCCGGCGCCAAGCCGACGAAGACGGGCTTGCCGTCGGTGCTCACCCCCCAGGCGGCCAGGACCGGCTCGGCCGGCGAGCCGGGATGCATCCGGAAAAACGACGCATCCAAAAACAGGTAGTCCAACACGATCTCGTCGAGGCGGCGCTTGGCCCAGGTGTCGTACTCGGTCTTGATCGCCTGGCAGACCTGCGAAACCGTCGATTTGGAGATCGCGGCCTGATCACCCAGCGCATCAGCCAGGGTGGCCTCGACATCGCGTACCGATAGCCCCCGCACGAACGAGGCGATCACCAGTGATTCCAGCGCGTTGGTCTTGGTGACGTGCTTGCCGAACAGCCGCGAGGCGAATGCGGTGGTCGTGCCGCGCAGCTTGGGTCGCTCCAAGGTGACCGGGCCGGCGGTGGTCTTGACCGACACCGGCCGATAGCCATTGCGCGACCCAGGCTGGGCATCCGGCGTCGCGCCGGCGCGTTGATAGCGGTCCCGGCCCAGGAATTCGGTCACCTCGGCCTCCAGCGCGGCCTGCATCAGCAACTGCGCACCGAGGCGGGCCACCTCCTCGAGGATCTCAGGCAACTCACGATCCGAGGCGAACAGCTCGTCGATCTTGGCACGGACACGATCGGTCGGGGATACTCGTGCAGGCACGGGCGTAGGTCCTTTCTTCGATGACTTGGTAGGTCTCGAAGCAGAACCTACGCCCGGCCTCTTTTACACCGGCTTTAGGACGCGACCACGGTGTGTAGGCCCACGCCGCTGTGGCGATGCTCATGGTTGTAGTAATCGAAGAATGTCGTGCAGAAGGCGCGGGCATCTTCGATCGAGCCGAACCGGCCCGGGAACGCCGGGCAGTACTTGAGGGTCTTGAAATTAGCCTCCGAGTAGGGATTGTCGTTGGACACGTGCGGGCGGCTGTGGCTGCGGTCCACCCCCAGGTCGATCAGCAACTGGGCGACCGGCTTGGAGGTCATCGAGGTGCCGCGATCAGCGTGCAAGGCCAACTGGCCGCGGGCGATGCCGTGACGGGCCATGGTGTCGGCGATAAATGCTTTGGCCAACTCACCGTCCTCAACTTCTGCGATGATCCAGCCGACGACGTAGCGCGAGAAGATGTCGATAATCACATAGAGTTGATAGAAGATACCCCGTTGTGGCCCTTGCAATTTCGTTATATCCCAGGACCAGACCCGGTTTGGTGCGTTAGCGATCAGCTCGGGTTTCTTGCGCGCCGGATGGGTGCGCTGGCGACGCCGCTCGCGGTTCTCCCCGGCAATGGCCAGTAGCCGGTACATGGTGCGAATCGAGCACAGGTAGACACCATCATCAAGCAGTCGCGCCCACACCTGCGCCGGCGCCAGATCGCAGTACTGCTCTGAGCGCAGCACCGTCAGAATCTGCTGGCGTTCGGCCTCGGTGAGCTTATTCAGTGGCTCGGGCCGCACCCGCCGTGCCGGCCGTGGTGGTGGGTTGCGGTGGCGGTGGAGCGTGGCCCGCGATGCACCCAGCAATTCGCACGCCCGTTTGGTGCTGGTTGCGGCCTCCAGGTCGGGCAGGTGCTCGCCGATCACGGCTTGGACTTCGGCTCGAAATCCGCGCTCTCGGAGAGCATCTCCAAGAGCGCGTGCGCTTTTCCCGTGATCTCCAGCGCTAGCTTGGTCCGATCCAGCTCAGCCTGCAGTTGCGTGGTGCGCCGCCGCAGCTTGTCCAACTCGACCTGCTCAGCGCTGCGCTTCGGCTTGCCCTTCGCCGACAAACCCTCCCGAGCACCGGCATCACGGGCCTTTCGCCATTCGGCGATATGCGAGCTGTACAGGCCTTCACGGCGCAGCAACGCACCACGCTCCGACGAGCCCACCGACAGCGCGTCGTACTCGTCGAGGATGCGGGCCTTGTACTCGGCGGTGAACGTGCGCCGCCGCGCCCGAGCACCTGGATCGGGCACGTTGTCCACTTGGTCATTATCACTGCACCCGTCCAGGGATGCGATCGTCATAGTCACGGAAAATGGGGCGCTTCCGGGTTTTCTGTGGGTCTGGTCTGGGCGTGATGGGCGCAGGGCGGCAGGATGTGCTGTGTGCGCGACACCGAGTTGTACCGCCATCTGCTGGGACTGGTAGCGCCGTGGGAGGTGCAACGGGTGGAGCTGTCGGCTCAGGAAGGTCGGGTGGACGTCTGGGTCGTGCATCCGGGCCGGACCCGGTTCGCCTGCCCGGACTGCGAGCGCGAGCTGTCGGTGTATGACCATGGCGAGGAACGGGCGTGGCGGCATCTGGACTCGTGTGCGTTTCTGACGTTCCTGCATGCCAGCCCGCCGCGGGTGGCCTGTCCCGAGCACGGGGTGCATCAGGTGCGGCTGCCGTGGGCCGAGCCGCATTCGCGGTTCACCATGTTGTTTGAGCGGCTGGCCATCGACGTGCTCGCCGCGTGCGACGTGGCGGCCGCGGCCGGGCTGCTGCGGGTCAGCTGGGACGAGGCGTGGCACCTGATGGACCGTGCGGTGGCCCGCGGCCTGGCCGCCAAACCGCTGGTGGCGCCGGCCCACGTCGGGGTCGATGAGAAGGCGGCCGGGAAGGGACAGGACTACATCACCGTGGTC
The DNA here is from genome assembly GCF_041206865.1 of Mycobacterium sp. HUMS_12744610. Lineage (NCBI taxonomy): Bacteria > Bacillati > Actinomycetota > Actinomycetes > Mycobacteriales > Mycobacteriaceae > Mycobacterium > Mycobacterium servetii. Next base: position 3,349,736 of record NZ_JBGEDP010000001.1, read on the forward strand.
AGTGACCTGGACGCGGGCACGGTGGAGCCTGTCACGATTTCTGTGTAAGTCAGAGGTGATTTGACTACGAGTTGTATTCTAGCACAATGGGATTCGCCCAGGGAATAGTCTGGCGAGTGTGTTGAGCGCCACAGTCCAGTTGTGCGTTCCAGTACCCGAATAGCCTCCTCTCTCGCTGGAGATGTTGCGCAGCCCGAGGTACAGCAACTTCATCGCGGCGTCCTTGTCCGTGAAATGACCACGGTTCTTGGTGATCTTGCGCAACTGGAAGTTGATCGACTCGATCGCATTGGTGGTGTAGACGATCTTGCGCAACTCCACCGGATAGTCCAGGAACGGAACGAATTCCCCCCAGGCGTTGTGCCACACGTCAATTGCACCCGGATATTGGGCGCCGAATTGCTGGTCGAACTCCTTGAGTGCGAGTTCGGCTCCATCGACGGTCGGCGCACTGTAGATCGCCCGCATCGCGGTGGCGACCTTCTTGCGGTCCTTATAAGACACGAAGCGCATCGCATTCCTAATGACGTGCACGACGCAGGTCTGCACCACGGTATCGGGATAGATCGAGCGGATCGCATCAGGCAGACCGGTCAGCCCGTCGCAGCAGGCGATGAGGATGTCGCGCACCCCGCGGTTGCGCAGGTCGATGACGACCTTCTGCCAGAACTTCGCCCCCTCGGAGTCCTGGATCCAGCAGCCCAAGGCGTGTTTGCGGCCCTCCAGATCCACGCCAATGGCCAAATAGGCGACCTTGGTGGTGATGACCCCGTTGTCGCCGATCCGCAGCCGCAGCCCATCGATGTAGAGGATCGGGTAGACCTCATCGAGCGGGCGGGCCTGCCAGGCCTTGATCTCATCGACCACCACCTCGGTGATATTGGAGATCAACTCCCGCGACACCGACGCCCCATAGACCTCCTGCAGGTGGGCTTCGATATCGCGGGTGGTCATTCCCCGTGAATACAGCGACAACACCACCGAATTGATGTTGTTGAGCCGGCGGGTCTTCTTCGGCACAATCGCCGGCTCAAACGAGCCGTTGCGATCACGCGGCGCATCGATCTGCACCGGGCCGTTGACGGTGGTCACCGTTTTCGGCGTGGTGCCGTTGCGCGAATTTCCCGATCCGCGTCCGGCCGGATCGCCGGCCTCATAGCCCAGATGGTGGGTTAGCTCCGCATTCAGCGCCCGCTCCAGCACGGCCTTAGTCAGCTGGTTCAGCAAACCGTCCGCGCCGTCGATCGGGGTCCCGGTCTTCACCGCATCCTTAATCAACGAGTCCAGCGTCTCTTCGGTGAACATCTCGGCCAGCCGCCGCGCCGCGGTCGTCTCCTCAGCCGGCATCTGCATGGTCTTGGTCACAAAACACTCCTTCTGTCCGCCCAACGGCGGTCCGATGATGGACCACCCCGGACTTACACAGATGGAATGACACGCCCGGCACGGTGGACTACATCGCCGACGAACGCCGCCAGGCCAGCCTGGACGGCTACTTCGACCGGTTCACCCCCGAGCAGCTGGCCGGGATCGAGGCGGTGGCAATGGACATGTGGGAGCCGTTCGCCGCCTCGGTGCGCGCGCACCTGAGCGACGCCGAGAACAAGATCGTCTTCGACCGCTACCACCTGATGGGCTACCTGACCAAGGCCGTGGACACCGTGCGCAAGGCCGAGAACCGGGCGCTGGCCGCGGCCGGCGATAAGAGCCTGGCCGGCAGCAAGTACCTGTGGCTGTATTCGGCGGAGAACCTGCCCGACCGTCACCAAGACCGCTTCGCCACGCTGCGCTCCGGTGACCTGAAAACCGCTCGGGCATGGGCGATCAAGGAGAGCCTGCGGCACTTCTGGTCCTACCAGCGTCGCGGCTGGGCAGCCAAACACTTTAAGCGCTGGTACTTCTGGGCCACCCACTGCCGTCTCAAGCCGATCATCGACGCGGCCAAGACGTTGAAGCGCCACGAGGCGGGGCTGTTGTCCTACTTCGCCCACCGCATCACCAACGCCGGTGCCGAGGGCCTGAACTCACGCATCCAGGCCATCCGGGTTTCGGCCCGCGGCTACCGCAACCGCGAGCACTTCAAGACCGCGATCTACTTCCACCTCGGCGGGCTCCAGCTCTATCCGGCCATCCCATGACCCACGGAGTTCCCAGAAGAGCCCCAAAATGGTGATCCTGTCTCGCCCTGTAGCGATGATTGGCTACTGCTGCTGTCTCACTTAACCCTGTCACACAGGGGACGGGTGCCTCACCCAAGGTTGACAGAGAGGGCAGGCTGGGCTACCTCAATGAGATTCAAAGCCATCTCGACCTTACGAAGGAAGTGTCGACTCCTTCTCGCGTGGTGTTAGCGGGGATCTCCTGACAGTTCCGTGGGTGGGGTTTCATGCTGTGCGGCCGGGTAGTGCGGGGCAGAGGCCGCCGCGGGTGAGCATGGCCATGCCGATCAGCGCATCTGGACTATGAAACCCGTATGCCCGCTTGGTCAACGCCCGTAGATGGGTGTTCGTGGACTCCGAGCGGGCATTGGACAGTTGGTGGTCGAGGGTGTTGCCGATCAACTCCTTGTGACGGCGGACGGTTCGGGCCACAGCGACGAATTCCGGGATGTGTGAGTGCGAGGCCCAGGACAGCCATCCGGCCAGCAGTTGGCGGCCGTCGCGGCCCTTGACCTGAAACACTTCGCGGAGTTGCTCTTTGAGCAGATAAGCCCGATACAGCGTGGCGTTGGTAGTCGTGATCGCCGCGAGGCTGGTGCGTTGCTCGCCGGTCAGGTCGGCCGGGTTTTTGCGGACCGCCCACATGGCGTGGCGATCCCGCACGCCGGCACGGGTCATGGTGCGCACCCGCACCTTGTCGAGAGCCCTCATCGCCCAGGCCACGATGTGGAAGGGATCCAGGCAGATCACCGCCTGAGGGGCCCGCTCGCGCAGCACGGTGTGGATCCATTCCGCGCCATCGCAGCTGACGTGGGTCAATGCCGCGGCGCGGGCATCACCGAGCTGGTCGAAGAAACGGCTCAGGGTGTCTTGGTTGCGGCCGGGTGCGGCCCACACCAGCCGGCCTGTGGTGTGGTCGATCACGCAGGTCAAATAGCGGTGGCCGTTGCGGTAGGAGATCTCGTCGATGCCGATGCGGGTCAGGCCGGCGAGCAGGTCGTTGGTGTCGCGGCCATCGGCGATGACCCGGGCCACGATCGCCGCGACGGTGCGCCAGGCGACCCGCAAAAACACCGCAACCACGCTGATCGCGGCGTGTGCGGCCCACCATGCGCAGGTGTCCTCAAAGGCCCAGGTGTGTTTGGCTCCGGGACGCGCCCACGGCACGTGTGCCACCCCCACTCCGTGCTCACCGCAGGTCACCCGGGGTACCGGTGCCTGCAGGTAGGCCTTGGTGGCGCCCACGTCGAGGAGCCTGTCACGATTTCTGTGTAAGTCAGAGGTGATTTGACTACGAGTTGTATTCTAGCACAATGGGATTCGCCCAGGGAATAGTCTGGCGAGTGTGTTGAGCGCCACAGTCCAGTTGTGCGTTCCAGTACCCGAATAGCCTCCTCTCTCGCTGGAGATGTTGCGCAGCCCGAGGTACAGCAACTTCATCGCGGCGTCCTTGTCCGTGAAATGACCACGGTTCTTGGTGATCTTGCGCAACTGGAAGTTGATCGACTCGATCGCATTGGTGGTGTAGACGATCTTGCGCAACTCCACCGGATAGTCCAGGAACGGAACGAATTCCCCCCAGGCGTTGTGCCACACGTCAATTGCACCCGGATATTGGGCGCCGAATTGCTGGTCGAACTCCTTGAGTGCGAGTTCGGCTCCATCGACGGTCGGCGCACTGTAGATCGCCCGCATCGCGGTGGCGACCTTCTTGCGGTCCTTATAAGACACGAAGCGCATCGCATTCCTAATGACGTGCACGACGCAGGTCTGCACCACGGTATCGGGATAGATCGAGCGGATCGCATCAGGCAGACCGGTCAGCCCGTCGCAGCAGGCGATGAGGATGTCGCGCACCCCGCGGTTGCGCAGGTCGATGACGACCTTCTGCCAGAACTTCGCCCCCTCGGAGTCCTGGATCCAGCAGCCCAAGGCGTGTTTGCGGCCCTCCAGATCCACGCCAATGGCCAAATAGGCGACCTTGGTGGTGATGACCCCGTTGTCGCCGATCCGCAGCCGCAGCCCATCGATGTAGAGGATCGGGTAGACCTCATCGAGCGGGCGGGCCTGCCAGGCCTTGATCTCATCGACCACCACCTCGGTGATATTGGAGATCAACTCCCGCGACACCGACGCCCCATAGACCTCCTGCAGGTGGGCTTCGATATCGCGGGTGGTCATTCCCCGTGAATACAGCGACAACACCACCGAATTGATGTTGTTGAGCCGGCGGGTCTTCTTCGGCACAATCGCCGGCTCAAACGAGCCGTTGCGATCACGCGGCGCATCGATCTGCACCGGGCCGTTGACGGTGGTCACCGTTTTCGGCGTGGTGCCGTTGCGCGAATTTCCCGATCCGCGTCCGGCCGGATCGCCGGCCTCATAACCCAGATGGTGGGTTAGCTCCGCATTCAGCGCCCGCTCCAGCACGGCCTTAGTCAGCTGGTTCAGCAAACCGTCCGCGCCGTCGATCGGGGTCCCGGTCTTCACCGCATCCTTAATCAACGAGTCCAGCGTCTCTTCGGTGAACATCTCGGCCAGCCGCCGCGCCGCGGTCGTCTCCTCAGCCGGCATCTGCATGGTCTTGGTCACAAAACACTCCTTCTGTCCGCCCAACGGCGGTCCGATGATGGACCACCCCGGACTTACACAGATGGAATGACACGCCCACGTCGAGGGTCCGCCAGCGGCGCACATCGTCGCCGCCGTCATAACCCGGGCAGTGTTTGCGGCATCGTGAACAACGACTGGCCTGCGATGCCTTGGGACGCACCGAAAACACCAGCACCTCGCTGGTCACCGGCGTCTTACCACGGGAGGTCTCCGTCTGGATCGTCACGTCCTCGATGAGCGTGTCCTGGCCCTCGAGAGCCGCTACGAATACCCTGGATTTGCGCAACGCCGTCCACCCTCCTTCGTCTTGAACCTTCCAACAGTCCAAAACGTAAGCAGGACACGGCGTTGCGCCCCAAATCCCCTGGTCACGGACCCACGACAACGTCACAAGAGCCGTTAGCGGGCCGGACAGGAAACGGGAAAACCGTTCTTGCATCGGACTATTGCCATATTGAAGCCATCTCGTACGCGTTCATATGTTGGGTCGACTGTCGCGACGTTGACTTCATCGAACCGCAGATCCGCAATCTGACTGAGCAGTTGAACGAGACCGTCCCAGGTGGTACGACAATCGGGCCGCGGACCACGGTGAGCACTGTCACTGCGGGAACATCGAATACCCATGCCGCCCAGTAATTTCGGCCCTCCCCCAGCCGCCCGACGAGCGCGTCCAGCGACCGTTGAACCACGTCGGTCGATCGGGTGAGCGCGGGTTACACCCGGCGTTGGTTGCGGCTCAACAGACCCATGTGGCTGATCTAGCCGGCCGCCGAATCGGCACGAGGAGCCGGGCCGGGTCGTCGACTCGCGTCGGGCGGAGTTGGCTCGTCCTCGACCAGGGTGAAGTAGTTTTCCTCCTCCTGGACGAAGTGCAGCCGCAGCAGGGCATACAGGCCGTACAGGCAGGCCAGGAGGTCGTCGACCTGGTCGGGCTGGATCGCTCCGGCCGATTGCGCCAGCGCCACATGCGTGCCGATGCGGTCGGCGAGGCGCTGGATCTCGGCGTGGGTGCGGCTCATGGTCGCGGTGGCCTCGTCGCTGCCGAGCGGCCGCGCCAACGCGGGGTACAGCAGGGTCTCCTCCGCGCGTTCGTGCGGCAGGATCCGCTCGGTGAGCAAGCCGTGCACTGTCCTCAGTGATTCCAGCGCCGCGGCGTCGGGGCCGTGGGCCAGGCGGTCGGCGCTGTCGCGCAGCAGGCCGATGGTGTCGCGCAGTTCGTCGTGTTCGGCCGCGAAACGCCGCAGCATCTGCTCGGTGCCGGTGGGCAACTCCAGTTCGGTGCGCGGATTGCCGCGCAGCGCACGCAGCGCGTTGAGGATCACCGCGACATCGATACCCTCCTGCAGCAGCGCACCCGGGGCCGGCGGCAGCCAGCCCAGCGCGGCGATCACCATCGCCAGCAGCGACAGGCTCATCCCCACCACGGCGCTCTGCACGGCGATGCGCCGGGACCAGCGCGCGATGTCGATCGCGTCGGCGAGCCGGTCGACGCGATCGGCGGTCAGCACGATGTCGGCGGCCTCCGAGGACGCGGTGGCCCCGCGGGCACCCATCGCCACACCGACCGTCGCCGCCGCCAACGCCGGCGCGTCGTTGACACCATCGCCCACCATCACGGTGACCGCCCGTTCTCGTTCGGTACGCACCGCCGCGACCTTGTCGGCGGGGGTTTGTTCGGCGTAGACGTCGTCGAGGCCCAGCACCGTGGCGACCTCGCGTGCCGGTTCGACACGGTCACCGGTGAGCATCACAAGCCGATTGAAGCCGGCCGCGCGCAACCGGCGCATCGTGTGGGGCGCGTTCCGGCGCAACGGATCCCGCAACAGCACCGCGCCGGCCGGTTCACCGTCGAGGCACATCCAGGCGATGGCAGCGCCGTCGAGGCGCGCCCGGTTGACCGCTCCCCGCGCCCACGCGCCGCTCACGGAACGGGGGGGCAGTTTGCCGACGGTCACCCGGCGCTCGCCGATGGTGGCGGTGACACCGCGGCCCGGCTCCTCGAGTACGTCGGCGGGCAAGGACAGCTCGAGGCCGCGTGCGAGGGCTTCGGTCACGATGGCCTCGGCGAGCACGTGCGGGGAGAGCTGATCCACCGAGGCCGACAGCCGCAAAACCTCGGTCGCGTCACCGCCGGGCGGGGCGATCACATCGACGACCACCGGTCGGCCCATCGTCAGCGTGCCGGTCTTGTCCATCATCAAAGTGGTTGCACTGCCGAGATTTTCCAGAGCGCCACCGCCGCGGACGATCACCCCGGCCCGGGATGCGCGCGACAGGCCGGAGACGATGGCCACCGGCGCCGCCAGCAGCAGCGGGCAAGGGGTCGCCACCACCAGCACGGCCACCGCCCGCACCGCCGACCCGCTGGCCAGCCACGCACCACCGGACAACAGCAGCGCCAGCGGCAGGAACCACGCCGCGTAGCGGTCGGCCAACCGCACGATCGGAGCGTTTTCCGCACCCGCCTGCTGGGCCAGCCGCACGATGCCGGCGTAGGTGCTGTCTTCGGCCGTCGCGGTGGCCCGCAACTCGAACGCGCTACCCGCGTTGACGACCCCGCTGCGCACGGGTTCACCGACGCCGCGCTCGACCTGCAGCGGCTCACCGGTCAGCACCGACTCGTCCAACACCGCGACCACGTCGACCACGCGGCCGTCCACCGGCACCACCTCACCGGGGCCGACTTCCAGCAAGTCGTCGACGACCACGTCGGCCAGTGGGATCACGCTGACCTGCGTGCCGTCGCGCCGCCGCGCGAAGCGTGGCGCCCGCTCCAGCAGGGCCCGCAGATCGTGGGAGGCGCGACGCGCGGCCGCCGCGTCCAGCGCACGCCCACCGGCCAGCATCACCGCGACCAACGCCCCGGCCAGGTATTCGTGCACCAGCAGGGTGCCCACCAGGGACAGCACGGCGATGACGTCCACGCCGAGCCGGCGCCGGCACAACGCCGCCGCCACCCATACCGAGGCGGGTAGCACCGCCAGCACGGTCCCAGCGCGCCAGCAACTGTCGGCGAGTTCGCGACTGCCGGTGAGCCACGCGATCCCGCCGGCGGCCAGCGCGCCGACCGTGAGCACCACCAGGACCGGCTCGATCAGCGGACGCAGCCGCGTGATCCCCCGCACGATCCCAGGTCCCGTACCGCCCGTCACTGCTGATCCTCCCGGTCGCTTCCGGCCGTCTGGGCAGAGTTGACCAGTGGCGGCCGCCGCGTTCTAGGGTCGCAATACCCCACCATGGAGGCAGTTGGGCCCGGGTGTGGCCGAAAGTGGCGGGCAGGGGCCGAACGGCTTCAGCGGCGGGACTCCGGCTCCCCCCGGCGCCATTCGCGGACCGCCGCCAGCGCCGTCTTGAGCCCGCGGCGGCGCCCCGTCACCAGGCCGGTGTCGGCGCGACCGGGCTCGAGTTCAGCGAACATACGCTCGCTGCGAGTTTCCGGAGCGTCGTCGGCGGTGTCGCGCAAGTACTTGTCCGGCAGCGACAATTTGGCGATGGTGCGCCACGTTTTGCCGTACTGCATCAAAAACGAGCCCGTCGTGTAGGGCAGGTCGTACTTGTCGCACACCTCGCGCACCCGCACCGAGACCTCGTGCAGCCTGCTGCTGGGCAGATCGGGAAACAGGTGATGCTCGATCTGATGGCACAGGTTCCCGCTCATGAACCGCAGCACCGGACCCGCTTCGAAGTTGGCGCTTCCCAGCAGCTGACGCAGATACCACTCACCCTTGGATTCACCGGCCATGTCGGTCTTCGTGAATTTCTCTGCACCATCAGGGAAGTGGCCGCAGAAAATCACCGCGTTGGCCCAGACGTTGCGAATCACGTTGGCAACCAGGGTGGCCTTCAGCGTCGATTTGTAGGTCGCCGCCGGCGACAGCGAGGTGAGCGCAGGGAACGCGACGTAATCCTTGAACACCTGCCCGCCGGCCTTGATCGAGAACTCGCGCATCTGCTGAAGGGTGGCGTCGCGGTCCGGGCCGGCCTCCAGGACCTTGGCCAGGTCGATGGTCTGCAATCCGATGCCCCACTCGAATCCCAGCGCCAGGAGGGCATTGAACAGCAGGTTGCCCGTGTTGACACGCTCCCAGGGCTGGTCACGTGTGACACGTAGGACGAAGTAGCCCACATCGTCGTCCATGCCCACGATGTTGGTGTACTTGTGGTGCTGGAAATTGTGGGCGGAGATCCAGTGCTTCGACGCGGCAGTCATGTCCCACTCCCACGTCGTGGAGTGGATCTCGGGATCGTTCATCCAGTTCCACTGGCCGTGCATGACGTTGTGGCCGATCTCCATGTTCTCGATGATCTTGGCCAGACCGAGCGTCACGGTACCCGCCCATCTCGCCGACCGTTTCGAGCTACCGGCCAGCAGGAGCCGGCCGACTACGTCGGCGGCGCGTTGTGCGGCGATGGTGCGGTGGATGTAGCGGGCGTCGCGCTCGCCGAGCGAGTCGATGACGTCAAACCGGATCGCGTCCAGCTCTGCGGCAAAATTCTCGATGTCGGCGACAGTTAAGTGGGCGAAGGCGGGAACGTCGGTAATCGCCATGGTTTCCTCTCTGCGGACTGCTATGTCGAAATCTCGGCGTGCACAATCGTGGGGCGTCCACCGGTGTTTGGCAGCGCCTGATCGCCGGGATGAGCCGCTCCTCGAGCGCTCAACACGACTAAGGGTGCTGCGGCTCCTTCTCGGCGGCGGACGTAGGTGTTTTCACGCCTGCAGGTGGAGCCAGGATGGCCGAACGTGGCCGAGATTGATTGGCCCCCTGCAGGAAACGGTTCGAGATAGGACGTGCGCACGAATCCCGCAGCCGTGTGACCACCGATGCGCCACCACCGTGGGTGCTTGTTTCAGCGCACCTTCTCCGGAATCGAAATCAGTGCGAGCAAGATCTGTTCCGCCAGTTCGCTCGCCGCCTTGTCTCCAAGCTTGGAATGGGACCTGATCGTGTCCCTGACCAGTTCGAGACGTTGGACGTAGGGCGAGCGGAATGCCGTTGGCGAAGCCATCAAATTTTCCATCCAGTGCAGGATGTCCGCTCACAACCGAGCGGACCGATGCCCCTGACGTTACCCGCTCACCGTCACTGCTGCGTGAGTACGGACTTGGGGCAGTCCGCCCGAGGCCACAACGGGCCCGGCGCGCGGCGGGCATCGGGGCGCCAGGACGCGGCGTTCGGGGCCACCTCGTCGCGGCCACGTCGCATCCAGTACGACGACGGCCTCTCGGGATCCATGGCCGGCGGCTACTCCCGCATACCCGGATACTTGATTGCCCGCCTGACCAATAAGCGGATCTCAGAGGCAAAAATACCCTCTGACCTGCGTCGGGCTGACAGGATTTGAACCTGCGACCACTTGACCCCCAGTCAAGTGCGCTACCAAACTGCGCCACAGCCCGGATGCCGCCAGCGTGCGCGGCAGCAGGTCGAAAGCCTACCTTAAGACACCCGCCGGCCCAGCAAGCGACCTCACTTCCGCTCGACCTGGCCGAACGAGACGTCGACCTCGGCCACGCAGGGCAGCAGCGTCCCGGCGAGTTCGGCTTCGCGGCCGTAGAATCGCTGCGCCGGAACCGGCACGCTCACGGCCACCCTGCTCTCAGTCACACCCTTGAGCATCGCGCCCACCGCACAGATGCCTTCGGTTTGCTTCCTGCGGTCGTAGGCGACACCCTCGGCCCGAACACGCTCAAGCTTCTTGCGCAAATCTGCGGGGCTGGTCACCGTGTTCGCGGTGAGCCGGGCCAGTCGGCTGGGCAGCGCCGGCGCCAATTGTTGGGGCGGCAGGCCGGCCAGCAGCGCTATGCCGTGGGCGCAGCAGTGCACGGGGAAGGAATCTCCCACCGCGCTGATCGCCCGCAAGCGCTGCGGCGAGACGACCTGGTCGAGGAATGTCGCTCGATCGCCGTCCAGAATCGACAGGTCCACGGTCTCCCCCAGCTCGCGAGACAACTCTTCCATGAACGGGTGCACCTCCATCACCACGCCGAGGCGCACGCTGGCGGCCATGCGCGCGATCTCGGGGCCGAGCCGATACCTGCCGCGGCCGCCGCGCGCGACCACCAGGCCTTTGTCGTCGAGCGCGTTGAGGATCCCGCTGACCGTGGAGCGCGCCCTTGCCAGCCGCTCGCCGATCTCGGCCTGGGTGAGCCCAGCCGGGTGCGCCTGCAGCAGTCGCAGCATCGCGGCCTCGCGCGATGACCTGGATGCCACCGCCGCGCGCTTCCTGCCCTTCGGCCGTCACGCCGACCGGCCCGTCTCGATGCGGTAGGCGCCGCCCGGATCCACGACCGCCACCAGCCGCACGATGCAGCCGTCGCCCCCGACCCAGGGCCACGGGAAGGCAGCGAAAGCGACGCGCTTGCCGGTGACCTTGTCCAGGTCACCGCCGACGTTCTCGAATCCGTAGATGCCCTTGGACAGGATCGCCCGGTGGCAGAGTTCCCACTCCGGGAAGTCGTCGAGCACCTTGCAGCCGGTGTCCTCCTCGTATTCGCTCATCGCCCGGGGCAAGACGCCGCCGGTGTGCTCGGCGGTCCGTGCGGGCCGATCGACGTGGCCAGCGGGTGATCCAGCGCCTGGGTGTCGGTGCCGACCGCCTTGACGCCCCCGAGCGAAAGTCGAAGATAATTCCTGTGATGCAGCTTTCACTGGCCGCATCGTGGGATTAAGGCGGTCGGCGCACGCTCAGCGCCGCTTGGGTGCCCGCTTCTCGCGCACCCGCACGTTGATCCGGATCGGGGTGCCCTCGAACCCGAACGTCTCACGCAACCGCCGCTCCAGGAAACGCCGGTAACCGGCCTCCAGGAACCCGGTGGTGAACAGCACGAACGTCGGCGGCCGGGCCGCGGCCTGGGTCGCGAACAGGATGCGCGGCTGCTTGCCGCCACGCACCGGCGGCGGCGTGGCCGCCACCACCTCCTTCAGCCAGGAGTTCAGCGGGCCGGTCGGGATACGCGCGTCCCACGAGGCCAGCGCCGCCTCCATCGCGGGCACCAGCTTCTGTAGCGCGCGGCCCGTCTTAGCCGAGATGTTGACCCGCTGCGCCCATCGCAGCTGCACCAGCTCGCGGTCGATCTCCCGCTCCAACAGCTCGCGGCGATCCTCGTCGACCAGATCCCACTTGTTGAACGCCAGCACCAGCGCCCGGCCCGCCTCCACCACCATCGACAGCACCCGCTGGTCCTGTTCGGTCAGCGGCGCCGAGGCGTCGATCAGCACGACCACCACCTCCGCGGCGTCGATGGCCGAATGGGTGCGCACCGAGGCATAGAACTCGTGCCCGCTAGCCTGCCCGACCTTGCGCCGCAGGCCCGCGGTATCGACGAACCGCCACACCCTGCCGCCCAGGTCGATCAGCGAATCCACCGGGTCGACCGTCGTCCCGGCGACATCGTGCACCACCGAACGCTGGTCCCCGGCCAGCTTGTTGAGCAACGAACTCTTGCCCACGTTGGGCTTGCCGACCAGCGCCACCCGCCGGGGCCCGCCGGGCGCCGGCGCCACCTCGGACAGCGTCGGCAGCACGGCCAGCACCTCGTCGAGCAGGTCGGCCACCCCGCGGCCGTGCATGGCGCTGACCGCGTGGGGCTCCCCGAGGCCCAGCGACCACAACGCCGCCGCGTCCGCCTCGTTCTTGTCGCTGTCGACCTTGTTGGCGGCCAGGAAGACCGGCTTGCCCGAGCGCAACAGGATCCGGGCGGCGGCCTCGTCGGCGGCAGTCGCGCCGACGGTGGCGTCCACCACGAGGATCACCGCGTCGGCGGTGCGCATGGCCACCGACGCCTGCTCGGCCACCAGTTGCTGCAGGCCCTTGGCGTCGGGCTCCCAGCCCCCGGTGTCCTGCACCACGAAGCGCCGGCCGGTCCACAGCGCGTCGTAGGACACGCGGTCGCGGGTCACGCCGGGAACGTCCTGCACCACCGCCTCGCGGCGGCCCAGGATCCGGTTGACCAGCGTCGACTTGCCGACATTGGGCCGCCCCACCACCGCCACGACGGGCGCCGGACCCGCCTCGGTACGCTCGTCTACATCGAAACCGACGGCGTCCCAATCGGTTTCGTCGCTCCATGTCCCGTCCTGGGTCACCGCATCACCCCGCTTCGCTGCTCGACCAAGTCCAGGACGTGGGCGATCACCTGCGCCTCGGTCATGTCGCTGGTGTCGACGACCACCGCGTCGGGCGCCGCGCGCAGCGGCGAGACCGCCCGGGTCGAATCCAGGTGGTCGCGGCGCCGCACATCGGCAAGCACGCCCTCGTAATCCCCGCCCAGCCCCGAGGCGAGGTTCTGGTCGTTGCGCCGCCGGGCCCGCGTCTCGGCCGAGGCGGTCAAAAAGATCTTCACCGGAGCGTCGGGCAGCACCACCGTCCCAATGTCGCGGCCCTCGACGACCACACTGCCCGGGCCGGCGGCCATTTCGCGCTGCAGCGCGACGAGCCGCGCGCGCACCGCGGGCACCGATGACACCGCCGACACCGCCCCGGTGACCTCTTCGCCGCGGATATCGGCCGAAACATCCTCCCCGGCAAGCGAATAGCTGAGCCGGTCCGGGTCGTAGCCCACCGCCAAGTCCACAGTCGACGCGAGCGCGGCGACGGCCTCGGCGTCGGCCGGGTCCACCCCGGCCCGCAACACCGCCAGCGTCACGATCCGGTACATCGCGCCGGTGTCCAGGTACCGGGCCCCCAGGGCACGCGCCAAACCCCTTGACACCGAGGACTTCCCAGTGCCAGCGGGCCCGTCGATGGCCACTACGACGTTCACAGGCCCACCGCTTGGTAGAGCTGCCCGACCTCGCCACGGCTCAACGACCGGATGCTGCCGGGCCGCTGCTCCCCCAGCGACACCGGCCCGAGCTCGATGCGCACCAGCGACTCCACCGGGAAGCCCGCCGCCGCCAGCAGCCGGCGCACGATCCGGTTGCGGCCCTCGTGCAACGTCAACCGCACCAGCGTCTTTCCGGGAATGGCGTCCACCACGGCGAAATCATCGACCCGCGCGGAGCCGTCGTCCAGGTCGATGCCCGCGCGCAGCCTCTTGCCCAGCCCACGCGGCACCGAACCGGTCACGGTCGCCAGATACGTCTTGGGCACCTCGTGGGAGGGATGCATCAACCGGTGCGCCAGTTCACCATCGTTGGTCAGCAGGATCAGCCCCTCGGTGTCGGCGTCGAGACGCCCGACGTGAAACAGGTTCTTGGTGCCGCGCACCCTGCGTTCCACCAGATCGCCGATGCAGGGGCGCCCCCGATCGTCGGACATGGTCGAGTGCATGCCGCGGGGCTTGTTCAGCGCCAGGTAGACCATCGAGTCGTCGGCGACCACCCTGACCCCGTCGACGCGGATCACCGACGCGTCGGGATCCACGCGGGTGCCCAGCTCGGTCACCACCTGCCCGTCCACCTCGACGCGACCCTCGAGGATCAACTTCTCGGCGGCGCGCCGCGACGCAATCCCAGCCTGGGACAACACCTTTTGCAGGCGCACTCCCTCGGTTTCGCCCATCAGTCGTGGTCCACGTCGAACGACAGCGCCTGCTCGGCCGGAACGCCCCCGGCAAGTTTGACGAAACGCGGCTCACTGTCCAGGGATTCGCTGAGCTCCTCGATCGTGTCGACGTCGGGAAGCAGCGGTGCGATGTCGGGCAGGTCGGCCAACGACGTCAGGCCCAACCGCTCCAGGAACAGCGCGGTGGTCGCGAACATCGTCGCGCCGCTGTCCGCGTCGGTGCCCGCCTCGGTGATCAGGCCGCGCGCCAGCAGGGTGCGCATCACCGCGTCCACGTTGACGCCGCGGACCGCGCTCACCCGTGCCCGGGTCACCGGCTGGCGGTAGGCCACCACGGCCAGCGTCTCCAGCGCGGCCCGGGTGAGCTTGGACCGCGAGCCGTCGAGCAGCAGCTTCTCGACGTACGGGGCGAACCTGGCCCGGGTGTACATCCGCCAACCCTCGTCGGTGTTGCGCAGGTCGATGCCGCTGTCGCGTTCGGTGAGTTCCGCCGACATCTGCTGCAGCCTGGTGGCAATCCGGTAGGCGGGCTGCTGGGTGGCCGCGGCCAGCGCTTCGACCGTGACCGGGCTGTCTACCACCAGCAACAGCGCCTCGAGCACCGAGCCGAGTTCGTCGGCGTCCATGGGCGCCGCCTCGGCGATGTCGGGGATGCCCGCGTCGGGGTCGACGTCAGGATCGACGTCGAATGCGTCGTCAGTCATTGGCGGCGCTCCTCACGACTCGTCCCGGACTTCTGCCAGGGCCTCGTTGGTCTGACGCTCCCCGGTCCACGAAATTTGAAGCACGCCAAGCGGCTCCGACTGGTCGAATGCTACCGTCCGGCTCCGATACAGTTCGAGCAGCGCCAGGAAGCGCCCGACGACCTCCATCGGCGCCCGACAGTCGGCGACCAGCTCCGAGAACGAGACCCACTGGCCGCTGCCCCGCGCCTCCAGGATCGCCAGCAGTTTCTTGGCCTGCTCGGGGACCGAGACCTGCAGCTCGTGCAGATGCCCGGTGCTCACCGTCGGCGCCGGGCGCGGCGTGAACACGATCGCGGCGATCTGGGCGAAGCGCTCGGCGTCGACACCGAGCATCACCTCGGGCAGCAGTTCGGTGAACCGGTCCTCCAGCGACACCGCGCGCGGATAGCTGCGCAGCGCGGTGGCCTCCAGCTCGGCGAACATCTCGGCGACGTGTTTGAACGCGCGGTACTGCAGCAGGCGCGCGAACAGCAGGTCGCGCACCTCCAGCAGCGCGAGGTCCTCCTCGTCGTCGACCTGCCCGGCCGGCAGCAACCGGGCCGCCTTGAGGTCCAGCAGGGTCGCCGCGATCACCAGGAACGCCGTGGTCTCCTCCAGATCGAGTCGCGGGCCGATCTCCCGGGTGTAGGCGATGAACTCGTCGGTGACCTGGTGCAGCGCCACCTCGGTGACGTCGAGGCGGTGGGCGAAGATCAGCTGCAGCAGCAGATCGAACGGCCCCTCGAAGTTGGTCAGCCGGACCTGAAAGCCGTTCTTTGGTGCCGCCTCACCGTTGGCGCTGCCGGTCACGCGCCGAATCGGTCGATGAACTCGCGGGCCAGCGCGCGGTAGGCGATGGCGCCGGTCGACTTCGGCGCCCAGGTGGTGATGGGCTCGCCCGCCACGCTGGTCTCCGGGAACCGGACGGTTCGGGTGATGACGGTGTCGAACACCAGGTCGCCGAACCGCTCCACCACGCGGGCCATCACCTCGCGCGCATTGATGGTGCGCGGGTCGTAGCGGGTGATCAGGATTCCGCTGATCTCCAGCTTCGGGTTGAGCCGGTCGCGGACCTTGTCGACGGTGTCGGTGAGCAGCGCCAGGCCGCGCAGCGAGAAGAACTCGCACTCGGTGGGGATCACCACACCGTCGGCGCAGGCCAGCCCGTTCACGGTGAGCAGGCCCAGCGACGGCTGGCAGTCGATCAGCACGTAGTCGTAGCGGTCCAGCACCGGGTGCAGCGCGCGGCCCAGGGTCTGCTCGCGGCCCACCTCGTTGACCAGCTGGATCTCGGCCGCCGAAAGGTCGATGTTGCTGGGCACCAGGTCCAAATTCTTGACCCGGGTGTGCAGCAGCACGTCGTCGATCGACACCCGCGACTCCACCAGCACGTTGTGGATCGTCTTCTCCAGCTCGTAGTGCGGAACCCCCAGCCCCGCCGACAGGGCACCCTGCGGGTCCATGTCGACCAGCAGCACCCGCCTGCCGTACTCGGCAAGGGCGGCGCCCAGGTTGATCGTCGACGTGGTCTTCCCGACGCCACCCTTCTGGTTGCACATCGCGACGACCTTGGCCGGGCCGTGCGACGTGCGCGGCCCGGGCTCCGGGATCGCCCGCGCCGGTCGCCCGGTCAGACCGATCTCGACGCCGTTGTCCGGCCGATCGGTCATGGCGGGGGTGTTCGGGAGGTGAACATCGCAGGAAAGTCTAACGGCTCCGCGCGCTGACACCGGGCGACCCGCAGGGCGATTTACCAGCGAATATGCCTGGATGCCGCGGGGTGCCGCCCATTCGAGTGCGCAGGCTTCACACCCGTCACACCAGCACCGTCGGAGCGGTCGTGGCCCGGATCCCATCGCCAACGCGCACGCGGCCTCGCGTTTGCGGAGGACCGCGTCCAGCCGCTGCGCCCGCCGCGGCTCGACGGCCTATCGTGGCGGTCGTGGACCTCAAGAAACGGATACCTCTGCTGCGCTGGTCGGCCTGGCGGATGGCCGCCGGGGTCCGCAACATCACCAAGACGGGCCAGATCGGTGACGGGCGGGAAGCGGCCGCGGTGAAATACGTCCTGCAGCACGCCCGGCCCGGCGACGTCGACGACGTGCTGGCCGCCATCGACACATTCGCCTACGAGAAGTCTCTGCTGATCAACGTGGGCGACGAGAAGGGACAGCTGCTCGACGCCGCGGTCCGCCGCGCCGATCCCGCGCTCGCACTCGAGCTGGGCACCTACTGCGGTTACGGCGCCCTGCGGATCGCCCGGGCAGCGCCGAATGCCAAGGTGTTCTCCGTCGAACTGGCCGAGTCCAACGCCGCCAACGCCCGCCAGATCTGGGCCCATGCCGGGGTCGCCGACCGGGTGACATGCGTCGTCGGCACCATCGGCGACGGCGGGCGCACCCTCGACGCCCTGGCCTTTCAACACGGATTCGGTCCCGGCGCACTGGGATTCGTGTTCCTGGACCACGACAAGAACGCCTACCTCGACGACCTGACCAGCATCCTGGACCGGGGCTGGCTGCGACCGGGTGCGGTCGTGGTCGCCGACAACGTCCGCATCCCGGGCGCGCCCAAGTACCGCGCCTACATGCGCCGCCAGCAGGGCACGCTGTGGAACACCGTCGAGCACAAGGCACACCTGGAATACCAGTCCATGATCTCCGACCTGGTGCTGGAATCCGACTACCTGGGCTGACCGCCCCCAACCTATTGCGCCCGCGGGTGGGCGCCGGCCCAGACTTCGCGCAGGGCGTGCACGGTCACCAGCGTGTAGATCTGCGTCGTCGTGACCGAGGCATGACCGAGAAGTTCCTGCACGACCCGCACGTCGGCGCCGCCCTCGAGAAGATGGGTGGCAAACGAGTGCCGCAGCATGTGCGGCGACACACCCGAGGTGATACCGGCCCGTTCGGCGGCGTCCTGCAGCACCTGCCACGCGCTCTGCCGCGACAACCGGCCGCCCCGCACGTTGAGGAAGATCGCCGGCGTGCCACGCCCGCGTCGCGCCAGTTCCGAGCGTCCGCGCACCAGGTACGCGTCCAGCGCCGCCACGGCCGGACGCCCCACCGGCACCAACCGCTGCTTGCCACCCTTGCCGCGCAGCAACACCGACCGGGCCTCGGTGTCGATGTCGTCGACGTCCAGCCCGACCGCTTCGGAGATGCGTGATCCCGTGGAATACAACAACTCCAGCAGCGCGCGGTTGCGCAACATCAGCGGGCCGTCGGCCGGGCTGTCGCCGCCGGCGCCCTCCAGCAGCGCCAGCACCTCGTCGACCGTCAGGCTCTTGGGCAGCCGGCGCGACGGCGTCGGCGGCCGCACCGCCTGTGCCACGTTCAGTTCGGCCAGCCCTTCGGCGGCGGCAAACCGGTGCAGGCCGCGGACCGCGATCAGCGCCCGGGCCGCCGACACCGCCGACAGTGCGGCGGTCCCGGCCTCGGGGTCGCCGCGACGCAACGCCACCAGGAAGTCGCTCACGTCGTTCTCGCCCACCTTCGCCAGATCGTGAATTCCCCGGTCCGCCAGGTGTTTCGAATAGCGCCGCAGGTCGCGGCGATAGGAACTGAGCGTGTTCGCCGAAACGCCCCGCTCGATCGTCAGATGGTCGAGGTAGCCCTGCAGTTGCGACTCCAGCGCCACCGTCGCCATCAGACCTTCCTTCGGGCGGTGAACGCCGTCGGCCGGTCGGTCCAGGGACTCTCGACCGGACGCGGCTCCGCGAACCCGGCGGACACGGTGTGGGCGGCCAAGAGTCCCGCCACGGCAATGGCGTTGACGATTTCGCCGCCGAACACCTTGCGGACGGCATCGGCGAGGGGAAACCACTCCAACTCCATGTCGGCTTCCTCGTGATGTGCCTCGGGCCGGTCCACCCCGCTCAACCCGGTGGCCAGGTAGACGCGCACGGATTCGTCGCTGAAGCCGGGTGTGGAATCGAGGTCCACGAGCACGCGCCAGGTGTCGGCCCGCAGTCCGGCTTCCTCCTGCAGTTCCCGGGCCGCGGTCAGATGCGGCGCCTCCCCGTCGACGTCGAGCAACCCCGCGGGTAACTCCCACAGCCGACGGCCCAACGCGTGCCGGTACTGGTAGACCAACGCGACGTTGCCGTCGTCGTCGAGCGCCACCACGGCCACCGCGCCGAAGTGCTCGACGACCTCCCGGGTGACGACCTTGTCGCCGGGCATCCGCACCCGGTCGCGACGCAGCGCGAAAATCTTTCCGGTGTAGAGGGTTTCGGACGACGTCGTCTCGAAAACGTGCTCAGCCACGGGACGCGGGCTCGGGAAGCGACCGCTCGCCGCTGTCTTGGTGACTGCCGTTGGCTGAGTGCTCGGAGATGTCCATCGGCAGCAGTTCGCCCGCCTTGTAGTCGATCGCCGCGCCGACGAACGCGGCGAACAGCGGGTGCGGACGGGTCGGGCGGCTCTTCAGTTCCGGGTGGGCCTGGGTGCCCACGATGAACGGGTGCACCTCCGGCGGATACTCGACGAACTCCACCAGGTGCCCGTCGGGCGAGGTGCCCGAAAACCGCAGACCACTCTCGGCGATCTTCTCGCGGTAGGCGTTGTTGACCTCGTAGCGATGCCGGTGCCGCTCCGACACCTGGGTGCTGCCATAAGCCTCGGCCACGATCGAACCCGGTTCCAGCACGGCCGGGTACGCGCCGAGGCGCATGGTTCCACCCAGATCGGCCTCCCCGGCCACGATGTCGAGTTGGTCGGCCATCGTGGAGATCACGGGATCCGGTGTGCCCGGCTCGAATTCGGCGGAGTTGGCCGCCTCGATGCCCACCGAGCGCGCGGCGTCGATCACGATGCACTGCAGGCCCAGACACAGCCCCAATAGCGGCAGACCGCGCGTGCGGGCATGGCGGATCGCCCCGATCTTGCCCTCGATGCCGCGGATGCCGAACCCCCCGGGCACCAACACCCCGTGCACGTCGGCCAGCGCGTGCGCGGCGCCGGCGGCGGTCTCGCACTCGTCGGACGCCACCCAGTGCATCTCCACCTTCGCGTGGTGCTTGAACCCGCCGGCCCGCAACGCCTCGGTGACCGACAGGTACGCGTCGGAGAGCTCGACGTACTTGCCCACCAGCGCGATTCGCACGGTGTCGTGCGGCTCGTGCACCCTGCGCAGCAGGTCGTCCCACTCGGTCCAGTCGACATCGCGGAAGGGCAGATTGAGCCGGCGCACCACGAACGCGTCGAGTTCCTCGCGGTGCAACACCTTGGGGATGTCGTAGATCGACGGCGCGTCGGGGGTAGAGATCACCCCGTCGATGTCGACGTCGCACATCAGCGCGATCTTGTTCTTCAGCGACTCCGGGACGTCGCGGTCGCAGCGCAGGATCAGCGCGTCGGGGGTGATACCGATGCTGCGCAGCGCGGCCACCGAGTGCTGGGTCGGCTTGGTCTTCAGCTCCCCCGACGGTGCCAGGTAGGGCACCAGCGACACGTGCAGGAAGAACACGTTCTCCCGCCCGAGGTCGTGGCGGACCTGCCGGACGGCCTCCAGGAAAGGCAGCGACTCGATATCGCCCACCGTGCCGCCGATCTCGGTGATGACGACGTCGGGACGGTGGCCGTCGGCGTCGGGTTCGGCCATCGCCAGGATGCGCCGCTTGATCTCGTCGGTGATGTGCGGGATCACCTGGACGGTGTCGCCGAGGTATTCCCCGCGCCGTTCCTTGGCGATCACGGTCGAATAGACCTGCCCCGTAGTGACATTCGCCGATCCGGACAGGTCCCGATCCAGGAAGCGCTCGTAGTGACCGACGTCGAGATCGGTTTCGGCGCCGTCCTCGGTGACGAACACCTCGCCGTGCTGGAACGGGTTCATCGTGCCCGGGTCGACGTTGAGGTACGGGTCGAGCTTCTGCATCGTCACATGCAACCCGCGGGCGGTGAGGAGCTGGCCGAGGCTGCTGGCGGTCAGGCCCTTGCCGAGCGAGGAAACGACGCCCCCGCTGACGAAGAGGTGCTTCGTAGCGGATTGCGGATGCTTACGCAACAGGCGACCTCCGTGAAGAAGGGCAGGGCTTGAGTTTTTCTAGCTTCAGCTAGATGGGCCTGCCGAACCACGGAATCCCACCCTAACACCCGGCACGCCCAGGTGCCGCGAACACGCCCGGCGCGAGCCGTTTACTGCGGGACGGTGACCGAGGTCGCCCCGTGGCCGATGCCGTACTGCCCGACGTGGCCGCCGTTGATCAGGTCGTGCAGGCCCAGGATCGCGGTGATCCTCCCCGGGGCGGTGTCGACGTCGTCGACGGTGCTGACCACCGACGACATGCCGGAGTCGGCGCGGGTCACGGCGACCGCGGCGCCGCCGGTGGCAGACCCGTCGCGCCCGGCGAGCAGCGTGCCCGAACCGTGCGGCGCCAGTGCCGCGGAGAACCGCGCCACACTGACACCCTGGTTGCCGGCGTCCTGCGGCAGCGCCCCGCCGGTCACCACGAGTGCGGCGTTGGCCGCCCCCAGGTGATCGGCCGGCTGATAGGTGATGAATCCGGTGTCCCGCAGCGCCGCCAGCACGGTGTCACGCTCGGGATCGCCGACGGCGGGCGCGTCGGGGTTGGCGTTGATCAACAGCGCGATGCCCATCAGGTCACCGGCCTGCGAGCCCTGGTCGACGAGCTTGGTGCTCAGTTGCTGGCCGGCGGGCAGGACCGACGAGTTCACCACCGTACGCAGCTTCTCGGCAGAGTTGGCGTCGACGAACTCCTGGGTCAGGGAAACCGTCCCGGTGACCGCGCCACCGGCCTGGCCGACGAACTTCGCGACGGCCGCCACGTCGTCGTCTTTGGCGTCCGGGGTGCGGAACACCACCACCGACTTGCCGCCCAGCGCGTCGTGCACGATGCGCCCGGCCAGTTGGTCATCGAAAGTGTTTGCCGCGCCGAGCTTTTGATTCAGCGCATTCTTCTGGTCGTTGAGTCCGCTGATCTGCGTGTACAGATCACGCTTCTCGGCGCGCAGGCTGGACAGCAGGGTGTCCGACAGGAAGCCGGAACCCAGCACCACCCCCACGGCCAGGGCCAGGAAGACCGCGGCCAGCGAGAGCGCGTGTTGACGTAACGAGATCATCTAGGTCATCCACTTCTGCACCATGAGAGTCAGGTGGTTCCAGTAGTCGGTGATCCAGTGCAGCACCAAGGCGTCAGTGCGCGAGACCCACAGCGCGACGACGACGGCGATCAGCATCGTCAGCGCCAGCAGCGCGATGGCGCCGCCGGAGATGTTGTGGCGGTACAGGGTAGCAACGGCCTTGGCGTCCACCACCTTCTCCCCCACCCGCAACCTGGTCAGGAACGTCGACGGGTTGCTCTGCGCGCGCGTGCGGTCGAAGAAGGTCTCGATGTTGGCGGTGTGGCCGGCCGTCACCAGCAGCGCGGCGCCGTGATGGTCGGCCAGCAGCAGCGCCAGGTCCACGGCCGAACCCGCCGCCGGGAACGTCATTGCCCCCACCCCAAGATCCTGGATCCGCGCCAGGCCGGGCGCGTGCCCGTCTGCATCGGCGGGCAGCACGACCTGGGCGCCGCACTTGAGGGCCTCGGTGCTGATGTGGTCGGGGTCGCCGACGATGAGTTGCGGGCGATATCCTGCCTTGCGCAACACATCCGCACCGCAACCGACACCGATGAGCACCGGCTGGTACTCCTTGATGAAGGGCTTGAGCGAGCGCAGGTCGTCTTCGGCGCTGGGCTCGTCGGCGACGATCACGACGTGCCGACGGCGCAGGTCGACGTCGACGTCGGGGATGCCGATACCGTCGATCAGCAGCGGGCTCTCGCTCTTGATGAACTCGATGGTGTTGCCCGCGAACGCCTCCAGGTGGGCGGCCAGGCCGCTCTTGGCCTCCCGCATCAGGTCGGCGATGTCGTGGTCGGTGCGCTCGGTCCCGCGGACCAGCCGACGATCCCCCGCGTACACCCCGCCCTCGTGCAGGCGGATCTTGGCGCCGTCCTTGACCTTCTTGAAGATCTCCGGGCCCGTGTCGTCGATCAGGGTGACCCCGTTGTTGACCAACACCTCCGGGCCCATGTTCGGGTAGCGTCCCGACACCGAGGGCGACGCGTTGACGACCGCGGCGATGTCGGCTTCCACCAGCGCGTCGGCGGTGATGCGGTCCAAGTCCAGAATGTCGAGTACCACGATGTCGCCGGGACAGACCCGGCGCAGCAGGCGGTCGATGTTCCGGTCCACCCGGGCGGTGCCGGTCAGGCCCGGCCGGGACGTGTTACGCGAGAGCAGCCCTGACATCTTCATGGGCCGATTCTGTCGGCGATGCGCCGCCGGGGCGGGGAGGCGCGCCGTAACACCAGCATCATAAGTTATCTAGAGCCACACCTGTCACAGGCCGGTGACAGGTCGGCATCGGGACTGCCGCGCAAGGGTGCGTAGTTGTACGCGGTTTGCGGCGTGTCAGCGCACAAAACACGCGCGGTCGCGGCTGATAGGGGTTTCGCCGCTAGGGGTGGCTGTCGCGCTGGGCGGCGTCGAGCAACTCGCGGGCGTGGGCGCGGCCGCTGTCGGATTCGCCCAGGCCGGCCAGCATCCGCGCCAGCTCGGCGACCCGCTCGTCGCCGGTGACGCCCCGCACCGAACTCGCGCCCCGGGCGCCGTGCACCACCAGGTGCACGTCCGCGTACGCGGCGACCTGCGGCAGGTGCGTCACCACGATGACCTGATGGGTGCGCGCCAGCCGGGCCAGCCGCCGCCCGATCTGCACCGCCGCGCGGCCGCCGACGCCGGCGTCGACCTCGTCGAACACCATCGTCAGGCCCGACGCGGAGGCCGCCAGCACCACCTCCAGCGCCAGCATCACCCGGGACAGCTCGCCGCCGGAGGCGCTCTTGGCCAGCGGCAGCACCGTCATGCCGCGGTGCGCCGCGAAGCCGAACTCGACGTTGTCGACGCCGTCGGCGCCCGCCCTGGCCAGTTCCCCGGAGGGCAGCGCGAGGGCCGCGGCGTCGTCCGGCTCCGCCGCCTCGATGCCGACTTCGATGGTGAACTCCGCGTCGCCCATCGCCAGGCCGGACAGCTCCGCGGTCACGTCCTTGGCCAGCCGCTTGGCCGCCTTGCGTCGCGCATTGCTGAGATCGACTGCGGCCGCTGATAATTCGGCTGCCAACTCGTCGACCCGAGCCGACAGGCCCGCCAGGCCCTCCGGCGAGGTGTCAAGCTGGGCGAGCCGCTCCCGGGCGTCGCGCGCCCAGCGCAGCACGCCGTCGATGTCGGCGGCGTACTTGCGGGTCAGCGTGCGCAGCTCGGCCTGACGGGCCAGCTTGGATTCCAGCGCACTCGCGTCGACGGGCAGCTCGTCCAGGAAGCCACCGAGCTCGCGGGCCGCCTCGGCGACCAGCGTCAGGGCATCGCCGACCTGCCCGGCCAGCGCCCGCAGCGTCGCGTCGTCGACCGACTCCAGGGCCGTGCGCGCCCGCCCCAGCCACTCGGTGGCGCCCGCACCGTCGGCGTCGTCGGTCGCCCCGGCCAGCGCTGCACGCGCACCGGCCGCGGCCTCGCGCAGCGTGTCCAGTTCGGAGAGCCGCACGATGTCGGCGACCAGCGCGTCGTCCTCGCCGGGTTTCGGGTCGACGGCGTCGATCTCGGTGAGCGCGAACTTCAGCCGGTCGGCCTCCTGCGCGAGTTCGCGGGCCCGGGCGCGCCGGTCGGCCAGGTCGCGCCGCGCCGACAGCCAGGCGTCGCGCAGCGTGCGGTAGCGCTCACACGCGGGGGCGGTGCCCGCGAAGCGGTCCAGCGCGGCGCGCTGCTCCTCCGGGCGCATCAGGCGCAGCTGGTCGTTCTGCCCGTGCAGGGTCAACAGCTCGGCGGTGAAACCGCTCAGCGACTTGGCCGGCACGCTGCGGCCCCCCAGGTAGGCCCGCGACGGCCCCTCCCGGCTGACCGAGCGCAGCGCGATGACGCTGCCGTCCTCGTCGCGCTCGGACCCCGACGCGTCCAGCATCCCGTCCAGGCGCGCGCTCACCGCATCGTCGAGATCGGTTGTGGTGAAACGGCCTTCGACTATGGCGCGCTCGGCCCCGGACCGCACCCGGGTCGGGTCGGCGCGGGCGCCGCCCAGCAGGTGCAGGCCGGTGACCACCATCGTCTTGCCGGTGCCGGTCTCGCCGGTGAGCACCGTGAGGCCGCGGCCGAACTCGGCGGTCGCCACGCTGATGGCGCCCAGCGACTCGATCCGAATCTCGGTGAGCACCCGCGGTTACTTTCCGCGCCACCCGGTCACCGGCAACCGGAACTTGCGCACCAGCCGGTCGGTGAACGGCGCACTGTCGATGCGCGCCCACTTCACCGGGGTGTCGCAGCGCGCGACCTCGAGCCGGCTGCCGGCGGGCACCGGCATCTCGCGGCGCCCGTCGCAGAACACCAGGGCGTCGTGACCGTCCCCTTCGATCTCGATCGCGACGGTGGCATCGGGACTGATGACCATGGGCCGGGCGAACAACGCGTGAGCGTTGTTGGGCACCACCAGGATCGCCTCGAGGTCCGGCCACAGCACCGGGCCACCGGCGGAGAACGCGTACGCGGTCGACCCGGTGGGCGTCGACACCAGCACCCCGTCGCAGCCGAAAGCCGACACCGGGCGTCCCTCGATCTCGACGACCACCCCGAGCACACCCAACCGCGGACCGCGTTCCAGACTCATCTCGTTGAGCGCCCAGTCGCGCCCGATGACCCGGTCGCCCTGGGTCACGACGACGTCGAGGGTCAGGCGGTGCTCCACCTGGTAGTTGCGGGTGACGACGCGGTCCAGCACGCGATCGATGGTCTCGGCCTCGGCTTCGGCCAGGAATCCGATCCTGCCCAGGTTGACCCCCAGCACCGGGACGCCGGCGTTTTTCGCCAGCTCCGCCGCCCGCAGGAAGGTGCCGTCGCCACCGAGCACCAGCACCAGCTCGCAGCCCTCGGCCGCGTGCGGGTCGGCCTCGACCACCTCGATGTCGACGCCCATCGCCCGCATCTCCTCGGGAGCGAGGTGCAGCGATCCCCTGTCGACGGCCTCGGCGGAGAGCAAGCGCAGCCTGATGCCGTTGTCGCCCAGGACTTTTACTATCCGCCGCGCGGTCTCGGTGGCCTCCTCGCGGCCGGTGTGCACCACCAGCAGGACGGTCCGTTCGGACGTCATCGCGGGCCCTCCGTCACGGCGCGACGCACCGCGTCCCCCAGCTCGTCTCCGGTCAGCGCGCGATCGGTCTCGGCGCGCAGCCACAAGAAGTACTCCACGTTGCCCGAGGGACCCGGCAACGGGCTGGCGGCGACGCCGACCGTGTGCCAACCCAGCTCCCCGGCCCGCCGCCACGGCCAGCACCGAGTCGGCGCGCAAACCGGGATCGGCCACCACCCCACCGGCACCCACCAGGCCCCTGCCCACCTCAAACTGCGGCTTCACCATGGGAACGATATCCGCGCCGCCCCGCGCGCACCGAACCAGCGCGGGCAACACGGTGGCCAGCGAGATGAACGACAGGTCGGCCACCACCACGTCGACCGCCCCGCCGATCGCCTCCGGTGTCAGGTCGCGGACGTTGGTCCGCTCGACGACGACCACCCGCGGATCGCTGCGCAGCGACCAGGCCAGCTGCCCGTACCCCACGTCGGCGGCGACCACCTCGGCGGCCCCGCGGTCCAGCAGCACCTCGGTGAACCCGCCCGTCGACGCCCCGGCGTCCAGGCAGCGGCGGTCCGCCAGGGAGATGTCGAAGGCGTCGAGTGCGCCGATGAGCTTGTGCGCCCCGCGCGACACCCAGCCGCGTTCGCCGTCGGCGACGGTCAGCCTGGCGGTGACGGCGACGGCGGTGCCCGGCTTGCGCGCGGGCAGCCCGTCGATGCTGACCTTCCCGGCGTCGATCAACTCCGCGGCCTGCTGACGCGACCGGGCGAGGCCGCGCCGAACGAGCTCGGCGTCAACGCGGGCACGTCGCGCCACCGCGCTAGCCCTTCTCCGCCGACTCCAGCGCGGCCAGCAGCACGTCGTGCGCCTCGGAGAGGCGGCGGGCTATGTCTTCCAGCTGGGCGAGCGAGGGCCCGTCCTCGGCGGTTTCGGACTCCCCGGGGTCGGGCAGCCGGGCGAGCAGGGTGTCGATTTCGGCGCGGATCTGGTCAGGGTCGATATCCATCGCGTCCCTACGCTAGTCATCCATCACTCGGAGTGCAGCAACGACCAGCGCTGCAGGGCGTCGCGGGCCCGGTCGTCGCCGGCCCGGATGCGCGGCGCGGCGGCCCCAGCGCTCCACACCGCGTCGGCGACCGCGCGCACGACCGCCATCCCGTCCCCATCCGGGTCGCCGCCGCCGTCGGCGCTGACGGTCACCGCGGCGTCGGTGACCTCCACGCGCCAGCCCGGTTGCGGGCCCACCGCGAGCGACTCGCCGCTGCGATGCAGGGAGCGCAGGTCGTGGCCGATGTAGGTGGGGCGGTGGACGGGCTCGGCGCACACCGCGTCGCGCGCGGTGTTGACCCCGCAGAGCACCAGCAGGCTGGGCAGCCCGGCGGCGTTGGCGCCCTCGATGTCGGTGTCCAGCCTGTCCCCGACCACCAGCGGCGCGCGGAACTCGCCGCGGGCCACGGCGTCGGTGAACAGCCGCGGCGCCGGCTTGCCGGCGACCTGAGGTTCGGCGCCGGTCGCCGTCCGCAGCGCGGCGACCATGGACCCGTTGCCGGGCAACAGCCCCCGTTCGGTGGGCAACGCGGGGTCGAGGTTGGCCGCCACCCACAACGCGCCGGCCCGGATCGCCTGGGCGGCCTCGGCCAGTTCCGGCCAGCCGACGGTCATGGACAGCCCCTGCACGACGGCGACCGGGTGATCGTCGTAGCGGCGCACGGGGCGCAGCCCGACCGCGGCGACCTCGCCGGCCAACGCGTCGGTGCCCACGATCAGCACCGGGGAGCCCGCCGGCAGCTGATCGGCCAGCAGCCGCGCGGCGCTCTGGGCGCTGGTCACGACGTCTTCGGGGGCGGCGGTGAAGCCGAGGTCGCCCAGGTGCGCCGCGACCTCCTCGGCGCTGCGGGAGGCGTTGTTGGTGACGAAGAAGATGCGGGCGCGCACCTCGGCGAGCGCCTCCACCGCGCCCTCGGTGGGGCTACGGCCGCAGAACGCCGTCCCGTCCAGGTCGATCAGCAGGCAGTCGTATTCCTGCGCGATGGTCCTCATGTTCAGGCGAGCTCGCCGACCCGGTCCTCGGCGTCGGTGACGCCTTCGACGTCCGCATCCGCGGAACGCAGGAACCAGTGCAGCGCCTCGTCCCTGCGACCCAGCGCGAGCAGCGTGTCGGCGTAGGCGTAGAACAGCCGGGCCGCCGTCGGGCCTCTGCGGGCCGGGTCCAGCTGCGGTGTGGACAGCACCGTCAGCGCCTGCTCGAGCTGGCCGAGATCGGCGCGAGCGCCGGCGGCGACGATGCGCAACTCGTCGGCGTCGTCGCCGCTCAGCGCGGCGGCCTCGGGTCCGCGGGCCAGCTCGATCGCCCGCTCCGGGCGGCCCAGCCCGCGCTCGCAATCGGCCATCATGGCGAGCAACGACGATTTGCTGCCCATCCGGCGCGCGGCGCGCAGCTCCGACAGCGCCTGGGCCCAGTCGCCGCAGTGATAGGCGGCGATGCCGACCGCCTCGCGGACCGCGGCGATCCTGCTGGAGCGGGCCCGGGCCGCGCGCGCATGAGCGAGCGCGGTCTGCGGGTCCTCGTCCAGCAGCGCGCCGGCGGCGACCAGGTGACGCGCCACCGCGTCGGCGGTGGCACGGTCCAGGGTGCTCAGCTCGCGGCGGATCGCGGGGTCCAGCTGGCGGGCGTCCACGTCGGCCGGGATGGCGGGCGCGTCGTGCACCGCGCGGTCGCCGTGGGGGTGGCGGCCGTCGGCGTTCTTCGGCTGGGACGTGCGGGCCCGGCCGGGCCCCGACCAGCCCCCCGACGCCGGGCGCGGACGGCGCTCCCTGCCGGGTTTCTGCCTGTCGTCGACCACGCTGCTGAGGATACGGGGCCGCCCGGACTCGACTAGGACTGCAGGCGGTTGGGCAGCAGCGGCGCCATCATCGCCGGGCAGTACGTCGCGACCGCGACGATCGCGAACTTGCCCGCGATGACGTAGGGCATGCCGGTGTTCGCGGCCATCCTGTCCACGACGGAGTCGAACGACCCGCCCGGGGAGAACAACGACGGGCACACCGACTGCCCCAGCGCCAGCGTGGTGGCGGGCTGGGAGTAGGCGATGCCGGCGTTGGTCAGTGCCGACAAAAAGGCGTTACCGAGCATGTCCGCGCGAATGGGCGCCGCCACCGCTCCGGCCAGAGCGATCAGCACCGTGGTCACCCCCAGGAACCGCACCAGGGTCAGTTGCGCATGCGTCGCCCAAGTCATCGTGACAACACTGGCCAACGGGGATCACAGCCGTGGCACGGTGAGGTAAAGGTTTGCGCACTAACGCGTTTTGCGGTCGCGGATCGTTGCGGCCGCGTTCTAGATCCTCTGCACCCCGGCGACGTTACGTTTGCCGCGGCGCAGCACCAACCAGCGGCCGTGCAGGAAATCCGAGCTCTGCGGGGCCCACTCCTCGGTCTCGATGCGCGTGTTGTTGACCGAGACGCCGCCCTCGCCGATCGTGCGGCGGGCGGCCTTCCGGCTCTCGGACAGGCCGCTGGCCACCAACAGGTCGACGATGCCGTCGGGGCCGCCCGGCTCGAGCTCGGCCACCGACGTCTCGCGCAAGGCCGCCGCCAGCGTCGCCTCGTCCAGACGCTCGAGTTCGCCCTGCCCGAACAGCGCGCGGCTGGCGTGTTCGACGGCCTCGGTGGCCGCCTCGCCGTGCACCAGCACGGTCAGCTCCCGGGCTAGCCGCCGTTGGGCGGCGCGTTGTTGGGGGCGTTCGGCGGTGGCCTGTTCCAGCTCGGCCAGCTCGTCGGCGGTCAGGAAGGTGAACCAGCGCAGGTAGCGGATCACGTCGGCGTCGGCGGTGTTGAAGAAGTACTGGTACCACGCGTAGGGGCTGGTCATCTCCGGGTCCAGCCACAGGCTGCCGCCGCCGGTGGACTTGCCGAACTTGGTGCCGTCGGCCGCAGTCACCAGCGGGACCGTCAGCGCGTGCACGGACGCGCCCAGCTTCTGGCGGACCAGCCGCACCCCGGCGATGATGTTGCCCCACTGGTCGGAGCCGCCGATCTGCAGCGTGCAGCCGTAGCGGCGGTGCAACTCGACGTAGTCGTTGGCCTGCAACAGCATGTAGCTGAACTCGGTGTAGGAGATGCCCTCGCCCTCCAGGCGCCGCCGGACGGTGTCGCGATCCAGCATCACGTTGACCGAGAAATGCTTGCCGAGGTCGCGCAGGAACTCGATCGCCGACAGCGGGGCCGTCCAGTCCAGGTTGTTGACGACGACCGCTCCGGTGGGCGACGTGTCGAAGTCGACGAAGCGCTCCAGCTGGCCGCCGATGCGCTCGGTCCACTGCGCGACGGTGTCGGCCTCGTGGAGGGTGCGCTCGCCGATCTCGCGCGGGTCGCCGATCATGCCGGTGGCGCCGCCGGCCAGCACGATCGGCCGGTGACCGGCCCGCTGGAACCGCCGCAGCGCCAGCAACGGCACCAGGTGTCCGGCATGCAGGCTGGGCGCGGTCGGGTCGAAGCCGGCGTACACCGTCATCGGGCCGCGCTCCGCTTCGGCGGCCAGCGCATCGAGGTCGGTGGACTGCGCGATCAGCCCGCGCCAGCCCAGCTCGTCGAGGATCATGGCGTCGATTTTTCCAGTGCGCCTCGGGCTAGTCGCTGGCGCCCGGCGCCGGCGCCCGGGGGTTACGGCGGTAGGCCGACACCTCCGGCCGGTCGGCGAGCCACAGGCGCCACGGCCGGTCGGCGGCCTGGCTGATCCCCACGCGCGGGCCCGCGACCGCGGCGCCCGCCGGCCCGTTGAGCGTCAAGCGCACGGCGGCGTCGGGGTCGAACACGTCGAGCCCGTTGTCGGCCATGGTGATTCCGAGCGCCGAACACAAATTGCCCGGGCCGCGCGCCAGCGCGGCCTCGCGCACCGACTCACCCCGCCGGGACCGGGCGACGGGCAGCCCGTCCTCGATCGCGGCTGCCCGCAGCAGGACCGCCGCGGCGGTGCCGTCGGGCCCGCACGAGACGTTGGCGCAGACGTGGATTCCGTGGCTGCGGTAGGTGTAGAGCCGCCCCGGCGGCCCGAACATGACGGCGTTGCGGGCGCTGAGCCCGCGGTAGGAGTGGGCGGCGGCGTCCGGCCAGGGGCCGTCGGGAACTCCCCCGTAGGCCTCGACCTCGACCACGGTGGCGCGCACGCCGCGGCAGGCGAGGGTGGCGCCGAGCAGCCGGTGCGCGGCCGCGACCGGGTCGACCAACAGCCGGCGTGCAGCCACCCGTCGAACCTACCGGGACCACGAACGTGGCAGGATCCCGGTGTCTCGAGGACGTCAGGGGCGGAAGAAGGAGCCCAAAGCGATGCAAGCGATCGACCCTGCCGCGACGGCGTGGCTCCTGGCCAGCACCGCCCTGGTCCTGCTGATGACCCCGGGCCTGGCCATCTTCTACGGCGGCATGGTCCGCACGACCGGGGTGCTCAACATGATCATGATGAGCTTCATCTCCATACCGCTGGTCACGGTGGCATGGCTGCTGGTCGGCTATACGATCGCGTTCTCCGACGACGCGGCGGGCGGGCTCGTCGGCAACCTCAGACACGTCGGCCTGCTCGGCATCACCCCCGGCACCGCCCACGGCGCGGTGCCTGAGTTGCTGTTCGCCACGTTCCAGTTGACGTTCGCGATCATCACCGCGGCCCTGGTCAGCGGCGCGATCGCCGACCGCGCCAAATTCGCCGCCTGGATGGTGTTCGTCCCGGTGTGGGCGATCGTGGTGTATTCGGTGGTCGCCCACTGGGTGTGGGGACCCGGCGGTTGGCTGGCCAAACTCGGGGTGCTCGACTACGCGGGCGGTCTCGTCGTCGAGATCGTCTCGGGTGCCTCCGCCCTGGCCCTGGCGCTGGCGCTGGGGCCCCGCATCGGCTTCAAGAAGGACGCCATGCGGCCGCACAACCTGCCACTGGTCATGCTCGGCGTCGGGCTGCTGTGGTTCGGCTGGTTCGGCTTCAACGCCGGGTCGGCCCTGGCCGCCAACGGGACCGCCGCGGCCATCTTCCTCAACACGCTCGTCGCCGGCTGCCTGGGCATGCTCGGCTGGCTCTCGGTCGAACAGTTTCGTGACGGCAAGCCCACCACGTTCGGTGCGGCGTCCGGGGTGGTCGCGGGCCTGGTGGCCATCACGCCGTCGTGCGGGACCGTGGACACCCTCGGCGCGGCGGTCGTCGGGCTCGCGGCCGGTTTCGTGTGCTCCTTCGCCGTGGGTGCCAAATTCCGTTTCTCCTACGACGATTCGCTCGACGTGGTCGGTGTGCACTTCGTCGGCGGTGTCGTCGGGGTGTCGCTGATCGGGT
This sequence comes from Mycobacterium sp. HUMS_12744610, assembly GCF_041206865.1. Classification (NCBI taxonomy): domain Bacteria; kingdom Bacillati; phylum Actinomycetota; class Actinomycetes; order Mycobacteriales; family Mycobacteriaceae; genus Mycobacterium; species Mycobacterium servetii. Next base: position 3,382,192 of record NZ_JBGEDP010000001.1, read on the forward strand.
TGCTCGCCACGGCGGTCATGACGTCGGGGCCGCGGGGCCTGCTCTACGGGGGCGGCTTCGCCCAACTCGGCAAGCAGTCGGTGGCGATCGTAGTGGTCGCGGTCTATGCGTTCGTCGTGTCTTTCGTGCTGGCCAAGTTGATCGATCGCCTGCTGGGCTTCCGGCTCAGCGCCGAGGACGAGACCACCGGTGTCGATCTCACCCAGCACGCCGAGACCGCCTACGCCGAGGGCGTGCACGGGCACCTGCCGTTGCGCCGCCCCGGCTTGCCGGGGAGCTGAGCGCGCTTCGCCGCCCTTGACATCCCCGCTGCGCCGGCGGATATTCATCATGTGATGAGTTCATCGAGTGATGAATTATTGCGGGACGGCGCGGAACCGGCCGTCACCATCGAGAGCCTGCACGTGGTACGCGGCAAGATGCTTGCCGTCCAAGATCTTTCGGTGCGCATAGCGCGCGGCACGATCACCGGGCTGCTCGGCCCGTCCGGCTCCGGCAAGACCACGCTGATGCGCTGCATCGTCGGCACGCAGATCGTCACCGGGGGCTCGGTGACCGTCCTCGGCCACCCCGCCGGCACCCGGTCGCTGCGGCACCGGGTCGGCTACATGCCGCAGGATCCGACGATCTACGGCGACCTGCGGGTGATCGACAACATCCGCTACTTCGCCGGCCTCTGCGGCGCCGACCGGCAGGCCGCCGACGAGATCATCGACGCGGTGGACCTGCGCACCCACCGCACCACCCGCTGCGCCAACCTCTCCGGCGGCCAGCGCACCCGGGTCTCGCTGGCCTGCGCACTGGTCGGCCGCCCGGACCTGGTGGTGCTCGACGAGCCGACGATCGGCCTGGACCCGGTGCTGCGCGTCGAGCTGTGGGAGCAGTTCGGCGCGCTGGCGCGGCGCGGCACCACGCTGCTGGTCTCCAGCCACGTGATGGACGAGGCCGACCGCTGCGGCGACCTGCTGCTGATGCGCGAGGGCCGGCTGCTGGCCCACACCACACCGGACCAACTGCGGAAGGAGACCGGATGCACGTCACTGGAGGAAGCGTTCCTGTCCATCATCCGGCACACCACCATGCCCGCAGCCGGCTGACGCTGCGGAACTACGCGGCCACGACCGCCCGAATCTTGCGTCAGCTAGCCGCCGACCAACGCAGCGTCGCGCTGATTCTGGTGGTGCCGATCCTGGTCATCACGCTGATGTACTACATGTTCGAAAACGTGCCGCACCGGCCGGGCACGCCGTCGCCGTTCAACACCGCCTGCCTGATCCTGCTCGGCCTGTTCCCGTTCTTCGTGATGTTCATCATCACCGCGATCACCATGCAACGAGAGCGTGGTTCCGGGACCCTGGAACGCATCCTGACCACCCCGCTGCGCCGGTTCGACCTGCTCGCCGCCTACGGGACCGCCTTCTCGATCGCCGCGGCGGCGCAGGCCACCCTCGCCTGTGTCGTGTCGTTCTGGCTGCTCGGCTTCCAGACCGCGGGCAGCCCCGTGTGGGTGTTCGTGATCTCGATCGTCAACGCCGTGCTGGGCGTCGGCCTGGGCCTGCTGTGTAGTGCGTTCGCGCGCACCGAATTCCAGGCCGTGCAGTTCATCCCGTTGGTCATCGTCCCGCAGCTGCTGCTGGCCGGCATCATCGTCCCACGGGCGCTGATGGCGCACTGGCTGCAGTGGGTCGCCGACGTGCTGCCGGCCAGCTACGCCCTGGAGGCCCTCCAGCAGGTGGATGCGCATCCCGGGCTGACCGGCGTCGCGCTGCGCGACATCGTCGTCGTGTTGGGCTTCGCGGTGGCGGCGCTGGGACTGGCGGCGGCGACGCTGCGGCGGCGGACGCCCTAGTGGTGATCGCAAGCGCGGCGCAGCCGGGCGCAGCGGGTCACCACGGAGGGTCCTAGTGGTGATCGCAAGCGCGGCGCAGCCGGGCGCAGCGGGTCACCACGGAGGGTCCTAGTGGTGATCGCAAGCGCGGCGCAGCCGGGCGCAGCGGGTCACCACGGAGGGTCCTAGTGGTGATCGCAAGCGCGGCGCAGCCGGGCGCAGCGGGTCACCACGGAGGGTCCTAGTGGTGATCGCAAGCGCGGCGCAGCCGGGCGGCAAGGGCGCGCCCAGACGGCGCGGGCGGCCGGCGGGCAGTTCCGGCACCCGCACCCGGATCCTGCACGTTGCGCGGGAAATGTTCGCCGCCAACGGTTTCGGGAACACCTCGATCCGTGCGGTGGCGGCGGCGGCGGGAGTGGACTCGGCGCTGGTGCATCACTACTTCGGCACCAAGGAGAAGCTGTTCGCCGCTGCGGTGCACATCCCGGTGGATCCGATGGACATCATCGGCCCGCTGCGCGAGGTGCCGATCGAGGAGATCGGCTACCGGCTGCCGTCGATGTTGTTGCCGCTGTGGGATTCCGACCTCGGTACCGGGTTCATCGCCACGCTGCGGTCGATCCTCGCCGGCTCCGAGGTCAATCTGTTCCGCACGTTCATCCAGGACGTGATCGCGGTGGAAGTCGGCCCGCGCGTGGACGATCCCCCCGGCAGCGGGCTCATCCGCATCCAGTTCGTCGCGTCGCAACTGGTCGGTGTCGTGATGGCCCGCTACATCCTGGACCTGGAACCGTTCGCGTCGCTGCCGGCCGAGCAGATCGCGCGGACCATCGCGCCGAACCTGCAGCGCTACCTCACCGGGGAGTTGCCGGACGGGCTCGTGCCATGAGCTTGGCGTGCTCGTCGTCGTCGACGTCGCGGGCCTCGTCGATCAGCAGCACCGGGATGCCGTCCTCGATGCGGTAGGCGCGCCGCAGCCGCGGGTTGTAGAGCAGATCGGCCCCGCCGTCTTCGGATACCAGCACCAACGGACCCCGGTCGGCCGGGCACACCAGAATGCTCAGCAGTGCATCGTCGATCATCATGAGGCGCCGCTCATCTCGGATCGGACCCCCGGAGTCAGTTTGCGGAACTGTGTGCTGTCGGTGTCGAAATACCACACCTGGCGTCCCGGCTTGGGGATGCCGGCCGCGCGCAGGGCGCTGACGGTGGGACGGTAGCTGGCACTGAGCGCCAGCTCCGGGACCACGTGCACGACGTCGGGCCCGAGCCCGACGGGGATCTTGGCGACCGCCTCGGTCAGGTCGGCCGCGGTGATGGTGGCACCGGGCAGCAGCGTCACCGCCGACACCGCGACCTGCCTGTCCCCGACCGGCACGTTGTAGGTCACCGCCAGGTCGACGCCGTTGATGCAGCCCAACGCGTCGGTGACCGGCTCGGCGTAGACCAGGCCGCGGGCGGTGCGCACCACCGAGCCGCGCCGGCCCATCAGCCAGAAGTCGCCGTCCTCGTCGCGGCGGAAGAGGTACTCGGTGCAGATCCAGGTGTCGCCGGCGGCGAACACCCCGCGCTTGACCGACGCGCTGGGATCGATCGGCCCGTTGGACGCGGCGAGCAGGACCCCGACCTGGTTGGGCTCGGCGACCTGCACGAAGCCACGGTCGTTTTCCAGGATCAGGTCGCGCTCGGCGTCGTAGGCGCCCAGCTCGATTCGCCCGGCGCCGGGCAGCGGGCGGCCCTTGCTGCCGATCTTGGCGCCCGAGACGTTGGCCAGCACGGCCTGCCCGTCGGTGGTGGCGAAGAACTCGACGACGTGGGCGGGGGCGAACGCGTCGACGACCCGCGCCCACAACCCGGTCGGCATGCCCGAACCGATGAACAGCCGCACCGGATGGTTGCCGTGCAGCACGAAGGCGGGGTCGTCGACGACGTCGCGTAGCAGGGACCAGGTGTAGGACACCACGGTCACGCCGTACTGCCGGACCTCCCGGATGAACCGATCGGGCTCGAGGCCGCGCGACAACGCGATGCGGGTGCCGACCACGGCGCCGCCCAGGCTGACCAGCAGCGCGGACTCGTGATGCAGCGGTGTCAGGCAGTAGACGGTGTCTTTGCGGTCGAGCGCGGCCGTGGACGCGGTGCCGAAGGCCGACACCGCCCAGCGGTAGTTGGTGATGTGCCGGGGCACCAGCTCGCCGCCGACCGCGGTGAACGCGATGAACGCCAGGTCGCGGGCCAGCCCGGGGTTGGGCCGGTACCAGGCGGGCAGCTCGACGGCGTCCGGGTCGATCTGCTCCATGTCGATGATGTCGCTGTCGCCGGGCAGGTGCAGGTCCCGGGACTCGCCGCCGCCGAGCACCAGGATGTGCCCCGGAAGGTCACGCGCCGCGTCGAGATTGGTGGGGTCGGTGAGGATCTCCGACGCTCCCCCGAGCCGAACGGCCGCGGCCAGGTCGGTATCGGGCTTCATCACCACGGCGATCGCGCCCAGCCGTGACAGCGCGGCGATCGCGACCAGCGCACTGGGCCGGGTCTCCATCAGCACACCTACGCGATCGCCCTGCCGCACCCCGACCGCGATGAGGCCGCGCACGACGTTGTCGATGCGCCGGTTCACCGCCTCGTAGGTGTGCACGCGCCCGTCGAACAACAGGAACTCGCCCTTGGGTGCGTCGTGGGCCTGCTCCTCGATGATGCGGCCCAGCGAGATCCGGGTGTGGTCGTTGATCTGGCCGAGGCGGACCAGCCGCGGCAGCGTCCGGACCGTCTCCACGGCCAGGGTGCGCATGGACTTGTTGGCCGAGACGACGGCGTCGGCGGCGCCGCGGGCCGCCGACAACGCCGCGCCGGAGACCTCCCCGATGCCGTGCACGAGCCGCGCGCTGAGCGCGACCCCGCTGTCGGTGTGCTCTTCGGGCTGATCGGCCATCAAGTCGATGCCGCCGGGTTTGTCACCGCCGTTGGAGAGCCATTGCACCCATGCCGCGACGGTGGGCCAGCTCTGCTCCGCCGCCTTGGAACCGACGACGAGGCCGAAATGTCCTGTCCTGATGATGGATTCGTACACTTCGGCGTTCGGGGCCGCCCGGCGGATGCCGCGCACCGAGGCCGGCTGCCCGATGTCGTCGACCTCCCCGACGAAAGCCAAAACCGGGCAGGTGATGTCGGTGAGCGTGACCATCTGCCCGTTGATGGCGAAACCGCCCGTCATCATCCGGTTGTGCGCGATGAACTGCGTGAGCAGCTCGGAAACGGCCGGGCCGGACCAGGCGATCCAGCCCTCGCGTTCGAGGAACCTGCGCTGCTGTTCGCGCGGCAGCAGGGCCTCCCGGTCGTGCAGCTGACGCACGAAGTCGATCCGGGCCTTGGCGGTCTTGAGTGGATCGAGCATCTGGAAACCCATGCGCGCCAACCAGCTCGGGATGTCCATCCAGCTGAAGACGTGCTCGGCCATGAAGCTCGCGGCGGGCGCCGCGAAGTTCGCGGGGATGCCCATGGGCAGGGCGGCCAGGGTGTCCACCGGCGAACCGAACGCCACGATGCTGGCGATGTTCTTCGAACGCCGATAGGCCGCGGCCTGGTAGCAGAACATGCCGCCCTGCGAATATCCGACCAGGTGCACGTCGCTGCCGGTGGCGTCGTGGACCGTGTCGATGGCCTGGCTGAGCGCGACGATGTGGTCGGTCAGGTTGCGGCGCATGCCGCCCTCGACCTTGTCGGGCGAGCCGAAGTCGATCACCCACGGATCGAGCCCGTTGGCGTGCAGGATCCCGACCGCGCCTTCCGCGCGGGTGACGTCCCACATGTCGGCCGACATCATCATCGGGTGCACCATCAGCACCGGCGGACCCACCCGTCCCTGCCCTGGCCGGCTGTCCGGCGGGAAGTAACGGCGCAGCTTGTACATCGAAACGCTCTCGACCGTCTGCGACGGCGAGGGGACGCTGCCGGTCTCCAGGCCCCCCAGTCGCAGGACCTCCAGACCGTTCTGCGCCGTGGCGACCAGGCGCCCGACCGGTCGTGTGATCACCGACAAGTTCAGATCCACCAAAGCTCCCTGATTCTCGACAGCCTGGCCATCATGGCACATGAGCGCCCTTTGCGGTCCTGATCAGGACGTTTCCCGCGGCTACCGGGTCACCGTCGCCGGCCGGTCACCGGGTCCGCGGGCGTGCATGAACTTTTCCCAAAATGGGCATGTGTGACTCACAGAAACAAGCAGCGGTACAGCGAGGGACGCGCGATGACTGTGAATTTCGAAGGCGACTTCGTCCTCAGACCGGACGGGCGGCCAGACACCGAGGGGCAGGCGAGCACCGAAAGCGATTCACGGGCGCTCGAGTCGATGACGTCCGAGGTGATGCAGGAAGAGGGGCACACCCCGGTCGATCTGGTGCTGGGGCTGGGCGAGCCCCAGGAGGTGGGCAGGTTCCGGTTCTTCCTGGACGACGAGCGTTGGGAGTGGTCGGACGTGATCGCTCGCATGCACGGCTACGAGCCCGGGAGCGTCGAGCCGACCACCCAACTGCTGCTGAAGCACAAGCACCCCGAAGACCGCGAGCGCGTCGCGGCCGTGCTGGAGCACCTGCACAAGGGAGAGCCGTTCAGCAGCCGGCACCGCATCATCGACACTGCCGGGCGCACCCGCTGGGTCGTCGTCGCCGGAGACCGCATGGTCGACGACGACGGCCGGATCATCGGCATGTCCGGTTTCTACGTCGACGTCACCGACTCGTTGCAGTCCGACATCACCGCCGTGATGTCGACGGCGGCCGCCTCCCGGGCGCGGATCGAACAGGCCAAAGGCGTGCTCATGGCCGCCTACGGCATCTCCGCGGAGCGCGCGTTTCGCATCCTGGCCTGGCGTTCCCAGGAGGCCAACGTCAAGCTGCGTGACCTGGCGTCGCGGTTCCTCGACGTCGTGTCCGACGGCAGGGCGCCGGCCGACACCCGCAGCCACGTCGACCACGCGCTGCTCGCGCTCGAGTAGCGCCGGCCGGCCGTCATTCCGGCCACCGCGATGACGGGGCAGCCTGACGGGTAACTCAAATCGGACTTCGCTGTCGTGTGCTCTCGTGCAGCAAGCCTCACGCTGTCGTAGATGCCCGCCGCCGGCGTCCGACTAAGGTCGTCCCGGTGGCGCACCTATTGGGGGCCGAGGCCGTTCACCTGGAATATCCCACTCAAGTGGTCTTCGAGTCGGTCACGCTCGGGGTCAACGACGGCGCGCGCATCGGCATCGTCGGGCGAAACGGCGACGGCAAGTCCAGCCTGCTCGCCCTGCTGACCGGTGAGCTGCAGCCGGACTCAGGGCGGGTCACCCGCCGCAGCGGGCTGCGGGTGGGCGCGGTGAGCCAGGCCGACACCCTCGATCCCGACCGCACGGTGGGCTGGACCCTCGTCGGCGACCAGGCCGAACACCAGTGGGCGGGTGACGCGCGGGTGCGCGACGTCGTCGGCGGCCTGGTGTCCGACATCGCCTGGGAGGCGACCGTGGCCACCCTCAGCGGGGGTCAGCGACGCCGAGTGCAGCTGGCCAGGCTGCTGGTGGGCGAATGGGACGTGATCGCCCTCGACGAGCCCACCAACCACCTCGACATCGAAGGCATCACCTGGCTGGCCGAGCACCTGCGGCAACGCTGGGCCCGCAACACCGGCGGCCTGTTGCTGGTCACCCACGATCGCTGGTTCCTCGACGACGTCGCGACGACGACATGGGAAGTGCACGACGGCATCGTCGAGCCCTTCGAAGGCGGATATGCGGCCTACGTGCTGCAGCGCGTCGAACGCGACCGGCTGGCCGCCACGGCCGAGGCCAAACGGCAGAACCTGATGCGCAAGGAACTGGCCTGGCTGCGCCGGGGCCCGCAGGCGCGGACCTCCAAACCCAAGTTCCGCATCGAGGCCGCCAACCAGCTGATCGCCGACGTGCCGCCGCTGCGCAACACCGTCGAACTGGCCAAGCTGGCGAGTGCCCGGCTGGGCAAGGACGTCATCGACCTGCTCGACGTGTCGGTCTCCTTCGGGGGCCGCCCGGTGCTGCGCGACATCGAATGGCGAATCGGCCCGGGCGAGCGCACCGGCATCGTCGGCGCCAACGGGGCCGGCAAGTCGACGCTGCTGGGTCTGATCGCGGGCACCATCCAGCCCGACAGCGGGCGCGTCAAACGTGGCAAGACCGTGCGGCTGGCGGTGCTCGACCAGCAGGGCGAGATGCTCGCCCCGGTGGCCGGGGACCGGATCGCCGACGTCCTGGCCCGGCTGCGCGGCGGCTACCAGGTCGAGGACCGCGAGGTCACCCCGACGCAGCTGCTGGAGCGGCTGGGGTTCGGCCGCGGCCAGCTGTCCGCGCGGGTCGCCGACCTGTCCGGGGGCCAGCGGCGGCGACTGCAGCTGATGCTCACATTGTTGTCCGAACCGAACGTGCTGCTGCTCGACGAGCCCACCAACGACGTCGACACCGACATGCTCACCGCCACCGAGGACCTGCTCGACTCCTGGGCCGGCACGCTGATCGTCGTCTCGCACGACCGCTATCTGCTGGAACGGGTCACCGATCAGCAGTACGCGATCCTCGACGGGCGGCTGCGGCATCTGCCCGGCGGCATCGACGAGTACCTGCGGCTGGCGGCGCAGCGCACCGCGGCGAACGCCGCCGGGCCGGCAAGCGCCAAGGCTTCGGAGCCGCAGGCGATGTCCGGCGCACAGCGGCGTGCCGCCGAAAAGGAACTGGCCGGCGTCGACAGGCAGCTGGCGCGTCTGGCCGACCGGATCGCCGCCAAGCACGTCGAGCTCGCCGAGCACGACCAGGCCGACCACGTCGGCATCACCCGGTTGACCCAGGAGCTGCGCGGGCTGGAAGACGAGGTCGCCGCGACCGAAAGCCGCTGGCTGGAGCTGTCCGAGACCCTCGAATAATCGTCGCCGCGCCCCCGGGTCCAGCGGGCCCGGGACATCGGCGGGTCAGTGCCAGCGCAACAGCACCATCTCGGAACAGAATCCGGGCCCCATCGCAAGCATCAGCCCGGGGCTTTCGCTGGGCGGCGGCTTGGCGATGGTGTCGCGCAGGATGTGCAGCACCGAGGCCGACGAGAGGTTGGCGATCTCCCCCAGCGAGCGCCACGTCAACTCGAGTGCCTCGGGCGGCAGATCGAGGCTGTCGGTAATCGCGTTGAGGACCTTGGGCCCGCCGGGATGGGTGACCCAGGCACCGATGTCGTCCGTGCTCAACCCGTGCGCGGCGAGGAACCCGTTGACGTCGTCGGCGAGGTAACGGTGGATGAGCGCCGGCAACTCCGGGGACAGCACCAGTTGGAGGCCGGCGGAACTGACGTTCCAGCCCATGATGTTCAGCGAATCGGGGTACAGGCGGCTGCGCGTGTCGACGATGTCCGGGCCGCTGGCGCGGAGTCGTTCGTCGCGTTGGGCCCGGCGCTCCCCCACGGCCACCACCGCGGCCGCACCGTCGCCGAACAGGGCGCTCCCGACCAGGCCCGACACCGTGGGTTTGCACGCCGGGTACGTCAGCGAGCACAGCTCGACCGAAAGCAGCACCGCGACGTCGTCGGGCGCGCCGCGCAGATAGTCGTGCACCCGGGCCACCCCCGCCGCGCCGGCGACGCAGCCGAGGCCGAACAGCGGCATGCGGCGCACGTCGGGTCGCAGGCCGAGCCGTCCGGCGATCCGGGCGTCCAGCGACGGCACGGCGACGCCGGTGACCGTCGTGGTCATGATCATGTCGATGTCCTGGGGCTGCAGACCCGCCTCATCCAGCGCACCCAGCAGCGCCTCGCAGCCGAGTTCGACCGCGTTCTCGATGAAGATCTCGTTCGCCTCGCCGAAGTCGGTGAGCGACGCGTACCTTTCCAGCGGGAGGACGAGGTGGCGCGCGTTGACCTTCGCGGCGGCGTGCAGGCGCCGAACGATTTCCTCGTGCTCCTTGAGCCCGGGGAACTCGACGAACTGGTCGGTGACCTCGCTCTGGCTGTACCTATTCGGCGGCAATGCCCCGAACACACCCGCTATGACGCTCAATGTTCTACCTCCGGTGCCCCCGCCCGAAAAAGGCCCCCTGCGGTCGAAATCTTAGGACGTAATTTTCACGGTCGCAAAATTCTCGCTATTAAACACATGTGGTATTAGGGCGGGATTTTCGCCACGTAATCGCCGCTGCCAGCAAGAATTTCGTCAATCGACGTCCTCGGGCTCCTCTGAATTCAGCGCCATCGCCACCAATGCGTCGGGGCTGAGCGCGTCGATCTCATCAGCCCCGACCGGTGCGTCACGAGCCGGAAGTTGACCGGCGACCAGCAGAAGTTCGTCAAGCAATCCGGTGCGCCGCAGTTCGCGTAACGGAATCTTGCGCAGCATCGACCAGATCCGTTCTTCTTCGGATTCCCCGGCCTCGCGGTGCAGCAGTCGTTGCTGCAAGTGCTCGGCCAATGCGGCCGGCGTGGGATAGTCGAATATCAGGGTGCGTGACAAAGCCAACCCGACGTCGCTTCCGAGGCGATTGCGCAACTCGACCCCGGTCATCGAATCGAACCCCAGGTCCTGGAAGGCCTGTTCGGCATCGATGTCACTGCCGGCCGGGTGGCCCAAGACAATCGCCGCATTCGAGCACACCAATTCCACGAGCCGACGACGCTGATCGTCGGCGGACAACGCGTGCAGTCCGTCGGCCAGGGTGGCTGGTCGCGGCGCCGTCTCTCCCCGCTCATCCAGCCAAAATCGCTGCCTGGCAAAGCCGTACGTGGGCAACTCGACCGGGTGGGCATCGACGTCTGCAAACGCCCCGGCCCAGTCCACGGGTACGCCCGTAGCGAACAACCGTGCGGCCGCACCGAGCGCCGAGTCGATTTCGGGCCGGTCCCTGGGCATCGTCACCACCGCGAAGGCCCGCTCGTCGGTCAGGATCTGCTCTATAGCGGCGCTCAGACCGCCGGCGGGGCCGATTTCCACGAACACGCCGGCTCCCAGCGACTCGGCCAACCCGACCCCGTCGGCGAAGCGCACCGGGCGACGCACATGTTCCACCCAGTAATCCGGCGAGCCGTACCCATGACCGGCCAACCGCCCAGTCACGTTCGATACCAGCGGAATTCGCGGTTCTGCGGCCGTCACGCCGGAGACCACCGTCGCGAAGTCCCCGAGCATCGGCTCCATCAGCGCCGAATGAAACGCATGCGAGACCGCCAGGCGGCGCACCCGCCGGCCATCCCGGGCCAACCGGTCCACCACGGCGTCGACGGGTTCTGCTGCACCGGAGAGAACCACCGAGGCCGGGCCGTTGACCGCTGCGATGCTGACACCGTCGACGAGCAGGGGGGCCACCTCGGCCTCCCCGGCCGCCACTGCGACCATCACCCCGCCGGCGGGAAGCGCGCTCATCAACCGCCCCCGGGCCGCCACGATTTCGGATGCATCCTGCAGCGACAGGGCGCCGGCAACATACGCCGCGGCGATCTCGCCCACCGAATGCCCCATCACCAGATCGGGCTCCACACCCCACGACCGCCACAATGCCGCCAACGCCACCTCGACGGCGAACAGCGCCGGCTGCGCAAACTCGGTGTCATGCAGCAGGTCTGGGTCACTGCCCCACATCACCTGCTTCAGGGGCAGCCGCATCCGGGCATCCAGCAGGCGCGCTGCCTCGTCAAAGGCGTTGGCGAACAACGAGAACCGCTCGTGGAGCCGGCGCCCCATCGCCAACCACTGCGCGCCCTGACCGGGAAAGACGAACGCCGTCTTACCCACCGGTCGCACCCGCCCCGCGATGACGTCGGCACCCGGCTCACCGGCGGCCAACTCCGCCAGGCCGACGGTGACCTGCTCGCGAGTCGAGCCCACCAGCACCGCCCGATGCTCGAACACCGAACGCGTCGCGACCAACGACCACGCCACATCGCAGGGGCGAAGCTCCGCGTCGGCGGAGACGTGCGTCAGCAACCGTGTCGCCTGGTTGCTCAGCGCCGCGGCCGAGCGGGCCGACAACACCCACGGCACCGCCACGTCATCCCGTTGGGCCCCGGGGCTTTCCGAGCGCGGCGGGGCCTGTTCGACGATCACGTGCGCGTTGGTGCCGCCCATGCCGAACGACGACACCCCGGCCCGCCGCACATCGTGTTGCCATGGCAGCGGCGTCGTGTTGACCCGCAGGCCAAGCGCCGGCAGGTCGAGGGCCGGATCGGGGGTGGAATAGTTGAGACTTGGTGGGATCAAGGCGTTTTCGATCGCCAGCACTGCCTTCAGTAGGCCTGCGACCCCCGCGGCGGCTCCGGTGTGGCCGATGTTGGTCTTCACCGATCCCACCCGCAACGGCTCCTCGCGAGGGCCCGCGAAAACCTCCCCGAGTGCGTTCGCCTCCACGGGATCGCCGACCCGGGTGCCCGTGCCGTGCGCCTCGACGTAGTGGAGATCGCCGGCTTCCAGACCTGCCCGGGCCAGCGCCGTGCGGATGACGTCGGCCTCGCCGGGAACCGAGGGCACGGTCTGACCGGCGGCGGTATGCCCGGCGTTGCCCACCGCACTGCCGCGGATGACGGCGCGGATGCGGTTCCCGTCATCGAGGGCGGCGCGCAGCGGTTTGAGCAGCACGAGGCCGGCGCCTTCGCTTCGCACGTAACCGTCCGCGCGTGCGTCGAACGCGTAGGTGTGACCCGACGGTGACACGGCGCCGAATGCCGTTTCCAGCGACCGGGTTTCGTCCGCCAGGTTCAGCTGGAGGCCGCCGGCTACCGCCAGCGCGGACTCACCGCGGCGCAGGCTCTCACAGGCCAGGTGCACGGCGACCAGCGACGACGACTGGCCGCTGTCGACGGTCAGGCTGGGGCCGCGCAACCCGAATGCATACGAGACCCGGTTGGCGATCATTCCCCGGGCGATACCGGCGAACGACTGATGATCGAGATGCTCCGGCGCGCCGCTCAGCGTCAACAGGGCGTAGTCGTCGGTCATCGCCCCGAGGTAGACGCCGACCTGCTCGCCGCCCAGCGTCGCCGGCAGGACGAAAGCGTCCTCGAACAGCTCCCAGGCCAACTCGAGGGCCAGGCGCTGCCGGGGGTCCATCGCGCGGGCCTCGCGCGGCGACACGTTGAAGAAGTCGGCGTCGAAGCCGGTGACGTCGTCGAACGCCTTTGCCGCTTCCGCCCCGTCGCCGATCAGGCGCCAGAGGTCCCGGGGGCCGGCCGCCGACGGGAACCTGCACGCGAGGCCGATGATCGCCACGTCCGTCGGCCGCGCGGGTTGCTTCACGGAATGAGGTCTAGCACGACCCGTGCCGCCCGTCGATCCGCGGCGCACGAGCCGACCGCCGGCGCCGAGCGAGCCCCGGGCTCGCCGGCGCGATGGCACATCCGCGCCGCTGCGCTCACCGGGCCGGCACACCGTCCGGCGTGCGTACGTCCGCATTACGAAATCGTTAAATGAAAACGAACGTATCCCTTCCGACTATGTCCTATGGCTACCTATGCTCCGAAACAGCGCCAATTGCACTTAAGTCCAATTAATCCCAGACCAGGCAGGGGAGCCCTGTGTCTTTACTTGTCATGTCTCCAGACATGGTGTCCGCCGCGGCTGCGGACCTGGAAAGTATCCGATCGGGGCTCGCGGCGGCGCATACCGCCGCCGCGGCTCCGACGACGGGCATGCTCGCCGCCGCCCGGGACGAGGTGTCGACCGCCGTAGCGCGCTTGTTCGGCGCCTACGGCCGGGAATACCAGGCAATGGGCGCGCAGGCGACGGCATTTCATTCGCAGTTCGTTCGGGCCCTGAGTGGAGCGGCCGGGACGTATGCGGCCGCCGAGGCGGCCAACGCGTCACCGCTGCAAACCGTGCGGCACGACATTCTGGGCGTGATCAACGCGCCGGCCGAGGCCGCGCTCGGGCGCCCGTTGATCGGCAACGGCACGAATGGGGCGCCGGGCACCGGACAGGCCGGCGGACCCGGCGGGATTCTGTGGGGCAACGGGGGCAACGGGGGCTCCGGCGTGGCCGGAACCGCCATCACACCGGCCGGACCGGGCGGCGCCGGAGGCGCGGCCGGTTTCTTCGGCAACGGCGGGATCGGCGGTACGGGCGGGGCCGGCGCCATGGGCCATACCGGGGCGCCGGCGGGGTCGGCGGTGCGGGCGGCATCATCTTCGGGTCCGGCGGATCCGGCGGAATCGGCGGGGCCGGCGGCGGTGCCGGGCTCAATCTCTCCGGCATCGGATTGGCCGGCGGCAGCGGTGGGACGGGTGGGGCCGGGGGCACCGAGGGCTTGTTCGGCTTCGGTGGTGCCGGCGGCACCGGCGGGCAGGGCGGAGCCGGCTTTGCCGGCTTCGCCGCCGGCAACGGCGGGGCCGGCGGAGTCGGCGGCAACGAGGCGGTGCTCGGCGTCGCCGGGGCCGGCGGAAGCGGCGGCGCCGGCGGCATCGGTGCGACCGGTGCGACAAGCGGCGACGGCGGGACCGGCGGCGACGGCGGTGCCGGTGGTGCCGGCGGCACCAACCAGCTGATCGGGTTCGGCGGTGCCGGAGGCAGCGGCGGCATTGGCGGAAGCGGCGGCTCTGGCGGGAACGGTGCCGACAGCCTGGGCCTGGCCGGCGGGAACGGCGGCAACGGCGGGGCGGGCGGCAACGCCGGCGGCCCGGGCAGCGGCGGCGCGGGCGGAATCCTGGGCCTCACGGGCCAGGCCGGAACCTGGGGCGCCGGCGGCACCGGCGGCGCCGGCGGCACCGGCGGCGCGGGCACTGCCGGGGTCAGCGACGCCGTCGGCCTCAACGGCGGCGACGGTACCGCCGGCGGTGTCGGCGGCAACGGCGGGACGGGCGGCAACAGCGGGGCCGGAGGTCTCAACGGCAGCGGCGGGGCGGGCGGTGACGGCGGCGTCGGTGGGGCCGGCGGTAACGGCGGTGTGGGCGCCTCCGCGGTCGCCGGCGGCAACGGCGGCAACGGCGGGGCGGGCGGCAACGCCGGGTCGGGCGGCGCGGTCGGCACCGGCGGCGGCGGCGGGACGGTCGGATCCGGCGGGACCGGCGGTGCCGGCGGGCAAGGCGGCGCGGGTGGCGACGGCACCAACGGCAGCGCCGGCGGTGCCGGTGGGGACAGTTATGCCGGTGGCACCGCCGGCAGTGGCGGGCTCGGTGGTGACGGCGGAGCCGGCGGGCACGGCGGTGACGGCGCCTCAGCACTGAGTCTGGGACTGGCCAGCACCAACGGCGGTCTCGGCGGCAACGGCGGCGCCGGCGGCGACGCCGGAGCCGGCGGCGCGGCCGGGACCATCCACACCGGCACCGGCACCACCGGCACCGGGGGAGCCGGCGGTGTCGGCGGCGCCGGCGGCGACGGCGGCTCCGGCGGCGACGGCACCGCGGGCACCGATGTGGTGGCGACGTTGGCCGGCGGGGCCGGCGGTGATGCGGGCAATGGTGGGGCCGGCGGGGCCGGTGGTGCGGCCGGAGGGGTCGGGGCGGCCAACGGGTCCGGGGGGGCCGGCGGGTCCGGCGGACACGGCGGGGCCGGCGCGGATGCGGGTTCGAGCCTCGGGTTGGGGCTGGCCGGGGCTGACGGCGGGGCCGGCGGTACCGGCGGCAACGCCGGCGCCGGTGGGGCCGCCGGCACCGGGGGCACCGGTGCGGGCACTGCCGGGGTGTCGGGGGCTGCCGGGGACGGCGGCAACGGCGGCAGCGGCGGCGCCGGGGATGCCGGCAGCACGGTGTTGGGCACGCTCAACGGCGGCAATGGTTTGGCCGGCGGGGCCGGCGGGGCCGGCGGGGCCGGCGGTGACGGAGCGGCCGGGGTGGCCAACGGCGACGGCGGTGTCGGCGGCAACGGCGGTGACGGTGGGGCCGGAGCCGCCGGTTTGGTGGGCGCGGCCACCGGGTCCGGCGGGTCCGGCGGTATCGGTGGCGCCGGAGGCGATGCCGGGGCCGGCGGTGCGGCCGGACAAGGCGGGCTGGCCGGCAGCGGCACCGGCGGGGCCGGCGGGGTCGGCGGGGCCGGCGGTGACGGCGGTGACGGCGGCGCCGGCAGCGTGGTCCTGGGCGGCCTGAACGCCGGCAACGCCGGACACGGCGGTCTCGGTGGGGCCGGCGGCGCCGGCGGCAGCGCCTACGACGGCGGGACCGCCGGTGACGGCGGGCTCGGCGGCAACGGCGGAATCGGCGGCAACGGCGGTGACGGCGCCTCAGCGCTGAACCTGGGGGTGGCCAGCACCAACGGCGGTGGCGGCGGCAACGGCGGCGCCGGTGGGGATGCCGGAGCCGGCGGAGCGGCCGGAGGCCTGCACGGCGGCACCGGCACCGCCGGCACCGCGGGAGCCGGCGGTGTCGGCGGACACGGCGGCAACGGCGGCTCGGGCGCCCAAGGCGCCGCGGGCACCACCGTGTTGGGCAGCACCACCGGCGGAGCCGGCGGCAACGCCGGGGCCGGCGGGGCCGGCGGCACCGGCGGTGATGCCGGAGGCACCGGGGCGGCCAACGGGTCCGGCGGGACCGGCGGGTCCGGCGGCACCGGCGGCAACGGCGCCGACGCCGCCAGCAGCCTCGGACTCGGCCAGGCCGGCTCTAACGGCGGGGCCGGCGGCACCGGCGGCAACGCCGGCGCCGGCGGGGCCGCCGGGGCCATCGGCAACGGTACGGGCACTGCCGGGGCATCAGGGGCCGCCGGGGACGGCGGCAACGGCGGCAACGGCGGCACCGGCGCCAACGGCACCGCCGGCAGCGGCCTGCTCAACACCCTCACCGGCGCCAGCGGCACCACCGGCTACACCGGCGGTGACGGCGGCGCCGGCGGCGCCGGCGGCAACGGCGCCCCCGGAGTGGCCAACGGCAACGGCGGTCACGGCGGCAACGGCGGCACCGGCGGTAACGGCGGCGCCGGCGCCACCGGCCTCCTCCTAGGAGCCAACGGCGGTGACGGCGGCAACGGCGGGACCGGCGGCAACGCCGGCGCCGGCGGCACAGCCGGCACCGGCGGACTCACCGGCACCGGCACCACCGGCACCGCAGGCACCGGCGGCAACGGCGGCCAAGGCGGCCAAGGCGGCGCTGGCGACAACGGCACCAACGGCAGCGCCGTCGCCGGCAGCCTGGGCCTGCTCAACGCCACCAACGGCTACACCGGCGGCCACGGCGGCTCCGGCGGTGCCGGTGGGGACAGTTATGCCGGTGGCACCGCCGGCAGTGGCGGGCTCGGTGGTGACGGCGGAGCCGGCGGGCACGGCGGTGACGGCGCCTCAGCACTGAGTCTGGGACTGGCCAGCACCAACGGCGGTCTCGGCGGCAACGGCGGCGCCGGCGGCGACGCCGGAGCCGGCGGCGCGGCCGGGACCATCCACACCGGCACCGGCACCACCGGCACCGCCGGAGCCGGCGGTGTCGGCGGCGCCGGCGGCAACGGCGGCTCCGGCGGCGACGGCACCGCGGGCACCAACCTGCTGGGCAGCGCCACCGGCGGCAACGGCGGCAACGGCGGAGCCGGCGGAACCGGCGGGGCGGGAGGCGATGCCGGGGGCACCACGGCAGCCAACGGCAGCGGCGGTACCGGCGGCGACGGGGGCATCGGCGGCAACGGCGCCGACGCCGGCAGCAGCCTCGGGCTCGGGCAGGCGGGAGCCGCCGGCGGCAACGGCGGCAACGGCGGCAACGCCGGGGCGGGCGGAACGGCCGGCACCGTCGGCGACGGCGCGGGCACCAGCGGCGCGGCCGGGCAAGGCGGCAACGGCGGCAACGGCGGCACCGGCGGCACCGGCGGCACCGGAGACAACGGCGCCGCCGGCGGCGACGTGCTGGGCAATCTCGACGGCAGTGCGGGGCTGAAGGGCGGCACGGGCGGCACGGGCGGTGCGGGCGGCGCCGGAGTCGGCGGGATCAACGGCGGCAGCGGCGGCACCGGCGGTGGCGGCGGCGCCGGCGGCGCAGGAGGCATCGGCGGCACCGGTCTGCTGGGAAGCGCCGCCGGCGGGACCGGCGGCGCCGGCGGCGCCGGCGGTGACGGCGGTGTCGGTGGGACCGCAACCGATGGCGGCAGCGGCGGCGGCGGCGGGACCGGCGGTGACGGCGGAAGCGCCGGGGCGGGCGGCGCCGGCGCCACGGTCGGGACGGGCGACGGCGGTGTCGGTGGGGCCGGTGGCGCCGGCGGGACCGGCGGCGACGGCGGGACGGCGACCGGCGGCGGCAACGGCGGAACGGGCGGAGCCGGCGGCACCGCAGCCATCGGGGGCCGCGGCGGTGCGGGCGGCATCGTCGGCCTGATCGGCGGCAGCGGCGGTGACGGCGGAACCGGCGGCGCCGGGGGCAACGGCGGAACCGGCGGCGACGCGATCGGCGGCGGCACCGGCGGGACCGGCGGCGACGGCACGGTGGGCGCTACCGGCGGCTCCGGCAGCGCGGGCGGTCTCCTCGCCTCCGCCACGGGTTCCGGCGGCAGCGGCGGAAACGGCGGCGACGGCGGCGACGGCGGCTCGCCCGGTGGCCACGGTGGCACGGGCGCCGGCGGTGGCAGCGTCGGCAGTGGCGCGTCCGGCGGTACCACGGGCACACCCGGTCACGACGGCGCTACCGGCTGACCCGGCCCACGCAGGTTTAGGGCCCGGCGTCGTCGTCGAGGATCGCGAAGAGCTGACTCTCGGTCGCGGTGTTGATGTCGTCGTCGAACGGGACGTCGGCGTACTCCGGTTCGGGCGGGGCGGTCAGGCCCGCGAGCATGACCTGCAGCCGAGCGCTCAACCGCGCCCTGTCGTCGGTATTCCAGCCCGGTCTGTCGAGCAGAGCCTGCAGTTCCCGGGCGATGTCGTTGAAGCGGGCCATCGGATTCGGCTGCTTGTCACCCGAAGCTACTGTGCCGGTAGCGATTTCGGCGTCGACGTACTCGGCCAGAGCAGACGGCGTGGGGTGATCGAAGATCACCGTGGGCGACAGGGTCAGCCCCGTCGCCGTCTTGAGCCGGTTGCGCAATTCGACCGCGGTCAGCGAATCGAACCCGAGGTCTTGGAAAGCCTTGTCGCCGTCGATGTCCGCGACACTTTGGCCCAACACGGTGGCGGCATTGCCGCAGACCAGGTCCACGAGTTCGCGGCGGCGCCGCTCGGCGGTCATACCCTCCAGCCGCGCCCGTAATCCGGTCGCCGCCATGGTGGCGTCGGCGTCGGCGACGACACGCCGCGTCGGGCGGGCGGCCAGCTCCCGCAACAACGGCGGCAGGTCGTCGGCGTTGCCGGCCAACGCAACCCGGTCCAGCCGCGTGGCCACCACGACGGGGCGCTCGCCCAGCAAGGCGGTGTCGAACAGTTCGAGCGCCTGCTCGCTCGACAGGGCCGCCAGGCCGGACCGGCCGATGCGGGATCTGTCGCGATCGCCCAGATGGGCGGTCATACCCGAGGCCTGCTCCCACAGCCCCCAGGCCAGCGACAGGCCCGGCAACCCGTGCGCACGCCGGTACGCGGCCAGCGCATCGAGGAAGCTGTTGGCGGCGGCATAGTTGCCCTGGCCGGGCGCGCCCACGATCCCCGCCAGCGACGAAAACAGCACGAACGCGGCCAGATCCAGATCTTGGGTCAGTTCGTGCAGATGCCAGGCCCCATCGACCTTGGCACGCAGCACCGTGTCCACCCGATCCGGGGTCAGCGACGCGACCATGCCGTCGTCGAGGACGCCGGCGGCGTGGATCACGCCCGTCAACGGATGTTCCTCGGGCACGCCGGCCAGCAGTGCCGCCAGCGCGTCCCGATCGGCCACGTCGCAGGCCACCACCGACACCCGCGTCCCCCGCTGCGACAACTCCTCCACCAGCAGATCGACACCGTCGGCGGCCGGACCGCGACGACCGGCCAACACCAGATGCCGAACGCCGTAACGGCTCACCAGGTGCCGGGCCACCGCGGCGCCCGCCATGCCGGTTCCACCGGCGATCAGCACCGTGCCCGCGGCCAGCCCGACGCCGGGCGCGCCGGGCAGCGTGAGCAACACCTTGCCGATATGGCGGGCCTGGCTGACGAACCGGTAGGCGTCCGCGGCGCGCCGCACATCGAAAGCCTTGACCGGCAACGGCTCGAGGGCTCCCTCGGCGAACAAGGCCGTCAGCTCGCCGAGCATCGCCGCGATGCGGTCTTCCCCGGCCTCCATGAGATCGAATGCCCGGTAACAGACGTCGCGGTATCGCTCGGCGACGACCCGGGGGTCGCGCAGATCCGTTTTGCCCATCTCGATGAAGCGCCCACCGGGGCGCAGCAACCGCAACGAGGCGTCGGTGAACTCCCCAGCCAGCGAGTTGAGCACCACGTCCACACCCGCGCCGCCGGTGGTGGCCAGGAACTTCTGCTCGAACTCCAACGTCCGCGAGTCTCCGATGTGATCGTCGTCGAACCCCATGTCCCGCAACGTGTCCCACTTGCCGCGGCTGGCCGTGGCGAAAACCTCTACGCCCCAATGCCTGGCCAGCTGCACCGCGGCCATCCCGACCCCGCCCGTCGCGGCGTGCACCAACACCCGCTCACCGGCGCGCAGCCCGGCCAGATCCGCCAACCCGTACCACGCCGTCAGGAACACCACCGGCACACCGGCGGCCTGGGACAGCGCCCACCCCTGCGGCACCCGGACAACCAACCGCCGATCCACCACCGCTTCGGACCCCGTCAGCCCGACGATCCCGAGCACCGCATCGCCGACGGCCAACCCCGTCACGTCCGGGGCAACCTCGACGACGATCCCGGCCCCCTCGGCGCCCAGCTGCGCCGCACCCGGATACATGCCCAACGCCACCAGCACGTCCCGGAAGTTCACCCCGGCCGCGGCCAGCGCCACCCGCACCTGCCCGGCCGCCAGTTCCGCGCGCGGGCACTGCTGCAACGTCACGTCGTCCAGCGTCCCCCCGCCGCCGGCGGCCAACCGCCAGCCATCGGAGGGCAATCGCAGGAATTGTGCGGCGGCCGGCCTCAGCCGGGCGCCGTGAACGACGCCGTCGCGCACCACCAATTGTGGCTCACCACAGGCGAGTACGGTGTCGAGCTCGACGGATCCGTCCGAATCGACCAGCACGAACCGGCCCGGATGCTCGGCCTGCGCCGACCGGACCAGGCCCCACACCGCGGCGCCGGCGAGATCGTCGACGCCCTCGTCGGCCGGGGCCACCGCCCCGCGGGTGGACACCACCAACGGCCCCGCCCCGTCGCGAGTCAGCCAGGACTGCAACGTCGTCAGCGCCTCGCTGGTGGCCGCGTGGACCGATTTGAGCGCTCCCCCACCCGCGGCCGAGCATTCCCAGACCGAGTGCTCGCCACCGACCGCGTCGTCGGCCGGGGACACCGGGGACCACACCACCTCGAGGAGCCCGTCACGGCCCGAGCGGCCACCGGCCGCGGCCAACTGCTCGGCGGAGACGGGGCGTAGCGACAACTCCCGCACCGACAACACCGGCAGGCCCGACGCGTCGGCCAGCTCGACCGACACCGCGCCCGTTCCCGCCGGCGCCAGCCGCACCCGGATCCGTGACGCGCCGGCCGCGTGCAGGCACACCCCTTGCCAGGAGAACGGCAGCACGGCCGCCGCCTGCTCGTCGGCGACCCCCAGCGCATGCAACGCCGCGTCGAGCACCACGGGGTGAATCCCGAAGCCGCCCAACGCCACATTGGCGTCCTGCGGAACATCGACCTCGGCGAACACCTCGCTCCCCCGCCGCCACACCGCCCGCAGGCCGCGAAAGGCCGGGCCATACCCGTAGCCACGCCCGGCCAGCCGGTCATAGGCCCCGCCGGCGTCCACCGCCGTCGCGCCGACGGGCGGCCACACCGCCAGGTCCGCGCCGGGCGCGACCGCGGCCGCGCCCAGGGTGCCTTCGGCGTGCCTGGTCCACTCCGAATCCTGTTCTTC
The DNA here is from genome assembly GCF_041206865.1 of Mycobacterium sp. HUMS_12744610. Classification (NCBI taxonomy): domain Bacteria; kingdom Bacillati; phylum Actinomycetota; class Actinomycetes; order Mycobacteriales; family Mycobacteriaceae; genus Mycobacterium; species Mycobacterium servetii. Next base: position 3,403,870 of record NZ_JBGEDP010000001.1, read on the forward strand.
CCCCGATGAATACACGGCGAACGTACGAGCACCGGCTGCGCCGGCGGCGTCGACCACCACCTGTACCTGCACACCGCCGGACGCGGGCAGCAGCAACGGCGCCGACAACGTCAGCTCCTCGAGCACCGGGCAGCCGGCCTCGTCACCGGCCCGCAGCACCAGCTCCACGAACCCGGCTCCGGGAAAGAGCAGCACGCCACCGACGGCGTGGTCGGCCAGCCAAGGCTGGGTGCCCACCGACAGGCGGCCCGTCAACACCACCCCGCCCGAATCCGGCCGCTGCACCACCGCGCCCAGCAGCGGGTGCCCGGTCCCGACCAGTCCCAGACCGCCCGCGTCCCGCGACCCCACCGAGGAGGCCGGCAGCCAGAACCGGCGCCGCTGGAACGCATACGTCGGCAGCGGCACCGTTCGCACGTCCAGACCGGCGAACACCGCGCGCCAGTCCACACCGGCGCCGGCGGTGAACAGCCGGCCCGCCGCGGCGAGCAGCGCGTCGATCTCGGGGCCGTTCTTAGGCATCGTCACGACCGACATGGCCCGGTCGTCGCGCAGGCTCTGCTGCACCGAGGCCGTCAACGCCGCACCGGGGCCCACTTCGAGGAAGACCCCGGCGCCCAGCGACTCGGCCAGGCGCACTCCGTCGAGGAAGCGCACCGGCCGGCGCACGTGCTCCACCCAGTAGTGCGCCGAGCCGTAACCGGTATCGGCCAGCTCGCCGGTCAGGTTGGACACCAACGCCATTCGGGGCGCGCCGGCCGTCACGCCGTCCAGTACCGCGGAGAAATCCTCCAGCATCGGCTCCATCAGCGCCGAATGGAACGCATGCGAGACGGCCAGCCGATGCACCCGCCTGCCGCGTGCGGCCAACTGGTCGGCAATGGCGTCGACCGCGGCCCGCTCGCCCGAAATCACCAGCGACGTGGGCCCGTTGACCGCCGCGACGCTCACCCCCTCGGTGAGCAACGGCGCCACCTGGTCCTCACCGGCGGCGACGGCCACCATCACCCCGCCCGCGGGCAGGTCCGCCATCAGCCGGCCGCGCGCGGCGACCAGCCGAGCGGCGTCGGCCAGGGACAACACCCCGGCGACGTGGGCCGCGGCGATCTCCCCGACCGAGTGGCCCATCACGATGTCGGGGACCACCCCCCAGGATCGCCACAGCGCCGCCATCGCGACCTCGATGGCGAACAGGGCCGGCTGGGCGAACTCGGTGTGCTGCAACAGTTCCGGGTCGTCGCCCCACATCACCTGGCGCAGCGGGCGGCGCAGATGGGCGTCCAGTGCCGCCGCGGCCTCGTCGAAGGCGCGGGCGAACTCGCCGAACCGCCCATAGAGCTGGGCGCCCATCCCGAGCCGCTGCGAGCCCTGGCCGGGAAACGCGAACACCGTCTTGCCGTTCGGCCGTGCGCGGCCCACGAGGGCCGCACCGGAGTCGCCCGAGGCCAATGCCGCCAGCCCGCGCGCCAACTCGCCGCGGTCGGCGCCCACCAGGACGGCGCGGTGTTCGAGGACCGACCGCGTGGTCGCCGACGACCAGGCCACGTCCACCACCCGCAGGTCCTCGTGCGCGCTCAGGTGCTCCAGCAGCCGCCCGGCCTGGGCGGCCAACGCCGCATCCGAGTGGCCCGACACCAGCACGGGCACCACGGGCCGGGAGTCGTCGGCTTCGGCGTCGACGCTTTCGTCCGGTTCCGAGGGTGGCTGTTCCACGATCACGTGCGCATTGGTCCCGCTGATCCCGAATGACGACACCCCGGCCCGTCGCGGGCCGTCCGGCCACGGCTGCGGCCCGGTCAGCAGCGACACCGCGCCGGCCGCCCAGTCCACGTGCGGCGTCGGCACATCCACGTGCAGGGTCTGCGGGATGACGCCGTGGCGAATCGCCTGCACCATCTTGATCACCCCGGCCACCCCGGCGCCGGCCGAGGTGTGGCCGATGTTGGATTTGATCGACCCCAACCACAGCGGGCGATCCGCCGGGCGGCCCTGCCCGTACGTCGCCAGAAGCGCCTGGATCTCGATCGGATCGCCCAGCACGGTTCCGGTCCCGTGGCCCTCCACCACGGCCACGTCGGCGGTGCTCAGCCCCGCACCGGCCAGCGCCGCCCGGATCACCCGTTGCTGCGACGGCCCGTTGGGGGCGGTCAAACCGTTGGAGGCGCCGTCCTGGTTCACCGCCGAACCCCGCAGCAGCGCCAGGACTGGGTGGCCCAGCCGCCGCGCGTCGGCCAACCGCTCCAGCACCAGCACGCCGACACCCTCCGACCACGAAGTCCCGTCCGCGGCACCGGCATACACCTTGCATCGGCCGTCGGCGGCCATCGCCCGCTGCCGGCTGAACTCGACGAACGCCGCGGGGGTCGCCATCACCGTCCCGCCCCCGGCCAGCGCCAGATCGCACTCGCCCGAGCGCAGCGACTGCGCCGCCAGGTGCATCGCCACCAACGAGGAGGAGCACGCCGTATCCACCGACACCGCAGGGCCTTCCAGGCCGAGCACGTAGGACACCCGGCCCGAGGCCACGCTCAGCGTCGATCCGGTGAGGCCGTATCCCTCCAGCTCCCCCTTGACCTCGCCGCCGTATCCGGCGTGGATGACCCCGGCGAACACCCCGGTCGCCGAACCGCGCAACCCGAGCGGGTCGATCCCGGCCCGTTCCAGGGCTTCCCACGAGATCTCCAGCAGCATGCGTTGCTGCGGGTCCATCGCCAGCGCCTCGCTGGGTCCGATGCCGAAGAACCCGGCGTCGAAGTCGGCGGCGTCGTGCAGGAAGCTGCCCCGGCGCGTGTACATCTTGCCGCGGGCGTCGGGATCAGGGTCGTAGAGGGCGTCCACGTCCCAGCCGCGGTCCGCCGGGAAGTCGCCGACGGCGTCGCGGCCCTCGATGACCAACTCCCACAGGCGTTCCGGGGAGTCGATCCCGCCCGGGTACCGGCAACCCATCCCCACCACCGCCACCGGCTCGGAGAGCCTGCCCTCCAGCTCGGACAGTTGGCGCCGGGTGCGGCGCAGGTCCGCGGTGAGCCGCTTCAGGTAGTCGAGCTGCTTGTCATCGGTGCCCGGCATCGTCACTCCTCAAGATCTGGGGCATCAGTGGCCGAGTTCCTCGTCGAGGATGGCGAAGAGTTCGCTTTCGCTGGCGGCCTGGATGTCGTCGTCGGTGTCGTCGTCGGGGCGAGCGGCGGTGGTCAGTGCGGCGAGAAGGTGGCGCAGCCGGGTGGACATCTGCGCCTTGTCGTCGGGCCCGGCGTCCGGGCGGTCGAGCAGGGTTTGCAGTTCGCGTGCGACGGCATGGAAACGGGTCATCAGGTCGGGTTCCGCGGTAGCGGTGGTGGCGCCGAGCTGGGTGTCGAGGTACTCGGCCAGGGCGGTCGGGGTCGGGTAGTCGAAGATCAGGGTGGGCGAAAGGGATAGCCCGGTGGCGGTTTTGAGCCGGTTACGCAACTCGACGGCCGTCAGCGAGTCGAAGCCGAGCTCCTGGAAGGTACGGCCGCCGTCGAGGTCTGCGGCCTGCGCAAGGCCCAGCACGGTGGCGGCGTTGCTGCACACCACGCTCACCAGGTCACGCCGCCGCGTCTCGGGGCTCAGCCCGTGCAGGCGCGCACCGAGGCCGCCCACCGACGCGGTGGCCCCGGTGTCGGCGACGACGCGGCGGGTGGGACGGGTAGCCAGGCCCAGCAGCAGCGGCGGCAGCGCCGCGGCGTGACCGGACAGCGCGGCCCGATCCAGGTGCGAGGCCACCACCACGGGGCTGTCCGCGAGCAGGGCGGCGTCGAACGACGCGAGCGCCTGTTGCGTGGACAGCGGTGCCAGCCCGACCCGGCTCATCCGGGCCTTGTCCCGGGCTGCGAGGTGCGCCGTCATCGTCGAGGACTGCTCCCAGAGCCCCCAGGCCAGCGACAGCCCGGGCAGGCCGCGGGCGCGCCGGAATCCGGCCAGCGCGTCCAGGAAGCTGTTGGCCGCGGCGTAGTTGCCCTGACCGGGCGTGCCGACGATCCCGGCCATCGAGGAGAACATCACGAACGCCGCGAGGTCGAGATCCCGGGTCAGCGAATGCAGATGCCAGGCGGCATCGGCCTTGGCCCGCAACACCGCATCGACCCGTTCCGGGGTCAACGAGGAGATCAGCCCGTCGTCGAGCACCCCGGCGGCGTGGACCACCCCGCTGAGCGGGCGGTCGGCGGGGATCCGTGCGAGCATCGCCGCCAGCGCGTCGCGGTCGGCCACGTCGCAGGCCACGACCGATACCTCGGCCCCGGCCTCGCGCAGCCCATCCACCAGTTCCGCGGCCCCGGCCGCGTCGGGGCCCGCGCGGCTGACCAGCAGGAGGTGCCGCACCCCGTGGCGGCTCACCAGGTGCCGGGCCAGCGCGGACCCGGCCATGCCCGTTCCGCCGGTGATCAGCACCGTGCCCGCGGCCAGCCCGACGCCGGGCGCGTCGGGCATGGTGAGCACCACCTTGCCGACATGCCGCGCCTGGCTGACGAACCGGTAGGCGTCCGCCGCGCGGCGCACGTCGAAAGTCTTGACCGGCAACGGCGCCAACACACCGTCGTCCAGCAGCCCGACCACCTCGGCCAGCAGCTGCGCGCAACGGTCGGGGCCCGCCTCCAGGAGGTCGAACGCGCGGTACCGCACTCCCCGATGGTCCCGGGCGACGACCTGGGCATCGCGGATGTCGGTCTTGCCCATGTCGATGAAGCGCCCGCCCGGGGCCAACAGCCGCAATGAGGCGTCGGTGAACTCACCGGCCAGCGAGTTGAGCACCACGTCCACACCCGCGCCGCCGGTGGTGGCCAGGAACTTCTGCTCGAACTCCAACGTCCGCGAGTCTCCGATGTGGTCGTCGTCGAATCCCATGTCCCGCAACGTGTCCCACTTGCCGCGGCTGGCCGTGGCGAAAACCTCTACGCCCCAATGCCTGGCCAGCTGCACCGCGGCCATCCCGACCCCGCCCGTCGCGGCGTGCACCAACACCCGCTCACCGGCGCGCAGCCCGGCCAGATCCGCCAACCCGTACCACGCCGTCAGGAACACCACCGGCATGCCCGCGGCCCGGGCCGGCGACCAGCCCCGCGGCACGCGTACCACCGAGTGCTGGTCGACCACGGCCTGCGGGCCCACCACCCCGAGGAGTCCCGTCACGAGGTCGCCGACGGCCAGTCCGGTCACGCCGGGCCCGACCGCGGCGATCACACCGGCACCCTCGACGCCCAGGTCCCCGCCACCGGGATACATCCCCAACGCCACCAACACGTCGCGAAAGTTCACGCCGACCGCCCCCACGGCCACCCGCACCTGCCCGGCGCCCGGTTCCGCCGGCGCGCAGGGCCGCACCTCCACATCCTCGATGGTGCCTCCGCCGCCGGGCGCCAGGCGCCAGCAGCCGTCCGCGGGCAACCGCAAACCCGCCGGCGCCGCCGGCGGTGTCAACCGGGCGCCGTACACGACCCCCGCCCGTATCACCAGTTGCGTTTCCCCGCAACCGGTTACATCACCCACCTCCACCGAGGCGTCGGAATCGAGGAGCATCACCCGGCCCGGATGCTCGGCCTGCGCCGAACGCACCAACCCCCACACCGCCGCGCCGGCAAGATCGCGGACCCCCTCACCCGGCAGGGCCACCGCGCCCCGGGTCAGCACCACCAGCAGCCCCGGGCCGTCACCGGCCAGCCACGTCTGCAGCACCGATAGTGCCTCGGTGGTGGCCGCGCGCACCGAACCCGTCACCGGCCCGTCGCCGGATGCCCACTCCCACACCACGGTCCCGTCGCCGGAGTCGCTGCCGCGCGGCGCCACCGGCGACCACACCACCTCCAGCAACCCGTCGGCACCGACCGGGCCCGGCGCCAGCCGCCCGGCGGACACGGGGCGCATCACCAACTCCCGCACCGACAGCACCGGCGAGCCGGCCGGGTCGGCCAATTCCACCGACACCGCGTCCGGCCCGGCCGCGGCCACCCGCACCCGTGCCCGGGAGGCGCCCTCGGCGTGCAGGCACGCGCCCTGCCACGAGAACGGCAGCACCAGCTGCGTCTGGACGCCGGCCACTCCCAGCGCGTGCAGGGCCGCGTCGAGCACCACCGGATGAATCCCGAACCCGGAGGTCACGCCGGCGTCCTGCGGGAGTTCGACCGCGGCGAAGATCTCGTCGCCCCGCCGCCACAGTGCCCGCAGTCCGCGGAAGGCCGGGCCGTACTGGTAGCCGCGCCCGGCCAGCTCGTCGTAGGCGCCGCTGACGTCCACCGCCTCCGCGCCCACCGGCGGCCACACCGACAGATCGGCGGCCGGCTCCACCGTATCCGACCCCAGCACTGCTTCGGCATGCAGCGTCCACTCCGAACCGGGCTGCGCCGCGGCGGAATACACCGACACCGCCCGCGATCCCGAATCGGCGGGAGCGGCCACCACGACCTGCAGCCGCACCCCGCCGGCCGCCGGCAGCGCCAGCGGCGCCGACACGGTGAGCTCCTCGAGCACCGGGCAGCCGACCTCGTCACCGGCCCGCAACATCAACTCCACGAAGGCGGCCCCCGGGTAGAGCACCGTGCCGGCCACCGCGTGATCGGCCAGCCACGGCTGCGCGCTCAGCGACAGCCGGCCCGTGAACACCGTCTGGCCCGAGTCGGGCCGCTCCACCGTCGCGCCCAGCACGCCGTGTTCGATGCGCGCCAACCCCACCGCGGCCACATCGGATCCCGCCGCAGCGGGCGGCAGCCAGAACCTGCGCCGCGCGAAGCCATACGTCGGCAGCGGTACCCGCCGGGCGTCCAGGCCGGTGAACACCGCGGGCCAGTCCACCCGCACGCCGGCGACGCTCGCCTGGCCCAGCGACAGATGGAACCGCTGCAGGCCGCCGTCGTCGCGCCCGAGGGTGGGGACGACGACGGCGTCGCCGCGTTCGGCCACGGTGTCCTCGATGCCGGCGATCAGCACCGGGTGCGGGCTGGATTCGACGAAGACCCGGTACCCGTCGGCGTGCGCGGCGCGGACCGCCCGTTCGAATTGCACTGTCTGGCGGACGCTTTGGTACCAGTACTCGGCGTCCAGCGCGGCGGTGTCGACGGAGGCGCCGGTGACGGTCGAGAAGAACGCGACCGAGGAGGAACGGGGAGCGATGCCGCACAGCGCCTCGGCGAGGGGCTCGCGGATCGCGTCGACCTGTTCCGAATGCGACGCGTAGTCCACGTCGATGGTGCGGGCCCGCACGTCCTCGGCCGCGCAACGGCGCATCAGCCCGGCCAGCGCGTCCGGTGTGCCGGAGACGGCGACCGCCGAAACGCCGTTGACCGCGGCGATGTTGAGGTGATCCGCCCATGGCGCGATCAACTCGGCCGCCCGTTCCGCGCCGCAGGCCAGCGACACCATGCCGCCCGCGCCCGCCAGCCGCACCAGCAGCCGGCTGCGCAACGCCACCACCCGCGCGGCGTCCTCGAGCGACAGCGCCCCGGCCACGTAGGCCGCCGCGATCTCGCCCTGGGAGTGGCCGATCACCGCGTCGGGCAGCACCCCCACCGAGCGCCACAACTGGGCCAGCGACACCATGACCGCCCACAGCGCCGGCTGCACCACGTCCACCCGGTCCAGCCCGGGCGCGCCGGGCGCGCCGCGCAGGACGTCGATCAGCGACCACGGCACGTGCTCGCCGAGCGCCTTGTCGCAGCGGGTGATGTGTTCGGCGAACACCGTTGATTCCTCGAGCAACTGGGCACCCATGCCGGTCCACTGGGAGCCCTGGCCGGGGAACACGAACACGGTCTTGCCCACCGGCCGCGCCCGGCCCACCACCACACCCGCGCCCGGGGCGCCGGCGGCCAGACCGGCCAGCCCGCTCATCAATCGCCCGCGATCCGGCCCCGCCAGCACCGCCCGGTGCTCGAACAGCGACCGCGTCGACACCAGGGACCAACCCACGTCCACCGCATGCAGATCCGCGTCGGCCGACAGGTGCGCCAGCAGGCGGGCGGCCTGGTTGGTCAGCGCCTCGGCCGACCGGGCCGACAACACCCAGGGCACCGGCGCATCGGCGCGTTGTGCCGGCGGGCTTTCCGGCGCGGCGGGGACCTCTTCGACGATCACGTGCGCGTTGGTGCCGCTGATCCCGAACGACGACACGCCCGCGCGCCGCGGCCGGCCCTCGGCGGGCCATGGGCGCGGCTCGGTCAGCAGTGACACCGCGCCGGCCGACCAGTCCACGTGCGGCGTCGGCGCGTCGACGTGCAGCGTCTTGGGCATCACGCCGTGCCGCATCGCCTGCACCATCTTGATCACCCCGGCCGTCCCGGCCGCGGCGGACGTGTGCCCCATGTTCGACTTGATCGACCCCAACCACAGCGGCCGGTCCGCGGGCCGGTCCTGGCCGTAGGTGGCCAGAAGTGCTTGTGCCTCAATGGGATCCCCGAGCGTGGTGCCGGTGCCATGCCCCTCGACCACGTCCACGTCGGCCGTGCCCAGGCGGGCGCTGGCCAGCGCCGCGCGGATCACCCGCTGCTGCGCCGGCCCGTTGGGCGTGGCCAGCCCGTTGGAGGCGCCGTCCTGGTTCACCGCCGTACCCCGCAGCACCGCCAGCACCGGATGGCCCCGTCGGCGCGCGTCGGTCAAGCGCTCCAGCACCAGCACCCCGGCGCCCTCGGAGAACCCGGTGCCGTCGGCGGCGGCCGCATACGCCTTGCACCGGCCGTCGGCCGACAGGGCGCGCTGGCGGCTGAAGTCGACGAACATCGCCGGGGTCGCCATGACGGTCACACCACCGGCCAGCGCGAGATCGCACTCGCCCGACCGCAGCGACTGCACCGCCAGATGCATCGCCACCAGCGACGACGAGCACGCCGTGTCCACCGAAACCGCGGGGCCTTCCAGCCCCAGCGTGTACGCCACCCGCCCCGAGGCCACGCTCAGCGTCGACCCGCGCAGCCCGTAGCGCTCCAACTCGCCGGGTACCCGCCCCTGGCCGCCGTAGGAGCCGTGGAACACCCCGGCGAACACGCCCGTCGGCGAACCCCGCAACGTCGACGGGTCGATCCCGGCGCGTTCCAACGCCTCCCACGACACCTCCAGCAGCAGGCGCTGCTGGGGGTCCATCGCCAGCGCCTCGCTGGGCGCGATCCCGAAGAACGCGGCGTCGAAGCCGGCCACGTCCGCCAGGAACCCGCCCGAGCGGGTGTAGGACCTGCCCGTCGCGTCGGGGTCGGGATCGAACAGTTCCGCCACGTCCCAGCCCCGGTCCGCGGGAAACTCGGAGACCACGTCGCGGCCGTCGGCGACCAGCCGCCACAAGCCTTCCGGTGAATCCACCCCGCCCGGGTAGCGGCAGCCCATCCCGACCACCGCCACCGGCTCGGTGGCCAGCGCGAGGAACTGACGGTTCTCGCGCTTGAGCCGCTCGTTTTCCTTCAGGGTCTTCCGCAGGGCCTCGACGAGCTCTGCGTGGCTGCTGGTCACCGGGCGACCCGGCCTCTCAAAGCGCGCAGCGCAGTCCCCGATCGCGCATCAGTGCCAGCGCAGCAACACGAGTTCGGAACAGAATCCCGGCCCCATCGCGATCATCAGCCCGGGGCTGTCACTGGGCGGCGGTTTGGCGATGGTGTCGCGCAGCACATGCAGCACCGAAGCCGACGAGAGGTTGCCGATCTCCCCGAGCGAGCGCCAGGTCAGTTCCAGGGCCTGCGGCGGCAGGTTCAGGCTTTCGGTGATCGCCTCGATGATCTTGGGGCCGCCGGGGTGGGTGACCCACGCGCCGATATCGGTGGTCGTCAGGCCGTGGTCGCCCAGGAACGCCGTGACGTCCCCGGCCAGGTACTGGCGGACCGTGTCCGCCAGGTCCCGCGACAGCACGAGCTCGAACCCGGCGGCGCCGACGTCGTAGCCCATGGTGCGCAGCGAGTCCGGGTACAGATGGCTGCGCGAGTCGAGGACGTCGGGCCCGCCGGCGCCCGTCTGTTCGGCGCGGCGCTCGCCGACGGCGACCACCGCGCCGGCCCCGTCGGCGAACAGCGCGCTGCCGACAAGGCCGGGCAGCGACGGCTTGTACCCCGGGTAGGTCAGCGAGCAGAGCTCGACGGAGACCAGGGCCGCGACGCCGTCCGGCGCGCCGCGCAGGTAGTCGTGCAGCCGGCCCACACCCGCCGCCCCGGCCACGCAGCCCAGGCCGAACAGGGGCACCCGCCGCACGTCGTCGCGCAGGCAGCCGTCCGGCGATCCGGGCGTCCAGGGACGGCACGGCCAGCCCGGTCACCGTCGTCGTGATGAGCAGGTCGACGTCCTGCGGCTGCAGCCCCGCCTCGTCCAGGGCGCCGGCGAGGGCCTTGCAGCCGAGGTCGACGGCGCTGTCGATGAAGATGCGGTTGGCCACCCCGAACTCGGTCAGCGTGGGGTAACGCTCCAGGGGCAGGACCAGGTGGCGGCCGTTGACCTTGGCGCTGGTGTGCAGCTGCCGAACGATGTCCTCGTAGCCCTCGAACTCCGGAATGCTGACGAAGAAGTCGGTCAGCTCTCGCTGGGTATAGCGGTAGGGCGGCAACGCGCCGAACACTCCCGCGACGACGCTTCTCATCGGCACCCCTTTTGGAGACGGAGATCGCGGCCGAGATTTTCGGCCACTTCTCAACGATGCCGGAGTTTAGTCGCTCCGAATGCGGGAACGCCGGGTCCGGGCGTCTACCTGCGGCGCAGTTGGTCGGCGAGGCTTTCGCGGCGTGACATGACCGCTTCCAGCTGTTCGGCGACCCGCGCCGGCGCGGTGCCGCCGCGGGCGTCCCGCGAGGCCACCGACCCCTCGATCGTCAGCACCTCCCGGACCCGGGGCGTCAGCTCGGGGCCGATCGCGGCCAACTCGTCGTCGGTCAGCTCGTCGAGGCCGACGCCGCGTGCCTCGGCGGTGCGCACCGCCGCACCCGCGGCCTCGTGCGCGGTCCGGAACGGCACGCCCTGGCGCACCAGCCACTCGGCGATGTCGGTGGCCAGCGTGTAGCCGGCCGGGGCCAGGGCCGCCATCCGCTCGACGTCGAAGGTCAGGCTGGCCACTAGCCCGGCCATCGCCGGCAGCAGCAGCTCCAGCTGGGCCACCGAGTCGAACACCGGCTCCTTGTCCTCCTGCAGGTCGCGGTTGTAGGCCAAGGGCTGGGCCTTCAGCGTGGCCAGCAACCCGGTCAGGTTGCCGATCAGCCGGCCCGACTTGCCGCGCGCCAGCTCGGCGATGTCGGGGTTCTTCTTCTGCGGCATGATCGAGCTCCCGGTCGACCACGAGTCGTGCAGCCTGGCGTAGCCGAACTCCGTCGAACTCCACAGGATGATGTCCTCGGCCAGCCGGGACAGGTCGACGGCGATCATGGCGAACACGAACGCGGCCTCGGCGGCGAAATCGCGGGCCGCGGTGGCGTCGATCGAATTCTCGGCGGCCGCCCGGAATCCCAGCTCCGCGGCGATGGCGTCCGGGTCCAGCCCCAGCGACGAGCCGGCCAGCGCGCCCGAGCCGTAGGGCGATATCGCCGCGCGCTTGTCGAAGTCGACGATGCGTTCCACGTCGCGCAGCAAGGGGTGGGCGTGCGCGAGCAGGTGGTGGGCCAGCAGGACGGGCTGCGCGGACTGCAGGTGGGTCTTGCCGGGCATGATCGCACTCGGGTGGGCCCCGGCCTGGGTGGCCAGCGCGGCGACGACGTCGAGCGCCCCGGCGGCGACCCGGCGGGCCGCGTCGCGCAGCCACATCCGGAACAGGGTGGCCACCTGGTCGTTGCGGGAACGGCCGGCTCGCAGGCGCCCACCCAGGTCGGCCCCGACCCGGTCGATCAGTCCGCGCTCGAGCGCGGCGTGCACGTCCTCGTCGCTGACCAGCGGGGCGAAGCTGCCGTCGGCGACGTCGGAGGCCAGGCTGTCCAGGCCGGCCAGCAGCCCGTCGCGTTGGTCTTCGGTGAGCAGACCGGCCCGGAACAGGATTACGGTGTGGGCCTTGGAGGCGGTGACGTCGTAGGGGGCCAGCACCCAGTCGAAGTGGGTGGACTTGCTCAGCGCGGCCAGCGCGTCCGACGGCCCGTCGGCGAACCGCCCGCCCCACAGCGACCCCTCCCGCGTGCTCACTTTCTCTCCGCGAGCACCGTCACGCCAGATCCCGGCGGGCGGCCAGCTTGGACGACAACCCGTGCACGTAGACGAAGCCCTTGGCGGCCGACTGGTCGAAGCTGTCGCCCTCGTCGTAGGTGGCCAGGTTGAAGTCGTAGAGGGATTCCGCGCTGCGCCGGCCGTTCACGGCGATGTGGCCGCCGTGCAACACCATCCGGATCTCCCCGGAGACGTGCTCCTGGGTCTTGGCGACGAACGTCTCCAGCGCCGTCTTCAGCGGCGAATACCACAGGCCGTCGTAGACCAGTTCGGCCCAGCGCTGGTCGGTGTGGCGCTTGAACCGTCCCAGCTCGCGCTCGAGGGTGACGTGCTCGAGTTCGGTGTGGGCCGTGATCAGCACCATCGCCCCGGGCGCCTCGTAGATCTCGCGGCTCTTGATGCCCACCAGGCGGTCCTCGACGACGTCGAGGCGCCCCACGCCCTGCGCGCCGGCGCGCTCGTTGAGCTCCTTGATCGCCTGCAGCATGGTGACCGGCTTGCCGTCGATGGACACCGGCACCCCGCGCTCGAACCCGACGATCACCTCGTCAGGCGTGCTCCAGTTCAGGGTCGGGTCTTCGGTGTAGGCGTAGATGTCCTTGGTGGGCGCGTTCCACAGGTGTTCCAGGAAGCCCGTCTCCACCGCGCGGCCCCACACGTTCTGGTCGATGGAGAACGGCGAGCGCTTGGTGACGTTGATCGGGATGGCGTTCTCCTCGGCGAACGCGATGGCCTTCTCCCGCGTCCAGGCGTAGTCGCGCACCGGCGCCAGCACCTCGAGATCCGGTGCCAGCGAAGCGAATCCGACCTCGAAGCGCACCTGGTCGTTGCCCTTGCCGGTGCAGCCGTGTGCGACGATGCTGCCGCCGTGCTCGCGGGCGGCCGCCACCAGATGTTTGGCGATCAGCGGCCGGCTGATCGCCGACACCAGCGGGTAGCGGTCCATGTAGAGCGCGTTGTTCTGCACGGTGGGCAGGCAGTAGCCCTGCGCGAACTCGTCGCGTGCGTCGACGACGACCGCCTCCACGGCGCCGCAGTCCAGCGCCCGCTGGCGGATGACCTCCATGTCCTCGCCGCCCTGGCCGAGGTCGATCGCCACCGCCACGACCTCGCGGCCGGTCTCCTTGCCTATCCAGCTGATCGCCACCGACGTGTCCAGCCCACCGGAATACGCCAGGATGACGCGTTCTGACATGAACCAACTCCTTTTAGTTGAAACGCTTACGTGAGCTTTTCCAGTGCGCTGGCCAGCTCGGTACCGGTCATGGGCTCGCGGGCCGCCACGAAGACGGTGTCGTCGCCCGCGATGGTGCCGACGACGTACGGTAGCGCCGCGCGATCGATCGCGCTGGCCAAATAGTCCGCCGCGCCGGGCGGGGTGCGCAGCACCGCGAGGTTCCCGCTGGCGTCCGCCGACACCAGCAGGTCGCTGAGCAGCCGCGACAGCCGCGCGGTGCCGCCGGACACCCCGCGCACCGGGCTGCCGTCCTCGGGCACGATGTAGACCCCGACGCCGCCGTCGGCGCCGCGCAGCTTGACCGCGCCCAGTTCCTCGAGGTCGCGCGACAGCGTGGCCTGGGTGACGTCGATGCCCTCGCCCGCCAGCCGCGCGGCCAGCTCGCTCTGGCTGCGCACCGGCGAGGACGACAGGATCGCCACGATCCGGGCCTGCCGCCCGGCCCGCGTCGTCTCCGGTGTCGCCTTCGATCTAGTCAACGGCGCCACTCCTCCTCACCGCTTCGCTCTGCATCATCGCCGGCGCGGTCATGAGCGCCGCTCCAGCAGCCACACCAGCAGCGCCTTCTGGGCGTGCAGCCGGTTCTCGGCCTCGTCCCAGACGGCGCTGGCCGGGCCGTCCATCACCTCGTCGGTGATCTCCTCACCTCGGTGGGCCGGAAGGCAGTGCAGCACAATGGCTTCGGGGTCGGCCAGGCTCAGCAGTCGCTGGTTGAGCCGATAGGGGCGGAACGGGCCCACGCGGTCCAGCCCGTCGGCCTCCTGCCCCATCGACGTCCAGGTGTCGGTGACCAGGACGTCGGCGCCGGAGGCGGCCACCTCGGCGTCGGTGGTGACGGTCACCGACGCGCCGGTGGCCTGCGCCCGGTTGTGGGCCGCCGACAACACATCCCGGTCCGGGACGAAGCCGTCCGGGGCGGCGATGGTGACATGGATGCCCGCGGTGACCCCGCCCAGCATCAGCGAGTGGGCCATGTTGTTGGCGCCGTCGCCGAAGTAGGACAGCCGCAGCCCCCGCAGCGTTCCCTTGCGCTCGGCGATGGTCTGCAGGTCGGCCAGCACCTGGCAGGGGTGGAACTCGTCGGAGAGCGCGTTGACCACCGGCACCGTCGCGGTCGAGGCCATCGCCTCCAGGCGCTCCTGACCGAACGTGCGCCAGACGATCGCTTCGACGTAGCGCGACAACACGTTCGCGGTGTCCTGCAGGGTCTCGTCGCGGCCCAGCTGGGTGGCGTGGCTGTCGACGACGACCGCGTGGCCGCCGAGCTGGGCTATGCCGAGCTCGAACGAGAACCGGGTGCGCGTGGAGTTCTTGTCGAAGATGACGGCGACGCCGCGCGGGCCCTCCAGCGGACGGCGGCTGAACGGGTCCTTCTTGAGTTCGGCTGCCAGTGTGAGGATCTCGGCCTGCTCTTGGGGCGACAGGTCGTCGTCGCGCAGGAAGTTTCTCATGCCGGCGTCCCTGCCGCGTCCAGGATGCCCGGCAGCGCGGCGACGAAGCTGTCGGCCTGGGCTTCGGTGATGATCAGCGGCGGCGCCAGCCGCAGCACGTCGGGCGCCGGGGCGTTGATGAGGAACCCGGCCTCGCGGGCGGCGGCCTCGGCCTCCTTGGCGCGCGGCGCGCTCAGCGCGACGCCCAGCAGCAGCCCGCGGCCGCGCACGTGGTCGATCAGCGGGTGCCCGAGCGCCTCGATGCCGTGGCGCAGCGACTTGCCCATCATCTCGGCGTGCCGGACCAGGTCCTCGTCCCGGAGCACCCGCACCACCGCCAGCGCCGCCGCGGTGCAGACCGGGTTGCCGCCGAAGGTGCTGCCGTGCAGTCCCGGCGTCAGCAGGTCGGCGGCCGGTCCGACGGCCAGGCACGCGCCGATGGGCAGGCCGCCGCCGAGCCCTTTGGCCAGCGTCACCACGTCGGGGGTGATGCCGTCGTGCTGGTGGGCGAAAAACGCCCCGGTGCGGCCCATTCCGGTCTGCACCTCGTCGATGGCCAGCAGCGCGCCGTGCCGCGCGGTGATCTCGCGCGCGGCGGGCAAATAGCCGGCGGGCGGGACGACGACGCCGCCCTCCCCCATGATCGGTTCGAGGAACACTGCGGCCGTGGCGTCGTCGACCGCGGCGGCCAGCGCGTCGGCGTCCCCGTAGGGCACGTGGGTGACGTGGCCGGGCAGCGGCTCGAACGGCGCCTGCTTGCTCGGCTGGCCCGTCAGCGCCAGCGCCCCCATCGTCCGGCCGTGGAAACCACCTTGTGCAGCAACAATTTTGGTGCGCCCGGTGAGCCGGGACAGCTTGAAGGCCGCCTCGTTGGCCTCGGCGCCGGAGTTGCAGAAGAACACCCGGGCCGGCGCGGGCGCGTCGAGCAGGGCGACCAGTTCCTCGGCGAGCGCGATGCCGGGTTCGGTGGCGTAGAGGTTCGAGGTGTGGCCCAATGTCCGCATCTGCTGCGTGACGGCCTCCACGACCGCGGGGTGCCGATGGCCCAGGACGTTGACCGCGATGCCGGCGAGCAGGTCCAGGTAGGTCTTGCCGTCCACGTCGGTGACCGTGGCGCCGTCACCGCGGGCCAGGGCGACGGTCGGGGTGCCGTAGTTGTTCATCATCACGGCTTCCCACCGCTGCCGAATTGTGGCCGTGTCCGTCACGCTTGTCACCTGCGCCGCTCCTCCGCAGCTTTTCCGATCGCACCGCGCCGCTTATCGTCGCCGGCGCGCACCACCTTGGTCCCGGTGCCCGCGTCGGTGAAAAGCTCCACCAACACACAGTGTTCGACCCGGCCGTCGATGATGTGGGCGCTGGGCACGCCACCGGTGACGGCCCGCAGACACGCCTCGACCTTGGGGATCATGCCCTCCTCCAGCGTGGGTAGCAGTTGCGACAGTGTAGCGGTGTCGATTTCGCTGACCAGCGATTCTTTCTCGGGCCACCGCGTGTACAGGCCCTCGATATCGGTGAGCACCAAAAGCTTTTCGGCCCCAAGGGCTTCGGCCAGCGCCGCGGCGGCGGTGTCGGAGTTGATATTGTGCACCACGCCGTCCTCGTCGGGCGCCAGCGTCGACACCACCGGGATGCGGCGCGCTGCAATGAGATCCAGCAATGCGGCTGTGTTGACGTGGGCGACGTCTCCGACCAGGCCTATGTCGGTGGCCACGCCGTCGACGTTGACGCTGCGCCGGATCGCGGTGAACAGCTGGGCGTCCTCACCGGTCACGCCGACGGCATAGGGCCCGTGCGCGTTGACGAGGTTGACCAGCTCGCGCCCGACCTGCCCGAACAACACCATCCGCGCCACGTCGAGCACTTCCGGTGTGGTGACGCGGAATCCGCCCTTGAAGTCGCCCGCGATGCCGAGGCGCCGCAGCATGGCCGTGATCTGGGGGCCGCCGCCGTGCACGACGACCGGGTGGATGCCGCAGTTGCGCAGGAAGGCCATGTCCGCGGCGAAGGCGTGTTTGAGCGTGTCGTCGATCATGGCGTTGCCGCCGTATTTGACCACGACGATCTTGCCGTGCAGTTGCTTGAGCCACGGTAGGGCCTCGGCCAGCACCTCGGCCTTGAGCTGCGTGGGCAGGGTGTCGACGTTCACGAGCTGTAGGCCGAGTTCTCTTCGACATAGGCGTGCGAGAGGTCGGTGGTCCGGACGGCGGCCCGCCCGTCACCGACCGCGAGGTCGATGGTGACGTCGATGTCGGTGACCGACAGGTCCACCTCGCGCGCCCCGGGCACCCCGACGCTGTCGACGCACACCGCGGAACCGTTGAACGACACGGCGATCCGGTCGGGGTCCAGGTGGACCGGCGCCATACCGACGGCTGCCAGCACCCGGCCCCAGTTGGGGTCGGACCCGAACAGCGCGGTTTTGACCAGGCTGTCGCGGGCTACCAGGCGCGCGACGGTCAGCGCGTCGTCGTCGGAGGCGGCCCCGGTGACGGTGACGATGACGCGTTTGGTGACACCCTCGGCGTCAGCCTGCAGCTGCGCGCACAGGTCGTCACAGGCCCGCAGCACGGCCTCGTCGAGATCGGCCTGGGGCGGGGCGATTCCGCTGGCCCCCGAGGCCAGCAGCAGCACGGTGTCGTTGGTGGAGCAGCTGCCGTCGACGTCGAGCCGGTCGAAGGTGCGCGCGGTGGCGCGGCGCAGCGCGGTGTCGAGGGCCGCCGGCTCGACGGCGGCGTCGGTGGTGAGCACGCACAGCATGGTGGCCAGCGATGGGGCGAGCATGCCCGCCCCCTTGGCCATCCCGCCGACCGTCCAGGCGTCGGGGTGATGCACCGCAACCTGTTTGGCGACCTTGTCGGTGGTCATGATGGCCTGGGCGGCCTCGTCGCCTCCGGACAGGCCGCCGGCCATCTCGCGCACGATGTCGCGGGCCCCGGCGAGCACCCTGTCCATCGGCAACCGGTCGCCGATGAGGCCGGTGGAGCAGACCGCGACCTCGATGGCCCCGGTCTCGGTCCCCCATTCCGACAACGCGGCCGCGACGGCCTCCGCCGTGGCGTGGGTGTCCTGGAAGCCTCCCGGCCCGGTGCAGGCGTTGGCGCCGCCGGAGTTGAGGATGACCGCACGCAGCCGGCCGGTGGTGAGCACCTGCTGGCTCCACAGCACCGGCGCGGCCTTGACTTTGTTGGAGGTGAAGACACCGGCGGCGGCATAGTCGGGCCCCTCGTTGAAGACCAGCGCGAGGTCGCGGGCCCCGGACGCCTTGATACCGGCGGCGATGCCGGCGGCCCGGAATCCGGCCGGGGCGGTCACGCCCTGCTCGCGCAGCAACCTCACGGCGCCACCCCGACCACCGAAAGGCCCTGGGTCTCCGGCCAGCCCAGCGCCAGGTTCATCGACTGCACCGCGGCACCGCCGGTGCCCTTGACCAGGTTGTCGATCGCGGCGATCGCCACGAAGGTCTCGGCGGCCTCGTCGACGGCCACGGCGACGTGGGCCGCGTTGCTGCCGATGACCGCGCCGGTGCGCGGCAGCTGCCCCTCGGGCATCACGTAGATGAAAGGCTCCGTCTGGTAGGCCTTTTCGTAGGCGGCCCGCAGCTGGGACAGCGGGGATCGGGTGCGCGCCGTGCAGGTCGCCAAAATCCCGCGGGAGGTGGGGATCAGCACCGGGGTGAACGACACCGTGACGTCGCGGTCGGCGACCGCGCCCAACCCCTGGGCGATCTCGGGGGTGTGCCGGTGGGCTCCGGCGATGTTGTAGGCCCGCGCCGACCCGATGACCTCCGAGCCGAGCAGGTCCGTCTTGGCGGCACGACCGGCGCCCGACGTGCCGCTGACGGCCACGACGGTGACGGCGGGCTCGATCAGGCCCTCGGCGACCGCCGGCCACAGCGCCAGCAGCGCCGCGGTCGGGTAACAGCCCGGGACGGCGATGCGGCGCGCGCCGCGCAGCCGTTCGCGCCCACCGGGAAGCTCCGGAAGGCCGTATGGCCAGCTGCCGGCGTGGGGGGATCCGTAGAAGCGCTCCCAGGCGGCGGCGTCGGTGAGCCGGAAGTCCGCGCCGCAGTCGACGATCAGGGTTTGGGGGCTCAGCACTTCGGCCAGCGCCGCCGAATGCCCGTGCGGCAGCGCCAAAAACACCACGTCGTGGCCGACGAGGACGGAACGGTCGGTGGGCTCGACCACGCGCTGGGCCAAGGGCGTCAGGTGCGGGTGGTGCTCACCGAGGGCGCTGCCGGCGCTGGCCGCGGCGGTCACCACGCCGATGGAAAGCCGTCCGTCGCCGTAGGCCGGGTGCCCGAGTAGCAGCCTGAGGATCTCTCCGCCCGCGTAGCCGGTCGCCCCTGCGACGGCGACCCTGATCACGTCGGCCATTTCGACGATTCTGCATGGTTATGCAGCACTTTGCAAATCCATTCTGACGCTCCGGAATGTTGCCCTGACACAAAGTGGTGCCGGACTCCGTTAGGAGCCCGGCACCACTTCGTTGTCGGGTTCTGGCAGCCCTTACGCGGCGACGCTGATGCCGAGGCTGGCCTGCAGGCTGGCCTCCAAGGAGGCGCCCAGGTCGTTCAGGGCGGCCTCCAGCGAGCCCACGACGGTGCCGCCGGTCTGGGCGAGCCCGTTGAGGGCACCGCCGAGGTCGACGGCCAGGGACTCGGCCGTCTGGAACACCCCCGGGAAGGCCACGCCCACGGTCGCGCCGAGAGCGTCGCCGAGTTCGGTGGCGATGGCCGCGGTGGTGTCCACCCAGATGTTCGCGATGGCGCCACCCGTCTGCCCCAGGCCGTACAGCGCCCCACCCAACCCGCTGACCAGGTTTGCGGTGGTGCTGAGCAGGCCCGTCAGGCCGCCGCGCAGGCCGGCCGTCAGGGCTCCCCCGGCGTTGGCCAGTCCGCTCAGGGCGGCGCCCAGGCTGGCGGCCAGGGCGGCGTTGATCGTCAACGCCAGGTTGGTGTTGAGCAGCGCGCCCAGGCTGGCGGCCAGGTTCTCGCCGGTCTGGATGAGGGCGTTGATGCCCCCACCGAGGTCGGCGGCCAGGGTGCCACCGAGGTTGAGCAGGCCGTTGAGGCCGCCGCTCAGACCGGCCTGGATGGCCGCCTCCAGCGGACCGAGGCCCGCCAGCGAGCCGTTCAGGGCCAGCGACAGGGCGGCGTTCAGTGAGGCACCGAACCCGTTGAGGGCGGCGCCGAGGCTGCCGGTCAGCGCGACCCCGGTCTGCAGCAGCCCGTTCAGGCTGCCACCGAGGTTGGCCGCCAGGTTCGCCCCGGTGTTGATCAGCGAGTTCAGGCCGGTCTGCAGGCTGGCCGCCAGCGAGGCGGGCAGGCCCAGCAGCGCGCTCAGGCCCGCCAGGTTGCCGCTGAGCGCCAACTGCAGCGCCGCACCGAACGACCCACCCAGATTGCCCAGCGCCGCACCGAAGTTGGCCGCGAACGACTCCCCAGTCTGGATCAACCCGTTGAGACCCGCCCCGAACGAATTCAGCAGCGTCGCACCGGTGTTGACCAACCCGTTGAGGCCGCCGGTCAGACCCGCCTGGATCAGCGCGCCCAGCGGGCCCAGGCCCGCCAGCGACCCGCTCAACATGCCCGACAACGCCACACCGAGCGAACCACCCAACCCGTTGAGCGCCCCACCGATGTCGCCGGCCAGCGACGCCCCGGTCTGCAGCACACCGTTGAGCCCACCACCAAGGGTCGCCGCCAGGTTCGCACCCGTGGTGATCAACCCGTTCAGACCCGTCTGCAGGCTCGCCGCCAGCGAGGCCGGCAGACCCAGCAGACCACTCAGACCCGCCAGGTTGCCACTGAGCGCCAACTGCAGCGCCGCACCGAACGACCCACCCAGATTGCCCAGCGCCGCACCGAAATTGGCCGCGAACGCCTCGCCCGTCTGGATCAACCCGTTCAGCCCGGCACCCAGCGTGCTGGCCAGGGTGCCACCCAGGTTGGCCAGGCCCGACAGCCCGCCGGTCAGGCCGCCTTCGATGGCCAGCCCTAGCGGGCCGAGACCCGCCAGCGACGCGTTCAGGGCGGCGTAAAGGTTCGCGCCTACCGAACCGCCGAGGCCGTTGAGTGCCACACCGATGTCGGTGGCCAGGCCCTCGGCGGTGTGTACCAGCACGTTGAGTCCGGCACCGAGGTTGCCCGCGAGGGCTCCGCCGACGTTGGCCAGGCCGTTGAAGCCGGTCTGCAGGGTGGCGGCCAGCGAGGCCGGCAGGCCCAGCAGCGCGCTCAGGCCCGCCAGGTTGCCGCTGAGCGCCAACTGCAGCGCCGCACCGAACGACCCACCCAGATTGCCCAGCGCCGCACCGAAGTTGGCCGCGAACGACTCCCCGGTCTGGATCAACCCGTTGAGACCCGCCCCGAACGAATTCAGCAGCGTCGCACCGGTGTTGACCAACCCGTTGAGGCCGCCGGTCAAACCCGCCTCGATGACCGCGCCCAGCGGGCCCAGGCCCGCCAGCGACCCGCTCAACATGCCCGACAACGCCACACCGAGCGAACCACCCAACCCGTTGAGCGCCCCACCGATGTCGGCGGCCAGCGACGCCCCGGTCTGCAGCACACCGTTGAGCCCACCACCAAGGGTCGCCGCCAGGTTCGCACCCGTGGTGATCAACCCGTTCAGACCCGTCTGCAGGCTCGCCGCCAGCGAGGCCGGCAGACCCAGCAGACCACTCAGACCCGCCAGGTTGCCACTCAGCGCCAACTGCAGCGCCGCACCGAACGACCCACCCAGATTGCCCAGCGCCGCACCGAAATTGGCCGCGAACGCCTCGCCCGTCTGGATCAACCCGTTCAGCCCGGCACCCAGCGAGGTGGCCAGCGTCGCGCCGGTGTTGAGCAGGCCGTTGAGGCCGCCGCTCAGACCCGCCTGGATCAGCGCGCCCAGCGGGCCGAGACCGGCCAGTGAACCGCTCAGGGCGAGCGACAGGGCCCCGCCCAGCGAGGCGCCGAAGCCGCTGAGCGCCCCGCCGATGTCGCCGGCCAGCGAGGCACCGGTCTGCAGGGCGGCGTTGAGGCCGGCCCCCAGCGAGGTGGCCAGAGTCGCGCCGGTGTTGACCAGCCCGTTCAGACCCGTCTGCAGGCTCGCCGCCAGCGACGCGGGCAGACCCAGCAGACCACTCAGACCCGCCAGGTTGCCGCTGAGCGCCAACTGCAGCGCCGCACCGAACGACCCACCCAGATTGCCCAGCGCCGCACCGAAGTTGGCCGCGAACGACTCCCCGGTCTGGATCAACCCGTTGAGACCCGCCCCGAACGAATTCAGCAGCGTCGCACCGGTGTTGACCAACCCGTTGAGGCCGCCGGTCAAACCCGCCTCGATGACCGCGCCCAGCGGGCCCAGGCCCGCCAGCGACCCGCTCAACATGCCCGACAACGCCACACCGAGCGAACCACCCAACCCGTTGAGCGCCCCACCGATGTCGGCGGCCAGCGACGCCCCGGTCTGCAGGGCGGCGTTGAGGCCGGCCCCCAGCGAGGTGGCCAACGTCGCACCGGTGTTGACCAGCCCGTTGAGACCCGTCTGCAGGCTCGCCGCCAGCGAGGCCGGCAGACCCAGCAGACCACCCAGGCCCGCCAGGTTGCCACTCAGCGCCAACTGCAGCGCCGCACCGAACGACCCACCCAGATTGCCCAGCGCCGCACCGAAATTGGCCGCGAACGCCTCGCCTGTCTGGATCAACCCGTTGAGGCCGGTCCCCAGCTCGGCGGCCAGCGTCCCGCCCAGGTTGGCCAGGCCGGAGAAGCCGCCGCTGAGGCCGGTCTCGATGGCCACGCCCAGCGGGCCCAGGCCCGCCAGCGAGCCGCTCAGCCCGGCCGAGACGGCCAGACTCAGGGAGCCACCCAGGCCGTTCAGCGCGCCGCCGACGTCGGCGGCGAGCGAGGCGCCGGTCTGCAGCAGCCCGTTCAGCCCGGCACCCAGGGTGGTCGCCAGGGCCACACCGGTCTGGAACAGGTTCGGGAACGTCACGCCGAGGCTGGCGGCCAGCGCGTTGGTCAGCGCGGCGCTGATCTGCGCCGCGGCGTTGGCCCAGATGGCCCCGAGGTTGGCGCCGGTCTGCAACAGCGCGTTCAATCCGCCGCCGAGCTCGGCGCCCAGCATCGCGCCCGTGTTGAGCAGGCCGGTGAAGCCGGTCTGCAGGCTGGCTACCAGCGAGGCCGGCAGACCCAGCAGGGCGCTCAGACCGGAAAGGTTGCCGCTGATCGCCAACTGCAGCGCCGCGCTCAGCGACCCGCCGAGCCCGGACAGGGCACCACCGAGGTTGGCCGCGAACGACGCCCCTGTCTGCAGCAAGCCGTTGAGCCCGGCGCCCAGGGTGGTGGCCAAGGTGGCGCCGGTGTTCAACAGATCCGACAGGCCGCCGCTGAGGGCGCCACTCAGGGCCGCGCCCAGCGGGCCCAGCCCGGCCAACGAACCGCTGAGGGCGAGCGACAGGGCCGCGTTCAGCGAGCCGCCCAGGCCTGAGAGGGCCGCGCCGAAGTCACCGCCCAGCGAAAGCCCGGTCTGCAGCAGACCGTTGAACCCGGCGCCCAGGCCGTTGAGCAGGGCGCCGCCGGCGTTGAGCACGCCGTTCAGGCCGGTCTGCAGGCTGGCCGCCAGCGAGGCCGGCAGGCCGAGCAGGCCACTGAGCCCAGTGATGCCGGCGTTGAGACTGGCGTTCAGGCCCGCGCTCAGCGACGCACCCAGGTTGCCCAGTACCGCACCGAAGTTGCCCGCCAGCGATGCGCCCGTCTGCAGCAGGCCGTTGAGGCCGGTACCCAGCTCGGTCGCCAGCATCCCGCCGGTGTTCAGCAGGCCGTTCAGGCCGCCGCTGAGCCCCGCCTCGATCAGCGCACCCAGCGGGCCCAGACCCGCCAGCGAACCGCTCAGGCCGAGCGACAGCGCCGCGTTCAGCGACACACCCAGGTTGTTGAGCGCGGCGCCGAAGTTGCCGGCCAGCGACGCCCCGGTCTGCACCAGCGCGCTCAGGCCGCCGCCGAGGCCGTTGAGCAGGGCGCCGCCGGCGTTGAGCACGCCGTTCAGGCCGGTCTGCAGGCTGGCGGCCAGCGAGGCCGGCAGGCCGAGCAGGCCACTGAGCCCGGTGATGCCGGCGTTGAGACTGGCGTTGAGGGCCGCGCTCAACGACCCACCCAGGTTGCCCAGCGCCGCACCGAAGTTGCCGGCCAACGACGCACCCGTCTGCAGCAGCCCGTTCAGGCCGGCGCCCAGCTGGGTCACCAGCATGCCGCCGGTGTTCAGCAGGCCCGACAGGCCGCCGGTCAGGCCGGCTTCCAGGAGTGCCCCCAGCGGACCTAGGCCGGCCAGCGAACCACTCAGCAGGCCCGAGAGCGCCAGGTTGAGGGAGCCGCCCAGGCCGTTCAGGGCCCCGCCGATGTCGGCGGCCAGCGACACCCCGGTGTCCAGTAGCCCGTTGAGGCCCCCGCCGAGGTTCGCCGCCAGATTCGCGCCGGTGTTGAGCAGGCCGTTGAAGCCGGTCTGCAGGCTGGCCGCCAGCGAGGCCGGCAGGCCCAGCAGGGCGCCAAGACCCGAGAGGTTGCCGCTGATGGCCAGCTGCAGCGCCGCGCCCAGCGAGCCACCCAGGCCGGTCAGGGCCGCACCGAAGTTGGCCGCGAACGACTCGCCGGTCTGGACGAGCGCGTTCAGGCCCGCACCCAGCTCGCCGGCCAGCGTCGCCCCGGTGTTGGCCAGCACCGACAGCCCGCCGGTCAGGCCGGACTCGATGGTCAGCCCCAGCTGACCGAGCCCGGCCAGCGAACCACTCAGCGCGGCCGACAGCGCGGCGTTCAGGGAGCCGCCCACCCCGTTGAGCGCCGCGCCGATGTCGCCGGCCAGCGACGCACCGGTCTGCACCAGGACGTTCAGCCCGGCCCCCAGGTTGCCGGCCAGGGCCTCACCGACGTTGAGGAGCCCGTTCAGGCCGGTGCCCAGGCTGGCCGCGAGCGAGGCCGGCAGGCCCAGCAGCGCGCCGAGGCCGGCCAGGTTGCCACTCAGGGCCAGCTGGAGCGCCGCGCTGAACGACCCACCCAGATCGGACAGCGCCGCGCCGAAGTTGGCCGCGAACGACGCACCGGTCTGCAGCAGCGAGTTCAGGCCGGCACCGAGGTCACCGACCAGCGCGGCGCCGGTGGTCAGCAGCCCGTTGAGGCCACCGGTCAGGCCCGCCTGAATGAGCGCACCCAGCGGGCCGAGACCTGCCAGCGACCCGCTCAGGGCACCCGAGAGCGCCACGCTGAGCGAGCCGCCCAGCCCGTTGAGCGCCCCACCGATGTCAGCGGCCAGCGACACCCCGGTCTGCAGCAACCCGTTCAGGCCCGCACCGAAGTTGGCCGCCAGGTTCGCGCCGGTGTTGATCAGCCCGTTGAGGCCGGCACCGAGGCTGGCGGCCAACGACGCCGGCAGACCGAGCAGCGCACCAAGGCCGCTCAGGTTGCCGCTGAGCATCAGCTGCAACGCCGCGTTCAGCGATCCACCGAGCCCGCTGAGCGCGGCGCCCAGGTTGGCCGCGAACGACTCGCCGGCCTGCAGCGCGCCGTTCAGCCCGGCACCCAGTTCGGACACCAGCATCCCGCCGGTGTTCAGCAGCCCGTTGAGGCCTCCGCTCAGACCGGCTTCGATGAGCACGCCCAGCGGGCCCAGGCCGGCCAGCGATCCGCTCAGCATGGCCGACAATCCGACGTTGAGCGAGGCACCCAGGTCGTTGAGCGCCGCGCCGATGTCACCGGCCAGCGACGCCCCGGTCTGCAGGAGCCCATTCAGGCCGGTACCCAGGCTGGCCGCGAAGATGCCACCGGTATTCAGCAACCCGTTGAGGCCGGTCTGCAGGCTGGCGGCCAAGGAAGCCGGCAGGCCGAACAGGTTGGCCAGGCCGGTCAGCGAACCGTTGAGGCCGGCATTCAGCGCCGCGCTCAACGACCCGCCCAAGTTGTTCAGCGTCGCGCCCAGGTTGCCGACCAGCGATCCCCCGGTCTGCAACGCGGCGTTCAGGCCGGCGCCCAGGTTCGCCAGGCCGCTCAGCCCGCCGGTGAGGCTGGCCGACAACGACGCGCCCAGCTCGGCGGCCAAGCTGCCGTTCAACAGAGTGTTGAGGGCCGCCCCGGCCTGGGCGCTCAACCCGGCGCCGAGGGTCGACAAGGCGGCGCCACTGCTTTCCAGGGCCGTGCCGAGGTTCACGATGGCGTTGCCGGTCTGGACCAGGCCCGCCCCGACGCCTTGCAGCAAGGCGCCACCGGTTTGCAGGAAGAGCCCGCTGGCCCCGGCGCCGATGGCCGTGCCCAGGGCAGCGCCGATGCTGCCCGCCAGCCCCGCGTTGATGCTCGTCGACAGCGCCCCGCTGATGTTGGCGCCCAGCCCGGACAGCGCGGCGCCCAGATCCGCGGTCAGGGAGCCGCCGCCCTGCAACAGCGCGGCACTGTTGGCGACCTCAGCGCCCACATACGCGGCCGCGCCGCTGCTCATCGTGCTGACGAACTCGTTGTGGAAGGCCGCCACTTCAGCGTTCAGGGTCTGATACTGCTGGCCGAATTCGCCGAACAGCGATGCGATCGTTTGCGACACCTCATCCTGGGCGGCAGGCATCAACGCAGTCGTAGGGCCGGCTATCGCCGAGGCGACCTCGTCGAGGGCCGAACGGATGCCCGCAAGATCCTGGGCTGCAGCTTCTACGAGGTCCGGCACCGCGATAACGAACGACATGTCCATCTCCCCACGACAAATGAACGAAATGTGACTCCAAGAGCCCGAATCACCCCTAGGTGAATCGAAGCCTAGCGGGGCCTCACCTGGGTAAAGCGAAAACGGGTGTTTTCAGAAGGTTGGCGCTCGCCCCTCAGCAGCGAATTCGACGCCGGCCGACGAACCGAAATCGCAGCCTTCCCTTGGGATCAGCGGTCCGGGTGAGCATCAGGTGAGATTTATCTCATACCAGAAGCGAAAGCGGCAGCCGTTTGCCGAAGAACCGAAACCGTTCCTGTCAAACGCGCGCCGAATAAGGGCGCCACCCTCGTCGCTATCTTCGCCGAAATCCCCTCCAGGGCGCTATCTTTCATAGGCTATGTGAAAATCTGACCGAACCGGACCCCGGTCTAGAGAGGCAGCGAGATCAGTGGCGCCGGTGACGCCGATGCGCCGATCGCCTGGGCCAGTTGCTCGGGCGCGTAGTTCACCAGGAAGGGCAGCAGGCCGGAGAAGGGCGTGCCGCCGACGCCGAGGTCGAGCACCACCGGGCCGACCCCGATGCCGTTGAGCAGAGTGGAGATCGTCACCGTCGCGCTGTAGTAGCCGGGCGGGACGAGCAGCCCGTCCAGCGGCAGGTTGCCGACGGCGCTCACATTCGCTATGTCGCCGACTGCAGATCCCGTGATGTTCGACAGGCTCAGCGCGTAGGGGAATGTCGCCTGGCCGTTGAGGAAGCCGTTGGCAATGACCGCCGGCGCGTCGATGAGGGCGACGATCGCACCCCCGGGGTCCCCGGCCTGCAGCGCGGCGGTGAAGGCCGCGGCGCTGGAACCGGCCGCCTCCAGCATGCTGACCGGCGGCCCCAACAAGGCGACGCCGAACACCACCGGTAACCCGACGACGTCGTTCAAGGTCGCGCTGACGGGCGGGACCAATCCTTGTTGCAGAAGCGAGACATCCAGGTAGGGGGTGATGCTCGTGTTCGTCGCCAACTGGACGACATTGGTCATGTTCTGTGCGATGTGGCCCGGGATGGCCGAGATCGGTGTCAGGGTGGGCCCGACGCCGGAGAAGACGTTCTGCAATCCGGTTTCCACATCACTGAGCCCGGCGGAGTAATTGCCGGCCGAGAAAGCCTGTGCTGCCGCCTGGAAGGCCGTGGGCAGGGCCGCCGCGTGCGCCTCGACGGATTGGGCAGCGTTGCCGAAGGCCGTCGCAACGGTCTGGGCGTAGCCCATCTGGTTGGTGATGAACTGGCGCAGGAACGGGAAGGGATCGGCCAGCCAGGTCGCCCCGAGGTTCTGCAGGTTGTTCCAGGTGTTGTAGAAGAGCTCTTCGTACGGGCCGGCGATGCCGGCGAAGTAGGGTCCCGCATCGCCGATGTTGATGTGCACCAGCCCGGGCAGCAGTGAATTCGTCAGCCCTGTCAACGAGTTCCCAAGGCCGCTGAGGAGATTGGGCAGCCCCGGAAGAAGCGCACCGATGGTGCTGCCGAGCGAGCCCAGGTTGCCAAGCCCGCCGAGAATCCCGGTGAGACCGCCGGTGCCGCCCGTAAGTCCGCCAAGAAGGTCACCGAGCAGCCCGTTGCTACCGGTGAGACCGCCGAGCAAGCCACCACTACCGGTCAGACCACCCAGGAGCCCACCGCTACCGGTCAGACCACCCAGCAGGCCGCCGCCACCGGTAAGACCGCCGACCACGCCGGTCAGCCCGCCGGAGCCTCCGCTGCTCGTGCCGGCGAGGCCACCCAGGAGACCGCCGAGCAGGCCGCCGGCAGCTGGGGTGCCGGCGCCGGCCGCGGCCGTGCTACCGAGACCCGGCGCGCCACCGAGTCCCAGCACCGCCTGGGCGGGCGCGGTGACCGCGTTCGCGAGCGTCTGCTCGGCGTTGGCGAACTCCGTGCTGAGGTACGCACCGGCACCGACGTTGATCACGTTGACGAACTCGGCATGGAACGCTTGCGCCTGGGCGCTCAGGGACTGGAACTCCTTGCCGAAGTTGCCGAACGTCGCCGCAACGGCCGCGGACACCTCGTCGCCGGCCGCGGGGACCACCCCGGTCGTGGGCGTCGCAGTGGTCGTAAGCGCCTCGGCCAACACCGACCGGATTCCCGCCAGATCTTGGGCTGCCGCCTGGATCGCTTCCGGCACCGTCACCACAAACGACATATTTGCTCCCCATCGATGTAACAGCGCTGCATCCGATGGCCGTCAAGGCAAATTCGACCTTAATGGACCTTCAATATGCCATTGCCGACAACTCTCGTTTTCGTGAACCGCCCGGGCACGGGAGCAGCACGCCCTCGTCCGTAATAAGTTGTGCGCCTTAGCTTTCGAACGCCATCGCAAGAAGTTGGGGCGTGTACTCCGCCAGCGCGGGAATGAGGCCGCCGACGGGTGGGCCGCTGATGGCGACGGTCTGCAGCAGCGACGAACCCTGCAGTGTCGCCGTCGCCGAAAAGGGTCGAAGCGGGGCGAGCAGACCGCTGAAGGGAACCTCGGCGACCGCCGGCACTCCGGCGAGCGGCAACCCGACCGGCACCGTCACCTCGCCGTTGAGGAAGGCGTTGGCGATGTTGGCCGGAGCGCCGACGAGCGTGGTGAACGCCCCGATCGGGTTTCCGGCTTGCAGCGCACCGAAAAACGCTGTGGTGCTTGACTGCATCGCCAGCGCTGCGTTGACCGGCGCGCCCAGCGCGTCGAACGCCAGCAGCTCTGGCAGACCGACCCCGATCGCCAGCGACGCATTGGTCTGCGTCAAAGACGTGACCGTCACCGAGATCGGGTTGACGACGTCGCCGAGGACGTTGGCGGTGCCCAGCGCGAGTCGCGCGGGGATGGCCAGGAGCGGCTGCAGGTTTCCGCTCGCCACCGAGGTCAAAAGCTGCTGCGGGCTGCCGAATTGGGTGGTGAACGCCTGCGCCAGGGCGGGCTCGGTCACCGATGTCCAAGTGGTGCCGATGCTTTGCAGGTTCGCGTTGGTATTGGCGAGCAGGCTTTCATACGGGGCGAGGAGCGAGTTGGCGGACGCGGCCGTATTCGCGATGGCGCCCTGGCCCGCGTTCTGTTCGGCGGCCGCGGCGCTGGACTGGACGGCCAACATCGCCCTCGCGGGCGCGTTCACCGCGGCGGCCAGGGTTTGCTGGACGTTGGCCGCCTCGGTGGCGGCGTAAGCGGTCGCGCCGGAGTTCAGCAAATTGACGAACTGCTGATGAAACGCCTGTGTCTGGGCGCTGATCTCTTGGTATTCCTGACCGAAGGCGCCGAACAGCTGCGCCACCGAAGCCGAGACCTCGTCCTGGGCCGCGGCCACCACGCCCGTCGTGGGAGCCGCGATCGTCGCGCTCGCCTGGCTCAGCGTCGAATGAATGCTCGCGAGGTTTTGTGCTGCCGTCGCCACCACGTCTGGCGCCGCGACCACAAACGACATCTGCCTCTCCCATCCACCGTTGACCGCGCGAAACCTGGGAAGCTTGAGACTACTGTGATCGCACTCACATGTCTGCGGAAACCATAATTCTCGTATGTGTTTGCCCGGCGTGAACTCGGGGGGCCTGCAGCAGGCGTTCGGTAAGCCGTTAACCTGCGCCGATGGCCAGCGCGAGTTGTTCGGGCGCGTAGATCAGCAAACCGGTGGCGAGTCCGCTGAGCGGGGTGCCGCCGACGGCGGTGGTGATCGGCCCGACGAGGGGCACGGTGACCGTCGCGGTGTACGGCGTGGGCGGGACGAGGATGCCGTTCAGCGGGAGGTTGAGGACCGCGGGGTTGCCCGAGACTTCGAACGCGATGGGCAGCGTCGACTGGCCGTTGAGGAAGGCGTCGGTGACGACGGCCGGTGCGTCGACCAACGCGGTGGCCGCCCCCGACCAGTTGCCGGTTTGCACCGCGCCGACGAACGCCGTGGTACTGGCCCCGAAGGCGTTCGCCGCGTCGACGGGCGCCCCGATCGCATCAAGCGCGAGCGCGGTCGGCAGCCCCGCGGTGGCAGTGAGCGAGAGCGTCGCCGACGGAGGAATGATGGTCGTTTTGAGCAGGACGTTCGCGACGAGCGAGGTATCCGCGACGGTGTCGAGCACGTTGGTCAGATTCTGGGTGATCTGCGCCGGGATCGAGCCGGCCGGCAACAGGCTGGTGAGGTACTCGGTCCGCATCCCCGGAACGGCGAGGATGGGCGACAGATCCGCCAGGGCGCCCGTCAGGCGGACGTCGGCGATCAGCGGCCCAGGGGGAAAGCTTCCGGTGGTCGAGACGTCGACGCCGGTGACGAACAGATTCGCGAAGCCCTGCTGCAGGTCGCTCACCGCGCCGTTGATGTCACCGGCCGCCAGGGCCTGGAAGGCCGATTGGAGGGCCGTCGGCAATTGCTGCAGTCCGATGCCGAAGTCGTGGGCGGCGTTCTGCAGGGAGGTGGCCCAGATCTGGGTGTAGGCAATCTGGTTGGCGACGAACTGCTGGACGTAGGGCGCCGGGTTGAAGGCCAGCAGTGCCTGGACCGCCGCGTGGATGTTGGCGGGCAGGTTGGCCAGCACCGTCGGGAAGTTCTGGACGACGTACGCGATGTCCGCCGCGATCGCCTGCGCGTAGCCCGTCTGGTTGACCAGGCACTGGTGCAGGAACGGCGCGGGGTTGGCCAGCCAGGTGCCGCTGAGGATCTGCAGGTTGGCGACCGTGTGGTTGAACAGCGCCTGGTACGGAGCGGCGACGGTGGCCAGGCCGGTGCCCGCGCCGGCCTGTAGCAGCCCGGGCGTCAGGGCGGCGATGCTGCCGGACACGGTCTGCAGGCCGGAGCCGAGTTGACCGGAGAGCACCGAGACCGCGCTGCCGTTCTGCACAGCGGTCAGGGCTCCCCCGACGGTTCGGCCCACCGACGTGCCGCCGAGGAGCGAGGCGGCGGGCGCCGCACCGGCGCCGCCGTTCACCGCGCCCAGCAGGTTCTGCCCGGCATTGGTGGCCTCGGTGCCGAGGTAGGCCCCGGCGCCGGCGTTCAGCAAAGCGACGAACTGCTCGTGAAAGGCCTGCGCCTGTGCGCTGACCGACTGGTATTGCCGACCGAAGGCGCCGAAGGCCGCCGCGATCCCGGCGGACACCTCGTCTTCGGCTGCCGCCACGATCCCGGTGGTCGGCGCCGCGGCCGAGGCCGTGGCCTGGGCCAGCGACTCGTGCAGACCCGCCAGGCCTTGCGCTGCCGCCCGGACCGAGTCCGGCGCCACGAGTACATACGACATGTCCGTCTCCCACCGACTCGATCGACGGTCACCCGACGGTCGTCGAGGCAATGTGAGCGTAGTCACACCCGCAGGGCGTGCGCGGCAAATTCGACAACTCCGTGGCGCCGCGCCCGTCCGGGACCGAAACACGTTGGAGACGAGGAAGCGGGACGCCGGCTGACCGACGCCCCGCCTCTGCGTGAAAGCTACGGCGTGATGTCCGCGGCCAGCAGCGACTGCCAGTACTGCAGGGCCGGGATGATGCCGCCGATCGGCGTGCCCGGAAGCGGGCCTCCGCCGCCGGTGAGTTCAAGCGAACTCAACGGGGTGAGCAGCCCGCCCAAAGGAAGCTGAGCCGTTTGCGTGATAGGCGGGAAGGAGCCCGCACCCGTGAGGTCCACGGTGAGCGGCGGCAGGGCTACCAACGTCTGCCCGTTGAGGACACCGTTGGCGAGTACCGCCGGAGCGTCGAGGACAGCGGCGATGGCGCCCGAGACGTTCCCGGCCTGCAACGCTCCGCCGAACGCCGCCGCACTGGACTCGATCGCGCTGAACGCGTTGACCGGCGCGCCGATCCCGTCGAAGACGAGCTGCAACGGCAGCCCGAAGGTGATGGCAAGGTCTTGCGAGTTGAGCGTCGACCCGAAGTTCGTGAGCGTCGAGAGCACGTTGGTGAAGTTCTGCGAGATCTGTGCGGGGATGGTGCCGGCGGGCAGCAGATTGGTGAAGTCC
Source organism: Mycobacterium sp. HUMS_12744610 (assembly GCF_041206865.1). Lineage (NCBI taxonomy): Bacteria > Bacillati > Actinomycetota > Actinomycetes > Mycobacteriales > Mycobacteriaceae > Mycobacterium > Mycobacterium servetii. Next base: position 3,436,258 of record NZ_JBGEDP010000001.1, read on the forward strand.
TGCGCCAGCTGCCCCGGGATGGCCAAGACCGGCAGCAGGTCGCCCAACGAGCCGGTCGGGATGATCGGGAATTCGGCGGATACGACCCCGAAATCAGCTAACGGAACCGACAGGGGCCCGAAACCCGGCAGGACGATGCCCTGCAGGCCCGACCCGATGGCGTCCAGGGCGCCCTGGAAGTTCCCGGCCATCAGGTCCTGAGCCGCGGTTTGGAAGGCCGCGGGCAAGCCGGCGAAGCCGGTGCCCAGGTCGAGGACGGCTTGCGTCAGGCCGGTCACGATCGTCTGCGTGTAGGTGATCGTGTTGTTGATGAATCCCTGCAGGTAGGGCACGGGGTTGAAGGACAAAAGCCCCTGCACGGCGGCCTGGATGGTCGCCGGCAGGTTGGCCAACTCGGTCGGCAGGTTCACGAGACCGTTTCCGATCGCCGTGGCGATCGTCTGCGCGTATCCGATCTGGTTGGTGATCAACTGATGTGCGAAGGGGAACGGGTTGGCCATGAACGTGTTCCCGATGCTCTGCAGGTTGGCGACGGTGTTGTTGACCAGCGCCTCGTACGGGCCCGCGATCTGGTTGGCGAAGACGTTCGCGCTGGTGACCAGCCCCGGCACACCGCCAGTGGCGAGGGCCTGGAACTGGTTCCCGAAACCGGTGACGGCCTGCGAAACCCCTTGCGCGCCCGTCTGAAGCGCACCCGTCACGGATGCGGGCGCACCCAGGATGGCCGAGGAGACCGCGCTGATATCGGCCTGCACCGCGCCCACGGCACCGTTCAGGTCGGCAACGATCGACGCGCCGAATTGCCCGACGGCCGCCTCGACACCGCCGAGGGACCCGCCCAGAGTTCCGCCGATGTTGCCGACGATGCCGCCGCTGAGCAGCGTCTGCCCGGCGTTGACGGTTTCGGCCGCCGCGTAGGCACCCGCACCGGCGTTCATCATCTCCACGAACTGTGCATGGAACACCTGCGCCCGGGCGCTCAGCGCCTGAAACTCCTGGCCGACGTTGCCGAACAGCGAAGCGACCGCGAGCGATACCTCATCCTGCGCCGCGCTGGCAATCCCTGTGGTGGGAAACGCCGCGGTCGACGTGGCCTCGGCCAGCGACGAACGAATACCGGCCAGTTCGGAGGCTGCGCTCTCCACCAGGTCCGGTGTCGCGATCACAAACGACATATCAATCTCCTTGACTCAGTGCGCCATGACCAGCGGCCGACCCGCTGTTAGACGTGAGGGTAATTCAACAGATACTACTTGTGGGTAATATTTGCTCAATTTTCTCGCGAAAGCATGAAAAATATTGTCGGATACAGTTTTACGGCACGCCGAGGCCACCACTGCCGGTTGCGGGTGCGTGCTTTCCATGCCCTGCCCGGGAAGAGATGACCAACGGTCGTCCGAGCGAGCATTGATATTACCCACAAGTACATTACTTGCAAGTAAGGAGCCCTGGCGTCGCCGGCCCACGCCGGAAACCGGGGGCATGACCGCCGCCCGAGCAAGCGCGGATACCGACCCGCTCGCCGGCCCTCGCAACGACAGCGAAGGCATGACCGGCGCCGCGGGCCCGCCGATCGCGGCCGCGAGACCTGCCGGCAGGACGTTAAGCAGGCCGGGCAGGGTGCCGCCGAGGGGGGTTCCCGTGACCGACGCGGGTTCTGCGCCCTCTGCCCGGGGATAAACAAGATCGGCAGCAGGTCGCCCAGGGCTCCGCCGGGCGTGATCGTGACGAGACCGCCGGTTCCCGTGACCGTGTCGAAGCCCGTGAAGCACAGGTTGGGGAAGCCCCGCCCGGCGTCGGTCACCGCCGCCTGGGCTTTGCCACCACCAGCGACCCGAAGCCGGCCTGCACCACAGTGCTCTGGAGGAATATCGCGACGGTCTGGGCGTAGCCGATCTGCCGGCCGACGAACCGCTGCAGATACGACGCCGGGTTGAACGCCAGCAGGCCCTGAACGGTCGCCGGGGCGTCGGCGAACCCGGCGCGCAGATTCGGGAGGCCAGGACCCGAAGCGCCGGCAATCGCCCGGCCGAAGCCGAACTGGTTGTTGACGGACTTGTTCAGCAACGGGAACGGGTTTGCCGTCGCGGTGCCGCCGTCCCGGCGCGCCGCCGGTGCCCAGCACCACAAGCTGAGACTCGAGTCCGCCAACGTCCCGCGAAACCCTCTCCGCGCCTGCCTGAATCGCGCCGGACAGCGCCGCGCGCGGGCGGCGGTCGATGGCGCCGAGCCGGTGAATTGACCCAGGGGCAAGCGCCCGGGCGGTGAGCGCCTGAAACTCCTCGCCGACGTTGCTGAACAGCGCGGCGACCGCGACCGAAATCTCGTCCTGGGCCGCCCTGGTCGGTCCGGCCGCCATCGCCGCGGCCAGCGCCGGCCGGATACCGGCCTGGTTCCGCGGCCGCGCACCAGGTCCGGCGTCGCGATCACGTAGAACTCCCTCGACTCTTCGCACGATGACCAGCGGTCCTGCACCGGTTGACATGAGCCTGAGAAGCCGTTTCCTACTGGCGCGTAATCACGCGGAAGTTGGCGGAATCCGTTGCCCAACAGGGCCGCATTCGAGGGGTGATCGGCCGCGGCCGGCTTCTTTGCTGCGCGGTATCAGGCGCGCAGTTCGGCGCCGACGCGCTCTGCGGCGCACCGCACCGCGGCGTCGCGGGCGGCGCTGGCGTCGTCCTCGGTGAGCGTGCGATCCGGCGCCCGGAAGCGCAGCGCGAACGTCAGCGACTTGCGGTCCTCGCCGATCTGCGGGCCGGTGAAGACGTCGAACAGCGCGATGTCCTCGAGCAACTCGCCGGCGCCCGCACGCACCGCGTCGGCGACCGCCGCCGCCGGCACGTGGGCCGGCACGACCAGGCTGACGTCCTGGAACACGGCCGGGAACGGCGAGACCTTCGGCGCCGGGAACGCGTCGACGATCGCAATCGCATCCAGGTTCAACTCCATGGCGCAGGTGCCCTTGGGCAGGCCCGCCCGCTCGACCACGGCGGGGTGCAACTGGCCCGCGTGGCCGACGACGGCGCCCCCGACGAGCACCTCGGCGCACCGGCCGGGATGCCACGGCAGGCGTTGGGCCGCCCGCAGCGTCACCTCGACACCGCTGGCGCGCAACACGATTCGGACCGCCTCGAACGCGTCGGCCGCCTCGACCCGCCGACCCGGCCCCCACGGGCCCCGCGGTTCCCGCAGACCCGTCAGCACCGCCGCCACGTGCTGGGGTTGCCGCGGCAGCGACGCGTCCAGCAGGGCGATCTCGGCGTCGGTCGGGCGCCGGTGCACGGGGATGAGCTCCACGGCGCGCGTCTGTTCGGTGGGCTGGACCACCTGGGCGAGGGCGAACAGCGCGGTGTCGACAAGACCGCGAGATACGTTGCGCCCCAACGCTTCCAGCAGAGCGGGCAACAACGTGGTCGCCAGGTGCGGGCGGTCGGCCTCGAGCGGGTTGAGCACGTGCGTGGTCGCGCGTCGCGGGTCGTCGTCGGGCAGCCCCCACAGATCGAAGACGCCGGCCGGTAGAAAGGGCGTCGGCAGGACCTCGACATAGCCGGACTGGGCCAGCGACCTCCCGATCGCACGGCGACGCTTCTGCGCCGCGGTCAGCCCGCGGCCCGCGGGCGCCGACGGCAGCACCGACGGAATGGCCTCCAGACCCTCCAGCCGCAGCACCTCCTCGACGAGGTCGGCGGGCTGCAGCAGGTCGGGCCGCCAGCTCGGCGGTGTCACGGTCAGCTCGCCGTCACCGTCAGTCACCAGGGCCCCGATCTGGGTCAGCCGCCGGGCGGTCGCGCCCGGGGCGTACGCGACGCCGGCGACACGGTCCGGCAGGTCGGCGGCGATCCGGATCGGCGGTGGTGACCAGCGCTCACACGGCGGATCACCACGCCAGTCCGTCAAAGCGTCGGACACCGCTCCCCCGGCGATGTCGGTGAGCAGCGTCGCACAGCGGTCCAGCGCGGCCACCGAGATCGCCGGGTCCACCCCGCGCTCGTACCGGCGGGCGGCCTCACTCGGCAGGTGCAGCCGGCGCTGCGTCCGCGAGATCGCGGCGGGGTCCCACACCGCCGCCTCCAGCAGCACGTCGGTGGACTCAGCGCGCACCTCGGTGCTGGCCGCGCCCATCACACCGCCGATGGCCGCCGTCGCCGCATCGTCGACGATCAGGACGTCGGCCGGATCCAGCCGCCGCTCCACGTCGTCGAGGGTCACGACGGTCTCGCCGGGATGGGCGAAGCGCACCCCCAGTCCGCCGGTGATGCGGTTGCGGTCGTGGGCGTGCATCGGGTGGCCCAGTTCCAGCATCACGTAGTTGGTGACGTCCACCGCCGGGGAGGTCGCGCGGATGCCGCACAGCAGCAGCCGGCGCTGCAGCCACCAGGGCGACACGGCGGCGGGATCGATCCCGGTGACCGGGCGCAGCGCGAACCGGCGCACGCCGGTGCCGGCCTGCACGGTCAGCGGCCAGGCCTCCCCCGCCACCGGCAGCGGCTTGACCACTTCATCGCTGGCGGGGTCGACGAACGTCAGGTCGTAGGCGCAGGCGATCTCGCGGGTCAGGCCGCGCACCGACATGCAGTAGCCGCGGTCGGGCGTGATGGCCAGGTGGAAGACCACGTCGTCCAGCCCCAGCACCGCCGCGCCGCCGGCACCCGGCTCGGCGGTACCCGGCGGCAGCACCAGGATCCCGGAATGGTCGGCGCCCAAACCGAGTTCGGCGGCCGAGCAGATCATCCCCTCGGAGCTGCGGCCGTAGGTCTTGCGGGCCGCGATGGCGAAGCCGCCCGGCAGGGTGGCGCCGGGCAGCGCCACCACGACGAGGTCGCCTACCGCGAAGTTCGTTGCCCCGCAGACAATTTCACGCGGTCGATCCTCGCCGACGTCGACCAGGCAGGCCCGGATCGGTTTTTTGAAGCCGGCAAGCTCCTCGATCGCGGTGACCCGCCCCACCGTCAGCGGGCCGTCGACCGGGCCGAGGGGCGCCACCTCCTCGACCTCGTGGCCGATGCGCACCAGCGTCTGCTCGAGCTCACGCGGGGCGACGTCCCAGCCCGGGGCGCCGGCCTGCACCACCTCGCGCAGCCAACTGTAGGGAACGCGCATCAGGCACCCACCCCGAACGGCAACGAGAACCGGACGTCGCCCTCGACCATGTCGCGCATGTCCGGGATGCCGTTGCGGAACTGCAGGGTGCGTTCCAGCCCCATGCCGAACGCGAAGCCCGAGTACACCTCCGGATCGATCCCGGCGGCCCGCAACACGTTCGGGTGCACCATGCCGCAGCCGCCCCACTCGACCCAGTCGGCGCCGCCCTTCCTGTTGGCGAACCACACGTCGACCTCGGCGGAGGGCTCGGTGAACGGGAAGAAGTGCGGCCGGATCCGGGTGCGTGCCGACGGGCCGAACTCGGCGCGCGCGAACGCGTCGAGCGTTCCGCGCAGGTGGGCCATGGTCAGGCTGCGGTCCACCGCCAGGCCCTCGACCTGGTGGAAGACGGGGGTGTGGGTGGCGTCGAGTTCGTCGGTGCGGAAGGTGCGGCCGATCGACACGATGTAGATGGGCAGCTCGTGTTCGAGCAGGGTGCGCACCTGCACCGGTGAGGTGTGGGTGCGCAGCAACTGCCGGGAGTTCTCCGGCGCGATGTAGAAGGTGTCCTGCTCGCTGCGGGCGGGGTGGTCGGCCGGGAAGTTGAGGGCGTCGAAGTTGAACTGCTCGGTTTCGACTTCCGGGCCCTCCGCCACCTCCCAGCCCATGGCGACGAAGGTGTCGGCGATGTGCTCGGCCAGGATCGTGATCGGATGCCGGGCGCCGGGCGGCTGTCGCGTCGACGGCAGGGTGACGTCGATGGCCTCAGCGACCAATACGGCCGCGTCCCGCTCGGCCCGCAGCGCCGCCAGCCGGTCGTCGTAGCTGCGCTGGGCCTCGCCGCGCGCGGTGTTGACGCGCTTGCCGGCGTCGGCGCGCTCCTCCTTGGGCACGGCGGCCAGCGCCTGGCGGGCCAGCGCCAACGGCGAACGGTCACCGAGGTGTTCGGTCTTGACGCGGGCCAGCGCGTCGAGGTCGCCCGCGCCTGCGATGGCCTCCCGGGCGGCGGTGACCGCCTTGGCCAACGCTTCCGGCGACAGGTCGACGGGTTGCTCACCCACGCGGCGACACACTCCTTGCTCATGGCTGTCCGGTTGCCCGCATCGTCGCCGGGCGCGCCCCAATTATTCCGGCCCGCGCGCGGCACCGGCCGAGTGCCGATCATAGGCGATGGGGTCGGGGACCCTTGGAGTTGCGCGGCGCGCGGCCGGGGCGGGCAGGCTATCCGGACGCAACCGGCTGCGGGACGTCGGCTGCCGGAACCAGCACCGCCCTGCGCGCCGTGACCATCTGGTCGAGCTTGTAGGCCAGCACCGCACCCAGCACACCGAAGACCGGCGCCGCAGCCATCGTGGCCCAGTGGTGGGCCAGCAGCAGGAACCCGAAGCCCGTCGACGCGACCAGCATCATGCGGCGCAGCGGGGTCCAGTAGATCGGTTGGCGGAACCGGGAGGACACCAGCACACCGAGGATGACGGCGACGGTGTGGCCGGCATCGGTGAAGTCGCCACCGACGATCGCCGAGGCGATGCCCGCGGCCACCCACCAGCCGATCCACGCCATCCGCCAGCGCCGGGGAATCACCGCGGTCATCGCCCCGAGGACCGCGAGGGCACCGTAACTCATGCCGACGTCACTGGCCCGGGTGACCGACAACGGCAGCCAGCGCAGTTCGACGGCCGCGGCAAGCGCGGCGGCGACCAGCAGCGTCGCACCGATATGGCCCACCACGAACGCCACGACCAGCCGGATGGTGCGCAGGTGCAGTTCGGCCAGCACGAGCATGCACGTCAGGAAGGGCAGCCAGAAATACAGCGGACCCGCATCGACGACCAACGCGCTGCCGAGCAGGGTGCCCAGGTGCCCGTGGGCCAGATTGTGCAGGTTGGTGCTGGCGCGCTGAATGATGATGTCGCGCGCCTGGGGGCCCAGAACGATCAGCGCGGAACTGACGGTCAGCAGCACTCCCACGTAGCCGATGGTGAACCGGATCCGGCCGAGCCGGGACAAGATGCCGTAGATCATCGACACCTACTATGCCTGTGATTCGGCTTCGTCGCTGTCATCGGAGACTGCCAACTCCCTACTGGCCTTGAGGCGATAGATTGCCAAGTCTGCGGGCAGCCCGGCGGGCTGGGGCGCAAACATGGGTTTACGTGCTCGTTTTGCAAAGACGCCCAAGGCGTCCAGTTCGCTCTGCGGTATCACGTCCAACGTCGAACCGGACACCATGATTCCACCTTTGGTGGCCCGTTCCATAACTCGGGCCGCGATGTTGACGTCGACGCCGAGCCAGTCGGAGGCCATCCGGGTCGGGCGTCCGGTGTGAATACCCACCCGCATCCGCGGAGTGTGGCCGGCCACCTCGACCGATCGCAGGGCCTTTTCGGCGGCCAGCGCGGCCCGCACGGCGACGGTCGGGTCGCCGAACACCGCCATCAGCCCGTCGCCCAACCGTTTGACGATGTGCCCGCCGGCGTCCAACAGCGGCGGCTCGATGGCCTGCGCGACCTGCCGCAACAGCGTCAGGGCCGCGTCGTCGCCTGCCTGCAGCGACCAGGCGGAGAACCCGACCAGGTCGGTGAAGACCAGCGTCACCTCCGGATTGGCCGGCCGTCGGGAAACCGCCTCGGTCAGCGCCTGCCACAGCTGCAGCACACCCAGGCTGACCTCGCGCGACGCGGCACCGCGATCGCCCAGCAACCGGTCGGCGGCACGTGCGGCGGCGCGGGGACCGCCGTCGCCGGCGGTGGACAACGGGTCACCGAACTCGGGGTCGCCGGGCAGCAGTCGCCGGGCCCGCCGGATCAGGCCGACCAGCCCGGGGTTGCGGTTGGTGGTGTGCAACCACTGGGTGGCGTTCTGTATCGAGACCGGAGGGAGCCGCCGAAGAGTGGAGAGCGCCGCGGTTGTCACCGGTTCTTCGACTTCGCCCTTGTCCGGATCGCTGGGCGCGACTTGCACTCAACCAACGTTAGGTGCATCTCGCAAAGCCAGGCAATGGCACTCGCCCCGCGTGTGTCACACGTCGCAACCAAGGGCCGATCACGCCAGTGCCACACCCTACAGAGCGGTTGCGATGCCCCCCAGTTCGCTGCCGGACAACGTCACGACGGTCGGCGCGGCGCCTTCCATGGGATCCAGGGTCACCGTGATCGGACGGGCGGCCGACAGCAGCCCCCGACGGGCAGGTTCACATACGCCGAGCTGTACCCCGTCGGCGCCGGCAGCTGTGCCGTTATCGTCGCCTGCCCGTAGAGGTAGCCATTTGCCACCTCGTAGGGCATGCGCACCAGCGCCTCGGCGGCCACCAGGGGCGGCTGCGGTAGGGTCACCGATCCCGACCAGCCGACCATCCCGTTCGCCAGGGGCGTCTAGCTCACCGAGATGTCGATGGGACCGAACGGGGTTTTCACGTCCACGACGGACAGGGGCGCCGCGGTGGTGCTTGTTGCGGTGCCGGTGCTGGCAGTGGTGGCGTTGGCGCCGGTGGTGATGCTCGTGGCGTCACCAACGGCCTGCGAGGCGATGGCCTGCGTGGCGGCGGCGGTGGTAGCGCCGGGGGCGGTGGCGGCGACGATACCGGTGTCGGTCTTGGCGACGGGTTGGGTGGTGCCCGGTTGGGTGGTCACCGGTTGCGTGCTGATGGGTTGCCTGGTCACGCCGCCACCGGTGGCCGTGGTGTTGCCGCTGCTGCTAATGCTGCTGCTGCCGCCGGATGTGGCGTGCCCGCCTGTCCCGATCAGCGGATGCCCTAGCAGCCTCTCGGCCGGCGGGTTCACCACGCTCGCGACAACCCGCCTGAGCGTGGCGACGTCGGCCCGCGCAACCCGCCCGGCAGCGACGCTGTCGGCCTTCGCGGCCTGGCGCACAGCGGCGATGTCGGCGCCCAGCGTCTGCCTGGCGTTGGCCATCTCGGCGCCCAAATACGCGAGCGAACTACTGTTCAGCGCCTTCACCAAGTGCGCGTGGAAAGCCGCAGCTTTGGCGCTGACCTCCTGATATCCCTGGGCATAGGTGACGAACGTCGATTGCAGGGCGTACGACACCTCGTCGCCCGCCATGGCAGCCATTCCGGTGGTGCCGCCGGCCGCCGCAGCATTCGCCGCGTTCAGCGAAGAACCGAGGGTTTCCAAATTGCCGGCCGCTGACGTCACCGCGTCGGGTGGCACGTTCAGAAACGACATAGTCCGTCTCCTTTGGACTTCACTATGTAAATCATCACCTAATTGGCGAGGAACTGAGTCTATCGCTATACAAAAACGTGTCCGGTTAAATTTTTCTGGCGCTTTCACAAACACTTCCCACCGCAGCGCGCCGCTCGTTTACCGCGCCGCTTCGGCCACTGGAACCGAAACCCGGCGCCGCAATTACCATCCGATGCTCGCGCGGGGCGGATTTCAGCGGTGGCTAACCTCAGAATTTCACGGTGGCCCGGGTTCTGCTGTGGCGGTCTGCGGGGCGGCAGCTTTGTCGAGGTTTTGAGGCTGGGGGTAGGCGGCGGCGCCGCGTGTCGTGCGGTGACGCCGGGTCCTTTATCCCGGGGGTGGTTACTCCTTTCTTGGGGTCGAGAGGGCATAGGGGCCTGTGGGTCAGGGTATGGCGCGGACCCTGTTGAGGGCGTCGGCGAATTCTTGTGCCCAGGGCCAGGTTTGGGGGATCCGCAGGATCAGGTAGCGGGATCGTTTGATCAGCCGGGCCGCGGCGTGCAGCAGCCGGTAGCGCAGGGTGGCGGGTTCGGCTTTGGCCAGTGGGCCGTCCAGGAGTAGCAGTCGCATCCAGCACAGCAGGTCGATGGCGATCGCGACGGCGGTGACCCAAGCGGTGTTGATGGCGAACGAGTGTGAGGGCCAGCGGGCCAGGCCGGTGTCTTTGCCGGTGCGGATGAAGCCCTCCACCCGGGCGTGGACGCGGTGGCGGGCTTCCAGTCGCTGGGGTTGTCCACCGGCAGTCGAGGTGGCGAGGACCTGGTAGCGGTAGCCGGCCAGCTGCTCGAACAATGACAACTGGGTGCCGTGTTCGATTTCTTCGCGCCGCACCAGGATGCGCATGCCGGCCGGCCAGCCGACCAGCCGATCCCCTCCGGTGCTGTGGCGCAGCAGCCCGGTCAACTCGGCGACCTGGGCGTCGTCACGGGCCGCTCCGGTGGCATCCAGTGCGGCTTGCCATCCCGCATCGGGCATCTGGCCGATCGCGACCCGGACCCGCTCATCGAGGTCGAATCCGACCGAGTAGCCCACTGACATCCCCGGCCGGGCATTGAGTTTCTCCAGGTGTTCGACGACGGCGTGGCTTGAACCCGCGCCGTCGATGGTGACCAGCAACTTGCGGCGCCACTTGGCCGGGATCGCCGCGATCGCGGCGTCGATGATCGCGATATGATCGGCCGCGGTGTTCGAGCCGGCGTTGCCTGCACGGGCGATCACCGCCAGCAGTTCGCCGGTGTTGTCACACCACGCCAACAGCGGGTGGAAGCCAAACCCGCCTTTGAAATTGCCTGCGGCGTGCTGCTTATCGCTGTGCGACTGAATCAGCGACGCGTCGATGCGGATCACGATCGTGTCCCCGAGGTCCCCATAGCAGGTCTGCGAAGCCGGGATCGCACCGTGGCGGGCCTCGATCGCCTCCCACACCCGAGAGCGGACCTTGTTGCGCACGGCCGTGACCTCGGTGATGCTCTGCTCGTCGATCTCGCCCAGGGACCGCCACATCGTCGGAACCGACGCCACCGCCTGAAACAACCGGTGCTGATCGCGCAGCACCGCGGTGCCGGCCAGGTTCTGCGCGCCGCCGGCGATCGATACCGCCACATCGCGCAACACCGCGCCTCGGTCGTGGGTGACTTCTGGGCGCGACAGCACCGACGACAAACCGCTGGTCAAACCCAGATTGTCGGCCAGCAACCGGGGTATCACGTTACCGGCGTGCCCGACCACGTCGTCGCCACGGACCTCAACTCGGACATTCTTCGACCAATCCGTAGTAGCCTGCATCTGACAGGTGCACTCCCATCCTGGATAACCGAGCCTCGAATACTCCGATTATCCTTGCGGCAGTGCACCTTTCACGTTAACGACACCCCTGAGCTCCACATTCGATGAAAAATCCAGGCTAACGACGGCACTCCGGGCACCGGACCGCGCCGCGCGGTCCCCCGTGCGTTCATCGGTGGCGCCGCACCCTGCCGTCCGCGTCGCCCGCAAAAAACTCCTGGTCACAGGGTTACGACGCGGGTGTGGAAAGTCGATAACACCGCGCGCCGATGCGCGCCGAAACGTGGACAACGCGTGTTGTCAAAGCATATCGTGGCCGCAACGACGAGGAGGTTGCGATGACCCCGACATCGATCCCCGCAGCGACTCCCACCGCGACGTCCGCCGGGCCACTGGGACCGGATTCCCTCACCTGGAAGTACTTCGGCGACCTCCGCACGGGAATGATGGGGGTGTGGATCGGGGCGCTGCAGAACATGTACCCCGAACTCGGAGCGGCCGTCGAGGAACATTCGATCCTGCTGCGCGAACCGCTACAGCGGGTGGCCCGCTCGGTGTACCCGATCATGGGCGTCGTCTACGACGGTGAACGCGCCGCGCAGACCGGTCGGCAGATCACCGGCTTCCACAACACCATCAAGGGCGTGGACACCGCCGGCCGGCGTTACCACGCGCTCAATCCCGAGACTTTCTACTGGGCGCACGCCACTTTTTTCATGTTGGTCATCAAAGTCGCCGAGTACTTCTGCGGCGGCTTGACCGAGGCCGAGAAGCGGCAACTGTTCGACGAACATGTTCAATGGTATCGGATGTACGGGATAAGCATGCGGCCGGTACCGAATTCATGGGAAGAATTCCAGCAGTATTGGGAACGGGTGTGCCGCGACGAACTGGAAATCAATCGGGCGACTCTGGATATCTTCCGAATGCGCATTCCAAAACCGAAATTTGTCTTGCTGCCCACACCGATTTGGGATCAATTGTTCAAACCCATGTTAGCTGGGCAACGGTGGATCGCCGCAGGATTATTCGACCCGCCCGTTCGCGAGAAAGCGGGAATGCACTGGACCCCGGGCGATGAGGTGTTGCTGCGACTGTTCGGGAAGGCGGTCGAATTCGCTTTCCTGGCCGTTCCCGACGAGATCCGCCTGCACCCCCGCGCGCTGGCCGCCTACCGGCGCGCCGAAGGGCGAGACCGGACCGACGCGCCCCTGGTCGAGGCGCCAGGATTCGTCGCGCCCCCGCGTGACCGTCGCGGACTGCCCATGCACTATTTCCCACCTCACAAGTCGCTGATGGCGCGCGCCGGCTCGCTGATGCACACGACCCTGTCTCTGGCCGGCCTGCGACCCGCCCGGGGCCGGGGCACCAAAGCCGCCTAGGCCTGCGCGCACCACCAAGTTGTCGCTGATAGGCGGGCACAACGTTTGCCGCGTCGGCCAGGTGTGCGAGGGGCGGATGTGATTGCAGCGGGGTCCCGCTACAGCAGATCCAGCGCCCGCGCGCTCTGGTAAAGGCAGATCGCCGCGGCGGCGGCGACGTTGAGGCTCTCGGCACCGCCCGCCATCGGGATGCGCAACCGGCGGTCCGCCGCGGCGGCGAACTCGGCCGGCAGGCCGTGAGATTCCGGCCCGAACAACCACGCCGTCGGTGCGCCCAGCAACCGGTCTGCCTCATCGAGACGCGTGTCACCGTCCGGCGCGGTCGCCAGCACCTGCAGGCCGGCGCCGCGCAGCGCCGAGATGGCGGCGTGCCCGTCAGGCACGACGACCACCGGGCACGCGAAAATGCTGCCCGCCGATGCTCGCAGGCATTTGCCGTTGTACGGATCGACGCTGTGGCCCACGAGGAGCACCCCGCCCGCGCCCATTGCATCGGCGATCCGGATCAGCGTGCCCGCATTGCCCGGTTCGCTGATCCCGACCGCCACCGCCACCAGTCGCGGCCGGCCGGCCAGCACGTCCTCGAGCCGCGTTCCCGGCAGGTCGCATGCCGCGACCAAACCCACAGGTGTGACGGTGTCCGAAAGCGCCTTCGCGGCCCGCTCGGTGACCGGATGGACCGGGCAATCAAGCGCGTCCACCAGTGCGGCGTGCCGCTGCGCCGCCGGTTCGGTGACGAAGACCTCGCGGACCAGCCCCACCGCCGCGGCGGCCTCGACCAGGTTGGGGCCTTCGGCCAGGAACCGCCCGGCGCGCCGGCGGCCGACGTGGCGATGCAGTTTGACCGCCGCGACCACGCGCGCCGAGCGCTCGGTCAACACCTAGGATGCCCGGACTCAGGCAGCCTCTCCCGACGGGCGGTTGACGTCCTCGGGCAGTGCCGCGCGGGCCACCTCGACGAGCGCGGTGAACGCCGCGGGGTCGGTGATCGCGATGTCGGACAGGTTCTTGCGGTCCACGTCGACGCCCGCGGCCTTGAGCCCCTGGATCAGTCGGTTGTAGGTGATGTCGTTGGCGCGCGCGGCCGCGTTGATCCGCGAGATCCACAGCTTGCGGAACTCCCCCTTGCGCGCCCGACGGTCGCGGTAGGCGTAGTTCAGTGAATGCAGCTGCTGCTCTTTGGCTTTGCGGTAAAGCCGGGAGCGCTGACCCCGATAGCCTTTCGAGGCCTTCAGGATTGTGCGCCGCTTCTTCTGGGCGTTGACCGCGCGCTTTACGCGTGCCATGAGATGTTCCTACTCTCGTTCCGGTGTGTCTGGTGAGGTGCCGGTGCCAAGTCGCTCGCGTGCTCGGCCCGGCTCGATGGTCAGCCGTTCAGCATCGCGTTGACACGCTTGGTGTCGTTGGCTGAAACGGTCGTGCGGCCGTCCAGCCGCCGAGTCCGTTTGGTCGGCTTGTGCTCCAAAAGGTGGCGGCGATTGGCGCGCTGGCGGACGATCTTGCCGGTCCCGGTGCGGCGGAACCGTTTTGCCGCCCCGCTGTGGGTTTTGGCCTTAGGCATGTCTCTCCCGTTCTGCTGGTCTGCTGTCCAGATGTCAGGTCAGTTGGATGAAGGTGCGGGGTCAGCGCTTTCGTCGGAAGCCGGTGCCGGCGCGGCTTCCGGCTCTTCCGGATGCCGCGCCCTGGCGCGGGTTTTGGCGCCCCGATGCGGTGCCAGCACCATGGTCATGTTGCGGCCGTCCTGCTTGGCCGAGGTTTCGACGAATCCGTATTCGGCGACGTCCGCGCCCAACCGTTGGAGCAGCCGGTAGCCCAACTCGGGCCGCGACTGCTCACGTCCGCGAAACATGATGGTGACCTTCACCTTCGACCCCGCCTCCAGGAAGCGGACCACGTGGCCCTTTTTGGTCTCGTAGTCGTGGTCATCGATCTTGGGCCGTAGCTTCTGCTCTTTGACGACGGTCTGCTGCTGGTTCCGGCGGGATTCGCGCGCCTTTTGCGCCGCCTCGTACTTGTACTTGCCATAGTCCATGATCTTGCAGACCGGCGGCCTGGCATTCGGGGCAACTTCGACAAGGTCGAGATCGGCGTCCGCGGCGACGCGCAGTGCATCTTCGATGCGCACTATGCCTACCTGCTCCCCTCCTGGGCCGATCAATCGGACTTCAGGTACGCGAATGCGCTCGTTGACGCGGGTCTCAGTGCTGATGGGGCCTCCCTGGGTGGGCGTTGTCGTGTAGTCACGACCAGCGCCTGGGCCGTCCGGATTCGCAAGTGGAAAACCACACCATCAGCAGAAAAGCCCTGCACCGGCAGGGCCCATGCCGACCGATCGCGGCGAGAGCTGTCAGGCCGCCCGCGTCACCGCGGAACAGACACCGTGGCGCCTGTGACCGGACCGCTGAGCCTCGTAAATTGTGCGGCCAGCGGTGGGAGTGGGACTCCACTTAACTTTCCTGGCGTTCGCCGGGATGGTCGCAGCGGTAAGTTTAGCAGCACCGGAGCCCTTTCCCGCACTTCAGCCTGACGGCGGCCGCACCAGCCGCGGAAGTCCGCGCGCCGTGCCTGGCGCTTCGCAGAGCTTTTCCAAGATTGAACGAATATCCTCGCGGTCTGTGACTGTCGCTACGCCTCGTTTAGGTAGCCGGTCGACGTCTCGGTATCACTGGGTACCGGCGGCCGCCGGCTGGACCGTCGGCATCATCGCCACGGTGTCGCTGGTGGCCAGCGTGTCGCCGCTGGTCCGCGTGCTGATCAGGGTGCCGCGGGAATTCATCAACAGCTACCTGTTCAACTTTCCGGACACCAGCATCGCCTGGTCGTTCGTGTTGGCTTTGCTGGCCGCCGCGCTGACCGCCCGCAAGCGAATCGCGTGGGTCCTGCTGCTGGGCAACATGGTCCTTTCCGCGGTGCTCAACGCCGCCGATATCGCCGCCGGCGACAACACCGCCGCCGAGACATTCGGCGAGAACCTGGGGTTCGCGGTTCACATCGTGGCGGCCGCCGTGCTGGTGTTGGCCTATCGCGAATTCTGGGCGAAGGTGCGCAGGGGCGCCCTGTTCAAGGCGGCCGCCGTGCTGGTCGCCGCCGGCGCCGTCGGGATCCTGATCTCCTGGGGCCTGGTCGAAGTCTGGCCGGGGACGCTGGCGCGCCAGGACCGGCTGCCCTACGTGGTCAACCGCGTGATCGGCTTCGCCCTGGCCGATCCGGACCTGTTCACCGGCCGGCCACACCTGATCCTCAACGCGATCTTCGGGTTGTTCGGTGCGCTCGCGCTGATCGCGGCGACGATCGTGCTGTTCCAGTCCCAGCGCGCCGAGAACGCGCTGACCGGGCCGGACGAGTCCGCCATCCGCGGGCTGCTCGAGCTCTTCGGCAAGAACGACTCCCTGGGGTATTTCGCGACCCGCCGCGACAAGTCGGTGGTGTTCGCGAGCAGCGGCCGCGCCGCCATCACCTACCGGGTCGAGGTCGGGGTCTGCCTGGCCAGCGGCGACCCGATCGGCGACCCCAGAGCCTGGCCGCAGGCCATCGCCGCCTGGTTGAGCCTCTGCAAGACATACGGCTGGGCGCCCGGCGTGATGGGCGCAAGTTCGGAGGGGGCCCAGGCCTTTCGTGAAGCCGGCCTCAACGCGCTGGAGCTGGGCGACGAGGCCATCTTGCGCACCGCTGACTACCGGTTGTCGGGGCCCGACATGCGCGGGGTGCGCCAGGCGGTCACCCGCGCGCGCAGGGCCGGGCTCACGGTGCGCATCCGGCGGCATCGCGACATCTCCGCCGACGAGATGGCCGACACCATCGAACGCGCCAACGCGTGGCGCGACACCTCCTCCGAGCGCGGATTCTCGATGGCGCTCGGCCGGCTCGGCGACCCCTCCGACGGGGACTGCCTACTTGTGGAGGCGCTGGACCGAGGGGGTGACGTCGTCGCGATGCTGTCGCTGGTTCCGTGGGGAACCACCGGTGTGTCGCTGGACCTGATGCGCCGTTCCCCGCAGTCCCCCAACGGAACCATCGAGCTGATGGTCAGCGACCTGGCCCTCAACGGCGAACAGCTCGGCATCACCCGCGTCTCCCTGAACTTCGCGATGTTCCGCGCGGCGTTCGAACAGGGGGCCCAGCTCGGCGCCGGTCCGGTTGCGCGGCTGTGGCGTGGCTTCCTGTTGTTCTTCTCTCGGTGGTGGCAGCTGGAGACTCTGTACCGCTCGAACGTCAAATACCAACCCGAATGGGTCCCCCGCTACGCCTGTTACGAAGACGCCCGACTGATCCCGCGGGTCGGGGTCGCCTCGGCGATGGCCGAGGGTTTCCTGGTGTTGCCGTTCAGCCGGCGCAACGAGACGCATACGGGTCACCACCCCGCCGTGCCGCCTCGGCTCGCGGAGTCGGGGCTGCTGCACCCCGACGGATCGGCACCCGACGTCAGCGGGCTGCGTCGCGCGGGCGCCGACGCGGAGCGGGCCCGCCTACCCGAGCAGGTGCGGGTGCGACTAGCCAAGCTGAAGGTCCTGCAGCGCAACGGCATCGACGCCTACCCCGTCGGGTCTCCGCCCAGTCACACGATCGCCCAGGCGCTCGACGCGGGCGACCAGGAGACCATCTCGGTGGCGGGGCGGATCCTGCGGGTCCGCGACTACGGCGGGGTGCTGTTCAGCCAGCTGCGTGACTGGTCGGGCGAAATGCAAGTGCTGCTGGACAATTCATGCCTGGGCGGCGGACGGACCGCCGACTTCACCGGCGCCGTCGACCTCGGTGACCTCGTCGAGATGACCGGGCACATGGGCTACAGCAAAAAGGGCACCCGCTCGTTGATCGTGCACGACTGGCGGATGGTCGGAAAGTGCCTGCGGCCGCTGCCCAACAAATGGAAGGGGTTGACCGACCCGGAGGCCCGGGTGCGGACCCGCTATGTCGACCTGGCGGTCAACCCCGAGTCACGCGAGCTGATCAAGGCGCGCAGCAACGTCGTACGTGCCGTGCGGGAAACGTTGTACGCCAAGGGATTCATCGAAGTCGAGACCCCGATCCTGCAGCAGGTCCACGGCGGAGCCACCGCCCGCCCATTCGTCACCCACAGCAACACCTACGACATGGACCTGTTCTTGCGCATCGCGCCGGAGCTCTACCTGAAGCGGCTGTGCGTCGGCGGTGTGGAGCGGGTGTTCGAGCTCGGCCGGGCGTTCCGCAACGAGGGCGTCGACTTCAGCCACAACCCCGAGTTCACGCTGTTGGAGGCATACCAGGCGCACGCCGACTACACGGCGTGGATCGACGGCTGCCGCGAACTCATCCAGAACGCCGCCGAGGCCGCCCACGGCGAGCAGATCGTGATGCGGCCCCGCGGCGGCACCCACGGCGCCGCCCTCGAACCGGTCGACATCTCCGGGGCGTGGCCGGTGCGGACCGTGCACGACGCGGTGTCCGACGCTCTCGGAGAACACATCGGACCCGACACGTCCCTGGCCGCGCTGCGCAAGCTGTGCGACGCCGCGCACATTCCCTACCGACCGCACTGGGATGCCGGCGCGGTGGTGCTCGAACTCTACGAGCACCTCGTCGAGGACCGCACCGAGCAACCGACCTTTTACACAGACTTCCCGACGTCCGTGTCGCCGTTGACCCGGCCGCATCGCAGCCGCGCCGGCGTCGCCGAGCGCTGGGACCTGGTGGCGTGGGGGGTGGAGCTGGGCACCGCCTACAGCGAGCTGACCGACCCGGTCGAGCAGCGGCGCCGCCTGCAGGAGCAGTCGCTGCTGGCCGCCGGCGGGGACCCCGAGGCGATGCAGCTCGACGAGGACTTTCTGCAGGCCATGGAGTATGCGATGCCGCCGACCGGCGGGATGGGCATGGGCATCGACCGCGTCGTCATGTTGATCACGGGCCGCAGCATCCGCGAGACCCTGCCCTTCCCGCTGGCCAAGCCGCACTAGCGGGGCGGCGACTTCCAACGATTCCACAGCGAACATCGGGTGAACATGTTCCATCGCGGTTGACGATGGCTCACAATGATCCACGTGACAGCGTCCAACCACGCCGCGGCGCAGTTGATGGCAAGTGGGCACACCTCTTTGATGCATGGTTGGGTGCCCCTCACCACCCAGGTCCTCGCCGCCGCGGTCCTGACGCTGGCCGCCGGCCGGCGATCGCGGCGCTGGCGCACGGTGTGGCTGCCGGGGGCGGTACTGCTCGGCGGCGCCGCGGCGTATGCGACACACTGGTACGTCGCCGACCGTGGTCTTTCTAACGACCCAGCGCCGTCGGCGGTATGGGTCTGGATTGCGCTGACCGGGACGGCCACGGCCGTGCTCCTGCTGGGCTGGCGCACCGCGCGCCGCTGGCGACGCGGCGCGGCGCTGGCCGCCGTGCCCTTGTGTCTGCTCAGCGCCGCGCTGGCGGTCAACCTGTGGGCCGGCTACTTCCCCACCGTCGAATCCGCGTGGAACCAAATCGTTTCCGGGCCGCTGCCCGACCAGACCGACCAGGCCACGGTCACCGCGATGGCGGCCAAAGGCACCCGACCTTCGCACGGCAGCGTGCTGCCGGTGACGATCCCCTCGGTCGCATCGCATTTCAAGCACCGCGGTGAGCTGGTCTACCTGCCGCCCGACTGGTTCGCCACCAGCCCGCCGCCCAAGCTGCCGACGGTGATGATGATCGGCGGACAGTTCAACACGCCCGCGGACTGGACGCGTGCGGGCAACGCGGTCAAGACGATCGACGAGTTCGCGGATGCCCATGACGGCAAGGCCCCCGTGCTGGTTTTCGTGGATTCCGGCGGCGCGTTCAACAACGACACCGAGTGCGTCAACGGGGTGCGCGGCAACGCGGCGGACCATCTCACCAAAGACGTTATCCCCTTTATGGTCTCGACGTTCGGTGTCAGCCCCGACCGCTCGCACTGGGGCGTCGCGGGCTGGTCCATGGGCGGCACCTGCGCCGTCGACCTCACGGTGATGCACCCCGAGATGTTCAGCACCTTCGTCGACATCGCCGGCGACCTCACCCCCAACGCCGGCAGCAGGGCGCAGACGATCGCCCGCCTGTTCGGCGGCAACGCCGACGCCTGGGCGGCATTCGACCCCACCACGGTGATCACCCGGCACGGTCCCTACAGCCGCGTAGCCGGGTGGTTCGCGATCTCCTCGGAGGGCCCGTCGACACCGCGCCGTGGCGTGGCGATCACCGACACCGGCGCCATGCGTCTCGCCGGTCGCAACGCCGCGGCCAACCCCACCAACCAGACCGCGGCCGCCTATTCGCTGTGCGCGCTGGGCCGCGCCAACGGGATCGACTGCGCCGTGGTCCCCCAGCCGGGCAGGCACGACTGGTCCTTCGCCGACCGGGCTTTCGCGGCGGCACTGCCCTGGCTGTCCGGGCACATCGGCACCCCCGGCGTGCCGCGGATGCCCTTACCCGGCACCTCCGGTGCCGGCGCGCCCAACGCCCCGGTGGTGGTCCCGGCCCAGCGTTCCAGCGGCGCCCCCAACTAGCCGCCGCGCTCGCATGCCCGACGAACCGGAAGCCACGGCCGACGCCGGCTACGACGACGCCGGTGTGCCCACGTTCGACTCCGTCCGGGACAAGATCGAGGACCGTTACGCGAGATCGCTGGGCGCGGCGGAACTCGACGCCGAGTCACCGGAGGGGCGGTCGGTCGAGGAGCAGTACGCCCGGCGCGCCCGCGCGGCGGCCGAGCGGCTGGCGCAGATCCGCGAGTCGATGCGCGACGGCGACGAACTCAGGCCGTGACCTTGCGCCGTCGGCCGGGCCGCTGCGGGGCGCGGGCCGGAGCGCGGGCGACGACCTCGGCGAGGAACTTGCCGGTGTAGCTTTCCGGGACCGCGGCGACGTCCTCCGGAGTGCCTTGCGCGACAACGGTTCCGCCCTCGGAACCGCCCTCGGGGCCCATGTCGACGATCCAGTCCGACGTCTTGATCACGTCCAGGTTGTGCTCGATGACGATGACGGTGTTGCCCTTGTCGACGAGGCCGTTGATGACGCTGAGCAGCTTGCGGATGTCGTCGAAATGCAGCCCGGTGGTGGGTTCGTCGAGGATGTAGATGGTCCGCCCGGTCGAACGCTTCTGCAGCTCGGCGGCCAGCTTGACGCGCTGCGCCTCCCCGCCGGACAGCGTCGGCGCGGGCTGGCCGAGCCGGACATAACCCAGTCCGACGTCGACAAGCGTGCGCAGGTAGCGGTGGATGCCGCTGATCGGTTCGAAGAACTCCGCGGCTTCCTCGATCGACATGTCCAGCACTTCCGAGATCGTCTTGCCCTTGTAATGCACCTCGAGGGTCTCCCGGTTGTACCGGGCGCCGTGGCACACCTCGCAGGGCACGTACACGTCGGGCAGGAAGTTCATCTCGATCTTGATCGTGCCGTCACCGGTGCAGGCCTCGCAGCGGCCGCCCTTGACGTTGAACGAGAACCGACCGGGCTGGTAGCCGCGCACCTTCGCCTCCGTGGTGGCCGCGAACAGGGTGCGGATCTTGTCGAACACCCCGGTGTAGGTGGCCGGGTTGGAGCGCGGGGTGCGGCCGATCGGCGACTGGTCGACGCGCACCAGCTTGTCGAGGTGATCCAGCCCGGTGACGCGGGTGTGGCGGCCCGGGACCTGCCGGGCGCCGTTGAGCCGGTTGGCCAGCACCGCGGCCAGGATGTCGTTGACCAGGGTGGATTTGCCCGAGCCGGACACACCGGTCACGGCGGTCAGGACACCGAGTGGGAAGTCCACGTCGATGCCGCGCAGGTTGTGCTCGCGGGCGCCGACGACGGTGAGCTGGCGCTTCCGGTCGACGGGACGCCGCAGGGCGGGGATCTCGATGCTCTCCTTGCCCGACAGGTAGGCACCGGTCAGCGACTCCTTGTTGGCCAGCAGCTCGCTGTAGGTCCCGCTGTGCACGATCTGGCCGCCGTGCTCGCCGGCCCGCGGCCCGATGTCGACGACCCAGTCGGCGTGGGCGATGGTGTCCTCGTCGTGCTCGACCACGATCAGTGTGTTCCCAAGATCCCGGAGGCGGGTGAGGGTTTCGATGAGGCGGCGGTTGTCGCGCTGGTGCAGCCCGATGGACGGCTCGTCGAGCACATACAGAACCCCCACCAGGCCGGACCCGATCTGGGTGGCCAGCCGGATGCGTTGCGCCTCACCGCCACTGAGCGTGGCCGCCGCGCGTGACAGCGACAGGTACTCCAGTCCGACGTCGAGCAGAAAGCCCAGCCGCGACTGGATCTCCTTGAGCACCTGCCCGGCGATCGCCTGCTCCCGCGGACCCAGGGTGAGCGCGTTGAGGAAGTCCGAGCAATCCGAGATCGACAGCTCACACACCTCGGCGATGGACTTCTGCCGCGGTCCCCCGCGGCAAGCGAGACGGCCAGGATCTCCGGCTTGAGGCGGGTGCCCTCACACTCCGGGCAGGGCACGTCGCGCATGAAGCCCTCGTAGCGCTCCTTCATCTGCTCGGACTCCGTCTGGGCCATCTTGCGCTGCAGGAATGCCAGCACGCCCTCGAAGTCGGCGTAGTAGGAGCGGGTTCGGCCGTAGCGATTGCGGTAGCGCACGTGCACCTGATGGTCGGAGCCCTCGAGGATCGCCTTGCGCGCCTTGGCCGGCAGCTTGCGCCACGGCGTGTCGACGTCGAAACCCAGCTCCTCGCCGAGGCCGGCCATCATCCGGGTGAAGTACTCGGCGGTGTGGCCCGCCGACCAGGGCGCGACCGCGCCCTGGGCCAGGGTGCGTTCCGGGTCGGGGATCACCAGGTCCGGGTCGACCTCCTTGCGGATGCCTAGGCCGGAGCATTCGGGGCAGGCGCCGTAGGGCGAGTTGAACGAGAACGATCGCGGTTCCAGGTCGTCGACCGCCAGCGCGTGCCCGTTGGGGCAGGCCAGCTTCTCGGAGAATCGCTGCTCCCGGGGATGGTCGTGTTCATGGGCCCGATCATCGGGGAACTCCAGCACCACGATGCCGTCGGCCAGGTTCAGCGCAGTTTCGACCGAGTCGGTGAGCCGCTGCTTGGCGCTGGCCTTGACGGTGAGGCGGTCCACCACCACCTCGATGTCGTGCTTCTCCTGTTTCTTCAGCTTGGGCGGGTCGGTCAGCGGGTGCACCACGCCGTCGACGCGCACCCGGCTGTAGCCCTGGGCGTTGAGCTTCTCGAACAGGTCGGCGAACTCGCCCTTGCGGGTCCTCACGACCGGGGCCAGCACCAGGAACCGCGTGCCCTCCGGCATCGCCAGGACCTGGTCGACGATTTGCTGCGGGGTCTGGCGGGCGATCCGCTCGCCGCAGACCGGGCAGTGCGGCGTGCCCGCACGCGCATACAGCAGCCGCAGATAGTCGTACACCTCGGTGATCGTCCCGACCGTCGACCGCGGGTTGCGGTTGGTCGACTTCTGGTCGATCGACACCGCCGGGGAAAGGCCCTCGATGAAATCGACGTCCGGCTTGTCCATCTGGCCCAGGAACTGGCGGGCGTAGGCCGACAGCGACTCCACATAGCGGCGCTGCCCCTCGGCGAAGATGGTGTCGAACGCCAGCGACGACTTGCCCGACCCGGACAACCCGGTGAACACGATCAGTGCGTCACGGGGCAGGTCGAGGTCGACGCCGCGCAGGTTGTGCTCGCGGGCGCCCTTGACGATCAGGCGTTCAGCCACACTGCCCCTCTCGGTGAACTCTCCTGTGCCGCAAACGGCGCAGTCCATGCTATGCGCCGGTACCGACACGCAGCGGCGGACCAGTAACGTGACCCACATGAGCACCTTGGACGAACCCAAACAGCCCAAAGAGCCCAGCGACACTTACACCGGTCACGTCGACCCCGGTACCGCCGCCCGCCGCACCCTGCCCGGCGCCACCATTGTGAAGACTTCGGTGGGCCCCATGGACAACAACGCCTACCTGGTGACCTGTTCCGCGACCGGGGAGACCCTGCTGATCGACGCCGCCAACGACGCCGACGCGCTGCTCGGCCTCATTCGCCGCTACGCGCCCAAGATAGCGCTGATCGTGACCACCCATCAGCACTTCGACCACTGGCAGGCGCTCGAGGCGGTGGCCGAGGCGACCGGCGCGCCGACCGCCGCCCACGAGATCGACGCCGAAGCGCTGCCGGTGAAACCGGACCGGTTGCTGGCCGGCGGCGACACCGTGCAGATCGGCGAGCTGACGTTCGACGTCATCCACCTGCGCGGGCACACGCCCGGGTCGATTGCGCTGGCTTTCGACGGCGAGGCGACCGGCGGGGTCACCCAGCTGTTCACCGGTGACTGCCTATTCCCGGGCGGCGTGGGCAAGACGTGGCAGCCCGGGGACTTCACCCAGCTGCTCGAGGACGTCACCACCCGGGTGTTCGACGTGTACGACGACGCCACCGTGGTCTATCCCGGTCACGGCGACGACACGGTGCTGGGCGCCGAACGCCCTCACCTGGGCGAATGGCGCGAACGCGGCTTCTAGAGCCGGTGAGCGGCTACGACGTGGTGTGCACGATCAGCACGTCGACCTTGGCTCGGCGGGACACGTTGGCCGGCACCGATCCCAGCAGCCGTCCCGCGATCGTGCTCAGGCCGACGTTGCCGACGACGAGCAGGTCGGCCTTCTCCTCCTCGGCAAGATTCACCAGGACGTCAACCGGAGCACCGACGATCGGCCGCTCGTCGACGTTCTTGGCGCCGGCCGCGCGTGCCCGCTCCTTGGCGTCGCGCAGGATCGCGTAAATCGGCGCGGTGCCGGACACCTTGTAGCTCTCCGCCCCCAGGGCGTCGGCGGCCCGGGCGTCCTGATGTTGAGGTAAATACGCCGACGCGATGATCAACTTGGCGTCGGCCCCGGCGAGTTGCGCCGCCCGGTCCACCGCGCGCATCGACGAGTCCGAGCCGTCGGTTCCTACCACCACGACCTGATAGGCGCCCATTTACCCTCCCATTCCCGGTTGGTCAGCCAACGAATGACAGTATCGCGTTTGCCCATTCCACAGGGAAAAGATTCCCGTCTCAGCGTGGCGTGGCGTGACCAGCGTTTGCGGGCCCGTGCCGGGCCGACTGACAATCTTCCATGACGACAAATCGTGAAATGTTCATCCCGGGTGCGGGAAGCCTTGGGTTACCAGTCTTTTCGCCAATTCCGACGGTTGCGGCGGAGGAGCGGCGGCGGTACCCCGCCGCGCGCGGTGACCAGGCCGTCCGGAGCGCCCTAGAGTGAGAAGCGTCATGTCCATGCACACCCTTGAGCAGCGGGTTCCGGAGTCCCCCGAGGCCGCGGGGGCCCCGGCGGGCGCCCCGCCGCGCAGCAGGTTGCTCGACCCGTGGGCCGTCGCCGCGCTGGCCGCCGTCGTCAGCGCGGCCTGGGCGTGCCGGCCTTCGCTGTGGTTCGACGAGGGGGCGACGATCTCGGCGGCGGCCAACCGCACGCTGCCCGAGTTGTGGCGGCTGCTGGGCCACATCGATGCCGTGCACGGCCTGTACTACCTGGTGATGCATGGCTGGTTCGCGATCTTCCCGCCGACGGAGTTCTGGTCGCGGCTGCCCAGCGCGCTGGCAGTCGGCGCCGCCGCCGCCGGCGTCACGGTGTTCACCCGGCAGTTCACGACGCGGGTGACCGCGGTGTGTGCGGGTGTCGTGTTCGCCATCCTGCCGCGCATCACCTGGGCGGGCATGGAAGCACGCTCCTACGCCTTCGCCGTCGCGGCGGCCATCTGGCTGACGGTATTGCTGGTCGCCGCCGTCCGGAGCAACCGGGCGCGTCTGTGGGCGGGGTACGCGCTGGGCCTGGCGCTGTCGATCCTGCTGAGCCTCAACCTGGTCCTGCTCGTGACGGTGCACGCCATCGCGCTGGCGTTGTTGGCTCCCAAGGGGGCCCGCAAGTCGCCCGTGATTCGGTGGGCGATCGCCACGACCGTCGCGGTGGGCGCGATTACACCCTTCCTGATGTTCGCCCACGGCCAGGTCTTCCAGGTCAACTGGATCTTCCCGGTCAGCTGGCACTACGCCTTCGACATCGTCCTGCGGCAGTACTTCGACCACAGCGTCCCCTTCGCCGTCCTCACCGCCGTGCTGATCGTCGCGGCGATCGCAGCCCGGTGGCGCGGCGCGCCGGCCCCGGCGGGCCAGACCCGCGGACTGCTGTTGCTGTGCGCGGCGTGGGTCGTCATCCCGACCGGGCTCGTCGTCGTGTACTCGGCCGTCGTCGAACCGATCTACTTCCCGCGCTACCTGATCCTCACCACGCCCGCGGTGGCCGTCATCATGGCGGTCTGCATCGTCACGATCGCGCGCGAGCCGTGGCCGATCGCCGGGGTGGTGCTGCTTTTCGCCGTCGCCGCGGTGCCGAACTACCTGTTCATCCAGCGCTGGCCGTACGCAAAAGAAGGCTGGGACTACAGCCAGGTGGCCGATCTGATCGGCTCCCATGCCGCACCCGGGGACTGCCTGATGGTGGACAACACCGTGGGTTGGCGGCCCGGGCCGGTCCGCGCCCTGCTCTCCACCCGGCCGGGGGCATTCCGGTCGCTGATCGACCTCGAGCGCGGTGCGTACGGGCCCAAGGTGGGCTGGCTGTGGGACGGGCACATCGCGGTGTGGCTTACGACGGCCAAGATCAACAACTGCTCCACGATCTGGACCATCACCAACAAGGACGGTTCACTGCCGGACCACCAGGCCGGGCCCTCGTTACCACCGGGGGCGTTCGGGCATGCCCCGGCGTATCGCTTCCCGGCCTACCTCGGGTTCCACATCGTCGAGCGCTGGCAGTTCCACTACTCGCAGGTGGTCAAGTCGACCCGCTGACCTGCTGTCCCCGCGAGCGTGCGTGTTTGTGCGGGGACACGCCGGTGCGGCTGACATTGTGCGCACGCTCGGCCACGGTGTCGGTCAGGCCGCGCGCCGGGAGGCCCGATACCCGGAGATGACGCCCGCGGCGCTGAGCACGGTGAAGACCGTGAACAGCCACCGGGCGGCCACCACGCCGCCGCCGTGGGCGGTGTTGACGACCACGCCGGCCAGGCTTGCGCCGAACGCCGCGGCGACCAGCTGCACCGTGTTGATCGCGGCCGCGGCCGCGCCGCTCTCGGCCGGGTCGTCGACGGATTCCATCGCACGCACCGAAAGATGTGGCCAGGCCATCCCAATCCCGATCCCGGCGACGAGCAACCCCACCGCCCACGACGCGGCGATGCCAGCCGAGGCGTCGGCGCGCTGGGTGAGCGCACCCAGCGCCAGGCCCGAGGCCACCACCATGGGTGCGGCCACGATCACGCGCCCGATCACCCGCGGATCGTCCAGGGAGGCGCTGACGATCTCGCTGACCGTCCAACCGAACGCCAGCGCCGCTCCCAGGAACCCGGCCACCACCGGCCTCAAATGCGCCAGTTGCTGACCGAACAGCGGCACGTAGGTGTTCACCATCGCGGCGCCCATCAGCCCCGCCATCGCCAGGTACACCCACTTCAACGGCCCGGGACCGAACACGCTGGGCGGCAGCACTGCTGCATGCGCCCGCCGGTCGACGACCACGAAGCGGACGGACAGCCCCACGCCCGCCACGAGCAGGGCCGCGGTCGCACCGACGTCACGGGGGATCTGCGCGACGCTGACCGCCAGCGCGGCCACCCCCAGGATCAGCAGCGACAACACCGGCACCTTCAGCACCGGCGTCGCCGCGACGCGGTCCGCGCGTGACGCGGCCAGCGCCGCCGGAACCAGCGCGGCCATGAGTGCGCTCAGCACAGCCATCGCGACGAAAGCCCACCGCCACAGGCCGAACTGGGCGAAGAGGCCACCGGTGGCGGGACCGACGACGGTGGCGACGCCCCACATCGCCGACACCAGCGCAGAACCGCGGGTCCACAACGCCCGCGGCAGCGCCGCGTTGATGACCGCATAGCCAAGCCCTGCCAGCAGCCCACCGGCCACCCCTTGCAGGGCGCGTCCGGCGATCAGCACCGCCATGTCGGGGGCCGCCGCGCACACCAGGCTGGCGACGGCGAAGACGCCCAGCCCGGACAGGTACGACGACCGCGGGCCGGCCCGCAGCAGGATCGGGTTGACCATGGTGGCGGCGACCACCGACCCGACCAGGTAGAGCGTCGTCACCCATGCGTAGAGGCGGGCGCCGCCGATCTCGGCGACGGTGTTCGGCAGCAGGCTGCTGGTGAGGAACTCGTTGGTGGCGTAGAGCGCGACGCCGCCGGCCAGCACGAGCGAGGTCCGCAGATACCTGCCGCGCAGCAGGTCCCGCCACTTGCCCGCGACTTCCGCCGTCTCGGTCACTTGAGACCGGCGGCGTCCATCCCCCGCAGCTCCTTCTTCAGGTCGGCGATCTCGTCGCGGAACCGGGCGGCCAGCTCGAACTGCAGATCGCGCGCGGCGGCCATCATCTGGGCGGTGAGGTCCTTGATCAGGTCGGCCAGCTCGGCGCGCGGCATGCCGGCAGTGTCGCGGCCCTCGAAGACGCCGGCGCTGACGGCGCGGCCGGGCTCGCCCTGGGCGCGCCGCCCGCGGGAGGAGTTGCGGCCGGATCCCCCTATTTGGACGCCATCGGTGGCATCAGTGTCAGCCGCCTCGCGGTAGACCTGGTCGAGGATGTCGGCGATCTTCTTGCGCAGCGGTTGGGGGTCGATGCCGTGGGCCTCGTTGTAGGCGATCTGCTTGGCCCGGCGCCGTTCGGTCTCGTCGATGGCCTCCTTCATCGACTCGGTGATCGTGTCGGCGTACATGTGCACCTCCCCGGAGACGTTGCGGGCGGCGCGGCCGATCGTCTGGATCAGGCTGCGCGACGACCGCAGGAACCCCTCCTTGTCGGCGTCGAGGATGGCCACCAGCGACACCTCGGGCAGGTCGAGACCCTCCCGCAGCAGGTTGATGCCGACCAGCACGTCGTACTCACCGAGCCGCAGCTGGCGCAGCAGTTCGACGCGGCGCAGCGTGTCCACCTCGGAGTGCAGGTAGCGCACCCGGATGCCCATCTCGAGCAGGTAGTCGGTGAGGTCCTCGGCCATCTTCTTGGTCAGGGTCGTCACCAGCACCCGCTGGTCGGCGTCGGTGCGCTTGCGGATCTCGCCGATCAGGTCGTCGATCTGGCCCTTGGTGGGCTTGACCACGACCTTGGGGTCCACCAGGCCGGTGGGGCGGATCACCTGCTCGACGAACTCGCCGCCGGACTGACTCAGCTCGTAGGGTCCGGGCGTGGCCGACAGGTACACCGTCTGCCCGATCCGGTCGGCGAACTCCTCCCAGGTCAGCGGGCGGTTGTCGACCGCCGAGGGCAGCCGGAACCCGTATTCCACCAGGTTGCGCTTGCGGGACATGTCGCCCTCGTACATGCCTCCGATCTGCGGCACGGTCACGTGCGACTCGTCGATGACGAGCAGGAAGTCCTCCGGGAAGTAGTCCAGCAGCGTCGCCGGCGCCGAACCCGCCGGCCGGCCGTCGATGTGGCGGGAGTAGTTCTCGATGCCGGAGCAGAAACCGACCTGGCGCATCATCTCGATGTCGTAGTTGGTGCGCATCCGCAGCCGCTGGGCCTCCAGCAGCTTGCCCTGCCCTTCCAGCTCGGCGAGCCGCTCGGCGAGCTCCTCCTCGATGGTGGAGATCGCCTGGGCCATCCGCTCGGGACCGGCCACATAGTGGGTGGCGGGGAAGATCCGCAGCGAGTCGACCTGGCGGATCACCTCCCCGGTCAGCGGGTGCAGGTAGTACAGCGCCTCGATCTCGTCGCCGAAGAACTCGACCCGAACCGCCAGCTCTTCGTAGGAGGGGATGATCTCCATCGTGTCGCCGCGCACCCGGAACGAGCCGCGGGTGAACGACAGGTCGTTGCGGGTGTACTGCACGTCGACCAGCAGCCGCAGCAGGGCGTCCCGGGCCACCTCGGTGCCGACCTGCAGCTCCACGGAGCGGTCCAGGTAGGACTGCGGGGTGCCCAGGCCGTAGATGCACGACACCGACGCGACCACCACCACGTCGCGGCGCGACAACAGCGACGACGTCGCGGAGTGCCGCAACCGCTCCACGTCGTCGTTGATGGAGCTGTCCTTCTCGATGTAGGTGTCGGTCTGCGCGATGTAGGCCTCGGGCTGGTAGTAGTCGTAGTACGACACGAAGTACTCGACGGCGTTGTGCGGCAACATCTCTCGCAGCTCGTTGGCAAGCTGGGCGGCCAGCGTCTTGTTCGGCGCCATCACCAGTGTAGGGCGCTGCAGGCGCTCGATGAGCCAGGCGGTGGTCGCCGACTTACCCGTACCGGTGGCGCCGAGCAGCACCACGTCGCGCTCGCCGGCCCGGATGCGGCGCTCCAGCTCGTCGATGGCGGCCGGCTGGTCGCCGGCCGGCGAGTGGGGGCTGACCACCTCGAAACGCGCCCCGGTCCGCACCACGTCCTCGACCGCACGGTATTCCGAGTGCGCGACGACCGGATGCTCGGTAGCAAATGCCATTGGTAGTCAGGGGCGCGGTGTCTGCGGTGCAGACCCGTTTCCCCATCCCCCTTTCAATCCGTGCGTGCGGTTTTCCCGCACACGGCTTACCGATGATCTTCTTGACATGGTTACGCAGCCTTCGGATAGCGGATGGTGCCGCGAAGTCGGTGCAGGCCGTGCCCGTTGAACAGCCGGTGCACCACGTACCAGTCGGCCTGGCGGAACTTCTTGGCGGCATTGCCGGTGCGAAAGTAGTTACCCCACCCGCGCAGGATCGGGTTCAAATCCGCGATCACATCACCGATGTCCATTCCGACCCGATTGCGCCCGGTACGGTCACGAACCTTGGCCCGTAAGCGGGTCATGGCTCGCTGGGAGGGCCAGCGGTGCAGGTAGTATCGGACAATCCGGCACTGTTCCCATAACCGCCCCGACATACCCGCCCGGAAGTGACAACCCAGGAAATCCAGGCCCTCACGACCCTCACGCAGGTCGACCACCTTCGTCTTCTCCGGATGCAGCCGCAACCCCGACGACGCCAAGATTTCTCCCACCGCCGCTAGCGCGTGCTCGGCTTGTGCCGCGCTGCGGCACAACACCACACCATCATCGGCGTAGCGCACCAACTCCCCCACATCCCTGCGGGACAGCTCGGTGTCGAGCACGTGCAAGAAGATGTTGACCAGCAGCGGCGAAATCGGATGGTATGTCCCTGCACGAAGGTCACGGCGCAACTCACGCAACATGCGGTCCACGCCGTAGTCCTCCACCGCAGCCAAGGTGATCCGATCCACCCCGGCCACGCCCTTGTTCTTACGCACCCGCTCCCACGCCTCCCACAGGACGTCACCCCTGTAGATACGGTCATACAGGGCATGGAAACGCCGACCCGAAGACTGCTTGGCCGCAGCCCATAGCGCCCGTTGCAGTTGTTGCACTTTCACCGACGAGAACACCAACGGTTCCTCGTCGGCTACGACAGGCGATGGCCTGCCGGGGTAGTTGGACCGGGCAAGCCCGGCCATGCCCTCACACGTACCCGCTTCGTGCGCGTGATCAAAGTTGGGGCCCTTCCCTCCCGGCGCGTTATGTTGCACGCCGATCAGCGGTACTACGACCCCATCGAACTCCCGCTGCCCTCCAAAAGCTTTCACCATCGGCTTATACCCCTGGCCTTTGCCCGACGCGGGCCGGGCAGACGGGTCTCTCCTGTTTCGAACCAGACTGTCTGCACGTGCCGCCTCCCGTACCCCGGAAGGACCCGACGAGCTGACCCCGGACCAGGACCCGCCGGACATGGCCTTCGCCGTGACATGATCGGCTCGGCTGCTCCGTTGTATCTGTGACGAGGCTGCAGAGTTCGCTTGACGCTACGACCCGCGCAGTTACTCCCTCCGAAGAGGCTCTCGACACCCCGCTTAGCCCGCCGGATCTCTCCGACGAACCGGGGCCTGCTACCCGGCGCTCCGATGCTTACCGGGACGGGACTTCCACCCGCTAGTCCAGTCCAACTTGCAGGACACAACATGCGTCCAGGGTAGAGGGATGCACCGACACGCGGCCCGGAGCTAACGCGGGCTCCGCGTCCACACCCGCGTGCGCGGGTTGCATTCGATCAGGTAGCCGTCGTCGGACGCGGACATCGCGAAGACCGGGATGTCGGGCTGGGCGCACGACTCCCCCACCGCGTGCACCCCGGTCGTGGCGGGCGCTTTTTCCCACGTCTTGGTGTCCCACGTCTTGTCCTCACACACGACCTGCTCATTCGTGGTCAGGTCGTAGCCGAGCTTGTCGGCGTCGCCACAGGTCCGGCCCAGCACCGGCGCCGGCGCCGGCGGGCCGGTGCGGTCGGGCGGCGCGACGTTGGCGGGATCGGCCACGGTGACGTCCGGGGGCACGTCACCGATCCGGGTGGCCACCAGCGTGGTCCGCTGCACCACGCCCCGGTGACCGCATTCGTCGGTGCGCACGGTCGCGGTCTGCATCCCGCGCAGCTTGCCGTTCGCCTCCGGCGCCAGCGACCAGACGACCATTTCCAGCTCCGTCGCCGTGCCCGCCCGGCCGGGCAGGCGGCAGCCCGCCCATACCTGCGTGGGGGTGCCGTCCCAATACCCGTCGACGAAACGCAGCACATCGGTCTCGCCGCCACCCGCAATGCTCGCCACCTGGTGGTTGCGGTCGTCGAGCCGCGTGCCGGTGGCGACACATCCCGCGGCCGTGCACGACGAGCGGAACGCCCACCAGCCGATCTGGTGCTCCCGGCCGGCGCCGACGGCACCGGCCGTGGCGTGCCGGGCCCGGCCGATGTCGAAGTCGAGCCGGTAGGCCCCGTCCAGTGCCGGCGCAACGGCCGCCGCCGTGGCCGGACGCGGCGGGGCGGGGCGCGACGTGGCCGGGTGCGGCGTGTTCGGGCGGACCCGCGGTGCGACCGGCGGCGAGGCGGCGGCCACGGGTTCGGGCGGAGTGAGTCCCTGCGCGGCAACCCACGCGGTCCCGGCGGCGGCCACGACGGCGACCAGGGCCGCCGCCGCGCGGGTTCTCCGCGACAGCCGCCGCATCGCGGACCCCGGCCCGCCGCCGCGGCCGCCCCAGGCGCCCAGCGCGGCGGCGAAGCCACGACACCGCTCGAATCTCTGCTCGGGTTGTTTGGCCAGGGCTTTGCAGAACACGTCGTCGAGATACGCCAGTTCCGGGCGATGGTCGCTGAGCCTGGGGGGATCGGCGCGCAGGTGCTGGCTGATCACCGCAACCGGATTGGTCTGTTCATAGGGTGGCGAACCGGTGAGCAGGTGAAACGCGGTCGCGGCCAGCGCGTACTGGTCGGCCCGACCGTCGAGGTTCGAACCCATCAGCTGTTCGGGCGCGGCGTAGGACACCGTGCCCACGGCGACGTTGGTCGCGGTGATCCCGCTGACGTCACCGAGGTGTCGCGCAACCCCGAAGTCCGCCAGAAGGATTCGGCGTTCACCGCATTCGGGTTCGGTGACCAGGATGTTGGCGGGCTTGACATCACGGTGCAGCAGGCCCCGGTCGTGGGCGTAGTCGAGGGCGTCCGCCACGGCGGCGACTATCGCGAGAACTTCCGGCAGCGGCATCCCGTCCGGGTAACGCTCCTCGACCAGCCGGGCAGCGTCGGCACCCTCGACGTAGTCCATCGAGATCCACAGCCGGCCGGCAAACTCGCCGCGGTCGTGGACGCCCACGATGTGCGGGTGCCAGAGCGTCGCGGCGAGATCGGCTTCCCTGTTGAACCTCTCGCGGAATTCCGCGTCCGCCGTCATGTTCTCGGCGAGGACCTTGAGCACGTCGCGCCGCGGCAGCCTCGGGTGCTTGGCCAGATACACCTCCGCCATCGCACCGGCACCCAGTGGCCGCAACACGGTGTAGCCCGCGAAAACGGCGCCGGCGGCCACCGAAGCCCGAGGCGCGTCGCCCGCGAAGCCGCCGCGGCTGCCCAGAGACATCGGCCGCCACGTCGCAGTCGCCCGTGCCCGCAGCCGGAACAGGGAGGCGACGAGCGGCGAGTAAGCCAGGCGGGCCCGCATCATCCCGCGGAACACCCTCGGGCTGGGCGGCGTTCGCCGCGGGGTGGCCCAGGCCTGGGTGGCGTTGGTGGCGTCGTCCATCTGGTGCTGCTTCCTCATGTGCCCGGCAGTACCCAGGGACGTTGACTCGATATGCCTTCGGGAGGAACGCTTTTCGGCCATGTGACCCTGCCGGTCATCCGTCCCTGCATGACCGGTGGCCAATTTGGCCGGCGCGCCCGGGGCCCCGACATTGCACATCCGTCAAAGACGATGCTAACCCGCGGCGATCGCTTTGGCTCGGAACCACATTCGGAACAGCTGTGAATTTACAGTCCGCAAAAACCGCGCGGCTCTTTGTGAACGACAAGAAACCTCACAGGCGCCGGGCCTGTGACCGGGCCGTCGCAACGCCCATACTGGAACCGTGGGTCGCCCAACCCGGCCCGTTTTGACCATCCGCCACAACGGGTCGCAGCGCACGTTCAGCCCAGGTCACGATGTCGTAGTC
This sequence comes from Mycobacterium sp. HUMS_12744610, assembly GCF_041206865.1. Lineage (NCBI taxonomy): Bacteria > Bacillati > Actinomycetota > Actinomycetes > Mycobacteriales > Mycobacteriaceae > Mycobacterium > Mycobacterium servetii. Next base: position 3,470,164 of record NZ_JBGEDP010000001.1, read on the forward strand.
GGACGTGACCTGTTGGCCGACTTGCGCATTGCCGATCCGCGGATCTCGCGCAGGCACCTGATCCTGCGCTTCGACGAGAGCCGTTGGCTCGCTATCGACAACGGCTCGGTGAACGGCACCTACCTCAACGGCTACCGGATGCCGGTGATCGACATCCACGACGGCCAGAGCATCAACGTCGGTAACCCGGAGGGGCCGCAGCTGACGTTCGACCTCGGCCGGCGTGAACGGCCGCGGTCGCTCCCGGAGCGCGGCGACGGCCCGCGCACCATGTGGTGGTCGTCGGATCCGCAGACCGCACAACCATGTTCGCAGACCGTGCGGCGGGTCGAGCTCGCCGCGCGGCAGGAATGCGCCGCGCCCGCACCGGAAACCGGGCGCGGCGCCGATTCCGACCGGCGGGACACATCGCCACGGTCGCGGCGCATACCCGATCATCTGGTCAACCCGCAGCCGGACACCGGGCGGGCACCCGCCGGCGACCCGCCGCCCGCCACGGAGGCCCGGCCCGCGAGCCGGATGTCGAACCTGGCGACGCGGATGGTGCAGGTCCCGCCACCGTCCAGCCCCGAAGCCCGGGCACCGGAAAACCTCGGCAGCACAATCACCATCGGCCGTGCCGCCGACAGCGACGTCGTGGTTCCCGACGTGCTGGCCTCTCGCCACCACGCGACGCTGACCCGGACGCCGCTGGGCACCGAGATCCACGACCACAGCAGCAACGGGACCTTCGTCAACGGCACCCGGGTCGGGTCGGCGATCCTGACCGAGGACGACGTCGTCACGATCGGCAACGTCGACCTGGTGTTCCGCGGCGGCACCCTGGCCAAGCGGACCGAAAGCGACAGGCGCAGCGGCGGTCTGGAGGTTCACGGCGTCAAGTACGTCGTCGGCAACGGCAAACAACTGCTCGACGACATCTCCCTGACCGCCCGCCCCGGAACGCTGACCGCGATCATCGGCGGCTCGGGCGCGGGCAAGAGCACCCTGGCCCGCCTGATCGCCGGTTACACCAGCCCGAGTTCGGGCACGGTCACCTTCGCCGGCCACGACATCCACGCCGAATACGCCTCCCTGCGCAGCCGCATCGGCATGGTCCCCCAAGACGACGTCGTGCACCGCCAGCTCACCATCAACCAGGCCCTGGGCTACGCCGCCGAACTGCGCCTGCCCCCCGACACCAGCAAGGCCGACCGCGCCAGGGTGGTCGCGCAGGTGCTCGACGAACTCGACCTGACCAAACACGCCGACACCCGCGTCGACAAACTCTCCGGCGGCCAGCGCAAACGCGCCTCGGTGGCCCTCGAACTGCTCACCGGACCCGCCCTGCTGATCCTCGACGAACCCACCTCCGGCCTGGATCCCGCCCTCGACCACCAGGTCATGACCATGCTGCGCGCACTCGCCGACGCCGGCCGCGTGGTCATCGTGGTCACCCACATGCTGTCCTACCTCGACATCTGCGACCAACTGCTGCTGGTGGCCCCCGGCGGCAAAACCGCCTACTGCGGCCCACCCGAGCAGATCGGCGACGCCATGGGCACCACCAACTGGGCCAAGATCTTCACCCGGGTCGGCGCCGACCCCGACGAGGCCAACCGCCGCTTCCAGGCCCGGCGCGACGCCGGACGCCGACCCCAAAGACTGCTCCCGGACCGCGACGAGCCCGGCGATCTGGGCGAACCGGTCCACACCAGCCTGCGACGGCAGGTCTCCACGATCACGCGCCGCCAAATGCGGCTCGTCGTCGCCGACCGCGGGTATTTCGTCTTCCTGGCGCTGCTGCCGTTCATCCTGGGCGCGCTGTCGCTGACCGTCCCCGGCTCGCACGGATTCCACGCCGCCGGGCCCGACTCCGGCACACCCGACGAGTCCGCCCAGATACTGAACCTGCTGTTGCTGGCCGCGGCGTTCATGGGCACCGCCCTGACGATCCGCGACCTGGTCGGCGAGCGCGCCATCTTCCAGCGCGAACAGGCGGTCGGCCTGTCCACCACCGCCTACCTGCTGGCCAAGACCGCGGTGTTCTGCGCGTTCGCGGTTGTTCAGTCCGCGGTCGCGACCACCATCGTCGTCCTCGGGAAGGGCGCGCCGACGCGCGGCGCCACCGTCCTGGGCAACCCCGCCGTCGAGTTGTTCGCCACGGTCGCCGCCACCTGCGTCGCCTCGGCCATCCTCGGCCTGGCCATCTCGTCCCTGGTCCGCTCCAACGAGCAGATCATGCCGCTGTTCGTCGTGTCGATCATGGCCCAGCTGGTGCTGTGCGGCGGGATGGTTCCGGTCACCGGCCGGCTCGCCCTCGATCAGCTGTCCTTCGCGATGCCCGCGCGCTGGGGCTACGCGGCGGCGGCGGCCACGGTCGACCTGCGGCACCTGGTACCGGATTCGCTGCTGTCCCAGGACCGCTACTGGCAGCACACCGCCGGCACCTGGCTGCTCGACATGGGCATGCTCGCCGCACTCTCGGTGTTCTATGGCGGCTTCGTTCGCTGGAAGATCCGCCTCCGGCGCTGACCGCTACCCGGCGGGGCGCGTCCACATCCGGGTCACGGGGTCGCATTCGAGCAGGTGCCCGTCGTTGGAGGTCGTCATGGCGAACGCCGGAAGCCCCGGCCGGTCACAGGAGCTTCCGGCGGCGTGCACCCCGTTCGTGATGGGGGCCCTGGCCCAGGCGTTGCCCTCGCACACGATCTGCTCGTTGTTGGTGGGGTCGTAGGCCAGCTTGTCGATGTCGCCGCACCGTCCACCCAGGACGGGCGGGGCCCCCGACGGCGCCGGCGGGCTCGCGGCGCCGGCCACCCGGGTGGGGTCGGCGAGGTGCACGCCCGGCGGCACGTCACCGACCCGGGTGGCCACCACGGGCACCCGCACGACCGCTCCCCGTGCGCCGCAGTCGTTGCCGAGCACGGTCTCGGTGACCGTGCCGCGCAGCGTGCCGTCGGCCTGCGGCGCCAACGACCAGGCGATGGTCTCCTGCTGGGTCGCCCCGGTTCGCCCGTCGGGCTGGGTGCAGCCGACCCGCTGCTGCTGCGGGGTGCCCTGCCAGTAGCCGCCGACGAAGCGCAGCGTGTCGGTGTGACCGCCGTCGGTCGTGGCGGGGATCTGGTGGGTGGCGTCGTCGAGCCGAGTCGCGGTGGCCGTGCACCCGTTGGTGGTGCACGCCGAACGGAAAGCCCACCAGTCGGTGTCGGTCCCATCGTGGCGGATCGGGATGCCGTTGGCGGTCTGCTTGCCGTGGTCGTAGCTCAACCGGTAGGTGCCGTCGAGCGCCGGCCCGCCGGTTCTCGCGGCCGGCGCGGCGCCGGGCGCCGGCCCGGCCGGTTTGGCGGCCAGCGCCGGGCTCGTCGGCGGGCCCTCCGGCTCGAAGGAGTACAGGACCGACCAGGTCGCCGCCACCGCGATCAGCACCGCGCAGACCAGCGCGGCCGCCCACCGGGCTCGTGAGGAAAACCGGTGACTCGTGGCCGCGACGGCGGCGAGGGGCCCCGGCCGCCGGGCCGGGGCGAATTCGCCGGACGCCCGCACGCCGGCGGCCTTGTCGACGCGCTCGGCGACGGCGGCGGCGAACGCCCGGCACCGCTCGAACCGCTCTTCGGGCCGCTTGGCCAGGGCCGTGCGGAACACCTCGTCCAGGTACGCCAGCTCCGGGCGGGCATCGCCGAGCCGGGGCGGCGCCTCGTGCAGATGCTGGCCGATCACCGCGATCGGGTTGGGGTGCCGGAACGGCGGCGCGCCGGTGAGCAGGTGAAAGGCCGTGGCCGCCAGCGCGTATTGGTCGGCCCGGCCGTCGATCTTGGCGCCGGTGAGCTGTTCGGGCGCGGCGTAGGCCACCGTGCCCACCGCGACGTTGGTCGCGGTGATGCCGCTGATGTCGCCCAGGTGGCGCGCAACGCCGAAGTCCGCCAACAGGATTCGGAGTTCTTCGGCCTCGGGATGGGTGAGCAGGATGTTGGCGGGTTTGACGTCGCGGTGCAGCAGGCCGCGGTCGTGGGCGTAGTCGAGTGCGCCCGCGACGGCGTGCAGGATCGCGCACACCTCGTCGATCGGCATCCCATTCGGGTGCCGCTCTCTGACCAGCCGGGCGGCATCGGTGCCCTCCACGTAGTCCATGGAGATCCACAGCCGACCGTCGAATTCGCCGCGGTCGTGCACGCCGACGATGTGCGGGTGCCACAGCGTCGCGGCGAGATCGGCCTCCCGGCTGAATCTCTCGCGGAACTCACCGTCCGCGGTGACCGCTTCGGCGAGGACCTTGATGACGTCGCGGCGCGGCAGCCTCGGATGCAGCGCCAGGTAGACCTCGGCCATCCCGCCGGCACCCAGCTGCCGCAGGATCGTGTAGCCGGCGAACGGCTGCCCACCGCGCACGGCCGGACGCGACCCGCCTTCCTCGCCCGCCCGCCCCGCCGCAGGGGTGGCGCCGATCGGCGGGGTGCGGCGCAGCAGCTGCGCGACGCTCCCCGACGGCAGCGAGTGAAAGCCCGCGCGCAGGGCCGCACGGGCCTGCCGCGGGCCGCTCAGCAGCCGTCGCCCGGCGTCGAGCCGCCGGGTCGTTCCCTTGTCCATCTGCGCCCTCCCCTCATCACCGGGCAGCCCGCCGCCCCGAGGAATCGTTGTCCGGTATCGACATTGCGGCGCGCCCCACGCACGCATCCTGCCGAGCCTTCGTGGGCGGTTAGTCGCAGCAAGCTATGAAACAGCTATGAGTGAGGGGCCCGGAAACAAAGCGAAGTCACAGCCGCGTCCGGCCGAAGCACCCCCGGCCCGCACCGATACTTGAGTGGTGAGTCCACCCGCCCCGCCCGTCCTGACGGTTCGGCACGAGGAATCCCGGCTGACGTTCGCCGCCGGCGCGGAAGTGGTGGTCGGGCGTGACGCCCACGCCGATGTGCGGATCCCCGACCCGCGTATCTCTCGCGCGCACCTGATCCTGCGGTTCGACCGGGGCCGCTGGCTGGCGATCGACAACGGTTCGCTGAACGGCACGTACGTCAACGGCTACCGGATGCCGGTCGTCGACATCCACGATGGCCAGAGCATCCACGTCGGCAACCCGTGGGGGCCGAGGCTGACGTTCGCGATCGGACCGCAACTGGGCCGCGCCGGCCGCCCTGGCCGGCGCGCGCCGATGCGGGACGCGGGGCCGCCCACCGTGGCCTGGTCGGTGACCGACCGCACTCCCCCCGCGCGGCGGGTGCCGCCGCCGCCGGAGGAGGTGACCGTCGTCGACGCCGGGCCGGCGGAAAGCGCCGCGGCGGACCGCCGGCAGCCGACGCCCCCGGCGGAGCTCACGGTGATCAACGCCGGGACCGCCGACGTCTCGGGTCTGGCGACGCGGATGGTGCAGGTCCTGGCTCCGCGCGGGCCGGGAACGCACGGTCCGCAGAACCGCGCCGGGGCGATCACCGTCGGGCGGGCGGCCGACAGCGACGTCGTGGTTCCCGACGTGCTGGCCTCTCGCCACCACGCGACGCTGACCCGGACGCCGCTGGGCACCGAGATCCACGACCACAGCAGCAACGGGACCTTCGTCAACGGCACCCGGGTCGGGTCGGCGATCCTGACCGAGGACGACGTCGTCACGATCGGCAACGTCGACCTGGTGTTCCGCGGCGGCACCCTGGCCAAGCGGACCGAAAGCGACAGGCGCAGCGGCGGTCTGGAGGTTCACGGCGTCAAGTACGTCGTCGGCAACGGCAAACAACTGCTCGACGACATCTCCCTGACCGCCCGCCCCGGAACGCTGACCGCGATCATCGGCGGCTCGGGCGCGGGCAAGAGCACCCTGGCCCGCCTGATCGCCGGTTACACCAGCCCGAGTTCGGGCACGGTCACCTTCGCCGGCCACGACATCCACGCCGAATACGCCTCCCTGCGCAGCCGCATCGGCATGGTCCCCCAAGACGACGTCGTGCACCGCCAGCTCACCATCAACCAGGCCCTGGGCTACGCCGCCGAACTGCGCCTGCCCCCCGACACCAGCAAGGCCGACCGCGCCAGGGTGGTCGCGCAGGTGCTCGACGAACTCGACCTGACCAAACACGCCGACACCCGCGTCGACAAACTCTCCGGCGGCCAGCGCAAACGCGCCTCGGTGGCCCTCGAACTGCTCACCGGACCCGCCCTGCTGATCCTCGACGAACCCACCTCCGGCCTGGATCCCGCCCTCGACCACCAGGTCATGACCATGCTGCGCGCACTCGCCGACGCCGGCCGCGTGGTCATCGTGGTCACCCACATGCTGTCCTACCTCGACATCTGCGACCAACTGCTGCTGGTGGCCCCCGGCGGCAAAACCGCCTACTGCGGCCCACCCGAGCAGATCGGCGACGCCATGGGCACCACCAACTGGGCCAAGATCTTCACCCGGGTCGGCGCCGACCCCGACGAGGCCAACCGCCGCTTCCAGGCCCGGCGCGACGCCGGACGCCGACCCCAAAGACTGCTCCCGGACCGCGACGAGCCCGGCGATCTGGGCGAACCGGTCCACACCAGCCTGCGACGGCAGGTCTCCACGATCACGCGCCGCCAAATGCGGCTCGTCGTCGCCGACCGCGGGTATTTCGTCTTCCTGGCGCTGCTGCCGTTCATCCTGGGCGCGCTGTCGCTGACCGTCCCCGGCTCGCACGGATTCCACGCCGCCGGGCCCGACTCCGGCACACCCGACGAGTCCGCCCAGATACTGAACCTGCTGTTGCTGGCCGCGGCGTTCATGGGCACCGCCCTGACGATCCGCGACCTGGTCGGCGAGCGCGCCATCTTCCAGCGCGAACAGGCGGTCGGCCTGTCCACCACCGCCTACCTGCTGGCCAAGACCGCGGTGTTCTGCGCGTTCGCCGTCCTGCAGTCGGCGATCACCACGACGATGGTGGTGGCCGGCAAGGGGCCCCCGACGCGGGGGCCGGTGCTGCTGGGCCACGGCACGGTCGAGGCCACGCTGGAGTTGTTCGCCACGGTCGCCGCCACCTGCGTCGCCTCGGCCATCCTCGGCCTGGCCATCTCGTCCCTGGTCCGCTCCAACGAGCAGATCATGCCGCTGTTCGTCGTGTCGATCATGGCCCAGCTGGTGCTGTGCGGCGGGATGGTTCCGGTCACCGGCCGGCTCGCCCTCGATCAGCTGTCCTTCGCGATGCCCGCGCGCTGGGGCTACGCGGCGGCGGCGGCCACGGTCGACCTGCGGCACCTGGTACCGGATTCGCTGCTGTCCCAGGACCGCTACTGGCAGCACACCGCCGGCACCTGGCTGCTCGACATGGGCATGCTCGCCGCACTCTCGGTGTTCTATGGCGGCTTCGTTCGCTGGAGGATCCGGCTGCGCCGTTGAGCACGCCGCTGACCGGTAGAGTGACACCATCCACGCGCCCAAACACGAGACGTTCGACCTGCTCGCCCGCACCAACACCGATCCCAAGGGCATCGTGCGGGCCGTCGACGAATACGCGGTGCACCCGTGGGGCCTCTATGTCGCCCGGCCCACGCCGGGCCGGGCCCAGTTCCACTACCTCGAGTCGTGGCTGCTGCCGTCGCTGGGGCTGCGCGCCACGGTGTTCCACTTCAATCCCGGCCACGAACGCGACCAGGACTACTACCTGGACGTGGGCGAATACGTCCCGGGCACGCAGGCGTGGCATGCCGAGGACCACTACCTCGACATCGAGGTCCGCACCGGGGCGGGCGCGGCGGTGCTCGACGTCGACGAGCTACTGGATGCGGTCCGCCACGGCCTGCTGACCCCGGAGGTCGCCGAGCGGGCGGTGCGCCACGCGGTGGACGCCGTCGACGGGCTGGCCCGCAACGGCTACGACCTGTCCCGCTGGGTGGCCGGCAAAGGCATGCACCTCACCTGGCGCGCAGGTTCAGGATGACTTGCCCGGCGTCGCGCCGTTGGCCCTGCCACCATCTTCGTTGACCAGTACGCGGATTTCGCGGTCCCACTGCGCGTCGTGGGCGCGCTCGAAGCCCCAGCGCAGCACCGCCAGGACCGCGCCCGACGACAACATCACCAGCAGACCGATCGACACGGCGACCGTGAGCGCGTCCAGGACGGGACGCAACGGCGCGGGCGACCGGGTGTGGTCGCCGTGGTTGTCGACCCAGATCTGGATGCGGTCACCCGGTCGCACCGTCCCGCTCCACTGGAACGTGTCGGTGTGCGGCGCACCGCCGGCGGTCCACTGCGCCCGCACCACGGGCATTTCGGAACCGTCGAAATTCGCGACGGTGCCGACTTCGAGGACCGTCGCGCTCACCGTCTGGCGCGTCCGGGCCAGCATGGCGTCGGCGCGGCGCTCGCTGTCGTGTATCTCGGTGCCCACGGCACCGGCGACGGCGATCCCCGCGAGCGCGACCAGCAGCACGGCCAGCACGGCCAGCACCTCGATGCGGTCGCTGCGCCGCAGCAGCGGGTTGCCGGCGAACAACCGGCCTATCCACCAGCGGCGCGGATCCACGGTGAACGTCTGCACGACAGCTCCTACACCCACCACGGTTATGCCCCCATTCTGCGCCGCCGGCGATGACACGTGCAGGGCCGAAAGGCCCGAAGCGCCGCGGCCGGCGCGACCCGCGGGCGCAGCCGTGCCCGCCCGCGTGCCGGGAACGCCAGAAACTCTGCCGCGGAGCGCTTTCCGGGCACGCACCGGGGGTTCGGCCGCCACGGGCCGGCCCGATACGGTTTCCGGATCCGCGGAGCGGGTACCTGTCCGGGCATGTCCTTGAGCGTGCACCGGCGCAAGCACCGGTCCGGCCGCAGCCCCGAGTCGCCCGACGGGCCGCGGGCGGGGCGCCGCCGACGCCGCGGTGAGCCCGGCTTCGTCATCGCGCACCGCGCGGCGGGCGGCGACCATTACGACCTTCGGCTAGAGATCGACGGCGTCCTGGTGTCGTGGGCGATACCCAAAGGGCCCTCCCCCACCCCCGAGCTCAAGCGGATAGTGCGCCGCGGCGGGGACCGCCCGCTGCAACACCCGGACGGCGATGACGACGTCATGGTGGTGGACAGCGGCACCTACACCAACGCGACCAGGCACGCGATGGGCGAATGCCTCAGGCGGGGCCACGTGTCGTTCCACCTGCGCGGCGAGCGGGTGCGCGGCTGCTACGCCCTGACCCGGGTCCGGGAGGGCGAACACGAGACGTGGCTGCTGCTGCGGCGCAAGGACCCCGAGTCGGTGCCGTCCGAGCGCCCGCCGGACGAGCACCCGGACGCGCACAATGAACAGCCATGACCGATGCCGAACATCCATGGCCGGCCTCGCCGGTCTCCCCGAACCGGTGCGCCGCGCGCTGCACCATGAGGCGGTGCCCGACTGGCGCGCCCCCACCCTGGCCACCCTGACCGACAAACGGTTCTCCAACGCCGGCTGGATCTTCGAGCGCAAGTTCGACGGGATGAGCGCTCTGGCCTTCCGCGACGGGGACAGCGTCCGGCTGCTGTCGCGAAATCGCCAGCCGCTCGACAGAACCTACCCCGAACTCATCGACGCGCTGCTTGCCCAGCGCACCACCCGCTTCGTCGTGGACGGCGAGGTGGTGGCCTTCGAGGGGCGGCGGACCAGCTTCGCCCGGCCGCAGGGGCGCCTGGGGATCACCGATCCCGGCGCGGCGCGCGCGTCGCGGGTCCGGGTGTTCCACTACCTGTTCGAACTGCTGCACCTGGACGGCGACTCCACCACCGACGTGCCGCTGCTCTGGTTTGCTGCGCGGCGCCATCGACTTCGGCGGTCCGCTGCGCTACACCCCGCACCGCGTTGCGGACGGGATCGCCGCCTACCGGGCGGCGCGCGAGCGCGGCGACGAGAGCGTGATCGCCAAGCTGGCCGATTCGACGTATGACGCCAGGCGCTCACCGCATTGGCTGAAGTTCAATTGCGTGCGCGACGAGGAATTCGTGGTCGGGGGTTACAACGGCCCCAAGGGCAGCAGGGTCGAGTTGGGGGCCCTGCTGCTCGGCTACTACGAGGGCCGGGAGTTGCGCTACGCCGGCAAGGTCGGAACCGGCCTCGACGAGGCCACGCTGCGCTGCCTGCACAAGCGGCTGTCGGATCTCGAGCGGGATTCCTCGCCGTTCGTTTCGGCGGTGCGCGAGCCCGGCATCCTGGGTGCGCCCGGAGCTGGTAGCCCAGATCGGGTTCACCGAGTGGACACGCGACGGCAAGCTGCGTCACCCGCGCTACCTCGGGCTGCGTACCGACAAGGACCCCGCCGACGGACCCGCTGATGCCGTGCGCGCGGGTCGAGATCACCCACCCCGACCGGGTGTTGTTCCCCGAGGACGGGATCACCAAGGGTGAGCTCGCCGACTACTACGGCGAGGTGGCCGAGGCGATCCTGCCGCACCTGCGGGGCCGGGCGCTCACCGTGCAGCGGTTTCTCCGCGGCATCGGCGAACCGGGCTTTGTGCAACAGGATTTCGCCGATTCGCTGCCGGACTGGATGGGACGGGTCGAGGTCGCCAAGGAGGGCGGCGGCACCGTGGTGCATCCGCTGGCCGGACACCCGGAGGCGTTGCGCTGGCTGGCCAGCCAGAGCTGCATCACGCTGCACGCGTGGCAGTCTCGGCGGGTCCGGCTGAATCACCCCGACCGGCTGGTCTTCGACCTGGACCCGACCGACGCCGACTTCGCGGTGGTGCGGGCGACGGCCCGCGCGGTGGCCGGGGTGCTGCAGGACCTCGGTTTGGTCAGCTACGTCCAGACGACGGCGCCACAGCAAATGGCTGATCCTGCCGCCGGTCGGGCCGACGTTGTTGATCCACAGCGGGATGACCGGCCACCCCCGCTACCGCGCCGGCGGCGCCGGCCGCGAACGCCAGGAACGGCTGGTGATCGTCCTGGACGAAGGCGAGTTGCGCTCCACGGCGGCCAGGCCAACAGCGCCGCGCTCAGCGCGATGCCCGGCCAGGTGTTCGAGGCCAACGAGGTGCTGCCCGACCCGAAGTAGGACGGCATGCAGGTGGCGTTGCACTGGCCCTACTCCGCCAAGGTGCGCTGCGAGATCGACGTGGACGACAACGTGTTGGCGCAGGTCGACGAGATGGTCTCGCCCAAGCAGGGCGACGGCGGGCCGGGCAACGGGGTGCTGGGCTGCGGCGCGCCGCTGCCCGGCGGTTAGGTGGCGCCGGGCCTCACGGCCGCCAGCCGGATCCGTCGGCCCATTCCCAGGCCCGCGGGTAGGCGTCGTGCAGCCAGGGCTCTTTGGCGTCGGCGTAGTGCGCGACGTCGCCGTGCGCGCCGCTTTCGGCCGCACGCTTGATCGCCAGATACTCCTCGCGCACCTTGGGTTCGGCCCGCAGCCAGTCGACGAAGAGCAGGGCGAACTGCTGTCCGGGCCAGCCGTCCACCCGGACGTGCACATTGGTCGGCCGGCCGGGATCGGCCGAGGCGTGAGTCCGCTTGTGCCACAACGTCGGATCGTCGCAGTAGTCGAAGCCGTCCACGGTGCTGCGGGCCTCGGCCCGCGGGACGTCGCTGACGACGTCCGCGATGCGCGGGTAACCGGCGGCCAACAGCGGTTCGGCCAGCTCGTCGGCCACCGCGAGCGACTCGACGGTGATCTGCATGTCGATCACGTCCTTGGCGTCGAGCCCCGACACGGCGGTCGACCCGACGTGATCGACCCGCAGCGCCTTGTGCCCGCAGGTGGTCTGCAGCCGGGCCCGGATGCGGCGCGCCTGCTCCGGCCACCTCGGGTCGGCCGGCGCCAGCCGCGCGGGGGCGCGCGCGGCCCGGCGCGCGGTCAGGTTGTGGGCGAACGGCAGTATCCGGTTGTCCCACACCTCGCGGGCGCGCCGCTTCAGCTCCGCGGGGCTGCCGGAGTTATCCAGCCATACGTCGGCGACCGCGCGGCGCTGCTCGTCGTCGGCCTGGGCGGCGATGCGGGCGCGTGCGTCCTCCTCGGCCATGCCGCGCTGGTCGACCAGCCGGCGCACCCGCACTTCGACGTCGGCGTGCACGACGACGACGAGCGGAAACAGTGGCGCCATCCCGGATTCCACCAGCAACGGGATGTCCTCGACGACGACGGCGTCGTCCGCCACCCCCGCGATGATCTCCGCGCGCCGCCGGCCGACGAGCGGGTGCACGATCCCGTTGAGCGTCTTGCGGGCGTCGTCGTCGCGAAAAGCCTTGGCGGCCAGGGCCGGACGGTCCAATGCCCCGTCGGGCAGGAGGATGTCGGCACCGAACGCGTCGACGAGGGCGGCCAGGCCCTCGGTGCCCGGCTCGACCACCTCGCGCGCGATCACGTCCCCGTCGACGATGACGGCGCCGCACTCGGCGAACGTGGCGGACAGCGCCGATTTGCCGGCCCCGATGCCGCCGGTCAACCCGATGCGCAGCATCAGCAAGCGGTGTTATGCGTTGCCGGCGAGCTTTTCCCGCAGGGCCGCCAGTTGGGCATCACTGGCCAGCGATCCGCCCGCGGACTTCTCCGAGGGCGAGCCGTTGCCCGGCGACTGGTCGCCACCGGCGTGATGCCCGGCCTCCTCGGCCGCGGCGAACTTCTCCATCTGCGCGGTGTGCATCTTGTGCTGGCGCTCGGCCTCGGCGTAGCGGGCCTCCCACTCGGCGCGTTGCTTGTCGAATCCCTCGAGCCATTCGTTGGTCTCGGAGTCGAAGCCCTCGGGGAAGATGTAGTTGCCCTGCTCGTCGTAGCTGTCGGCCATGCCGTACTTGGCGGGGTCGAACTCCTCGGTGTAGTCCTCGTTGGCCTGCTTGAGCGACAACGAGATTCGGCGACGCTCCAGGTCGATGTCGATGACCTTGACCATCGCGTCGTCGCCGACGGCGACCACCTGATCGGGCACCTCGACGTGGCGCTCGGCCAGCTCCGAGATGTGCACCAGACCTTCGATGCCCTCCTCGACGCGCACGAACGCGCCGAAGGGCACCAGCTTGGTGACCTTGCCCGGCACGATCTGGCCGATGGCGTGGGTGCGGGCGAAGTGCCGCCACGGGTCTTCTTGAGTGGCCTTGAGCGACAACGAAACCCGCTCGCGGTCCATGTCGACGTCGAGCACCTCGACGGTGACCTCGTCGCCGACCTGGACCACCTCGGACGGGTGGTCGATGTGCTTCCAGGAGAGCTCGGAGACGTGCACCAGACCGTCGACACCGCCGAGGTCGACGAACGCGCCGAAGTTGACGATGGAGGAGACCACACCCTTGCGGATGGTGCCCTTCTGCAGCTGGTTGAGGAACTCGCTGCGCACCTCGGACTGGGTCTGCTCCAGCCAGGCGCGGCGGCTCAGCACCACGTTGTTGCGGTTCTTGTCCAGCTCGATGATCTTGGCCTCGATCTCCTTGCCGATGTAGGGCTGCAGATCGCGGACGCGGCGCATCTCGACCAGCGAGGCGGGCAGGAAGCCGCGCAGCCCGATGTCGAGGATCAGGCCGCCCTTGACCACCTCGATGACGGTGCCCTTGACGGCCTCGTCCTTCTCCTTGAGCGCCTCGATGGTGCCCCAGGCGCGCTCGTACTGCGCGCGCTTCTTGGACAGGATGAGCCGGCCCTCTTTGTCCTCCTTGGTGAGAACCAGGGCCTCGACCTCATCGCCGACGGAAACGACCTCGTTGGGGTCGACGTCGTGCTTGATGGACAGCTCACGGGCGGGAATGACGCCCTCGGTCTTGTAGCCGATGTCGAGGAGCACCTCGTCCCGGTCCACTTTGACGATCGTGCCCTCGACGATGTCGCCATCGTTGAAGTATTTGATCGTTTTGTCTATTGCGGCAAGAAAATCCTCGCTGGAGCCAATGTCGTTGACGGCTACTTGGGGCGAGGTGACGGCGGGACTCGGCATGTGGTGGGTTGCTCCGGACAGGTTGGGTCGTAGGGACAATGTGGGATTTACCCATCGAGGCTACTCGACACTGCACACGCTGGACAAACTCAGACGGCCGATCCAGGTCAGAACTTGGCGATCAACACGACACCGCAGACCATCAGCGCACCCCCGAGGGCGCGCCACGCCGTGATCGGGTGAGGATCGAGGCGCAGCCAGCCGAAATGGTCGAGTACCAAGGACATGACGAGCGCCGAGGTGACCGTGATGCCCATGAAAGTTCCGGCTCCGACCCGGTTGACCAGGGTGAGGCCCGCATAGACCTGGACGGCCCCGACGAGACCGCCGACGACGGCCCACCAGGGCATCGACGCGACGTCCTTCGCGCTGGGCAACGGCCTGTGCATGACCAGGAATGCCGCGACGAAGAAGACCGTGATCACCGCGAACGACACCGCCGAGGCCAGCCACGGGTTGATCAGGTGCTTGAAGAGCTGACCGTTCATGGCCGCGCCGCAGGTCTGCAGCGCACCGCCCAGGATTATGAACGGAATCATCCAGATCGGGTTCATGACACTCCTAGCTAGTGCGCGGCCGCATCCCAGCTACGGCCGTAGCCCACCGACACCTCCAGCGGAACGTCGAGCGGGTAGGCCCGGCCCATCTGCTCGCGGGCCAGCTTCTCGACCTGCTCGTGCTCGCCGGGGGCGATCTCGAACAGCAACTCGTCGTGCACCTGCAGCAGCATGCGCGAGGCCAGCCCGGCCTCCTTGATCGCGTGGTCGACGCGGATCATCGCCACCTTGATGATGTCGGCCGCACTGCCCTGGATCGGCGCGTTGAGCGCGGCCCGCTCGGCGGCCTCGCGCACCTGGCGATTGCTGCTGTCCAGCTCGGGCAGGTAGCGGCGGCGGCCGAAGACCGTGGAGGTGTAGCCGTCCTTGCGGGCCTGCTCGACGACGGCGTGCAGGTAGTCGCGCACCCCGCCGAACCGGGTGAAGTACTGGTCCATCTGGACCTTCGCCTCCTCGGTGGAGATATTGAGCTGGGTGGAAAGCCCGTAGGCGCTCAACCCGTAGGCCAGCCCGTAGGACATGGCCTTGACCCGGCGGCGCAACTCGGCGGTGACCTCCTCGATGGGCACCCCGAACGCGCGGGAGGCCACGAACGAGTGCAGGTCCTCGCCGGTGTTGAACGCCTCGATCAGCCCCTCGTCGCCGGACAGGTGGGCCATGATCCGCATCTCGATCTGGCTGTAGTCCGCCGTCATCAGCTCGGAGTAGCCGTTCCCGACGACGAACGCGTCGCGGATCTGCCGGCCCGCGTCGGTGCGGATCGGGATGTTCTGCAGGTTGGGTTCGGTCGACGACAGCCGGCCGGTGGCCGCGATGGTCTGGTTGAACGTGGTGTGAATCCGGCCGTCCGCGGCGACCGCGTTGAGCAGCCCGTCGACGGTGACCTTCAGCCGGGTGACGTCGCGGTGGGCGAGCAGGTGCTGCAGGAACGGGTGGCCGGTCTTGTCGGACAGCGACTGCAGGGCGTCGGCATCCGTGGTGTAGCCGGTCTTGGTCCGCTTGGTCTTGGGCATGCCGAGTTCGTCGAACAGCACGACCTGCAGCTGCTTGGGCGAGCCCAGGTTGATCTGCTTGCCGATCACGGCGTAGGCGGCCTCGGCGGCGTCGCGGATCTGGTCGCCGAACTGGCTCTGCAACGCGCCGAGCATGTCCAGGTCCACGGCGATGCCGGCGCGTTCCATCTCCGCCAGCACCTGCTGCACCGGCAGCTCCATCTCGGCCAGCAGCGCGGTGGAGTCGATGCGGTCCAGCTCGGCGTCCAGCGCGTCGGCCAGGTCCACCACCGCCCGCGCCCGCAGGATCAGCGTCTGCACCGCCTGGTCGTCGGTGCCGTCGGTGTCATCGAGCAGCGAAAGTTGTCGTTGCTCTTGGGTTTCCGCGCGCAGCTCGCGTCGCAGGTAGCGCAGCGAGAGGTCGTCGAGAGTGAAGCTGCGCTGCCCCGGCCGCACCAGGTAGGCCGCCAGCGCAGTGTCTGAGGTGATCCCACCCAGCGTCCACCCGCGGCCCGCGAGGTCGTGAATGGCCAGTTTCGCCTCGTGCAGCGCCTTGGGTTTGGCCGGGTCGGCCAGCCAGGCCGCCAGCGCGGCGTCGTCCTCGGGGGTCACCGCCGCGGTGTCGATGTAGCCGCCCTCCCCGTCGGCGGCGGCGATCGCCAGCGCGGTGGCGTCCCCGCCGTGCGGTAAATGGGTGCCCGCGACGGCCAGCCCGGCCCGGCGCCCGTCGCCGGCGTGCTCGGCCAGCCAGCGCCCGACGGTGCCGGGCTCCAGCGCGCCACCCTGCACGTCGAAACCCTCGTCCACCTCGGGCTCGACCGCGGCCAGGGTGTCGAACAGCCGGTCGCGCAGCACCCGGAACTCGAGGTCGTCGAAGAGCCGGTGGATGTGGTCGCGGTCCCAGGGCTGCAGCCGCAGCGTGTCCGGGGTCTGGGCCAGCGGCACATCGCGCACCAACTCGGTGAGCTCGCGGTTGCGCACCACCCCGGCCAGGTTGGCCCGCAGCGCGTCGCCCACCTTGCCGCGCACCGCGTCGACGTTGTCGACCAGGCCCTGCAGCGAGCTGTATTCGGCGATCCACTTGGTGGCGGTCTTCTCCCCCACCCCGGGGATGCCGGGCAGGTTGTCGCTGGGATCGCCGCGCAGCGCGGCGAAGTCGGGGTACTGCGCGGGGGTGAGCCCGTACTTCTCGACGACGGCCTCGGGGGTGAAGCGGGTGAGTTCGCTGACGCCCTTGCGCGGGTACAGCACTGTCACGTCGTCGGTGACCAGCTGCAGCGAGTCCCTGTCCCCGGTGACCACGAGCACCCGGTAGCCCTCGTTGGCGGCCTGGGTGGCCAGCGTCGCGATGATGTCGTCGGCCTCGAACCCGGGCTCGGCGAGCACCGTGATGCCCAGCGCGCCGAGCACCTCCTTGGTGATGTCGATCTGGCCCCGGAATTCGTCGGGGGTCGCCGACCGGTTGGCCTTGTATTCGGGGTAGCGCTCGGAACGGAACGTCTCGCGGGACACGTCGAACGCCGCGGCGATGTGCGTCGGCGCCTCGTCGCGCAAGAGGTTGATCAGCATGGCGGTGAAGCCGTACACCGCGTTGGTGGTCAGGCCGCCGCGGGTCTTGAAGTTCTCGGCCGGCAGCGCGTAGAACGCCCGGAACGCCAGCGAATTTCCGTCGAGCAACATCAGCGTCGGCCTGGTTTTGTCCTCGCCGGCGGTACTCACGGGTCACACTCTAGGCACCCCACCTGACACGGCCCACCGCCGCCACAGAACTGCAACACGTTTCAGTTTCCTACCGGCGCTGGGTACGCTGGCACGGTGTCAGAGGTCATCCGCCAAGAACCGGCGATCGATGGATGGTTCGCCACCGACAGCTCCGGCAACCCCTATCTGATCGGCAGCAAGTGCCCCCAGTGCGGCACCTACGTCTTCCCGCCTCCCCAATCGGAGGGCCGGAGCAACAACTGCCCCAACCCGGCGTGTGACGGCGACACGCTGCAGTCGGTCGCCTTGTCGCGACGGGGAACGCTGTGGAGCTACACCGAGAACCGGTACGCCCCGCCCCCGCCCTATCCCGCCCCCGACCCCTTCGAGCCGTTCGCGATCGCCGCGGTGGAGCTGGCCGACGAGGGACTGATCGTGCTCGGCAAGGTGGTCGAGGGCACGCTGGCGGCCGACCTGAAAGTCGGAATGGAGATGGAGCTGACGACGATGCTGCTGTTCACCGACGACGACGGCGTCGAGCGCGTCGTCCACGCCTGGAAGGTCGCGCCCCGATGAGCATTCCGGAACCCGTCTACATCCTCGGCGCCGGAATGCACCCGTGGGGCAAGTGGGGCCGCGACTTCACCGAATACGGGGTGGTTGCCGCCCGGGCCGCGCTCGGCGAAGCGGGGCTGGACTGGCGCCAGATCCAGCTGGTGGCCGGCGCGGACACCATCCGCAACGGCTATCCCGGCTTCATCGCCGGGTCGACGTTCGCGCAGAAACTCGGCTGGAACGGCGTCCCGGTCAGCTCCAGCTACGCCGCGTGCGCCAGCGGCTCGCAGGCCCTGCAGAGCGCCCGCGCCCACATCCTGGCCGGTTTCTGCGACGTCGCGCTGGTGATCGGCGCCGACACCACCCCCAAGGGCGCGTTCGCCCCGGTCGGCGGGGAACGCAAGAACGACCCCGACTGGCAGCGCTTCCACCTGATCGGGGCGAGCAACCCGGTGTATTTCGCGCTGCTGGCGCGGCGGCGCATGGACCTCTACGGCGCCACCCTCGAGGACTTCGCCCGGGTGAAGGTCAAGAACTCCCGGCACGGCCTGCAGAATCCCAACGCCCGGTACCGCAAAGAGGTGTCGGTCGAGGACGTGCTGGCCAGCGCGGTGGTCTCCGATCCGTTGCGGCTGCTCGACATCTGCGCGACCTCCGACGGCGCGGCGGCCCTGGTGGTGGCCAGCGCCGCGTTCGCCCGCAAACACCTCGGCTCGCTCGACGGCGTGCCGTCGGTGCGGGCGGTCAGCACCGTAACCCCGCGATACCCGCAGCACCTACCCGAATTGCCGGACATCGCAACGGATTCCACCGCTGTGACGCCCGCACCGGAGCGGGTGTTCAAAGACCAGATCCTCGACGCGGCCTACGCCGAGGCGGGCATCGGGCCCGAGGACGTCAGCCTGGCCGAGGTCTACGACCTGTCCACCGCGCTGGAGCTGGACTGGTACGAGCACCTGGGGTTGTGCCCCAAAGGTGAGGCCGAGGCCCTGCTGCGCAGCGGGGCGACCACCGTCGGCGGCAGGATCCCGGTCAACCCGTCGGGCGGCCTGGCCTGCTTCGGCGAGGCGATCCCCGCCCAGGCGATCGCGCAGGTCTGCGAGCTGACCTGGCAGCTGCGGGGTCAGGCGACGGGCCGGCAGGTGGAGAACGCCACGGTCGGCATCACCGCCAATCAGGGCTTGTTCGGGCACGGCTCCTCGGTGATCGTCGCCCGGTAGGACTCCGCCGCCGGCGTGCGCGCACGCTCGCCGGGCTATTCGTCCTCGGTGTCGAGGGTTTCCAGGACCACTTCGGCCACCCGCTTCATGGTCGTCCGGCGGTCCATGGCGGCACGCTGGATCCACTTGAACGCCTCGGGCTCGGTCATGCCCTGTTTGGTCTGCAGCAGGCCCTTGGCGCGCTCCACGAGCTTGCGGGTCTCCAGCCGGTCGGACAAGGACGCCACTTCGGTTTCCAGCGCACTGATCTCGCCGAAGCGGCTGACGGCCAGCTCGATGGCCGGAACCAGGTCGCTCGCCGTGAACGGCTTCACCAGATAGGCCATGGCCCCGGCGTCGCGGGCCCGTTCGACGAGGTCACGCTGGCTGAACGCGGTCAGCACCACGATGGGAGCAATGCGCTTGCTGGCGATCTCCGACGCCGCGTCGATGCCGTCGCGACGCGGCATCTTCACATCCATGATGACCAGGTCGGGTTTGCAACGCTCGGCCAGTTCGACGGCCTCCTGGCCGTCGCCTGCCTCGCCGACGATCTCGTAACCCTCCTCCCGCAGCATCTCGGCCAGGTCCAGCCGGATGAGTGCCTCGTCTTCGGCGATCAGCACTCGGCGCGGGACAGTGGCGTCGTTGTCGGTCGTGCGGCCTGTCATGACCGATATTGTGTCGTGGCCGGCTGTGATCACCGACGTCGGGGGCGTCAAGCACCCGTGACCGCGCCGATCCTCTAGGGTGGGATGCTGCCTCATCACTCAAAGAGGCGGCAGGCCCTCGTATCCCAACTGGCAGAGGAAACGGACTCAAAACCCGTCCAGTGTGGGTTCGAATCCCACCGAGGGCACGCAGCCACCGAAGCGTTCGCGCTGGGCTTTTGCCCGGCACGACGGCTAGGCTTCGATCGTGGTGCCCAACAACTGCGGCGCTCCACGCCCGACGGACGTGACGTCGCGACGCCCGGACTGCGTGGCCGCGGTGCGGGCGC
This sequence comes from Mycobacterium sp. HUMS_12744610, assembly GCF_041206865.1. Classification (NCBI taxonomy): domain Bacteria; kingdom Bacillati; phylum Actinomycetota; class Actinomycetes; order Mycobacteriales; family Mycobacteriaceae; genus Mycobacterium; species Mycobacterium servetii. The sequence continues at coordinate 3,489,969 of NZ_JBGEDP010000001.1, forward strand.
AGAACCATGACCGCAGCCGGCACTACGCCGACAGCGCGGCTCGCCGCGCGCGTGTGCTCAACATCACCGCCTGGCTGGCCGTGCTGGTCACCGTGAGCTTCCTGCTCGTGCAGGTGCTCGCGGGTGTGTGGGCCTGGCAGTTCAGCGCGACCAACATCGCCGCCGCCACCGTCTTCGCGTTCGTGCCGTGGCTGCACCGCTTCGGCGAACTGGTTGCGCCGCTTACCTTTATCGGCGCCGCCTACGTATCGATCTTCGCCAGCTGCTGGGACGTGGGCACCGGTTCGGGCTCTCAGTTCTTCTACCTCGTCGCGGCCTGCCTGGTGGTGCTGATGCTGGGCACCGAGCACATCGTGCTGGCCTCGGGCCTGGCCGCGGTCGCCGCCGGCCTGATCATCGCGCTGCAGTTCCTCGTCCCCGACTACACCGGGTTGCAGCCCGTCTGGGCGCAGTCGACGGGCTTCGTCATCACGACCGTCTCCGCCGTGGTGATGGTGGTCGTGACGATCTGGTTCGCCCTGCGCGACACCGCCCGCGCCGAAGCCGCCATGGAGGCCCAGTACCAACGCTCCGAGGCGCTGCTGACCAACATGCTGCCCGCCAGCATCGCCGACCGGCTCAAGGAGCCCGAACACGGCATCATCGCCGACAAGTTCGAGGACGCCTCGGTCCTTTTCGCCGACATCGTCGGCTTCACCGAGCGCGCCAGCAACACCGCGCCGGCCGACCTGGTGCGCTTCCTGGACCGGCTGTACAGCGCCTTCGACGCGCTGGTGGACAAGCACGGGCTGGAGAAGATCAAAGTCAGCGGCGACTCCTACATGGTGGTGAGCGGGGTCCCCCGGCCACGGCCCGATCACGTTCGAGCCCTGGCGGATTTCGCGCTCGACATGGTCGCCGTCGCCGCCGGGATGAAAGATCCGCACGGCATGCCCGTGCCGCTGCGGATGGGCCTGTCCTGCGGCCCCGTCGTCGCCGGCGTGGTGGGTTCGCGCCGGTTCTTCTACGACGTGTGGGGCGACGCGGTCAACGTCGCGTCCCGGATGGAGTCCACCGACTCCGTGGGACGAATTCAGGTGCCCCACTCGGTCTACGAACGCCTCGAGGACGAGTTCGTGTTCCAGGAGCGCGGGTACGTCGACGTCAAGGGCAAGGGCGTCATGCGCACGTGGTATCTCGTCGGCCGCAGGGCCTCGGCCGCCGAGTCCGGCAATGTTCTTGCGGAGGAATCACACTCGGCGCGCGTGTAACCCGCAATGCCCTATCCCCGGGCCTTTGTTTGTGTCACACTGCGGCCATGCAAACCACTCCTGGAACCACTCCCGTTCCGAGCTTGTTGCCGCATCTGTGGAAGTCGACGCTGATATCCGGGCTTCTGTCGCTGGTCGTCGGTGGTCTGATCCTGGCGTGGCCGGGCAGGACCATCCTATTGGCCGCCATCCTCTTCGGCATCTATCTGCTGGTCACCGGCATCGCCCAGGTGATCTTCGCGTTCAGCCTGCACGTGTCGGCCGGGAGCCGGATTTTGCTGTTCATCAGCGGGGCGGCGTCGCTGATCCTCGCGGTGCTGGCGTTCCGTCACTTCGGAAAAGACGATCTGACCGCGATTCTGTTGCTGGCCATCTGGATTGGCATAGGTTTCATCTTCCGCGGTGTCGCCACGACGATTTCGGCGATCAGCGACCCGGGCCTGCCCGGGCGGGCGTGGTCGATCTTCGTTGGCGTGATCAGCCTTCTGGCCGGCATCGTCGTACTGGCTTCGCCGTTCGCGTCGATCGTCACACTGGCGATCGTGGTCGGTGTGTGGTTCGTGGTCATCGGCGTGTTCGAGATCGTGTCATCGTTCCGCATCCGCAAGGCGTCGAAGAACCTCGGCGCATGACAGTGGCACCGAGTGCCGATGGCGCCGGAACAACCGGGCTACTACACTCCGTAGTAATACGGTTGACCGGCCCCCATCCTCCCGGGAGATGAATGCATGAACGTCGTCGACATTTCGCGGTGGCAGTTCGGCATCACCACCGTCTACCACTTCATCTTCGTGCCGCTCACCATCGGCCTGGCCCCGCTGATCGCCGTGATGCAGACGGTGTGGGTGGCCACCGGCAACACCGCGTGGTATCGCCTCACGAAATTCTTCGGCAAGCTGTTCTTGATCAATTTCGCCATCGGCGTGGCGACCGGGATCGTCCAGGAATTCCAGTTCGGCATGAACTGGTCGGAGTACTCGCGTTTCGTCGGTGACATCTTCGGCGCTCCCCTGGCGATGGAGGGCCTGTTCGCGTTCTTCTTCGAGTCCACCTTCATCGGGTTGTGGATCTTCGGCTGGAACCGGCTGCCCAAGCTGGTCCACCTGGCCTGCATCTGGATCGTGGCGTTCGGTGTCAACGCGTCCGCGTTCTTCATCATCGTGGCGAATTCGTTCATGCAGCACCCGGTCGGCGCGCACTACAACCCGGTGACCAAACGCGCCGAGCTCGACAGCATCGGCGCGCTGTTGTCGAACAACACTGCGCGCTCGGCGTTCACCCATGTCGTCACCGGCTCACTGCTGACGGCGGGCACGTTCGTCGCCGCCGTCAGCGCGTGGTGGCTGGTCCGTTCGCGCAACGGCGCACCGGGCGACGTGGACACCCCGGCGTCTCGCGCCGCGATGTTCCGCCCGGCCGCGATCCTGGGCTGCTGGGTGGTGCTGGTCGCCACGGTCGGCCTGTTCCTCACCGGGGACCGCCAGGGCAAACTGATGTTCGTCCAGCAACCGATGAAGATGGCGTCGGCGGAATCGTTGTGCGACACCGAAACCGATCCCGACTTCTCCGTCCTCACGGTGGGCAGACACAACAACTGCGACGCCGTCAAGGGCGTGATCCAGCTTCCTTACCTGCTGCCGATCCTGGCCCAGGGCCGGGCCGAGGGCGTCACCCTGCAGGGGGTGCGCAACATCCAGCAGGACTACCAGCACCGGTTCGGGCCGAACGACTACCGGCCCAACATGTTCGTCACGTACTGGGCGTTCCGCGCGATGATCGGGCTGCTGGCGATCCCGGTGCTGTTCGCGTTGGCGGTGCTTTGGTTGACCCGCGGTGGCCGCAATCCCGATCAGCGGTGGCTCTCGCGGCTGGCGCTGGTGACGATTCCCACCCCGTTCCTGGCCAACGCGGCGGGGTGGGTGTTCACCGAGATGGGCCGCCAGCCGTGGATCGTCGCACCCAACCCGACCGGTGACCAGCAGGTGCGGTTCACCGTCGGCCAGGCGGTCTCGCATCACGCCCCCGCCATGGTGGTCACCTCGTTGGTGACGTTCACGCTGGTCTACGGGGTCCTTGCGGTGGGCTGGTTCTGGTTGCTGAAACGTTACGTCACCGAGGGCCCGCTGGAGCACGACGCCGAACCGGCGCCGCCCGGCGCGGACGAGGTGGCACCGTTGTCTTTTGCCTACTGAGGTGCCTACCGGGGCGTCGACGGGGTCGGGTTCGGAAGGGAGCTGATCGGTGGGTCTGCAAGAGTTGTGGTTCGGCGCCATCGCCGCGTTGTTTCTCGGTTTCTTCATTCTCGAGGGCTTCGACTTCGGCGTCGGCATGTTGATGGAGCCATTCGCCCGCGTCGGCATCGGCGACCCCGAACTGCACCGCCGCGCGGCCCTGAACACCATCGGGCCGGTGTGGGACGGCAACGAGGTGTGGCTGATCACCGGCGGCGCGGCGATGTTCGCCGCGTTCCCCGGGTGGTATGCCACCTTGTTCTCCACCCTGTACCTGCCGCTGCTGGCCATCCTGGTCGGCATGATCGTGCGCTCGGTCGCGATCGAGTGGCGGGGCAAGATCGACGACACGCGCTGGCGGGTCTGGGCCGATCTGGGTATCGCGGCCGGGTCCTGGCTGCCCGCCGTGTTGTGGGGCGTGGCGTTCGCGATCCTGGTGCGCGGGCTTCCGGTGGACGCCGCCGGCCGGGTAAACCTGTCGATCACCGACGTGCTCAACCCCTACACGCTTTTCGGCGGGCTGGCCACGGCTGGACTGTTCGCGTTCTACGGCGCGGTATTCGTGGCGCTGAAGACCTCCGGAACCATGCGCGACGACGCCCACCGGTTCGCGGTGTGGCTGTCGCTTCCGGTGACCGCACTGGTCGGGGGCTTCGGCCTGTGGACCCAGCTGGCCTACGGCAAGAGCTGGACGTGGCTGGTGCTGGCGGCCGCGGTGGTCGCCCAACTGGCGGCGGTGGGCCTGGTGTGGCGCCGTGTTTCCGACGGCTGGGCGTTCGCCTGCGTCGCGGCGGTCGTTGCCGCCGTGGTGGTCCTGTTGTTCGGCGCGCTGTATCCGAACCTGGTGCCCTCGACGCTGAACAGGCAATGGAGCGTGACGATCTACAACGCCTCGTCCACCCCCTACACGCTCAAGATCATGACGTGGGTGACGGTGTTCATGCTGCCCTTGACGCTGGTATACCAGGCGTGGACGTATTGGGTTTTCCGGCAACGGATTTCGGCTGAGCGGATACCGGCGTCCATCGGCCTGGCGAGGCGCGGCTCCTGAGCGCGAACGACGCGCAAACCACCAGGGGGCCGCTGGACCCGCGACTGTGGCGGGCATCGGGCGCGGTGCGCCGCTACCTGGTCGCCGCGGTGGGCTGTGGCGTGGTGATCTCGGCCTGCGCGGTCGGCTCGGCGATCGTGCTGGGGCACCTCGTCGCCCGCGCGGTGGCCCACCCCCCGCCCGGACTGCGCGGCTGGCTGGGCCCGTTGTCGGCCCTGGCCGCGCTGTGGGCGGTGCGCGCCGTGACGCACTGGCTGCAGGCGCGGCTGGGCCAACGGGGAGCCAGCGCGGTCATCGCCGATCTCAACGGCCAGGTGCTGGCGGCGGTCACCGCCCGCCCGCCGGCCGAACTCGCCGCGCAGCGCGACGACGCCGCGGTGGTGGTCACGCGCGGTCTCGACGGCGTGCGCCCGTACTTCACCGGATACCTGCCCACGCTGGTGCTCGCCGGGATCCTGACGCCGGCGACCGTGGCCGTGATCGCCTGCTACGACCTGAAATCAACGGTGATCGTGGTGATCACCCTGCCCCTGATACCGCTTTTCATGGTGCTGATCGGGCTGGCGACCGCGGAGCGGTCGGCGGCGGCGCTGACGGCCATGACGACGCTGCAGGCGCGGCTGCTGGACCTGATCGCCGGGATCCCGACGCTGCGGGCGCTGGGCCGCGCCACGGGCCCCGAACACCGGATCGCCGAACTGGCCGCCGCCCACCGTCGGTCGGCGATGGCGACGCTACGGATCGCGTTCCTCTCGGCGCTGGTGCTCGAATTGCTGGCCACGCTGGGGGTGGCGCTGATCGCCGTCGGGATCGGCCTGCGGCTGGTGTTCGGGGAGATGTCGCTGGCCACCGGGCTGACCGTGCTGCTGCTCGCGCCGGACGTGTACTGGCCGCTGCGTCGCATCGGCGTGGAATTCCACGCCGCCCAGGACGGCCGGGCCGCCGCCGACCGGGCATTCGCGCTCATCGGCGAACCGGAGGCCGCGACGCCGCGGCACCGCACCGTGGCCGCGCGCGGCGCCGAGATTCGCCTGGAAAACCTCAGCGTCACCGGCCGTGACGGTCGCGCGCCGTGCGACCTGACCGCCGTGCTCGAACCCGGCCGCGTGACGGTGCTGACGGGACGCAACGGGGCCGGCAAGAGCACCACGCTGCAGGCGATCGCCGGCCTGACGCCGCCGTCGTCGGGCCGCGTCACCGTGGCCGGGGTCGACGTCGCCGACCTCGAACCGGGCGCGTGGTGGCGGCAGCTGTCCTGGCTGCCGCAGCGACCGGTATTGGTCCCGGGTACCGTCGCCGACAACCTGGACCTGTTCGGCCCGCTGGCCGATCGCGACGCCGCTTGCGCCGCAGCGGCTTTCGACACCGTGCTGGCCGAGCTGCCCGACGGGGTGAACACCGTGCTCGGGCGCGGGGGCGTCGGGCTGTCCCTGGGGCAGCGGCAGCGGCTGGGGCTCGCGCGAGCGCTCGGGTCGGCGGCGCCATTGCTGCTGCTCGACGAACCGACCGCGCACCTGGACGCCCGCACCGAGGCGCTCGTGCTGCGCGCCATCGTCGACCGGGCGCGCGCCGGCGCGACCGTGGTGGTCGTCGGCCACCGCGAGCCCGTCGTGGCCGTCGGGGACCGGGTCGTCGAGGTCGCCGCCGCGACCGGGGTGCGGTATGCGGCAGTCTGACCCGCTCCCCGCCGCCCTGCGCCTGTTGCGTCCGCGGCTGCCCCGCGTGCTGGCGGCGATCGGGCTGGGCGTGCTGTCGCTGGGCAGCGCGCTGGCCCTGGCCGGTGTCTCGGCGTGGCTGATCACCCGGGCCTGGCAGATGCCGCCGGTGCTGGACCTGTCGATCGCGGTGGTGGCGGTGCGCACGTTCGCGATCTCGCGGGGCTTGCTCCACTACTGCGAGCGGCTGGCCACCCACGACACCGCGCTGCGCGCCGCGGGCACCGCCCGGACGCAGATCTATCGCCGGCTGGCCCGGGGGCCGGCCGGCGCCGCCGCACGGTTGTCCAGCGGCGAGCTGGTGGCGCGCGTGGGCGCCGATGTCGACGAACTGGCCGACGTGCTGGTACGCGCGCTGGTGCCGATCGGCGTCGCGGCGGTGCTCGCAGTAGCCGCGACCGCGGTAATCGCGGCCATCTCCCCGGCGGCGGCGGCGGTGCTGGCAGTCTGCCTGCTGTTCGCGGGCGTGCTGGCGCCCCGGCTGGCCGGCCGGGCAGCGGCCACCCGGGAGGAGCTCGCCCGCCGGCACCATGCCCGGCGTGACGCGTCGGCGATGCTCGCGCTCGAGCATGCGCCGGAGCTGCGTGTCGCCGGCGCGCTGGGCGGGGTGATCGCCGAGTCGCAGCGCCGCCAGCGCGCGTGGGGCGATGCCCTGGATGCCGCGGCCCGCCCGGCCGCGATTGCCGAGGCGATGCCCACCGTCGCGATCGGGGTCAGCGTGCTCGGCGCGGTGGCGGCCGGCATCGGCCTGGCCCCCTCGGTCGCACCGACCACCCTGGCGGTGCTGATGTTGTTGCCGCTGTCGGCCTTCGAGGCGACGACACCGCTGCCGGCCGCCGCCGTGCAGCTGACGCGGTCGCGGATCGCCGCGCGGCGCCTGCTCGACCTGACGCCAGAGGCTGCGACCGGACCCGCGCGGGCCGCGGAGCCGCCCCCGGCCGGCACCGGCCGGTTGTCAGCCGCCGTCCGGTGCGGTCACTCTGATGCGGCGGGGCCGGGCGGGATCGAGCTCGACCTGCCGCCTGGCTCCCGGTTGGCCGTCACCGGTCCCAGCGGTTCGGGGAAGACGACGCTGCTGATGACGCTGGCCGGGCTGCTGCCCCCGCTGGAGGGCCGGGTGCTGCTGGACGGAACAGACCTGCGCCGGTTCGACGACGACCGACTACCCCGTGCCGTCAGCTTTTTCGCCGAGGACGCGCACGTGTTCGCCACCACCGTCCGGGACAACCTGCTGGTGGCCCGCGGCGACTGCGGCGACGACCAGCTGACGGCGGCGCTGGATGCCGTCGGGCTCGGAGCGTGGCTGGCCGGTCTGCCCGACGGCCTGTCCACGGTGCTGACCGGGGGCGCCCAGGCGCTGTCGGCGGGCCAGCGCAGGCGGTTGCTGCTGGCGCGGGCGGTGATCTCACCCGCCCGGATCGTCCTGCTCGACGAGCCCACCGAGCATCTCGACGCGGCGGACGCGGGCCGGCTACTGGAGGACCTGCTCGGCGGCGACGGTCACGGCCTGTTCGCAGCGGCGCGGACCGTGGTCGTGGCCACCCACCACCTGCCCGCGGGCGTGGACTGCCTGCAACTGCACATCGAACCTGCCGCACGGACCAGTTGATCCGCGCCGCCATCGCGCCCGGGCACGTCCCACGCGCTTGCGGGCAACGACGTCCCGCCGGGCAGGGCGATGCCCGAAACCGTTGTGGTCATAAGTTAGTTCGTCGAACTCGGGACCGATCACCGCAAGGACGACGCGTTGCTGCGCGAGTTTGCCGGCGCAGCAACCTCGGTGCGTACCACTACGGATCTGCGACACCTCGGCGCATCAGCGTGTCGGAAGTCGTGGTTCAGCGCAATAGTCTGCACCGCAGCATTTTTCGATGCAGTTACTCAAGCGGAACGCGCAGAGGTCCTGGCTATTGCGGCGTTGGCTTGTAGATTTTCGTCTAGCCACTGCAGGAAGTCCACGCCCGCAACAATCAGGAGGCCTTGTGCCACAGGTAGTCTTTCCACTTGATTCCACCAAGTCATTCACCGACCAGCAGATAGTCGGCCACAATCGGTGGCACTGGGCCATCCCGGCTCAGGTTGAGGTGAAACCGGGAGACACGTTTCGGGTCCACTGCCGTGAGTGGTTCGATGGCGCGATCCACAACGACGACTCCGCGGAAGACATCCTGAACGCGCCACTCGCCGCGGTGCACGTGCTCAGCGGGCCGATCGCCGTGCGGGGCGCCAAGCCCGGTGACCTGCTCATCGTCGACATCCTCGATGTCGGACCCCTCCCCCAGGAGGACTCGGGACCGCTGGCCGGCCAGGGCTGGGGCTACACCGGCGTATTTGCCAAGCAGAACGGCGGCGGGTTCTTGACCGAGCAGTTCCCCGACGCCTACAAGGTCGTCTGGGACTTTCAGGGTGGGGTGGCCACATCGCGACATGTGCCGGGGGTGTCGTACACGGGCATCGTGCATCCTGGGCTGATGGGGACGGTGCCCTCGCCGGAGCTACTGGCGAAATGGAACGCCCGTGAACAGGCACTCATCGACACCGACCCGGACCGGGTGCCACCGCTGGCGCTGCCGCCCCTGGCGGATTCGGCGATCCTGGGCAGCCTCTCCGGTGAGGAATTCGATCGGGTTGCCGCCGAGGCGGCACGCACCGCTCCGCCGCGGGAGAACGGCGGCAACCAGGACATCAAGAACTTCACCAAGGGAACACGGGTCTTCTATCCGGTCTTCGTCGACGGCGCAAACCTGTCCGTGGGAGACCTGCACTTCTCCCAGGGAGACGGCGAGATCACCTTCTGCGGCGCCATCGAGATGGGCGGATTTCTGGACCTGCACGTCGACCTGATCAAAGGCGGGATGGAGACCTACGGCGTCACCGAGAACGCGATCTTCCTGCCCGGCAACGTCAGCCCGCAATTCAGCCAATGGCTGGCGTTCTCGGGAACGTCGGTCACGCTCGACGGCGTCCAGCGCTACCTGGACTCGCACCTGTCCTACCAGCGAGCCTGTCTACACGCGATCGACTACCTGTCCAAGTTCGGCTACAGCCCTATCCAGGCGTACATGATTCTTGGTTCGGCACCGATCGAGGGCAGACTCTCCGGCGTTGTTGACATCCCGAACTCGTGTTCAACGGTTTACATCCCCACCGAGATCTTCGACATCGATGTGCGTCCCTCAGCCGATGGGCCGACGCAAATCGACCCCGGGGTGGGCGTCCCGACGGCTTCTGCCGGATCCTGATGACCGCCGCTCGAGGAAAGCGCTAAAAGCCGGGGCTTGCCGGCGAGGAGTCGCTCACGGCCGCGGGAGACGCCGCCATGCGGGATTCTGTGCCGGCGCCGGATTGTGCGCTGGCGCCGATCGTGGCGGCAGAGCCGACACCACCTCGGGTTCGTCGCGCGATTTCTCGGTTCGGTCGATTGCGGTCACCAACGCGCGGGGCGCCAGCGACAGCATCGGCGCACGAAAGACGCGGCCTGCCCAGCCGTTGCATACCGGACACGCCGACTCGGCGGGCGCCGTTCCCAACGGGCATCTGACGTCGAACTCGCCGTGTTGCGTGCATCGATACGCGTATGTGGCCATAGGAAATAGTAGCCGGTCGCCGGTTCATCCCCGCCGCTTCGCGGAACGGGCCGCCGTCCAGCGCCGTGGACGCTTAGTCAGCGGTAATTACTTGCGCCGCAACGCTTTCCGGCCATTTACAGGTGACGCCGGCGCGGCATGAACTCCAGCGACAACAGCACGAACAGCAGGGGCACCAGCTGCGTCATCGAGATCAGCGCGTAGCGTCGCGCGTCAAGCGCATGCCATTTCCGCACGTACCGGTACAGCGACTCCAGCGCGATCAGCGGGTCGAGGACGTGGATCAGGTGGTAGAAGACGGCTTGTAGCCGGCCTCGGTGCTTTTCCTCGAAGATCTCTGGGAACGCCGCGAACGCCAGCGACAGCCGCTGAGCCCCGTTCTCCTTGCCGGCCATGATCATGTCGACGCTGAGCCGCTCGTCGATCCCGTTGGGGGCCCCGCGCCGGCGCCACGGCACGTCGAGGGTGATCTCAGTGCCGCCGCCCGCGGTCGCGTAGCGGTGGAACCCTTGCACTTTGCCCGCAGCGTCCCGGGCCAGAATCAGCTGTATGCCGGGGAAGCGGCCCTCCAGCACGCCGTCGAGGTTCATGTGGAAGCCGCGATCGCTGTGCGCGCCCTTGGTGGACTCCCGAACCACCTCGGTGAGCTCGGCCAGCAGCGTGTGGTCGAGTTCCTGCTCGGCGACGATCTCGGTGGTGATGCCGCAGTTGTGCGTGCGCTTGACCGCCTGCCGCAAGTTGCGGAACTTGCGCCCCACCAGGTCGAAACCGGGCACGTCGACGACGACGTCGCGGCCGATCGGCACGGCACGCAGCGAGTGGCCGATCACGACCGGATCCTGCCACAGCCCGAGGCGCGCTTCGCTGCACCCGACCACTGCGATCCTCCAGCCGTGGGCGTGGCACATGGCCGCGAAGTCGGCGACGAGGTGCGGGAACTGCGCCTCTTCGCCGATCGGGTCTCCCCCGACGACGGCGATGCCCAACCGCGTCCGGTAAGCCAGCGCCGCCCCGCCATCCGCGCTGAAGTGGAAGGTCTTGCCCGTCTGCATCGTGAACGGCGCCGCCGCCCGCGAGTCGACGCTGACGACCACGCGTTCGCGGGCGGGGGGCTTTGCTACGACATCCACCAGCGGCCCGTTCACCTTCACCTCCCGATGCGCTTACGTTAGCTGGGCGACAGCCCGCCGCCTCCACACCAAATACCCGGCCTGGTGCGAAGCTACGCGCCAATCGTGGCGTTGTCGGCCGAAATCGGGGGCTGACGTGCGGGTCCGGCAATTCCTCTATCGGCCGGCGGACGGGAAATATAACAGGACGCCCTCCTGCACCACCGTGGCGATGACTTGCCCCGCGCGGTCGAAGAAATGCCCGGTTCCCAGCCCGCGGGAGTCGGCGGCCACCGGCGAGGACGTCGAGTAAAGCACCCAGTCGTTGAAGTTGACCTGCCGGTGGAACCAGATCGAATGGTTGGCCGAGGCAGCGAAGATGCGATCGTAACCCCAGGACAGGCCGTGGGTGGTGATGACCGAGTCGAGCACCGTGGTGTCCGAGGAGTAAACCAGGGCGGCGGTGTGCAGCACCGGATCGTCGGGCAGCACGCCCAGCGCCTTCTGCCACACGCGGTTGTGCGGGAGGCGCTCGCCCTTGTCCCGCATCACCCAGGAGGGATCGTTGGTGAAGCGCCATTCGATCGGATGCAGGGCGTTGACGAAGTGCGGGACGGTCTCCTCGTAGCCGCGCAGCAACTCGCCGATCGGCGGGTGGTTCTCGGGCTGCCCGACCTGCGGAGGCTTGACGCCGTGCTCGAGGCCGGGGCCGCCGGACATGTAGGAGATCAGCGCCGAGGACAGCACCACGCCGTCCTGCACCGCGTCGACGCGCCGGTTGGCGAAGCGCCGCTCGTCGCGCAGCCGCGTGACCCGGAATTCGATGTCCCTGGCGGTGTCGCCGCCGTTGACGAAATGCACCGAGAGCGCGCTGGGCGGCAGGCCCTGCGAAGGCAGCGTTCGGCTGCTCGCGACGAACGACTGCGCCATGAGCTGCCCGCCGAACGTCCGCATCGGGTTCTTGCTGGGGTGCGAGCCGAGGAACCGGTCGTCGGCGACGCGGTCCAGGTCCAGGACCGCCAGCAGTTCCTTGAAGTCGGGCGCATCGTTCATCGCATCACCGGCCGGCACGGGCTCTCCTTCGGGCTAGACGTCGTCCTCCCCGATCCGGTGCACGTGGATCAGGTTGGTCGAACCTACCGTGCCCGGCGGGGCGCCGGCGACGATCACCACCAGGTCACCGCGCTTGTAACGACCGAGGTCGAGCAGCGATCTGTCGACTTCGCGGATCATGCCGTCGGTGGACTTCATCATCGGGACGATGAACGTCTCGGTGCCCCACGTCATGGCGAGCTGGCTGCGCACCTCGGGCCATGCCGTGAAGGCCAGCAGCGGCAGCGGGGTGTGCAATCGGGCCAGGCGCCGCACGGTGTCACCGGACTGGGTGAACGCGACCAGCGCCTTGGCATCGAGCCGCTCGCCGATGTCGCGGGCCGCATACGAGATCACCCCGCGCTTGGTGCGCGGCACGTGGGTCAGCGGCGGCGCGGCGGTGGAGTTCTCCTCGACGGCGCACACGATGCGCGACATCGTCTTCACCGCGGCCATCGGGTACTTGCCCACCGAGGTCTCCCCGGACAGCATCAGCGCGTCGGCGCCGTCGAGCACGGCGTTGGCGACGTCGGAGGCCTCGGCGCGCGTCGGTCGCGAGTTCTCGATCATCGAGTCCAGCATCTGGGTGGCCACGATGACGGGTTTGGCGTTCTCCCTGGCCATCTGGATGGCCCGCTTCTGCACCAGCGGAACCTCTTCCAGAGGCAATTCGACACCCAGATCGCCGCGAGCGACCATGATGCCGTCGAATGCCAGCACGATGGCCTCGAGATTGTCGACGGCTTCGGGCTTTTCCAGCTTGGCGATCACCGGCACCCGCCGGCCGAGCCGGTCCATCACCTCGTGCACCAGCTCGATGTCCGACGGCGAGCGCACGAACGACAGCGCGACGATGTCGACGCCGAGCTCCATCGCGAAGGTGAGGTCCGCGATGTCCTTCTCCGACAAGGGCGGGGCGGACACGTTCATGCCGGGCAACGACATGCCCTTGTTGTTGCTCACCGGACCGCCCTCGACGACCGTGCAGACCACGTCGTCGCCCTCGATGGCATCGACCACCAGGCCAACCTTGCCGTCGTCGACCAGGACGCGGTCGCCGACCGCGGCGTCTTTGGCCAGTCGCTTGTAGGTGGTCGACACCCGGTCGTGGCTGCCCTCGCATTCGGCGACGGTGATCCGCACCGTCTCCCCGTCGGCCCAGTAGGTGGGCCCGGTCGCGAAGCGCCCCAGCCGGATCTTCGGGCCCTGCAGGTCGGCGAGCACACCGACGGCGCGGCCGGTGGTGTCGGAGGCGGCCCGCACGCGCTCGTAGGCGGCCTTGTGATCCGCGTAGTCGCCGTGGCTGAAGTTCAAACGGGCCACGTCCATTCCGGCTTCGACCAGCGCCAGAATCAGTTCGTCGGATTGGGTTGCAGGGCCAAGGGTGCAGACGATCTTCCCGCGTCTACTCACGCCGACCCAGCATAGTCTTGCCGGTTGCAACGGGGGTGACCGCAGGGTGGCGCCGCGATTAGCCACCCGAGAAACCGCGACACGGGGCCGCTACCCACCGAGAACGGTCGGCACGAGCGGAAATCCGGGAAGATTGCGCACCACCGTCCACACGGCCGCGACGAGCGTGATCGCCAGCGCGGCCGGTATCGGCAACGGCTCCCGGCCGTGGCGGCGGCGCAGCAGAAGCCACCCGGCCAGCAGCGGGATACCGACGAGCGCGAAGAGGTTGTCGCTGACGGCGGCCGGCAGGTCGCCGTGCAGCAAGTCATGCGTCATCCGAAGCCCCCCGCACAAGGGGCAGTTCCAGCCGGTGAGCCACTTGAACGGGCACGGCGGGTAGAGCGAGTGCGCGTGATGCGGGTCGACGCGAGCGACATAACCCAGTGCGCCGGCCAGCAGTACCGACGTGCCGGCCGCGGTGTAGAGGCGTTGAAGGCGCGGCCCCGCCCGCGACGCCTCCTCAGGTGCCATCACGCAACGGCCTGCCCTCGGGATCGCTGACCTTGTCGGTCAATATCAAGACGGCGTCGACGATGCCCCAGATGACGGCGCCGAGTCCGCACGTCGCCAGGCCGACGATCAACTGCGCGATCCCCAAGCCCGTCTGGCCGAGGTAGATGCGACCGAGCCCGACGAGGCCGAGCAGTCCGAGCAGCTGCAGAAGGGCCGCCACGACTTTCGATTTGTCCGAAAAGGGTTGTCCGGTCAGGGGGTGACGGCCGAAGGGTGCGGACGGGTCGAAGTAAGGCCCGGGCGCCGGGTAGTAATGGTAGGGCGGCGGATATCCGGGCGGCGGTGGCGGCGGCGCGCCGGACCCGGGGTCGCCCCACGACGGATCGGTCACATGTGCAGCATGCCAGATGCGCCGGGACTTGGGGGCGCTGATCACATCCGCCACACGAGTAACTGGTAGGAGTCGGCACTCTTTGTGCCCGCCTCATAGCGACAGGGTGCGAGCCGCCCGGGTTTTGTCGCTCGAAGGCGGGCACAACGGCTACTGCCTGTCCCCGGTGCGGCTGTGACTGGTGTGACGCCGGCCCTCGAGGCGCCGGGGAAGCCGCAGGCTTTTCGGGGTCTTTAACGGCCGGAACGCCGGCTTCGGGGACGCAGTGCCCACCGCCGCCGCGTTCGCCCGGGGGGCTCGTCGGCTTCAGGCGCGTCGATGGGTGTTTCGGTTGGTGGTTCCTCGGTTTCGCCGGCGGCAACCGGCTCTTCCGCGTCGGCTTCGGGCGCCGCGGCTTCGGCTTCCGCGGCTTCGGGCTCCGGCTCCGCGGCTTCAGACGCCGCGGCTTCGGGCTCCGCGGCGTCGGGCTCCGCGGCCACCGCCTCCGCGGCTTCGGCCTCCTCGGCTGCAGGCTCCGCCGCTGCAGGCTCCTCGGCTGCAGGCTCGGCCTTCTCTCCCACGTCGGGGGGTTGGTCGTCGCCGGCCGTGCCCACCGGGGCCGGCACGGTCTCCGCCGCGGGCGATGCGACGGTCGAAAGCTCTTCCCTCCGAACGGTTTCTGGTTCCGCCTCTTCGGCGATGTAATCGTTGCCGCGCAAGCTGGCGGGATCCTCGCGACCCTTCGGCGCCAGAATGGTGTAGACGACCGCCCCGATGAACACGAACGTCGAGGTGAACGAGTTGATCCGGATTCCGGCGATGTGGGTGGCGGGATCGTCACGCAACAGCTCGACGCAGAAGCGACCAACGCAGTAACCGGCCACGTACAGCGCGAACAGCCGCCCGTGGCCCAGCCTGAACCATCGGTCCGCATAGATCAGGGCGGCGAAAACCAGCAGGTTCCAGAGCAATTCGTACAGGAACGTCGGCTGCACGACCAGGGCCACCTGGCCGGTCGAAACCCCGTCCAGCGAATGGGTGTCGACGTAGCCCGACGGGTCGCGCCGGTAGAAGATCTCCAGGCCCCACGGCAGCGTCGTCTCCCGGCCGTAGAGCTCCTGGTTGAAATAGTTGCCCAGCCGGCCGATGGCCTGCGCCAGGACGATTCCCGGGGCGATCGCGTCGGCGAAGGCCGGCAACGGAATCCCGCGACGGCGGCAACCGATCCACGCGCCGACGCCGCCGAGCGCGACCGCACCCCAGATGCCCAGGCCGCCGTCCCAGATGCGCAGCGCCGCCCCGAACCCGGCGCCGCCGGGCCCCCAGTAGGTCCGCCAATCGGTGGCGAGGTGATAGAGCCTGCCGCCGATTAACCCGAACGGCACCGCCCACAGCGCGATGTCGTAGATCACGCCGCGCTGGCCGCCGCGGGCCTCCCAGCGCCGGTCGCCGATCAGCAGCGCGGCCACGATGCCGACGATGATGAACAGCGCGTAGGCGCGCAGGGGCAGCGGCCCCAGGTGCCAGACACCCTGCGGTGGGCTGGGAATGAACTCGGGCCGCATCATCATGAACCGGACGCCCGCTCGCGGACGCCGGAGACGAGCTCTCCGGTCAACGCGCGCAACGCGGGCAGCCCGTCGGTCAGTGCCGACACCAGTGCGGACCCGACGATGACGCCGTCGGCGTAGCTGCCGATCTGCGCGGCCTGCTCCCGCGAGCGCACCCCCAGGCCGACTCCGACAGGTATGTCCGACACCGCTTTCACCCTCTTGACCAGTTCGGGTGCGGCGTGCGAAACCGCGTCGCGCGCCCCGGTCACCCCCATCGTCGAGGCCGCGTAGACGAACCCCCGCGACGCCTTCACGGTGCCCACCAGGCGCTCCGGCGTCGATGACGGCGCCACCAGGAAGATGCGATCCAACCGATGCTCCTCGGATGCCGCCATCCACTGCCCGGCCTCGTCGGGGATCAGGTCGGGAGTGATGAGACCGTACCCGCCGGCCGACGCCAGATCGCGCGCAAACGCGTCAACCCCGTAGCGCAGCACCGGGTTCCAGTACGTCATCACCACGGCGTGCCCGCCGGCCGCGCTGATCGCTTCGACCGCCGCCAGCGTGTCCCGGACTCGCACTCCCCCGCGCAACGCGGCCTCGGTGGCGCGGGCGATCGTTGGGCCGTCCATGCCGGGATCTGAATAGGGCACGCCGACTTCGATGATGTCGCAACCGGATTCGACCAGGGCGAGCATCCCGGCCACCGACCCCGCCACGTCGGGGTAGCCGGTGGGCAGGTAGCCGATCAGCGCGGCACGCGCGTCGGCGCGGCACGCGTCGAAGACCGGCCCCAGCCTGCTTGCCTCGCGTTGTTCCACGGTCATCACTCGCCGGGCTCCAGGAGGCCGAACCATTTCGCCGCCGTCTCGACGTCCTTGTCGCCGCGGCCCGACAGATTGACGACAATGACGGCCCCCGAACCCAACTCGGAACCCAGCTGCAACGCACCGGCCACCGCGTGCGCGGATTCGATGGCCGGGATGATGCCTTCCGTGCGGCACAGCAATCGGAACGCCTCCATCGCCTCGGAGTCGGTGATGGGCCGGTACTCGGCACGCCCGGTCTCCTTCAGATGCGCGTGCTCGGGACCCACCCCAGGGTAATCCAGACCCGCCGAGATCGAATGGGATTCGATGGTCTGACCGTCCTCGTCCTGCAGCAGGTAGGAGAATGATCCCTGAAACGCCCCTGGCGAACCTCCGGCGAAAGTGGCTGCGTGCCTTCCGGTTTCGACGCCCTCACCGGCCGCCTCGTAACCGATCAGCCGCACACCGGGGTCGTCGATGAACGGGTGGAAGATGCCGATCGCGTTGGATCCGCCCCCGACGCAGGCCACCACCGCGTCCGGCAACCGGCCCGCCTGCTGCTGGATCTGCACGCGCGTCTCCATGCCGACGATCCGCTGGAAGTCACGCACCATCGTCGGGAACGGGTGCGGTCCCGCCGCGGTGCCGAAGCAGTAATACGTTCGGTCGGCGTTGGTGACCCAGTCCCGGAATGCCTCGTTGATGGCGTCCTTGAGTGTCCGGGAACCGGTTTCGACCGAGACGACCTCGGCGCCCAGCAGCCGCATCCGGGCGACGTTGAGCGCCTGCCGCGCGGTGTCCACCGCACCCATGTAGATCACGCACTCCAGCCCGAGCAGCGCGCACGCGGTGGCCGTGGCCACGCCGTGCTGCCCCGCCCCGGTCTCGGCGATCACCCGGCTCTTGCCCATCCGGCGGGCGAGCAGGGCCTGGCCCAGGACGTTGTTGATCTTGTGGGATCCGGTGTGGTTCAGGTCCTCACGCTTGAGGAAGATGCGCGCCGAGCCGGCGTGCTCGGACAGCCGCGTGGCCTCATACAGCGGTGACGGCCGCCCGGTGTAGTGCTCCTGCAGGTCGTCGAGGGTGCCCAGGAAGTCGGGGTTGACGCGTTCCTTCTCGTAGGCAGCGGTGACCTCTTCGATCACCGCCATCAACGCCTCGGGCAGGTAGCGGCCGCCGTAAACGCCGAAATGCCCGCCCGGGTCGGGATCGTGCCGGGTGGGTTCGGAGATGGCCGCACTCATCACAGGGAGGTCCGGCCGGGGCAGACCGACCATCACCAAGGCTCGACGCGCGGACGACTCATTGCGATCAACGTGACTAGCGAGCCGGTTTCGGACAGGACGGATGGGTGCCCGCGGTGACCAGGTCGGCGACCGCGGCGCGCGGGTCACCGCTCTTGACCAGGCCTTCGCCGACCAACACGGCGTCGGCGCCCGCCCCGGCGTAGGCCAACAGGTCCCCGGTGCCGCGCACACCGGACTCGGCCACCCTGATCACGTTGCTGGGCAGCCCGGGCGCGATGCGCGCGAAGCAATCCCGGTCCACCTCCAGCGTCGTCAGGTCGCGGGCATTGACACCGATCACCTTGGCCCCGGCCGTCAGCGCACGGTCTGCCTCCTCCTCGGTGTGCACCTCCACCAATGCCGTCATCCCCAGCGATTCGGTGCGGTCCAGCATCGACACCAGCTCCGACTGGTCCAGCGCGGCCACGATGAGCAACAGCATGTCGGCGCCGTGGGCGCGGGCCTCGTGGATCTGATACGGCTGAATCACAAAGTCTTTGCGCAGGATCGGCACCGAGACGGCGGCCCGCACGGCGTCGAGGTCGTCGAGCGAGCCGCGGAAGCGCCGCTCCTCGGTCAGCACGCTGATGATCCGCGCGCCGCCGTCCTCGTAAGCCCGGGCCAGTTTGGCCGGATCGGCGATGGTCGCCAGCGCGCCCGCCGACGGGCTGGCGCGCTTCACCTCCGCGATCACACCGATGCCGGGCTGACGCAGCGCGGCCATCACGTCGAGCGGCGGCGCGGCCGCCGCCGCGGCGGCTTTGATCTCCGACAGGCCGATCAGGGCTTCGCGGGCGGCAACATCGGCGCGGACTCCCTCGAGGATGGAGTCGAGCACGGTTGCCGGACTCATGCCTGTCGTTTCCTTCCCACTGTCATCCGGCTAGTCGCAACGATGCCCAGCCGATTCCGACGACGTCCATGAAGGGTAGCGGCCCTGGACGTGGGGCACGTCACCGCCCCTCGCTGTCCGAGCCGTCGGGCCGCTCCGTGGGGTCACGGCCCTCGTCAAGCGCATCCCAGATCATCCGTTCCGACATTCCCGGCGCCTCCTGCCCCTCCAGCATCGCCCCGCCGGCGGCATCCCGCAGTGCAATCGACCGGCGCGTCGCGGGTGCCGCGTATTTCGTTGCGCTCGAACGGGCCGACCCGGAATCGCCGGCCGCCCGCATCAGCAGAACGGAGGCGATCAGCGTGCACACGGCGGCCGCCACCGCCACCCCGGCGCCCCCGTACTGCCGCTCGCTTCCCACCAGCGTCATGGTCGGAACATGCGCCAGATCGGCGCCCCGCACCGCCACGTCCGGGACGACCCACAGGCTGATGCCGAGGTAGCCCACCGCCAGGCTGGCCGCGGCCAGCAACGCCGCCAGCACGCGCAGGGCCCAGCCGCCCACCGCCAGCGCCGCGACGGCCGCCGCCAGCATCAGCAGCGCCAGCGGCAGCAGCGCCGTAGACCACGTCGCCCCGGACAAAGTGACCTGCTTGGGCGGGCCCAGCCCGTCGAACGAGCGGATTCTCACCCAGGGCAGCCGCGACGCCGCCCACAGCGCGACGGCGGCCGCAACCAGCAGCACCTGTGCGCTGCGGATCGCCAGCCGGGCCCGCCGGTCAGCGGTCACGTCGCATCCGGGGCGGTCAGCGTTTCGGCGGCGGCGATCGCGTTGAGCACCGCGCGCGCCTTGTTGGACGCCTCGGTGTACTCGTAGGGCCCGTTGGAATCGGCCACCACCCCGCCCCCGGCCTGCACGTAGGCGGTGCCGTCGCGCATCAGCGCGGTGCGGATGGCGATCGCGAAGTCGGCGTTGCCGGCGAAGTCGAGGTAACCGACCACCCCGCCGTAGAGGCCGCGGCGCGTCTTCTCCACCTCCTCGATGAGCTCCATCGCCCGCACCTTGGGCGCCCCGGACAACGTCCCGGCCGGGAAGCAGGCCGTCACCGCGTCCAGTGCGGTCCGGTGCTCGTCGAGCATCCCGGTCACCGTCGACACCAGGTGCATCACGTGGCTGTAGCGCTCGATGTGGCTGTAGTCCTCGACGCGCACGGTGCCCGGGGTGCAGACGCGGCCGAGGTCGTTGCGGCCGAGGTCGACCAACATCAGGTGCTCGGCGCGTTCCTTGTCGTCGGCCAGCAACTCCTTTTCCAGCAGCTGATCTTCTTCTTCGTTGTTGCCCCGCCACCGCGTCCCGGCGATCGGGTGCGTCGTCGCCCAGCCCTCGGCGACGGTGACCAACGCTTCGGGGCTGGATCCGACGATCGAAAAGTCAGTTGCGCCATCGCTGTTCGGGACATGCAGCAGGTACATGTAAGGGCTGGGATTGGTGGCCCGCAGCATCCGGTAGACGTCGATCGGATCGACGTTGGTGTCCATCTCGAAGCGCTGGGAGGGCACCACCTGGAAGGCCTCACCAGCCGCGATCTGCTCGACGAGGTAATCGACGATCTTGCCGTACTCCTCGACGCTGCGCTGCGCGCGGAACCGCGGTTCGGGCGTGCCGAACGTGGAGACCGTTGACTCCAGCGCCTGGCCCAGCGCCGTCGTCATCACGTCGAGCCGCGCGACCGCGTCGTCGTAGGCCTCGTCGACGTGCTCGTCGGTGGCGTTCCAGTTCACCGCGTTGGCGATCAGGGTGATGGTGCCCTCGTGGTGGTCGACCGCGGCCACATCGGTGGCCAGGAGAAGCAGCATGTCGGGCAGGTGCAGGTCGTCGGCGGCCAGCTCGGGCAGCCTTTCCAGGCGCCGCACCAGGTCGTAGGCGAAGAAGCCGACCATGCCGCCCGACAGCGGCGGCAGCCCGGGCAGCGCGGCGGTGGCCAGCAACCCCAGCGTGGCCCGCAGCGCCTGCAGCGGGTCGCCGCCGGTGGGCGCGTCCTGCGGCACGGCGCCCAGCCACACCGCCTGGCCGTCGCGCACGGTCAGCGCCGACGGCGCCCCCGCGCCGATGAACGACCACCGCGACCAGGACCGCCCGTTCTCGGCGGATTCCAGCAGGAAGGTGCCCGGGCGGTTGGCGGCGAGTTTGCGGTAGGCCGACAGGGGCGTCTCGCTGTCGGCCAGCACCTTGCGGGTCACCGGAACGACGCGGTGTTCTGCGGCCAGCCGGCGGAAGTCCTCCCGTGAGGTGGTGGCGGCGAAATGGTCGTGCACCGAACCATCCTCCCAGATGCGCGGCCGGGGTCCGCGAGCGTGACACCCGGGCGACTTTCGCGCCGACTTTTCACCGTGTGGTCGCGTTCGCGGGCGGTAGCGTTGACGCGCATGAACCCTGGTGACACCGTGGCCGACTTCGAACTTCCCGACCAGACGGGAACGCCGCGCAAACTGAGCGCCCTGCTTGCCGACGGACCGGTGGTCCTGTTCTTCTACCCCGCCGCGATGACGCCCGGCTGCACCAAGGAGGCCTGCCACTTCCGCGACCTGGCCGACGAATTCGCCGCGGTCGGGGCGGTCCGCGTCGGCATCAGCGCCGACACCGTCGCCAAGCAGGCCAAGTTCGCCGAGATGCAGAAGTTCGACTATCCGCTGCTGTCGGACAGCGCCGGAACGGTGGCCGCGCAGTTCGGCGTCAAGCGCGGCCTGCTGGGCAAGTTGATGCCGGTCAAGCGCACCACGTTCGTCATCGACACCGATCGCACGGTGCTCGACGTGATCGCCAGCGAGTTCAGCATGGACACCCACGCCGACAAGGCGCTGCAGACGCTGCGGGCGCGGGCGTAGTCCATTGGCGCGAGCAGACGCCGGGGAAGCTCACGGGATGACCGACAGGAACACGTAGGCGGCCAGCAGCACCAGGTGTACCTCGCCCTGCAGCCGGGTGGCCCGTCCGGGCACCACGGTGAGCACGCTGATCACCACGGTCAGCGCGAGCAGGACCAGCTGGGTGGCGCCCAGGCCCAGCAGCAGCGGCCCCTCGAACCAGATCGAGGCCAGCGCGATGGCCGGGATGGTGAGCCCGATGCTGGCCAGCGCCGAGCCGTAGGCCAGGTTCAGGCTGGTCTGGATGCGGCCCTGCCGCGCCGCCCGCGCCGCCGCGAGCGTCTCGGGGAGCAGCACCAGCGCGGCGATCACCACCCCGACGAACGACTGCGGGAAACCGGCCGCCGATACCAGGCGTTCGATCGTCGGCGACTCCCCCTCGGCCAGCCCCACCACCGCGACCAGCGCCACCAGCAACAACCCCAGGCTGCGCAGCGCGGCGGCGGTGCTCGGCGGCTCGGCGTGGCTCCCGTCCTCGAAGAAGCTCTTCTGGCCCTTCTGCGTGACCGGCAGGAAGAAGTCCCGGTGCCGCACGTTCTGCGTGAAGACGAACAGCAGGTAGAGCCCCAGCGAGGCGACCGCGGCGAACGCCAGCTGGCCGGGCGAGAACTCCTGTCCGCCTTGGGTCGTGGTGAACGAGGGCAGCGCCAGGCTCAGCGTGGCCAGCGTGGTGAGCGTGGCCAGCGCCGCGCCGCTGCCCTCGGCGTGGAACAGGGTCACGCCGTAGCGGTGCGAACCGAGCAACAGCGACAGGCCCGCGATCCCGTTGGTGGTGATCATCAGCGCGGCGAACACGGTGTCGCGGGCCAGCGTCGAGGTCTCGTGCCCGCCGGAGGCCATGAGCGTGACGATCAGCGCCAGCTCGATCGTCGTCACCGCCGTGGCCAGCACCAGCGACCCGAACGGCTCGCCGACCCGGTGCGCGACCACCTCCGCGTGGTTGACGGCAGCCAGCACGGCGCCGATCAGGAACACCGCCAGGAGCAGGGCCAGTGCCGGCCCGATGTCCTCGCCCCAACTCAGCGCGAGCGCGACGATGGCGAACAGGGGTACGGCCACCGTCCACGACACGCGTTTAGACATCGCCCGTCATTGTGATCGAAGTTGCCCGGGAATGCGCGCGATGTCGCCTACGCGGGCCGCAGGACCGCGACGAGGAAGTCGGAGTCGTCGCGGAAGGGCCGCAGATCCCAGGTGGACAGCAGCAGGTCGGGCGCCAGGCCGGCGGCCGCCGCGTCGTCGAGGAACTGACCGAACGCGTAGTCGCGCCCGGCGCCGAAGCCGATCACCGCGCGGCCGTCGCGGCCGAGGTGGGCACGCACCCGGCTCAGCACGCGGCCCCGCGTGGTGGGGGCAAGGAACGCCATGACGTTGCCGGCCAGGACGATGACGTCGAACGGCTCGGCGATACCGCGCGCGGGCAGGTCGAGTTCGGCGAGGTCGCCGACGAGATAGCGGGGTCCGGGATGATCCTGCTCGGCCGCCGCGATCAGCACCGGGTCCACGTCGACGCCGACGACGTGATGGCCGGCGGCGGCCAGGTACCCGCAGAGTCGCCCGGGCCCGCACCCGGCGTCCAGGACGCGGGCGCTGCGCGGCACCATCGCATCGACGAACCGGGCCTCGCCGGCCAGGTCCTCACCGGCGCGGGCCATGGAACGGAAACGCTCCACATACCAGTGCGAGTGCTCGGGGTTCGCCGCGACCTTCTGCATCCAGATGCTTTGCTCGCCCATGCGACCATTATCGGCCATTTATCGGCCATTGCCGCGGCACGAACCCGTGTGTGAATGCCCGTTGCCGCGCTCACCGCCTCAGTAGCATGCTCACATGCCGAACAGCGACGGCCTTGCCGAAGGGGACGTGTTCGCCGGGTACACCATCGTTCGGCGTCTGGGTGCCGGCGGGATGGGCCAGGTGTATCTGGCGCAGCACCCCCGATTGCCCCGCCGCGACGCCCTGAAGATCCTACCCGGCGACCTGACCGACAACCTCGAGTTCCGCCAGCGCTTCAACCGGGAGGCCGACCTGGCCGCCAGCCTCTACCACGAGCACATCGTCGGCATCCACGACCGCGGCGAATACGAAGGGCAGCTTTGGATCTCGATGGACTACGTCGAGGGCACCGACGCCGCCCAGCTGCTGCGCCGCGACTATCCGGCCGGGATGCCGAAAACCGATGTGGTGCAGATCATCTCGGCTGTCGCCGATGCGCTCGACTACGCCCACTCCCGCGGGTTGCTGCATCGCGACGTCAAGCCCGCCAATATCCTGCTGGGCACCGCCGGCCCGCGCCGGCGCATCCTGCTCGGCGATTTCGGCATCGCGCGCGAGCTCGGCGAGATCAGCGGGCTGACCGCCACGAACATGCTGGTGGGTACGACCGCCTACTGTGCGCCCGAGCAGCTGCGCGGCGCCGACGTCGACCCGCGTGCCGACCAGTACGCGCTCGGCTGCACCGCGTTCAACCTGCTCGCCGGGTCCGCGCCGTTCGCGCACTCCAACCCGGCGGTGGTGATCGGCCATCACCTGTCGACGCCGCCGCCCCGCCTCGGCGAACGGCGCCCGGCACTGGCCGAGCTCGACGCGGTCATCGCCAGGGCGATGGCCAAGAACCCCGACGAGCGCTTCGCCACCTGCGGGGAGTTCGCGACGGCACTGGCCGGCCAGCCGGCCACCGCTCCGGCCCCCTTAACAGGCCGCGCCGACGCCGTCGCCGCTCCGACGCCGGTGATCGCGCGCCCGCCGGAGCCCACGCCGAAAACCCGCGGTGGCCGCCCCGGCGCGGTCACCGTGGTCGCGGCGGTGGTCGCCGTCGCGCTGGTCGGGGTGGCCGTGGTCGTCGGCATCAACCTGCTGGGCGGCAAGTCCCGCCCGCCGGCGGCCGGCACGCCCTCGCCGTCGGCGGCGGCGCCGGGCGGCGCGGTCGCGGCACCCCCGCCGGCGCCGGTCCCGTCGGCCGCGCCGACGATCACGCTCTCCACCCAGATCACCGACCAGTCCGGCGTGCTGGGGCCCGTCGAGCGCGCCGCGGTCGACCGGGCGCTGACCAGGCTCTACAACGGCCGCGGCACCCGGCTGTGGGTGGTGTACGTCAAGGACTTCGGCGGCCTGCGCTCGTTTCGGTGGGCCGAGAACGCCGTGCGCGCCAACGGGTTGGGCGACAGCGACGCCCTGCTGGCCATCGCCACCGACGAGCCGTCCTATTCGTTCCGGGTGCCCGGTGCGCTGGCCAACGGAACGGCCATCGACGTCGAGAAGATCCGCCGCGACCGCATCGGGCCGGCGGTCTACCACCGCGAGTGGGCCCGCGCCGCGATCGCCGCGGCCAACGGGCTCGAGGGAGTGCCGGGTTAACCCTTCGGCCCCAGCAGCAGGTCGGCGTCGAAACAACTGTGGTCGCCGGTGTGGCAGGCGCCGCCCACCTGGTCGACCGTCAGCAGCACGGCGTCACCGTCGCAGTCCAGCCGCACCGCATGCACGTGCTGCGTGTGGCCCGAAGTCGCGCCCTTGACCCACTGCTGGGCGCGGGAGCGCGAATAGTAGGTCGCCTCACGGGTTTCCAGGGTGCGCGCCAGCGCCGCGTCGTCCATCCAGGCGACCATCAGCACGTCGCCGCTGCCCCGCTCCTGCACGACGGCGGTGAACAGACCCTCGGCGTTGCGTTTCAGGCGTGCGGCGATGTCCGGGTCCAGCGTCATCGCACGACCACCCCCGCTGCGGCCATGGCCGCCTTGACCTGCCCGATCGTGAGTTCACGGAAATGAAAGACGCTGGCCGCCAACACCGCATCCGCGCCGGCCGCGACCGCGGGCGCGAAATGCTCGGCCGCGCCGGCACCGCCGCTGGCGATCACCGGGACCGTGACCGCCGAGCGCACCGCGCGCAGCATCGCTAGGTCGAACCCGGCCTTGGTGCCGTCGGCGTCCATCGAGTTCAGCAGGATCTCCCCCACGCCGAGGTCGGCCCCGCGCGACGCCCACTCGACGGCGTCGATGCCGGTGCCGCGGCGGCCCCCGTGGGTGGTGACCTCCCAGCCCGACGGGGTGGGCACCGACCCCGACGGCACCGTGCGCGCGTCGACGGACAACACAATGCACTGCGAGCCGAACTGCCTCGCCATCTCTTCGAGTAGGTCGGGCCGGGCGATCGCGGCGGTGTTGACCGAGACCTTGTCGGCCCCCGCACGCAGCAGGGTGTCGACGTCCTCCACCGTACGCACCCCGCCGCCGACGGTCAGCGGAATGAACACCTGCTCGGCGGTGCGGCGCACCACGTCGAGCATGGTCGCCCTGCCCGACGACGACGCGGTCACGTCCAGGAAGGTCAGCTCGTCGGCGCCTTCGGCGTCGTAGACGGCCGCCAGCTCCACCGGATCGCCGGCGTCGCGCAGGTTCTCGAAGTTGACCCCCTTGACGACCCGCCCGGCGTCGACGTCCAGGCAGGGGATGACCCGCACGGCAAGGCCACCGGCGGACGTTGACGGGCCCATCTCAGTAGTCCTCGGGTTCGCCGGTGGCGCGCAGGATCTCGAGAATCTCGCCGTGCACGCCGGGTGCCGCGGCCAGCACCGACCGCGCCGCGGGTGTCCACGCCTCACCGGCGAGGTTGGTGACGATGCCACCGGCGGCCCGCACCAGTGCAACGCCGGCGGCGTGGTCCCAGATGTGGTCCCCGAAACTTATCGCCCCGCCGAGGATCCCGTCGGCGACGTAGACGAGGTCGATGCCGGTGGATCCGTGCATGCGCAGCCGTGACGACACCCGGCTGAGGTTCTCCAGCACGGCCATCCGATACCGTCCGGGGAAACGCCCCCGCGCGTCGACGCTGAACGTACCGACCCCGACGAGGCTGTCGACCAGTTTCGTGTCGGCCAGCGACGGCTGCGGCACACCGTTTTTCAGCAACGGGCCCCCGGCAACGGCGGTATAGCGCTCGTCGACGAACGGCAGCCAGGTCAGGCCCGCCACCGGGTCCCCGTGGTGCAGTAGGGCCAGCAGGATCGCGGCCATCGGTGACCCGGCGGCGTAGTTGAAGGTGCCGTCGATCGGGTCCAGCACCCACACCCACGGCTCGTCGACGTCGGTGCCGCCGAACTCCTCGCCGTGCACGCCGATGCCGGTGGCCTCGACCAGAGCGTCGACCACCTGCCGCTCGATCGCCAGGTCGATCTCGGTGGCGAAGTCGTTGCCCTTCTTGGCAACCGCCGAATGGGCCCGGTGGCCGCCCAGGAACCGGGGCACGGCCGCGTCCAGGATCACCGACGCCTGGGCGACCAACGCGTTGACGTCCATCGCCGCCCTATCCCCGCACCGCGGCCAGCGCCCGCGGCAGGGTGAACCGCCCGGCGTAGAGGGCCTTGCCCACGATGGCGCCCTCGACGCCGTGGCCGACCAGGGTGGAGATCGCGCGCAGGTCGTCGAGGCTGGACACCCCGCCGGAGGCGATCACCGGAGCGTCGGTGCGCTCGGCGACGCGGGCCAGCAGGTCCAGGTTGGGTCCGCCCAGCGTGCCGTCCTTGGTGACATCGGTGACGACGTAGCGCGAACAGCCTTCGCCGTCGAGGCGTTCCAGCACCTCCCACAGGTCGCCGCCGTCGGTCTCCCAGCCGCGCCCGCGCAGCCGGTGCCGTCCGTCGTCGATCTGGACGTCCAGCCCGACGGCCACCCTGTCGCCGTGCTCGGCGATCGCGCGGGCGCACCACTGCGGGTTCTCCAGCGCCGCGGTGCCCAGATTCACCCGGGCGCAGCCGGTGGCCAGCGCCGCGGCCAGGGAGTCGTCGTCGCGGATGCCGCCCGAGAGCTCCACCCGCACGTCGAGCTTGCCCACCACCTCGGCGAGCAACTCGCGGTTGGAGCCGCGACCGAACGCGGCGTCCAGGTCCACCAGGTGGATCCATTCGGCGCCGTCGCGCTGCCAGGTCAGCGCGGCGTCCAGCGCCGAGCCGTACTCGGTCTCGCTGCCCGCCTTGCCCTGCACCAGGCGGACGGCGCGGCCGTCGACCACGTCGACGGCGGGTAACAAAATCAGCGGCATCTCTACAACCCCTCGACCCAATTGCTCAGCACGACCGCACCGGCGTCCCCGCTCTTCTCGGGATGAAACTGGGTGGCCGAGAGCGCACCGTCCTCGACCGCGGCCAGAAAGGGCACCCGGTGGGTCGCCCAGGTCAGCATCGCCTCGCGCGTACCCTCCCAGCGCTGCGCGGCGTAGGAGTGCACGAAGTAGAACCGGGTGTCGGCGTCCAGGCCCTTGAACAGCACACTGCCCGGCGCGGCGTCCACCACGTTCCACCCCATGTGCGGGATCACCGGGGCGCGCAGCCGGGTCACCTCCCCCGGCCATTGCCCGCAGCCTTGGGTCTGCACCCCGAACTCGATGCCGCGGGCGAACAGGATCTGCATGCCGACGCACACCCCCAGCACCGGACGGCCGGCGGCGACCCGCTCGGCGATGATGTTCTGGCCGCCGATCCTGCCCAGGCCGTTCATGCACGCCTCGAAGGCGCCGACGCCGGGCACCACCAGCCCATCGGCGGCGGCGGCGGCCACGGCGTCGGAGGTCACCTCGACCGACGCCCCGACCCGCTGCAGCGCACGCTGCGCCGACCGCAGGTTGCCCGAGCCGTAGTCCAGGACCACCACCGATGGTTTTGTCACAGAACGCCTTTGGTGGACGGCACACCCGACACCCGGGGATCGGGCTCGACGGCCTGACGCAACGCTCGGGCCACGGCCTTGTACTGCGCCTCGGTGATGTGGTGCGGGTCGCGCCCGTAGAGGACCCGGACGTGCAACGCGATGCGGGCATTGGCGGCCAGCGACTCGAACACGTGCCGGTTGGCGACGGTGTGGTAGGGCACCGAGCTACCCGCAATGGTGGTGCGCAACAGGTGATCCGGCTCCCCGGTGTGCACGCAGTAGGGCCGCCCTGACACGTCGACCGCGGCGTGGGCCAGCGTCTCGTCCATCGGGATGAACGCGTCCCCGAAGCGGCGGATGCCCTTCTTGTCGCCGAGCGCCTCCCGCAGTGCCAGGCCAAGCGCGATCGCGGTGTCCTCGATGGTGTGGTGCCCCTCGATCTCGACGTCGCCCTTGGTGCGCACGGTCAGGTCGAAGCTGGCGTGGCTGCCCAGCGCCGTGAGCATGTGGTCGTAGAACGGGACACCGGTGTCGACGTGGACCTGACCCGTGCCGTCGAGGTCCAGTTCGATGACGATGTCGGACTCGCGGGTGCGACGCTCGATGCGCGCGCGGCGGGTTACGGTCGCGGTCACGGTGCTCCTACGGGGGTGACGGAGGCCAGTTCGGTGGCGGCGAGGTGGGCGCTGGCCCGCAGAAACGCGTCGTTCTCCTCGGCCAGGCCCGTGGTGGCGCGCAGGTAGCCGGGGATGCCGACGTCGCGGATCAGCACGCCGGCGTCCAGGTAGCGTTGCCAGGCGGCCGGTGCGTCGGCGAACTCCCCGAACAACACGAAGTTCGCATCGCTCGGGATGACGCGGAAACCCATGTCGCGCAGCGATTTCGTGACCCGTTCCCGCTCGGCGATCAGCGCGGCGACGCTGCCCAGGGTGTCGTCGGCGTGCCGCAGCGCGGCCCGCGCCGCCGCCTGGGTGACCGAGGAGAGGTGGTAGGGCAAGCGCACCAGCAGCAGCGCGTCGATCAGCGCCGGTGTGGCGACCAGGTAGCCGAGCCTGCCGCCGGCGAAGGCGAACGCCTTGCTCATGGTGCGGGTGACGGCCAGTCGCGTCGGGTACTCCCCGACCAGCGTCACCGAGCTGGGCTGCGCGGAGAATTCGCCGTAGGCCTCGTCGACGATCAGGATGCCCGGCACCACGTCGAGCAGCCTCCGCAGGTCGGGCAGCGAGATGCTCTGTCCCGAAGGGTTGTTGGGGCTGGCGACGAACACCACGTCGGGCTTGTTCTCGACGATGGCGGTGACCGCGGCGTCGACGTCGAGGCTGAAGTCGTCGGCGCGGGCGGCCTCGATCCATTCGGTCTGGGTGCCGTCGGCGATGATCGGGTGCATCGAGTAGGACGGGACGAACCCGATCGCGGAGCGCCCCGGCCCGCCGAAAGCCTGCAGCAGCTGTTGCAGGATCTCGTTGGAACCATTTGCCGCCCAGACATTTTCGACACCCACCCGGGTGCCGGTCTGGGCGCTGAGGTAGTCGGCCAGATCGCGGCGCAGGGCCACCGCGTCGCGGTCGGGGTAGCGGTGCAGTTCCGCCGCCGCCGCACCCACCGAACGCGTCACGTCCTCGACGAGCGCCGCGGTGGGCGGGTGCGGGTTCTCGTTGGTGTTGAGCCGGACCGGGACCTCCAATTGCGGTGCCCCGTAGGGGGATTTGCCCCGCAGGTCCGCGCGCAGCGGCAGGTCCTCGAGCGTCAGCCGCTCGGGCGTGTTCATCGTTCGAACCTCCGCCGCACCGCCACACCGTGGGCGGGCAGGTCCTCGGACTTGGCCAGCGTGATCACGTGCCCGGACACGTCCTTGAGGGCCGCCTCGGTGTAGTCGACGACGTGGATGCCGCGCAGGAAGGTCTGCACCGACAGGCCGCTGGAATGGCGGGCGCTGCCCGCCGTCGGCAGCACGTGGTTGGATCCCGCGCAGTAGTCACCGAGGCTCACCGGCGCGTACGGGCCCACGAAAATGGCACCGGCCGAACGGATCCGGCCGGCCACCCGCGCCGCGTCGGCGGTCTGGATCTCCAGGTGCTCGGCGGCGTAGGCGTTGACGACGTCGACCCCGGCGTCCAGGTCGTCGACCAGGATGATCGCCGACTGAGGCCCGCCGAGTGCGGTGGACACCCGTTGGCGGTGCACGGTGGTCCGCAGTTGGTCGGCCAGTTCGGCGTCGGTGGCATCGGCCAGGTCGGTGCTGGGGGTGACCAGCACGCTGGCGGCCATCTCGTCGTGTTCGGCCTGGCTGATCAGGTCGGCGGCCACGTGCGCCGGGTCGGCGGTGTGGTCGGCGAGGATGGCGATCTCGGTCGGCCCGGCCTCGGCGTCGATGCCCACCTGCGAGCGGCAGAGCCGCTTGGCGGCGGTGACGTAGATGTTGCCGGGCCCGGTGATCATGTCCACCGGCGCCAGTTCTGACCCGTCGGTGTCGGTGCCGCCGTAGGCCAGCAGCGCCACCGCCTGCGCGCCGCCCACGGCCCACACCTCGCCGACGCCCAGCAGCGCGGCCGCAGCCAGGATCGTCGGGTGCGGCAGGCCGTCGAACCCGGCCTGTGAGCGGGCCTGCGGCGGGCTGGCCACCACCAGCGAGGCGACGCCGGCGGCCTGCGCGGGCACCACGTTCATCACCACGCTCGACGGGTACACCGCGTTGCCGCCGGGCACATACAGGCCCACCCGCTCGACCGGGACCCACCGCTCGGTGACCGTCGCGCCCGGCCCCAGCGTGGTGGTCACGTCGGGGCGACGCTGCTCGGCGTGCACCGCGCGGGTGCGCTCGATCATCACCTGCAGCGCGTCGCGCACCTCGGCGTCCAGGCCGGCCAGGGCCGCATCCAGCGCGGTCTTCGGGACCCGCACGGCCGTGGGCCGCACGCGGTCGAACGATGCTCCGTATTCCAGCGCCGCCTGCGCGCCGCGCTCGGCGACGGCCTGCACGATCGGACGCACCGTCGGAAGGACGGTCTCCACGTCGGCGCCGCCGCGCGGCAACGCCGCCCGCAGCCGGGCAGCCGTCAACTCCGCGCCCCGCAGGTCGATGCGGGCGATCACGGGCGTCGGCGTGGCAGTCACAGCGTCCATTGTCCCAGAGCAACTCAAGTCGTTATCCGGCCGGTACAGTGCCGGTGAACACCCGCTTTGGAAAGGGAGCCGCAATGTCCGCAAAGGATCATCCCAACAACGCGCCGGGCGTCCCGATGGTGTTCCCGCCCTGGTTCGAGCGCTTCCAGATCAAGTACTTCAACCCGGTGGTCAAGCCGTTCGCGCGTTTTCTGCCCGGAACGGCGACCATCACGCATCGCGGCCGCAAGTCCGGGAAGATCTACGAGACCATCATCACGCCCTACCGCAAGGGAAACGTGCTGGCGATCGCGCTGGGCCACGGCAAGACCAACTGGGTCAAGAACGTGCTCGCCGCCGGCGAGGCCGACGTGGCGTTCAGCCGCAACCGCGTGGTGCACGTCACCAATACGCGCATCCTGCCGGCCGGTTACGAGGGGCCCGACGCGGAAGACCTGCCGCGGATGGCGCGCATGCAGTTGCGTCGTGTCGGGGTGTTCGTCGGCGACATCGCCTAGCGGGGTCTCGAACCGCTACATGTCCAGGCCGATGTCGAGCACGCGCACCGAATGGGTGAGCGCCCCGACGGCCAGGTAGTCCACGCCGGTGGCGGCGTAGGTCGCCGCCGTGTCGAGGCTGAGCCCGCCCGACGACTCCAGCAGCACGGTCGGTGCACGGGTGTCGCGGCGCTGCACGGCGATCTGTGTCTGCCACACCGGGAAGTTGTCCAGCAGGACCAGCTCGGGCTTCTCGGCCAGCACCGCATCCAGCTGCTCGAGGGAGTCGACCTCGACCTCGCAGGGCAGGTCGGGGGCCGTCTCCCGCACCGCGCGCAGCGCCTCGACCACCGACCCGGCGGCCACCACGTGATTGTCCTTGATCAAGGCGGCGTCGCCGAGGCCGAGCCGGTGGTTGACGCCCCCGCCGACGCGCACCGCGTATTTCTGCAGCAGCCGCAGGCCGGGCAGGGTTTTGCGGGTGTCGCGGATCTTGGCCTTGGTGCCCTCCACGGCCACCACCCAGGCCGCGGTCGCGGTGGCGATCCCCGACAGGTGACAGATCAGGTTCAGCATGGTGCGCTCCGCGGTCAGCAGCCCGCGGGTGGGCGCCTGCACGGTCAGCAGCGCCTCCCCCGGCTGCAGGCGGACCCCGTCCTCGACACGGTGCAAAACCTCGTAGCCGCCGGCACCGAGCACCTCGGCGAGCACCAGCAACGCGACGTCCACCCCGGCGACCACGCCAGGCTCGCGGGGCACCATCGACGCGGTGGCCACAGCGTCACCGGGAACCGTCGCCAGCGTGGTCACGTCGGGCCCGTAGCACAGATCCTCGTCGAGACCACGCCGGATGGTGTCCAGAGCGGCGGCCCGTTCGGCGTCGGAAAGCATCGTCACCCGACCGCCGCCACCGTTTCGACCAGCACCGACGCGCGGTCCCCGGCCAACCGCAGAACGCTGGGAGCGGCCCGCCCCGGCGCCGCGTCGGGGTATTCGGCGCGATGGTGGCAACCCCGGCTCTCGGTGCGGGCCAGGGCCGCGGCGGTCACCGCGCGGGCCGTCATCGTCAGGGCGACGTCCTCGAAATCGTGCCGTCCCGCGACGCGACGCACCGGCGCCCCCGCCAAGGTCTCGGACAGCCGCTGCAGCCCGGCCGCATCCCGCACGACCGCCGCGTCACGGCTCAGCGCGCGCTGCAGGTCCTCGCGGCGCGGCGCGGTGTAGGTCAGCGGCTCGGGCACCTCGGCGTGCACCCGTCCGGCCGCCGACGCGTGCGCGGCCGCGGCCTTGCCGGCGCGGCCGCCGACCACCAGCCCTTCCAACAGGCTGTTGGACGCCAGGCGGTTCGCGCCGTGCATCCCGGTGCGCGCCACCTCTCCGGTAGCGAACAGCCCCGGCAGCTCGGTGCGGCCGAACACGTCGGTGACGATGCCGCCGCAGCTGTAGTGCGCGCCCGGCACCACCGGCATGGGCTGGCGGGCGGGGTCGATGCCGACGGCCCGGCACGCGGCGGTGACGGTCGGGAACCGGGTCTCGAAGCCCTCGATGCCGCGGGCGTCGAGCAGGACGTAGGGGTCGCCGGTGGCCCTCATCCGGGCGTCGATCGCGGCCGCGACGATGTCGCGCGGCGCCAGATCCGCCATCGGGTGAACGCCGGCCATGATCGAATTGCCCTGCTGGTCGAGCAGTATCGCGCCCTCACCGCGGATCGCCTCGGTGACCAGCGGGCGGCGCCCGCCCGCTCCGCCCCGGAACAGCATCGTCGGGTGGAACTGGATGAACTCGACGTCGCTGACCGCGACCCCGGCCCACAGCGCCAGCGCGATCCCGTCGCCGGTCGACCCGCTCGGGTTGGTGGTGGCGCCGTAGAGCTGCCCGAGCCCGCCGGAGGCCAGGATCACCGACGGCGCGCTGATGATCCCGTGACCGTCCGGGTTGCCCACCAGCACCCCGGTGACCGCCCCCTCGTCGCGCAGCACCCGCAGGGCCACGTGGCCGGTGCGGATGTCCAGGACGGCCGCCGCATGGTCGAGTGCGCGCTGCACCTCGGCGCCCGTGGCGTCGCCACCGGCGTGCACGATCCGGCGCCGGGAATGCCCGCCCTCGCGCGTCAGCGCCCACCGGCCGGGGGCCGCTTCGTCGAATCGTGCTCCGTCACCGACCAATTCGGTCACCGCGCGGTAGCCGTCGGCGACGATCGAGGTGACCGCGTCGGGATCGCACAAGCCCGCGCCGGCGGCCAGGGTGTCGGCGACGTGGGCGTCGACCGAATCGTCGTTGTCGGGCAGCACCACCGCGATGC
Source organism: Mycobacterium sp. HUMS_12744610 (assembly GCF_041206865.1). Taxonomy (NCBI): domain Bacteria; kingdom Bacillati; phylum Actinomycetota; class Actinomycetes; order Mycobacteriales; family Mycobacteriaceae; genus Mycobacterium; species Mycobacterium servetii. The sequence goes on from NZ_JBGEDP010000001.1 coordinate 3,524,229, forward strand.
CGCCCTGCGCGTAGTGCGTGGCGGTCGCGCCGTGGGTCTGATCGGCCTTGGACAGCACCACGACGCGGCGGCCGGCGCGCTGAGCGGCCAGGGCGGCGGCCAACCCGCCGACGCCCGTACCGATCACGACGACGTCGGCGCTGTCCGTCCACGCCGCAGCGGTGATCATTCCCCGCCGCCCGGCTGCCCGATCGCGATCATGCGCTGCACGCTGCGCCGCCCCGCCGCGGCGATCTCCGGGTCGACATCGACCTCGTCGGCGCCGTCGACCAGGCAGCGCAGCAGGGCCGCGGGGGTGATCATCTTCATGTAGCGGCACGACGCGCGGTCGTTGACCGCCTGGAAGTCCACTTCCGGTGCCGCCCGGCGCAATTGGTAGAGCATGCCAACCTCGGTGGCGACCAGCACCTTGCGGGCCTGCGTGGCGTTGGCGGCGTCCAGCATGCCGCCGGTGGACAAAATCTTCACCCGGTCCGCCGGGAACGCGCCCTCGCCAGCGAGGTACAACGCCGAAGTGGCACAACCACATTCGGGATGCACATACAGTTCGGCGTCGGGGTTCGCGCGCGCCCGGTCGGCGAGTTCGTCGCCGTTGATGCCGGCGTGCACGTGGCATTCGCCGGACCACACGTGCAGGTTGGTGCGCCCGGTGACGCGACGGACGTGCGCGCCCAGGAACTGGTCCGGGCAGAACAGCACCTCGCGGTCGGGGTCGATGGATGCGACGACGTCGACGGCGTTGGACGACGTGCAGCAGATGTCGGTGAGCGCCTTGACCGCCGCGCTGGTGTTGACGTAGGAGACGACGACGGCGCCGGGGTGTTCGTCCTTCCAGGCGCGCAGGTCCTCGGGGGTGATCGAATCGGCCAGCGAGCACCCGGCCCGCTGGTCGGGGATGAGGACGGTCTTGTCCGGGCTGAGGATCTTGGCGGTCTCGGCCATGAAGTGCACGCCGCAGAACACGATGGTTTCCTCGGGCGCCTCGGCAGCGATCCGCGACAGCGCCAGCGAGTCCCCCACGTGGTCGGCGACATCCTGGATGGCGGGCAGTTGGTAGTTGTGCGCCAGCACGGTGGCGTTGCGTTGCTCGGCCAGGCGGCGGATCTCGGCGGCCCACTGCTCGTCGGCGTCCACCCCGGTGTAGCCGGAGGGTGAATCGGTGATCTTGTTTGTGGCGTCTTCAGCGAGCGCGTCCACGCGGTTCAGCACCGTCACGGCGGCTCCTTTCAACTGGGAGGTTTTCGACTTAGAATCGAAAACATGTCCAATGGTAACACCTCGCACGAAGTGCTCGCCGTCGTGTTCCAGGTTCGCAGTGTGGCCGAGCAGGTTAAGACGGGGGCTCGGAAAGAAAAACCGCAGCTTAACGTGCTGTTATGGCAGCGGGCCAAGGACCCGCAGCAGGGCGCCTGGTCACTGCCGGGCGGGCGGCTGCGCAACGACGAGGACATGACCACCTCCGTGCGGCGCCAACTGGCCGAGAAGGTCGACCTGCGCGAGCTGGCGCATCTCGAGCAACTGGCCGTCTTCTCCGACCCCCACCGGGTGCCCGGCAACACCCGGGTGATCGCGTCGACGTTCCTGGGCCTGGTGCCCTCCCCCGCCACCCCCGAGCTGCCACCGGACACCCGCTGGCATCCGGTGAGCGCGCTGCCGCTGATGGCCTTCGACCACGGGCCGATGGTGACCCACGCACGCGCCCGGCTGGTGGCCAAGATGTCCTACACCAACATCGGGTTTGCCCTCGCGCCCAAGGAGTTCGCGCTGTCCGCCCTGCGCGACATCTACGGCGCCACGCTGGGCCACCCGGTCGACGCAACGAACCTGCAGCGGGTCCTCGTCCGGCGCGGGGTCATCACACAGACCGGTACCATCGCACAGTCGGGACGCAGCGGGGGGCGGCCGGCGGCGCTGTACCACTTCGTCGACTCCCAGCTGCGGGTCACCGAAGAATTTGCCGCGTTCCGGCCCCCCGGGCAGCCGTGAAGGTTTGGGACCCACCCCGCGGGGCTATCTGAGGTGGCAACCGGTGCGGCGGCGGCCGATCTGCCGGGCGTCGCCGCAGGCGAGCGGACCGACCGACACGAACTGGTCCAAACTGCGGCGATTACGTTTTGGTTACCACCCGTTCATACGCGACAATGCCGGTTGGCCAAGAAGGGATCCGTGATGGTTGAACTCGGCAATCTGGCGGGAGCGCGCGGCGCGGAGTGGATCGGCCGGCCACCACACGAGGAACTGCAGCGCAGCGTGCGCCCGCTGCTGCCGTCCGACGATCCCTTCTACCAGCCGCCGCTGGGCTATCAGCATGCCCAGCCGGGCACGGTGCTGCGCTCGCGCGACGTCGAACTGGCGTTGCTGGGCCTGATCCCGCAGGCCGTCAACGCCGTCCAGCTGCTCTACCGGACGATGGACCTCAACGGCGAGCCGGAGGCGGCGGCGACCACGGTGATCGTGCCTGCCGAGCTCGCTCCCGGGCAGACCTGCCCGCTGCTGTCGTATCAGTGCGCGATCGACGCCGTGTCGTCGCGCTGCTTCCCGTCCTATGCGCTGCGGCGCCGGGCCCGGGCGCTCGGGTCCATCGGCCAGCTCGAGCTGTTCCTGATCGCCGCCGCCGTCGCCGAGGGGTGGGCGGTTTCGGTGCCCGACCACGAGGGCCTCAAGGGGCTGTGGGGCGCCCCGTACGAGCCCGGCTATCGCGTCCTGGACGGCATCCGGGCCGCCCTGAGCTCGGACCGGCTCGGGCTATCCCCGTCGGCGCCGATCGGGCTGTGGGGCTACTCCGGCGGCGGACTGGCCAGCGCGTGGGCCGCCGAGATGTCCGCCGACTACGCACCCGACCTGGACATCGTCGGGGCGGTGCTGGGATCACCCGTCGGCGATCTGGGCAACACCTTCCGCAGGCTCAACGGCAGCTTCCTGTCCGGCCTGCCCGCAATGGTCGTGGCGGCACTCGCCCACACCTATCCCGACCTGGACCGCATCATCAAGAAGCACGCCAGCGAAGAGGGCCGCGCCCTGCTGGAGTCGCTGGAGAACATGACGACCGTCGAAGCCGTCGTCCGGATGGCGGGCAAGAACATGGGCGACTACCTCGACGAACCGCTCGAGGCCATCCTGTCGACCCCCGAGGTCAGCTACGTCTTCGACCAGATCAAGCTGGGCGCCGCGGTGCCGACGCCGCCGGTGCTGCTCGTGCAGGCCGTGCATGACTACCTGATCAACGTCAACGACATCGACGTGCTCGCCGACGCCTATTCGACCGGCGGCGCCCGGGTCACCTACCACCGGGACGCGTTCAACGAGCACATGCTCCTGCACCCGCTGTCGGCCCCGATGACGCTGCGCTGGCTCACCGACCGGTTCAACCGCCGGCCGCTGACCGAGCACCTCATCCGGACGACGTGGCCGACGATGTTCAACCCGATGACCTACGTCGGCATGGCCAGGCTGGCCAAGATCGCGGCCAAGGTCGTCTTCGGCAGGAAGATCCACCGCCGCCCGCTATGACATCGCCGCTTCCGCGGAGCCGCCGGCACCCACCGGCAGCGCGTCCTCGGGCCGGTCGGCCACGGGCGGGGCCCCCAGGTCATCGCGGGCGTCCGCCGCGGCCATCAGGGCGTAGACCAGCGCCGCGATGGCGGCGGGCCACAGCAGCGTGGCCGCGACCTGCAACGGCCCGTGGGAGAAGAAGACCGGCGGCGCCTCGAGGACGTAGGCCAGCGCCGGGTCTCCCGACAGCGGCACGGCGTCGAAGTCCAGCGCGCCGTAGCGCATCCGTACCAGCGCGGCGCCGACGGCCGAGGCCGCCGCGGCGGCGGCCACCATCCCGAAAAACAGCCCGACGACCATCCCCGGCCCGCGGTGGCGGCGCCACTGCCACCCCAGCACGGCCCCCACCACCGCCAGCGCGGTCAGCAGGCCCAGCAGCAGGCACGGGTCGTCGAAGAAGTGCTGGGACTCAGTGCCCAGATAGTCGTGGACGCGTTCGCCGGCCCGGGTCTTGGCCACCACCACGTGGATGGGCGCGGCGATCCACGCCCACAGCGCACCGAGCAACGCGCCGGCGACCGTCAGCCCCAGCGCGGCGGCGGCCAACGCGCGCGCCCGCCCGTTCACCGCTGCGCCTCGAGGTCGGAGGAGTCCACCTGTCCGTGCCGCGAGCACTGTGCCCGCCAGCCGTCGGGACGGACCTGCACCACCATGCGGCGGCCGCACTCGGCGCAGAACCGTGGCGGCTCGAGGCCCAGCTGGGCCGCGGTCGGCACCTCGGTGCCCCCTAACTCCCCGGTGTAGATGTTGTAGACGCCGCCGCTGACCGGCGCGCCCAGATCCTCGACCACAATCGCCAGTTCCTACAGGCTGGCGTTGAGCGCCTTGATCGGCATCTGCAGATCGCCGAGCAATTCCAGGTCGGCCTCGGCGGGCCGGCCGAGGGTGGTCAGGTAGTTCCCGACGATCACGGCGTTGATGCCGCCCAGGATGCCCTGCTTGGCGCCCAGGTCGCCCAGGGTGATCTCTCGGCCGCCGGCGAAGCGCAGGATGGTGCGCGGCAGGGCCAGCCGGAACGCGGCCACCGACTTCAGCGCTTCGGCGGCCGGCAGCACCTGCAGGTCCCCGAACGGGGTGCCGGGCCGGGGGTTGAGGAAGTTCAGCGGCACCTCGTCGGGACCCAGCTCGGCCAGGTCTGCGGCGAATTCGGCGCGCTGCTCGAGGGTCTCTCCCATGCCGAGGATGCCGCCGCAGCACACCTCCATTCCGGCGTCGCGCACCATCGACAACGTCTGCCAGCGCTCTTCCCAGGTGTGGGTGGTGACGACGTTGGCGAAGTAGGAGCGCGCCGTCTCGAGGTTGTGGTTGTAGCGGTGCACGCCCATCGTCGCGAGCTGCTCGACCTGCTCGGCGGTCAGCATCCCCAGCGAGCAGGCGATGTTGATCTCGACCTCGTCGCGGATCGCCTCGATGCCCGCGGCGACCTGGGCCATCAGGCGTTCGTCGGGTCCGCGGACCGCGGCCACGATGCAGAACTCGGTGGCACCCGACTTGGCGGTCTGCTTGGCCGCCTCGACCAGGCTGGGGATGTCGAGCCGGGCGCTGCGCACGGGCGACGCGAACAGGCCCGACTGGGCGCAGAAGTGGCAGTCCTCGGGGCAGCCGCCGGTTTTCAGGCTGATGATGCCCTCCACCTCGACGTCGGGGCCGCACCAGCGCATCCGCACCTCGTGCGCCAGCGCCAGCAGCTCGTCGAGCCGCTCGTCGGGCAGCTGCAGCACGGCGAGCACCTGGTCCCGGCTCAGGCCCTCACCGCGTTCCAGGACCTGCCGGCGGGCCACCGCCAGAATGTCGGCCGGATCGTCGGTGTCGTGGCCGTCGGTTCCTGGCCGAGCCGCCGCCTGAGTCACCCGGTACTCCTTTACGCCGTGAACGAGTTCGCGTTCACGTTAGGTTAGCGGCCCGCACCGACCAAACCGCGGTCAGCCGATCGGGTGTTCGGCGCGCTTGTCGCCGTCCCAGCGGCGCAGGCCCGCAAAGGTGGCGTCGATGCGCGCCGGCCGGCCCGCGATCCGCAGCGCCCGGCCCAGCTGCGCGCCACCGACCCGGCGGGCCAGCGTGACGTGCGCGGTCCACTGCCCTGGCCGGCTGTTGCCCATCGGCTCGGGCCGCAGGTGCGCGGCGCAGAGCCGGTGCACCTCGGCGTGCAGGTCGAACAGCTCAACGGTCGGCACGATCAGCCGGGCGAACACGGCGTCGGCCCGGCCGAAGAGCACCGGCGCGCCGACGACGGCCGGCAGCGGCAACCGCGCGCTCACCGGCCGCAGCAGCTCGTCCACGTCGGCGTCGATGCGCTCGGCGACGGCCAGCGTGACGTGCGGGCGGCTGGCGGGTGCCTGGCTGGGGATCCCGGCGCCGGCCAGGTCGCCCCAGACGCGGCGGATCGCCGCCTCGGTGTCGAGGTCGAAGACCAGCTCGATCGAATGGACCATCAGCCGGCCAGCGCGCCCACCCAGTGGCGGTCGAACGCCGCCGCACTCATGTCCGCGAATTCCGCTGTCCCGAGCCGGCCCGCCCCGGCGGGCAGCTCGGCCCGCACGGCGGCCAGCCGGGCCAACGCGGACCTGTTGGAAACCTCGGCGGGTCCGGGCCTGGCCGGCCAGCTGCCGATCACCAGCCCGGCGCACGAAACTCCTTTGGCGGCAAGGGCTTCCAACGTCAGAGCGGTGTGGTTGAGGGTGCCCAGCTCCGCGCCGACCGCGACCAGCGCCGCGGCGCCCAGGTCGACGGCCAGATCCCGCAGCGTGACACCCGCGTCGGCCAGTTGCACCAGCAGTCCCCCGGCGCCCTCGACCAGCGTCAGCCGTCCGGGACGGTCCAGGCCGGCGATTGCGGTCAGCAACTGGTCGCGGGTGGGCAACGCGGCCCCGGCCTGCTCGGCGGCGGCGGCCGGCGCCAACGGCTGCGGATACCGCGCACACCAGGCGAGCTCCGTCACCCCGGACAGCCGCGCCACTTCTGCGAGGTCGTCGTCGCCCGAGTCGGTGCCGGTCTGGACGGGCTTGCACACCGCCACGTCGATGCCCGCCTGGCGGGCATGGCAGGCCAGCGCCGCGGTGGCGACCGTCTTACCGACCCCGGTGCCGGTGCCGGTGACGAACAGGACGGTCAACGGCGCGACACCGCGACGACGTCCGCCAACACCCGGCGCGCGATGTCGAGCTCGGCCGCGTCCAGCGACGCGCGTGCGGTGAGCCGCAGCCGCGACGTGCCGACGGGAACCGTCGGGGGCCGGAAGCAGCCCACCTTCACCCCGGCGTTCAGGCAGGCTGCCGCGGCGGCCAGCGCCACTTCGGGCTCGCCCAGGATCACCGACACCACCGCCGAGTGCGGAACCTCGGGCACTCCGCAGATCCGGGCCAGTTCGCGGGCGTGCCGCAGCACCGCCTCGGGCCGCCAGGGCTCGGCGCGCAGCACCTCGAGGGCGGCCAGGGCGGCGCCGACGGCCGCCGGGGCCAGACCGGTGTCGAAGATGAACGGCCGCGCCGCGTCGATCAGGTGGGCGCGCACGGCAGCCGGCCCCAGCACCGCACCGCCCTGGCTGCCCAGCGCCTTGGACAACGTCGTGGTCATCACCACGTCGGGTTCCCCGGCGAGCCCGACTTCGTGCAGCAGCCCGCGCCCGCCGCCGCGCACGCCGAGACCATGCGCCTCGTCGACGATCAGCAGCGCGCGGTGCCGGCGGCACACCTCGTGCAGCTCGCGCAGGGGGGCCAGCGCGCCGTCGGCGCTGAACACCGAGTCGGTGATCACCACGGCGCGTTCCTCGTCGCGCGTAGCGAGGGCCGCGTCGACGGCGCCGACATCGCGGTGCGGCGCGACCACGACCCGGGCCCGCGACAACCGGCAGGCGTCCACCAGCGACGCGTGCGAGTAGGCGTCGGATACCAGCAGCGATCCCGGCCCGGACAGGCCGACCACGGCGCCCAGGTTGGCCGTGTAGCCGGAGGAGAACAGGAGCGCGGAGGGCGCGCCGACGTATGCGGCGAGCACGGACTCGAACCGCTGATGCAGTTCGGTGTCCCCGGTGACCAGGCGCGAACCGGTGGCCCCGGCGCCCCACATGCGCAGGGCGGCGACGCCGCCCTCGATGACATCGGGATGCTGTGAAAGGCCGAGGTAGTCGTTGGACGCCAGGTCCAGCTCGGTGGCAACCGCGGGCCGGGGCCGCAGCGCACGACGCAGTCCGGCTTCTCGGCGCTGTTGCTCCACCTCATCCAGCCAGGCCAGCGGTGATATCCCGATCGGTGCCTTCATCGGAGTTCAGCCTACGAGTCGCGCAACCTCGACGATCGCGGAGGTGCTCACACCGATGTGCGCAAACGCCGCCGCTGCGCCCTTCCGATCGGCGCGCAGATGCCCGGGCCATCGCCGCGCCGTCGACCTGCCGCGATCAGCCGATGCCGCCCGGGCCGCCGCTGCCGGCGGCACCACCGGAGCCGCCGGTGGTACCACTGGCAGGGTTGCCGGTGCCGCCGCTGGTGCCGCTGTTCCCGGGGTGCGCACCGGCGGCGCCGGCGCCGCCGGTGCCACCGCCGCCACCGTTTCCGCCGGTTCCACCCCCACCGGTGCCGCCACCACCGCTGCCGCCGACGGCGCCGTTGCCCCCGGACCCGCCGCTCCCGGTCGCGCCTCCGGTGCCGCCGTTTCCGCCGGTACCGGCGTTGCCACCGGTGCCGCCTACACCGCCGGCACCAAAGAAGCCGCCGGCGGCGCCGCCCGTCCCGCCGCTACCGCCGCCGCCGGAGGCACCGCCGTCGCCCCCCGCGCCGCTGCCGCTGCCGGCACCGCCCGTCCCGCCGGCGCTGCCACTGCCACCGGTGCCCCCGTTGCCTCCGGTACCGAAGAAGAAGGCGCCGGCGCCTCCCGGCCCGCCGCCGCCCCCCACGCCGCCTTGACCGCCTTGGCCGCCGTTGCTGTTGCCGGCGCCGCCGGCACCGCCATTGGCGGCCGTGCCGCCGGGACCGCCGGGCCCGCCAGTGCCGGCGGTACCGCCGAAGCCCCCGCCGGTGCCGCCGGCGCCGCCCGTCCCGCCCGCGCCGGCGTTGCCGCCGTTGCCGCCGGTGCCACCGTTGCCCGCCTTGCCGGCGCCGGACCCGGGCGCACCGCCCGTGCCCGGCGTGCCGCCGGTGCCACCCCGACCGCCCGCACCGCCGGTGCCCGTCCCGGTGTTCGCGCTACCGGCGCCGCCGTGGCCGCCGGTACCGCCGGTGCCGCCCGTGCCGCCGTTGCCGTTGGTGCCGCCGGCCGCGGCCGATCCGCCCTGTCCACCGCCACCACCGGCCCCGCCCTGGCCACCCTGGCCGCCGCTGCCCGCGTTTCCGGTACCAGCAGTCCCAATGCCCCCGTTGCCGCCGTTGCCCCCGGTGCCGCCCTGGCCACCGGTCCCGACGCTGCCAACACTGCCGCCGTGGCCCGCGCCGGCGCCCGCAGCACCACCGGCGCCGGCGGCGCCACCGGTGCCACCGTTGCCGCCGTTGCCGCCTGCGCCGGTACCGGTGTTGTTGCCGCCGTTGCCGGCGCTGCCGCCTTGGCCGCCGGCGCCACCGGTGCCGCCGTTGCCGTTGGTGCCGCCGACCGCGGCCGATCCGCCTTGGCCGCCGGTGCCGCCGGCGCCGCCGGCCAAGCCAGTCCCGCCGGCGCCGGGCGACGTGCCGTTGCTGCCGGTGCTGCCGGCGCTGCCGGCGCCGCCGTTACCGCCGGTGCCGCCTTGGCCGCCGGTGCCGACGGCGCCTGTGGTGGAGCCTGCCCCGCCGCTTCCGGCGGTCCCGCCGGTACCACCTGTCCCGCCTTTGCCGCCTGCCGAGCCGTTGCCGGCCCCTCCGGCACCGCCGGTGCCGCCGGCGCCGCCTTGGCCGCCGGTGCCGCCGGCACCCTGAATACCGGGCGTGCCGCCGTTGGCGGCCCCCGCCGCCCCGCCGGTACCACCGGTTCCACCGCTGCCCCCGGCCGCACCCTGACCGCCCTGAGCACCGGCGGCCCCCGCGCTGCCCTGGCCGCCCTGGCCGCCGGCGCCACCGGCGCCGCCGGTACCTCCGTTACCCGCATTCCCGGCCGCGCCCGTGGTGGAGCCGGCCCCGCCGGCCCCGGCCGCCCCACCGGTGCCGCCTGTACCGCCCTGTCCACCAGCCCCGCCGGCGATTCCGGGATTGCCGCTGTTGTCCGTGCCTGCCCCGCCCTGGCCGCCACCGCCGCCGGTCCCGCCGTTGCCGCCCTGACCACCGGCACCCTGGACGCCTGCGGTGCCGCCGTTGGTGGCTCCGGCAGCCCCGCCGGCGCCGCCCTGACCGCCGTCGCCGCCGGCGCCGCCCTGGGCCCCGTGCTGCCCCGCCGCGGCCGTCGTGAGGTTGTCGGCGCCGTTGGCGCCGTTACCCCCGATGCCACCGGCCCCGCCGTCGCCGGCCACCCCGGCCGTCCCGCCGCTGCCGCCCGCTCCGGCCGCCCCGCCGCTGCCACCGGCGCCGCCGTTACCGCCACCACCGCCGGCGCCGCCGTTCACCGCGGCTACGCCCGCGCCTCCGGTTCCGCCCGCACCACCGGTGCCACCGTCGCCGCCGGTACCGCCCGTGCCACCGGTACCCACCGCCCCGCCGGCGCCCCCGCTACCGCCGGCTCCGCCATTACCGCCGGAGGTACCGGCCGTCGCGTTGACGTCGTGTGACGGGTCATACCCGGCGCCGCCCGCACCGCCCTGGCCGCCGTGACCGCCCGAGCCGTTGGTGGCCGCGATACCCAACGCGTTGCCGCCGGCACCACCGGCACCCCCGCTGCCGCCGACCCCACCATCGGGGCTACTGGCCGTGCCGGCGAACCCGCCACCACCGCTACCCCCGTTGCCGCCCTGACCGCCCAGGGCAACGCCGGTGCTCAAAAAGTTCATTGCGGTCCCACCGACCCCGCCGGCTCCACCGGTGGTGGCCCCGGCCCCACCCGCACCGCCGGTCCCGCCGGTGGTCGTACCCCAGTCGGCGGGGTATTTCAGCAGACCGTCGAACGTGTCGACAAAGTTGTAGGGCCCCATGATCGCCGCACCGCCATGACCGCCCTGGCCTCCCGCACCCAACGTGCCGACGCCGCCCGCGCCTCCGGCACCCCCGGTCGCCGTCCCCCATCCCAGGTTGAACGCCACCCCTCCAGCCCCGCCGTTACCCCCGGTGGCGCCGGCACCCCCGGCACCGCCGCCACCGCCCAGCTGGAAGCCGGCCCCGCCGGCCCCGCCATTGCCACCTACTCCGGTAACACTGCTACCGCCTGCACCGCCGACAGCGCCGGCCGGAACGCCGAAGCCCAAGTCGGCGCCCCCGAGGAAGCCCACGCTGCCGCCCGCCCCGCCGCTGCCACCGGTCGCGTCGGTTGCGCTCCCCCCGGCCCCACCGGCCCCACCAACACCCGAGAAGAACCCACCCTGCCCGCCTACCCCGCCGTTACCGCCGTTCACCCCAGAGATCGTGGAGTTCCAACCGGCCCCGCCGGCCCCGCCATTGCCCTGCCACACGGCGGCCCCACCGTTACCACCGGTCCCAGGAGCCACACCGACCGCACCGGGCCCACCGGTCCCGCCGGCGCCGCCGTTGCCGAGGATCCCGGCCATCCCGCCGTTACCACCGTTCACCCCGGCGACCGTGGAGTTCCAGCCGGCCCCGCCGTTACCCATCAACAAGCCGCCGTTTTGGCCATTGGGATTGGACTGCGACGTCCCATTCGCCCCGTCGTAGAACAACGGCTGCCCGAACAATTTGTCGCCGGTCTGGTTCAGCTCATACATCACCGTCGCCAACGGATCCGTCCTCGGCGGCGGCGAAGAACCCGAGGCCTCGGCCACCGCAGCCGGCCACGTCGACGGAGTCAACATCTGCAGGGCAAGCACATCAGCGCCCAACAGCGCGGCCTCTGCCTGGTGTAACGCCTGCGCGATCTGGGCACTGACCGTCGCAGCCTCTTTGAGGAGCGTCTGGAACTCCTGGCCGACCTCGGAGAACAACGTCGCGAGCGCCTTGGAAATCTGATCACCGGCGGATCCCGGCACCCAGACGAACGGGAGGCCCGCCGCTGCGTTCGCCGCGTCCAGCGACGCATTGATCGTCGCCACATTCGCCGCCGCCGCCGTCAGCGCACCCGGCGCGACGAACACATGCGACACTGCCGACCTCCGAAGAGTCTGCGCAGAGGCAGTAAGCGCCCCCACCGCGGCCCAATTATTGTTTGTTAACTTAATCAATATAGGGCTATTTGACAGGAGTTCAGTCACATTGGTCCGGATAGGCCGGGAATACCGATAGGCGGTATGTTTCACGTCGGGCTCACCGAGTTTGCTGGTTCAAGTTATGCGGTCGCCGAGTGCCGGTGCGGCGACGGAGGGCAAGCTCAGTCGATCGGTACGACGTTGTGGTGCAGCGGGTGGCCGCCAGTCGTTACCCGCCCAAAAGGCTGCACCGCCATCCGGACCGAGACCGCACTGGCCATCCCGGCCGCTGGTGCAATAACCGGAGCCCGCCGCCGGCATGAATCGGCAGGCTCGAGTCGCCCGGGTGGACCGTCGTCCTCGACCGCGGCCCCTGTCGGGCGACTCGTCAGAACGAGATGACGCTGCCGGGGCCGCCGGCGGTTCCGCCGGACCCGCCGGCCGCCCCGCCGCTCCCGACGGTGGCGTTGCCCGGAGTGACCGCGAAGACGTTGCCGCCGGTCCCGCCGTTGCCGCCGGTGGCACCGGTGCCGCCGGGGCCGCCGGAGCCGCCGAAAGCGACGCCGGTGCTCAAGAAGTTGTACCCGGTGCCGCCCGTCCCGCCGGTACCGCCGATGGTGACACCGCCGCCGCCCGCGCCGCCGACACCGCCAGTGGCGGTACCCCAGTTGCTGGGCCATATCGCCAGGCCATTGAAGGTGTCGATGAAGCTGTAGGGACCCATGATCGCGGCGCCGCCGTGGCCGCCGTTGCCCCCGACGCCGGCCGTGCCGGCACCGCCGACCCCGCCGGCCCCGCCGGTGGCGGTTCCCCACCCCAGGTTGTACGCCACACCGCCCACACCGCCGTCACCACCGGTGGCGCCGCTGCCGCCGGCCCCGCCGGTACCGCCGAGCGCGAAGCCGGCCCCGCCGGCCCCGCCGGCGCCGCCCGTGCCGCTGACGCTGTCACCACCGGCGCCGCCGACAGCGCCGGCCGGAACGCCGAAGCCCAAGTCGGCGCCCCCGAGGAAGCCCACGCTGCCGCCCGCCCCGCCGGTGCCACCGGTCGCGTCGGTTGCGCTCCCCCCGGCCCCACCGGCCCCACCAACACCCGAGAAGAACCCACCCTGCCCGCCTACCCCGCCGTTACCGCCGTTCACCCCAGAGATCGTGGAGTTCCAACCGGCCCCGCCAGCCCCGCCATTGCCCTGCCACACGGCGGCCCCACCGTTACCACCGGTCCCAGGAGCCACACCGACCGCACCGGGCCCACCGGTCCCGCCGGCGCCGCCGTTGCCGAGGATCCCGGCCATCCCGCCGTTACCACCGTTCACCCCGGCGACCGTGGAGTTCCAGCCGGCCCCGCCGTTACCCATCAACAAGCCGCCGTTTTGGCCATTGGGATTGGACTGCGACGTCCCATTCGCCCCGTCGTAGAACAACGGCTGCCCGAACAATTTGTCGCCGGTCTGGTTCAGCTCATACATCACCGTCGCCAACGGATCCGTCCTCGGCGGCGGCGAAGAACCCGAGGCCTCGGCCACCGCAGCCCACCACGTCGACGGAGTGAACGCCTGGGTGGCAAGTACCTCAGCGCCCCTGAACGCCTGCCCCGCCTGATTCAAGGCCTGCGTGACCTGAGCACTGACCGTCGTGAACTGGTTGAGGAGCGTCTGGAACTCCTGGCCGACCTCGGAGAACAACGTCGCGAGCGCCTTGGAAATCTGATCACCGGCGGATCCCGGCACCCAGACGAACGGGAGGCCCGCCGCTGCGTTCGCCGCGTCCAGCGACGCATTGATCGTCGCCACATTCGCCGCCGCCGCAGTCAGCGCGTCTGGCTGGACGAACACATACGACATTGCTGACCTCCGGGGACCGCTGTGGGGTAAGACGCCCCCGCACCACGGTCACGATTACGAGCGTTAAGGAATCTATCTCGTTGCACACATGTATATCTGCGTTTTCCGGTAAACGCAGGTGCGGCCGCCGCGCCGCGACCCGTGATTCACGCGGGCTGTGGACCTAGAGCGATACGACGCTGCCGGGGCCGCCGGCGGTTCCGCCGGTCCCGCCCGCCGCGCCACCACTCCCGACGAAGGCAGTGGCCGGATTGGCCGCGTAGACGTTGCCGCCGGTGCCGCCGTTACCGCCGGTGACGCCGGTGCCGCCGACTCCACCGGTGCCTCCGTAGGCGGTTCCGCTCGCCAACAGGTTGAACGCGGTCCCGCCCGTCCCGCCGGTGCCACCGGTGGTCGCCCCGACGCCGCCCGTACCGCCGGCGCCGCCGTAGGCGGTTCCCCAGTCGGTAGGGAGGTACTTCAGCAGGCCGCCGAAGTTGTCGACGGCGACGTTGTAGGGCCCCATCATCGCGGTGCCGCCATGGCCGCCCATACCGCCGGCGCCGACCGTGCCGGCGCCGCCCACTCCGCCGGCGCCGCCGGTGGCGGTTCCCCACCCCAGGTTGAACGCAAGGCCGCCTTCGCCGCCGGCACCGCCGGTGGCGCCGCTGCCGCCGGCCCCGCCGATACCGCCGAGCTCAAAGCCGGCCCCGCCGGCTCCACCGGCGCCGCCCGTGCCGGTGACGCTGTCACCACCGGCCCCGCCGGTCGCTCCGGTCGGAACGCTGAAGCCCAGATCCGTGCTCCCGACCAGGCCCGTGTAGCCGCCGGCCCCGCCGGTGCCGCCGGTAGCGTCAGTTGCGCTCCCGCCGGCCCCACCAACACCACCGGTACCCCCGAAAAGTCCAGAGGACCCGCCGTTCCCGCCGTTCCCGCCGTTCACTCCGGAGATGGTGGAGTTCCAGCCGGCTCCGCCGGCCCCGCCATCGCCCAACCACACAGAAGACCCACCGTTGCCACCAGTCCCAGGGGCCACAGTGAGTGAGCCGGGGCCGCCCGTCCCACCGGCGCCGCCGATGCCGATGAGCCCGGCCTGCCCGCCGTTGCCGCCGTTGACGCCGGTAACCGTCGAGTTCCATCCGTTGCCGCCGTTGCCGATCAGCAAGCCGCCGTTTTGGCCGTTGGGGTTGGACTGCGACGTCCCGTTGGCGCCGTTATAGAACAGCGGCTGCCCGATCAACTTGTCGCTGGTCTGATTCAACTGGTACATCACCGTCGCCAGCGCATTCGTCATGGGCGGCGGTGAGGACCCGGAGGCCACAGCCACCGCATTCTCCAGAATCTGAAACGGTGATTGATACGTCGACGCGGCGGACGTGAACGCGCTTTGCGCCCCGGCCAACGGCGACACGTTGGTCGCCTCCGCGGCCGCATAGGCGCCGCTCGACCCGGTCAAGGCCTGCACGATCTGGGCATGCAGCGCCGCCGCCTGAACGCTGAGCGCCTGAAACTGCCTGCCGACACCGGAGAACACCGACGCGACCGCCGCCGACACCTCGTCACCAGCGGCGGCCGCCACCGCGGTGGTCGATGCGGCGGCCGAGGCATGCGCGGCGTTGAGCGACGATCCGATCGCCGCAACATCCGTCGCCGCCGCCGCCAGCGTGCTCGGCGCCACGATCACATACGACATTGCTGACCTCCACAGACCGTGGCGGAGCGGCCCACCCCCGCACCACGGTCACCAGTACCACCGGGGTGAAAACCTATCCTGTTGCACATCTGTATATCTGTATTTTGGCAAAAGTCCTCGGCGGCGGGCGCGCTCGGACACCGCTGGCGGCAAAGTGGCGTGCGCCGAATCCGCCCGACAGCCGAGTGCCGGCGGAAGGGGCGGCGACGGTCGTCGCGGCCGGCCCTTGACAGCCCGCGTTTGCGTGGCGCCCGCGCTCGACATGGCTTTCGACAATGTGCCGGCCATGCGGGCATTCGCTGTCGGCCTCACCACCACATCGCCCGCGCCCGAGGGCATGCCACAGCCGGCCGGTGCCGTGATATTCGGCGGTGTAGGGCAAACATTTTAATGGGCGCATGTTCAATAAGAGGGCGCTGCGGAATGAAATGGTAATAAGGGGGTAATTGCACGTTTCGTTTCGTATCGGAGAATTCCGGGTACTGGCCCGGGGCAAGCGCGAGGCGGGGAGCCGGGCATGAGCCTGTCACGGCGCCTGATTTGGGGGAACGATGAACGAGAGCGAATTTCACGTGGCCGTCGGCGAGGCGGCGCAGGATGCGGTTTGGCAGACGCAGCACCCGCTCACCTACGACATGGCAGACGATGACCCGCGCCGGGCGCAATACCTGCGGGAGTACCAGGAATCGGTCGGTCGCCAGGTGCTTGCGGCGATAAAGACCCTGAGGCCTCGCACATCGATCTAGAGGCAAGCTCCGCTCCTCGTCGAGGCGACGAGGGAGACGCCAGCCCCTGTCGGGCCGGTCGACCCAATGAGATGCGAGCTTTGCCCAGCAAGTGGCCGAGCCGCCGATCCACCTCTCGGAAGAGCCGGCCGAAGCGCGCGAAAACTGTTGAAAAACAACGCCAAAGACTTTCGGTGTTCGCAATCGACCGGAGTCCGGCGGCCGACGGGCCCACACGTTTGCCGTGTAACGGCGGTGAGGCGGTCGCGTTCGCCGGAAAAAAGTTGTGCCGACCGCGTGACTTTTCTACCTACTACAGAGTAACTTCTATCCTTACTGTGAAGTAAGAAAGCATGCCGTGAGGGAACACATGCAAGCCCGAGTTGCCACAAGGAGGGTGGAGCCTTCACCGCGCGCACGTCCGTCCAATCGTCGGCGAATCAGGCTGCCCTCCAGCCCCCGCGGGCGTACCGGCAACACTCACCCGGCACTCGAACGGTGCCGTAAATGGATTCATGTGTAGGCGTGCGCCCATTTATTTCATAGCCGTAAACCGAATAGCGAAAACAACAAATACGGGAGCTCGATGAGAGGATGGCTGCTCAACCGCGTTTCGTGTCTGAAATTGACGGTGGCCCGTGGCGGCGCGCAATCGGGGGAACGATGAACAGGGACGAGGATTTTGAAGTAGCCGTGGGCGAAGCGGCGCAGGATGCGGTTTGGGGAACGGAACATCCCCTCACCCACCACCTGGAAGAGTCCGACCCGCGCCGGGCGAAATACCTGCGTGAGTACCAACGGTCGGTCGGTAACCGAGTGCTTGCGGCTATCGAGGCCCTCAGACCCTCCGGCTACCAAAAGTATTGGTAAGGACCCGCGCCGGCAGCCAACGCCCTCGGAACACGCGCGTCGACGCCAAAGCCCTCGTGGTGACACCGGCGCCGAGAGTCGGCATGGCGATCACCGATCCGAACAATTGCTGCCCGGCGCGCGGCAAATGACCCATTCGCCCCATTTTCCCGGTAGGCGACGGTAGTTTCAGACGGTAGTTTCAGTCGTGCGCCGCCGCGGTGAGCGCTTGGCGATCGATCCAGCACTAGGCACGCAGGGAGTGGCGGCTTTTAGCCGCCACGATGTGCGCTGTGGGCGTGGGCACCGGACGGACGAAGGAGGATCGGTGAAAACCATTCCTAAGTTGTTGGTGTTCGGTCTTGTCGAATTTGTCGCGTTCGGCTTGCTGTTGTTCGTCCCGGCGGGGACATTCCATTACTGGCAAGCGTGGGTCTTTTTGGTGGTCGTCGCCGTTTCGGCGTGGACCCCCGCGATCTACTTGCTGCGCACCAACCCCGTCGCGCTTCAGGCGCGGATGCGCGGGGGCCCGGCAGCGGAGAGTCGAATGGCGCAGAAGGTCGTCATCGCCGGCCTGTATTTGTCGCTGGCGGCGATGGTCGTGGTCAGCACCCTCGACCATCGCTTCGGCTGGTCGCCGGTGCCGACGGCAATCTGCTTGGTCGGGGACGTCGTGGTCGCCGTCGGACTGGGCGTGGTGGGGATGGTGGTCATCCAGAACAGCTATGCGGCCGCAACCGTCCGGGTCAAGGAGGGCCAGACGGTCGTCTCGACCGGTCTGTACGGGCTGGTGCGGCACCCCATGTACACCGGCAACGTGATCATGATGGTCGGCATCCCGCTTGCGCTCGGTTCTTACTGGGGGCTCGTCTTCGTCGTTCCGGGCGTCTTGGTGCTCGCCTGGCGCATCCGCGACGAGGAGAAGCTGCTGCGAACGGAGCTGGCCGGGTACCGCGAGTACACCCAGAAGGTTCGCCATCGCCTGGTGCCGTCCATGTGGTGACGGCCGACGCCCGGGTCCGTGGTCCGAGCAGATCTCAGAGATCGATGACCGGGCTCACCGCGGGAACTTCTTCGACCGCGCTGACATCCCCGCTCAACCACCGACTCAGGTGCCCGACGGACAGCGCCTCGAACAGGGTCCGCACCGGGAGGTCGGTGTCGAGCGCCGCGTTGATCGCGGCGATCGCCCGCATCGCGGAAATCGAATCCCCGCCCAGGTCGAAAAACGACTCGTCGGTGCCGACGCGGTCCAAACCCAGCACGTGGGCATAGATCCCTGCCAGGATCTGCTCGACCAGGGTGGCCGGCGCGCGGTAACCACCACCGTTGTGGTGGATCCCGGATTCCGCTGGTGCCGCGGCCGCCGGCTGGGCCGCTGTCGACCCGTTGCCGTTCCCGTTCGTACGGGCGTGCCTGCCGCCGGCTTCCACCTCCATCGACGGCAGCGGCCGCGCCGGGTCGTCGGTCATGGCCACCAGCACCTGCTCGAATCGCTCGATCAGGGCTGCGATGCCGGCGGCGTCGAACACGTCCGCGCGGTATTGGACGTGAAGCTCCAGTTCGCGGCCCGGCAGGGCCTGGACCGTCAGTGGGTAGTGGTAGTAGTCGCGGTTGGTCATCGCGGTGATGGCCAGCCCGTCCTCGCTCGACAACGCGGCGGCGTCGGTGGGGTAGTTCTCGTAGACGAAGACGGTGTCGAACAGTTTGTGGTGACCGCTGACGCGGTGAATCTCGCTGAGCCCCAGGTGCTGGTGCTCGAATGTCTGGTTGTAGGCGCTTTGCAGCTGGTCGAGCAGATCGGCGGTGGTGGTGGCCGGCGTGACGCTCGCCCGCACCGGCACGGTGTTGATCAACAGGCCCACCATAGAGTCCGCTCCGCTCACGTCGGCGGGCCGCCCCGCGACCACGGCGCCGAAGGCGACGTCGTGCCGGCCGGTCATCCCCATCAGCAGCTGCGCCCAGGCGCCCTGCAGCACGGTGCTGACGGTGGTGTGGCGCGAGCGCGCCAGTTCGTTGACGGCCCGGGTGGTCTGCTCGGGAACCCGGAACGAGGCAACGCCTCGCCGCCCCAGCCCGAAACGGTCCGCCGGGCCGACCAGCGTGGGGGTGTCGAAGCCGGCGAGCATCTCACGCCACACCGCGCGGGCGGCGGCGCGGTCCCGGCCGGCCAGCCAGGTGAGATACCTGCGATAGGGCGCAGCCGCGGGAAGCCACTGCCCGTAGTAGCCGGCGAACAACTCCCCCAGCAGTATCGGCAGCGACCAGCCGTCCAGCACGATGTGGTGATTCGTCAGCACGAACCGGTGTTGATCTGCCGCGGTCCGGATCAACACCGCTCGGAATGCCGGCTGGTCTGCCAGGTCGTAGACCGCGGCGCGTTCGGCGGCGCACATCTGCTGGATCTGCTGCTCGACTTCGGATCCGTTCGAGCCGTCGACGACGATGTATTGCCAGGGCACCACCGGATCGGCGGGGATGATCTGCACCGGTTCGTCGAACTGCGTGCAGAACCGGGCCACCAGGTTCGGATGCCGGTTGACCACCGTCTGCACGGCGGTGCGCAGGCGGTGCTGATCGAGCCGGCCGCTCAAGGCGATATCGAGTTGCACCGCATACACGTGGTCGCCACCGCGCGCGGTGCCGGCATGGAACAGCAGCCCCCGCTGCAAGGGGGTCAGCGGCAGCACGTCGGCGATGCGATAGCGCCGCGCGAGCTCGTCGATCTGCTGCTGGCTCAGGCGGGCGGGCAGGACGTCCGAGGGCGTCAACCCGCCTCCGCCGCCGCGGACATGCGCGCAGATTCCGGCCAGGGCCTCGAACCACAACCGGCTCAACTGGCCGACCTGCGCGTGGTCCAGGGCCGAGCGCGCCCACATCCAGCCGGCGCGCAACTGCGGCCCCGCGTCGGTGTCCACCGTGCCCGCGTTGAGCTCGACCGTGTGCATCAGCGGCATCGGGACGGCCGCGGCGATGCCGGCAACCGACCCGCTGTCCCGCGAAATCTGCCACACGTCACTGGACACCTCGGCCGCCGCACCCAGGCGGCCCAGATAGTTGAACCCGATCGGCGGATCGGACCCACCCAAATCGACATCGGGATTCAGGTAGCGCAGCAGGCCGTAGGTCAGACCGTCCGGCAGCGCCCGGAGTTGCTCCTTGGCGTCTTTGATCACCGCCCCCAACGCGGCATCGCCGGCCACCACCTGCGCCCAGTCCAGCCCACCCACGTTCAAGGCCACCGGGTATTTCGCGGTGAACCAACCCACCGTGCGCGACAGGTCCACGTGTTCTTTCGAGGCGGCGAAGTGCTCGTCGCGACCGTGGCCCTCCACGTCGATACCGACAGGCCCGCCGGTGCCCACGAACTCGGCCACCGCGACCGCGAAGGCGATCAGCAGAATGTCGTGGATTCCGGCGTGGAACGCCGCCGGCACCTCACCGAGCAGCATGCGCGTGGTCTCGGTGTCCAGATCCACCGACAGGTTCCCGGCGGCGGCGAACGTATCCACCGCGGGGCGCACCGCCGGCAGCGCCGCCGGGCTCGCCGCCACCTGCCGCCAGGTGTGCGCCTGCTCCACGACTTCCGGGTCGCATGCGTGCTCGGCCAGCAGCGACGCCCACCGCGCGAACGACGTCCCGCCCGCCGGCAACACCACCTGCTGGCCCGCGCGGAGCTGGGCCCAGGCCAGGTTGAGGTCCTCCAGCAGGATCCGCCACGACACGCCGTCGACGGCCAGGTGGTGAACGATCAGCAGCAACTGACCCGTGGAGGCCACCCACAGCCCGCTCAGCATCACCCCGGCCGCCGGGTTCAACCGCGACCGCGCCTCGACCACCGCCGCATCGGTCAACGCCTCGACCGCCTGCAGGCACCCGCGGGCGTCCACCGAGCCTACCTCCGGCACGGTCAACGACCAGCCCCCGGCATCCTCGTCGACGCGCAGGCGCAGCATCGCGTGCCGATCCAGCACGGCCTGCAACAGCGCCACCACATCGTGCTCGGTCACCCCAGCGGGAGCTTGCACCAGCACCGTCTGGTTGAACTGGTCGACCGGGCCGTCGACGCCGTGCAGCCAGCACATGATCGGGGTGGCCACCACGGATCCCACGCCCTCGTCGATCACATCGGCGTCGTCGTCGGCGACCCCGGCCACCCGGGCCAGCCGGGCCACGGTCTGCTCGACGAAGATGTCACGCGGCCGGCACACCACACCGGCCGCGCGCGCCCGCGCGACCACCTGCATCGACAGGATGCTGTCCCCGCCCAGCTCGAAGAACGACTCGTCAACCCCGACCCGCTCGAGCCCCAGCACCTGGGCGTAGATGCCGGCCAGGATCTCCTCCACCGCACTGGCGGGGGCGCGGTAGTGGTCGACGTCCTGGTACTCCGGCGCCGGCAGGGCGCGGGTGTCGAGTTTGCCGTTGACGGTCAGCGGCAGCGCATCGATGACCACCACCGCGGCCGGCACCATGTAGGCGGGCAGCCGCTCGGCCAGCACGGCACGCGCGCTGACCGGCTCGACGGCCCCGGTCACATAGCCCACCAGACGCTTGTCCCCGGGGCGGTCCTCGCGGGCGATCACCACCGCCTGCTGCACGCCCTCCAGGCAGGCCAACGCCGCCTGCACCTCACCGAGCTCGATGCGGTACCCGCGGATCTTGACCTGCTCGTCGGCGCGCCCCACATACCGCAGCTGCCCGTCGGCGCCCCACCACATCAGGTCCCCGGTGCGGTACATGCGCGCCCCGGGCTCCCCGAACGGGCACGCCACGAACCGCGTCGCAGTCAGGCCGGCCCGGCCCACATAACCGTTCGCCACGCCCGCCCCGGCCACGTACAACTCCCCCACCACGCCGACCGGCACCTGCCGCAGATGCCCATCGAGGACGAAGAAGCCCAGATGGGCCAGCGGCACCCCGATGGGGCTCACCGTGCTGTCGACATCGGTGGCCAGAATCTCCCGGAACGAGGCGTGCACCGTCGTCTCGGTGATCCCGTACATGTTGATCAGCCGCGGCGATTGCGGATGCTTGTGCAACCATGCCGCAAGGCGCTGGGGCTCGAGGGCTTCACCGCCGAACACCACGGCCTGCAGGGACAGCTGCTCTGCCGAGTCGGGTTGTGCCGCATCGGCGGTCTGTAACGCATAGAACGCCGACGGGGTCTGGCTCAACACGCCGACGCGTTCGGCGACCAGCAGGGCGTGCAGGTCGTCCGGCGAGCGCACCACCGCATCCGGCACCACGACCACCCGGCCGCCGTAGAGCAGCGCGCCCCAGATCTCCCACACCGAGAAGTCGAACGCCAACGAATGGCACTGCGACCACACCCGACCCGTCAACCCGAGGTCGCCGTCGAGGGTCTCCAGCAACTGGGTCACGTTGCGGTGCGGGATCGCCACCCCCTTGGGCCTGCCGGTGGTGCCGGAGGTGTAGATGAGGTAGGCGACGTCGTCGGGAGCCGGCCCGGGCGGTGCGGTGCAGGGTTGGCTGTCGACGGCAGGGTCGTCGACGTCGATCACCATCAGTTCACGTCCGCCGAGCCGATCCAGAAGCCCGGTGGTGGTGATCGCGGCGACCGGCGCGGCATCGCCGAGGACGAACTCCATCCGGGCCGCCGGCACCGACGGGTCGACCGGCACATAGGCGGCCCCGGTCTTGGCCACCGCGAGCATCGCCACGATCGCCTGCGCCGAACGCGGCAACAGCAGCGCCACCCGCTGCCCCGGCTCCACCCCCTGACCGGCCAGCAGCTGCGCCAACCGATTCGACGCCTCGTCGAGCTCACGATAGGTCAGCGAGTGGCCCTCGAAGGTGACCGCCACCGCGTCCGGGGTGCGGGCCGCCTGCGCGGCGAACACCGCCGGAATCGACCCCGTCGTCGCCGGCCGGGCCAGCACCGCCCTGTTACCCCACTCGGCGAGCCGGGCGTGCTCGTCCTCGGTGAGCACGTCCACCGACGACAACCGCCGCCCCGGGTCCGCCGTCATCGCCATCAGCACCCGCTCGAACCGCGCGACCAGGCTGCGGATGGTTGTTTCGTCGAACACGTCGGTGCGGAATTCCACCAACCCGCCGATGCCGGCGGGCTCGCCGGCCTCGTTCCAGCGGTCGGCCAGGTTGAACGTCAGGTCCATGCGGGCGGTGTGGGTGTCCACCGGCAGCGGGGTGACCTGCAGGTCGCCCAGGGCGAGCCCGGCGGCGTCGGTGTCCTGCCAGGCGAAGTTCTGCCAGGCGAGCATCACCTGCACCAGCGGGTGATGGGTCAGGCTCCGGGTCGGCTTGAGCCGCTCCACGAGCACCTCGAAGGGCACGTCCTGGTGCTCGTAGGCGGCCAGGCTGCGCCGGCGCACCTGGGCCAGCAACTCCGCGACGCTGGGGTCACCGGCCAGGTCGACCCGCAACACGAGGGTGTTGACGAAAAAGCCCACCAGCTCGTCGAGGGCGGCGTCGCCGCGCCCGGCGATCGGGAATCCAACCGCCACCTCGCTGCTGGCGCTGAGGCCCGACAGCAGGGCCGCCAGGGCGGCCTGCAGCACCATGAAGCTGGTCGCGTTGTGCTCGCGGGCCACCCGGGCGACCCGTTGCTGCAGCTCGGCCGGCCATTCCAGCGCCAGGGTGGCGCCGCGGTAGTCCGCGACCGGCGGGTATGGCCGATCGGTGGGCAGCTGGAGGTGCTCGGGCATGCCGGCCAGGGCATCCTCCCAGTAAGCCAGCTGCGCGGCGATGCGGCTGCCCTCGTCGCCCAGGTCCCCCAGCTGCGCGCGCTGCCACAGCGTGTAGTCGACGTACTGCACCGTCAAATCGGCCCAGTCGGGGGCCTGCCCCGCGCACCGGCTGACGTAGGCGACCCCGAGGTCGTTGACCAGCGGGGTGATCGACCAGCCGTCGGCGGCGATGTGGTGCACCACCGACACGTACACGTAGTCGTCGTCGGCGACGCGGAACAGCCTCGCCCGCATCGGGATCTCGCTCGCCAGGTCGAACGGGTAACTCGCCACGGCGTCGATGGCCTCGGAGAGTTGGCTTTCCGACCATCCGGTGGCATCCACGACGGTCCAGCCGAAGTCGGCCCGCTCGGCGGGCACCACCAGCTGGCGCGGTATCCCCTCGATCGCCGGGAACATCGTGCGCAGACTTTCCTGCCGGGCCACCACGTCGGCCAGCGCCGCACCCAGCGCGTCGGCGTCCAGGTGCCCGCTCAGCCGCAGCGCCACCGGCAGGTTGTAGATCGGTGAGGGGCCCTGGAACTGGTCGATGAACCACAACCGGTTCTGGGCGAACGACAACGGCACCACCGCGGGCCGCTGGACGGCCTTCAGCGGCGCCAGCCGGCCCTCGACGCCTCCGATGCGGGGCGCCAGCTGGGCGATCGTGGGTGCCTCGAACACGGTGCGCACCGCCAGGCCGGCGTCCAGGGCGGTGTTGACGGCGGCGACCAGGCGCATCGCCGACAGTGAGTCCCCGCCCAGATCGAAGAACGAGTCGTCCACCCCAACCAGCCGGGGCGGCTCGACCCCCAGCACCTGGGCGTAGATGCCGGTGAGGATCTCCTCGGTGAGGGTGGTCGGCGCGCGGTATGCGCCGCTGTCCTGGTAGTCCGGTGCCGGCAACGCCCGTTTATCGAGCTTGCCGCCGACCGTCAACGGCAGCGCGTCCAACGCCACGACGGCGGCGGGAACCATGTAGGGAGGTAGGCGCTCGGCCAGCGCTGCGCGCAGCTTGGCCGGCTCGGCGGTCCCGGTGACGTACCCCACCAGCCGCTTGTCGCCGGGGCGGTCCTCGCGGGCGATGACCGCCGCCTGAGCGACCCCGTCCAGCGCCGCCAGTACCGCCTGGACCTCCCCGGGCTCGATGCGATAGCCGCGGATCTTGACCTGCTCGTCGGCGCGTCCGAGATACTGCAGCTGGTCGTCGGGGCGCCACCGCACCAGGTCCCCGGTGCGGTACATGCGCGTGCCGGGCGCGCCGAAGGGCGAGGCCACGAAACGCGATGCGGTCAAATCGGCCCGACCGAGGTATCCGACGCCCACGCCGCGGCCCGCCACGTACAGCTCACCGACCACGCCCGCCGGCACCGGCCGCAACGAATCGTCGAGGACGAACAGCGCCGTGGTCGGCACCGGCGAGCCGATCGGCGCCGCGCCCGCCCCGACGGTGTCCGCCTGTAACGGCGCGCTCATCGACGCGTACACCGTGGCCTCGGTGGGCCCGTAGGCGTTGATCACCACCCGCCCGGGCGCCCACTGGTCCACCACCTCGGCCGAGCACGCCTCGCCGCCGAGCAGCAACGCCACCGACTCCAACCCGTCCGGGTCGAGCGCAGTCACCGCCGAAGGAGTCTGGGTGAGCACGTTGACCTGTTCGCGCACCAGCAGGGCCTGGAAGTCGTCCGGCGAGCCGACGACGCAATCGGGCACCACCACCAGCCGCCCGCCGCCCAGCAGCGCGGCCCAGATCTCCCACACCGAGAAGTCGAAGGCATACGAGTGGCACTGCGTCCACACCTGCGACGCGGGCAGGTGGGCGGGGGTCGACTCCGCCAGGTGGGCCAGGTTGTGGTGGGCGATGGCCACGCCCTTGGGCCTGCCGGTGGTGCCCGAGGTGTAGATGAGGTAGGCGATGTCATCGGGGGCTGGCGCCGGCAGCGCGGTGCTGGGGTGGCGCGCGACGGCGGGGTCCTCGACGTCGATGACGGTCAGGTCGCAGCCGTCCAGCCGGTCGGCCAGACCGGCCGAGGTGACCGCGGCCGTCGGGGCGGCATCGGCGATCAGGAACGCGATCCGGGCGTCGGGCAGCGCCGGGTCGATCGCCAGGTAGGCGGCCCCGGTCTTCAGCACGGCCAGCATGGCCACGACGGCCCGGGCCGAACGCTCCAGCAGCAGCGCCACCCGCGCGCCCGGGCCGACGTCGTATCCGATCAGCAGGTGCGCGAGCCGGTTCGCCGCCTCGTCGAGTTCCCGGTAGGTCAGGGACGCGTCCGGGGAGCTGACCGCCACGGCGTGCGGGGCGCGGGCCACCTGCGCGGCGAACAACGCCGGTACCGACGCCGCGGCCGGCGCGAGCCCGGTCAGCAGCGCGCGGTTGCCCACCGCGTCGAGCCGGGCGCGCTCGGCATCGTCGAGCACATCGATCGACGACAGCCGCCGTCGCGGGTCGGCGGTCATGGCCACCAGCACCCGCCGGAAGCGCTCGAGCAGCGTCTCGATGCTGGCCGCGTCGAACACGTCGGTGCGGAATTCGACGCCGCCCCAGATGCCGGCGGGCTCACCGGCCTCGCTCCAGCGTTCGGCCAGGGAGAACGACAGGTCCATGCGGGCGGTGCGGGTGTCCAACGGCAGCGGGGTGACCTGCAGGTCGCCCAGGGCCAACCCGCCGGCGGGCTCGCCGGCACCGTTGGCCTGCCAGTTCTGCCAGCCCAGCATCACCTGCACCAGCGGGTGATGGGTCAGGCTCCGGGTCGGGTTGAGCCGCTCCACCAGCACCTCGAAGGGCACGTCCTGGTGCTCGTAGGCGGCCAGGCTGCGTCCCCGCACCTGGGCCAGCAACTCCGCGACGCTGGGGTCACCGGCCAGGTCGACCCGCAACACCAGGGTGTTGACGAAAAAGCCCACCAGCTCGTCGAGCGCGGCGTCGCCGCGCCCGGCGATCGGGAATCCGACCGCCACCTCGCTGCTGGCGCTGATCTTCGACAGCAGCACCGCCAACGCGGCCTGCACCACCATGAAGGTGGTCGCCTTGTGCTCGCGGGCCACCCGGGCGACCTGCTGCTGCAGCTCGGCCGGCCATTCGACCAGCACGCTGGCGCCGCGGTAGTCGGCGACCGGCGGGTAGGGCCGGTCGGTGGGCAGCTGCAGGTGCTCGGGCATGCCGGCCAGGGCCTGCTCCCAGTAGGCCAGCTGTGCGGCGATGCGGCTGTCCTCATCGCTGAGGTCGCCCAGCTGCGCGCGCTGCCACAGCGTGTAGTCGACATACTGTACGGCCAGCGGCTCCCAGCCGGAGGCCTGCCCCGCGGAGCGGCTGGCGTAGGCCACCCCGAGGTCGTGGACCAGCGGGGTGATCGACGACCCGTCGGCGGCGATGTGGTGCACCACCGACACCAGCACGTGCTCGTCGTCGGCGACGCGGAACAGCCGCGCTCGCATCGGGACCTCGGTCGCCAGGTCGAACGGGTGACTCGCCACGGCGTCGATGGCCTCGGCCAGTTGGCTCTCCGTCCAGCCTGCGGCGTCCACGACGGCCCAGCCGAAGTCGGCACGCTCGGCGGGCACCACCAGCTGGCGCGGCACCCCTTCGTGCGCGGCGAACAGCGTGCGCAGGGTCTCCTGGCGGGCCACCACGTCGGCCAGCGCCGCGCCCAGCGCGTCGGCGTCCAGGTGCCCGCTCAGCCGCAGCGCCACCGCCATGTTGTAGATCGGTGAGGGGCCCTGGAACTGGTCGATGAACCACAACCGGCTCTGGGCGAACGACAACGGCACCACCGCGGGCCGCTCGACGGCCGCCAGCGGCGCCAGCCGGCCCTCGTCGCGCCCGATGCGCGGCGCCAACTGCGCGATCGTGGGCGCCTCGAACAACGCGCCCACCGACAGGCCGGCGTCCAGGGCGGTGTTGACCGCGGCGATCAGGCGCATCGCCGACAGCGAATCACCGCCCAGGTCGAAGAACGAGTCGTCCACTCCGACCAGCCGGGGCGGCTCCACCCCCAGCACCTGGGCGTAGACCCCGGCCAGGATCTCCTCGACCGCGGTGGACGGTGCGCGGTAGTGACCGCCGTCCTGGTATTCGGGCGCGGGAAGGGCGCGTTTGTCGAGTTTGCCGTTGACCGTCAACGGCAGCGCGTCGACGACCACCACCGCGGCCGGCACCATGTAGGCGGGCAGCCGCTCGGCGAGGGTGGCGCGCAGCGCGGCCGGGTCCGCGGTGCCGGTGACATACCCCACCAGGCGCTTGTCGCCGGGGTGGTCCTCGCGCACGATGACCGCCGCGTGTTGCACGCCGTCCAGGCCGGCCAACGCCGCCTGGATCTCACCGAGCTCGATGCGATACCCGCGGATCTTGACCTGCTCGTCGGTGCGCCCCACGTAGCGCAACTGCCCGTCGGCGCCCCACCAGACCAGGTCCCCGGTGCGATACATGCGGGCCCCGGGCTCGCCGAAGGGGCAGGCCACGAACCGCGTCGCCGACAGGGCGGCCCGGCCCACGTACCCGGCGGCCACCCCCGCCCCGGCCACATACAGCTCCCCGACGACCCCGGCCGGCACCGGCCGCAACCACCCGTCGAGTACGAAGAAGCCGAGATGGGCCAGCGGCACCCCGATGGGGCTCACCGTGCTGTCCACGTCGGCGGGCAGGATCTCCCGGAACGAGGCGTGCACCGTCGTCTCGGTGATCCCGTACATGTTGATCAGTCGCGGCGAGTCGGGGTGGTTGGTGAACCACGCCGCAAGGCGCTGCGGCTCGAGGGCCTCACCGCCGAACACCACGGCCCGCAGCGCGAGCTGCTCCGCCGACTCGGGTGATGCCGCATCGGCCCTCTGCAGCGCGTAGAACGCCGACGGGGTCTGGCTGAGCATGCTGACGCGCTCCGCGACCAGCAGCGCGTGCAGGTCTTCCGCGGAGCGCACCACCGGGTCGGGCACGATCACCACCCGGCCGCCGTAGAGCAGCGCGCCGAAGATCTCCCACACCGAGAAGTCGAACGCCATGGAGTGGCACTGCGACCACACCTGCCCCGCCAGGCCCAGGTCGTCGTCCAGGGTCTCGAGCAACTGGGTCACGTTGCGGTGGGGTATGGCCACCCCCTTCGGGGTGCCGGTGGTGCCCGAGGTGTAGATCAGGTAAGCGATGTCGTCGGGGGCCGGCGCCGGCGGTGCGATACCGGGCCGACCGTCGACGGCGGGGTCCACGAGATCGTCGGCGTCATCGACGTCATCGACTTCGAGGACCCACATTTCGCGCCCGTCCAACCGCGGACGCAACTCACATGTGGTGATCGCGGCGGCGGGCGCGGCATCGCCGAGCACGAAGCCCATCCGCGCCTCCGGCACCGACGGGTCGATCGGCACATAGGCCGCCCCCGATTTGAGCACCCCCATGATCGCCACGACCGCCTCGGCCGAACGCGGCAGCAGCAACGCCACCCGCTGCCCGGGCCCGACGCCCCGCGCGGCCAGCAGGTGCGCCCACCGGTTGGCCGCCTCATCCAGCTCCCGGTAGGTCATGGACCGGCCGTCGCAGGTCACCGCCACCGCGTCGGGTGTGCGCGCCGCCTGCGTGGCGAAGACCGCCGGAATCGACGGGGTCGCCACCGGCCGGCTCAACGCCGCGCGGTTGCCCCAGCCGTCCAGCCGGGCGTGCTCGGCCTCGTCCAGCAGATCCAGCGACGACAACCGTCGCCGTGGGTCGGCGGTCATCGCGACCAACACCCGCTGAAAACGCGCGACCAGCGTCTCGATGTCGCCGGCGTCGAACACGTCGGTGTCGAATTCGACGCGCAGGCTCAGTTCGCTGCCCGGCATCGCCTGGATGGCCAGGGGGTAGTGGTTGTATTCGCGATGGGTGAACTCGGTGACGGCCAACCCGTCTTTGCCCGACATCGCCGCGGTGTCCAGCGGGTAGTTCTCGTAGACGAAGAAGGTGTCGAACAGCTGGTCCTGGCCGGCGATCCGGTGAATCTCGCTGAGCGCCAGGTGCTGGTGGTCGAGGGTGTGGTTGTGGGCGTTGTGCAGCTGCTCGATCAGGTCTGCGGAGGTGGTGGTCGCCGCGGCGAGGTTGGCCCGCACCGGCACCGTGTTGATGAACAGGCCGACCATCGACTCCGCGCCGACCACTTCGGCGGGCCGGCCCGAGACCGTCGTGCCGAAGGCGACATCACGCTGACCGGTCAGCCACGTCAGCACCTGCGCGAACGCGGCCTGCAGCACGGTGTTGACGGTGGCGTGGCTCGAGCGCGCCAACTCGTTGAGGGCCCGGGTGGTCTGCTCGGGCACCCGGAACGAGGCAACACCTCGCGGGCCGAGGCCCGGGCGGCCCGGCGGACCCACCAGCGTGGGGGTGGCGAAGCCGGACAACGCCTCGCCCCACGCCGCGCGGGCCGCGTCGAGGTCGCGGCCGGCCAGCCAGGCGACAAACCGGCGATACGGGACCGCCGCGGGCAGCCACTGGCCGTCATAGCTGGCGAATATCTCTCCGAGCAGGATCGGCAGCGACCAGCCGTCCAGCACGATGTGGTGATTGGTCAGCACCAGCCGGTGCTGACTTTCCGCGGTGCGAATCAGAGCCGCCCGGAAGGCCGGCTGGTGGGCGACGTCGCAGACGGCAGCGCGTTCCTCGGCGCACAGCTGCCGGATCTGCTCGTCGACATCCGCGAGGTCGTGGCCGTCGGCGCTGAGGTCGACATACCGCCACGGCACCACCGGATCGGCCGGGATGATCTGCATCGGCACGTCGAACCTGTCCGCGAATCGCGCCGCCAGGTTCGGATGCCGGGTGACCACCTTGTGCACCGCATCGCGCAGCCGGTGCTGGTCGAGCCGGCCGCTCAACGTGATGTCGAGCTGCACCGCATACACGTCGTCGCCGCCCTGCGCGGTGCTGGCGTGAAACAGCAGCCCCTGCTGCAGGGGGGTCAACGGCAGAACGTCAGCTATCCGCATATTGCCGCTGAAGCTCGTCGATTTGCTGCTGGCTCAGGCCCACGGCGATGTCGGAGGGCGTCAACCCGCCACCGCCGCCCCGCACATGCGCGCAGATGCCGCCCAGAGCGTCGAACCACAACCGGCTCAACCGGCTGACCTGCGCGTGGTCGAGAACCGAGGGCGCCCATGTCCAACCGCCGCGCAGCCGCGGCCCGGCGTCGGTGTCGATGGTGCCGGCGTTGAGTTCCACGGTGTGCATCAGCGGCATGGGGATGGCCGCGGCGACGCCGGTGACCGACCAGCCGTCCTGGCAGATCTCCCACACATCACCGGAGTGGTTGATCTCCCCCGCCGCACCGAGGCGCCCCAGATAGTTGAAGCCGATCGGCGGGTCGGACCCGCCCAGGTCGACATCGGGGTTCAGGTAGCGCAGCAGACCGTAGGTCGCCCCGTCGGGCAGGCTGCGCAGCTGCTCCTTGGCATCCTTGATCGCCGCCCCCAGCGCCGCCCCGCCCGCGGTGACCTGCGCCCAGTCCAGTCCCCCGACGTTCAGCGCCACCGGGTATTTGGTGGTGAACCACCCCACCGTGCGCGACAGGTCGACGTGTTCGTCCGGGCCGGCCAACTCCTCCTGGCGACCGTGACCCTCCACATCGATACTGATCGGCGCCCCGCCGGTACCCAGGAACTCGTCGACCGCCAGGGCGAAAGCGATCAGCAGGATCTCGTGTATCCCGGCGTGGAATGCGCCCGGTACCTCACCGAGCAGCAACCGTGTCGTCTCGGCATCCAGCTCCACCGACAAGCTTCCCGCAGCGGCGAAGGTGTCCGCCGCGGGGCGCACCGCCGGCAGGGCCGCGGGAATCGCCGCGACCCGCCTCCACTGTTGGGCGTGCTCCACCACGTCCGGGCGCGACGCATGCTCGGCCAGCAGCGACGCCCACCGCTGGAACGACGTCCGCGCCGCCGGCAGCAGCACCGGCTGCCCGCCGCGAAGCTGAACCCAGGCCAGGTTGAGGTCCTCGAGCAGGATCCGCCACGACATCCCGTCGACGGCCAGATGGTGAGCGATCACGACCAGCTGCCCGGTGGGGGCCACCCACAGCGCGCTGAGCATCTTCCCGGCCGCCGGGTTCAACCGCGACCGCGCCTCGATCACCGCCTCGTCCGACAACACCTGCACGGCGCGCAGGCATTCGCGGGCGTCGACCGACCCCACCTCGGGCACCGTCAACGACCAGCCGCCGGCGCCGTCGTCCTCGACCCGCGACCGCAGCATGGCGTGCCGATCCAGCAGGGCCTGCAACAGCGCCACCACATCGGCCTCGGTCACCCCCACGGGAGCCTGCACCAGCACCGTCTGGTTGAACTGGTCGACCGGGCCCCCCGTGCTTTCCAGGCCATGCAGCCAGCACATGATCGGGGTGGCCACCACCGAGCCCACGCCCTCGTCGAACGCGTCGGCGTCGTCGCCGGTGACCCCGACCACCCGGGCCAGCCGGGCCACGGTCTGCTCGACGAAGACGTCGCGCGGCCGGCACACCAGGCCGGCGGCCCGAGCCCGGGCCACCACCTGCATCGACAGGATGCTGTCCCCGCCCAGCTCGAAGAACGACTCGTCGACCCCGACCCGTTCGAGCCCCAGCACCTGGGCGTAGATGTCGGCCAGGATCTCCTCCACCGCGTCGGTCGGGGCGCGGTAGTGGTCGACATCCTGATACTCCGGCGCCGGCAGGGCCCGCTTGTCGAGTTTGCCGTTGACCGTCAGCGGCAGCGCGTCGATCGCGACCACCGCCGCCGGCACCATGTACGACGGCAGCCGCTCGGCCAGCGCGACCGGAATCTCGGCCGGGTCCGCGGTCCCGGTGAGGTACCCCACCAGGCGCTTGTCGCCCGGACGGTCCTCGCGGACGATGGCCACCGCCTGCTGCACTCCGTCCAGTGCGGACAACGCCGCCTGTACCTCACCGAGTTCGATGCGGTACCCGCGGATCTTGACCTGCTCGTCGGCGCGCCCCACGTACCGCAGCTGCCCGTCGGCACCCCACCACGCCAGGTCCCCGGTGCGGTACATGCGCGCCCCGGGCTCCCCGAACGGGCACGCCACGAACCGCGTCGCCGACAACCCGGGACGCCGCCAATACCCGGCTCCCACGCTCGAGCCCGCCACATAGAGCTCGCCGACCACGCCCGCCGGCACCGGCTGCATCCACGCGTCGAGCACGAAGAAGGCGAGGTGCGCCAGCGGCACCCCGATGGGGCTGGCGGTGCTGTCGGCGTCGGCCGCGGTGATCTCCCGGAACGAAGCGTGCACCGTCGTCTCGGTGGTGCCGTACAGGTTGAGCAGGCGCGGTAAGCCCGGGTGGTTGTCCAGCCACGGGGAAAGCCGCTGGGGCTCGAGCGCCTCCCCGGCGAACACGACGGCCTCGAGCTTGAGCTGACGCCCGAGTTCGGGTGCCAGCGAGTCCGCGGTCTGCAGCGCGTAGAACGCCGACGGGGTCTGGCTCAAGACGCCGACCTCTTCGGCGACCAGCAGCGCATGGAAATCTTCCGGCGAACGCGCCACCGACTCGGGCACCACGACGAGGCGGCCCCCTGCCAGCAGCGCACCCCAGATCTCGCACACCGAGACGTCGAAGGCCAGTGAATGCCACTGCGACCACGCCAGCCCCGGCGACAACTCGACGTTCAGGGAGTCCAGCAGCCCGATCACGTTGCGGTGGGTGATGGCCACGCCTTTGGGGACACCGGTGGTTCCCGACGTGTAGATGAGGTAGGCGATGTTGTCCGGGTCCGGCGCGGGCAGCGCGGTGCCGGTGTCGACGGCGGCGCCTTGGAGAGCATCGACATCGATGATCGGCAGATCGCGCCCGTCCAGCCGGTCGGCCAGCCCGGTGTTGGTGATCGCCGCGATCGGCGCGGCGTCGTCGAGCATGAACCCGATGCGCGCCGCCGGCACCGCGGGGTCGATCGGCACGTACGCCGCCCCGGTCTTGAGGACCGCCAGGATCGCCACGATCGCCTCGGCCGAACGCGGCAACAACAGCGCCACCCGCTGACCCGGGCCCGCGCCCCGGCCGGCCAGCAGATGCGCCAACCGGTCGGCGGCGTCCTCGACTTCGCGGTAGGTCAGCGAACGCTGCCCGCACGTGATCGCCGTCGCCTCCGGTGCGCGCGCCACCTGGGCGGCGAACGCCACCGGAAGCGACGTCGCAGCGGTGGCCGGCCGAGTCAGCACCGCCCGGTTACCCCACGCGTCCAGCCCGGCGAGGTCCCCGGCATCGAGCAGTTCCAGCGACGAGAGCCGCCGCGCCGGGTCGGCGGTCATCGCGGTGAACACCCGCTGCAGCCGTCGCGCCAATTCCGGGACGTCGAAATTGGAGAATGCCCCGCCCGCGCCCGCGGTGCTGAGGAAAAGCTGATCCCCGGCGCCGGAGAAGATCAATCCGAAGCTGCCCACCTGAACGGGGTTGGTGAAAGACGCCGACGCCGCCACACCGGCGAAGTCCATGGTCATCTTGGACGGCATGAAATTGACGCTCACCCGATCGGCCGGTTGTGCCGCGCCGCGCGGGTCGGCTTTGCGTTCCAGGGCGTGCACGGGGAATCGCTGATGCTGCAGCGCTTCCCGGATTCGAGCATCGACGTACTGACAGAAGTCGGCGACCGTGGCGTCCGGCGAGACGCTCAGCACCAGCGGCACCACCCCGGAAAGCATCCCGGGCAGCATCTTGGATTCGGGACGCACACGCCTGCTGACCGGGAAGTCGAGCACCACCTCGGAGCCCTGGGCACCCCAGCCACGCACCAGGAGCGCGCACGCCGCGGTGATGAGCGAGGAGCGGGGTACCTTCCACGCGTCGGCCAACTCCTGAACCTGCCGCAGGACCACGGGGTCCAACCGAACCGGCGCAGACGGCGCGCTCTGGTCGCTTTCGCCCCCGGCTTGGGGTAACCGATTGTGCGGCCCGCTGTCCGACGGGAGGTTCCCGGTCCAATAGGCCCGGTCGTCCTGGTAATCGGCGGACGCTTCGTATTCCGACTCGCAACGAACCAGATCTTCCAGGGAGCCGAAGAAGGCCGGAGGAATGGTCGCGCCGGAAGCAATTGCCGCATATACGGTCGCAATCCGGTTGGCGAGAAGCGTTATTCCGGTTCCATCGAGGATTATGTGATGGAAGCAACCGAACAAGTAGAATTCGTCCGCCCAGGTCTGAAACAGGGCGAATTTGAACAGCGGGCCGTCCGGCGGCATGGGCGTGTGCTGAATCGACAGTGCCATCGCGCGGGCCTCTTGCACCGGATGACGGGAGTCGCTCAGGTCATGGAAGTCCAGTTCGATGTCCGGGTAATCGATCGCCCGCTGAAAAACCTGGCCATCGGCCTCGAAGATGGCGGCCCTGGCCGGTTCGGCCTCCCCCATCGCATGACTGATCGCGCGCTTGAGCAGGTCGGGCTCCACGGTGCCGTCGAATCGCACTAGTACGCCCAGCTGCCACTCCGTACCGGAGTGACCCGTCTCCTGCGCGAGCCAAATGTCCAGTTGGCCCCGCGTCAGCGGAAGCGCCCGGTCATCACGTTTCATTTGGTCTACCTATCAACGCCCCTGTCCCGCGGCCAACCGGCAATGCCGTCGTCCCGCGGGCAACCGTCAATGACCCTGTCTCACGGCTAACCGTCAATGCCCCTGTCCCGCGGCCAAACGCTCGCGCAGACTCTTCGGCCTGATGTCGGTCCAGTTCTGCTCGATGTACTCCAGGCACGCCGCGCGATCCGCTTCGCCGTGCACCACCCGCCAGCCGGCGGGAACATCGGCGAAGGCCGGCCACAGGCTGTGCTGCTCCTCGTCGTTGACCAAGACGAAAAACCTGCCATCTTCGTCGTCGAACGGATTGATGCTCACCGTGTCTCCCAGACCCGTCTACTGGACATAGGTATAACAAGTTCTAGACCATACTGGAGGCCGACGGAAGTTGTCTCGGTCTTGGGGGAAATTCAGGTGGTGATCCCTCAGCTGAAACCTACCCGCTGGTACCATCGGCCCGGCCGTACTCTGGCGCGCTGAAATTCGCCGCGCTCAGTTCACGGCCCGACTCCGTTCACCAAAAAGGTTGCCGGACGGTCCGTCTCGGCGCCGGTGCGCACCGCGGCTTCGATGGCCGCGGGCGTTCAATCATTCGGCAATCGGATGCCGAAATCTCCCAAGCGCTTTGTCGTTCGGCCCACGGATCGCCGTACCGTTCGCTGGCCCACGCCGATCGGCCGGCGGAAATCGTTACTGCCTCTCCGGTCGGCGCGCCCGGGCGACCACTGCCCGGGCCCGGCCCCAGCCGCCGGCACGACCGAGACGACCGGCCTTCAAGTCCGCCCGCGCGGTCCTCGACGGGACGCCACCCGCTTGCCGTCGAGGCTTCGGCGGAGGGCGCTGCGGTGTCCTTTGCGATTGCAAACATCGCGGCTACTGTAGGGACGGCACAATTCGGCGAGGCGACAGAGTTTCCCCCACTCCGCAAAGGATTTCTTCGCACTCGACGGTTGCGGCACGCACGAAAATTGGAGGCATCCGGAATAGTCATCTTCATGACGCGACAGGCGCGGGCGCTCCCGTGCGCCGCGTCAGACCGGACTGATTCCCGGTCAAAGTCATCGCAAAAGCAGCACCATGTCAGGCGCTCATGGGGCAGAGCAGATTCGATTGAGGCGACATAAATGGACGACCACAGCGAAGCTTCGGTTCACGTCGAATCGAAGGACGGTGCACCGGTTGCAATGTCGGCGCACCTGGCCGACGACCTGCTGTCCACGACCGCCGTCGGCTGGCGCAGTTTCTACGACAAACTCAGCCGCCGCCTCGAGGACATCGGCGTGGCCGACTCGTCGTTCTTCCTGAATTATGGCTACCTGCCGATAGATTCCAGCAACGAATCCGCGTTCCCCATTCGCGAGGGCACCTTCAACGCCAACTCGGTCCGGTTGGTGTTCGAGGTCGTCGGGTCCCGCGACCTCAACGACCGCAGAGTCGTCGAAATCGGATGCGGGCGCGGCGGCAACTCCGCACTCGTCGCGGAGAAATTCAACGCGCGGGTCACCGGCATCGACATGTCCTCGGAAGCAATCGCCTTCTGCAGCAAAACGCACGTCAAACCTTCGCTCGACTTCATGGTCGGCGACGCATTGAACATTCCCCTCGACGATTCGTCTTGCGATGCGGTCATCAACATCGAGTCCTCGCATTCGTATGGCAACCTGCCGAAATTCCTGAAAGAAGTGCGCCGGATCTGCCGGCCCGGGGCGTGGTTCTTGCACACGGACTTCCTGAGCCCGGAGGACTGGGACTATGTCAGGTCGCGTTTGAAGGCGCTGGGCTTCGTCACCGAAGACGACCGCGACATCACCGCCAACGTACTGGCCTCGCGGGATCAGGCGAGCAACAACTACGAGCAGGTGTACGGCGACGGCAATGCCCGGGTGGCCAACTTCCTCGCGCTGCCCGGGTCCGCGATCTACGAGCAGATGCGGGCGGGCTTGCTGGAGTACCGGATCCTGAGGTCTCAGCTGCGCGCCGAGGCGACCTAGGGCCGTCCCACTTCGTACCCGCCGTATCGGCAACCACATCAGTCACGTGAGTACCGTGAGGCCGCCGTCAGGTGATCGCGAAATGCGATATCACCGGCGCTATCGCACGCGAGACTCGTCGCTTGGTCGGTCGCCGCAACGGCGTGCGCGCACGCGGCTATACCTACCCGTTCCCCGCGATCACTGCGCGGGCTCGGACGCCCCGAAGGACTGCACCTCGTCGGACTCCGGCACCTGACCGGCGAGGTACTCGGCGAGCGCCCCGATGGTCGGATAGTCGAAGACCGCGGTGGCGCTGATCGTGAACGCGCCGCCGAACTGGGGAAGCAACCGGTTGCTGAACTCGACCGCCATCAGCGAGTCCGTGCCCAGCTCCAGGAACCGGCTGGTCGCCGCCGGCGGCTGCGCGAGCCGCAGGAACTGCTGCACTTCGCGCCGCAGGTAGTCGGTGAGGAAACTGCCCCGCTCGGACTCGGGCACCTCGTTCAACTGCCGGAGCAACTCGCTGTCGCCGCGCGTGGCGGTGGCGGCGCTGGGCAACACGTGCGCGAGCAGCGACGGGCGGGAGGCGCCCAGCCCCTTCGCGGCGCGCTGCCAGTTGGCCTTGATCACGGTTGCCTGCCCGGTCCCGTTGGCGACCACCTCGGAAAGCGCGTTGAGCGCGGCCGCGGGTTCCAGCGGAATCAGGCCCTGCGCGCTGAGGTTCGCGCGCGCGGCGTGCGACGTGGCCATGCCACCCTTCGCCCACGGGCCCCAGTTGATGCCGGTCGCGGGCAGGCCCTGCGCCCTGCGGTCCACGGCGAGCCCGTCGAGCAGCGCGTTGGCGGTGGCGTAGTTGGCCTGGCCCGGCGACCCGAGCACGCTGGCGGCCGACGAGTACAGGATGAAGAAGTCGAGATCGTCGTCGGTCGTCAGCCGGTCCAGGTAACGGGCGCCGAACGCCTTGGGCGCCAGCGTCGTCCGGAAATGCTCCACGTTCTGCTGGGTCAGCAGCGCGTCGTCGAGCACACCGGCCAGGTGTGCCACCCCCGCGAGCGGGGGCAGCTCCGCCCGGATCCGCTGGAGCAGCGCTTCGACCTGCGCCTCGTCGCCGACGTCGGCCGTGAACACGTGGATGCGGCAGCGGTGGCGCTCCACGATGTCGTCGATCGCCTGTTGCGCGTCGGCGTCGGGCGCGCGCCGGCTGGTCAGCACGATGTCACCGGCGCCGAGTTGCGCCAGGTGGGCCGCCGTGAACAGGCCGAGCGCACCGAGCCCGCCGGTGATCAGGTAGGTCCGATCACCGCGCGGCTGCAGCGGTTGCGGCATCTGCAGCACGATCTTGCCGACGTGTCGCGCCTGTTGCATCCGCCGGAACGCGGTCTTGGCCTCCGTCACCGGGTAGACCTCGACGGCGATCGGCGCCAGTTCGCCGTTGGCCATGCTGTCGGCCACCTCGTGCAGCAGCTTGCCCACCCGCTCGGGTTCGTTCTCGATGCACGCGTCCAGCGCGATGATCTCGTAGGAGATGTCCGGACGGGCCGCCGCCATCTGCTCACGAGTCCAGATGTCGCGCTTGGCGATTTCGGCGAAGCGGCCGCCCTGGGCGGTGGCCCGCACGGTCGCGGCGATGAACCCCTCGTTGGTGAGCGAGTTGAGCACCACGGTCACGCCGGCGCCGCCGGTGTCCGCCAGGATCTGGTCGGCGAAGTCGGTGCTGCGCGAGTCGTAGATGTATTGCACACCCATCTCCCGCAGCTTGGCGCGCTTGTAGGTGCTGGCGGTGGCGAACACGGTCGCCCCGCGCTGCTGCGCGATCTGGATGGCGGCCAGACCGACGCCGCCACTGGCGGCGTGGATGAGCACCCGGTCACCGGGGCCGACCTGCGCCCAGTCGAACGCCAGCCGGGTCGTCAGCGCCCCGGCGGGGATGGTCGCGGCGCCCACCCCGCTGACCCCGTCGGGCACCGGCGCCAGGAACTGCGCCGGCACGTTGACCCGGGTGGCGAAGGAGCCGGGCATGAAGCCGAAGACGCGTTGCCCGACCTCGAACCCGGTGACGCCGGCGCCAAACTCGGTGACGACGCCCGCGAGGTCACCGCCGCCGATCTGCCCCGGATCGCCCGGGTACAGGCCGAGCACGTTGAGCACGTCCCGGAAGTTCAGGCCCGCGGCCTCCACCCGGATCTGCACCTGGCCCGCCTCCGGCGGCGCCACGTGCGTCTCGTTGAGGCGCAGGTTGTCGATCGCGCCGCGTTCGGTCGGGGCCAGGTAGAAGTCGGCGGCGCGCGGTATCGCCAGGTGGCCGCTGCGCGACCAGGGCAGGAGCCGCGGCACCCAGTACTTCCCTTGCCGCAGTGCGAGTTCGGGCTCCTCGAGGGCCGCGCCGAGCAGGCCGGCCAGCGAGTGCGCGTTGTCGTCGAATCCGTCGGAGTCGACCAGCCGGCAGCGCAGGCTCGGCTGCTCGGTGATGACGGTGCGCCCGAGGCCCCACAACGCCGCCTGCGCCGGGTCCACCGGCTCGCCGGACTCGGTCGCCACGGCCCGTTCGGTGACGATCCACAGGCCGCCGGTGAGCTTCAGGTCCTGCTGGGCCAGCAGCGTCCGGACAACCGCGAGCAGCTGGTCGATCTCGGTTTCCACCCGCGCGGCGAAGTCGTCGCTGGACTCCTCCGCGGTGGGCCGGTTTGCGCTGCGCCAGACGATCCCCGAGACCGGGGCACCGCGCTCCTGGGCCTGGACGAGTTGCTGCTTCCAGGCCTCCGCGTCCGTACCGCGGTCCAGGGTGACGGACCCCGGCACGTCGGCGGCCAGCTCGTCGAATCCGGCGATCAGCCAGGTGCCGTCGCCCTTGGCGGCGGTACCCGGCGCCGGCGCCGGCACCTCCTCCCAGCCGAGCGTGTACAGGTTGCGGGTGGCGTCGCCGCCCAGCCCGCGCAGCAACGCCTCGCGGGGCGCGCGTTTGACCGCGAACTCGCGGATGCTGCCCAGCTGACGGCCGTCGCGGTCCACGAAATCGAGGTCGAAGACCTGCGTTTCGCTGTCGGAACCGCCGCTCTGCCACCGCGCGCGGCAGTAGAACCGCTTGGGCAGCTTCTCCCGCAGCTCCACCCGCCCATACCGCAGCGGCAGGAACAGATCGGGCAGCCCGTCCTCGGACGCCGCGAGTGAGGCCGGGAAGGCCGGGAACGCGACGCCGGTGCACAGGTCCAGCAGCACCGGGTGAACCGGCTCGCTGCCGAGCTGTTCGGCCAGTTCGTCGCCGATGGCGATGTCGCCGACCGCCTCGCCGTCGCCGGACCACAGCGATTTCAGCGACGTGGCCCAGGTGGGGCCCCAGTGCAGCTCCAGGTCGGCGAAGGTGTCGAACAGCTGCTGCGGGCGCATGCGGCTCAACCGCTCGCAGGCGGCGTCGATGGATTCCGACGGCTCCGTCGCCGGCTCGTCGTCGATGCTGCCGGCGATGCGGCCGTCGGCGTTCAACGACCAGTCGGCCTCGCGGTCACCGTACGGACGGCTGTGCACCTGGAAGGTCCAGCCGCCGTCCTCGACCGGATGCAGGGTCAGCTGCACCTCCCGGGAACTCTTGTCGCCCAGGATGATCGGCTCGTAGAAGAAGACCTCGCGCACCTGCGCCGGCGCCCCGACGGCGGCCAGGGCCATCGCCGCATACGTGGCGCCGGGGACGACGACGGTGCCGTAGATGACGTGGTGCGAGAGCCACGGCTGCGTCTTGGTGGACCACCGGCTGGTGTAGACCATGTCACCGGAGGCGAGGTCCTTGACGCTGCCCAGGATTCCGGACCCGGCGGCGCCCTGACCGTCGACGCCGCGGATGTCGGCGTTCTTGGGCCAGAAGCGGCGGCGCTGGAAGGGATAGGTGGGCAGCGGGACCCGGCGGTGCGGCCGGTGATACAGGGCGGCGAACACCGGCCGATGCCCGGCCACGTAGGACGCGGCCAGCGCTTCGGCGATCTGGCGCCGGTCCTCGGTGCCCTTGCGCAGGGAGACGACGGTGCGCGGGGTGGCCGAGGAATCCGGCCAGACCTGCACCGCGGCACCGGTCAGAACCGGTTGGGGCCCGATCTCCATCAGCACCGAGCAGCCCAGCGCCGCCACGGTCTGCACGCTTTCGGCGAACTGCACCGGCTGGCGGGAATGCCGCCGCCAATACTTCGCGTCCAGCGGGGTGTCCGCGTTGAGCACCGCGCCGGTGCGGTTGCACACCAGCGGCAGGAACGGCACCGCGAATTCGAACTTGCTTGCGTAGGCTTCGAATTCGTCGAGCACCGGATCCAGCAGCTCGGAATGGAAGGCGTGGCTGGTGTCCAGCCACGTGCAGCGGATCCCGTCGCCTTCGAGCTTGGCGACGACCTGTTCCAGGTCGGCGGCCG
Source organism: Mycobacterium sp. HUMS_12744610 (assembly GCF_041206865.1). Taxonomy (NCBI): domain Bacteria; kingdom Bacillati; phylum Actinomycetota; class Actinomycetes; order Mycobacteriales; family Mycobacteriaceae; genus Mycobacterium; species Mycobacterium servetii. The sequence goes on from NZ_JBGEDP010000001.1 coordinate 3,565,641, forward strand.
GACCCGACAGCACCGTGTTGGGGCCGTTGTAGGCCGCGACGGAAAGGTGCGGGAACTCCTCGGCGACGCGCTCCACCTGCTGGGCGTCGGCGAACACCGCGACCATCCGGCCGCCCTCGGGCAGGCTGCCGAACAGCCGGCCGCGCTCGGCCATCAGCCGTGCCCCGTCCTCGATGCTGAACACCCCGGCCACACAGGCCGCCGCGTACTGGCCCACGCTGTGGCCCAGCACCACGTCGGGCTCGATGCCCCACGACTGCCACAGCCGGGCCAGGCCCATCTCGACGGCGAACAGCGCCGGCTGCGCAAAAGAGGTGTGCCGCAGCGCTTCTCCGTTGTCGAGATCGAACATGACCTCCAGCAGCGGGCGCGGCAGCATGCCGTCGACCGCGTCGGCGCACCGCTGCACGGTCTCGGCGAACACCGGCTCGGTGTCGAACAACTCGCGCGCCATCCCCGGGTACTGGCTGCCCTGCCCGGTGAACAACCACGCCGTCTTCGGCGGGTCACCGCACTCGCCACGCACCGCGCCGGGGCCAAGCCGGTTCTCGGCCAGCCCGGCCAGCAGCTCACGGGCGCCCTCGACCGAATCCACGACCAGCGCGGCCCGGTGCTCGAAGTGCGAACGGCCCACCCCGGCGGTGTAGCACACGTCGGTGATGTCGACGTCCGGGTGCGCACCCAGCCAGTCCCCGTAGCGCTGCGCCAACGCCGTCAGCGCCTGCGGTGAGCGCGCCGACAGCGGCAAGACGCCGACACGGTCGGCGGCGGCGCCCGACTCCGGTGCCACGATCACGTCGGCGGCGGCCGCCGGCTTCGCCGGCGCCTCCTCGATCAGCACGTGGGCGTTGGTGCCGGAGAACCCGAAGGAGCTCACCCCGGCGCGGCGCGGCCGGCCGTTGGCGTGCCACGGCATCGCCTTGTCGACGACCCGCACCGGCAGCGAGGCCCAAGGGATGTTCGGCGACGGCGTCTCGAAGTGCAGGTTCTGCGGCAGCATTTCGTGCTGCAGCGACAGCACGACCTTGATCAGGCCGGCGATGCCAGCCGCCGACTCGAGGTGGCCGATGTTGCTCTTCACCGATCCGATCAGCAGCGGCCGGTCCGCGTCGCGGTTGGCGCCGTAGACGGCCGCGGCGGCCTGCACCTCGATGGGATCGCCCAGCGAGGTGCCCGTCCCGTGCGCCTCGAGGTAGTCGACCTCCCCGCCGGACAGCCCGGCGCGGGCCAGCGTGGTGGCGATGAGGCGTTGCTGCGCGCCGCCGTTGGGCACGGTCAAACCGCTGGAGGCGCCGTCCTGGTTGACCGCGGTGCCGCGGATGACCGCGCAGATCCGGTCGCCGTCGCGCTCGGCGTCGCTGAGCCGCTTGAGCACCAGGACCCCGCAGCCCTCGCTGCGGGCGTAGCCGTTGGCGAGGGCGTCGAAGGTCTTGCATCGGCCGTCGGCGGCCAGCATCCTGGCGCGCGAGGTGGCGACGATGGACGCCGGGCTCACCAGCACGTTGACCCCACCGGCCAGCGCCATGTCGCAGTCACCGGAGTGCAAGGCCTGGCAGGCCTGATGCACGGCGACCAGCGACGCGCTGCAGGCGGTGTCGACCGCCATCGCCGGGCCTTCCAGCCCGAGCGCGAACGCGACCCGGCCCGCGATGACGTTGAGCGCGTTGCCGGTGATGAAGTGGGCTTCGATGGTCTCGACCGAGTTGGCGTTGAGCAGTTGCGAGTATTCGTTGGCGGCCACGCCCACGAAAACGCCGCTCTTGCTGCCGCGCAACGACGCCGGCGAATACCCGGCCCGTTCGAGGGCCTCCCACACGATTTCGAGCATCAACCGCTGCTGCGGGTCCATCCACACGGCCTCGCGCGGGGAGATGCCGAAGAACTCCGGGTCGAATCCGTCGACCCCTTCCAGGTAGCCGCCGTAGCGCGTGTAGATCTTGCCCGGCGCCTCGGGGTCCGGGTCGTAGTACTCGTCGACGTCGAAGCGGTCCTCCGGGATCTCGCGGATCGCATCGACGGCGCCGGCCAGTTCCTCCCAGAACGCCTCGGGATCGGGCGCGCCCGGGAAGCGGCAGGCCACCGCGACGATCGCGATCGGCTCGTCGGCGTGGGTCGTGACGACCGCGGCCGGCTGGGCCGGTGCTGCGGCGCCCGCATCGGCGGCCGCCTTCCCGTCGATGCCGAGGACGTCGCGCAGCAGGAAGTCCGCCACGTCGACCAGGCGCGGATAGTCCATCGCCAGGGTCGACGGCAGCTCCTTGCCCACGGCGCGCTCGACGCGGCGCCGCATTTCGACGGCCATCAGCGAGTCCATGCCGAGATCGAAGAACCCGGCCTCCTCGCGGATCCCCGCCGCGTCGATCCGCGTCACCTCCGCGACGACGTCGCGCAGGTAGTCCACGACGAGCTTCTTGCGCTGCTGCACGGGGGCGGCGGCGAGCCGGTCGACCAGCTGGGTGCCCCCCGACGCCGACGCCGGCGCCGACTCCGACTGGGGCACCTCGCGTTCCAGCTGCGCCAGGAAGGCCCGCTTGCCCGCCATCTGGTAGAGCGGCAGGAAGCTGGCCCAGTCGATTCGGGCCACGACTCCCTGCACGGCCCCGTTCGCGGACGATGCCATGAGGTCGGCCATCCCCGCCAGCGCGTCGGCGGGCGACAAACCCCGGACGCCGCGCTTGTCCAGGTGAGCGCGGGATTCCTCGTCGGCCATGCCCGCCGACCCCGACACCCATGGCCCGAAGTTGACGCTGATGCCCGGGACACCCTGCGCACGCTGCCGCCAGGCCAGCCCGTCGAGGAAGGCGTTGGCCGCCCCGTAGGCGCTCTGCCCGAAGCTGCCCCACACCCCGGAGATCGAGGAGGTGCTCAGGAAGAAGTCCAGCTTGACGTCGGCGGTGGCCTCGGCCAAATACCAGGCGCCCCAGACCTTTCCGGCGAAGACGCGGTCCACCTCGTCGTCGGTCAGGGTCTGCAGCGGGGTGTTGCCGATCTCGCCGGCGGCGTGCACGATGCCGGCCAGCGGCGGCAGTTCGGCCTGCACGGTGGTCATCAGCCGGGCCACGTCGTGCGGATTGCCGACGTCGGCGGCGACGACGCGCACGTCACAGCCCTGCTGTTCGCGCAGGGCGTCGATGCGCTGCTGCGCGTCCTCGTTCGGTGCGCGCCGGCTGGTCAGCACGAGATGCCGGGCCCCGTGCGCGGCCAGGTAGCCGGCAACCTCCAGGCCGATCGCGCCCAGCCCGCCGGTCACCAGGTACGTCGCGTCGTCGCGCAATGCCATCGGTGTTGCGTTCGGCAACCCCGCGCGCCGGGTCAGCCGGGGCACGAAGGCCGCCTGGTCGCGCAACGCGAACTGATCCTCACCGGCCGGGGCGGCCACCAGTTGGTCGACCAGCCGTGACCACTGGTCGGCGCCGGCGGCGGACAGGTCCGCCAGCCCGCCCCACTGGCGCGGATATTCCAGGGCGGCGGCGCGACCGAAGCCCCACAGGCAGGACTGCACCGGTGACACCGCGTCCGCGTCCGTGACCCGTTGCGCGCCGCGGGTGACCAACCAGATGGGTGCGCGCAGTTCGGCGGCGGCCGCGGCGCGGAAGAGCCGCCGGGTCCCGCCCAGGATGCGGTGCTGCATGCGCAGCAGCGATTGCGTCGACGGCGCGGTGTCCGAGTCGAGGGCCGCGACGTGCAGGATCCGCAGCTCCGCGTCGTCTGCCGCCGCGGTGCGCAGCGTCGCTTCGAGCTGTTGCTCGTCCGCGTCGGACATCGGCAGCCCGAGAATCTGGGACCGGTGCCCGCGCGCGGTCAGCGCGTCGACCAACGGCTGGGCCGCCGCGGCGTCGTCGCTGATCAGCAGCCAGGCGGCGCCCTCGCCCGCGCGCGCGGCCCCGGCCGCGGCCTTCTCCCAGCGGATCTCGTAGCGCGAGTCGGCGATGGACTGGGTGCTGCGCTGCTGGTTGTGTTGCGCGGCAAGCTCTCTGAGCACCGCGACGGTCTGCTGCTGGTCGCCGTTGGTGCGGCCCAACAGCGCGGCGAGTTCCTCGAACTGGCCGTCCTCGAGCAGCCGGACGGCGTCGGTGCGCATCGCCGATCCCTGCTGGGGGGCCTGTTGGGTGTGCGGTGTCCGCTCCTCCCGGAACCAGTACTGGCGGTGCTGGAACGGGTAGGTGGGCAGGTCGAGCTTGCGCACCGCTCCGTGCGCCAGGGCGCCGAAGTCGGGCACGTGGCCGGCGACGTAGGCGTTGGCGAGGGCTTCGGTGATCTGGCGGTGGTCGGCGGTGTTTTTCCGCAGCGACGCGATCGCGCGCGGGGCGGTGGCCGGGTCGGGCCAGGCGCGCAGCGCCGCGGCGGTGAGCACCGGCTGCGGACCGATCTCGAGCAGCACCGCGCAGCTCAGGTCGGCCAGGGTGCGCACGCTCTTGGAGAACTCGACCGGCTGGCGGGCGTGGCGGCGCCAGTAGGCGCCGTCCAGCTTCGCGCTCCGGCCCAGGGCCCCGCCAGTGCGGTTGCACACCAAAGTCCGCTGCGGCGAACGGTATTCGAACCGGTTCGCATACGCCTCGAACTCGTCGAGGATCGGGTCCAGCAGCGCCGAGTGGAACGCGTGGCTGGTGTCCAGCCAGTCGCAGCGCACACCGTCGTCTTCCAGGCCCTCCAGCGCCCGCTCCAGGTCCTCCGCGGGACCCGACAGCACGGTGTTGGCGCCGTTGTAGGCGGCCACCGACAGGCTCGGGTACTCGTCGGTCAGGCTCTCCACACGCTCGGGGGCGGCGAAGATCGCGACCATGCGGCCACCGGCGGGCAGGCTGCCGAACAGCCGGCCGCGCTCGGCCATCAGCAGCGCCCCGTCCTCGAGGCTGAACACGCCCGCGACACACGCGGCCGAGTACTGGCCCACGCTGTGGCCCAGCACCACGTCGGGTTCGAACCCCCAGGACTGCCAGAGCCGGGCCAGGCCCATCTCCACCGCGAACAACGCGGGCTGGGCGTAGGTGGTCAGCCGCAGGGTGTCTTCGTGTTCCGGGTCGAAAATGACGTCCAGCAGCGGCTTTTCGAGCACGCCGGCGATCGCCTCCGCGCACCGGGTCATCGTCTCGGCGAACACCGGCTCGGTCTCGAACAACTCCTTGGCCATGCCGGTGTACTGGCTGCCCTGGCCGGTGAACAGCCACGCCGTCTTCGGCTTGTCGACGCAGTCCCCGCGCACCAGACCGGGCGCCGGGCGGTCGTCGGCCAGCGCACCGAGGGCCTCGCGCGCGGATTCGGTCGAGTTGACCAGCAGGGCGGCGCGGTGCTCGAAGTGGGAGCGACCCGCACCGGCGGTGAAGCAGATGTCGGCCAACGGGGCGTCCGGGTGCTCGGCCAGCCAGCCGCGGTAGTCCTGCGCGAGCTGCACCAGGGCTTCCGGGTTGCGCGCCGAGAGCGGCAACAGGGAAAAGCGCCGGTCGTCGGACGGCGCCGGGGCCGCGGCCGCCTGGCTCACCTCGGCGGGGGCTTCGGAGATGATGACGTGGGAGTTGGTGCCGGAGAACCCGAACGAGCTGACGCCGGCGATGCGGGGTCGCCCGTCGCGCACCCAGGGGGTGGCCTCGTCGACTACCCGCACGGGAAGCCGGTCCCAGGGGATGTGCGGCGACGGCTTCTGGAAGTGCAGGTGCTTCGGCAACACCTCGTGCTCGAGCGCCAGGATGACCTTGATGACGCCCGCGATCCCCGCGGCCGCCTCCAGGTGCCCGATATTGGTCTTCACCGACCCGATCAACAGCGGCCGGCCGGCCTCGCGCCCCTTGCCGAAGGCCGCGCCGGCGGCCTGGACCTCGATGGGGTCGCCCAGTGAGGTCCCGGTGCCGTGCGCCTCCAGGTATCCCACGTCGCCGGGGGCGACGCCCGCGGACGCCAGTGCCTCGGCGATCACGCGTTGCTGCGCCACACCGTTGGGTACCGTGAGACCACCCGACGCGCCGTCCTGGTTGATCGCGCTGCCGCGGATCACGGCCCGGATCCGGTCGCCGTCGCGGAGCGCGTCCGCGAGGCGCTTGACGACGATGACGCCGCAGCCCTCGCCGCGCACATACCCGTCGGCGGACGCGTCGAAGGTCTTGCACTTGCCGTCGGGCGCGAGCATGTGCGCGTGGGAGAAGGTCATCGCGGTCTTGGCGCTCAGCAGCGCGTTCGCGCCGCCGGCCAGCGCGAGGTCACATTCGCCGTAGCGCAGCGCCTGGCACGCCTGGTGGATCGCGACCAGCGACGAGCTGCACGCCGTGTCAACGGTGACCGCCGGGCCCTGCAGGCCCAGCCCGTAGCTGATCCGGCCCGCGCCCGCGGCCGCCGACGTCCCGATCGCGACGTACGCCTCGATGTCCTCGTAGCTCAGCTGTTCGGAGATCAATCCCAGATAGTCGTGGGTGCCCAGGCCCATGAACACGCCGGTCTTGGTGTTCGCCAGAGACGACGGCGCGGTGCCCGAGTGCTCGACCGCTTGCCACGCCGTCTCCAGCAGCAGCCGGTGCTGCGGGTCGATCAACATGGTTTCCCGGTTCGACAACCCGAAGAAGGGCGCGTCGAAACCCGTGACGTCCTCGATGAATCCCGCCCGGCGGGTCACGATCTTGCCGGGCGCGTCGGGGTCGGGGTCGTAGAACTCGTTGACGTCCCAGCGGTCGGAGGGAACCTCCGAAATCGCGTCCCGCCCCTGCTGGAGCACATCCCAGAACTCGTCGACGTCCGCGGCGCCCGGGAAGCGCGCCGCGTAGCCGATGATCGCGAAACCCTCTGGTTCGCGCGGGCGGGTGGGTGATCCGTTGGTCGGCAGGGCCCCGTTCTGGTTTTCGGTCATTTCCGACCGCCCATCGTCTCGGGGTGCCTATCGTCGTTGACCAAGACGAAAATGCTGCCACTGCGATCGCTGAACGGATTGATGCTCAACCGCGTCTCCAGTCCCCTACTCGACATGGGTGTAACAAGTCCTAAACCATACTTCCCTGCTGAGACGCGTGTCACCCGAATGGGCAATTGGTGCGCGGCGCAGCACACCGGCACCGGCACATAGGGCGTGGCCTGCGGCGATGGGTTTCGCTTGCCGTCGTGGGTGCCGCGAGCTGACAAGTAGGCGCGGACAACGGCGAAACCGCGAATCGTGGATCAGCCGACCCGTTTGGAGCGGGCGAGATCTTCCAGCAGATCGGCGGCGGCGGCGACGCTCTTGGCGGGCTCGGTCATGCGGGTGGCGAGTTCACGGGCCCGGGCCGCGCATTCCGGGGCGAGGATGGTGCGCAGATCCGCGACCAGGGTTTCCTCGGTAGCGGCCGAGAACCGCCGGGCGGTGCCCACCCTCAGCTGTTTGACCCGAGATCCCGAGAGCGTCTGGTCCATGTCCGTCGGAAGGATCAGCGTGGGGGCTCCCGCGCGCAGGCCGGTGGCCGTGGTGCCCGTGCCCCCGTGGTGGACGACGGCGCGGCAGGCGGGAAAGACGGTCGAGAAGTTCACCGCTCCCACGACCTTGACGTGGTCGGGATGGGGGACGCCGCCGAAGTCGGTGCCGGCGGCGGCCACCAGCGCCCGCTCGCCCAGCCGCGCGCAGGCCGCGCCGATCATGGCGATCGTCTCGGCCGGGGATGCGACCGGGGTGCTGCCGAACCCGAAGTAGATCGGGGGCGTTCCGGCGGCGATCCAGGACGCGATCTCCTCGTCGGTGTCCGTCGCCAACCCCAGCGTCAGCGCGCCGACAAAGGGGCGCTGCCGCTCGTATTGCGCCCATTCGGCCGCCAGCCCGGGGAAGAGCGCCTCGTCGTAGCCCTGGATTTCCAGCGATCCGCGTTCGGTGATCCGTCGCGGCGCCGACCCCTTCGCCTTCGGTAGGCCCAGGTCGCGGCGCAGGGCGTCCTCGGCCTTTTTCACCCCGCGCCACGACACCCACCAGAACGCCGCCACCGCCGAACGCCGCAGCGGCGCCGGCAGGAATACCAGGGTCTGGCCATTGGGCCGCAGCGGGAAGTAATGCAACGTGGCCAGGGGAATGCCGTAATACTCCGCGACGTTGGCGGCGGCGTCCTCGAAGTTGATGCCGCTGAATATGAGGTCGGCCCCGTCCGCCAGCGACACCAGCGTCGTGCTCATCTCCTGCCAGGCCCGCAGCAGCGGCCCCGAGATCTCCAGCCGCGACCTCACCAGATCCCGGACCCGCCAGGGGTGGCTGAAAAAGCACGTCCAGAACTCGCGGTGCGCGTCCAGGATCGAGCGCGCCTCCGGCCCGAACCCGACGGCCGCAACCCCGGCCGCCTCCGTGAAGCCGACCAGGTCGGGCGGGACGGCCATGCAGACCTCGTGCCCCCGGCGCACCAGTTCGCGACCGACGGCGAGGTTGGGCTCGACATCGCCGCGACTCCCCCAGCTCGCCAGGACGAACTTCATAGCGGAGCCGGGAACCCGGCGCACGACCGAGGGCCCGCCATTCATCCGTCGTTCTGGTCGCGCGGACGCGTCCGGTCCAACTTGCCCAGTCCGGTGATTTCGAGGCTGACCGACTTCCGCTGTCCGGCGGCGCCGAGCATGAAGAAGATGTCGCCGATCGGTGCGCCCAGCCAGAATCGCCAGAACCGCTTGCCGAAGAACTTCCAGACATAGCTGCCGTCGCCCGCCAGCCAATACGCCGCGATCCAGAGTAGGTAGTACGTCGCGCGCTTCCACCGCGACACGACCATTTCGAGGTTCATCTCCATGACTTCGAGACCCCAGGCCCGGTAGCGCCATTCCAGCCCGTACTGCTCCTGAAACTCGAAGAACGCCCGCATTTCGGCATTGGTGACGAGGTATTCGTCGAAGACGAGAATGGATCCTTCGACAAAGCGGTCCTTGCAGGTCTCCAGCGCGTGCAGGCAGCTCTCGTAGGTGTCCAGATCCATGTGGAAAAGCCGAATCGGGGCGTCCGGTCGCTCGGCCAGGAACGGTTCCAGCGTGTCGTAGGTGGCGCCCTTGATGAACTGGACCTTGCGGCCGAGCGGCGCGGGCAGGCCGTCCTGCAGGATCACCCCGGTGTCGTGCATGGATCGTTGCGCGAGCGGCTCGGACAGCGAGAAGGTGCCGCGCTTGAAGACGATCTCGTCGTCGACCTGCCAGTCTTCGACGAGGCCCTCGAAGGTGTCGAAGCCGTAGACCTGGCGGCCGGAGGCATCGGATGTCAGCCTCGTCGACCAGCCCAGCCAGACACCCAGATCGAGCAGAAGTTCGTCGGAATTCTGGCGGCTTGGTTTCGGCAGGCGCGATGCCTCCCACAACAGCGTGTGGCCACCAATCCTGCACCGCCGAATATCCTCGAGCGTGCGGCGGATGAACGAGCGGTACGCGTCGTCGTAGACCCTGGTGTCCCGGGAATACAGGTTCGGGATGTAGCGGTCGCGGTCCCGATAGACCAAGCGCGCGCAGAGGAGCAGCAGAACAGCTATTCCGAGCGCGGCGAGTAATACCGGCGCGAAGTAACAAGCCACAGCCACGACGATCGCGATCCCGGCGAGAATCGCTTTCCACAGATGGTGCAGAGTCGTCCGATCCACCGCGACTGGGCTATCCACTGTCGCACTGTCGACTACGCTCACCGGCTCACCTCCGGGTGCTGGGTTTGACGCGGCCCCGCGATCTCGCGCACCTCCGCGTTGGCAGGGAAGCCATGGGGTCTTGGACAGCCCGGGAGCTCCCAGTCCGACGACGATGACTTAATGATTGGCAACATACCCAATGGGTTGGACAGCTGTGTAATAATTCCCCGACTCGAAGAACACGTCCTCTTCTTCCAAGGCTGGTGATCGTGCAGCACACCGACGGCGTTAGCCCTACCGCAGGACTGCCGGGCCGGCGCGCGGTACAGACGGGGTTTGGCCCGACATCGAAGGCTTGCCCGCTGTCGCCGTGGCGGTCGCTGTCCTCTTTCCTGCTGGCCTGCCGTTGTGATTGAGCGTTCCCTTCCGGCGGTACTGCGAAGGCACGCCAGTCTCCGACCCGACGAGACGGCAGCCACGTTCGTTGATTACGAGCAGGACTGGGAGGGCTTCGAGCAAAGCCTGACGTGGTCGCAGCTGTACCGGCGAACCCTGAACGTCGCACAGCAGCTCAAGGCCCACGGGTCAACCGGCGACCGCGTCGTGATATCGGCGCCGCAGGGACTGGAGTACGTCGTCGGGTTTCTCGGCGCATTGGAGGCCGGGCAGATCGCGGTTCCGCTGTCGGTTCCGCTGGGTGGTGCCAGCGATGAACGGGTGAGTGCCGTCCTCGCCGACGCGTCACCTTCGGCCATTCTCACGACGTCCGCTGTCGCAGGAAGCATCGCCGACTACGTCGCGGCGCAGCCCGCCGGATCCCGGCCGTCAGTCGTCGAGCTTGATTTGCTGAACCTGGACGCCGACTGCGGTCCCCTCGCCGAGCCCGAAAGCCTGCACGACATCGCGTATCTGCAATACACCTCCGGGTCGACGCGCACGCCCGCCGGAGTCGTGGTCTCGCACAAGAACGTCCAGGCCAATTACGAGCAGATCATTTCCGCCTACTACGGCGGGCCCCCTCCGCCGGACACCACCATCGTGACGTGGCTGCCGTTCTTCCACGACATGGGTTTGATCGTGGGAATCGTCCTCCCGGTTCTGGGCGGACTGCACGCGGTGGTTACGAGCCCGATGTCGTTCCTGCAGCGACCGGCGCGATGGATGCAGTTGCTGGCAAGCAACACCGGCGCTTTCACGTCAGGGCCCAACGTCTCTTTCGAATTGGCCGCCCTGAAGACGTCGGACGGCGACCTGGCCGGGCTCGACCTCGGCGACGTGCGCCACATCCTCAACGGTGCCGAACGCGTGCAACCGGTGACGATGCGGCGCTTCGCCGAGCGGTTCGCCCGCTTCAACCTTCGCCCCGAGGCGTTACGGCCCTCGTATGGACTCGCCGAAACAGTGGTCTTCGTGGCGACCCGCGAGTCGGGGCACCCACCAGAAATCGTGTATTTCGAATCCGAGGAACTGTCCGCCGGCCATGCGAAGCGGTGCGCGAGCGGCGAAGGCATGCCGCTGATCAGCTACGGCATGCCGCAGTCGCCACTGGTGCGCATCGTCGACCCCGAAACCCGCATCGAGTGTCCGGCCGGAACCGTCGGTGAGATCTGGGTGCATGGCGACAACGTCGCCGAAGGCTATTGGCAGAAACCCGAAGAGACCGAACGCACCTTCGGCGCAACGCTTGTCGGCCCGTCGGCCGGCACACCCGAAGGGCCGTGGCTGCGAACCGGGGATTTGGGCTTTGTCTCCGAGGGAGAGCTTTTCATCAAGGGCCGCATCAAGGACATCCTGATCGTCTACGGGCGTAACCACGCTCCGGACGACATCGAGGCGACGATCCAGGAAATCACCCACGGCCGCTGCGTTGCCATCGCGGCTCCCGACGATGACGGTGTCGAGCACCTGGTCGCCATCGTCGAGGTCAAGCAGCGAGACGAGCCCGAAGAGGCTGCGGCGCAAAGGTTGACCACCGTCAGGCGCGAGATCACCGCGGCGATATCGAGATCGCACGGTCTGGCTGTGGCGGATCTTGTTCTGGTCCAACCCGGTTCGATTCCCCTGACCACAAGCGGCAAGGTCAGGCGACGGGACTGCGCGCAGCTGTACCCGCGTGGCGCGTTCACCCGCATAGACGAGGGGCTCCGCGCGCTCGAGCGGCCCGTGGTCGACGACACGGGCGCGGACGCCGGGGCCGACGCGGGATTGGCCCAACGACTCCGCACACTCCACGGGCAGCAACACGACCTGCTGGTAGCGGAGGTGTGCTCGCAGGCGGCAACGGTGTTGGGCCATGCCAGCCCGGACCACATCGATCCCGGGCTCACGTTCCAGGAGCTGGGGTTCGACTCGATCAAGGCCACCGAGTTGCTGGACCGGCTCAAGACCGTCACCGAGCTGGAATTGCCGCTCACCCTGGCCTTCGACTACCCGACGCCGGACGAGTTGGCCACCTACCTGGGCCGGCTGATGGCCGGGCCGGCCTCCGCCGCCGCAGCGGCGGGCGCGCAGGTGCGGGTCGACGAGCCAATCGCCGTGGTGGGGATGGCGTGCCGGTTCCCCGGCCGGGTGGATTCGGCTGCGGCGCTGTGGGATCTGGTGGCCGGCGGCACCGACGCGGTCGGGGATTTTCCGGCCGACCGCGGCTGGGATCTGGCGAACCTGTTCGACCCCGACCCCGACGCGGTCGGCAAGACCTACACGCGTGCCGGCGGTTTCGTCACGGACGTGGCCGGCTTCGACGCCGACTTCTTCGGGATCTCGGCGCGCGAGGCCCAAAGCATGGATCCCCAGCAGCGGTTGCTGTTGGAGGTGTGCTGGGAAGCGTTGGAGACCGCCCGGATCGATCCGGCCAGCCTGGTGGGCTCGGCGACCGGGGTGTTCGCCGGGGCGTGGTCACAGACCTACGGCGCCGGCGGGTCCGATGGCGCGGAAGGATACGGCCTGACCGGTTCGTCCACCAGTGTGGTGTCGGGTCGTGTCGCCTATGCGCTGGGCTTGCAGGGCCCCGCCGTCACCGTCGACACGGCATGCTCGTCCTCGCTGGTGGCCGCGCATTGGGCGTGCCAGTCCCTGCTCAACGGCGAGTCCAGCCTGGCGCTCGCCGGCGGCGTCACGGTGATGACCACCCCGACGATCTTCACCGAGTTCGCCCGCCAACGGGGGCTGGCCGCCGACGGGCGGTGTAAAGCGTTCTCCGCCAATGCCGATGGCACCGGCTGGGGCGAAGGGGCCGCGGTGCTGGTGCTGGAACGGCTCAGCGACGCCCGGCGCAACGACCACCCGGTGCTGGCGCTCATCGCCGGCTCGGCGATCAACCAGGACGGCGCCTCCAACGGTTTGACCGCCCCCAACGGGCCCGCCCAACAACGCGTCATCACCCAGGCCGTGGCCAACGCGGGCATCAACCTCGATGAGGTGGATGTGGTCGAGGCCCACGGCACCGGCACCACGCTGGGTGACCCGATCGAGGCCGGCGCCCTGATCGCCACCTACGGCGCCGCGCGTAAACCACAACATCCGCTGTGGCTGGGATCGATCAAATCCAACATCGGCCACACCCAGGCCGCCGCCGGGGCCGCCGGCATCATCAAAATGGTCGAGGCCCTCAACCACGACAGCCTGCCGCCGACCCTCAACGTCAGCAGCCCCAGCCCGCACATCGACTGGTCGGCCGGCACCGTCCGGCTGCTGACCGAGCCGGTGCCCTGGCCCGCCACCGAACACCCCCGCACCGCGGCGGTGTCCTCGTTCGGGATCAGCGGCACGAATGCGCACCTGATCCTGCAACAGGCCCCCGCCCCGCCGGGCGAAGGGGCCGACGCCGAGGCCCCGGGCGGCGAAGCCGGTGCCGAGTTCGGGCTGTTGCTGTGGCCGGTCTCGGCGCGCACCCCCGCGGCGTTGTGCGCGCAGGCCGACCGGCTGCACCACCACCTTGGAGAGCGTCCCGATCTGGATCCGGCCGATGTGGCCTACAGCCTGGCCACCACGCGGAGCCATCACCCGTACCGGGCGGTGATCAGCGCGCCGGCCGGCAGCGCCGATCCGCGCAAAGAGCTTCTGGATGCCCTGGACGCGCTGCGGGCCGGCCAAGCCCATCCACAGCTGGTCGGTCACCATTACCTGGCCCACCTGCGCGGCAAGATCGTGTTCGTGCTGCCCGGCCAGGGCGGCCAATACCCCGGCATGGGCCGCGAACTCTACGAACACCACCGCGTCTTCGCCGACACCGTCGATGACTGCGACAACGCGTTGCGCCCGTTCACCGGCTGGTCGGTACGCGAGGTCCTGTGCCAGGACCCGGGCGCCCCGGCGCTGGAGCGCGTCGACGTGGTCCAGCCGGTGCTGTTCACCATGATGGTGTCGCTGGCCGAGGTGTTGCGGCACTACGGCATCGTTCCCGACGCCGTGATCGGCCACTCCCAGGGAGAGATCGCCGCGGCCTACATCGCCGGGGTGCTCTCCCTGCCCGAGGCCGCCAAGGTGGTGGCGCTGCGCAGTCGAGCACTCAGCGCCCTGGGCGGTACCGGCGCCATGGCATCGGTCCTGCTCAGCGCCGATCGGCTGGAGCCACTCCTGCGTCCCTGGGGTGCGGCGTTGAGTATCGCCACGATCAACGGCCCCTCGCACACCATCATCAGCGGCACCCCCGACGCGCTGGAGCAGTTCACCGCGACCTGCGAGCGTGACGGCCTCCACATCCGGCCCATCGCCGTCGACTACGCCTCGCACTCGGCCCAGGTCGCACCACTGCGGGAGCGCCTGCTGACCGAGCTGGCCGACCTGACGCCGATGCCGGCCAGCATCCCGCTGTATTCCACAGTGGGAGAAGCACTTTCGGCTGAACCCCTCGACACCACCACCATGGACGCCGACTACTGGTATCGCAACTTGCGCGAGCCGGTCCGGTTCCACGACCGGGTGGCCGAGAGGCTGGCGGTCGGCGAGCACACGTTCGTGGAGCTGTCCCCGCACCCCGTGTTGGCCCCGGCCATCACCGACACCCTGGCCCAGGAAACGAGGCGGACCCAGTCCGCGGTGATCACCACGTTGCACCGCGACCATCCCGACCAGGACAACCTGGCCACCGCCCTGGCCCACCTGCACAACCACGGCCACAGCCCCGCCTGGTCGGCCCTGTATCCCTACGCCCGCACCATCGACCTGCCCACCTACCCCTTCGAGCACCGCCGCTACTGGCTGAACCCCGCCCCGGCCGGCGACGCGTCCGGGCTGGGCCAGGACCCGGCGGAGCATCCCCTGCTGGCTGCGGTGATCGATCTTGCCGACCAGGACCAGGCCGTGTTGACCGGCCGGTTGTCGACGGCCACGCAGGGCTGGCTGCGCGGCCACCAAGTCAAGGACACCGTGCTGTTTCCCGCGACCGGGTTCATCGACTTGGTGCTACAGGCCGGTGAGTACACCGGCTCCCCCGTCATCGACGAACTCGTTCTGCACGCCCCCTTGAGGCTCTCCGACGATGCGCCCACCGATCTGCAGATCGCCGTGCATTCGGCCGCGGACACCGGGCAGCGGACGTTCAGCGTCCACTCGCGCACCGGCGGCCAGTCCGGGGTGTGGACGTTGCACGCCAGCGGCGCGCTGAGCTCCCACCCGCCCGCCACCGCCCTGCTCATGCCGACGCCGGCCGTCGAGGCCGTCGACCAGGACGACTTCTACGAACGGCTGGCCCAGCGCGGCTACCGCTACAGCGGCCCCTTCCGGTCGCTGCGGGGTATCGGCACCGACCCCGCCCAACCCGAGACCGTCTACGCCGAGGTGGCCCTGCCCGCCGGCACCGATGTCGCCGGCTACGGAATCCACCCCGCGCTGATGGACGCCGCCCTGCACGCGATGGCATCGGTGTTGGACCGCACCGGCGAGGCAGACTCGGCGTCGTTGCGGCTGCCCTACGCGTTCAGCGGCATCACCCTGCATGCCACCGCGGCCACTCAGCTGCACCTCCGGCTGAGCCGCACCGCCGACGACACCTGGGAGCTGTGCGCCACCGACCCCGCCGGCGCCCCGGTGATCACCATCGCAACGATCACCCTGCGGGAACTGCCCGACATCACGGGGCCGCTAGCTGTCGCCGGACTCCGGGACAGCGTGTTCCAACTGAGCTGGCCACCTCTGCTCGACGACACCTCAACGGCGGCCGCCCCCGTCCCCGAGTGGGCGGTTGTCACCGGCGCACCCGATCGACTTCCCGCCGGCCTGCAAAACGGGCCGATCCACACCGACCTGGCCGCGGTGGCCCCCTGCCCGGAGTTGGTGATCTGGTTCCTGCCCGACACCGAGGACACGGCTGATCCGCCGCAGCAGGTGCACGACCTGACCCGCGACGTGCTGGCCCAGCTGCAAAGCTGGCTGGCCCGGCCCGACACCGCCCCCGCCCGCCTGCTGGTCGTCACCCGAAACGCGGTCAGCATCAACGCTTTTGACGGTGCCCCCGGCCTGGCCCATGCCGCGGCCTGGGCGCTGATCCACACCGCCCAAAACGAGCACCCCGACCGCATCGTCCTGCTCGACACCGACAACACCGCGGCCAGCCAGGACAACCTGCTCACCATCGCCGCGACCCGACCGGCCGGCGAGCCGCAACTGGCCCTGCGTCACGGCGTGGCCCACATCCCCCGCGTGGCCCGCCCCTTGATCCTGACTCCACCGGATTCCCCCCACTGGCAGTTGTCCAGCACCGGCAGGGGTGACTTGAGCAACCTGACCCTGGCCGCGACGACTCCCGACGCGCTGGCCCCCGGTCAGGTCCGCGTCCAGATCCGGGCGGCGGGGCTGAACTTCCACGATGTGGTCGTCGCGTTGGGCGCCATCGCCGACGAGAACATGGGCAGCGAGGCGGCCGGGATCGTCCTCGAAGCCGCGCCCGGCAGTTCATTCCGTCCCGGCGACGCGGTGATGGGCTCGTTCACCACCAACGCGTTCGCGCCCACCGCGATCGCCGACGAGCGCCTGCTGGTGCCGGTCCCGGACGGGTGGTCGTTCACCCAAGCGGCGTCGGCGCCGGTGGCGTTTTTGACCGCCTACATCTCCCTGGTCGAGATCGCCGGGCTGTCGGCGGGCCAGCGGGTGCTCATCCACGCCGGGTCCGGCGGCGTCGGACAGGCCGCCATCCAGATCGCGCACCACCTGGGTGCCGAGGTCTTCGCCACCGCCCATCCGAGCAAGCATCACGTGCTCACCGGACTGGGGTTGGACCCCGACCACATCGCTTCCTCGCGCACCCTGGATTTCCTCGACGCCTTCCGCGCCGCCACCGGCGGCCGGGGCATGGACGTCGTGCTCAACAGCCTGGCCGGAGAGTTCATCGATGCCTCGCTGAAACTGCTGCCGCGCGGGGGCAGCTTCGTCGAGATCGGCAAAACGGACCTCCGTGCTGCCGCCGAGGTCGCCGCCGCCCATCCCGGAGTCGACTACCAGGTCTACGACTTGGCCAGCGCCACCGCGCAAGAGCTGCAGCCGGCGTGGGCGGCGCTCGCCGAGATGTTCGCCTCCGGCGCCCTCAAGCCGCTGCCCACCACCAGCTACGGCCTGCTGACTGCCCCCCAGGCCTTCCGCGACATGAGCCAGGGGATCCATATCGGAAAGATCGTCCTGCTTCCGCCCCCGGTGCTGGATCCCGAGGGCACGGTGCTGATCACCGGGGGTACCGGGATGCTGGGCGCGCTCTTCGCCGAACACCTCGTCACCCACCACGGCGTCAAGCATCTGCTGCTGGTGTCTCGTAGCGGCCCGGCCGCTTCCGGCGCCGCGGAACTTCAGCAGCGCCTGGCCGGGCTCGGCGCCCAGGCCACCATCACCGCCTGTGACACCGCCAACGCCACCGAGTTGGCTAGAGTGCTGGACAACATTCCCGCTCAGCATCCGTTGACCGCCGTGCTGCACGCCGCCGGGGTGCTGGAAGACGCCGCGGTGGCCGACATGACCGCCGATCAGATCGACGCGGTCCTGGCCGCCAAGGTCGATGCCGCCTGGCATCTGCATCGCCTCACCGCCGACCGCGACCTGGCGGCCTTCGTCCTGTTCTCCTCGGCCGCGGGCATATTGGGCAGCCCCGGGCAGGGCAACTACGCGGCCGCCAACGCCTACC
This sequence comes from Mycobacterium sp. HUMS_12744610, assembly GCF_041206865.1. Lineage (NCBI taxonomy): Bacteria > Bacillati > Actinomycetota > Actinomycetes > Mycobacteriales > Mycobacteriaceae > Mycobacterium > Mycobacterium servetii. The sequence goes on from NZ_JBGEDP010000001.1 coordinate 3,583,275, forward strand.
TGGACGCGCTGGCCCGCCAGCGCAACCACACCCGGCTCGTGGCCACCAGCCTGGCCTGGGGTTACTGGCAAACCCCCAGCGGCATGACCGCCCACCTGTCCACCGCCGACCTGACCCGCCTGGCCCGCACCGGTCTGACCCCCATCACCAACGAGCACGGCCTGGCGCTGTTCGACGCCGCGATCGCCAGTCAGCGCCCCAACCTGCTGGCCAGCCCCTTCAACATCGCCGCGTTGACCCGCCAAGCGCGCAACAACGCGCTGCCCGCGATCCTGTCGACGCTGACCACCGGCCGCCCCCGCGCCAGCGTCGCCAGTGCCCGCAGTCTGCAGGCTCAGCTGGCCGCTCAGACCCCCGAACAGCAACTGCAGGCTCTCACCGCGATGGTCACCGCCACCACCGCCGCCGTGTTGTCCCACCCGGATCCGGCGGCCCTCGATTCCGACCGTCCGTTCAAAGACTTGGGCATCGACTCACTGACCGCCCTGGAATTGCGCAACACCATCAACCAACACACCGGCCTGGCCCTGCCGGCGACCCTGGTCCTCGACCACCCCACGCCGGCCGCGCTCGCCGCCCACCTGGCCGACCTGCTCATCGACACCGCCGCGCCATCGGCCCCCGCGGCTCAAGTCGCCACGCACGACGATGAGCCGGTGGACAACCGGCTCGCATACGTGGATCAGGCGATGTTTCTTGCGATGCGAGCGGTTCACGACACACTGACCCAGTTCACGTGGCTCTATGACCACGCCGTCGACGTCGATGCGCTACGGCGTTTCCACCGCAATCTGGGATGCGGGTTGCTCGGACGCAAAATCGAGCGGTCTCCGTTACCGTTCGCGCGCGATCGCTGGGTCAGGGCTACGGCGACGGCCGACCTCGATGTCGCCGCGACGGCGCGGCCGCGCGCCGAGGTGAACGCCTGGCTCGACGAGCGGGCGCGCCTACCCATCGACCCCGAGTGGGGACCCGGCTGGCATCTGGGGATGCTGCCGCTCGACGACGGCGGGGCCGCGGTAACTCTGGTGGTTTCCCATACGCTCGTCGACGGGATCGGGCTCGGCCAGGCGATCGCCGATGCCGCCGAGGGCAGGATGCGCGACTTCGGCTACCCGCCCGGGGGATCGCGCACCCGCAGGCAGGCCGTGCGTGAGGACTTGCGGCAAACCGTCCAGGAACTGCCCGGCATAGCGAAGGCCTTCGCCTCCGCGGCGGAAAAAATCTGGTCCGACCGCAAACATTTCACCTCGTCGGTCAAGGCGGCACCACCACCTGCCCCCAGGACCACCGACAGCGATCACGTGGTGGAGGTGCCCGCCGTGACCGCATACGTGGACTTGACGAAATGGGATGCTCGCGCGAAAGGCCTTGGCGCAAGCAGCAATTCACTGGTGGCAGCGGTTGCGTGCAGACTCGCGGTGCGGGCGGGGCGCGTTCACGACGACGGAACGGTCACCCTGCGGTTTCCGGTGACGCTTCGGGCCGAAGACGATACCCGCGGCAATGCGCTCACGGTGGTCGACGTGGTAGTCGACCCGACGCACGCGGTGTCGGATCTCGGGGATATGCACGCAAAGATCACACAGGCGATCCTCGCGGCGATGAAGAACCCCGATGAGGAGTATTTGTCGACGTTCCCGCTGGCACCGTTGGTGCCGAAGCGGCTGAACAGGAGGCTGGCGGGGCTCGCGGCCGGTGGTGCCAGCCATCCGGTCACCGTCTCCAATGTCGGTGACCTGCCCGCGGCGGTGAACCGGCCCGACGGCACCGACGCCGACTATGCGTACATGAGGTCCGTCGAGCCCGATATCAAGAAGAGCACGCTCGAGCACATCGGGGGGCAGCTGTTCGTGGGTTCGGGGCGGAGCCGCGGGAAGATCTTCTTCAGGATCTCCGCATACGTTCTCGGCCGGCCAAACACCCAAGATGAGCTGCGGGAGATGGTCTCGAGCACTTTCGCCGAGTTCGACCTTGTTGCCGAAATCGATTGCTAGCCGACGATTTTTGTGCGGCTGGCCTAGTCGGGCGCCGGTCAGGCGTAGGGTGCCCAGCATGCGACCTTTCGTGACCCGTTGCCCGCGAGAATCCCCCCACCGTGAGCCCTGAGGCGGAGCGGCTAGACCCCCTCTCGGCGCCGGCGGGAACCGCCACTGCGGACCCAGCCGAAACCGACGAGCCGCCAAGGGCTTTGCAATCGAATGGGCCAAGCACCCGGGCCAAATTCGTTTACGCGCTCGTCGGACTGCTGGTGCTGCTCTCCATGGCGTCGTGGGTTGCGTTCGCATGCGTTTACGAACCGAATCTGCAATTTTTCCCTTACTATGCGGTCGATTACAGCCAAGGGTTTGTCAGGCGGGGACTCGGCGGCGAGATTCTGGACCTCTTTCCGGCGGACCGGTACTTCACGGGCCTGTTGATTTTGCGCTGGCTCATGCCGGCGCTTTTCGGAGTCGGCCTCGCGGCGGTGGCGTGGACGGTCGCCGTGCGATTCGGCCACTCCGAACGTCGGTTGATGTTGGCCCTGCTCACCGCCGTGCTGCCGTTGGGCTTCGTGCACGCCGTGATGTTGCCGACCCCCGACCTTCTCGGCGAGGCCGCGCTGGCAGTGTTCGCGGTGGTGCTCGCTTCGACGAAGAGTGACCGATCACTGCCGGTTGCGAGCGGGATCTACGGCATGACGACGGCGATGCTGACGCTTATCCACGAGGCCGTTCCGTTTCTGCAGGCACTCGGCGCGGTCCTGGCGATCGTGGTTCTGGCGCACGGTTCCACCAGGATGCGGCGTCTGAGCGGGGTTCTCGCGGTGGGCCCGGGCTTGGCCGTCGCGCTGGCGGTCGCGTTGCTGCGACGGCAAGACGTGTCGTCGCATTGTGGCCGCTTGCCGCACAGAGCCGTTCGCTGGGCCCCCGGCCCGGCACCGAGCGGGGAACACGCCTACGTGGACTATCACGACTGGACCTGTCGCTTCATCACCGTCACGACGAGAAAAACTCCCCTCATCGGACCTGACCAAATCGGTGGGGGCCCGTTGATCATGTCGACAATGGCTGGGGTTTTCGTCCTCGCGCTGACAATGGTTGTGATCAGGGGTATTTCCGGCGTCCCCTTCGGGCGATTTCGCCAGGCCGTACGCGGATGGCTTTCCTCGGTGACGCTGGCGGCACTGCTACTGCTGCCGGTTTACGCAACGTCGGCCGATTGGACCCGATGGTGGATCGCGGTCTCCTTCGATGTGGGCGTGGTTTATCTGCTCTATGTGAGCCGTGAACCCGAATCGGCCCGCTCGGCCACCGGACGCACCCGGGTCTGGTTCGCGGTGGCGATCGTCTTCTTCGCGCTGTCCCCGATCCCCGCTGCAGTCAACACCGAACAATCGGTGCGGGGTCTGTTGTCCCGCTGCTCGCAGCTGGTCAACGACCCGATGTGGGTGGGGATCTGTCCCTGATCGCCGGCGATGTCGACCGGAAGGGTTCTTTGCTTGGCCTGACAACCCGGTGATTGCCTCGACGCCGAAGCCGAGCCCGCCGCGGAGCGGCGGCGTTTACACTCCCCGCGGTCTGGCGTCGGCTGGCGGTGAGATCCGGCGCGTCGGTCCGGTCGCCGGCATCTGCCACGGTCGGCGTGATCACGATGATCGCCTCGGTTGCGCTGCTGCCCCCACTGCAGGCCCCGTTGGTCCTCGACGACGGCATCGCCAGCGCGCTGTATGTCGGCAACTACTGGTTCATCGCGCAACAAGTCGACTACTTCGCCGCGTCCAGAACGGGCTCGCCGTTCCAGCACTACTGGTCGTTGGGCGTCGAGGAGCAGTTCTGTCTGGTGTGGCCGGCCATGATCATTGCTACGGCCTGGCTCATCCGGCTTGCACGGCGGCGCACCAGAGCCGAGGCGACCTCCTCGAAACGCCCGTATCTGGTGGTCCTGGCGCTGGTCGCGGCCGTGTCGTTCCTGCTTTCGCTGGCGATCCGGGTGTCACCGCGCTGTTGCCCGTGCTGGGCGCGGCGCTGGTGATCGGCGCCGGCTGTGCCACACCGTCGCAGAATTGCGGCCGCGCGCTGGCAGTGCGACCGATGCGGGCGATCGGCCGGGCGTCCTATTCGTGGTATCTGTGGCACTGGCCGGTGCTGGTGCTGGTAGCGCCGTTGCTGGGCCACCCCCTTGGGCTGGCCGGCAGGTTGGCGACGGTCCTCGTCTCCAGTGGGCTGGCGGTGCTTACCCTGCGCTTCGTCGAAAACCCGCTGCGGTTCGCCGCCCCAATCCGCCACTCCGCCCTGGCCAGCCTCGCGCTCGGTGGCGCCGCGACTGCGATGGCGGTCGCCGTGGGCGTGGCGCTGCTGGCATCGATTCCCGTACCGGTGGGGCACGGCCCAGCGGCTGCGGCGCTGTCCATCGATGCAACGCCGCCCCCCGCAGGTTCCAGCATCGACGCACGACGCGGCGGTGCATCTGGCGTTCGCGCAGGTGCAGGCCGCGGTCAACGCATCGGCTGAGCTCAAGGCCGTCCCGTCGAACCTGGACCCTCCGCTCGCCGGTACGGCGGCCGAATATAAGGCCGTATTCCAGAATGGGTGCCTGCGCAATCTTTTCGAAGCGGGTCAACCTGAGTGCGCCACGGGCGATACCGCCTCGACGACGACGGTGGCCCTGCTCGGCGACTCGCATGCCACGATGTGGGCCCCGGCGTTCCAGCACATCGCCATGCGGCGGCACTGGCGGCTGGAGACTCTGGGAAAGGGCGCCTGCACGCCGATGGGCTTGCCGATCGCCGATACCATACGTCGCGCGGTGTCCGACGCGTTATGTCAGCAATGGCGCGCCCAGATCCTCGCCCGCCTAGGACGGTGCTGTTTTAGTCGCTGACTTTCGGCGTGGCTGAGCGGGTTTCGCATGGATGGGCGGCGAGGATCAGATGCGTGGCTTTGGGACGGGAAAATCGGCAGGGCCGGTTCGATGACGTGATGCTGCTTGTCGGCGATCAGCTGCCGGCGGGCAGCATCTATCGGCTGCTGGCCGACCACGGCGGTGCACTGTTCGACGACGATTATTTCGCTGATGTGTTCAAGCGTTCGGCGTTGGGTCGGCCAACGGTGCCGGCGCGGGTGATGGCCGCGGTGATGCTGCTGCAGGCCTACGAGGGGCTTTCGGATCGGGAGGCCTGCGACCGGCTGGCCTTTGACCTGCGCTGGAAAGCGGCCGCCGGGTTGACCGTGGATGCGGAGGCGTTTCATCCCACGGTGCTGGTCGGGATGCGCAACCGGCTACGCGCATCGGATCGGCCACGGCGGTTGTTCGAGGACGTCAACACCACGGCGCGGGCGGCGGGGTTGTTGCGGGGACGGCGCCGGGTGCTCGATTCCACTCCGCTGTTGGATGCGGTGGCCACCCAGGACACGGTGATCCAGCTGCGGGCCGCGATCCGCAAACTACTGGCGGTGGCCGATCGGGCCGATCCGGAGGTGGCCGGTGCGGTGCGCACCGTGCTGACCCGCGACGATGACTACGCCAGCCTGGGAAAACCACCGTGTGACTGGGACGATCCCACGGCGCGTGAAGCCTTGGTCGATGCGCTGGTGCGCGACGCCAAGGCAGCACTGGAGGCCTGCGATGGCCGCCAGCTTGACGGGGCACTCGGTGAGGCGGTCGAGTTGCTGGCGCTGGTGGCCGGCCAGGACGTCGAGGCCGGCGACGACGGGGTGTTTCGCATCGCGAGGCGGGTGGCCCGGGATCGGCTGATCTCCACCGTTGATACCGAGGCCCGCCATGGGCATAAGTCGCGGGCGCGGACCTTCGATGGCTACAAGTCCCATTTGGGTATCGATCCCGATGACGAGCTGATCACCGCGGTGGCCGTCACCGCGGCCAACGCCGCCGACCGTGAGGTCATCGACGAGCTGCTGGGCAACCCGGTCACCGACACCACGAGTGCTGCACCCGATTCCGCCGCCACCGATGCCGCCACCGATGCCGATGCCGATGCCGATGCCGATGCCGATGCCGATGAAACGATCACCGATCACGGTGAGCATGTGCGAAACGAGTCGGAGCCCAATGTCTTTGAGGTGTATGGCGATTCGGCTTACGCTGATGGGGCCACCCTCGATGAGCAGACCCAACGTGGCCATGACATGCGCGCCAAAGTGCCCCCGGTGCGCAACGCCAACGGCTATTCCAAAGACCAGTTCGGTATCGACCTGACTGCGGGCACCGTCACCTGCCCGGCCGAGCACACTGTGGCCATCAGCACCGGGCGGCGTCAGCAGGTCGCTCGCTTCGGGGCATTGTGTGGGTCGTGTCCGCTGCGGGCGCAATGCACCAAAGCCCGCCGTGGACGGGTGATCACCATCCATGCCCATGAGGCCGCCCTACAGCTGGCCAAGGCCCGCCAACGCGACCCGGCCTGGCAGACCGATTACCGAACGTATCGGCCGGTTGTGGAACGCAAGATCAGTCACTTCACCCGGCGCCCCTGGGGTGGTCGCAAGGCTCGCTGCCGCGGACAACAACGCATCCTGACCGACATCCTCGCCCGAGCCGGCGCGATCAACCTCGCCCGATTGGCCAGCCTGGGCCTGCATTCAGCGGCCGGGGGCTGGGCCATCGCCTGATCGGGACCACCAGGCCACCAGGCCACCAGGCCACCTACGATCCCATTAATATCAGCCAGCGCAAGCCCCTCCCAGCCGTCGAGACCCCGATACCGCGAAATCCCCGCCCTGCTGGAGGTCACTACATCAGCGCCGTCCTAGAGGCTGAACACCCGCGGCTGGTGGTGGTGAGTATGTACCGCGGGTACGGCTTCGGGCACACCTACACGCCGGGCTTCACCTCCTACGACCCGGTGTGGAACGACGGCCTGGCACGACTGGTGCAGCAGCTTCGACCGCCTGCTCTTCGCCAAGGTCGGCGGCGGTCAACGGATCCGGCATCGCCGCCGAGTCCGCCGCCACGCAAGCCGCCGGCGGACGCTACGCCGACCTCAGCCAGCTGTTCTGCACTGCCGATCGCTGCCCGGTCATCGTCGACAACACCCTTGTGTACTTCGACGGCAATCACATGACACTCGAATACGCCCAAGCGTTGGCCCCGGCTATGGGGGCGCTGGCCGACCGCGCGCTCGCCGACGGTTGAGAGTGGTGGAATCGACTTGGTCTGTTGGACAGGTGTGTGATAATGCCTCGACTCTTCCTATTCCCAGGTAGGTGACCTTGCATCCGGCCGACAGCGTTAGCACTACCGACGCAGTACAGAGTCGACCGCCGGAAAAAAAGGGATTTCGCCCCGACATCGAGGGGCTGCGCGCCGTCGCGGTGTTGGCCGTTGTGCTGTTTCACGCCGACATACCCGGGGTGGGCGGTGGATTTGTCGGCGTCGACGTCTTCTTCGTCATCTCAGGCTTCCTGATCACCGGACTGCTCTGGCGCGAGGCAAACACCAGCGGCACCGTCCGGCTGGCCCGCTTCTACGGAGCGCGGGCCCGCCGACTGCTGCCGGCCTCCGCCGCAGTCGGCGTGGTCATCATGCTCGGCGCGGCTGTTCTGGTACCCGCGTTGCTGTCCCGGAGCATCATCAAAGACGGCATCGCCAGCGCGTTGTATGTAAGCAACTACCGGTTCATGCTCCAAGGCGTCGACTACCTCGCCACCAACCTACCGCCGTCGCCGTTCCAGCACTACTGGTCCTTGGGCGTCGAGGAGCAGTTCTACCTGGTGTGGCCCGCCTTGATCCTTGGTACGGCCTGGCTGATCCGGCTTGTTCGGCGGCGTACCCGAACCCATGCCGGCTCATCGCCAGCCCCGTATCTGGCGGTCCTTTCGCTGGTCGCGGCCGTGTCCTTCGCAATGTCGCTGGCGCTCACCCGCCTGGCGCCTCCCGTGGCGTTCTTTTCGCTGCCAACCCGCGCCTGGGAGCTGGCGGTCGGCGGCCTGGTGGCCCTCACCGCCGGCCAGTGGCGCCGACTCCCGGCTCTGCCCGCCACCATCGCGGGGTCGGCCGGGCTAGGGGTAATCCTGCTGGCCTGCACCCAATTGGGGCGGGCCACACCGTATCCGGGTACCGCGGCGCTGTTGCCCGTCCTGGGCGCGGCGCTGGTGATCGGCGCGGGCTGCGCAGCCCCGGTCCAGGGAATCGGACGCGTCCTGGCTGTGCGGCCCATGCGCGCGATCGGCCGGGTGTCCTACTCGTGGTACCTGTGGCACTGGCCGGTCCTGCTGGTGGCGATGCCTGCGGCGGGATGGCCGAGGCACCCGCTCTGGCTGGCAATTGTGGCGATTTTGTTTTCTCTCGGGCTGGCCATGCTCACCCTGCGTTTCATCGAGAACCCGCTGCGCTTCGCCGCTCCCGTGCGCCGGTCGGCTGGCCGCAGCCTGGTACTTGGCGGTGCCGCCACCGCGGTAGCGGTCTGTATGGGCGTGGCGCTGCTTGCAGTGGTACCCAGCCCTGTCGGCCGTGGCCCGGCAGCGCCCACGTTGACCGTCACTGCGACGCCTCCGCTCGCGGGCTCAGACAAGGACGCGTATGACGCGGCGGTAAAGAACGCGTTCGCTCAGGTGCAGGCTGCGGTCGCGGCTTCGGCCGATCTCAAAGCCGTCCCCTCGAACCTGAACCCGCCGCTTACCGACGCGACGAAAACACCGCTCGGCGGCTCCAAAGACTGCTTGCGCGATCTCCTCCTGATCGATCATCCCCAGTGCGCGACGGGCGATACCGCCTCGTCGACCACGGTGGCCCTGGTCGGCGATTCGAATGCCGCGATGTGGGAGCCGGCATTCGAAAAGATCGCCGGGCAGCGGCATTGGCGGCTCGAGACCCTGGCCAAGGCCTACTGCCCAATGATGGATCTGCCCATCGCCATCCCCCTCTTTGGCCGGGGGTACACCGAGTGCGAGCAGTGGCGCGATCACATCGCCGCCCGGTTACGGGCCGAGCACCCGCGCCTGATCGTGCTCAGCATGATGCGCCGATACGGCGCCCGCTATGGTTGGGCGTCCGGTTTCACGTCCTACGATCCGGCGTGGATCGCCAGCCTGACCCGTCAAGTGCAAGAGCTGCGCGAGACGGGCGCCCAGGTGCTGGTGCTCGGGCCGATGCCGGATCCGCAGTCGGTGGTGCCCCTATGCCTGTCCCTGCACCTCGACGACGCGAGCGCCTGCTCGCCGCCCCGGTCGAAGGCGGTTAACCAACCCGGCATAGCGGCCGAGTCCGCCGCCACCCAAACCGGCGGTGGACAATACGCTGACCTCACCGAGTTGTTCTGCACCGCCGAACGCTGCCCGGTCATCGTCGGCAACGCCTTGGTTTACCGTGATCAGGACCACGTAACTTTCGAATACAGCCGGCTATTGGCCCCGGTCGTCGGCGCCCTGGTGAACCGCACTCTCGCCCCGGGTTGATGCGGAACCCACCTCGAACAACGCGTGCCGGTCACGTATTTCCTTTGCTGCGCAACGAGAGGGATCGGATTTTGTCGAAATCGGTGCTCATCACTGGCGGAGCAGGGTTCATCGGGTCCGCGCTTTCGCGCCGCCTCGTCGACGCCGGCTACGACGTCGCGGTGATGGACGTCTTGCACCCGCAGGTACACGGCCAACGCGCCACGATCGACCTGCCACCATCGGTGCGGCTGTGCACCGGCGACGTCACCCACGCTCCCGACTTGAGGTGTTTCTGACTTTGCGATAGACATTCGCGTTTGATCAGACAACATCGTCGGGATCCTGTATGGGTTGAGTGTGCCTTTGCTGGCGGTGCCAGGCAAGTCGGCGGTTGCGGGCGGATTCGAGCCCGGCTTGGCGTGCTTTGCGGATGGCCTCCCCTCGTCCTTCGTGTTCGTCGTTGGGCGTGACATAGCCGATGCCGGCGTGCAACCGGACTCCGTTCCAGAATTGGCGGGTGACGGCAAGTTCGGCGCGCAGGGTGGCGGGGTCCTCGATCGCGAGCAGGTGCGGGAACTCGGCCTTGAGGTGCCCGTTGAAACTCTCGATCCAGGCTTGATCGGTCGGCGTTCCGGGGCGTCCGAAGTGCTGGGCGATCGCAGACATGGCCATGAACTCCCGCGTCGAGCCCGACGTCATCTGGGGACCGTTATCGGACACCGCGAGCAGGATCGGCCGGGCCTGGTCGTCGATGCCGATATCGACCAGGCCGTCGGCGCGTCGCTCAACGGCCTGCAGGAGTCCCTCGATGTCGAGCGCGTCGGTGAACCCGATCTCGACCTGGGTGGAGGTTTCCTCAGCGGAGACGACCTCGGTGATCCACTTGCGCGAGACCAAATCCTGAATGATCAACACTGCCATCCCCGCCCTGGTGAAGTGCGTCGTATCGTAAATCCAGATCGAGTTCGGCTTGTAGTCCACCCAATCCGGGAAGGGCTTGCGTTGAGAACGTCCAGGCTTGGGAAGTGGTCGAAAGTGCTTGTCCGCCAAGAACAGGACCCGACGAACACTCGACGGTGACACCCATACCCGGCCCAGATAAGAGCCGCGGTGAGCAAGCTTGCGGTGCGAGCGGTCGGTCTCGCCCCACTGGTCGAACAACGCCAAGATCTCGCTGACTTCTTCGTCGAGCAGCCCATGCATGGGCGACCCACCAGGGATCTTGTCGACCAGCTGGCCGATCGCTCGGCGAGCGATCCAGCGATGTGCCCGCAGCTCGCCGAGCTCCAACGCATGGCATGCCTGGCGCAGTGTCCAACCTTCATCGACCGCCTGGTCGAGCAAGCCCAACAGCGCCGTCTTGGTGGCCACGTCGACACGGTGTGGGACTCGGCCACTTAGCCCCAGCGCCCTTTTCCCTCGACCAACGTCAGCCGCACGGCCATCTCCTTGAGTGCCTCGGACAGCCGCGCGTTCTCGGCCTTGGCGGCATCGAGTTCGTAGTCGCGTTGGCGGGCCGCCGCGCCTGGCTTGGCTGCCGCCAGCGCGGCCAGCGCACCTTCCTTGGCGATCGTGCGGACGCGCATGATCGTCGTGCGATCCACCTGATGGTTGGCGGCGGCCTCGGCGATCGTCACCTCCTGGCGTACCAGCTGCAGCCATATCTCGTACTTCTGCGACGGGCTCAAGAACCGCTTCGGGCGACGGTGCGAGCGGTCGCCACCAGAGTTTGCTTCGGACATGATCAGATCCTCCAAGAGAGCTCGGAGAACCCGTCGGATGTCGTCTGATCGACACACCGATCTCTATCGCGAAGTCAGACGCAAAACAGACTGGGACGCCGTGCTGCGGTTGTGCCGACCCTCCCAAGTCGTCCACTTGGCGGCCGAGACCGGAACGGCCCAGTCGCTTTCGGAGGCGACCCGCCATGGTTTGGTGAACGTAGTTGGCACCACCCAACTCCTCGATGCCTTGAGTCGCTCGGCACACGTGCCCGACCAGCTCGTCGTGGCGTCCTCGCGCGCCGTCTACGGGGAAGGCGCTTGGCGATGCGGCTCCCAGATCTTCTACCCGCAGCCCCGCAGCCACACTCAGCTCGTGTCCGGCATCTGGGATCCGCAAGGACCTACGGACGAACCTGCGGTGCCGCTGCCGAGCTGCGCGGAACGAACGGAGCCGCGGCCCACCAACATTTACGCCGCAACCAAACTCGCCCAAGAACACCTCTTGGCCGCCTGGACAGCCGCCCACGACAACAACCTCAGCGTGCTGCGGCTGCAGAACGTCTACGGACCGGGCCAGTCACTGACGAATTCCTACACCGGAATCGTCGCCCTTTTCGCGCGACTGGCGCGCCAGCAGTGCCCGCTGGAGGTCTACGAAGACGGACACATCGTGCGCGACTTCGTCTACATCGACGACGTCGTCGAGGCGCTGTTCGCCGCGATTGAAAAGCCTGCGACCGGACCACGCTGCCTCGACATCGGCTCGGGTACCCCAACCACCATCCATGAGCTGGCTAAAAAGATCGCCACCCTCTGCGATGCCCCCGAACCGAAGATCGTGGGAAAATTCCGCGACGGCGACGTACGCGCCGCCCAGTGCGACATCGAGCCGGCAACGAACGGACTCGACTGGCGCCCCCAATGGGCACTCGAGGACGGCCTGCGCGCCCTGCTTGACTGGATCGGCGAGCAACCCGAAACACCGGGTGGCCCAAGCGATCACACACCAAAGACAGCTGTGCTGAAGTAGAACCGCTCAGCCAACCCGCTTGAGGCGAGCGAAATTCTCCACCAGATCGGCGGTGGTCGCCACGCTATCGGCGGCTTTGGTCATCCGGGCAGCAAGCTCACGCGCACGGGTAAGGCACTGCGGCGCCAGGACCGTGCGCAGGTCCGCGACCAACGATTCCTCGGTGGTCGCCGAAAAGCGACGCCCAGTACCGACTTTCAGTCGTTTAACCCGCGCTCCCCAGAGTCCCTGGTCGGGCAGCGTCCACAGGATCAACGTCGGCAATCCCGCGCGCAGGCCCGCGTTGGTGGTACCGCAGCCGCCGTGGTGCACGAACGCGCGGCAGCCCGGCAAGGCCGCCGCGTAATTCATCACGCCCACCACCTTGACGTGCTCGGAGTGGGAGACGTTGCTGTAGTCGGTCCCGGCAGCGCAGATCAACGCCCGCTCGCCTAGCCGCGCGCAGGCCGAGCTGATCATGGCAAGCGTGTCGGCAGCAGATTCGACGCCTACGCTGCCGAAGCCGAAGCAGATCGGCGGTTTTCCCGCGGCGATCCACGACGCGACCTCGTCGTCGTTATCGGTCGGCAACTCCATCGTCAACGCACCGACGAACGGCCTTTTGGGAACCTGCTGTGCATTCCATTTCGCCCATTCGGCCGCCAGCCCGGGGTAGCACACCTCGTCGTAGGCCTGGATTTCCAGCGATCCGCGTTCGGTGATCCGGCGCGGCCACGGCCGTGTTGCTTCCGGCAACCCGAAGCCACGACGCTGCGCATCCTCGACCTTCTTCCCTCCTCGCCAAGCCGCCCAGTCGACCAGCTTCATCGCCGAGCGCGCCAACGGAGCCGGCAGAAACGGCAGGAGCTGGCCGTTGGCCCGCAGCGGGAAGATATGCAGGGTGGCGAGCGGAATGTCGCAGTGCTCTGCGACATTGACCGCGTCATCCTCGTAATTCATGCCGGTGAGCAACAGGTCGGCCCCGTCCGCCAGCGACGTCAGCGTTGCGCTCACCTCCGCACGACACTCGATGAGGGGCTGCGAATACTCGGCCGACAACTTGCCCAGCTCCCGGATCCTCCACGGGTGGGTGAACAAACCCGCCCAGAAATCGCGGTGCGGGTCCAGGATGGCCTTCAACGCCGGTCCGTAGGCAACCGCCGCGGGCCCGGCGGCCTCGGTGAAGCTGACCATCTCGGGTGCTACGGCCATGTGCACCTCGTGCCCGCGGCGCACCAGCTCGCGGCCGACAGTGACGTAGGGCTCGACTTCGCCGCGAGTTCCCCAGTTTGCCAGCACAAATTTCATCGGCGAAACCCTAGCCTTTCACTGCCCGTGCGCATTCTGGGAATTCAAGCGGAAGCCTGCATACCCGGCTCAGACGCCCAGCAGCATAACCCGGTAACCGCGCTATCGAGCCGGAAGGCGGAATTTTTAGGCGAGCGGCCCACACGCCGGACCATCGCGGCAGAGTCCCTGGACTGTCCTTCAGCCGCTGTGACGCAAATATTCGTCATCTGCCCGTTGTCGTGCGGCGGAATGGCGGCGATCTTGACCGACAACTTTTGTTCGCCCGAGAGCGGGCCTATGTGCAAGTAGTTGAGGATTCGGCCGAGCCGTGTTGAACAGGTGTGTGATAATGCCTCGACTCGAAGCACTCCTCCTCTCATTAGGTAGGTGACCGTGCGGCAGGCCGACAGCGTCAGTCCTACCAATGAGGTGCTGCGCCGGCAAACGCCACACAAGGAATTTCGCCCTGACATCGAGGGTCTGCGCGCCATCGCGGTGCTGGCCGTTGTCCTGTTTCACGCCCACGTAACTGGGGTGAGCGGTGGGCTTGTTGGCGTGGACGTGTTCTTCGTCATCTCGGGCTTTCTGATCACAGGGCTGCTCTGGCGCGAGGCGAGTAGCACCGGAACCGTCGGGCTGCGCCGGTTCTACGGGGCGCGGGCACGCCGACTGCTCCCGGCGTCGGCGGCGGTCGGCGTCGTCATCATGATCGGCGCAGCCTTCCTGTCACCGGTGTTGCAGTCGCGGAGCGTCTTCGTCGACGGCATCGCCAGCGCGTTGTACGTCGCCAACTACCGGTTCATGTTCCAAGGCGTCGACTATCTCGCCGACGCCGTTCCGTCGCCGTTCCTGCACTACTGGTCGTTGGGCGTGGAGGAGCAGTTCTACCTGGTGTGGCCGGCCTTGATCATCGGCACGGCGTGGCTGATCCGGCGTGCGCAGCGGCGCACCAACGCCCTGGCCGCCTCCTCGGAACGCCCGTATCTGGTCGTCCTGGCGTTGGTCGCGGCGGCGTCGTTTGCGCTGTCACTGGTGTTCACCCGCGTGCTGCCGCCCGTAGCGTTTTTTTCCCTGCCCACCCGGGCCTGGGAGTTGGCCGTGGGGGGCCTGGTGGCGCTGACCGCCGGCCAGTGGCGCCGACTCCCGGCAGTGGCCGCCGCCATCGCGGGATGCACGGGCCTGGGGGTGATCGTCCTGGGCTGCGTCCTAGTAGGCCCGGCCACGCCCTATCCGGGTACCGCCGCGCTGTTGCCCGTGCTGGGTGCGGCACTGGTGATCGGCGCGGGCTGCGCCGCACCCGCTCAGGGAGTGGGACGCGTCCTGGCAGTGCGGCCGATGCGCGCGATCGGCCGGGTGTCCTACTCGTGGTATCTGTGGCACTGGCCGTTGCTACAGGTGGTACCCCCGTCAGCGATCGCCGGTTCCCCAGAGCAAAGGCTGACCGCGGTTTTGGTCTCCCTTGGGCTGGCCTTCTTGACTCTGCGCTTCATCGAGAACCCGCTGCGCTTCGCCCCTGCCCTGCGCCGGTCGGCCAACCGCAGTCTCGCCGTTGGCGGCGCGGCCACCGCGATCGCAGCCGGTGTCGGCGTGGCACTCCTGGTATGGATGCCTGTCCCGGTCGGCCGCGGGCCGGCGGTTCCAGCGCTGACTATCACCGCGGCCGCCCCGCCCACCGGTTCCAGCATGGACGCCTACGACGCGGCGGTACAGCAAGCATTCGCGCAAGTGCAGGCGGCGGTCGCGGCATCAGCCAACCTGAAATCCGTCCCCTCGAACCTGAGCCCGCCGCTTGCCGACGTCACAAGCGAATTTCGGGCCCTGTACTTGCACGGCTGCCTCCGCAATTTATTCGAAGTCGGACAGCCGGAGTGCACATCGGGCGATACCACCTCGAAGACGACCGTGGCTCTGGTCGGCGACTCGGATGCTGCGATGTGGAACCCGGCGTTTCAACAAGTCGCAACCGAGCGGCACTGGCGGCTCGAGACCATGACGAAGAGCGCCTGCCCGCTGCTTGACCTGCCCACCATCAACACCGCCGTTGACCGGGCTTACACCGAGTGTGACCAGTGGCGGGGTCAGATCACCGCACGCTTACAAGCCGAGCGTCCGCGGCTCATAGTGCTCAGTATGACGCGCATTTACGGCAGCGCCGTTGTTAAAGCGGGTTTCAAGTCATACGATCCGGCGTGGATCGACAGCCTGAACCGCCTGGTAAAAAGGCTACGCGACACCGGTGCGCAGCTGCTCGTCCTCGGGCCGATCCCAGATCCGCTTTCAATAGCGCCGGACTGCCTGGCCGCCCACCTCGATGACGCGACGGCCTGCTCTCCGCCGACCTCGAAGGCGGTGAACCAAGCCGGCATCGCGGCCGAAATCGCCGCCACCAAGACCGGCGGCGGACAATACTCCGATCTCACCGAGCTGTTCTGCACCGCCGACCGCTGCCCCGCCATCGTGGGCAACACCCTGGTCTACCTGGACGAGGCCCACCTGACGCGCGAGTACTCCCGGCAGTTGGCACCGGTGATGGGGGTGCTGACCGACCGCGCACTCGCCAGTGGTTGACACGTTGCGGGGCGCCGAAAGCGGTCCCGCATACGACTGCTCGCAGCCTTACGCCTGATGCGCAGCGGGCTCTTCGAGGTACCAGGGGTTGGCCCGCGCCCACTCGATGGTGCGCCGGATCCCCTCCTCGACGTCGACCCGTAAGCGCCACCCCAGCTCACGCTGCGCCTTCCTCGAGTCCGGGATGCGACGGGGGATGTCCTCGTAGCGGCCCCCGTAGCGCGCCGCGGTGTCCACAGCTTCGGCACTCGACACCGCATCGACGTTCGCGATCTTGATCGCCAGGTCGACGGCATCACGCATGGTCGTCTCGGTCATGCTGCCGATGTTGAAGGCCTCACCGATCGCCGCGTCGCTGTCGGCGGCGAGCAGGGTGCCGGCGATGGCGTCGTCGATGTAGGTGAAACACCGGGTCTGCTCACCGGAGTCGTAGAGCAACGGGGGGCGGCCGTTGAGAATCCGGTGAATGCTCTGCGAGATCACGAATATCGGATTCTGCCGCGGGCCATACACATTGAAGTAGCGCACCACCGTCACGGGCAGCCCGTAGGCGGAATGCATGGCGAACACGAGATGTTCGGCCATGGCCTTGCTGGTGCTGTAGCTCCAGCGCGCGGTCCTCGTCGAACCCAGGACACGATCGTCGTCCTCGGCCCACGGCGGGTTGGGGTTTTTTCCGAACACCTCCGACGTGCTGGCGAACACCACACGCGTTCCGCGCCGCTGGCTGAGCTGCAGGACGTTGCGCGTGCCGATCACGTTCACGTCGAGAACACCGAGCGGATCGTTGAGATAGTTTTTGACACCGACGACGGCGGCCAGGTGAAAAACCGTGTCAACCCCGGCAGTCAGGGCCTGTTCCAGCGCGCCCAGGTCGGTGACGTCGCCTTGCACGAACCGAAAATTGGGGTGCCGATCGAAGTCGATGCTGGTGTCGCGGGTGTTCTTGGCGAAGTCGAACACCGTGACCGAGTCCCCGCGGTCCAGCAATGCCGAGACCAAGTGCGATCCGATGAAGCCGTAGCCGCCCGTCACGACGACATTGGACATGTTTGCTCTTTCGTTTCCAACTAGCGGTTGATGTTTGCTGTCGGCCGCTTACCGGCCGATCCCCTTGTAGACGAAGCCGGCGGCGCGCACCGCCGCCGGGTCAAAGCTGTTCCGTCCATCCAGGAACACACACCCGGCCGCGGTGAGTTCGGCGAGGCGCACCAGCGGGATCTGGTGGAACTCCCGGTGCCCCGCGAGAACCACGAGGGCGTCGGCATCCTTGACCGCCGATTCGATGTCCGGGGTCAGCGGGATCTTCGTCACCGTGTGGGCCTCCTCGTCCGGCACCCACGGATCATGGACCGACAGCTGGCAACCGGACTCCTCGAGCAAGGCGAGAACGTACTTGGTGGGGGTGAGCCGGCAGTCGCCGGTGTTGTTCTTGAACGCGATGCCCAGCACCGCGATTTTGCTGGTCTCGACCGCCTTGCCCTGATCGGCAAGCAGCTGGGTGAGCAGCCCGTAGGTGTAGGCGGGCATCGTGTCGTTGACGGTCCGCGACGTCCGCGGGATGGCCAGATCCAACCCGACGGACTGGCCGAGATGGTTGACGAACCACGGATCCTTGGTCAGGCAGTAGCCGCCCACACCCATGCTCGGGCGCAAGATGTTCGCATCACGCCCACCCTTGGGCATCGTGTTGGCCGCCTCGATGACTTGCAGCGCGTCCATGCCGAGCCGGTCGCACACCTTGGCCAGCTCGTTGGCCAGCGCGACGTTGAGGTCCACCCACAGGTTGTCGGCGAGCTTGACCATCTCGGCGGTCCGGGGATCGTCGACGATCACCGAGTCCACTCCCAGGGCATGTCGCCACAGTGTGGAGCAGGCGCGGGCGCTGCGCTCATCGACAGCACCGACCACGACGGGGATCGACGTCAGCTCGCGGATGGCTTGGCCTTCGGCAAGCCGCTCGGGGCAGAACGCCAACCCGAAGTCGACACCGGCCGCCAGCCCCGAGGTCTCTTCGAGGATCGGCCGCACAAGTTTTTCGGTGGTGTCGGGCGGGACTGTGCTCTTGAGGATGACGAGGTGGCCGGCGCGCAGGTGCTCGCCCACGGCCCGCGCCGCCGCCTTGATGTCGTCGACGATGGGCTCGAAGTCCGGGCCCAGCGGCGTACCCACGGTCACGATGACGAAGTCGTTGTCGGCGAGCGCACCGAAATCGGTGGTGGCGCGGAGCCGACCCATTCGCACGCTGTTGGCGACGAGTTCGCCCAGCCCCGGCTCGGGCACGGTGCTTTTGCCCAGGTTGATCTCGTCGACGACGGCCTCTCGCACGTCGATCCCGGTCACGGGCCAGCCGCGATCGGCCAGCACGGCGCCGATCACCGTGCCGATGTAGCCGAAGCCCACCACCGCGATGCCCGACCGCATGCCACGCACCAGGAGGTCGATCTCGGCGTCGCTGCGTCCGAACACGCCTTCAGCCATCGCGGAACCAGCCCTTCAGTCCCCCGTGCGCGTTCTGTGAATCGACAGCGGCGACCTCCCACCCCGCTAACCGTCGAAAGTCTAATCCAACACCAGTGCAATAGACCTGAGATCCGGAAGTTTCGGGGCAGGGCCGCGATGACCCTTCGCCACGGCGACCCGGCCGGCAAACGCGAATAGGTCCGACCAGCGCCGAGGTGGGCAATCATGCGGTGCGCTGGAGGGGAACGCCTCATAATGCTGCTATGGACCTGTTCGTACGCGAATCCGGTCCGGCGGCGGCGCCTGCCGTCGTCTTTCTTCACGGCGCGTACGCGAGCGGCTGGGCCTGGGAGCCGATCGTCGAGCGCGTGCAGCAATATCACTGCCTTGTCCCCGATCTGCCCCACTTCGGCAAGAGCTTCGAGCTGGGACCGTTCGAGATGGGCCGAGCCGCCACCGCGGTCGCCGAACTCATCGGCTCCCGGGTAACAACAGGCCGTGCGCACGTAGTGGGCTGGTCGCTGGGGGCCCAAGTGGGGGTGCAGTTGCTGGCGACCGAGCCGAAATTCGTTGATCGGGCGGTGCTGTGCGGAACGTTCGTCAACACGTTGCCGTTCGTCAAGTTCACGCGGCGACTGCTGGCGCTGCCCGCCCGGAACGCGATGTACCGCTGGATGGTGAGCCGCTACCGGACGTCCTGGCAGGCAAAAGTCCCCTCGGCCCACATCGACGAGTATCTCGAGGACGTCCGTCTCATCACCAGCGGGCAGCTCGCCGACGTCACCATGGCCGCCGCGGGGTTCACCCTCCCCAAGGGGCTCGCCAAATCGGAATCGCCCACCTTGTTCGTCACCGGCAGCAAAGAACTGCCAGTCGTACGGCGCTTGGCTGCGGCGCTCGCGCAGCAAATGCCCAACGGAGTCGACGGGGTCGCGATCGGCATGCCCCATGACTGGCCCACCCGCCATCCAGACCTCTTCGCGCGCACCGTCGACGCCTGGCTCACCGACTGCGCCCTGCCGCCCCAGATCAGACTGCCGAATCCGTGTCGTCGCTGATCGACGCGGCATGCTGCTTGTGATCCGGCGCGCTAACCGGCGAACGGATCAGCGTTCAGGATGGCTGGCGGAGCGGGAGGCCGGCAGCGCGATAGATGGCGTCGATCACCGTCATGTTCTCGATCGCGCTCTGCGGCGTCGTCTTCACCGGTTCCCCGCGCAGCACCGCCCCGGCGAAAGCCTCGAGCTGATACGCGTAACTGCTGCGCCGCGGGAAGCGCTCCACGCGCTTTCCGTCAGCCGAGCGGATCGAGAGCCGAGGGATGAGATGTGGCGCCGCCGGGCTGCGGTAACGCAGGCGACCGCGATCGCCGATCGCCGTGACGCTTGCCCGAAACAGATCCGACGACCACTGCGCGCAGCGCAGCAAGCCCGTGTGCCCGCCGGCGAACCGCACCTCGGCCATCATGGCCCGGTCCACCCGAGGAGCGTCCAGCTTCGCCCGTGCTGACACGACGTCGGGGGTCGAACCACCGAAGGTGCGAGCCATGTCGACCACGTAAACGCCGGTATTCATGAGCGCACCCCCGGCAAGGGAGTAGTCATAGGCGTTGGCGTTGGAACGCTTGGGCAGTAACACGCAGATCGCGATCTCCACCCGCTCCAGGTTGCCGAGCTCTCCTGACGCGATGATCTGCTCAACGCGCGAGGTCAACGGGTGGTAGCGGTATTGGAGGGCCTCCATCACGACGCGATCGCACTTGCCGGCCAGTTCGGCGATCTCGCGGGCCTCGGCCCCGTTGGCGGAGAACGGCTTTTGGCACAGCACATGCTTGCCCGCGTCCAGCGTGGCCCGAGTCCACCTGCCATGCATGCTCGTTGGCAGCAGGTTGTAGACGGCGTCCAGCTCTGGATCGGCGATCAGCGCCGCGTAGTCGTCATAAACCCGGTCGATGCCGTGTTTGGCGGCAAAGGCCCGGGCGCGAGACACGTCGCGCGAGGCCACCGCCGCCACGACGACCGAGGTGTTGTCCTTCGCCGGGGCGAGGAGCGTCATCGGCGCCCAGCGCGACGCGCCCAGGATGCCGATCCGCACCGGGGCGGCGGTGCGTCCAGGCACTGAGTTTCTCCTATTTCAGGCCGCTGCCGGTTGGCAAGCGGTTTGGTGGGTTATGTGATCGGTGTGTAGGTGGCCGAAGACCACGCGGGCCAGTCGGGGTTTGAGACAACGCAGCGCCTCTCGGGTGGAGTCGCCTTCGGCGAGGCGGCGGGGATAGTAGCTCTGCCCGAGGCTGGTCTCCATGCGGATCTGGGTGACGCCGATGCGGTGCAGGGCGGCGTTGAGTTGGCGGTTGCCCGAGCGGGTCATGCGGATCGGCCGGCGGTGTTGCCTGACCAGACCGGGATGGGCGCCACGCGGCATTGCGGGCGAAGGCGGCCTCGCATTTGAACCGCGTAACCCCGGCTGCCTCGCCCACGAGCTTGGCCGCGGTCAGCTTCCCACAGCCCGCCAGAGCCAGCAGCGCCGGAGCGACGGCACGGACCCGCTCACCAATGCGGTTACCCAGCTCCTTGATGGCGGCCACGAGCCGGATTACGTCGGTCAACTCCTCGTGGGCCGGCTTGGCGACTGGGCCGGGCTGGATGGCCAGCCAGTCCGCGAGGGTGCCCTGATGTTTGCCCGTGTTCAGCGAGCCGGCCCTAGGAACATGAGCGGGATCAAGCTCGTGCACCCGCCACAACAGCCGGTTGATCGTCGCAGTGCGTTGGCCGACAAGGACTTCGCGGCGATCCACCAACACCTTCAGCTCCCGCAACACCTCGTTGTGTGAAGCCGACGGAAGGTCCGGCTCGCGCAAATACGCCCGCACGACCGCCAAGGCGTCGATAGGATCGGGCTTACCCCTCGTGCGTGCGGACGCCCAGGCCTGAGCCCTCAGCTTCGGCGGCATCCGCACCACCTGCTGGCCGGCGGTCAACAGATCGCGTTCCAACCGCACTGAGAGGTGCCGACAGTCCTCGATCGCCCACCCCAGCTGCGCCCCGAAGCGCTCCCGGGCCCACAGCACCTCTACACCCTCAACTGTGAAGAGCCGGATTAATCCCAAACCATCCAGGCGACGTCGCACAATCGCTATAGAACTCCTCACCGCTTCTCGGGTAGCCGACAATGCACCAAATATGGTTATGCTGATGACACGCCAGGTTGCATCAAGATTCACCGCCGATTCTCTGAATGTAGAAAGAACCCGGTTCGCGGCCCTCCGTTAGGTAGGGGCATTTTTCTTTCAATTCCTCGTAATAATGGTGCCGAAGGAAGTTGATAGCCCCTATCACTTTCCATTCCGTGTTGGACGTTAGAAAAGCTTCGAGCAGATATTGCTCGTTCCAGAAAAGCACTTTGTCGACGACCCATGCATTCGGATAATCCCTTGGAGAGAAAATGTCATGGATATGAACAATTACACCATTGTTGAGCACGGGAAGGATTCCCAAAAACTCGAACAGGACATCACCCTGGGGTCGGATCACATGCGATGAGTCGATGAACAGTATGTCGTCTGCACCCAACTCCTTGAACATCTGTAAGTCACAATTCTCAACTTTTTCCCGGATGACTGTGACGCCTAGGCTTTCGAGCCAGTCATTCTCGTAAGGCTCTATCAAGATGTGTTCGCATGAGTAATGCGGATCGACGCGCTTGTTATCGTCGAGCGCCCGGCGCGCAACTTGGCTCGAAAAGCCGCTACCGATCTCAATAATCCGCTTCGGCTTCTTCGACCGAATCAAACTGTACCAGTACTCGGCATCTCCCGATTCAAAGGCGCCATTATCAATGTAGAATTCACGACCACCAATCTTCGTCCCTGACAAAGTGGCGAGCTCGGTAGCGTACGAAAAAGAGGAAAGAAGCTGCAGCTGTTCTTCGATGTTCCAGTCTATTCCCGGCAGGGCCCGCTCTGCCGATAAAAGCTCGCTGATCGGCGCATTGCGGAAAGCAGGTTCGTGGTAATGATCCCTAATTGGAAAACAGCCAGCGCGCAAAAGCATGGCTTTACACCACGGAAGCTGTTCAACCCCGACCGTTCTGACGTATTTGAGCAAAACTGCGCCGATAAAGACAAATGGGGCAAGGATAATGTCGACTATCGCCACTATCTTTTTCTCAACCATGCGCATCATATCATTGCTCAACCGGGGTGACCGCCTCTCCTTTTTCGAAATGAGTCCATCACTGCAATCTGGCCAAGCTTCGTCCCGAACCGCTATCATGATGCTCTGAACTATCAAAGACAACTACTCGCTCGCGATGCAGCTTAGCACGGACGTTGTCGATTCACCGCTATTGATCGTTCGAACATAGGCGTTGGCGTTGGAGCGCTTGGGCAGTAACACGCAGATCGCAATCTCCACCCGCTCCAATTTGCCGAGCTCTCCCGACGCGATGATCTGCCCAACACGCGCAGTCAACGGGTAGCGGTATCGGAGCGCCTCCATTACGACCCGATCCGAGTTGACGGCCAATTCGGCGACCTCGCGGGCCTCGGCGGAATTGGCGGTGAACGGCTTTTGCACAGCACATGCGTGCCCGCGTCGAGCGCGGCCCGAGTCCACCTGCCGTGCGCGCTTGTCGGCAGCAGGTTATAGACCAGTTATAGATCGCGTCCAGCTCTGGATCGGCGATCAGCGCCGCGTAGTCGTCATAAACCCGGTCGACGCCGTGTTTGGCGGCAAAGGCCCGGGCGCGAGACACGTCGCGCGAGGCCACCGCCGCCACGACGACCGCGGTGTTGTCCTTCGCCGGGGCGAGGAGCGTCATCGGCGCCCAGCGCGACGCGCCCAGGATGCCGATCCACACCGGGGCGGCGGTGCGTCCAGGCACTGAGGGCGCTACTAACAGTGGCCGCCTGGGGGATCTCGATCGAGAACGTCGTGGCTCAACCTGCTGGCGCTGAGCCTCATCAACGAGCCCCCTCCCGTCGTCAGCCGCGCGCAAGCATGCGGTCGACCAGCGCCCCGATCACCGATGCCAGCAGCCGGGCATATTTCTCCGTCGCGTGGTTCTGGTCTTGATACACCAGTGTGTTGCCGACGATGACCGGACAGCGGTCCGCGGTGCAGAACAGTCCGGTGAGGTCGACGTAATATCCGCCGGCGGCTTTCGTGGCGGCCGACTCGGCTGCCATGCCAGTTTCGTTGACCGCCGTCGATCTTGCCGACGAGCAGGCCGTTGCGTCATCGAGGTGGCCGGACAGGCAGAACGGCGCCTGCACATGCGGATCCGGGATCGGCCCGAGCACCAACACTTGCGCACCGGTGCCGCGCAGCTCGAGCACTTCGCGGGTCAGGCTGTCCACCCAGGCTGCGCCGTATGGCGTCATACCGTATTGGGCACCGTATCGCCGCATTGCGCTGAGCACGACCAGCCGAGGGTGCTCATCGCGCAACCGGGCGGTGATTTGACCGCCCCATTGCTCACACTCGGTGTACTCCCGGCCAAAAACAGGGTTGCGAATTGGCAGGTCGAGCAGTGGGCAGGCGACTTTGGCCATGGTTTCCAGCCGCCAATGCCGCAGCTCGGCGACCTGCTGGAGCGCAGGGCGCCACATTTCAGCGTTCGAGTCGCCGACCAGGGCCAGCGTAATCGGCGAGGTGGTGTCACCCATCGCGCAGTCAGTCTGTCTGATTTCGAAAAAGCTGAGAAGGCAGCGTTCGGGGGCGAAGAACGATAATTTTGGCGGCCCGGCAAGCGGTGGGTCCAGATTTGACGGTACGGCTCTCAGTGCAACCGATGCCGCGACCGCGGCCTGCACCTGCGAAAACGTATTCCGCACAGTCGCGTCAAACACGTCAATGCCAGAGCCCGCGGGTGGAGGCGCCACAGTGACAGTCAGAGTTGGAGCCTTCGGGCCGCGACCGACTGGGTGTGGCAGCACCACCAGAAACACCACGCCCACACAGACCACTACTGCAGTGGCGCCACCGCCGAGCGCGAGACTGCGAGTAGCCGACCGACATACAGAAGGGGCGAATCGCAGCGGGTTCTCGATGAAGCGCAGGGTGAGCACCGCCAGCCCGAGGGAAATCGATATCCCCGCCAGCGCAAGCCAGAAGGCATGACCCACCAAGGGTGTGTTTTGCGTCTGACTTCGCGATAGAGATCGGTGTGTCGATCAGACGACATCCGACGGGTTCTCCGAGCTCTCTTGGAGGATCTGATCATGTCCGAAGCAAACTCTGGTGGCGACCGCTCGCACCGTCGCCCGAAGCGGTTCTTGAGCCCGTCGCAGAAGTACGAGATATGGCTGCAGCTGGTACGCCAGGAGGTGACGATCGCCGAGGCCGCCGCCAACCATCAGGTGGATCGCACGACGATCATGCGCGTCCGCACGATCGCCAAGGAAGGTGCGCTGGCCACGCTGGCGGCAGCCAAGCCAGGCGCGGCGGCCCGCCAACGCGACTACGAACTCGATGCCGCCAAGGCCGAGAACGCGCGGCTGTCCGAGGCACTCAAGGAGATGGCCGTGCGGCTGACGTTGGTCGAGGGAAAAGGGCGCTGGGGCTAAGTGGCCGAGTCCCACACCGTGTCGACGTGGCCACCAAGACGGCGCTGTTGGGCTTGCTCGACCAGGCGGTCGATGAAGGTTGGACACTGCGCCAGGCATGCCATGCGTTGGAGCTCGGCGAGCTGCGGGCACATCGCTGGATCGCTCGCCGAGCGATCGGCCAGCTGGTCGACAAGATCCCTGGTGGGTCGCCCATGCATGGGCTGCTCGACGAAGAAGTCAGCGAGGTCTTGGCGTTGTTCGACCAGTGGGGCGAGACCGACCGCTCGCACCGCAAGCTTGCTCACCGCGGCTCTTATCTGGGCCGGGTATGGGTGTCACCGTCGAGTGTTCGTCGGGTCCTGTTCTTGGCGGACAAGCACTTTCGACCACTTCCCAAGCCTGGACGTTCTCAACGCAAGCCCTTCCCGGATTGGGTGGACTACAAGCCGAACTCGATCTGGATTTACGATACGACGCACTTCACCAGGGCGGGGATGGCAGTGTTGATCATTCAGGATTTGGTCTCGCGCAAGTGGATCACCGAGGTCGTCTCCGCTGAGGAAACCTCCACCCAGGTCGAGATCGGGTTCACCGACGCGCTCGACATCGAGGGACTCCTGCAGGCCGTTGAGCGACGCGCCGACGGCCTGGTCGATATCGGCATCGACGACCAGGCCCGGCCGATCCTGCTCGCGGTGTCCGATAACGGTCCCCAGATGACGTCGGGCTCGACGCGGGAGTTCATGGCCATGTCTGCGATCGCCCAGCACTTCGGACGCCCCGGAACGCCGACCGATCAAGCCTGGATCGAGAGTTTCAACGGGCACCTCAAGGCCGAGTTCCCGCACCTGCTCGCGATCGAGGACCCCGCCACCCTGCGCGCCGAACTTGCCGTCACCCGCCAATTCTGGAACGGAGTCCGGTTGCACGCCGGCATCGGCTATGTCACGCCCAACGACGAACACGAAGGACGAGGGGAGGCCATCCGCAAAGCACGCCAAGCCGGGCTCGAATCCGCCCGCAACCGCCGACTTGCCTGGCACCGCCAGCAAAGGCACACTCAACCCATACAGGATCCCGACGATGTTGTCTGATCAAACGCGAATGTCTATCGCAAAGTCAGAAACACCTCAGGTGCTATGGACCAGAGCGCCACCATCAACACCGGCCAGTGCCACAGATACCACGAATAGGACACCCGGCCGATCGCCCGCATGGGCCGCACCGCTAGTGCGTGGCCGCATCCTTGCGCAGGGGCGGCGCAGCCTGCACCGATCACCAACACCGCTCCCAGCACGGGCAACAGCGCCGCGATACCCGGATAGGGTGTTGTCGGGTTCAACCAGGTGCAGGCCAGCAGGATCAAGCCCAGCCCTGACCAGCCCGCGATTGCGGCGGGCCAGGGCGGAAGTCGGCGCCACTGGCCGGCGGTGAGGGCCACCAGGCCGCCGGCCGCCAATTCCCAGGCGCGGGTGGGCAGAGAAAAGAACGCCACAGGAGGCGCCAGGCGGGTAAGCGCCAGCGACATCGCGAAGGACACGACCGCGACCAGCGCGAGGACCAGCAAATATAGGCTCTGCGACGAAGTGGCCCCAGGCCCTGTGCGCCGATGCGCGCGGCGGACGAGCCAAGCCGTACCGATGATCATTGCCGGCCACACCAGGTAGAACTGCTCCTCCACCCCCAACGACCAGTAGTGCTGAAACGGCGAGGGCGTCGCCGTGGCGGCCAGGTAGTCAACGCCTTGTAGAGCAAACCAATAGTTGCTGATGTACAACGCGCTCGCGATTCCGTCGCGAATGATCGGTCCGGCCTGCAACACGGGTAGTAGGAAAGCCGCACCAACCATCGTAACGATGCCCACCGTGGCCGATGCCGGCAGCAGGCGGCGGGCTCGCGCCCCGTAGAAGCGGCCCAGTCGGACGGTGCCGGTGCTACTCGCCTCGCGCCACAGCAACCCGGTGATCAGGAAGCCGGAAATGACGAAGAACACGTCGACGCCGACGAATCCGCCGCCGACCCAGGGCACCTCAGCGTGAAACAGGACAACGGCCACCACCGCGACGGCGCGCAAACCCTCGATGTCCGGCCGAAATCGCTTCTGTGCCGCGCGTTGACTTTGCGTCTCGTCGGTAGGGCCAACGCTGTCGGCTGGGTGCAAGTTCACCTACCTGGAAAGAGGACGCGATCTTCGAGTCGAGCAATTATCACACACCTGTCCAACACGTTGAGTATGTTGGCGAATCATGACGTCATCGCCGCCGGATCGGGGGCTTCGGGCGCCTCGGGCTCTCAAAGCGCTGACGCGACGCGGCGGGAAAGTTGTCCTGTTTAAAGCGGAGAACTGGAATCGCCAACAACCCTCCGGCCGACGGCTGCTTGGCGGCGCGGGTGACTTCGCCCCGTTTGTCCCTTACAACTGAGGAGCTCTATTTTGGCTGACGGCGATCTGAGCGCGCGCGAGGCCGAACGCATCGTGTGGGACGTGATCGTGGTGGGCACCGGCATGGGTGGGGGCATGCTGGGCTACTCGCTGGCCCGCTCGGGCCGACGCGTGCTGTTCGTCGAAAAAGGACGCTCCACCCTGCCCGGCACACCGGGCACGATCCGCGCGGCCATGCCCGAACTGGCCGAACCCCAGGCGGCACGCTCCGCAACGACCTACTACGACGCCTTAGCCCGCGCCGGACGCTCCACCGACGAAATCGAAGACATCAGCGGACGCTTCCCCAAACGCTTCGTGCCGTACATCGGTGCCGGTACCGGCGGCTCCTCGGCCCTCTACGGCATGGTCTGCGAACGCTTCTTCACCCAAGACTTCACCCCCCGCCAAAACTTCAAGGATCCCGGCGACTCCACCGTCCCCGAAACCTGGCCGATCACCTACGACCAGCTAGCCCCCTGGTACACCCAGGCCGAAAAACTGCTCGGGGTGCGCGGCGCACCCGATCCCCTGCGACCCGAAGCCGCCCACGTCAACCTGCCCGCCGCTCCCCCGTTCTCCCCCGACAACCAGCCCCTGGTCAACTACCTGACCGGACGCGGCCTACACCCCTACCACCTGCCCATGGCGTGTGACTACACCGACGGCTGTGCCACCTGCCAGACCTATCTCTGCGACCGATCGTGCAAGAACGACGCCGGCCGCAACGGCGTGCTACCCGCCCTCACCGAGCACGGCGCCCACCTGATCGACGAATGCCGAGTGCTCCGCCTCGAGGCCGACCACACCCACGTCCGACAGGTGATCGCCCAACACCACGACGACATGCTGGCACTGAAAGCCAAAGTGGTGGTGCTCGCCGCCGGCGCCCTGGCCACCCCACTGCTCCTACTCAACTCCCGCTCCGGGCAATGGCCACGCGGACTGGCCAACGGCTCCGACTACGTCGGGCGCAACCTGATGCGCCATTTACTGGACACGATCGAGGTCTGGCCGCACCCCGGCCACAAGACCACCGCCGCGAACAAGGAGATCGGGCTCAACGACTTCTACTTCTGGGAGGGCCAAAAGCACGGCACCGTCCAGTCATTCGGCG